>CAVPXW010000006.1:0-227036 GCA_963709865.1 uncultured Acidobacteriota bacterium
GGGCGGCCGGGGATGACGCTTTCCGGCTGGCGCACGTAGGGGACGATGGGCTCGAGCGGGAGGCGGACGCATCCGGTCATGCCGGCGAGGCCGAGCGAGGCGCCCATGACCTTAAGGAATCCGCGGCGCGAGACGGAGTCAACCCATTCGGAGGCGCCTTTGGGGAATTCGCGGTGCAGGGCTTGCTTGAATTCTTCGGAGCCGGCGAGTTCCTCGAGCGAGCGCCAGTATTCGGGGCCGGTTTTTTCGGCGTCGTCATGGGCCGTGGCGGCGTCAATGCGTTCGCGGACTAGGCTCAGGTCCAGCGTCTTCGAAGGACAGACGTCTTCGCGTCTTTTGATCTGGATCAGGCCGCCGGGATTTTTGTCGTCGTTCGTCATCAGTTACGGATTACGTTTCTTTCGCCCCTTCGGGGCTGGTTCGTGGTTGTTACTTACCTCAGGGGCTAAAGCCCCATCTTTAATTCGTTTCCAACGCCCGGCTAAAGCCGGGCTCTTCCACAAACTCCGCCCTCTTCCACAAACTCTGGGCTCTTCCACAAAACCTTGTCCACAAAACTCTATCTGTGGCAGGTGCTGCAGGTCGTGATGTCTTTGACACTGCGCACGTTGTATTTCTTGACCAGGGCGGCGCCGAGGTCGAGTTGATCGGTGTAGCTTTGGCCGTCGACCACCACCGGATTCGCACTTGTGGGCTGCTGGTAGCGCATGTTGAAGACTTCGCTGCGCGGGCGCAGGTTGTTCTCCGGAGCGCGATGGCAGGCCAGGCACCACTCCATCTGCAAACTTTCCTGCTGGTACATCAGCGGCATCTGGTCGACCGGACCGTGGCAGGTGTTGCAGCCGACTCCTTTATTAATGTGAATGCTGTGATTGAAATAGACGAAGTCGGGGAGCTGGTTGACGCGGGTCCACTGCAGCGATTCGCCGGATTTGTAGCTGGCGCGAACCGGTTCGAGGAGTTGGGCGTTGGTCCAGATCTGCGAGTGGCAGTTCATGCACGTTTTGGTCGGAGGAATGCCGGCAAAGCTCGAGGTCTCGGCGGAAGTGTGGCAGTAGCGGCAGTCGATGCCCAGGCCGGTGACGTGGTGCTGGTGGCTGAACGGGACGGGCTGCGGCTTGCGCACGCCAGCGTACGTGATGTAGGGCGAACGCTGAATCTCCATCGCCACCCAGCCCAGCGCGGCCACAACAAAAACCGCGCCAAACATGGTGACCCGGGACAGAGTATTCGTACTGCGATGAAAAATCTGTGGCATTGCCTTATGAAATCTGGATTGAGAGACCCGGCGGATCGTCCGCTGTTATATCTGGCACTGATTTCGTACAGCGATAGTGAAAACCACCCACTGGTTTTCTGAGTTGGTTGTGAAACTGGAAATTATAAATATTTCGACGGAGTTTGTCGCGTGTTTTGGGATTCCGAGAAGAAAAAAGTTTCAATTGAAACGTTACTCAAGAAATGTTGAGTTTTTCAACGGGTGGAAAAGAAAAATCATCAACCACTAAGGACACGAAGGTTCACGAAGGAAATCGAGACACGAAGAGGCACGGAGGAAATCGGAAACGGTTACGGCTTACCGCAGATTCATGACCATCAATTTGGGCTCGGTCATTTCTTCGATGGCGTAGCGCAGCCCTTCGCGGCCGAGGCCCGAGTCTTTAACGCCGCCGTAGGGCATTTGATCGATGCGGAAGGAAGGGACGTCGCCGGCGATTACGCCACCGACTTCGAGTTCTTCGAAAGCCTGGAAGAGCAACTTCGCGTCGCGGGTGAAGACGCCGGCCTGCATGCCATAGGGGGAATTGTTGGCCTGGCGCAGGGCCTGATCGAAATCCTTGTACGGTTCCACCGTCACGACGGGGCCGAAAATTTCCTGGCAGTTCACTTTCATGTCGGGCTTGGTGCCGGTCAGAACAGTGGGCTCGACAACCTGTCCCTTCCGTCCGCCACCGCACAGCAAGCGGGCGCCGGCGCTGAGCGCATCTTCCACCCACGGCTTGAGTGCGCACCGCATCGCTGTTGCGGATGAGCGGGCCAACGTCGGTGGATTCGTCGAGCGGATCGCCCGTCTTCAATTTCTTCACGCCGGCGACGAAAAGGTCGGTGAACTTTCCGTAGACAGAATGCTCGACAAGAATGCGCTGCACGGAAATGCAGGTCTGGCCGGCATACGCGAATCCGCCGGTGACGCAGCGCTCGGCGGCGTATTCGAGGTCAGCGTCGCTGTGGACGATGACGGCAGCGTTACCGCCCAGTTCGAGGACAACTTTCTTTTTACCGGCGCGGCGCTTGATGTCCCAGCCGACGGGCACGCTGCCGGTGAAACTGATCAGCTTGATGCGGTCGTCGGTGACCAGAAGGCCGGCATCATCGTTGGAGAGGGGGAGCACGTTGAGCCCGCCGTCAGGCCATCCCGCCTGCTGCACGCATTCGGCGAGAAGCAGCGAGCAGAGCGGCGTTTGGGGCGCGGGCTTCAGCACCATGGAACATCCGGCGGCGATGGCCGGGGCAACTTTGTGGGCCACGAGGTTGATGGGGAAATTGAACGGCGTGATGCCGGCGATGGGGCCGAGAGGGAAACGGCGCACGATGCCCCAGCGTCCGGCGGTGGATTCCTGCCAGTCGAGAGGGAGATATTCACCGTAGATGCGGGTGCTCTCTTCGGCGGCGACGTTGAAGGTGAAGATGGCGCGCTCGACCTCGGTACGGGCGGCCTTGATGGGCTTGCCCGCTTCCTGCGCGAGGGTGCGGGCGAATTCTTCCTTGCGCTGCGTCATGAAGGCTGCGATCTGGCGGAGGACGCGCTGGCGCTCGAACGCGGGCAGGCGGCGGGTGGTGCCGAAAGCCTTGACGGAGGCGGCAATGGCGGCCTCGGCATGCTCGCGGCGGCCTTGCACGACACGGGCGATCAGGCTGCCATCATAGGGGGCGTGGATCTCGACGACATCGCCGTCCTCCCGCCACTGGCCATCCACAAAGAAACCGTGCGTCGCAACGGGCGCGATCGTCATTTCGGACATGATTTTCTATGGCCCCCAGTAAAACCGGCTGAGATGATTATAGGACTTTTGGGGTCGGCGGAAAGAGCAAAGGCGGAAACCACGAAGGACACTAAGGCTCACGAAGGAAAAACCGAGAACCACAGAGGACACTGAGGACACAGAGGAATTCGCTTTGCCTTTACAATGGGCTCGCTTCTATGACCGACTTTATTTCAATTTCTGAGTTGGCTCCACGCTTAAAACGCAGGGAGATTTCTCCGGTTGAGATTACTCGGGCTTGCCTGGGGCGCATCGAGAAGCTGAACCCGGCGCTGAACGCGTTCATTACGGTGATGGCCGAGAGTGCACTGGCGGAGGCGCGCAAGGCTGAAGCGGAGATTTTGCGCGGGGAGTGGCGCGGGGCGCTGCATGGCGTCCCGGTGGCGCTGAAGGATCTGATCGATACGGCGGGCGTGCGTACGACCGCGGGCAGCGCTCTATATAAGGACCGGGTTCCGAACCAGGATGCGGAAGTGGTGCGCCGGTTGCGGCAGGCGGGCGCGGTCATCGTGGGGAAGAACAATCTGCATGAGTTCGCGTACGGTGGAAGTTCGGTGGTCAGCTACTTCGGGGATGTTCACAATCCCTGGGACCTCGGGCGGATCGCCGGGGGATCGTCGGGAGGGTCGGCTGCGGCGGTGGTGGCGGGACTTGCTTATGCTGCGATTGGCACCGATACCGCAGGCTCGATTCGCGAACCGGCGGCGCTGTGCGGCTGCGTGGGGATTAAGCCGACGTATGGACGGGTGTCGAGCCGGGGAGTGATTCCGCTGTCGGCGTCGCTGGATCACGTGGGCCCTCTGGCGGCGACGGTGGCGGACGCGGCCATGGTGCTGCAGGCAATTGCGGGATACGACGCGGCCGACATCACCACGGCGGAGGTTCCGGTGGCGGATTATGTTTCCGCGCTGCGCGAGGATGCGAAGGCGATGCGGGTGGGCGTGCCGCGCGGCGATTTCTTCGAGGATCTCGATGCGGAAGTGGCTTCCGCGATGGAACACGCCCTGCGCGGAATTCAAAGCCTGGGTGCGGAGATCAGAGAGGTGCGGCTCGATGTGCCCACCGACCGCACGCTGCAGGCGGCCGAGTCGTACGCGTATCACGTGGAGAATGTTGCGAAGTGTCCCGAGTTGTACCTGCCTGAAACCTTGCGGCGCATCCGGTCGGGAGAGAATGTTTCCGCGGGGGAGTACATCCGGCGGCGGCGCGAGTTGGAGGAAGCTCGCCGGAGAGCGCGCGCGATCTTTGCTGAAGTGGACGTACTCGTGACACCAGCGACGCCTGTTCCCGCCCCGGCGATTGCTGACCTGAAAGCCAATCCGGGTGCGCTGCGTCCCGCGGAACTCAGATTGTTGCGCAACACGCGGCCGTTCAATGTGTGGGGACTGCCCGCGATTTCGGTGCCGTGCGGGTTCACGCAGAGCGGGCTGCCCATCGGCCTGCAGATCGCAGGGCCACACTGGCGAGAGGATTTGGTCTTGCGGTTAGCGCACGCCTACGAGCAGGCGACGGCGTGGCACAAGCGGCGGTGCGGGGTATCGTGAGCTGGGCTGGGGTTGCAGGGTGATGATTTGCGCTGTGGCCTGATTGCTTCGGTTGACTTTTAGCTTCGGCCTGACCGACTGCCGGACGTGACCAACATCACAGACATTGCCTGATGCTGAGCCGAGAATGCGGGGGTTATTTCTCTCGCCGGTCCCGGCGTTTCTGTTTTCAAAACAACGTCTCAGTCGAGGAGGCTGTCATGCAACGAATCAGTCTTCTGTTTGCTGTTCTGGTCATTTGCTTCGTCCCCCTAGCGCAATCCCAAGCGCCCGCGCCCCCGCCCGATCCCGAATTCAAGAAGCTACAGGTCGTGGTCGGACGCTGGGTCGAAGACGGCGAATACAAGGCCGGGCCCTGGGGGCCAGCCGTGAAGATCAAAGGCGAGTGGACGTATGAGTTCTTGCTCAGTGGCTTTGTCCTTCAGGGTCATTGCACGGAGAAGAGTGCTGAGGGGGTAGTCCACTACCTCGAAATCGACGAATTCGACGCTGTCACCAAGAAGATCGTGGACAGCGCCGCCGGCGACGACGGAAGCAGGCTCTCGGGAAACATTGTCTTCTCAGGCAAGAACCCCGTGTGGGTCGGAACCTTTGTTATCGCAGGAAAACCGTACCAGTTTCGGGAGCCGTTCGAGTTATCTGCTGACCTGATGAGCGGCACGGCGAAAGGCGAATTCTCCGAGGACGGCAAGACGTGGGTGCCTTTCTTTGAAGGAACATTCACCAAGGTAAAACCCGCCCCGAAAAAGCAGGCGAGTAAGTAACGGAATGGACAACCTCATGAAGACAATCGCAATTTTGTCATCGCTGGTCGCAATGTGTTTCATCATCGCCGCCCAAGCTCAAACCGCCAACCCTAAGCCCGATCCCGATCTTCAGAAGCTGCACGTGTTCGTAGGCCATTGGACGGGAGACGTGGAATTCAAGCCCGGCCCGTGGGGACCTGGCAGCAAGGCCGTCGTTGAAGAAACCGGCCAGATGATTCTCGGAGGACACTTCTTGCAGGTCCGGGACATCTGGAAGGAATCTTCGCAGCAGTCTCTCTGGGTGCTCGGATACGACCCGGCAAACAAGATCTACCCCACCACGGGCTATTCAAGCGACGGGGGAATCATGACGGGAACAGTCACCTGCAACGGCAATATCTGGAGTTACACAAGCGCAAAGAAGATTTCGCTCGGTGACACGCAGTATTCGATGAGGTTCACGCTCACACCGGCCGCAGACGGGATGAGCCGCTTGGACAAGATCGAGGTCTCTCCCGACGACAAAACCTGGCTGCCATTCGATGAGGAGAAATGGACCAAGGTCACGCCGCCCTCGAAAAAGTAGCAGAAAACGGTCAATCAAGGAGGCTGTCATGCAACGCATTCTTACAGCAGTCAGCATCATGCTCCTGATGTGGGTAGTCGCCGCTCAAGCGCAATCGGCAGAGCCAAAGCCCGCACCGGAACTTAGGCTGTGGGACAGCTCGGTCGGCGACTGGGTTTCATCCGGAACAGCGAAGGACGCTCCAACGGGGCCTGAGTACAAGGTGGAGTGGCGCACGCACTGCCACTGGATACTAGGTGGTTTTTTCCTGCAGTGGGATTCCACTTGGAAGGGCAACGGCCAGGAAGCGAAATGGTTAGAAATCGGCTCCTACGATCCCATCAAGAAGATCCATACCATTTCTGGCTTCGAGAACGATGGCACGACCTGGACCATGACGGTAACGTTTGATAAAGAAACACAGGTTGAGAACATAACAGCCACCGGCCCAGACGGGAAGATCTCAACCTGCCGTAATACTTGGCACTTCACCACTGATGGGATGGCCCTCTCGGGAACAGAGGAATGCGAGCAGGACGGAGTTCGCTGGACGGGTTTTACCGTCAAGGGAACGAAGTCCAAAACCGCACATTAGAAACCGAAACACGGCGCAGGCGCAGTAACTGTTGATAAATCTGATTACGTCAATTGAATTTGCCGTCGTACCTCGAAGATCAAGGGGATGGCCACTCTGACTTCGCATGCGGTAGTTCTAAGGCACCGTGCTGGCGCAATAAGTCCCCGATGCGCTCGTATCCCCTTATCCGCGCCCAGTGCAGGGGCGTGCCGCCGTCGAGGTCTGCGGCGTTAACGTTGGCCCCGTTGTCGATCAGCAAACGGACGACATCCTCACGACCGTAGGAGGCTGCCGCGCTCAGTGCGGTATAACCGCGAAGAGTTCTCGCGTTCACGTCGGCCTTGGCGGCAAGGAGCATCCCGACTTCTTCGATCCGACCGCCCCCCGCAGCGTCATACAGGGGCGTGCGTCCGATTCCGTCTTGGGCATCTGCGTTGGCTTTATTCGACAGGAGCAACTCCGCAATGTCCTTGTGGCCATACGATGCAGCATAGTGCAACGGCGTATCGCCTTTGCCGGTCTTCGCATTCACATCGGCGTTCTTGGCTAGCAGCAACGCTGCGATTTCTATGTAGCCATAAGACGCTGCGTAATGGAGAGCGGTGAAGCCTTCCCCGTTCTTACTGAATGCCAGGTTCGGATTGTGGTTGAGCAACCGCCGGGCGTTCGCCAAATCGCCGTTGCCAGCCGCTCGAAGAATTTCGGCGACGTCCGCGTCAGTCTTGTGACAAGCGGAAGCGAGACTGATCGAGACTGTCCCAAACAGCAGGACGGCTACACGACGGCGAAGCGGCAAGTGGCGGAGTAACGACTTCATAACCTTCGCCTTTCGGAACGTGCAAGTATATCGCCACTCCAGAAAGCAAAAAGCCGCTGTGACACTTTGACTCGTGATTAATCCTGTCGCGCAACGACTGGCGTTGGACGGCGGCAGAGAGGGCCGCTTCGCCTGTCAGTTGTCGTAACATCCCTATTACGCTCAAAACCCCAGCTGAGGGGCGGACAGGCCGCGCAAGCTTTGTGAAATGGCGGTACGCCAACAATTCTGGCACGGATACACTAGCCCATTTGAACGTCGGCAAGAATCCCGCCTAGAATGAGCGTAATAGGTTCACCTCTAGGAGGCCCGGTGCGGACACATTCGATTCTGTCCACTGTCGCATCCTGCTTCATTGCAGTTGCCCTCGTCTCGTCCGCAAGGGACCAGAAGCGGCCTGTAAATGCGAATGCTTATCCGTACGGAACCACGACTTGCCTACAAGGCGATAAGGGGCCGGGGGTTCAACTCTTCTTGAAACAATACAAACGCTGCGAAGGGAAAGTCTCGCAACCTTATCTGGAATTGGACATCAGAGAGCAGCCCATACCAGTTCATGAAAGCATCAGTATTGGCGCTCAAAACTGGGCCTTCAGATGCCCGAATCCGAAGGAGTCATGCGAACAGGCTTTGTCCGGCAACGTCGTGTTCGACCATCTTGAAGACACCTCCGGGAACGGGCTTCAAACTGATTGCTACTATGAACTCAGATTCAGCAGTGGGAGGTCTGAAAGCGGCCTCTTCAAGGTGGACTGCATAGCACCTTGCGCCTAGCTGTCGAAACATCGCGATAAAGCTCATTGAACCGGAGTCGGCGTGCTGAGAGTAGACGCCAAGTCACAAAGCGGAAAAAAGATGCTATCGCCTCGGTCGAAACGAGACGTGAGTAGCGACCTATTTGTCCGCCGCAGCGCGGGCCCACGTGGCTAAAGGATCAAGGAATGGGTAAGTGGTGGAGGGAGCATCGATTGCACCCGTGAGTGAAGTCTTGAAACGCACCATGTGTCCGTAGAACGCGCGCGTGCTGTCCTTATCCTGTTTGATGGTCCCGTGCTCCAAGGTAGGCCCGCGAAGACTCCGCGAGAACGGGAATAACTCAATACTTGGGCCCGTAGTTTCCAGTCGGTTTCAGCCGCGGCCTGGCGACCCACCGGATTTCGCCCGTCCTTCCAAAGCCCGGTGAGAGTTCACCGCTCGGAACACTATCTGGACTGGGGCTGCTCCGGCTATTGCTTCGGAGGTGTCCACAGGAAACCATGGGTCCCGTAGCTGCTATCGATGAAATAGCCCACCACGTCCCCTTCGCATTGATACCTGAAGCAATGGTGCTGATCGACCCTGGAAATGACAGCGCATGGAAAACCTTATTCTGGTAAACGAAGCCCGTGACTCCCGAGAATGGCTCGTAGTAGCCCACGAGGGCGGTTCCGGCAGGATTGGTTCCGAGCACGAAAGGAGAGGTCGCGCCGGGTAAAGTGATCACGCCATATTTGTAGTGCCGAAATGAGAAATTCGAGTAGCGGTTGTCGATATCGGCATAGCCAACAAGTCTGCCGGTCGAACTGAGTCCAGTCGCAAAGGTAGCGATTGAGCCGGGCGGAACGATTTCCAGGTAGTCGAGATTTACCAGTTTAAAACCTTCGTAGTTCAGATCGGTTCGCTGGAAATAACCTGCGATCGCACCCGCGTTGTTAATGGCCAGCGGGTAAGTGAAGGCCGCGCCCGGATATTGAATGGGTGTGAACGATTGGGTTTTCACATCCAACAGGTATCCGACCGGTTCAGCCAGACCGACGATCTGACCTTTATCGTTGATGCCCTGGGCATAGGAGTACTGGGCGCCGGGATAATCGACTGTGGTGTAGGTGCCATTGTGGAGAAGAAATCCGTGCCCGCCGAGGTTGTCGACATAGCTACCCACGATTTCGCCAGCCCGGTTGATGCCATTGGCTTGCGTCATCATGGCCGATGGGAAGTCAATCTGAGTATAGGTTCCCTGGGCGACGGCGAGGGACACGCAGAGCACGAAGAAAAGGAAGAAACAGGAAACAGATCTAAGAGGTTGCGGAAAAACGTGCCCATCTACGAACCAGCGACCACAGGGGCTGAAGCCCACACTGCTTCCGCTTGCCTTACGCGGCCCTGGAAGGGCCGCTCTTCCACAAAGGGCCGCTCTTCCACGGTAGTGCACGCATTTGTAGTTTTTCCGCAAACTGCTGAGGATCTGCGCCGACATCGGGAATCTCCTTCCGGGTGCAAAAGCGGCAGCGAATATACCATCGTTCGGCGGGCTGGGGTAGTGTGAAAGAATTTTCATTGCTCCAACGTGGGAGGCTTGATTCCGCGCTTTCCTTCGGATTGTTGAAGAGTGGTAAAGGCCGGGGCGGCGGGCTTCGCTAGCAGCGCTTGTTTTGGGGATGCGTTAGCGATTATCCGCTACAACGATCTGTTGATTGAGGATGCCAGCCGCCTCGGCCAGCGTGAGCGCATCGGGCACTCGTTGGAAATCGCTATGACTCTCAGTTTCGTACACGCCGATTGTCTTGAAGAGGAGAGCCTTCCCTTTCATGTCAACAGTCAGGACAATCATCTCCCAGTGTCCGAGTGAAACCTCTGCCTGCCGAACCTCAAACTTGCTCCCTTTGTCCAGGTGTCCTAAGAGTCCGCCACCGAACTTCACATCCTCCGCAAGATGGCCATTGATGGCCGCCAGTCTCTGTTGCCTGGTATCGACCGTCACCTCGCCTTGCATGCCGTGGAAGACCCGGGCTTCAAGGGACGCGGGCTGGAACTTTGGATTGGGCTTGAAAGCTAGCGTTACAAGGTCTCCCTGACGACCCACATAGCTGAACAGAAATACATCCGGGAGCATTCGGAACAATCGCGCGCCTTGCTCGACCTTCTTGATGCTTGCCTGCTGCAGTTTCCGTTGCTCGTCCGGATGACACACCAGGCTCTGCATGCGCAGGTTCTCTTTCTGCTGCTGTTTCGCATCCAGGGGGTGGCCACCAATGGAGAGGAGTCGACTGAGAGAGCCATGGTTGGTCTCGAGGATTTCCTGGGCCTGTTTTTTCCCGGATTCCTCTTTTTCGAGGCGGTACATCCAGTGCGGTTGAACCTCACCTTGAATCTTAAGTTCGTTGGTGATCACCTTCCGCACCAATTCATTAGCCGACATTCCGAGCCTGTCAGAATCCGATTGCGGGAGCGCGTTCGGCGCGAGCAGAACGACAGTCAGGATGACCGCTGCAGAGGCGCGCAAGAGTCCCTCAGCTAAGGACGGCGCAAGTGCACGGGGCGTTTTGAATGGGCTAGGCATTTTGAGATTCGCTCCCTGAGACGGACGTTTGCAAACCGCTGGAAATTCCAGTTCCTGAGCGGTTGGGATCCTGGCTGTTTCGATCATGGAGTAAGCGTGCGCAAAAAGATGATCAAAATCGCGCACTCTGTTCGACTATTCACAGCGGGTGCGAACCTAAGTGTGGAAAGTGCTCAAGGTTAACGAGGCTCAATATTGTGAGCCGCTGTTGGCGGGATGGGATGGTGTGGGCAAAGGGGTTGTGGAAAAACGTGACCATCTGCGAACAAGCGACCACAGGGGCTGAACAGAGTGCTGAAAAACGCACTCTCGGGCTACTTGGTAGCGCGCAGCGGCTGAAGCCGGAATTGATTCTGCTGCACTTACGGCATCGCTAAAGCGGTGCCCTGATACGAATCTTGAGTTTTTCAGCACTCTGTGAAGCCCTCACTAATTCCACATGCCTTACGCGGCCCTCGAAGGGCCGCTCTTCCACAGAAGTGCATGCATTTGTAGTTTTTCGCAATCTCTAAAGCGGTAGGGGCATCGTTTTCACAGCGAGTATGAAAAAAACCGAACTCGTGGGAGTTCGGCTTTTAAGGAGTGAAGCGGTCGTGAGGGTCCGAATGTCGGGTTTCCCCGGCGCTAGCCCATGACCGCATTCCGGTTCAGGAACAAAGCGAGAATACATCTTGCCCGTTTCAATGGCTGTTCAATTTTATACACTCCGAATGGGAAGACACCGCCATGCTCTTCTGCATCGGCGCGTCTTAGTCCACGGTTCTGACATCATCCGGCAGGGTCAGCACGAATTCGCATTTGCCCGAGGTCATGGAACAGGAGAGGGTTCCGCGGCGGAAGACCTTTACCGGGGTGTCGTCGGGAAAAGTGAGATGGTAGTCGGCGGTTTTGAGCGCTTCGGCGAACGACTTCAGCTTTTCGTCGCCGCTGACAAACTTTACCGCGTCGACTTTCGTCGCTGAGCCACCGCCGCCACTCAAGAGAATGAAGAAATCGGCGTTGCCGGTTTGCGTGGCCTTGCCCAGGTCGATGGTGCTGAGGTGTTGCAGTTCGTCTTTGTAGCGCGCCACGACGGCGTCGGCCTTGGCGTCTCCGCCAGCAAGCGAGGCCAGACGTCCGCGCGTCTCCGGCGTGGGACGCAGGCCATTCATGGAGAGCGCATAAGTGCGGAGAGCGCGATCTTTGTCGCCACGCTTCTGGTAGATCTGACCCAGATGGTCGCCCACTTCGCCGTGGTGACCAAGTTCCCACGCGGCCGCGACATATTTTTCAGCTTTGTTGAGATCGCCTTCCCCAAAGTGGACCCAGCCCAGCGTGTCCCAATACGCGACCAGCGATGAAACCAGGGGCAACTCTTTATTGGAAAGGCGGTCGAGCGAAACGTTGCGCAGAGCAGCGGCAGTAGCGGACACGGCGGACTCGGCATACTGCTGAGCGCGGTCGAGATGCGAGTCTTTCAGCGAGAGCTGGTAGGCGATGTTATTCCACACCAGCGGCGTGGCCGAAAGTTCGACGGCATGATCGAAGGCGGCCAGGGCTTTGTCGTCCTGCCCAAGATTGAGGTAGGCGTCGCCCAGGCTCACCTGTAACGAGCCGGCCTCCGGAGCAGTATCAGGAATCAGCGCTGCGGCCTTCTCCAGTTCCACGACAGCCAGATCGTATTTATGCCACTCGGAGTACATTGCGCCCAAGCTATAGTGGGCGAACTGGTCGAGCGGATTATTCTCCAGCTGTTTATTGAACGCCTTGACGGCCTCGTCGTATTTGCGGTCGTTCCAGTAGACACGGCCAAGGTTGTTGTAGGCGTACTGGTCGTAGGGATTGACTTCGAGCTGCTTCTGGAAAGCGGCGATCGCCTGATCATTCTCGCGCAGAGCGGAATAGATCTGACCCAGGACGTTCCAGGCGACTTTGTTCTTGGGATCAAGTTCCGTTGCCCGTTTCAAGAGGGCAATGGCAACCGGCAAGTTGCCGCCGTCGGCGGCCGCGCGGGCGCTGTCGACCAGATCGTCGACCTTCATGTCGGCGGAAGGAACCGGAGACCCGGCCATGGAGCTTTCGACCGACAGCTGCTGCGCCAGATCGGCGCCCACGGCGCGACGGAACGATTCATAATCCGAGGCACGGGAGACTGGAAGTTCATCCTGGCGCAAGGTCAGCTTGCGACCCGCGGTGAAGACGCCACCCTCAATCTTGTAAGTCGCCTGGTATTCCGCGTAGTCGCGTTTCAGCGAGAACGCCAGGGGCGCGTGCGCGGTGTACTTGGCGGGCAATTCAAGTTTGATCGAGTAGGAGTACTCGGCTTTCGGTCCCAGTTTCAGGGGTTCGGCGTCGGCATCGGCGTCATCGCCATTGACGTCGGGCAAATTGAACTGCACCAGGGGCAAAACAATTTCTGTCTTCTTTTTGGACCAGTCGAGGAAGTTCACCTTGGAAACGTCGTAGGACATGGTGAACGGCTCGCGGGTCGCCGCCGGATCGCTGACCTTGAGGTTGGTAATGTCTCCGCCCAGACCGGAGTTCACGTTTTCGACTACGCGTTGCCAGTTGGCCTGGGGCACGCGCCGGAACACGGAGCGGAGCAGCAGTTCTTCGTCACCGCGAAACTCGTAGTGCACGTGGGCCTCGAGCTTGCCGATGTCGTTGATCTTTCCGGTAATCTCGGAGACTTCAGAGTCGGGCATGGGAGTGTCGGCCGGGGTCTCAAGGAGATGAGGCGCGACGGCGGAGGGCGGCTCGGCCGGAGGAATCACGAGCGCCTGCTTTTTGCGCAGGGTGTAAGCCAGCAGGCGAAAGGGAGCAACTTCGCTGGTGGTATCCATCCATACTTGTTCTTTAGCCAACGGAAGCATGGTGATGACGTGGTCGAACTGCGAGGGCGAAGGCACGTCGGGATCGAGTTTGTGGCTGGAATTGATCAGCACGGACCAGGCGTGCAGGCCTTCGGCTTCGAGCAAAGAGGCGAGCAGGGTGTGTTTGTCTTTGCAATCGCCATACTGGTCATGCAGCACGTCAGAGGCGGCGTGCGGCTGATAGCGGCCGACTCCGAGGGAAAGACTGACATAGCGAAAGTTTTTCGCCACGAAATCGTAAAGCGCTTCGGTTTTCTCCAGATCGGTGTTCAGGCCCTTGGTCAACTCTTGCGCCTTGGCGCGAACTTCGGGCGAGGGGGCGCGGCGGTCCTTTTCGAGGCCGGCGTACCAGCGGCCAATCTGCTCCCAGGTTTCGAAGGTGGTTAACTGGATATCGGGCCGGTCATCCTCGGGACGATGTTTCTTTTTCTTCTTGTCCAGTTCCTTGGCCTTGGCCGCGTCATCTTCGCGCTCCAGATGGGAACTGGACCAGTGATAGATGCGGCGGCCGTTTTCTTCGGTGATCTTCGGTTCCATCCCAGGCTTGCATTTCAGTTTGAGGTTGCGGCCAGCGGGGACATCCACGTCAAGGGTTTCGTCGAGGGAGATATTGCTCTGGTCGAATTCGTAATCGACCCAGAACTGTCCGGCAGCCAACGGAGTATGAACCACCGTGACCATGTCATATTCCAGAACCTCGCCGGGGCGCAGGCCGGGGACGGTGATGTGCTTTTGACGATAATCGGTGTAGACGGGAGCTTCGCGCTCGATGGGAGCACTCAGGTCCTGCACGGCATCGTCGCCGGCCTTGACCACGCTGCCGTCCTCTTTGAGCACACGTACGTAGGGAATCTCGACGCGCTCGTTGGCGGAGTTGTAGCCGTCCTGCAACTGTCCCCACTGCTGCACCCCGGCTTCGCTTTGCACGCGAATGCGGGCCTTGGCTTCTTTTCGTCCGGTGCCATCGGCTTCGAAGCGGTAGTAGGAGTGCATCTGCTCGATGACGAAGGACTCCTGGGCGTAGTCGGGAGTGCTCGCTCCTTTCTTCGCAGCCTCCACCGCTTTTTCGGCAGCGGTCGCGGGCGAGGTTTTGCCGGCCGGCGTGGACTGATCCGTCGGGATCGGTGGTTGGGTGGGAGACGCAGAGTTCGGCGGCGTTTGGCCAGACTGCTGGGAACTTGCGCTCACGGTCAGCAGGCAAGAAAAGAAAAAGGCAAGGCAACGATCACGCATAGATTGGAAAAAGGAACCCTAGGTATTATCCCATGCAAGCGGGAATGGAGGGGATTTGTCGAGAGGAGATTCGAGGAGTCGCGGCAGGTTGCGCAGAAACCGGTCGAACTGCGCTCGAACCCGACAGCCGAAGGGGGCTGAGCCCCAGAAGCGCTAACTTAAGCAGGACGGGCCATAAGTTGCCCCCGGCCGGTTGTGGACGGTAACCTCCGAGTAGCTGACTAACACAGCCAGAATCATTGCCATCTGCGTGCAACTTGCTGCACAGGCTATAATTCGGCCAACGCATGGGGCTTACCTCTGGTACGAAACTCGGTCCTTACGAAATCGTCGCTCCGCTGGGCGCGGGCGGCATGGGTGAGGTATATCGGGCACGTGACACGCGCCTGGACCGCACGGTTGCCGTCAAGATTCTTTCTTCGCATCTTTCTGAAAACCCCGAGGCTCGGCAGCGCTTCGACCGGGAAGCCCGGGCCATCTCGTCGCTGAGTCATCCCAACATCTGCCATCTTTACGATGTGGGCGAGCAAGGCGCTACCAGCTACATCGTCATGGAATATTTGGAGGGTGAAACCCTCGGTGAACGCCTGCGCAAGGGCGGCCTGCCGCTTGACCAGGTGCTCCGCGTTGGGGCCGAGATTTGCGAAGGGCTGGAGAAAGCGCATCGCAGCGGCGTAGTGCATCGCGACCTGAAGCCGGGCAACATCATGCTGACCAAAAGCGGCGCCAAACTGATGGACTTTGGACTGGCGAAGGCGCCCGTCACCCCGCTTGGCAGCGGTTCCTCTTCGCAGTTGCTGGCTACCGTCTCGCAACCGCTGACCACCGAGGGCACCATCGTGGGCACGATCCAGTACATGTCTCCGGAACAAATCGAAGGCAAGGAAGCGGACAAGCGCAGCGACATTTTTTCTCTGGGAGCGGTTCTGTACGAGATGGTCACCGGCAAGCGGGCTTTTGAAGGGAAGACCACAGCCAGCACTATCGCCTCGATCCTCGCCGCCGAGCCTAAGCCGCTGGCCGCGATTCAGCCCCAGTCGCCGCCCGCCCTCGGTCACATCATCCAGACCTGTCTGGCCAAGGATCCCGACGAGCGCCTGCAGTCCGCGCACGACGTCAAGTCCCAGTTGCAGTGGATCGCGCAGGCCGGAGTCCAATCCGGTGCTGGCAAGGGGTCCGCTGCCTCCCCAGCCGCGAACCGTCTTGCGTGGTGGCTTGTGGCCCTGCTGTCGCTGGTGGTGGTGGCCGGGAGCGCGGTCTGGTGGACCAACGCGCATCGCACGCTTGCGACCATGTACTTCAGCAGTCCGATGGCGTTGGCCGCCAATGATGTCGCGCTCTCTCCAGACGGCAGAACCGTCGCGCTGGTGGCTTTTTCCGGGCAGACCAACAAGTACATGCTTTGGACCTACCAGGTGGGCGCGCGCGGGGCAGCAGTGTTGCCCGGCACGGAGGACGCATCTCATCCCTTCTGGTCGGCAGACGGCCGGTTCCTGGGATTTTTCTCGGAGGGAAAGCTCAAGACCGTGGACGCTTTTTCCGGAAGGTCCCCGCAGGTCCTGTGCGACGCTCCCCACGGACGGGGCGGCGCGTGGAACCGCGAAGGCACCATCCTGTTCACACCCGACACGTTTACAGGAGTGAGCCGGATCCAGGCGGCGGGCGGAACGCCGCAGGAAGTGACCAAGCCGGACGGTTCCCGCCTGGAGCAGAGCCACCGTTGGCCTGTTTTTCTGCCGGACCAGCATCACTTCCTGTACCTGGCGTCGAACTTTGGCGGAAACTTTGAAAGAAATACTCTCTATGTCGGTTCCCTGGACTCGAACGAGAGACATCAACTGCTCAGCGCAAGTTCCAATCCAGCGTATGCCGATCCCGGTTACCTGCTCTACTGGCAGGACAATACCGTCATGGCCCAACCCTTCGATGCACGCACCTTCACGTTGAGCGGCCAGCCGCGTCCCATCACCGACGGCGTGCAGTATTTCCCGCAGACCGATCTGGCTTTGTTCGCCGTCTCCGGCAAGGGGACGCTCGTGGTGCAGACGGGCAAGGGCGTGGATAAGTCCCAGTTGGTTTGGTTTGACCGCAGCGGAAAGGAGCTCGGAACCCTGGGCCAGCCCGGACTCTACGCCAATCCGGCAATCGCTCCTGACGGCAAGCGCGTGGCCTTCGAACAGACCGACAAAGACGGTCGCCACGTGGATATCTGGGTTCGCGAACTCGCCAGTGACGCGGTTGTCCGCATGACTTTCCGCAAGGGCTTGAACGAGCAACCGGTTTGGGGCCCCAACGGCAGACAGTTGGCTTTCGGCTCCAATGAGGATATCGCCTGGGGGCTGAGCCAGAAAAACGCCGACGGGTCCGGCCCCGAGCGGCATGTGCTGGATCCGACCACCGGGCGGGTCACTTTCTGGGACTGGTCTCGCGACGGCAAATACCGTCTCGTCGGAAAAGACGAAGAACTGTTTTATTTGTCCGGGGAAGGACAGGACCTCAAGCCTCTGCTTCCGACGCGGAGTACGGTGCACAACGCCCAGTTTTCCCCCGACGGGCAATGGATCGCCTACGCTTCGAATGAAACGGGAAACTGGGAGGTTTACGTTTCTCCCTTCCCGGCGGCGGGCAGCAAGTGGCTCGTATCCAGCGGCGGCGGAGTAGAACCCCGCTGGCGCCGGGATGGCAAGGAGCTTTATTACCTGTCCCCGGCAGGAACGATGATGGCCGTAGCGGTCAAGGCCGGCACAAAGTTCGAATCCGGCTCCCCGGTCACGCTGTTCCAGGCGCGTCTGCACCAAGCCATTTCAGCTATGGATGTTTGTTCTTATGACGTATCGGCGGATGGTCAGAGATTTCTCATCAACACCAAAGTGGATGCTCCCAGCGCCGCACCTTTGACCTTCATCTTGAACTGGGTTTCCGAAATGGAGAAGTAGAATCCCCGGGCATAATCCTGATGGAGGTGCAGGGCCTTGGAGATTGTGCCCGAGTGACGGGTAAACCGGAAGTAATTCTCAAGTTAGCGCCTTATGGGGTTGTTTCCACACTTGAGAATTTTCCTAATACGACAAACTATTTTCGCCTTAATACTGTGATTCTGGTCACATTTTTCTCTTCCGCGGGCAGGAATCCGGGGTAAAATCGCGCCTAGATAGTCCTGTTGCGCCGCGATGCGCGGCAGGCGTGACGCATACCGTACTTGCGCCACGATCTTTCCGTCGGAGGTTTTTGCATGGAAGATCGGGCCCCTGTCGTCTCGGAGACTGACCAGTCCTCTACTTCTACTTCCACGATCAGGCATCATGAAGGCCGCGGAGCGTGGGTACTCACCTGCTACGGCATCTGCGGTCTGGCGCTGTTCGGAGTTCTAGCCTACTTTTTCTCGGACTTCATTTCTCATTAGTCCGGGTCCGCGTCGCCGAGCGGACGTTTGCGTCCGCGGACGGAGGTGTAGTGTCCCTGCCGTTGATTTGAGATCCATTCGCGATTCCGGCCCGGTAAGGATGCAGTCAGGGGCCAGTCCACAACGCCACAGCGGCTAAAGCCGGGCAGGGTTGCGTGCGGCGTGGCATGCCTGAAGGCATGCCCTGATACGAATCCTCTGGCGTGGCAGGCCACGAATCCTCTGACTGTCGCAGGCCTGAACACCTGAAGGCATGCCCTGATACGAATCCTCTGGCGTCGCAGGCCTGAAGCCATGCCCGGATACGAATTCGCTGACGCGGTATGCCTGACATGCCCGGATACGAATTCTCTGGTATGTCTGACGGCATGCCCTGATACGAAATTCTCTTCTGAAAAATTCTCTTCTGAAACGGCACACTGCCCCTGCTTGCGGTTCGCCCAAAGCGCCATGCTGAACGTGCTACAATGAGCGGCCTTAGTTAGTCGCTTCGGCACCCGGCACTAACCCCACGCAAGGATTGCGCAGCGCACGGAAGAAATCTGTGGCCAAGAGTCCCACACCCAGCCCGACGCCGATTACCTATGCCGATGCCGGTGTGGACATCAGCCGCGCCAACCGCACCAAGCAGCGCATCAAGTATCTGGCGCATAAAACCTTTACCCGGGGCGTGCTGAGCGAGATTGGCGGCTTCGGCGGGCTGTTCGCGGTGGACAAGACGAAGTACACCGACCCGGTGCTGGTGTCGAGCGTGGATGGAGTCGGCACCAAGCTGAAGATCGCATTTGAGATGGATCTGCACTCCACGGTGGGGGCGGACCTGGTCAACCACTGCGTGAACGACATTGCGGTGCAGGGCGCGACGCCGTTGTTTTTCATGGACTACCTGGCGACGGGGACGCTCGATCCGTCGATTGCGGAAAAAGTTGTCGAAGGCATTGCCGATGCCTGCAAGCACAACGGTTGTGCCCTGATCGGCGGGGAAACGGCCGAGATGCCAGGCTTTTATGCGGACGGAGAATACGATCTGGCGGGCTTCATTGTGGGCGTGGTGGAGCGGGAAAAGATCATCACGGGGAAAGATGTGCAGATCGGCGACATCATTCTGGGCTTGCCCTCGAACGGCCTGCACACCAACGGATATTCGCTGGCGCGGAAACTGCTGTTCGAAGTGGCGCACTACTCAGCGGACACCTACGTCAACGAGGTCAAGAATAAGGTCGGCAACGAACTGATGCGCACGCACAAAAGCTACTGGCCGGCGCTGAGGAAATTGATTGACGGCCAATGCGTGGCGGCGCTGGCGCACATCACGGGCGGCGGCATTACGGAGAATTTGCCTCGCGTGCTGCCGCGCGGGACGGCCGCGGTCATCGAATTAGGGACCTGGCCGGTGCTGCCGATCTTCGAACACCTGCAGCAGTTGGGAAACGTGCCGCAGGACGAGATGCTGCGCACGTTCAACATGGGCCTGGGGATGCTGCTGGTGGTGCCGTCGGCGAAATTCAAGAAGGCCCAGTCGGTGCTGGAGCGCGTGGGCGAAAAAGCGTACACCATCGGACGGATCGTCAAGGGCGAGCGCAAGGTGACGTACAGCTGAGCGCTAGCCGCGCTCCGACAGATCGCGGATGGTACGGAGCATCTTCTGCTCCATGACGAAGTGCATGGGCTCCCAGAACAATCTGCCGACTGCGCGTGACATGAGAGCTAGGCGGCGTTCCGCCACGCACGCGCGCAATCAGACGGCTTTCCCCGTTTCCCAAGGGTTCCAGGGTGAAGCTCCAAAACGCCTCATGGGCCGGCATTCCAGCCTGCAGGCGTTCCCAATCGTTGGGGACTGACCATCACGAAAGATCGCTGGGGCTGCACGAACGCGGCGATCATGCGGCCCTGCCCGCCAAATCGCCGGGGCGTTGCGAACCACACCGTTTCTCCAACCGTCCGCGGTTTCCATTCCGGCACGAGGCGCTCGACCTTGGGCATGTCGGCGCCGATCGAATTCTCCAGGAAGGTATAGCTGTAGAATCCGCTGCGATCCTGCCCCATCTGCATCAGCCAGGGCCACACCTGCTGGGCAGAGGCGTGAATCGTAATGGCATGCGTTGCCTGTCCCGTATAGATCGGGAACAAATCATCGCCCGGCAGGGTGGCGTAGGCTTCGGCGGGCGTGGTGCCCCAGCGCAGGCACCAGTTGCGCAGGCCGAGGTGGTAGGCGAGTCCGGCGACAATCAGGACCGTCAGGAGCAAGAGTGCGGAACATCGAAGCCATTTCTTCATGGTGGCGACCTCACGAAGTAAGGTACTGCGGACTGGAGCGGAAGGTCTGTGACGCCAGTTACAGGAGGTTGTTGAGTTGTTGGTGCACATCCCTCGACGGCAAGGTGAATTATGATGTTCCGTGAAACCATCCATGAAATCTCTCGGCATACTTCTTTCCGGGCGCGGGCTCGAACTTCGTCGCCATCGCGGACAGCATTGATGCGGGCCGCATTCCGGAGGCGCGGATCGCGGTCGTGATCTCGAACAAGGCGGACGCACCGGGGATTGCGACTGCCCGGCAGCGCGGGCTGAATGCGGTGGTGATTCCTTCCAAGGGCCGGCCGCGCGAGGAGCACGATCGCGAGGTCGTAGCAGCGCTAAGCAGGCTGGCGTCGACCTGGTGTGCCTCGCCGGATATATGCGCCTGCTGTCGCCGTGGTTCGTGCAGCAGTTTCCGCACCGGATTCTGAACATCCATCCGTCGTTGTTGCCGGCGTTTCCGGGACTGGAGGCGCAGGAGCAGGCGTTCGCGTATGGTGTGAAGGTTTCCGGGTGCACGGTGCACTTTGTGGATGAGGAGCTCGATCACGGGGCAATCATTGTGCAAAAGGCGGTGGCTGTGCTCGATAGCGATGACGAACATACTTTGGCAGAGCGCATCCTCGAGCAGGAACACGTCGCCTACACGGAAGCGATCAACATCGTTCTGGCGGGGAATTTCAAGGTCGCCGGGCGACGGCTGACGAAGGTCGGATAGGCGAGTTTGATTCGGGCCTTGCTTTATTGTGGGGACAGCCGCCCTCGGCTGTCCGTCGAGCGAAGCTCGACGGTGTTGCTGGCACTATCCCGCGTTTAGATACAGGCGACATTGCTTCTGACGGCAAACGCCTCGCTGCGCTCGGCGGGACAGCCGAAGGCGGCTGTCCCCACATGAACCTGCCGTTATAATCGACGGGCATGCCAGACTTCGCACCTGTCGACGAACAACTCACTTACCTCAAGAAGGGCTCCGCGGAAATTATCCGCGAGGCCGAACTCCGCGCCAAGCTGGAGAAATCGCGCGCCACGGGCAAGCCGCTGCGGGTGAAGCTGGGCATGGACCCGACGGCTCCCGACCTGCATCTGGGACACACCGTGGTGCTGCGCAAGCTGAAGCACTTTCAGGATCTCGGGCACACGGCCATTTTTTTGATCGGTGATTTCACCGGGATGATCGGGGATCCGACGGGCCGCTCGGCGACCCGGCCTCCGCTGAGCCGCGAGCAGATTGAGCAGAACGCGGAAACGTACAAGGCACAGGTGTTCAAGATTCTCGACCCGAAGAAAACCGTGATTGACTTTAACCGGCGCTGGATGGGCGCGTTCACGGCGGACGATTTCGTGCGGCTGATGGCGAAGTACACCGTGTCGCAACTGCTCGAGCGGGAGGACTTTCACAAGCGGTTTCAGGAAGAGAAGCCGATTTCGGTGCATGAACTGCTGTATCCGCTGGTGCAGGGGTACGACTCGGTCGCGCTCGAAGCCGATGTGGAGTTGGGCGGCACGGACCAGAAGTTCAATCTGCTGGTGGGCCGCGAACTGCAGCGCGCCTACGGGCAGGAGTCGCAGGTGGTGCTGACCACGCCGATTCTGGAAGGTCTCGACGGCGTGCAGAAAATGTCGAAGTCGCTGGGCAACGCGATCGGCATCCACGAGCCGCCGCTGGAGATGTACGGCAAAGTGATGAGCATCTCCGACGAAATGATGTGGAGGTATTACGAGCTGCTGACGGATGTGCAGGTCGCGGAGATTGAGAAGATGAAGCGCGAGATGCATCCGATGGCGGCGAAGAAAGAGCTGGCACGGAGGATGGTGGCGGACTTTCACTCGGCGGAGGCGGCGGCGAAGGCTGGAGAGGACTGGGCGAAGCAGTTTCAGAAGGATGAAGTACCGGAGAACACGGAAGAGATCTTTATCACTCTCGCCGAACTCGGGGGGACGTTGCTCAGACGGACCGCGGCCCTGCGGCAACAGTCAGGGCAGACAAAGTACTGGTGAAGTGCGGGCTAGCGGCTTCAATCACCGAAGCGGCCAGGAAAATAAGCAGGGAGCAGTCAAGATCAACGATCATGTTCTTAAAGAGCCCTACTTTACGCAGACGGCTCCCGCCCCATGAGGCTACCGCTGAACGTTAGGGTTGGCAGACACTTGCGGGTCGCGGTTATCGCTTCGGTAGCCGCAAAGGGCTATGTAGGGACAGCCGCCCTCGGCTGTCCGGGCGAGCGAAGCTCGCCTTTCTCGCCAGTGAGAGATTCCCGAACTGAAACATCTTCTTTTCGCATCCATCGGAAAGACCTTATCGGCCACCCCCCGCGGCCCTAGAATCAAAAGCGCGGAGCTTCGCTCCGCGGACAGCCGAGGGCGGCTGTCCCTACATAGGCGAATTCTGCTACTCTCGACCGCGCACATGCGCGCGGCGGCTATTCTCGGGCTGGGGTGTTCCCTCAAAGACCTCAAACCCTTTCAAACTGAAAAGAGCGGGATCGCCAAGAGCGTCGAATGGCGGATGGGGATGCCTGCCTCGGGAGATGACGCCGATGTTGTCCTTCTTTTCGGCGGGGATGGGACGGTGCATCGGCATCTGGGGCAGTTGGTACGGCTGGGGTTGCCGGTGCTGGTGGTGCCGGCAGGAAGTGGGAACGACTTTGCGCGGGCGCTGGGACTGCGTCGCTGGCGCGATTCGCTGGCCGCGTGGCGGAAATTCCTGGGCAGTGCGGGCAATGTACTCGCGGGCAATGTGCGTGTCATTGATTTGGGATTGATTGCTCCACTGGAGAGCGCGGGCGGGGCGCCCGTGGCACATGGTTCCGTGGCACATACTTCTCGGTACTTCTGCTGCGTGGCGGGGGTTGGCCTTGACGGCGAGGTGGCGCAGCGGGCCAATCGCCTGCCGCGCTGGCTGCGCGGACATGGCGGCTACGTGTTGAGCCTGGCTCCGACAATTTTCACGTTCGCGCCGCTGCCCATGAAGGTTCTGACGCCGGTCGAGGGCAGCGGCGGCAATGATGCCTGGACCACTCGCTCCGATCAGCCCACCCTGCTGGCCGCGTTTGCCAATACTCCGTTGTACGGCGGCGGAATGAAGATTGCGCCTCGGGCCAAGATGGACGATGGGCTGCTGGATGTCTGCGTTGTGGGCGCGGTCGATCGTTTGCGGCTCTTACGCCTGGCGCCAACCGTATACAGCGGGCGACATCTGGAAGTCCGAGAGGTGGAATACTTTCAATCCGGGCGGGTGCGGGTGGAAACCGCGCGCCCACTCGATGTTTACGCGGACGGGGAGTATGTGTGCCGGACGCCGGTGGAGGTAGGCGTGGAACCGGCAGCGTTTAAGGTGGTAGTGCCGGGGTAGGAGTGCAGTTCAAGAGGAAGGTTTGTTTCAGGGTATAGCTTCTCAGGCCGATTTGATTCGCATTCCGGTGCTTTGACGCGTGCCTGAGCCCAAAACATTGATGGCTCTGCCGAGGAGAAAGTGTGAACGGGCTATGGTAAGATCACACGCCAAGATTGCAGACGATTCAGCACAAAGCATTGCTGAGTCGATAAGGGGGCGTTCCGTGATGCGCATCGGGATTCGCGTTCCTTTGTTTTTCGGGGCTCTGCTTGCGCTGGTCGCAGGAGCCAGAATCATGCCGGAGGCCGCGGCGCAAGCCGCGTCTGGGGCGCCTCAGCCGGTCCAAGCTCAGCAACCGCACGCTCAGCAGCAGGTTCAACAGCCTCAGGCTCAGCCGTTCCAGATTCCTGCGACCCCGGCAGGCCGGCAATTCTCGGAATGGCTGAAGGCATTCAATACGGGCGATAAGGCTCAGATCGAGACTTTCATCAACACGCACTTCACCGAACGCGCCCTCAAGCATTTGTTCCCTCAGGAACGCTTGAAAATGGATCTGATTCTTTTCCAGAACACGCAGGGCCTGGCGCCCTACCGGATTGTGGCGGCCAACGATGTCGATATTACTGTTCTCACACAGGCCAAGTTGACGCAAGATTGGGTCAACATTCACCTGCAGGTTAAGGGAAAGTCAGATCCAGCTGACGAGGAGGACGAGCATGAGAGCGAAGCAGAAGGCGCTCACGAGAGTGCAGGAGAGAAAGATCCCAAAATCGCCCGGTTCACTTCGAATCCAGTTGCGCCTCCGCCGGATGCGGTTTCCAAAGAGCGCCTGACTCGGGATCAGATCGTGCAGCGGATCGAGAGCTATACCGACAAACTGGCAGCGGCCGATGTTTTTTCGGGTGCAATCCTGGTTGCCCGGGACGGTAAACCGATTTTCGAGAAAGCCTACGGGCTGGCGAACCAGCAATCCAAATTGCCCAACCAACTCGACACGAAATTCAACCTCGGGCCCATGGGCAAGATGTTCACTGCGGTGGCGATCGCCCAACTCGCCGAACAGGGCAAGCTATCATTTGAGGATACGATCAGCAAGCATCTGCCCGACTACCCCAACCAGGAAGTGGCTCGTCAGGTGACGATTCACCAATTATTGACGCATACTTCAGGCTTGGGCGACTATTTCAATGCTCAATACAGGACCAATAAGGACAGTCTCCGGTCGGTGAAAGACTATTTGCCATTGTTTGTAAATGATCGTCCCGAGTTTCCGCCGGGGCAGAAATGGCGTTACAGCAACGCGGGCTATATCATTCTGGGCGCGATTATCGAGAAAGAATCCGGGCAAAGCTACTTCGATTATGTGCGCGATCGAATATTCAAGCTGGCGGGCATGGCCAATAGCGATTACCACGAGGTTGACCAGGACACGCCGAATGTGGCCGTAGGGTACACGAACATCACACGCGACGGCCAGTTGCTGCTGCTGCCCCGCCAAGACAATTCGGCCCGCCTTCAGATCAGGGGTGGTCCTGCAGGGGGCGGGTATTCGAGTGTCGAAGATCTGCTCAGATTCGACGTTGCCCTCCGCGGCCATAAGCTGCTCAGCCCTAAATTCACCGACCTGGTGCTCACGGGCAAGGTGGATACCGGGGGAGACGGGAGCCAGGCCGGTTACGGATTCATCGATCAAAAAGTGAACGGCAGGCGGATTACTGGGGACGGCGGGGGCTTTCCCGGCGCCAATGGGCGGTTTGATATGTACCTCGACCTCGGCTACACGGTAGCCGCCATCTGCAACTACGACCCGCCGTGCGCACAGCGAGTGGCTTCCAATCTGCGGGATATGATCACAAGCGCTCATTAGCCTAGTGGGATCGCAATGCCGGCCAGCAGGTACAGTGCAGAGGACATCTTGAGGCGGCGCACAACAAATTCAACGGAATAGACAAGAAAGGCCCCGGCAAAATTGCCGGGGCCTGGAGTTCAAAGTGCAATTGCCTCAGCGTCTCACAGGTCTGGCGCCTTCGTGCATTTGCTGGCAGCTGGAGGGTTGTTGGTCTCGATGAAGATGTGCGCTGCTTCAAAGTACGCGATCCCAACATTGGCCGAACTAGCGGGGCCGGTCGCCCAGCGGATGTTCACGGTGTGCGGGCCGTGGGCGACGTTGGCCACGCACCAGTGGGCGTAGAGGGCGTTGTCGTGCTCGTCCCCAGAACCGCCGCTTCCGTCCCCGCCCGAGAGGCCGCAGCCAGTACCCAGGTTCTGGGCGTCGCTGCAGTAGGTTTGTTCGGAACCACCATCCTGGTAGTCGAAGTGGTGGATTGCGTTCACCCAGGTCAATGGGGCGCCGCCGGCGCCACCGGTGCCCGGGTTGCAGGGTTTAACTCCATCGATGTCGCAGTGGAGATAGCCCGCTGCGCCGCCGTGAGTGTCTGCCTGTGCGGCGAGGCTCACGTAGACCGTCTGATTAGTGGTCCCCGGAACTGTCACCGCGTGGCTGTATATTAGTTTCCCTCCCCATGGGGCCGCTGAAAGTGGGTTGGGACAAGCGGTATCGCCGGCGACGCAAGATGTCTCCGTCGAGTCGAACCTCAGGTACTGAGCCGAAATGCGCGAAACCTGCAACTGAGCATGCATCGGTACCGTCCCCAGGACGACACAGATGGTGATCAGGATCGGCAATGATCGTTTTGTCATTTGTTCTCCTTCGCTTCTGAAAGTGTTGGGCCCGGAGTCATCGTTCTTTGTTCTTGCTTTGTTGGGTCGCAACATCATCACCCCCAGCTCGCACTAGAGGCGCGGAAACTCGGCTATCATCAACAGAAAACAAATATGAATTGATGAGCCCCGTAGGAACCTGCCAAACCCCAGCCCCAGATTGCGTTGCAAATCCTTTGCTTCTGTTGCTTCTGTGTCTTCAGCCCAATCCGCAAGCTTTCCAACCCATGAATTTTCCTGGCCCAAAAAGCTGCACCAGTCACCGCTGTTGTCTTATGTTCGGCGGACCGGGCACTGGTGGTGGGTTACTTGTGCCGGGAAGGCGTGACAAAATTTCCTTGGCCTCCACCCGAATCGGTTCGCTGGGATCATTCAGTGCGGCCTCGGCGACCGACTGGATGTCCGGGCTCTCCGCCATCGATTGCAAGGCAAGAAATCTCACCTCGGGCGAGTCGTCGTTGGTTATCAGAGGCCGCAGTATGTCCTCTGGAACCTGCAGACCGGCATCGGTTGCGCCGTAAAGCGCGCTTGCCCGGACGTCAGGGTCCTTGTCCGCCAGCGCCAGGTTGACGGTAGGTAAGGCCGTGCTCCCCTCCCGCTCCACGAGGGCCTTGACCGCTCGCGCCCTCAGTTGCGGATCTTTGCTGTTGAGAAAACCTTTCAATTCTTTGGTGCTGGCCCACTTCTCGGGTGGGACCGGCTCCAGGCCCGCCGCCTTGCCCCTGGGATAAACCCAGACCACCTTCAGAGTGCTCGGCTCGCTCTTCTCCGAGCCGTACATATAGAAGACATCGTAGTTCTGGAAAATTCGCCGCAGACCTTCATCCAGCGCCAGCCCTTGAAAACTGATCGAAACTGGCAGATCGGCCACGTCGGAATCGAGGATGACGGGCACTTGAGTTTTGAGCGACAGGTCGTCGACGAGAAGCGACAAAGGGCGATTTTTCGCTTCGACGGTCAGCCGCCCATCTTTGAAAATAATGCTGAATTTCTGAGATTGCTCATTCGGCTGAACGGCGGCTCGACCCTGGCTTTGAGCACGGACGTTTTGGCCTGCCGGGGTCTGCTGGCCTGAACTGTTTGACGAAAGCACGGAAAGGGTCAACAGGCTGAACCCGAAAACCATAGGCAGGCAATGCAAGGTGTGCCTCCTGAGCCGCAGCCGCAGCCGTAAATACTAGATACACGCTTCGCGTGGGTACACTGGACCAATTTCAATCGGGGGGGAAGTGCCGAGAGACTGACACCACAAAACTGGTTAGAGAATTTGTCACAGTTCTGATGAACTGTCAAGCTAAAATCTGACAAGGGTGGCGTCAAGCTGCTGTGTAAATTAGCTTGAGGGTGCGGGTTTCCCATACGAAATCGTGAGTCTTCCGCAAACTGTGAAGCGATGCCCTGATACGAATCATTCTTGCCAAACTGCATTCCTCCCACCCGCACCAATCGCCAACTCTCCCGGCCGGGCCGTTCCCTGATCCCGTCAAGTGCTAAACTTTCTTCATGTCTGACGGACGCTCACGCACCCTGCTTTGGATTCTGATTGGCGGAGGAGCATTTTTCCTCTTCGTGCTGGCCGTATTCACGATGGTCTACATCACACTGCACGCAGGGGGGGCGACGCCGGTCTTACCGGCTTCGGCGACCGCATCGGCGTGGTCGATCTGGACGGCGTGATTCTGTCGCCGCAGCCGGTGGTGGGGCAGCTCAAGAAGTTTGCCGATGACTCGTCGATCAAGGCCATCATTCTGCACGTGAATTCTCCAGGCGGCGGCGTGGCTGCCTCGGAGGAAATTTATCGCGAGGTGAAGCGCATACGCAGCGAGAAGAAGAAGCGCATCGTGGTCTCGATTGAGACGGTGGGCGCCAGCGGCGCGTTTTACGTGGCTTCGGCTTCCGACAAGATTTACGCCGACCAGGGCAGCATCGTGGGATCGATTGGCGTGATCGCGCAGTGGGTCAACTATGGTGATCTGCTGAAGTGGGCCAAGCTGAAGGATGTCGTGCTCAAGACGGGCGAGTTCAAAGACACGGGAAATCCGTCCCGTGATCTCACTCCCGCCGAGCAGGTCTACATGCAGTCGCTGATCGACAACATGTTCGGTCAATTCGTGCAGGCCGTGGCCGAAGGGCGGGGGATGAAGTTTGAAGAAGTGAAATCGATCGCCAACGGCAAGGTGTGGACGGGCGAGCAGGCCATGTCGATGAAGCTCATCGACAGCCTGGGTGACTTTGAGACCGCCGTGGCAGACACGGCAAAGTCGGTGGGCATCAAGGGTGAGCCGACGCTGGTGCGTCCGGAGCGGGACCGAAAGACGCTGATGGATCTGCTGCTGGGCGATGTTTCCCAGTTCTTGCCGGGGCGGGAGAAAATGCTGGAGCAGCAGGTGGGATTCTATTATCTGTGGAAGTAGGGGCAGCTGCCCGGTTTCCGGCGACCGGCATTTTGCTGGCGTATCCACCCCGTAACTTGCAATAAACCCCTGAAATTTGAGAAGGTTATGCAGGATGCAGCGGCGGGGCTCCGGGCACTGGAACCTTGCGCGCGTCGAAGTTGCCGGAATCTTGACGGCGGAACAGAATTCTTGACGCAACCGCCGGAATAACGAAGAAGGGCCTATGACCAAAGCCGATCTGATTGACGAAGTCTCGCGTTTGGCGGAACTTACGCGGAAAGACAGCGAAGTGATCGTGGAGACGATCTTTGACAGCGTGGTGCGCTCGCTGCGGGCCGGCGACAAGATCGAGATCCGCGGCTTTGGCAGTTTCCGTACCCGCCAGCGCAAGCCGCGGGTGGGGCGCAATCCCAAGACCGGGGAGCGCGTGGAAGTGCCCGCGAAAAAAATTCCGTTCTTCAAGCCCAGCAAGGAATTGAAGGATCTGGTGAATGAGGCGGCAGCAGCCGCTCCGGCAACTCCAGCGGCGCCAGCGAGTTCAACGCCCCCGACGGCGTAACATACTTAAACTTTCATCGTAGAGACGTTGCTGGCAACGTCTCTTTAGTTTTTTGGACAGAGATGTTAACACACGCCGCGCTTCGCGCGGTGGACAGCCGAGGGCGGCTGTCCCTACACAACCCTCTCTACCCTCTACCGCTTGGTTCCCAGATACAGGTCGGCCACCTTCAGCGCGAGTTCCGCGGGATTGATGTCGGAGCGGTTGGCCAGCACGATGACAGTTAGATTGTCGTCGGGCAAGCGCTGGATGGTGGTGCGGAAGCCGATGGTCTCCCCGTCGTGCCACATGCGCTTGTGATTTTTGTACGGCTCGAGATGCCAGCCGAAACCGTAGCTTACGGCCTTGCCGTCGGCATCTTTGGCTGGGCCCCCCGTGGGCTCGACCGGAGTCAGCGCGGGTTGCATTTCGGATTCGCTGAGCAGGGTATGGTTGCGCAGGGCGCGATCCCATTTGGCCAGATCCTCGAGAGAGGTGTAGACGCCTCCATCGCCCAGGGTGGCCGAAGTGGAACTTTGGTCGGTCTCGCGCCATCCACCTTTTTCTGGGGTGTGGCCGAAGGCGCGATGGGATATCTCGTTCTTCCCCTTTTCGTAGGCCAGGGTGTAGTTCATCTTCAGGGGAACAAAAATCCTTTCCTGCAAGAACTGGGCGAAACTCTTGCCTGAGACTTTCTCCACGATCTGAGCCAGCACGACGTAGCCGGAGTTGCTGTAGGACCACTGCGAGCCGGCGGGAAATTTGGCGGCTGTCTGCTGTTCCAGCAACTTCAACACGGCGGCGTCGTGAATCTGCGGAATCTGGTCGTCGGGCGTGTTGGGATACTGGGCCGTCAGAATGTCTTCGTAATCGGGAAGACCGGAGGTGTGGTTGAGCAGGTTGCGGACGGTGATGGATTTTCCGTAGGCGGGGAATTCGGGGAAGATGTCGGTGAGGTGGTCGTCGTAGTGCAGTTTGCCGTCATGGACCAGCAGCATGATGCACGCGGCGGTGAACTGTTTGGTGAACGAGGCGAGGCGGAAATTTGTTTTCGCGTCGATGGGGTGGAGGGTGCGCAGGTCGGTGACGCCGTATCCGCGGCGGAATATGGGCTTGCTGTCGCGGATGAGGAGGACTGCGGCGCCGGGAGCGGTGGTGGATTTCAGCGGGGCGAAGATGGCGTCGATCTGGGCGGAGGAGACCTGGGCGGAGGAAATCGCGCCGGAAAAGGCAAGCGCGACAACCAGTCCTGCGGCTGCGAGTCGTGATTTCAGATGCACCTCCCACGCGGGCGGGGGCGCCCGCGCCACATGGACCACATCACGCGCGGATTCCTGCTACTCCCATCATGCGCCCAGTCTTGCCTCTTTCGGCGCGGTAGGAGAATAGCAACTCCGGATGGCAGTTGGTGCACAGCGGGGACGCCTCGATGCTCTTTTTGGGCACGCCGGCGGCCAGGAATTGCTGGCGATTCGCTTCCACTAGATCCAGAAAAATCTTCTTCGGCAGCTCGCTGTGTCCGGGGGCGCGGGCGGTCAGGAACAGGAGCGGATATTTTTCGCGTACTGGGTCGGAATCTTTGACTTCGCGGAAGAGGCTGGCGCCGTATTCGAACTGCGATTCAAATTTGATGCGGACTTCTTCTCCGACGTCGTAGCAGCAGCCTTGAATGCCGGGGCCGATTGCGGCTTTGAGATCGCGAGGGTTGGCTGCCGAAGCAGCGATGCATTTCGCCGACACCTTTTTCGACGATGCGCTTCACCGTGCCGCGCCATCCGGCGTGAAAGACGCCGACGACGTGACGCTTTGTGTCCACCAGAATCACGGGTAGGCAGTCGGCGGTCTGGATCGCGAGCAGGAGGCCGGGAGTGGCGGTGATCAGGCCGTCTCCGGTGAGCGGCTCTTCCGGTAGCGAGTTCACGCAGCGGATGATGTCGGAGTGAATCTGGCGCAGCGTGATGAGCGGCCAGAGTGCAGTGCCGCGGAGCTTCGCTCGGCCGGACAGCCGAGGGCGGCTGTCCCCACACGCCCCAAGCTGGCGGAGAAATGCGGCGCGGTTCCGTTCGACCGCAGCCTCGGGCATCGTCCTTGGTGAAGCCCAGATTGAGGTCGCCATTTCCGTAAGCGCGGGAGGATCCGCCGGCGCGCGTGGAAAAGCCATGCACCAGCCACGGGAACTGGCTCAGATGGGTGGCTCGGAGGACTGTAGGTTTGGTTTGGTTCGGGGCCCGGGTTGGCACCTACCCATGTTACCTGAAGGCGCTTGTGTGGAGCGGACGCAAAAGCCTTTAACCGCAAAGATCGCAGAGAAAGGCCGGGGAAAACGCAGAGAAATACTGTTGCCTGCCTTTCTTTGCGTTCTCCGCGGTTTCCTTCGCGATCTCCGCGGTCAAAGGCTCTGGGTTGATCCGCTCCGCGGGCGCCTAATACTTCCAGCTCTTCAAGTCTGCGCCCGGAGGAGCGGTCTGCTCCATGTGTTTCACCATCTCCGGCCAGTAGTGCTGGTTAAATCCCACCGCCGGATCGATAGTCTCCCGCATAACAATGCGGCTTACGCACGCCGAAATCGAAAGTGCCGTGGTAATAGGGGTCGGTGGTTGACTCCAGAAAATCCTTCAGCAAATGCACGGCGCGATCCAGGTAAAACGTGTCCGCCTCGCCAACATAGAGATGTAGTTTGCCCGCAAGCTTGGGCCCGAGGGTCTTCCAGTCACGCTGCATGATGGCGCTGAGATCGTAATGTTCCTTCCAGTATTTCGCGACCTCGTGATCGATTTCTCCGGTGCGCTTGTTGAAGATGGGCTTGGGGTAGCCGTCGTCCCCGACAGTACTGAAGACCGCCTGCCAGGTATCGAGTTGTTCGCCCGAGCGGCCGTGCGTTCCTTGCACGAGTTCATAGCGATTCATCTGCTCCATGGTCGAGAGGACGAGCCCGTCCGATTGCCGCACGGACGGCCGGGGCACGCGCGCGTAGGGACTCTCGATCCAGAACGCGTTCTTGTCCTCGTAAAGGTTCATGGTCATGTAGGCGCGGAAGTCGACCACGTCAGGGCAGAACACCCACGCTCCGTTGTAGAAGTCGGGATAAAACACCTGCGAGGCCAGGGTCTCCCAGCCGCCGGTGGAGCCGCCATAGACGGCGCGCGCCCATCCCTGGCCGATGCCGCGAAATTGCTTCTCGACGTAGGGAATCAGTTCCTGGGTGATGGCATCGCCGTAGGGGCCCACGTTCTCGGAGTTCACCGCATAGGAGTCATCGAAGTAGGGCGTGGCATGTTGAATGGTGAGCACGATGACGCGTGGCAGGCGGCCCGCAAGTCCAGTCCTGATACAGCTTGTAGCCCGCCTTGCGCGGCGTCTCACATTTTCGCCTTTCAGGTTGTTCCCGGGCGGCTGGGTCCGGAACGCGACCAGCCAGGGAAGATCGCGATGAAAATGGTCCTGCTCGACGATGAGCGGATAGTGAGCGTCGGGATGATCTTCCCATCCGTCAGGCAGCAGGACGACCGCTCCGAGATAAGTCGGCCGTCCCCAGAACTTGGTCAGCAGTTCGCTTTGAATGCGGATGTGCTTGACCCACTTGTTGTCGACGATGGCGTGGTCGTCGTTGGCAGCGTCCCATCCCACGACGGAATCGACGACCTTGGGATTCGTCTTCCACCGGCGGCATTTTCTCGGTGAGCGAGATGCGGACGGTTAGGGCGGACTTGGGATCGAGATGCATCTTCTGCGGTTTGCTGTAGAGGTTGCCCGGTTTCACTTGCCAGTGCTGGCCTTCGCCTTTGTCCGGCGGCAGTTTGAGGGTGCGGCCGTTGGCGAGATGAAAAGTTTCGTAGATGTTGAGGACGGCTTGCACCCAATAGTCGCCCGCGGGGATGTCGCTCAGGCTCGCGGCGGGATAGCCGAGCGTTGAAGTATCAATTGTGGCGGCCACGCCGGGGGCGAGCCCTTCGACATCGACGCCAAAGACCTGCTGCGAATATGGGGTCATGTAACTGATCTGGAAGCGAGGCTCCTGTTCCTCGTTGTTGGAGATCAGGAGCAGAACGTGGCCGTCGAGCGGAGCGGCGCTCATCTCTTTGGGAAACGAGATTTCAAAATGCTGGCTGGCCGGCTTGGCAGCAGGCTTGGCGGTGGCGGCTTGGGCTGCGGCCGCGCAGAAAAGAAGAACGATCCACAACGAGTGTCTCTTGAGCATTGCGGCTTCCTCAGGCGAAGGCAGACATTAGCAGCGAGCCTTGGGCAGGGTCAAGGAGGCCAGCAAGCATCGGGTGGGGAAAGCCGCCCCCGGCTGTCCGTCAAGCGCAGCTCGACTGTCCTGTCCCGAACACGTCGCAGAGGTTTGCGGTCCCGCACCGGCTTTCGCTATAGTTTGAGTATGTTTGCGAACTTCACCGTCACCGACCGCTGGACGAAGAAGCAAGTGCACTGCGTGTATCAGGCCATGATCGTCGCCATCGCCACGCGGCACGCGGACGCGGTGGACATCAAGTTTCTGGTGGATGGCCGGAAAGTCTGGGTGGCGCTGCCGCATCCGGCGTGGGTGGAATATAAGAAGCGCACGGGCAAGATCATCACCGACTCGCTGGCGCAAGAGATCGCCGGGCATTATTTGAAGACCGCGCTGGAAGCAGGTGAAGGCCTTGGGCGCGAAATGTATTCGCTGACGGTTGACGAGACGCTGGCTCATCTCGATGCGGTTGTGGCGGAGATGCAGGCCGCAGCCCGCGTAGTGTACTATCCCTCAAAATCATCAACCACTAAGGACACGAAGGTTCACGAAGGAAAACCACTCGGGGTTCCTTACTCACCTCTAGATCACAACTGCTTCTTTGTATTCGCCGAAGACGCGGCGCATGGCATCGGAAATTTCTCCGACGGTGGCTGAGGCCTCGACGGCGGACAGAATGCGGGGCATGACATTGGCGCCGGACCGCGCGGCATCTTCCACGCCGGCCAGTGCCGCCTTCCAGGGCCCGGCGTCCCGCTTCGCCCGCAATGCCCGGAGGCGCTCGATCTGCTTGGGTTCCAGCGCGGGATCGATTCGCTGAATCGGGATCGGTTTTTCTTCCTCCACTTCGAACCGGTTCACGCCCACCACGATTGCCTGCTCGTGATCGACCGCCTGCTGGTATTCATACGCCGCATTCTGGATTTCCTGCTGCACGAAGCCGCGCTCCACGGCCTTCAACATCCCGCCAAGAACTTCAATCTTCCCCAGATATTCGGCTGCGCGTTTCTCGATTTCGCTGGTCAGCGACTCGACGTAATAGGATCCCGCCAGCGGATCAATCGTCTGCGGAGCGCCCGACTCGTAGGCGATCACCTGCTGGGTACGCAACGCGATGCGGGCTGCCTGCTCGGTGGGCAGAGCCAGGGCCTCGTCGTAAGAATTGGTGTGCAGCGACTGCGTTCCGCCCAGCACGGCCGCCATGGCCTGAATTGCGGTGCGCACGATGTTGTTTTCCGGTTGCTGTGCGGTGAGCGTCGATCCTGCGGTCTGGGTATGAAAGCGCAGCATCCACGATCGCGGGTTCCTGGCCTTGAAATGCTCGCGCATGATGCGCGCCCACATGCGGCGCGCGGCGCGGAACTTGGCGACTTCCTCCAGGAAGTTGCTGTGCGCGTTGAAGAAGAAAGACAGGCGAGGGGCGAATTGATCTACATCCAACCCGGCCTTGATCGCGGCTTCGACATAGGCCATGCCGTTGCCCAGGGTGAAGGCCACTTCCTGCACCGCGGTCGATCCCGCCTCGCGCATGTGGTAGCCGGAAATCGAAATCGTGTTCCAGTCGGGCACGTTCGCGTTGGCCCAGGCAAACATGTCGGTGATGACGCGCATGGCCTGCTGGGGCGGATAAATATAAGTCCCGCGCGCAATGTACTCTTTGAGCACATCGTTCTGCACCGTGCCCGAAAGCTTGCGGATGTCCGCGCCCTGCCGCCGGGCCACGGCCACGTACAAGGCGAGCAGGATCGACGCGGTCGCATTGATGGTCATCGATGTAGAAATCTTCGTGAGCTCGATGCCATCAAAGAGGCGCTGCATGTCTTCGATGGAGTCGATGGCGACGCCGACCTTGCCCACTTCGCCCGAGGCGAGGGGATGATCGGAGTCCAGGCCAATCTGCGTGGGCAAGTCAAACGCTACCGACAGACCCGTGGTCCCATTGGCCAGCAGATACTTGTAGCGTTTGTTCGATTCCTCGGCATCGCCCATGCCCGCATACTGGCGCATGGTCCAGAGCCGACCGCGGTACATGGTGGCCTGCACGCCGCGGGTGAACGGGTACTCCCCGGGATAGCCGACTTCACTTTCGTAGTCGGAGCCTTTGAGATCGGCGGGCGTATAGAGGGGATTCACCGGAATGTGGGAGGAAGTTTCAATCTCGGTAGATTCTGGGCGGGTCTTCAGCTTTTCGGTCATCGAGTTCCCCCGAAAGTGTCGCCCTCACCGCAATGAAAGGCTGGAGCCGGCACGGGGCCAGTTCGCCATGCGTGAGGGTCTGCTTCGCGCGCTCTGCGAGTCCTTAGCGTTCTTTGCGTTTCAAAGCTTTTAACCGCAGAGAGCGCGGAGAACTGCAGCCAAGAACGCAAAGGAACCGGAACTGAGCCAGTTCGCCATCGGTGAGGGTCTGCTTCGCGCACTCTGCGAGTCCTTAGCGTTCTTTGCGTTTCAAAGCTTTTAACCGCTGAGAGCGCGGAGACCTGCAGCCAAGAACGCAAAGGAACCGGAACTGGCACTGAGCCAGTTCGCCATCGGTGCGTGTCTTCTTCGCGCACTCTGTGAGTCCTTAGCGTTCTTTGCGTTTCAAAGCTTTTAACCGCAGAGAGCGCGGAGAACTGCAGCCAAGAACGCAAAGGAACCGGAACTGGCACTGAGCCAGTTCGCCATCGGTGCGTGTCTTCTTCGCGCACTCTGTGAGTCCTTAGCGTTCTTTGCGTTTCAAAGCTTTTAACCGCAGAGAGCGCGGAGAACTGCAGCCAAGAACGCAAAGGAACCGGAACTGGCACTGGGCCAGTTCGCCATCGGTGAGGGTCTGCTTCGCGCGCTCTGCGAGTCCTTAGCGTTCTTTGCGGTTCAAAGCTTTTAACCGCAGAGAGCGCGGAGAACTGCAGCCAAGAACGCAAAGGAACCGGAACTGGCACTGAGCCAGTTCGCCATCGGTGCGGGTCTGCTTCGCGCACTCTGTGAGTCCTTAGCGTTCTTTGCGTTTCAAAGCTTTTAACCGCAGAGAGCGCGGAGAACTGCAGCCAAGAACGCAAAGGAACCGAAGCTCCACAGCTCTTAAAAATGAGCCACCACCCAGGATCATGGGCGCTGGCTTTTTCGCCGCACCCTCCAGAACGAGCTTAGCCCGAACCAGGCAAAGGCCAGGGTGAAGCAAATTGCAATCGCCACACGGCCCGCAGTGGTCCGCCCCGCCTCGTATTGCATGTACTCGCGAACGCCAGCGATGCCACCGAATGCCGCCATGGCCAGGAACACGGTGCCCGTTACCTCCAACCACAGCTGGTGCATGGCGTCGCCGAACGAGCGCAGCGTGGTGCGGACCGCTCCCAGCACCGCGCTGAGCGTGCGGCTGCGCCCGGCTTGCTCTCCGGCAACCCGCGCTACCGCGCCCAGTTTCCTCAGGGTCGAGACTTTGCTCACGGCCTCGATTTTAACAGCCCGCGGCGCTACAATGACCGAACCGCGAACGGGCGGCGAACCGTTCCGGAGCTCTGTGCGTCAGAAACCAGGACATCGATGCAGCCGATTACACCTGATCTCGCGGAACTCAAGTCGCGCATGAAGTCGACTTGGATGGCCGGTGATTTCGGACAAATCGCGAATTTCACAGCGCGGGCAGCCGAAAATTTTGTTGAGCGGCTGGGCATCCTGCCGGACGCGAAAGTGCTCGATGTCGCCTGCGGGACCGGGAACACGGCCATTCCTGCGGCCCGGACGGGCGCCTCGGTCACGGGCGTTGATATCGCATCGAACCTGCTGGAGCAGGCGCGGAAGCGCGCCGCGTCCGAGCAACTGGCGATCCGTTTCGAGGAAGGCGACGCCGAAGAACTTCCCTACGATGACCACAGCTTTGACGTGGTGCTGACCATGTTTGGTGCGATGTTCGCGCCCCGCCCGGAGCGAGTTGCCGCCGAGTTGCTTCGCGTCTGCAAGCCAGGCGGGTTGATCGCGATGGCCAACTGGACTCCGCAGGGATTTGTCGGCAAATCGTTCCAAGTCACGTCGAAAATGGTGCCGCCGCCTCCGGTTCCCCCTCCGGTGTTGTGGGGAGACGAAACTGTGGTCCGGCAACGGCTGGGCGATGGAGTGAAGTCCATGGCGTGCACGCGGCAAAACGCGCGCTTCGCGTATCCGTTTACGCCCAAAGACGTAGTGGAGTTCTTCCGCCGCTACTTCGGCCCGACCCAGGCGACTTTTTCGAAGTTGGACCCAGCCGGACAAGCGGCCATGGCGGCGCAGTTGGAATCCCTTTGGATGGAACACAATACGGCGAAAGACGGAACGACCGTGGTAGACGCGGAATATCTCGAGGTCCACGCGATTCGCGCGTAGTCGAGGATCGTGGTAATTTGGTCTTAACGGAGGGGGCCCCAGTGGATCCACAACTCAAGCAACTGATGAAGGAACTCGGCGACGCCATCAACGAATCGCTTTCCGACTCAGAGCAGATTTCTGAAGTTGTGTCCCGCATCAAGGAAGGTGGATACGACATCTTCCTGGTCCTCGAAGCTACGATCGGGGTGAGCAAGCAGGGCGAAAAGTCGCCCGATAAAACTTCGCTGGTCACGACCTTGTCGACCAATCCGGAGTTCAAAGTCAGCGACCAGGACCTCAAGTTTCTAAAGTCGCTGCGCATCAAGATTGACGAAGAGAAGCACGAGAAAGACAAAGACAAGTAGCCGGGCCGCCGGGGCAGTTTAGCGTTGAGCCCGCGCGGATCTTCGCTCCGCCTGAAAAACGGCTCCGCTCAGGATGACGCCCCAGGATGACGGGTCCGCCTACCCATCCAACACCGATCCAGCAACTGCCCCACGGCGCGATCCGCCTCGATAGTCTGGTTCAAACGGGTGTGTCTCAATTCCGCATCGCCAGGGCGGCGGATGGTCCCACGTTCTCGACGAGTATTGCCGCCACGGCGCCAGCAACCTCTGCGCTGTGCTACGATCTACTGTTTCTTTTCCGCATCTGCCGAGCGGAAAGCGAGATTCCGGCTGGGGTGAGAAGCAAAGGAACGGAATCTGAGGGGCGGTAATGAAAGATACTCTCGGAGTTCTTTTGGCAGGCGGGGCCGGAGAGCGCCTTTACCCTCTCACTCGCGACCGGGCCAAGCCCGCGGTCACGTTCGGCGGCATCTACCGGATCATCGACATCACGCTTTCCAATTGCCTGAACTCCGACCTGCGCCGCGTTTACATCCTCACCCAGTACAAGGCGCTCTCGCTCAACCGTCACATCCGCGAAGGCTGGAACATTTTGGGCCGCGAGGTGGGTGAGTTCGTCGAGGTCCTGCCGCCCATGAAGCGGGTGAGCGACCAGTGGTATCAGGGGACGGCCGACGCGGTTTACCAGAACATTTATTCCATCGGCTCGGAGCAGCCCAAGCACGTGCTCATTCTTTCCGGCGATCAAATCTACAAGATGGACTACGGAAAGATGATGAAGCAGCATCAGGACTCGGCCGCCGATATTACGCTGGCAACGATCCAGGTCGATCCGGGAGAAACTTCGCGCTTCGGCGTGGTCGACGTCGACAAGGACGGCCGCATCAACGGCTTCGAGGAAAAGCCAAAAGCAACGACGCTGCGCGCCCCGATGGAATCCGGAAAAAGTCGCGGCTTCCATGGGCATTTATTTGTTCAATGCCGACGTGCTGATTCCGGTGCTGCTGAAGGACGCCGAGAACCCGCAGTCCAGCCATGATTTCGGCAAAGACATTCTGCCCAAGATGGTCGACGACTACCGCGTTTTCGCCTACGACTTCGTGGATGAAAACAAGAAGGAAGCTCGCTACTGGCGCGATGTGGGCACGCTGGAAGCCTATTACGAAGCCAACATGGACATCGTCTCGGTCTCGCCCATCTTCAACCTGTACGACGAAGAGTGGCCGATCCGGACGCACCAGCGCCAGTATCCTCCGGCGAAATTCGTTTTCGCCGAAGCCGGACGCACCGGCACCGCGCTGGATTCGATCGTGTCGAACGGGTGCATCGTCTCTGGGGGAACGGTGAAGAACTCGGTGCTGTCGCCGGACGTGCGCGTCAACTCCTACTCGGAAGTGGACGACTGCATCCTGTTTTCGCACGTCAGCGTCGGCCGCCGCTGCCGCATCCGCAAAGCCATCCTCGACCGCGACGTGCATATTCCGGAAGGCACCACCATCGGCTACGACGCCGAGGCCGACCGCCAGCGTTATTTCGTCACCGAAAGCGGCATCACCGTGGTCACTCGCGACTATTCGCTGTTTGAAAATCCGGTGACGGTGGATTACTTCACCAGCGAGTAGGTCGCGGGTTCGTTTCCGGATAGGCGTCACTCAGAGCTGACCCGACACGGTGAGATCAATCAGCTAACTGAAACTCAAGTCTGAGCATCCAGGAAATGGCAACGGTTACGGTCCTTGGTCGAACCGCGCAGAGGGGATTCAAAGGAGGGGGCATTGCGCCTGTCAGGTTCAAGTCTTTTCTCGCCCGCTTTGGCCATCTGTTTTGCGGCTTCTCTGTGTGCGCAGACTGCCCCTCCGGCGATCCCCCCACGCAATCTGAAGCGGGACCTGCGCCTGGAATCCCCGTGCTCACGGAGAGTCCCTCACCGAGAACCGACGCCGAGGGGGGCTTGCTCAAGCTGGATGTGGTGGTGACCGATAAGTCGGGAAAACCGGTGACCGGTCTCGAGCCCACAGACCTTACCTTGTTGGACAACGGCCAGGCACGCAAGATTCTCTCCTTCCAGGCATTCGATGGGACCTCAGCCAAACCCGATCCGCCCGTCGAAGTGATTCTGGTCATCGATACCCTGCGTATGCCGGGAGTGCCGGCTTCCCATGCGCGGGAAGAGATCGAGAGGTTCCTGCGGCGGAATGGCGGGCACCTGGCCCAGCCTTTCTCAATCTTCAGGCTTCTCGATTCCGGCTTGTGGATGGTAGCCCAGCCTTCGGAGGACGGGAACGCCCTGGCCGAGGCAATCGCTCATGATCGTCAACTCCGCTCCATACGCAAGGCGCAGGGTCTTAGCGCCCAGTTTGGTGGCGGGCCTACACCAGATCCGCCCGGCTTGCTGGCGCTGAAGGCACTGGGCGACATTGCTACGGCTGAACGGCAGAGGCCCGGCAGAAAGTTGCTGATTTGGATCGGGCCCACCCGGGAAGAAAACGGAGCGCCTTTTGAGCCGCAGCGTGTCTTCAACATGATCACCTGGTTTTCCACGCTGCTGCGGGAGGCGCGCGTCGCTCTCTACAGCTTTTCGGTTGGGGAAAGTTATAAAGATCCGCGCTCCATCCGTTATCAGGGTTTCGTGAATGGAGTGAATTCGGCCCGGCAGGCGGGATTCGATAATCTGGATCGAAAGGTGCTCGCAGTCCAGACGGGCGGTCGCGTGCTGGACCCAAGCAACGATCTGGCCAGCCAAATCGCTGGCTGTGTTGAGGAGGCCAGCGCCTTCTATACGCTATCGTTCGACCCGGCCCATGCGGATCATCCGAACCAGTATCACGACCTCAGAGTACAAGTCGGCCCGTCGGGATTGACTGCCCGCAGCGTCACTGGGTATTACGATCAACCGTATTATCAGGATCAACCGAACCCTGCGGCCAAGCGTGTCACGGTCGAGCAGTTGGAACAGGCGCTCGGGGCGGCCCGTGGCAAATCGGATGGAGAGGTAGCACGGCGGCTCTCCAATCTGGAACTAACCGAACGGCTGAGTGACACGAAACTTTCGTCCTGGACAGCTGACTTGCGCGGCGCGAAAGCCCGGCAGGCGCTGGTTGCGCTGGCGGATGCGTCGGCTTTTCTGGCTCCTCCCGCGGCGGAGATCCCGGCTGTCGCTCCGCCAGACGCCGATGCGCAGCAAAGCATGATCTCGATGGCAGTCGATTACCTGAACGAGGCCGTTCCAAAGTTGCCGAACTTCTTTGCGACGCGAACTACGGCTCGTTATGCGGAAGCTCCGCCTTCAGGTCAGGACAGCGCCAGAATCGAGTATCAGCCCTTGCATATGGTGGATAGTTCCAAGGCGACAGTGCTCTATCGCCAAGGCCAGGAAGTCGTGGATGCAGCAGGGGCGACACGGACGAAAGCGAATGGAGGCGAACGGCATTTAACCACCTATGGTACGTTCGGCCCGATTCTCGGCGCGGCCATCGATGCGGTCGCGGCCCGCGAGGGTTTTGCCTGGAGCCGTTGGGAGCAGGGCGCGGGCGGGCCTCGGGCAGTATTTCGCTATGCCATCCCGGAGGAGAAATCGCACTTTCAAGTAGCGTACTGCTGTCTTCCCGAGGGTGACGGAACCATCAGTTTTGAAAGGCGACAGGGGTATCACGGGGAGATCACGATCGATCCAAAGAGCGGAGCCATCCTTCGCCTGACGACGGAGGCGGACCTGAACCCGGGGCTGCCGCTGGTCCGGTCCGACATCCTGGTGGAATACGGCCCGGTCGAGATTGGAGGCAAGACCTACATCTGCCCCGTGAGAAGCGTCTCGGTTTGGAGGTCACGGACGGTGAATGTTCTAGCGCTCCCCGACTGGGATGAAAGCTTCAGAACCTACGGTCCCTTTGCGACTATGCTGAACGATATGGCCTTTGCTGACTATCACCTGTTTCGCGCCGAGTCGCGTGTGCTGACCGGGGATCCTGCGCCAGAAGAGAATCCGCCGGAACAGAAATAGAGGGATTCTCGCGTTGCGCAGCGCGGAGACGGCACGACAACCAGGAATCCCATCCCACGGCAAACTACCATCGTCGAAGGCGGCACCAGCGTGCTGCAGATACATCTCGACGATATCCAGGACGCCAACAGCGATCCCAACCAGTTCGTGCCTACGAAGAAGATGCTGGCGCACGGCCCGGGAGCGATCATGGTCGGGCCCTTCCGATTTCCAGAGTCCGCGCGCACGCCCGCCGGTTACAGCGGCGTGGTCCAGCCCGTCATCGTGCACGCGATTCTTGATCAGAAAGGCAAGGTTCTCGACGCCGAGGTGGTGCAAACCTCCGACCCCGCGCTGGCGGCGGCTGCCCTGGGCGTGGTGTGGCACTCATCCTATCTGCCCGCCCAGCGGCAGGACCGTCCCTTGCAGCGCGAGGCCTTCATCAACGTGAAGTTCACGCCCGCGTCTTAGACTCGCGGCGGGGTTCTGCGGCGGCTGAAGCCGCAACTTTCTGGAAGCCCTTACGGCATCGCTGAAGCGATGCCCTGATACGAATCGGGAGGCTTGCAGCAAATCGTGAGGCTTGCGGCAAGTCGGGAGCTTGTCAGCAAATCGTGTGGCTTGCAGCAAGTTGGGAGGTCGGCTAATCGTGTGGCTTGCAGCAAATCAAGAGGTCGGCTAATCGTGAGCTTTTCGGCAAGTCGGGAGCTTGTCAGAAAATCGTGAGGCTTGCAGCAAATCAAGAAGTCGGCTAATCGTGAGGCTTACAGCAAGTCGTGAGGTCGGCAATCGTGAGGCTTGCGGCAAGTCGGGAGTACGTTCGGCAAGTCGTGAGGCCGGCTGATCGTGAATGTTTTTCGGCGAACGGTTCAGCCGCGCGCGGGTGCGTTAGGACGCGGCGATCACGGCGACCATCGCGGCGCTGGCGGCATCTTCTTCAGCCTGCAGCACCCGGTACCAGGTAAACATGATCAGCAACGACAGCCGGCTTTGCGGGATGGCCACAGCCTCCGGCAAATCAACCGTTCTCTCGCGCGTGTGTAGATGAAGCACCGGTTGGCCATCTGGACCGATCACGCTCCACACCGGATGCCACCAACCCTTGCACTCCAGGTGAAAGGTCTGGCCGTCGGCGAAGGTCAGGACTCCGCCACCATCCCACGACGACTGGAACGTCGCAATCTGCTGTTGCGAGACCGAATCCAGGACTTGAGCGCCGGCGCCCAGCAACCCGCCCCGGCGAAATGTCCAGTGCACATCTTGAGTGTCGGCCAGAAAACTGGACGAGAAGAATCCGGGACGGTGCAGCGTACCCACAACCTCGTCGTTCAGCTTGAGTTCGTAGCCTTGATGATGCGCGATGGTTGACCAGGTGAGTCCGCGGGAACCAGCGGAAGTGAGAGGAATCATAAACACCTCCGAAAAGGTATTCCGATCCAATTCCATGCTAGCAGACCAGTGTTAAAAGCGCATGAAAGTTGAAGGAGCCGCCGAATCGGCGATCGATGCCAGCCTGCTCCGCCAAAGATGACGCGCAAGGCTTTTTACCACAAAGGACACGAAGGATCACGAAGGAACCCGCTCACAGCAAACCCTTCCTGATACTTCGTGCCCTCGTGGTGAATGATTTTCAGCGGCGAACTGCATAAAGCAAGAACGGGGTGCCCCATCATCAGGGCACCCCGTGGTTGTGCGATTTATGGTCTTATTTTTTTTGCTCGTCCTGATGCTTTTTCTCTTCCGGCGTCTGCGGCCTTGCCGGAGCTTGAGGACGTGGTTGCGGTTGTGCCGGCCGCGCCTGAGCGGGCGGTGGCGTGTTTTGTGGAGCCGCAACCGCCGGACGATTCTGCGGTCTTGCGGGGCTTTCATCCCGTCTCGGAGACTCCGCGGGACGTGCGTTTTGTGGCTGGCTTGGCTGCGCGGGGCGATTTGCCGGCGGCTCTGCAACGTTTGACCGATCGTTCCGTGGGGCTGCCTCAGATGGCCGATTGGGTTGCGCCGGCCGATTCTGCGGCTGGTTCGCCGAGGGTTGGTTCGCCGGAGGTTGATTGACCGGAGGTTGGCTGCCGGAGGTTGATTTGGTTGTGGATGATTCATCGCCGGATTCATTCCAGGCCGGTCGTTGGCCGCGGGCGTGGTCGCCGGCCGATTTCCAACCTGATTCACAGGCTGGATCACCGGACGGTTCCCCGGCTGGTTTACGGGCTGGCTTACGGGTTGGTTTGGCCGCGGATTGCCCGGCTGATTTCCGGGGCGCGCCAGGTTCGACTCTGCGGGCTTTTGCGCGGGCGCCTGCCGTACCAGGGGCTGCGCCGGCACGTTCGCCGGACGGAGGCGTTGCATCTCCTGCCGCGCCACAGGCTGGCCGGGATGCGCCGCAAGAACCTGTTGTTTCGCGGCAAAAGATACCGGCGCCGGAGGAGGAACCACCTTGGCAATGACCGGACGGGTGAATACCGCAGTTGGAGGCGCTGCTACCCGATTGACGGTTCCGGGGCGAACTCCGGTCACCGCAGCGTGCGAGGGCGCGACCGCCACTCTCGTATTCACGGGCGCAGCCGCGAGTTGCTGCCGGGTTACGGGCACGGCCGCCCGAGCGACCGGTTGGCCACCCGAAAAAGCCTGCTGCGGTACGGCGGTAACTGCGCCGCTCACGTTGCGGTTCGCGTAGGTCACGTTGTTGACCCTGGTATTGTTGACCGTCGTATTGTTCACCGTCGTGTTGTTGTTGACGATGGTTGTGTTGTAGACGTTGGTGACCGTGGTCTGATTGACCGTGGTGTTGCTCACGTTGACGCGGTTCACATACGCCGGGCTCACGTGGTACGAGGGCACATATACTTCGCGGGGCCCAAGTGGAAACCACGCCACATTGCCGCCCATGGCGGGACCGCCTCCACCCACAAACACGACCAGCGCCGGAGCGTACACCGGCGCTGCCTCGACCGGGCCTGGCACCCATCCCCACCGGCCTGCCACAAACGCCCAGCGGCCATAGTGGAATGGCGCGTAGCCCCAGGGAGCATCATCGACCCACGTCCATCCCCAGGGATCAATCCACGCCCAATGTCCTGCGTGATAGGGAGCCCAGCCCGGATCAACGCGCGGATACCAGACGTTGCCGTACTCGGGCGAAGGCTGCCAGTCGCCGTACTGATCGAGATCTTCCGATCCCACGACATCTCGCGAGACGTAGCGCGCCGAGCGCGACTCCTCGAAGCGGCGGTCGCGGGCACTACTCCATTCATCGAAGCGGTCCGGATCTCCGACTTGCTCCACGTCTGCGTTCAGCCGATCGCTGCCGCTAAAGGTAGCGCGCTGACCCTCGTGCACGGTGTAAGTCTGCCCGTTGCCGGTGGATTCCCCCTCGCCTTCGCGTACGGTGACCACGGTGTGGGTTCCATCTTCGCTGGCCTCGACACGATATTGCCCGGGGCGATAAATAGAGAATGCCTGGTTGGGGGTGTCGATCTCAAACACGTCGTCGTGGCTGAGACGACGCACCCGCACACTGATCGATCCTGAGCTGAGCTGGATCTGCACCGTCCGGTCATCCAGGTTGAGAAAAGAAAATCCGGTGTTGCTGTTGAGGTGGATGGACGTTGCGCCCAATTCCACTTCGGCGCGCGAGTCGCGGTCGGCCCAAATCTTATCACCCGTCGTCATCGGCCGGTTGGGCACAGCCTCCCCCCACTCGGATTCGCCCGCGGGCTGAAACGAAACCGATCCATCCATGTGTCCCAGGCGCGCGGCGCGCCCCGGCGGATCGTCATCGTCCTGTGCCAACATTCGCAGCGGCAGTATCGTCGCAACGAGAGCCACTACTACCAGCGTGGCTAACGTCCTCAGTCTTCCCTTCCATTCCCTCTGCATGGTTCGCCCCTCTCTCCTCAGTCCGCCCGAATTCACACTACCCGAGCCAAGTGTTGTAGCACAGACGGACTTCAATCGCCGTAATCTCAGACGTTCTCAGCAATTATCTAGTTGCTGGGGGAATGCACGCTACGAATAACTGCAACCGAATGATGACTTTAGTGCTGTGCCATATCCGGACCGGTTGCGCAGAATTGCCTGGGAGTCTGGAGGCCATTGCACCACCGAGTGGGCAACTCCGAGCTCCGCCCCGGGATAGGACCGCTCGCGAACCCAAGCCGGAATGTAGTTCGCGTCACTGTTACAATGCCCTGTTTCGCACATAATCTGATTGGCATGATCTGATTGGCACGGTCTGATTGGCATGGTCCGATTGGCCGCGAACTTCAATGCCCACAACCGCGTACTGTCTTGTGGGTAGGGCTTGGAGAAGTCTCTGCAGTGGTCTGATCGTCCAAGCCAAAGTCTCAGGTTGAGCAGATTTCCGGGGAGTGCAAGTGGAAGACGTCCAGGTCGTCGCGATGCTGGTCCGGCGCTGTATTGCTGGCGACGCCGCCGCCTGGGAGGAAATCGTGCAGACTTACAATCGCCGCATCTACAACATCTGCTACCGCTTCGCTGGGTCAGGCGATGACGCGGAAGACCTCACCCAAGAGGTCTTCATCAAGATGTACCGCACGCTTTCGAGCTATGACCACACCAAGGGGGCGTTCGTCACGTGGGTGACCACCATCACCCGCAACCTGCTGGTCGACCATTTCCGCAAGACCAAGCAGGACCGTATGACCGACTCGATGGACACCGCTGCCTCCGAGCATGAGGATGCCCAGCCCCTAAGTGAGCAGATCCCGGACCACTCCGCGCCGCCCGACGCCCAGGTCCGCAGCCGGGAGGTCGGCGAGACCGTCCACGCGGCCTTGGCCAAACTCTCGCCCGAGCTTCGGGAAGCAGTGATTCTAAGGGACTTACAGGATATGGACTACCGTGAAATTGCCAGCGTTTTGAAGGTTCCGGAGGGTACCGTGAAATCACGAATAAATAGAGGGCGGGCGGAACTTGCCAGGCTCCTACAACGTACCTATAGGCAGGTGATGTGATGCCAGACCAGACCAGAAACGGAATGCAGTGCCACGAGTTCGAAGTCCTGCTCGCGGACGCCCTCGACGGCGTCCTGTCCGGGACCGGACTCGACCGCTTCCAGGCCCACGTCCGGGTATGCAAGGCGTGCGGTCCGCTGTTCGCCGAAGCTGAGGCGGGCCGCAACTGGCTGAAAGGTCTCACGGAGGTGGAGCCTCCGGCCAGCCTGGTCAACAACATTCTGGCATCCACGACGGGCGTTGACACCCAACGCCTGCGAGTCGCTGTACGCTCTCCCCAGCCGCGCATTTCGTGGCTGGAGCGCGTGCGGGCCTCGCTGTTGGAACCGATCTGGGAGACGGTTCGCCAGCCGCGCTTTGCCATGTCGTTCGGCATGGCTTTCTTCGCGCTGTCGGTGGGCCTGACCGTAGTCGGCGTCAAACCCGCCGACCTGCGCCAGATCAGCCTGCGTCCGGCCGCGATCCGGCACACGTACTACGCCACCCAAGCCACGGGTAGTGCACTACTACAAGAATGTCCGGATCGTTTACGAAGTGGAGTCGCGGGTGCACGAATTCAAGCGCAACGTGACGCCCGCCGAGCCCGGTCTTAAACCGTCTCGACCGGCCAAACAGAAAGACGACAAGAACGACACAACACAACAGCCCGAGCAGAAGCAGGAGCGCAACTACAGCCAGACGGATAACCATCTGATCCTGGCCAGCGCTCCTCTGGGTCCATCTGTCCTTGATTGGTCGAATCCTGATCCGTCAAATCCGGATCTGCCTGTAGTGTCGGTGACCACTGACAGGAGGTTCGTATGAACTGCGCCACACACAGCGATATTGCTGCAGTGGCCTTCTGCCGCACTTGCGGCAAGCCACTCTGCAACCAATGCACCCGCGACGTTCGCGGCGTGATCTACTGCGAGGCGTGCCTGGCCGCACGCATGGAAGGCACCGCCCCGGCAGCGGGATTTGTTCCGCCGCAGGCGCCACCCCCAACCGGATATCAGCAATTCATGGATCAAGGCCTGGGAGTGAAAGTGCAGCCCGGTCCGGCCACTGGCCCGAATCCCACGGTTGCCGGGATTCTCGCCGGATTCTTTCCCATCGGCGTGGGCGCGGTCTACGCCGGGCAGTATGCCAAGGGCCTGGCGCACCTGGTGATCATGGTGCTGTTGATCCTGGGCGTGAGTTCCGACTTGCCCTGGTACGTGACCATGGTCCTGGGGATCGCAATTGGGTTTTTCTACATCTACCAGATCATTGACGCGGTTCGGAGCGCCAAGGCAATCCAGATGGGAGAGCCTGCCCCTGATCCCTTCGGGCTGGCGCAGACGTTTGGCGCCGGCGAGAAATTTGAAGGGACCAAAGTCCCGGCGGGAGCCGCGGTTCTCATCGGCCTGGGCATTCTGTTTCTGCTGCACACGGCTGGACTGCTGGAGTTCGGCCTGGATCGTTTCTGGCCGCTCATCCTGATCTTTCTGGGCGTATGGCTTTTTGCCAAGCACTGGGGCTTGATTGGCAGCAATGCCGCGGTGTGCTACTGCGATCGCTGCCGCACGCGCAAGCTCATGGGCCCGGCGATGCTGGTGACCCTGGGCGTGCTGTTCTTGCTCGACAGCGTTTCGCGCGTAGGGTTTCACCGAACCTGGCCCGCCATCCTGCTGGTGATTGGAGTGGTCAAGCTGATCCAGAGCAATGCCTCAGGCAACGGGCACCTTGGCGCGCTGCCTCCGGGCACGCCGCCCAGTGTTCCGCCGCCGCCAGGCACCGCCGAACCCCGAGCCAACCGCCTCTTCTGGCGAGGTGAAAAATGTCTAACCAAGTCACGCCTAACCCAGTCACGACTCCAGGATTTTCGCCGGTTCCACCTCTGCCGCCACGGCCGCGCCGCTCCCTGGCCGGGCCCTTCGTTCTGATTGTGCTGGGCACCGTCTGCCTGCTGGGCACCATGCATGTGCTGTCCATGGGCCGGTTGGCGCACCTGTTCGCCAACTACTGGCCGGTGCTGCTGATTTTCTGGGGCGTGATCAAACTGATCGAGCACCAGCGGGCGCAACGCGAAGGTGTGCGCGCCTCCGGGATTGGAGCGGGAGGAATCTTCCTGGTCGTCATGATCGTGGTGTTCGGTCTGATCGCCACCCAACTGGAGCGCGTGAACTGGTCCGGACTGCGCGACCAGATCAACATCGACGATAGCGACTTCAGCGATATCTTCGGCCAAAGCTATAACTTCAACGATCATCTTGAGCAGGACTTCCCCGCGGGAGCCAGCCTGAAAATTATCGACACTCGCGGCGCGGTCAGCGTGCACGCCTCCGACGACAATAAGATCACCGTCGTCGTGCGCAAGCGCGTGGGCGCCGAGAATCAAGGCGACGCCGACAAGTACAACAGCCAAACCAAGCCCACGATCACCACCATCGGCGGCCTGGTCACGCTCAACGCCATGTCCGAAGGCGCGGGCGATCATCCCGTCGAAACCGACCTCGACGTTTCCCTGCCGCGGAAAGTGGCGGTCTCCATCACGTCCCGCAAGCGGAGATGTGAACCTGGTCGGGCGCGATGGCGGCATCGACATCTCCGCCCAGCACTCCGACACGTCGGTCGAAGACGTGAACGGCAACGTCAAGGTCAGCCAGGAAAAAGGCTCGGTGAAAATCGAGCAGATCACCGGTGATGTGCACGTCGAAGGCCGGGTCAACGAAGTCTCGGTGGCCGACGTGAAAGGCGCGGTGCAACTCGACGGCGAATTTCAGGAGAGCGTGAAGCTGGCGCGGATCACCAAGACAGTGACCTTCAAGTCTTCGCGCACCGAGATGGAGTTTTCGCGCATCGAGGGTTCGCTCGACCTCGATTCCGACGAACTTCGCGCCGAGCAGATCACCGGCCCGTTGCGCTTAACCACGCGATCGAAAAACATCCGTCTGGAAGAAGTCTCCGGCGACGTGCGCCTGCAGGATGATAATGGCGCGGTCGAAGTAGGGATGCGCACACTGGGCAACGTCCAGATCGACAACCGCAATGGTGATGTCCAGTTGAGCCTGCCCGATAAGTCCAGCTTCCGACTGGATGCACACACGCACGATGGCGAGATTCAGTCGGATTTCGCGGAATTGAAGATAAATAACGACGAGCACGAAGCCAAGGCCAGCGGCACGTGGGGAGCGCTGCGTCCCACATCGTGGTCAACAACGAGCACGATGGCATCGAGATCCGGAAGGCGAGTTCGGTGCCGCCCAAACCGCCAGAGCCGCCGAATCCGGCCAAGGCCGGCAAGGCTCTGCCCGCCCCCAAAGTGAAAGTGGAACCGACGGAAAACTAATGATGCTCATGTAGGGACAGCCGCCCTTCGACAGGCTCAGGGCAGGCTCTCGGCTGTCCCGCGTGGGCGAAGCCCCGCGGCGCTGAGGAGCACTCGGCTCATTCAGTGATTGCGCTTCTGGTTCACTAACTCTTCCACCTGCGCCAGTACCTCGTCCTCGCTCAACGCGCTCGAGTTGATCACCACCGCGTCGGCTGCGGCCACCAGCGGAGAGGCGGCCCGGGTGCGATCGCGCCGGTCGCGCTCGCGCAGTTCCGCCGCCACGCTCGCGGCCACGTCTCCCTTGATTTTCTGCTGGATCATGCGGCGCTGCTCGCGCACCACCGGGTCTGCATCCAGAAAAATCTTTAGATCCGCGTGCGGAAAAACTTGCGTCCCGATGTCGCGCCCTTCCATCACCACCCCGCCGCCCGCGCCCATTTCGCGCTGGCGAGCCACCATCCACTCCCGCACCTTGGGATGCACGGACACGCGCGAGGCTCCCTCCGACACATCGCGTTCCCGGATGCGCGACGACACATCGCGCCCGTCGAGCAGCGTGCGGTTTCCGCCGATCGTAGGCTCGAGTTGAATGCGGGCGTTCGCCGCCAGCTTGAGCAGCGCCGCTTCATCGTCGAACGAAGTGTCCTTCTCAATTGCCTTCAGCGCCAGCGCCCGGTACATCGCCCCGCTCTCCAGGTTCACATACCCCAGTTTTCGCGCCAGCCGCGAGGCCACCGTGCTCTTGCCCGCCCCCGCCGGCCCGTCAATGGCAATCGTCAGCTTGCGAGACCCTTGGTTGTTTTTTTCCCGGTCAGTCATGCGAAGTTAAAGATTGTACACGGTGTGTGCAGCGATACCGGCTCATGTAGAGACAGCCGAGGCGACTGTCCCGCGAAGGCGAAGCGAGCGCGGGGGAGCGACCAGCGATGACTTGGAGAAGCGTGGACGTTCAGGAACAACGCGTGCGATTTGTAGTGGCGGCGAGTCGGCAGGAGAAGACGTTTCGGGACTTGTGCCAGGAGTTCGAGGTGTCGCGGCCGACGGGATACTTGTGGCTGCAGCGCTATCGCGAGCAGGGTTTGGCAGGCATTGCCGAACGCAGCCGGCGACCCCATTTGAGCCCTCGGCGCACCGGGGAGCAGTGCGAGCAGCGAGTGGTGGAGTTTCGGCAACGCTATCCCGACTGGGGAGCGCGCAAGCTGCAGATACTGCTGGCGCAAGCGGGAGTGCGGCTGCCGGTAAGCACTATCCACGGCATTTTGTTGCGGCGCGGCTTGGTGCGGGCGGAGGATCGGCACCAAGCGGCCGTGCAACGCTTCGAACGGGCCGCGCCCAACCAGCTGTGGCAAATGGATTTCAAAGGCTCCAAGGGCTGGGGATGGGACACGGCGGTGGGCCCGTTGTCGGTGCTGGACGATCACAGCCGTTATCTGATCGCGCTACGCGGGACTTGGACGACCAAGGCGGAAGCGGTGCGCGAGCAACTGCAATCCGCTTTTGAGGAATGTGGAATGCCGGAAGCCATGCTGATGGATCATGGCACGCCGTGGTGGAACGCGAAGGCGCCGACGGGGGCGACCTGGCTAACGGTGTGGCTGATGCGACAAGGCATTGAGTTGCACTGGAGCGGCTACCGTCATCCCCAAACCCAGGGCAAGGTGGAGCGGTTTCATGGCTCGCTGCAGCGTGCCCAAAAACAACGGGGTGTACCGGACCAACAACGGCAACAGTGGCTGGACGAGTATCGCCATGAGTACAACCATGTGCGACCCCACCAAGCTTTGGGCATGCACACTCCCGCCAGTCGGTGGAGCAAGAGTATTCGAAGCTATGATCCCCACCCCTCGCCATGGCAGTACCGAGAAGGAGCCACGGTGGTGAAGGTAGGCAGTCAGGGTCAGATCTGGACCGAACATCGACGCTGGGAGATCAGCTATGCCCTGGCAGGGCAGTGGGTAGAGTTGGTTCGCCTTGACGACTGAGTGCTGGTCTATCACTGCCGTACCGTGATCCGGGAACTCGATCTCGCCAGCCAGCGCGCCACGGCCGTGGCGCGCTGGCTGGCGGATTGAGTTCCCCCTAAATCTGTAAAGGATGTGTCGGAACAAAATGTAAACCATGTCATGGAACTGGACACGCCTCGGCTGTCCCGCGCACGAAGCCGAGGGGATTCGACACCGTTCGTGTGGGACCGGGTCTCAGACCCGGTCAGGCGGAGCGAGGCTCCGCTGCACTCTCGCCGCAATCGCACAGGAACCACCATTCAAGACCCGACCCTCACCTGCGCCGGAGTCCATCCCAATTCGCGCAGCTTACGGATGCTCAATGAATCATGGCGCTTCGCCAGCCGCACGCCGGCCTCATCTCGAATCAGGTCGCAGTGATAGTAATCCGGCGCTGCGAGGCCGAGCGCGCGGAACAAAAGAAGCTGGCGGGCCGTCGATTTCAGTAAGTCTGCGCCGCGGACGACTTCTGTAATGCGCATGGCGGCATCGTCGACCACGACAGCCAATTGGTATGCGGGAACATCGTCGCGCCGCCACACGATGAAGTCTCCGAAATCGCGACCGGCAGTCAGGTTCTGAGGGCCAAGATGAAGATCGGTGAAAAAGATTTCTTCGCCGTCGGGGACGCGGAACCGCCAGTTGACGCCGACGGGATCGAAGGGGCCGCTCGGCTTCGCCATCGCGGGACAGCCGAGGCGGCTGTCGCCACATGTTTCGTGTGGGACCGGGTCGGAGCCTGCCCTGAGCGAAGTCGAAGGGAGCCGATCAGGCGGAGCGGAGTTCGGCGGCAGTTCCTGCGGCCGGCATTTCCCCGGATAGACGGGTTCATCATCGACATCATTGGGCGCCCCCGCAGATTGCGCCACGTCCTTTCGCGAGCACGTGCACGGATAGATCAGGCCAAGGTCGCGCAGCTTCTTCCAGGCTTCGAGATAATGCATTCGCCGCTCGCTCTGCGTATACGGACCCACCGGCCCGCCGCAGTCCGGCCCCTCGACCCATTCGATCCCCAGCCAGCGCAGGTCGTCCAGCATCGCCTGCACGAATTCAGGCCGGCAGCGCTGCGAATCTAAATCTTCATTGCGGAGGATCAGCTGCGCCGTGATGCTCCGCCGCCCGCCGCGCCGCCGTCCAGAACGTGTGCGCATGGCCGAGGTGCAGCAGTCCGGTGGGCGAAGGCGCGAGCCGCCCGCGGTAGGGTTTGAGATTGGACTCAGCAGACATGTTGGTGATGATTGGAATTCCAAGTAGCGCCGCCGTGGAAGAGCGGCGCTTTCAGCGCCGCGTAAAGCGAGAGCTGGTACCGGGCTTCAGCCCCCGTGGTCGTCGTTCCGTTGCCGAACGACTTGCCGGTGCTGGCGGCAATGACCGCAGGCTGCGCCCCCGGCACCGCTGCCACTTTCTCCGGCGTGATCTGCAGCATCGATCGTCCGCTCACATGCACGAAACTCAATTCCCGCGCGGCCAGCAGCGCGTTGACCGCATCCTTCACCTTCGAGCGCGCGATGAAGTTTCCGAAGAAGATCTCGAGGTCCGCCTGCTCGATCGCGATCACGCAATCCAGATACTTCGAGAGCAGCGCCGTCAGCGCCTCCTGCACCGAGAGTCCCACGCCCTCCTTCACCGCGTCCGGCGCCCAGCGGTAGAGCACGTCCCACACCGAGCCCTCGCTGGCCTTGTAATCCACGCGCGTGATGCGCAGCTTCGACCACAACTCGCCCAGCGCGCCGTCGAGCGCCGCCAAACGACACGCTCCCGCCCAGCACTTCCTGCATCTTCTGCTTCGAGATGGGCCCGTCGCGCGGTGATCAACTCGAACGCATCGCAGGCCAGCGCAGAATAAGGAGACCGCGACCCCGCCTTGGGCGCCTGCTTGGGATTGCGCTCCCCCACCAGCGCATAAAAATAAGGAAACACCGACGCCGCCACCAGAAACCCATTGTTCTCGTCGAACAGATTGGCTTCGAACGCCGTCCGCTCCCGCAGCAACCGCACCATCAGTTCGGTGGCCTCGGCCGCTCGCGGATCCTTGAACGCATGCTGCCACCCCGGCAACCGGTCCTCCGATCCCACAAACGCGCCAATAAACGTCGGCGCCAGCAGCGCCGGCCGCTTGGGATACATCAGGCAGAATCCCACCTCTTCCAGAAAAGCGCGCGCCTGCTCGATCGTCCGGATGGGCTTCCCATCCAGCCGCCACTTCTCGCGCCGCAGTTGCTGCAGTTCCTGTTCAGTCATGAATGAGTGAGCTCGTGAGCTATGAGCTGCGAGCTATGAGCTACGAGTAAGAACGTGAATCGCAGAAACTCGTTGCTCGTGACTCGCAGCTCGCAACTAGATTCTCTTAAACGCCTTCTGAATGTCCTTCACAGAATACCTTAGAACCACCGGCCTGCCGTGAGGGCAAGACATGGGGTGGTCGGTTTTGGCTAGTTCTGCGAGCAGCCATTCCATTTTGTTCTGCTCCAGCGGCATGTTTACTTTGATGGCGGCGTGGCATGCGATGGACGCCGCGATGCGGGCGCGAATCTTTTCCAGATTCAGCGACTGCTCCTCGCGCGAGAACTGGTCGAGCAATTCGTGCAGCATGTGCTCGACGGCCGCTGCCTCCACTCCCGCGGGAGCGACTTTCACTGCCACGCTGCGGGCGCCGAAGGGTTCGGCCTCGAATCCGTTGTGCTGCAGTTCGTCGGAAATTTCGGAGAACACCGCCTGCTGCGCGGGAGACAACTCCAGCACGATCGGCATCAGCAGGCGCTGGCTTTCGACTTTCTGCGCCGCGCGCTGCTTCAGGACTCGCTCGAACAAGCACGCGTTCGTGGGCCACGTGCTGGTCGACGATCCACAGGCCATCTTCGTTCACTGCCAGGATGAACGAATTCCGAATCTGCCCCAGCGGCTTCAGCGTGCCGAGGGATGACAGCGTCGGCTCTTCCTCGCTGACATCGAGCGCGGGAGCACATCCGTTGTCAGGAATCGCTTCCGAGCGCGCGAGCGAGCGAGAGTCGCCGCATTCGCCTCGACGGCGATCCCGCCTTCAAACTGAAAGCGCGCGGAAATCGGCGGCGGCACAGGCGCTTGCAGTGCGAACCCGCGCGCGCCGCGAGAATCATCGGGTGCCGCATGTCTCGCGTTCTGCGCGAGAAGTGGGGAATTTGGCGCGTCCACCGCAAAGCCGCGCCAGACGCAGGATCCCAAGACTGCGCTCCCGGCGTCAGATCGGCGTCAATGCCCCCGGCGTCAGCGATTGACTCGCCGTCGCGTGCGCCCGCATCTCCGTCACGAACTGCGGCACCGGACGCGCCTTCATCAGCGCCGCCCGCACCGAGTCGCGCACAAAATCGTGCATCACGCTTTGCTGGCGGAAGCGCACCTCCGTTTTCGAGGGATGCACATTCACATCCACCTCTCCCGCCGGCAACTCCAAAAACAGCAGCACCACCGGATACACCGTCGGCGGAATGATGTTCCGATACGCCTCGGTCAGCGCGTGCTGCACCAGCCGGTCGCGAATCAGCCGTCCGTTCACAAAGACAAAAATCGAATTGCGGTTCAGCTTCTGAATCTCCGGCTTGGAGACAAAGCCGTGGAGGCGCATCTCGCCGAAGGATCTGGTTCCGGTCCGCAGGATCTTCACTCCGGCGTTTCGCGGGCGGGGGTGCCCGCGTCCACTTCGCTTGCTCTCGCCACGGAGGAGGCTGCGGCAGTCCCACGTGCTCCAGCGGTTGCCGCGCCGCCACCGGAATCAACTGGTCCAGCGTCTCCTTGCCAAACACCTGGTACACGCGCTCGCTGTATCCCGGCCACCGGAGGCGCGACCAGCATGGCATTGGCCGCCGAGTGCAACTCGAAATGTTTCTCCGGATGCGCCAGCGCATAGTGCGTGACCAGCGACGCAATGTGCGACAACTCGGTCGACTCCGCCTTCAGAAATTTCTTGCGCGCCGGAGTATTGAAGAAAAGATCGCGCACCGTGATCGAAGTTCCCAGCGGCAGTCCCGCTTCTTCCACCCGGGCAATCTTTCCGCCATTGATCTCGACCACCGTCCCGGCGGCTTCTTCCTCCGCCCGCGTCTCCAGGCGCAGCCGCGACACCGACGCAATCGAAGGCAGCGCCTCCCCGCGAAATCCCAGCGTGGCCACGCTCAGCAGGTCTTCGGCGTTCTTGATCTTCGACGTCGCGTGGCGTTCAAAGGCCAGCATGGCGTCGTCGCGCACCATGCCGCATCCGTTGTCGGTGATCTGGATGAGCTTCTTCCCGCCGGCCTCGACGCTGATCTTGATGCGGGTCGCGCCGGCGTCGAGCGAGTTCTCCAGCATCTCCTTCACCACGGACGCAGGCCGCTCCACCACCTCGCCCGCGGCGATCTGGTTGGCAACGGTTCTCGGAGAGTACGTGGATGCGTCCCATGGGGCGGTTGTTAGTTCTCAGTTCTCAGTTCTCAGTTCTCAGTTCTCAGTTCTTAGTTCTCAGTTCTCAGTTCCCGGTTCTCAGTTCTCAGGGCCGTGATCAGTGGTCAGTTTCGCAGATGGACGGACGAGAAGGCAAAGAGGGGCATGGACTACGGAACCGGGCGCCCGTCCTGGTCTCTCCCCTTTTTTGGAAAGACAGGGCGGGGGTTTTGATTTGATCTCATGCCGCTCGTCAAAAAAACGCTCCGGGATGAGCCGGAGCGCCCTAAATGTTTCGGTGGCAACTGGGGTTACTGCACGACCAACTGGAACGAGCTCGACACGGTTGTGGTGCCGGAAGTACCGGTCACCGTAATTGTGTAGGAGCCTTTCGGTGTACCCGGGTTGGAGGTGCTGCCGCTGCTGCCGCCGCAGGAAGCCAGCCACAGGGTCGAGAATCCCAGAACCACGATCAGCCCTAGGAAACGCAGGCCACGCAGCGAGCGGCGCGAGCCCGCCGTAAACACGATGCCCAGCAACCCCGGCAGCAGCGCGGCGTAGAAGATCCGCATGCCATGATTGGCAGGCTGCAGCATCCCGATGGTCGGGGGCGTGGTCGTGATATGGAAGCTGACCGGCCCCGATTTGTTGGTCTGCGGGGGAACCGTGCAGGTTGACAGGGGAGCGGGGTCATTACAGGTAAAGGTAATGGTTGCGGTAGACCCGCTGGCCAGCGCGACATTCACCGTGGCGTCGACGGGAGACCCTTGCGCCACCGGGAAGGTTGCGGCCGTTGGCGTGAGCGTAAATGCCGGCGACACGGTTACCGTGGCGGCAGTCGAGGACGAAGTCGCCAGCGTTCCATCGCCGTTGTAAGTGGCAGTGATGCTGTTTGCCCCCACAGGCAACGTGGTGGTTGTCAGGGCCGCAGTTCCACTGGAAAGAGCAACTGTCCCAAGGGCTGTCGAGCCGTTGTTGAACGTAACGCTGCCCGTGGCCGTCGAGGGTGTGACCACCGCGGTCAGGGTCACACTCGCGCCCGCAGAGACCTGAGTCGACGACGGGGTCAGTGTGACCGAACTTGGGGCACGGGTGGCCCCCCAGGCCTGCGCCAATTTGAAGGCGTCGACCGATCCCAGCCCGGTGACCTGGTCGTAGCCGGTGCCGGCGGTGAAACCGAACTGGAACGGGGCGGTCGCAGGGCAATTCGGAGTTCCGGTGGTGCAGGGCACGATGTTGTTGCCCGTGGTCACATCGTGGAAAGCTGTGGGAGTGGTGCCAGCGAACGTGTAGAGGTTGGGATTGACGTTGCCCAAGCCAGCCGGAGGAGTATTGCCGAGGGATTCGTTGAGAAGAGCCAGGATTGCCGAGAAGGTTGGGGCGGCCGCGGATGTGCCGCCGACGACCGCAAAACTTCCACTGCTGTCGCGGAAGCCCGCCGTACAAGTAGAGACGATCGTTCCGTTGGGACCGTCCTCGGAGCAGAACAGGTAGCCATCGTGATTGGGTGACGCAGCCAGTGACAGATCCGGAACGTCGCGTTTGCCGTCGGCGGGCACGCCGGTTCCGGTTTGCCAGGTTGGTTTCGTAAAGTAGATGCTGGCGCCGCCGCCGGAAGCAGAGAGAGACCCAGCGAGTACGGTGTCGTTCCAGGCCTGCTCCGGAATGTAGGTAAGAGCCGACGAAACGGTGTCAGAACCGGTGCCAGAGGGGCCCCAATAGGGGGCATCGCCGGCAGCAGTGGTGTTCGGAGGAGTTCCCGTCACCGTGCCAGCGGTATCTCCCGAGAACGTATTGCCGCCCATTCCTGTCACTTCGGGAATCGAAGCGGGAACGTCGACGGCGAGCCCACCGGTGGCCGAAGTACCGTTCGGGTCCGTGGTGTTCGGATCGCAATCGGCGGCACCAGAGTCGCCAGCGGCGGCCGCGATAGTCTGGCCTTGGGTGTTGGCCTGCTGCGCCCATCCCTGGACCTGCAGTGCGAACGCCTGCCCCAGGCCCGATTCGCAGTAGCCGTAGCTGGTGCTGATGAACGGCGCAACCCTGTTTTGCACCGCGTACTTGAGGGCATCCCAGACGTTATCAACGCGGTTCGCGCAGGTATCACCCGTGCCCAGACCGGCATAAACAAAAATGATGCTGGCATTTTTCGCGACGCCGCCCGACCACTCCAAATCCAAATCGGATTCGCCTTCATCGCCCGCACATCGCGTAGCGGTGCCTTCCATCAACGTCATGGTCACGGTACTTGCTGTAAGCCCGGCGGCGCTGCGGAAATTATTAAGGTCGGTGGTGTTGACGGTGCTTTGTCCGACGACCGCGATTTTCTGTCCCGTGCCCGTGTTGCCCGCGGTGTACATCGGCTGCAGATCATAAATAGTGGCGAAATCGCCAGGCGTCAGATAGTGACCACCGCTGACATACGAAGTCAGATGGGGCTGAACTTTCACCCTGGGTTTCGGGGCGAAGTCGTGCAAATGCCCGATGGCCAGGACCGATCCGGCAAGCACGGCCGGTACGGAAGGATTCGTGGCGTTGGCAAAATGGATCACTCCGTCTACCAGGTAATCATGGATCTCGGTGCCGAACACGACCTCGATCTGCGATACCGTTCCATCGAAGGAAATCTCATTGCGGCTGTTGGCCACCGAGGTCACGGCAAAACCCTGAGATTGGAGCCAGGCGGTAATGCGCTTGAGGTCGCCGCGGGTCATGCCAAAGCGGTCGGCAAACTGCGCCGGCGTAAGCCATTTGCGATAATTCGGGGACGAGCGATCCTGCTGCTCGGCGAGCAGGTTGTCGAGATCCTTCTGCTGCGTGGCGGAGGGCCGGAACGCCAGCGTGACCCCGTGGATCATCTTGCTGGCGTCAGCACGACCGAGATCGAAGCGGGGCTGGGCGAGGCCGTGCAGGTTGCCCTTGATGACGACCATCTGGCTGGAATCGATCGTGCCCGGAATCCGGTCGGGCACGGCGGCAAAACTCAGGCTGGAGCAAAAGCTGGCAATCAAGAGTACAGGGACACACAACTTCACAAAGCGCATGGAAGCTCCCGGGAAGGATGGAATAACTGGTTTGTATATCAGTCTATAACGGCTTATCTCACTTCGATCAAGGGAGTTGCATGGAAGGTTGTACGGCGAGGCAGAAACTTAACAAACATTCGACGTTCAAAATTCAGAACATCCGCTGATCCCGGTCAATCCAGCCCCCGAAATCCGCGCATTGACGGAGCAATCGGTGGTCACATCCTGAAAAATCACGGAATTTCCGACCCCGCTGCCGTATACTGCCCCTGCAACTCTCGGCCGCGCATGCCCCCGCCCGACGCCGCCAAATCCCGCCTCGCCTACATCGACTGGATGCGCGGGCTGGCCTGCGTGCTGATGTTCCAGACCCACTGCTACGATTCCTGGCTGAGCCCTGCGGCCCGGCAAGGCCGGTTCTTCATGTACTCGCAGTTGGGCGGAACCTTCCCCGCGCCGCTGTTTCTCTTTCTCGCGGGAATCTCGTTCGCCCTGGTCACGGAAAAACTTCGCCAGAAAGAATCTCCCGCCCGCGCAGATCGCCCGCACCACCATCCGCCGGGGCGCGGAAATTTTCGGCTTCGGCCTGCTGTTCCGCCTGCAGGAGTACGTCGTCTCCTGGGGCTGGGCGCCGAAAAGCGACCTGCTGCGCGTGGACGTGCTCAACACGATCGGCCTCTCCATGATGCTGATGGGCATTCTGTGCTGGCTGGTGCTGGCGGCGCAGCGCGGTCCGCGGGCGCGCCTCGGCCTTGGTCCTCAGCGCCGCAGGCACTGCGTTGCTCATCTCCCTGCTGACCCCGCTTCTGTGGACCATCTGGCGTCCGCTCTGGCTGCCCTGGCCGATCCAGTCCTACGTCAATGGCGTGCACAACCTCGGGCATTCCGCAAGCCGGCCTGTTCCCCGTTTTCCCGTGGACGGGGTTCGCCTTCGCCGGCCTGGCCGTGGGATTCATCCTGCAAGGCCAGTGGGCGCGCGCGCAGGAGCCAAGAGCATTTTTCGCGATGGGCCTGGCCGGCAGCGTGCTGATCGAATTCGCCCGCTGGCTCGACCGGCAGCCGCGCCAACTTTATCCCGTCTATGATTACTGGCACACCAGCCCCAGTTTCTTTCTGATCCGCGTAGGAATGCTGCTGGTGATTCTGACCGCGAGCTACGCCTGGTGCCGCTGGGGCGCAGGACAGTGGGGATTCAGCCCGCTGATTCAGCTGGGGCAGGCATCGCTGCTGGTCTACTGGGTGCACATCGAATTCGTCTACGGGCGCGTGTCGATCCTGCCGAAGCACAGGATGGGGATCGGGGGCGCGTCAGCAGGTCTGCTGGTGATTACGCTTGCCATGCTGGGCCTGGCCTACGTTCGCACCAAGATGAAAGGCCGCGGCGCGGACGCCATGGCGTGGCTGCATCCTGGTCCTGCGCGGGCCTGATGCCAGGTTTCGTTGAGCGAGAAAACCTGGCTGCGCGGGAAGCGCGGCTCAGTTCGGTAACAGTCCGTAGACATCAATGCGGGTGCGAGTGCCCACGTAAACCTTGCCATTGGCAACCGTTGGGGGAATGAACTTCACGGCATTGCCGGCACGGTCGCGATTCTTCGCGGCCATGGAGCTATTCCAGTATTCCACGGTGAGATTGGTCGCATCATAAGCATGCAGAACCGCAGGCCCAGTACAGGCCGGAGGCACAGGCACGGTAGAGCAGTTGACGCCGGCGTTCGGGCTGGCATAGCCGTACAAGCTGGCATCCAGGGCCCACACAATGCCGTGAGCTCCTCCCCGCGACGAGACCGAGGGAGTCGTGCCGGGAAAGTTGAAAACGTGCGCCGAGAGCGAGGCGACGGTTGAGTTGAACAATTCCGTGGTGGGATCGAAGGTGAACTGCTTCAGGGAATCGGACTGTCCGCCGGTGTACAGATTGTTTCGCCAGAGCGCAGGGGTGCCCCACAAGCCGTTGGAGGGCCCCGGGAAACTTTGCACGATCTGATTGTTGTTGGTGGGATTGAATTGGCCCATGTTGTCGCGGTCGATGAGGTAAACGACTCCCTCTTTGCCGGTCTGCACCAGCAGATGCGTAGGACCGGCACCCGAGGTTTGGTTGGGCAGAAGGACCGCTGCACCCGAACCCAGATCGCCGTCGCTCTGTTGGAGCGACTGCTCGTCATAGGGTGTGAACCACCCGGCCACGCTCAAATTCACGCCATTCAGCGTGCTCCCGCTCACCGAGTGCAGCCTTAGAATGCTGTCTCCGTAGTCGTTATTCGGTGGCGGCGGAGCCTCGTCAAAAACTCCATTTCCGGTGGTAACGTAGATGTCTCCTCCGCTATCAAATGCAGGTGCACCGCCTCCGCCCCAAATGCCGCCATCGGCTCCGTTGACTCCGTTGGGCGTGGTGTTGAAAACGGCAATCTGCTGCTGCACGTCCGACGCTTTGTAGCCGATGACCCAGCCGTGATAAGGGGTCGCATCTTCATGCGCGGAAAAAACCACAAATATTTTTCCGCCGACTTGCGCCAGTCCCGATCGCTGGTGGTGCAGTTGAGAGTTGAAACTGACCATGCCACCCGAGGACCCGTCACCGGTTCCGGGCACGGACGCGGCGATGGTCACGGGTGCGTTGAATTTTTCGCTTCCTCTCGCAAGATCCAAGGCATGCAAGCGGTGATAAAACGTCGCCGAGGAGCCCGCACAGTGTCCCGAACTGGCAGGGTTCGCCTCGGATGCGCTGACCAGATAGATCGTTTTCGTGGTGGCATCGATCACCGGCGTGCCCGTCACCCCGACCTCAGGATAGATATCCCCGTAGCAGGCGCCCACGTCATTCCAGGTCACGGGCGTCTCATTTGCCGTACCGCCATGCGAGGTGTCGAGCAAGTTGACGTGCCAGTAGGTCAGGCATGGATTGGCATCGGCATCGAAGGCGTAAGCGCTGTCATGTTGGGTGGCCACAAAGAGAACGTTGTGAACCCCGCCGGCGATGGTCAAGCCCCGCACCCACAGCGGCTGCGCGTAAACTGCGCCATCCACTGCGCAGGAAAACAGCTTGCCGAACGTTACCGTGCTCACCGTCAAGGGGGTTAAAGCATACTCCCGCGCATTGATCCCATCCCGCGCCGGGTCATTATGGTAGGTGAGGACGGCCGGCAGGTCGGTGACGGCGATGGTGGCAGAGCCCGCGGAGGCGCCGACGGTCGCAGTGATCGTATGGACCCCGGCAGTCGCCGGCGGGGTATAAAGACCACCGGTACTGATCGTTCCAACGGTTGCGTTGCCTCCCACTACGCCGTCGACGCTCCAGGCCGGACTCGTGACCGAGGAGGTGAACTGTTGCGTCGGGGTATTTACCGTGACCGCGGCATGCTTCGGAGACACCGTGACCGACTGGGCCGAAGCTGACGCAGCGAGCAGGCAAGTTACGCAAACCCAGGCAATCCTGCCAGCGTTGTTCATGCGGAATCTCTGGGGCCTTCCCAAGCGGCAACCACTATACCCCGGTTTCCCGGGATGCCGCAGGGGAATTTTCATCCCGGAAAGCCCGCTATTGTTGAGATCCGCACTAGGGCAGAGGAAATAGCTCCGCTCGGGCATCGCTCATTGACGAGCCACAAAGTCCACCACTTCGTGCTCCGCCCAGCGCCCATCGTTGGCCGGATCGCCATTGCGTTCGCCCAGAAACGCGCAGTGCCCACCATCGTCGGTCTCGACGTAAGTGATGTTCGGATTCGCCGCGACGCGCCGCACGTCTCCGGCTGCATCCGGATGAACGGATCATTCGCCGCATGAATGATCAGCGCCGGCACCGCGATCCGGTCGACCACATTGGAGGCCGCGGCCCGCGCATAGTAATCGTCGGCCCCCGCGAATCCGCAGTAGTGCGCAGTAATGCGGTCATCGAACATTCGCAAGCTGGAAATCCCGCGCAGCCGCGACAGCATCAAACTTCTCCGGAAACAGCCGCGCCTTGCGCCGCAACCGCCGGAACAACTGCATCAGGAAGTAATACTCGTAAATCCGATTGGCCGGCTCGTGCAGCGCGTCGGCCGAAGCCGCCAGGTCCATCGCCGGACACACTGCCGCTACCGCCCGAAATTGCGCCGGCCCCTCGGTCCCCCACTCTCCCGCCAGCTTCAGCACCAGGTTCCCGCCCATGGAGAATCCGATCAGCGCGAAGCGCGAGACGCCATCGTTCTCAAGCACGCTCCGCACCACGGCGGCCACATCCCCCGACAAGCTTGAGTTGTAAAGCGTGGGCGCAAAATGATCCATGCCGCCGCAGTTGCGCTGGTTCATCAGCACGACATTCATCCCTGCCGCCAGCCCGTTGCGCGCAATGCCCAGCATGTACTGCGAATCGGACGATCCTTCGAGCCCGTGCACCACGATCACGGTCAGCGGCTGGGTGCGATCGTTCCGCTTGCCAGTGGCACCAGCAGCGCACCTTGATCCCGGGCGCAACCTCGACCAACCGCTCCTCCGCCGGAGGCAAATGAATCTTCCGCGGCAGCAGAAAGCTGGCAATCGTCTGCACATGCCCGCCGCGCAGCCATCGCCGCGCCCGGAATGGCGCACGCCCCACCCACGCCCGGCTCGCGCCCCACAGGACTTGGAATTTGCGAACTGGGATTTGCGAACTCCCCACAAATTGATTCTAATAGGTATCTGGAGTCGCCCATGCCCATCTTCGAGTACATCTGCAAGGAATGCCACCACCAGTTCGAGACGCTCATCTACGGTAAGGAAAAGGCCGAGTGTCCCAAGTGCCATGCCACCAAGCTGGAACCGCAGCTCTCGGTCTTCGCGGTCTCGGCCAAAGGCTCGTCGCCCTCGGCATCCCCGGCCCGCGCCTGCGGATCCTGCGGCGATCCTCGCGGCCCGGGCGCCTGCTCGCTTGGCGACATGAACTAGGCGGACGGTCCCCGAGGCAAGGACCTCCATCCCTTGAGAGTTATTTGTGAAGTGTGCAGTTTTGCACAGTCAACCATGCCGGCCAGTTCTACCATCGCGCTAACCGTGGTGGGGCCGATCCGTATTTTCTAGTGATTATTGCCGAAGGAACCCTGTCGGCACTCGTGTGGCTTCTCCGGATAGTGAGGCATTCATGAGGTCGCCGTACGGTCTTAGCATCCTCGACAACTGCACGACCTGCCCCGTTCGGGAGCAGCATCTCTTCTGCAATCTTTCTCCCTCCGCAGTGCAGAGACTGGACGACATTACTTCCCCGGCGGTCTATCCCCGCGACGCCATGCTGTTCATTGAAGGCCAGCAGGCGCGTGGGGTATTTGTGCTTTGCACCGGGAAGGCCAAGCTGTCCACCACTTCGCGGGAAGGCAGAACCATCATCACCAAGATTTCCGATCATGGAGACGTGCTGGGCCTGAATGCGACCATTTCCAACCGCCCCTATGAAGTTACGGCGGAGATGGTGGAGCCCGGGCAGGCAAACTTCATCGCCTCCGATGCCTTGCTGCTGTTTCTGCACGATTATGGGGAAGTCGCTCTGCGCGTAGCCCAGCAACTGAGCCGCAACTACTATTCGGCCCATGAGGAAATCCGCACTTTGGGTTTGACCAACTCCCCGGGCCAGAGGTTTGCCAAACTGCTGCTGGGCTGGTCCGCGGAACGGGGAGACTCGGGCAATTCGCTGCAGCTGCGTCTGGTGTTGACGCACGAGGAAATCGCCGAGATGATCGGTACCAGCCGGGAAACGGTCAGCCGCTTGTTCTCAGACTTTAAAAGAAAGCATCTCATCCAATTGAACGGTTCCGCGCTGCTCATCTCCGACAAGTCCGCGCTGGAAGGCATGGCAGCCTGAAGCGCTGCCAGTTCTGACGACACGGGCGGGCCCCTCGCCCTCAAACTTTCGGCACCTTAGTCCAGTGACCCCGGTTACCTGTGCTTCCCGAGACCCGCCTTCTACTATCCTCAAAGCCCGGTGAGGTACCGTGCATTTATGGATCGCCGCCGCCAGCAGCGTGTTTCTGTCGACCTGCCCGTAACCATCTGGGGGATGGACGCGAACGCCCGCCCCTTCACCCAGCCCGCCAGCCTGCGTACGATCAGCGGCCGCGGCGCCACCTTGCAGGGCGTCAGCGCTCAACTCAAGACTGGCGATGTTCTCGATCTCCAGTACCAGGGCGTCAAAGCGCAATTTCGTGTCGTCTGGCTGGGCAAGCCGGGCACCGAGATGCACGGGGAGGTCGGCATAGAAAACCTGACCACGGACGTGCAGCTTTGGGATGTCGATCCCCTCCGCTGCGCTGCCGCCGCGGGCCAGGGATAGGCTTGCTCCTGTCCGTCCGCGACAGGATGCACACACCGTAAGAGGATTCGATTGAGAGGAAAAATTGGGGAGGGCTGGGGAAGGGCCGGAGCCCGCGCCAGACGGGCACTTCGAAGTATGTGCCCAACGCCACGCCAAAGCAATAAGAAACGTTATTCTGGCCCCGGATCTCGCACCAGCATGCACTCGATTGCACTTTTGCTGCATCGGGAGAGCGCAAACCTTGCAAGTTCTGTCATCATCCCGGCAGCGGGTGCCCCATCTCTCGCGTCCTTTGCGAGACCCGGGTGCCCCATTTCTCGCGCTCTTTGCGAGAAGTGGGGGCTTCGGCGGCGGTCTCAAACTAAATTCCCCAGGCAGGAACTCCCCTCAGCGGCTGCTACACTCCCTAACATGCGCGTGAAGATTCTCGGCTCTGCCGCTGGCGGAGGATTTCCCCAGTGGAATTGCGCCTGCCCTAATTGCCGCGCCGTTCGCGCCGGAACCTTCCACGGCAAAGCCCGCACCCAGACCCAAGTCGCCATCAGCGCCGATCGAGCACTCCTGGTTTCTGCTCGGAGCTTCTCCCGATCTGCGCGCGCAAATCGAAGCCACTCCCGAACTTCATCCGCGGCGAACGGCTGATCCGCCAATCGCCCATCGCCGGAGCGGTTCTCGCCAACGCCGACATCGACCACGTGCTCGGCCTGCTCCTGCTGCGCGAACTGCAACCGCTGCGCGTGCACGCGACCGATTCCGATCCGCCGCATTCTCACGCGAAGACAATTCGATGTTCGCCATGCTGCAGCGCGTTCCCGGTCAGTTGACCTGGACCGACTTCGCCCCGGAACAACGTTCCCGCTGCTAAACGCCGCCGGCGAAGATTCCGGATTGCGCTGCCGCGCGCTCTCGCTTGGCACGCACTTTCCCGCGTACGTTTCGACGCAGCGCCAATCCGAACTCAAGTCCGCGAGAAGCATCGCTGGGCCTGATCGTCGAATCGCCATCCGGCAAACGCCTCGCCTACATGCCCGCAGTCCCGCAGATCGACGCAGCGCTTGCTGCAAGGAATTCGAGTCCGCCGACGTGCTGCTCTTCGACGGCACCTTCTGGAGCGACGACGAACTGATCCGCATTCAAGGCAGCGGGCAAACCGCGCAGGCAAATGGGACACGTTCCGGTCTCGTCCGCTGAAGGCAGCCTCGAGCAAGTTGGCGCGAACTGCGCCGTCCACGTAAAATCTATGTGCACATCAACAACACGAATCCCATGCTGAATGAGGCTGGCCCGGAATATCGCCAGGTGCGCGAGTCAGGCTGGGAAATCGCGGAGGATGGATGGCAGTTCGATCTGTAGAAGCACAATGCGGACGCGACCTGCTCTCTGTTCGATGGGCTGCGCGCCCAGCTGCGCGCCGTGGGCGAAGAACGCTATCACCACCAGCATCCCTTCCACCTGATGATGCACGAAGGCCGCCTCAGCCGCGGACAGCTGCAGGCCTGGGCGTTGAACCGCTACTACTACCAGAGCATCATCCCGATCAAAGATTCGATCATCCTCTCGCGCGGCCTTGATCCGGTGTTTCGCCGCGCCTGGCGCAAGCGCGTCGTCGATCACGACGGCGACGCACAACAAGCGAAGGTGGAATCAAGCGCTGGCTGAAACTCGCCGAAGCGACAGGACTGAACGCCGATCAGGTTCGCGCCGGAACCGGCATCCTGCCCGCGACCCGCTTCGCGGTGAACGAGTATCTCAACATCGTGCGCAGCCGCAGCCTGCTGGAAGCGGTCGCGTCGTCGCTGACGGAGTTGTTCTCGCGCGACCTGATCTCGCTGCGCATGGAGAAGCTGCGCCAGCATTATCCCTGGCTCTCGGGCGGTCTGGATTATTTCGAGGCGCGGCTGACGCAAGCGCCCGAAGACGCGAAGTTCGCCATCAACTACGTCTACGAGAATGCGAAGACGCGCGCCGAGCAGGAACTCGCGATCCAGGCCCTGCGCGACAAGTGCGACATTCTCTGGGCGCAACTCGACGCGCTCTATTTCGCCTACGTGCAGCCCGGTTGGCCTCCGCCCGGCGCGTTTCTCATTGAGGGAGCGCTGACGATGGCGCCTCCTTCGGACACAAGCCAGCCGCGCCTCGCCGCCGGATGCCGCTGGGGCGGAAGCGAAGAGGATCGCGTCATCCTGTTCCCCGAAGGCGCGATCAAGCTGCAGGGCACGGGACGACAAGTGCTGGAGCGTTGCGACGGCCAGCGCACATTCGGCGAGATCATCGCGGAGTTGCAGAAGCAGTTCGGCGCGGCCGACCCGGCGAAGATTCGCACCGACATCAGCGCGTTCCTGGAGCAGTTGCAGAAGAAACGAATCGTGGATTACTGAGCGAATTGGGTGATTGCTGGCAACGTCTGCTTTGAGCAACCACCCAAGATCGTAGCAAGCTACGTCTCAATGACACAATTAACAATGGTTCCCAATCCTCTCGCGCTCATCGCCGAAGTCACGCACCGCTGCCCGCTGCATTGCGTCTATTGCTCGAACCCTCTGCAGTTGGCGGGCACGCAGGCGGAACTCTCGACCGGAGAGTGGACGAGCGTCTTCCAGCAATCCGGCAAACTCGGCATGCTGCATGCGCACTTCACCGGCGGTGAACCGCTGGCTCGCACCGACCTGACGGAACTGATTTCCGCCGCGCGCGCTGCCGGACTCTACACCAACCTCATCACTTCAGGTATCGGACTCAACGAGCAGCGGCTGAAAGCGCTGGTAGACGCGGGACTCGATCACATCCAGATCAGCTTTCAGGATTCGCGGGAAGAAGCGGCGAACTGGATTGCCGGCGCGAAAGCGCATGCGCACAAGATCGAACTGTCGCGCGCGATCCGCCGGCAGCACAAGATCGCCTTCACCGTGAATCTGGTCGTGCACCGGCAGAATCTCGACCACCTGGAAGAGATGATCGCATTCATCGAGCAACTGAACCCGGAGCGCGTCGAAATCGCCCACACGCAGTACTACGGATGGGCGCTGGCCAACCGCGCCGCGCTGCTGCCCACGCGCGCGCAGCTTGAGAGAGGCGGTCGCGATCGTGGCGGAGGCCGAAAAGCGGCTCGCAGGGCGCATCCGCATCGATTCCGTCGTGCCCGACTACTACGCGAAGTATCCCAAAGCCTGCATGGGAGGATGGGGACGAAGATTGATGCTGATCAATCCCGCCGGAAAGGTTCTTCCCTGCCATGCGGCGGAAGTGCTGCCGGGCTTGTCATTTGAGAACGTGCGCGAAAAGACGCTGGAATGGATCTGGCAGGAATCGTCATCGTTCCAGCCGCTTCCGCGGGCGAAGACTGGATGCCGGAGCCCTGCCGCAGTTGCGATCGCCGCACGAAGATTTCGGCGGCTGCCGCTGCCAGGCTTTCCTGCTTGCCGGAGACGCCACGGTGACCGATCCGGCGTGCTCGCTGGCGCCATCGCATGGCATCGTCGAATCGGCCGTGCGCGAGGCGAATTCCGGCGCGGACGTCGCGCAGCCGGCTCCCGCATCATCATTCGTGCAGTTGCAGAAGCAGACCGCGGATCTGTGGAGCTATCGCACGAATCCCGACTAATCAGGGCCAGTCGCCGGAGACTGTTCTCCGCGAACTCAGCGATTTTCTTTGCGCTCTTCGCGGTCAAAAGCTTTTTACCGCAGAGTTCGCGAAGAACTACGGCCGAGGACGCAGAGTCACAAACGCCCTGGCGTTTTCAGACTGATCCCCTACCCGCGCACTTCACCAGCGCACACCGATGGTAATTGGGCGGAAGTCGGTGGTGATGCCGCTGCGCGTGCCGTGCAGATAGCGGCACTCGCCGTAGATTTCGATGTTCGGGCGTATCTTGCGCGTCGCGCCGCCGCCGAAGTTCTCTCCGAATTGGTTCTGGCTGGTGGAGAGGAAATGGCTCTTCAGCGGCAGGCTCGCGTTGAAACACGTTCCCCACCAGGTGAAGAAGGATTGCAGGCCGATCCCGGGATGGCGGTCGAAGAATCCAGCGTCCCGGATCGATGATAAAAACTGGCGCCACCCGAAAGTAGAAGCCCCACGACTTTGGTCACCGGAACGTTGATGATGGGATCGATCATGAGCGAGTAGACGTGACTGGTTGCTCCCGGCGCTTGCGCCAGTTGCAGCGCGGAGTTGCGTAAGGGAAGGTTGTCCCACTGGAAATCGGCGCGGAATCCGAAATACTTGCTGTAGTTGCGGGCCACGCCGGCGGCGGCGATGCCGCCGCCACCGCGAACAAAAGTCTTGGTGGTCCCGGCGGTGAGACTCGCTCCGCCACCCACGTTGAACGCCCAGTTCTGGTAGTCCTTCACTTTTGGCTTACGGCCGGGCATCGGTTTCTTCGGGCGCAGCTTCCTGGCTGCTGGGCTCGGCTGTCCGGCTGCTGAGGGGCCGGCGGCTGCGCGGGAGGCTGTTGGGCGGGGGTTTGCTGGGCATGGACGGTGGTGGCTCCCGCCAGGATCGTCGCGAAGGACAACGCCAGAACGAGCCTGAACTCGGGAACCGTCGCGAACTTTCGAATCATTCATTCTCCTCCCGCTGCCGGGCGTGGTTGCGACGGACGCCGGCCCATACTCGGCCCATACTCGGCCTCATACTCGGCAAGACGGCGCTTCTGGAAAGGCGGGTCCGCGATGCTCCCGCCGGGATAGCACTCGCAGCAGGCAGGCACCATATTACCAACTTTGATGCTGATTGCGCGCGATGCCGCCCTGCCGGGCAGCCGCCGAAATAATCACGCGGTTTGAATACAGCGCAGGTTTGGGGTCAGCCTCTTTCCGGTTCCCGAAGAACGTGGGTCGCACGTATGATAAGGAATTCCATTTCTGAGCGAGAGATACCTTTGGCCAAGCGCGCTTCAAAACCGGCGGCGAATGCGGCTCCTCACGCGGGGCCGGAAGAATCCTCGGCCTGCCGTGTCGCGCTGATCGGCTTCGGGACCGTGGGCCGCGCAGTGGCAAAGATCCTGTGCGAGAACGGCGGCGGCTCTCTGCGACTCACCCACATCTGCAACCGCAACGTGGAAAGAAAGAAGCAGCCGTGGGTTCCGAGCGATGTGGTCTGGACCGACGACGTGCAGTCGGTGTTGAACTCGGATGTTCAGATCGTGATCGAGCTGATGGGCGGGTTGAATCCGGCGGAGCAGATTGTGCGGAGCGCACTCGGATCGGGGAAGTCGGTGGTCACGGCGAACAAGCAGTTGATTGCGCGCCACGGCTCCGATCTTCTGCAACTGGCCAGCAGCAAGGGATGCCAGATCGAGTTTGGCGCCTCGGTGGCCGGAGGCGTTCCGGTTCTCCCGGCGTTGCGAACCGGACTGTGCGGGGACCGGCTGCACGGAATCGCGGGAATTCTGAACGGGACGTGCAACTACATTCTGAGCCGGATCGAAAACGCGAGAATTCCCTTCAGCGAAGCACTGGAAGAAGCGCAGGCTCGAGGGTATGCGGAGGCCGACGCCTCGGAAGATCTGGATGGCGGCGACGCGCGCGCCAAGCTAGCTATTCTCGCGCTCGCCGGGTTGCACACTCGGGTTGTGCCCGAATCGGTGCGCGCACGGACCATTCGCGCGGTGGACGCGGTGGACTTCGACTACGCGGCAGAACTGGGCTGCACGATCCGCCAGATTTCGCGCGCCGACTTGAAGGAAGATACTTTGTTCGCCGACGTTGGCCCGTGCCTGGTGCCGGCCGACTCGCCGTTCGGGCGCGTGCAGAGGAACCTCAACCTGGTGCTGACTTCTGGGCAGTACGGCGGGGATATGGCGTTTCTGGGGGCGGGCGCGGGAGGCGATCCCACGGCGGTGGCCGTCGTGTCCGACCTGATGTTCGTGGCGCAGGGCCTGTCCGCGGGGGGAGGCAAACGAGACATAGCAACCTCCGTCTCTACGCCAGGGATCAGCAGTGATTTTGAGACGCCCTGGTACTTGCGGTTTTTCGTGCGCGATCAGCCGGGAATTGTGGCGCGGCTGGCGCAAATCCTGGCCGCACATCGCCTGAACATCGACTCGCTGCTGCAGAAACCGGGCTTTGACAAGGCCTCACTGCCGTTCGTGATTACGCTGGAGCCCTGCCGCGATTCGGCCCTGCATCCGGCGCTGGAGGAAATGTCGGGGCTGGACTTCGCGCTCCGGCCGTGCCTGTGCCTGCCCATCCTGCGGTAGGTCCATTGGTATGGGGAAAAAAATCAGCGCCGGTCGTCGCCGGAGTAGCGACGAGCCGGCGCTAGCCCAGGTTAATTCCAGAAAGGATTCTTCAAACCCGCCGGCGCGAGCGCGCTGTCGGCTTTCGTTTCCGTGCCCGACTCATCCGAGATCTTCTCGTCGATGAAGCGGGAGGGTGGCGCGACTAGTTCGTCGTGCTTTCCCGGCGTGGGATTAAAAGGATATTCAGATTTCATTGGGAGACACCTCCATCTCTATGATCTAGGTTCATTAAACACCTCGAAGGCCCGGACCGAGGCGGCAAAATTTTGATGACTGCCATCGAAAAACCCGCACGGACGGTTTCGTGGCGAACGGACTCGATGGGCGGGATTCCGCTCGCTGGCTGGCGAGGGCGAGGCGCCCTCGCGAGAGCCGGCAAGATGCCGGCGCTACGGGCGGAAATCTGCGGTTCGATATATGCTGGTAGTCCGCTTCTGAACTACTTCCTGGAAAGGATACTGCTGCGTAAAGGACGCGATCATGAAATACCGCAAACTTGGACGTACCGGTTTCGAGGTCGGCGATATTGCGCACGGGCTGTGGGGCATGAGCGGGTGGAGCGGCTCCGACGATCAGCAATCGCTGGCCGCGATGCAGTTGGCCGTCGATCTGGGCTGCAACTTCTTCGACACAGCGTGGGCGTACGGCGAGGGCAAGAGCGACGGGTTGCTGGGCGAAATCATGGAGCGCAACCCGGGAAAGCGGATCTACGCGGCGTCGAAGATTCCTCCGGCCAATGACCGGTGGCCTGCGTTGCCCGAATACAAATACAGCGAAGTTTTTTCGGCGCAGCATGTTTTCAAGTTTGCCGACCTCATCCGCAAGCAACTGCGGGTGGACACGATCGATCTGCTGCAATTTCATGTCTGGGACGACACGTGGACCAGTGAGCCTGAATTCCGGTCGACCGTGGAAAAGTTGAAGCGCGATAAGTGGATTCGCTACTTCGGACTGAGCATCAACCGCTGGCAGCCGGAGAACGGCATCCAGGCTCTGCGTACGGGACTGGTGGATGTGGTGCAGGTGATTTACAACATCTTCGACCAGGCGCCGGAGGACGAACTGTTCCCCGTCTGCCAGGAACTGAACGTGGGCGTCATTGCCCGAGTGCCGCTGGATGAAGGCAGCCTGGGTGGCAAGATGACGCTCGAAACCCACTTCCCGAAAGATGACTGGCGCGCGGGATACTTTGGTCCTGAAAATCTGGCGAAGACCATCCAGCGCGTCGACAAGGTGAAAGAGATTCTGCCGGCAGGGATGACGCTGCCGGAGATGGCGCTGCGATTTATCCTGTCGCATCCCGCGGTGAGCACGACGATCGCCGGCATGCGCAAACCGGAGCACGTCCGGCAGAACATCGCTGCGAGTGATGCGGGGCCTCTGGACAAGAACCTGCTCGGGGAATTGAAGAAGCACCGGTGGGACCGGACGCCGCAGAGCTGGTCGGACTAGAGCCTATCTTAGACGGCCGTCTAGAGCAGGCTGTGGCTGCGAATCTCGGGCGGAGGGCCGAGGTCCATGAAGCGCAAATCGCGCGCCTCGTTCTGTACCGAACTCAGGGCCACAATCACTTCGCGAATGTAGTATACGGTTCCCGCCAGCATGCAGATCATGGCCAGAACAAAGAGGACGACGGCCGCGATGGCGGCATCTTTCCAGTAGAGACCGAACCCCAGAAGCAGACAGGACGTCAGCGTCCCAGCCAGGGCGATCAGCACCAGGAGGAAGCAGCGCCGGATCATTTCCGCACGCTGCTCGATCAAGCTGATCTGAGCGGTGTAGGCCTCGGCTTCCTGCAGACGGTTATTCCTGGCGGCATCGTGCTTGGCGTGCACATACTGCCGCAACCGGCTGACGATGCCCATGAGCCGGACGTTGATCGAGAGGATCAGCAAAGCGGTTGCAGAAACGAAAAGGGCGGGAGCAAGGAATGCCTGGAACAGGCGAGCGATGTCGATCATGGCGGAGCCTCCCGAAGCGCGAGCGTCTGGCGTGCCGGATTCTAACCCATGGGACGAAGGTCAGGAATTCGGCTAGCGAAGCGGAGCCCGCGCCTTCCCGCTAACCCCGCGCTGTGGCAGCCCTGGGCGCAGTCAGTTCGATTGGCTTCGGGCCGGCAGCCTTGATTTCCGCGGAAGCTTCCGGGGCATTCTCCGCAAAGTTTTTCTCGAACATGACCGCCAATTCACGGGCCTTGCAGTCGTAAGCAGCCTTGTCCTTCCAGGTATTCCGCGGGTTCATCATTTCGTCAGGCACTCCCGGACATGACAGCGGCACGGCCATGCCAAATACCGGGTCGGGCCTGGTGGCGACATCCTTCAGCGCGCCGGAAAGGACAGCTTTGACCATGGCGCGGGTAAATCCGAGTTTGATCCTTTGACCTTGCCCGCAAGAGCCGCCACTCCAGCCGGTGTTGATGAGCCACGTATCCACTTTGTGCTGGGCGATTTTGTCGCCGAGCAACTTGGCATACACGGTTGGAGGCAGAGCCATGAAGGGCGCGCCGAAGCAGGGACTGAAGGTCGCCTGCGGTTCCTTGATTCCAGCTTCCGTGCCTGCAACTTTCGCGGTGTATCCGGCAAGGAAGTGGTACATCGCCTGGGCGGGCGTGAGACGGGCCAGCGGGGGGAGCACGCCAAAGGCGTCGCAAGTAAGCATGAGAATGTGTTTGGGATGTCCCGCTTTTCCAGAGCGCGTCATATTCGGAATATGCGTGATGGGATAGGCGGCGCGGGTGTTTTCGGTGAGCGAAGAGTCGTCCAGATCGACGTGGCGCGTGCGCATGTCCATGGTGACATTTTCGAGAATGGTGCCAAAACGCCGGGTGGTTTCGTAAATCTCGGGCTCGCCTTCAGATGACAGTCTGATGACTTTGGCGTAGCAGCCACCTTCAAAATTGAAGGTGCCGTCATCGCTCCAGCCATGTTCGTCGTCGCCAATCAGGGTGCGGCCGGGATCGGCGGACAGCGTGGTCTTTCCCGTGCCCGACAGGCCAAAGAAAATCGCCACATCCTTTTCATCGCTGCCGTAGTTGGCGGAGCAGTGCATGGCCATGACGCCCTTTTGCGGCAGCAGATAATTCATGACCGTGAAAATCGATTTCTTGATTTCTCCCGCATAGGCGGTGCCGCCAATCAGAATCAATTTCTTTCCGAAGTGCATCAGCACGAAAGCTTCGGAGTGGGTGCCGTCGATTTCCGGGTCGGCATGAAAACTGGGCGCGTGCAGCACGGTGAATTCCGGGACATGCTGTGCCAGTTTTTCCACATCCAGTTCACGGATAAACATGGTGCGGGAAAACAGGGCCGCGGTGGCGCGCTCGCTGATGATGCGGATGGGAACGCGATAATGTTCGTCCGCCCCGGCGTAGCAGTTCTCAATGAAAATGTCTTTGCCCTGGAGATAGGCGCAGAGCCGGTGTTTGAGCGCGTCAAACTTGCCCGGATCGAGCGGGCGATTGATTTTGCCCCAGGCGATCTTGTTCTCGCTGGAAGGTTCGCGAACCAGAAACTTATCCTTGGGTAAACGGCCCGTGTATTGGCCGGTGCGCACGACGAGCGGCCCAAGGTGACCTAAAGCAGCTTCATAGCGCCGGATGGCCTCTTCATAAAGAGCCGAGGTGGGTAAATCCCAATAGACCTTACCCAGGTTGTTCAGACCGAGCTGTTTCAGACTTTCTTCCGGTGACACGGGTGTAGTTGCAATCTTCTTCATAGCTGGATTCTCCAACGAACAAGCAGCATCGACACGACCCGTCGAAGGTCATCACAAAAGCGGGACACCCCGCGCAATGTGGTCTTTCAGTTCATCGGCGAAGGAGTGGGGGACTTTAGGAAGTTAGATGGATGGTGCAAGTCTTTGCAACGCTGGTAGCGACCCCTACGACTGCTGGTAGTAGACCTCGTCCTCAAGCTACTCTCCCTCTGCTGCCGGGCGCCCCAACCCGGCCACTCCTACCTGAGTTGAGGGGAACGACTTGTTCACTAAATCGATCCTGATTCTGCTGTCGGCGGCTGTTCTGGTCACCCTCCTTCAGGCGCAAAACCCCAGGGGATCTCTGCGCGGCGCGGTACAGGACGTGACCGGCGCCCGCATTTCCTCGGCCAAGATCGTGGTGCAGTCGGTGGATTCGTCGATGAAGCGCGAGGCGGCCAGCGAAGACCGCGGCGAGTTTCGGATGGATGATCTGCTCCCGGGCGCATACCGCATCACAGTGAGCGCGGCGGGATTCGTGCCGGCGCAGGCGGATGTGGTCATCGCCGTCAGTTCGGTGCGGGAAGTCACGGTCACGTTGAAGGCTGCGGCTCCGTCGGAAACGATTTCCGTGCAGGGCCAGAATTCCTCCATCACGACACAGCCGGTTGATCTGGTCAGCGTGGTGCATCAGGGAGTGGTCAGCAGCCAGGATTTGCAAACGCTTCCGCTCGCCGCTCGCAGCTTCGCCAACATCGCCTATCTCGCGCCCGGCACCGAGCCGGTGGAGCCCTCCGATCCGACCAAGGCACGCATCACGGCAGTTTCCACGGGCGGAAGTTCGGGACTGAACAATGATCTTTCGGTGGACGGCGGGGACAATTCCGACGACTGGATTGGCGGATTTCTGCAGAATTTTTCGCCCGACGCAATTCAGGAATTCGCGGTGCGCACGGCGAACGAAGACGCCGACACGGGCGGGACCACGGCGGGGTCGGTGGTCATCACCACGAAACGCGGAACCAATGAATGGCACGGGAGCGGGGCGTTCTACGAGCGGGCCGCCGCGCTGAATGCGCGCTTCCCGATTGAGAATCCCGCGCCCAATCCCAAGCAGCCATTTTCGCGCCAGAACTATATCGCCACTCTGGGCGGGCCGATCCGGCACGACAAGGTCTGGTTGTTCTCGTCCTTCGAATACGTGCGCGAGAATGCCAGCATCGCCTACAGCCCCAACAGCGTCACGGAGTTCAACGCGCTGGCGCAGATTGCCGCGGACGGGCTGATTCCCGGCGTGCCCGTCGATCGCGGTTCCGCAGAACGTGCCCATTCCCTTTCGCGATTACATCGGCATCGGTGCGGTTTGACTGGGCGCAGTCGACGAAATCGCAGTGGTTCCTGCGCACGTCGGAAGACAATTATCTGACGCACAACAACCTGGTGGCGCAGGCGACGCTGCCCTCCACCGGACTGACCACGCACGACAATTACTGGAACAGCGTGATCAGCAACACCTACGCGTTCAGCCCGACCTGGCTGGGCACATTCGTGTTCGATGCCAGCTTGTTGCACCTGACCCAGACGCGCACTTCCACGCTCGGCTTCGCGCTGGCGTTTCCTTTCAGTTCCACGACGCTGACGGTTTCGGGATTCGAAACTTATGGCGACAACCAGTTCGCCACGCCGATCACGCTGTTTCCGTCGCTGCGCAACCAGCAGAAGTATCAGTTTCGCTACGACCTCGGGCACGCGACGGGCGACCACTCATTCAAGTTCGGAGTCAACTTCATCCACGAGCCCGTGCTGGGTGGGGCGTTCCCGGGAAATCAGGAGACGCTGTACTCATTTCCCAACGACCCGACGTACTACACGTTGAACGCAACCAACCTCGCCCAGTTCCCTGTCGACTATGCGAACGGAGCGGCGACCACTCCGGCCAATGACGGCAGCTTTTCGCAGAGCGTGCAGCGTCTTGGCTTGTACGCGCAGGATTCGTGGAGGCTGACACGGCATCTGACTTTGGATTACGGACTGCGGTATCAGAGCACTTTCGGCCTGTTCACGGCTTCCGGACACAGCCAGACACTGAATCCCGCCCTGGTGACGCTGCAGGCGCTGCAGATCCCGCTGGTTCAAGGCGTTCCGCATGACGATCACAAGCAATTCGCACCCCGTCTAGGGATTGCGTATTCTCCGGCAAAGGTGGCAACACCGTATTTCGCGCCGGGTTCGGCCTGTACTACAACGACCTCGCGCAGAACGGATGGGCAACGGCGTTCCAAGGGGTGAACTCGACGAACGTTGCTGCCGGACCGTGCGCCTTACGGGTACAACCGGGAGCTATTCGCTTACGGGCGCGGGCTGCTTGCAGGGCGGGGCCGCGGCGGCCGGCAATCTCATCGACTCCAACTACAAGACGCCGTACGCGATCCACATCACCGGAGGCGTGCAGCATGCATTCGCGCGCAACTGGACGCTGAGCGCCGACTATACGCACGAACAGGGCAACCATGGTTATCGCGGCTACAACTTCACCAGCGACGTCAATCTGTTCACGCCATTGATAGCGGCGTCAGACCCGAACTACGATTCTGATCAGCAAAGCGTCGTGCCCAACCTGAATCTGTTCAAGTCCGACAACCGGTCGAGCTACAACGCGTTGATGATTGTGGCGCGGGGAAATGTAAACAAACGCTTCAATCTGATCGCGCACTACACGCTCTCGAGCGCCAAGACCTGGGGATGCGTGCTGGGCGAGCTGTTTGACTATGTGAATGGAGTGTGCAATCCGCTGAACCCGTTCGGGCCAGGCGACTACGGACCTTCGGGTGAAGATGTGCTGAGCCGGTTTGTAGTCGCGGGGACGGTTTACATTCCCGGCGGTTTCGAACTGACCACGATCACGCAACTCGAGTCCGCGCGGCCGTTCACCATCACGACGGCGGACAGCAGCCAGCGCATCTCTGTGAACGGCAAGCCCACGGCCCTCGATGCCTTCCGTGGCACTCCTTACATCCAGATGGATTTGCGGGTGACGCGACCGTTCAAGTTCGGAGAGCGCTGGGAAGTGCTTCCCTTCGCCGAGTTTTTCAATCTCTTTAACCGCAACAATCCGGGCGCAAATTTTGTGGGTACGATCGCGGCGCTCCCGGTTCCGGCTGGCGACATCGCGTCGGGTAACGCTACGAATACTTGCCTCGACTTTCCTACTTGTGCCCAACTCCAGCCCATCACCAGCTTCAAGCAACTGGAGATTCCGGCGGGCGGTCTGGGAGATTTCTTCGGCCCGGGCACGACCGTGGGAATTCCGTTTGCGGCGCAGTTGGGTGTGCGCGTGAATTTCTAAGCCATCTCATAAGATGCGCTGTTGACCAATTACGGCTAATCACCGTATCTCGCCCGCTGTGGCGCTCTGAGCTTGCTTTCTTAGGTAGCCCGAAGGGAGAAAGGGCTAGCGACCTACCGCACCAGCCACTCCGTCGCGGTGTGCACCTGCGCGAGCAACGGGCTATAGGTAACGGCGAACACCGCGACCGTGGCCAGGGCTGCGCCGAGTCCGTACCATGGAAAAAACCTCTGGGGCAACACAAGGCGGTCGTCGCTCCAGGCAATCAGGCGCTCGACGCGGGCATTCATGACCGAAGCGGGACTGTGCACCAGAGCTGCGGTGAGGTCCGCGAGAGGCTCGGCCGGTCCGAGACGCGAAAGTTTGATCAGGGCTGCCGCCAGATCGAGCGCCTGGCTGGCGTTGGAGACGGCCGCGTCGTCCGCCGCCATCTCAGTGGCTTCGAGCCAGGCGGCTTCCAAGGCGGACATTCCGGGAAACGCTACGAAGCGCAGCAACAGTTTTTTCAGATTGTCGCGGCGGCGCACGTGGGCGATCTCATGATTCAAGGCGGTCTGCAGCTCATTGCCGGTCAACATCGACTCGGCTGCGCCGGACAACAGGACCCTGGGGTGAACGATGCCGGCGGCGGTCATGGCCGGGACGACGCGCGCAATTCGCAGCACCGGAACTGGAGCGCAGGATTCGACCCGCTGGGCTCCGCTTGTCCATGTTGAGATCGTGCGAGAGGCCCTACGGATTGACCGGCTGGCGTTCACGATTCCAAAGATCGCCAGCGCCGCGCCGCCAAGGGCCAACAGCAGAGGGAATTCCGCCCAGAGGCTCGTCGGCCGCCCGCGGCTCCAGCAGAAGAAACGAGGGCACGGTGAAGGCGGCTGTGATGACCGCCGCGATAACCAGCGGAAACATTCGCAAAGCAAACAGCAAATCGGCAACGCGGCGAACCGGGCGGTGCAGGCTGTGCAACCAGACAGTGCGCCAGCCGAGGCACACGGCGAGCGACAGGGCGCAGTACACCAGCACGAATACCGAGAAGGAGACGGTGATGCCGCGCGCGGCAAACATCAGGCTTTGTCCTTGTCTTTGTCTCTGTGGTTCTTGTCTCGCGAACTGTTGCGGGCTTCGGCGCTAGACGGTGCGCCGCCGCGCAGCGCGCGCCGCTTGGCCTCGACAACCTCTCGAAGGTCATCCAGCAACTGGGTGTCGCGCTCGGTCAGGATCTCTACCAGGTACGAGAGCGGTAACGACGATGCCGGGCTCGCATCCATCAACTGCCGGAAGGCTTCGCCGGCCACTTCCCGGTGCAATTCTTCCCGGGTGACTCGCGGCGTGTAACGGAAAGCGCGGCCTTCGGCTTCGCGCGAAAGCAATTTCTTTTTGAAGAGACGGTCGAGCGTGGTCATCACCGTCGTGTAGGCCAGGTCCTGACAGGCGCCGTCGCCGTTCAGCAGATCGCGGACGGTGGCATGGCCGCGCTCCCACAGAGCTTCGAGCAAGCGTTCCTCCAGTGGGCCCAGCTGGGACGAAGATGCGCGGAAATGGAAGACGCGGTTCATGCGCAGAAAAGACCGACGCAGAATTGTATCCCAGGCAGAACGCCCGCGCCACAAGGGTTTTCGGCTAGCTGAATGAACGGCTTTTACCACGGAGGACACGAAGTCACACGAAGGGAACGCCCGCAAACGCAGTCCTTCGTGATACTTCGTGACCTTCGTGGTCGATGGTTTTCCCTTCCAAGATCGAATGGCGACCCCGGAGGGAGTCGAACCCCCAACCCTCAGATCCGAAGTCTGATGCTCTATCCAGTTGAGCTACGGGGCCGTGATAGGAGACGAGGGAGTCGAGCTTCGCTCGACCGGACAGCCGAGGGCGGCTGCCCCCACAAAACGCTACTTCAAGCCAAAAATCTGGGGTGGGAAACGGGAATCGAACCCGCAACCGTCGGAGCCACAGTCCGGTGCTCTGCCAGTTGAGCTATTCCCACCACCAGGGTGATTATAGCAATTGCGGTTCGCGGATGTCAGAAAGCGCGTGCGGTCAGACCTCGGACATCCGGCGTGGGAGTCAAAGGCTGGAATGCAAGTTTACGAACAGAAACGCCTGGAGATTCGGCTGAAGCAAGACGAACTCAGGCTTGTGGGGCTTGACATTGACTTGACGCTTGGCTTGACCCGAGGCCTGGACGGCCGAGGCGGCCGTCGCCACATGAGATTAGCCGCGGCCGACGCCGACGTACTCAAATCCCAGGGCGCGGAGGCGAGTCGAATCCAGCAGGTTCTTGGTGTCGACGATGAGGGGCTTTTTCAGCAGGTGCTTGATGCGGTCGAAATCGAGGGCGCGGAACTCTGGCCATCCGGTGCCAACGACCAGCGCGTCGGAGCCTTCGGCCACGGCATAGGCGGAGTCGCAATAACGTACCGTCCCGTTGAGCCGCGTTTTGGCTTCGGGAATCGCCACGGGATCGTAGGCGCGCACGTGCGCACCTTTCGAAACCAAGGTTTCGGCCAGGCGCACCGAGGATGAACCGGCCACAGAATTAGTGTTGGGCTTGAAGGCGAGGCCCAAAATGCCAACTTCCTTGTTCTCGACAGAATTCAAGGCGAGGGCAATTTTCTCGACCAGGCGATCGGCGAGGTAATGGTTTACATCGCGCGCGGCGCTCAGAACTTTCAGCGGTACGCCATGCGACTGCGCCAGCTGGGCGAGGGAGTCCATGTCCGATTCCGCAAATACGCCGCCCATGCCCGCGCCCGGCTGCAAGCAGCGGGGAGCGATTTTTTTGTCCAGACCCAGCGCCAGCGCGAGATTGACGGCATCCGCGTTGACGCGCTCGCACAGCGCGGCCACTTCGTTGATAAAGGAAATTTTGGTCGCCACGAAGGCGGTCGCGGCTTCGCGTACCAGTTCCGCGGTCGACTGGTTGGTCACAATCACCGGGACACCGCGCATCACGAGGGGATGAAAAATCTGTTTCAGCATCTGGATCGCTTCGCTCGAGGTTGATCCCAGGATGAGGCGGTCGGGCCAGTTGAAATCCTCGACGGCGCAGCCATCGGTGAAGAACATGGGCTGAGACACGATGGTGGCCTGCAATCCGGCGTCTTTGATGCTTTTTTCGAGCGCGTTTGCGGTGCCGACGGGAGCGGGAGTGACAATCGTCAGAATCGGAGGCTTAAGCGCCAGGCGCGCAATGCGCATGGCGATATCGTTCAAGCCCTCAGCTTTGTCTTCCGCCAGGAAAATGACCTGGGTCTTGCGGGCAAACGATTCGATGTCGGTGGAGTAGGCGAGCCGGCCCGCACGCACGTTGCGGCGGATGATCTCTTTCAGATTTTTTTCGAAGAAGGGGATGTTGCCCTGGGCCATCTCGACCATGCGCGTGCGGTCGGGATGGCAGCAGGAAACTGGAGTGCCAAAATCTGCCAGGCAGGCCGAAATCACCGTTCCCAGGTACCCCGAACCGTAAACTCCGATCTGCATGTGATGTCCCCGTTTCCTAACCGGAAACCCGCGCCGAAGTGGCCTTGGGCGGGGTACGCCGGATACTTTCCCTACTCTTTATCTACAGCCATGGGCGGGGCTTTTCAACGCACGGGAGGGAGATGTACCTAGGGCCATGTGGGCGCGACGGGAGTAACTGAAGCGAGTAATGTTGGGACGATTACCGGAAGTTATCGTGAAACCAGGCGGCGGCCCAGCGGGACGGGCGCCAGATCGACCCAGCAATTCTGCGCATCTTCGCGGACAAAGGTCAGCCTTTCCAGCAGGATGCGACGGCTTCCCGAGTAGTGGGCCCAGCGCTCGCGCGCGATCTGAAAGGCGGTCTGCGCAGCCGTCTCCGAACTCATTTTCACGATGGTCAGATGCGGAATGTAGGGCCACTCTTCCTGGAAGGCCAGCGCTTCGGCATTCAGCTTGCTGTGCAGTTCGCTCATCTGCGCCGCCGCGCCGTCCACGCGGATGTACACCGTAGGCGTAACCGGGATGAACGTTTCGACTTCCCCCAGGGCGACTTCGAACGGCTCCTCGCCGCCGCAGATTCGCTCCAGAACCTGCAGCGCGGAATTCTCGGTGCCTTGCAGAGGACGTGGAGGCAGGATGGTGAGATGGGCCGCCAGGTGGGGCAGGTCGGGATGCAGCTCGCGCCGGAGGTTCTCCACGAATCCTCCTGCGGGATTTGTCAGATACGCCACCAGCGCGTAACGCAGCTTCTGCATACTGGACGAAAATTATACCCTGCCGCAGGAGAGCGAGCACCGCCTAATCAAAGCAAGTTGCGAAACCGGGCGAGCGCAGGTGCGGTGATTCTCTCGCGGGGCGGATGCCGGGTGCGGATGCCGGGAAGGTTCCGTCCGGCATCTCATTTATAATGAGAACTGTCGGGGCGTAGCGCAGCCTGGTAGCGCACCTGCCTTGGGCGCAGGGGGTCCGCGGTTCAAATCCGCGCGCCCCGACCAGTATTCTTCTTTTCTTCCTGCGCGCGATTCGTGTCGATGCTTGATTGTCCTGATCGAGGATAACGTTACCGGTATCCAGCAATCTCGCTGCGGGTGCGCAGAGGGGTGGCCGCCGTGATCTGGCAGTCCTGATAGTCAATGCTGAAGGAAGCATGACCCCCGAGCCGGATCTCGCTGTTGCTGTGATTGGACAGGGGAAGCCAGAAATTGCCCACCTTCGCGTAGACCTGTACGACCCTGGTTTCCTTGGTCCAGAAGGAGGGGTTTTTCGCGGGAGCGGCGTCAATCCGGACCACGGCGAAGTCTTCGGCATCGACCCAGATGTGGCCGCGGTAGAGAAGCTTGTGGTCGGTCCGGGGTTCGACGGCAAGGATGTAGGCCGGTCCAGCCGGCGTGGTCTCGTACCCGGCCAGGGTGAAGCGGTAGTTCTCCTGATTGAGGGCTACGCGACTCTGGTTCTCTTCGGTCTGCGCCTCTTGCTCGGTGTCCAACATCCGTTTGAAGACCCGGTCGATAATCAGCCTGGAGCCGGTTTCAGAGCGAACGCTGAATTCCTTCGTTCCCGGAGAGCGGTACTTTACGTCCACCACCATTTCGGCGCTTTTGGAGGAGGGTAAGCCGCGATATTCCAGGCGATAGACGCGAGTTTCCTGGTAAGCGCCCAGCGCGCGGGCACGTTCGAGATTTCTCTCGACCATTTTGGCCACGATTTCTTCCGCGCTGAGTGGCGATTGCAGGCTGGCTCCAGGGATATCCGAAGCTGCCGCCTGCCAGGCGAATCCAATCAGGAGTGCCGGCATCCAACCAAGTGAACGCAGCCTTTTCACCGATCGACCCAGCGGCATCGTGGCAGCTGGCACTTTTTCAAGAGTGTTCAAAAATTTGACCCCATTGTGGCTGCTACACCTGACGTTGAGCACTTCTCATTCCAATCAGGTCGAACGGCTTGCAGGCTGTCTTTCCGTTTGGATGCCAGACAGTGCTGAATTGTGGCCGGGGAAATCTTCTTATTTTGTGGTAACACCGCACCCGGTGACGGAGCAACGGTACTTCGGGTCTGGGGCCACCGGGTGCCAACGTTGCGTTGCGGCGAGAACGGCACAGCACATGAATCTTTGCGTCCTGCGCAACTGCTGAGAGAGGATTTGACCGCGAGAGAACCGAGAACAGCAGAGCCCGCCGAGCACATCTTGCTGATCCGACTGCAAAATTGCACCAATCCCGGGCGTTTTTCGAGAATAGGAATGCTGCGACGCCTGTGCTAGCATCAAGGAAGGGCTTGATTCCACGCTTTCTGTTGAACTTGCCACCGTAGACTAGCCAAGCTCCCTTCTATCCGCCAGAGGCGGCCCATACAGAGGCACTGAAGAGGCATTCCACTTGGGGATGAACGACACAAAGAACCGATCGATGCTGGAAAACACAAAAACGGATGTTCCGGACGACGAGGTGAACGATCTGCTTCCACCCGACGCGCATAGCACGCAGGACGTGGACGATATGCTCAGCGCCATTGGCACCCGGGGCCTGGATGTCGTGGAGGGCGAGTCCCATGCGCCCTACTCCGCCCTGGAACCAAGAATCGTGCCGGAGCCCGAGGAGGTCGAACTCGACCTGACGCCCGGGGCCGCCGAGTCGACGAGCGACCCGGTGCGCGTCTACCTGCGCGAGATGGGCGCCTCGCCTCTGCTCACCCGCGAAGAGGAAGTGGAGATTGCCAAGCGCATCGAGCGCGGACAGCTCTCCGCGCTGAAGGCCCTCTCGCGTTCGCCCATCGTGATCCAGCAGGTGCTGGCCATTGGCGAGGATCTGAAACGCGGACTGCGCTCGATCAAAGACACGGTCGTCATCGACGAAGACGAGATCACCGACGAGATCCTGCAGAATCGTCTCGCGGACATCACCCGCCAGATCGACCTGCTCAACAAGCACTACAAAACGGCCTGCCGGCTCGCGGAACGGCTGGCGACCCTCTCCGCCAAAAAGAAACCTCGGGAGTACCGCCGTTGCCGCGGCCAGTTGAGTCGCGAGATGGTGCGGATTTCACGCATCATCCGCAATCTCGGGTTGAACCACCCGGAGCGCAAGCGTCTGATCGAACGGGTGAATAAGACCATCGAACTCATGCGTTCGCTGGACCGGGAACTGGCTCACCTGGAATCGAAAATTACGGCCACGCGCAGCGAGGAGCTCAAGAAAAACTACCGCGCCGCCCAGCGCCAGCACCGCGTGGAGATCAAGAGGCTGGAAGACGAAGCCGGAATGACCTTTCCGGAGCTCCAGCGCACGCAGCGCAAAATGATCCAGGGCGACATGAACGCGGAGCAGGCCAAGCGCGAACTCATCGAAGCCAACCTGCGCCTGGTGGTTTCCATCGCCAAGAAGTATGGCAATCGCGGGCTGCAGTTCCTCGACTTGATCCAGGAAGGCAACGTCGGCTTGATGAAGGCGGTGGACAAGTTCGAATACCGGCGCGGCTACAAGTTTTCCACCTATGCCACGTGGTGGATTCGCCAGGCCATCAGCCGGGCGATTGCCGACCAGGCTCGCACCATCCGGCTGCCGGTACACATGATCGAGGTCGTCAACAAGCTGATTCGCACTTCGCGGCAACTGGTGCAGGCGTCGGGACACGAGCCCACGTCGGCGGAGATTGCCAAGCAGATGGACATCCCTGAAGCCATGGTGCGCAAGGTCAAAAAGATCATGCGGGTGCCGGTTTCTCTGGAGACACCGATTGGCGAAGAGGGCGACTCGCATCTGGGCGACCTGATTGAGGACCGCACCAAGATGTCGCCCGCCGAGGCCGTCCTGAACGTGAACCTGAAGGAACGCACCGCGCACGTGCTGCGCACCCTCAGCCCCCGGGAAGAGAAAATCATCCGGATGCGTTTTGGTATGGACGATGGCTCGGAGCACACCCTGGAAGAGGTCGGCCAGTCCTTTGACGTGACGCGCGAACGCATTCGCCAGATCGAAGCCAAGGCCCTGCGCAAATTGCGCCACCCATCGCGCTCTGGCAAGCTCAGGTCCCTGCTCGACGATGTGCAGAAATGATGCGGGCACCAGTACCGCGCAACTTTCTGCAACTTTGTTTCACGCTCATCGTGGCCGCTCCCGCCGAAACGCGAGGATAACCACGGCGGCCTCAGTCGCTCGGTTCTTTGCCGGCAGCGACTTCCAGCCGGCCATACGCCAACTGGTAGGCGTAGCGCGCGGTGACGACCTGGGCGCCCGCGGTGGCAGCCAGCAATTCGGCATCCGTCAATTCAATAATGTTTCCGATCCCAGCCGAGTAGCGGCCTTCCGCGAAGGCCAGATTCTCGTGGGCTTCCTGATCCGCTTTCGTCGCCAGATCAATCTGCTGCTGGGCGACGGTGGTGTTGGCGTAGTCGGTATAGACTTCGCGGTCGACCTGCAGCGCGGCGGATTTCAGATTCGACTCCGCCGCACTCCTGGCCTGCTCGGTCTCGTGGAGATAGGCGCGATTGTATCCGCCGGTAAGCAGGGGCTGCAGCAGGCTCTCGCCAATGCCGACGTTCCAGATCAACGGGAACTTCAGATTCTGAAAATCGGCAAAGCTGGAAAAATTCAGGCGCGGCTTGAAGTTCGAGCGCGCGGATACGATGTCGCCTTGTGCCGCCTTGACGGCCTCGCGCAGAGCCCGTAAATCGGGGCGCAGGGTTTGCGCCTGTGTAAGATAACCATCCACCGGGTCGAGCGCCTGGGCCGTTCCCAATACATCGACCAGGGTGAATGTGCTCTTCACGCCCAGACCCATCGCGGTCGCCAGCGCAGCCTGGGCTACGGTCAGATCCGATTGCGCCTGCACCAGATCAAGCTCCGCGTTGGCCAGTTGCACCTCCTGCCGCGTCACGTCGATCTTGGGCACGCGTCCCACCTGGAAGAACGCATTGATCTGCTCCAGGTGCTTGCTCTGATCGTGAACCGTCGTCTGGCGCACCTGGACCAACTGCTGGGCCGCCAGCACGCTGAAGTATCCATTGCGCGCGTTGAGCAGGGTTTGCTGGCGGACCCGGTCGCGGTTCTCCTGCGCCTGGGCCAGTTCCGCTTTTCCGCGCTCAACCGATCCGCGGGTCAGGCCGAAGTCATAGATGTTCTGGTTGAAGTTCAACCCTGTGAAGTAATAAGGAGAATTCGACCACCTCTCACCGTTGAATAAAACGGAGGCCACGGTGGGAGAGGTCCCAGTCGCGGGTGCGTAGTTATAAGTCTGCTGGTTGTGGCTGGCGCCGAAAGTGAGATGAGGAAAGTAGGGCGAACGGCGTTCTTTGAGATGGGCCTCGGCCACCTGGACTTCCGCTTCCGCGGTGGCAAGGTCCGGCTGGTTCTGTTCGGCCAGGCGATAGCAATCCGCCAGGGACAGAGGCTGGTTCTGCGCTGCCGCCAGAGGGCTCGCGAGCACCACGGCCAGGGCGAGAGCGATTAGCGCGGCGAATTGTGCGGGCGTCTTCATCACCGATGCGAGTCGAAGTCCTCTTTTGTATCAGGGGGCACGCCTTTCAGCCAGTGCCGATTCGGTTTTGTATCAGGGCACGGCTTTCAGCCAGTTCCGGTTCGGTTAGCAAAACCACACCGGCTTTAGCCGCTGCTATTGACCCCCAGCGGCTGAAGCCGGCCTTGATCCTGAGGTATTTACGGCATCGCTGAAGCGATGCCCTGATACGAATCGTGAGTCTTGCGCAAACTGTGAAGCGACACCGTGATACGAATCGTGAGCCTTCCGCAAACTGTGAAGCGATGCCCTGATACGAAATCAACAATGCGAATCAACCGTCCGTCAGCAAACCGCCCGAGCATCTGGCCGGGTAAGGGAACACGCCCTTCCCAATCCACTTTTCGCTAGCATTACTTAGCTGCCGGGTCGCGCGACGGGCTGCACTTTGCCGCCTTCGGCCACCCGTTCTCCCAGGCTGCGGGCAACGCGCGCGCCTTCGTCCAACCCGCTGAACAGGCGTGCCGTCTCGCCGGTTTGCTCGGCCACGGCCACCGGCGTGAACTTCACGGTGTCGTCCGGGGTAACGACGGCCACAAACGTCTGATTTCCGCGAACGATCAACGCGTCAGAAGGCACCTCGACGTAGCGCGGGGTCTGCACCTTCAATTCCACCTGCACAAAGCTTCCGGCCAGGATGCGGTTGTGCGGATTGTCCACATCGATCTCGACCAGCAGCGTGCGCGTCTTGGGGTCAATGGCCCCGCTGGTGCGCGTGACTCGCGCTGCCACCTTCAGACTCGGGTTGGCCTGATCAAGAATTGTCGCCGTATCTCCATTGCGCACAAAGGGAGCATGCGCCTGGTCCACATAGACGTAGATGCGGAGGCGCGAAGTCTCGGAGACTTCGACCAGCGGCAACGCACTGGTCTGCGATGTGGCCGCGTTCTGGATGAGCGCTCCGGGATCGGAGTAGCGCGCCGTCACCGTCCCGCTGAACGGAGCGCGCAATTGTTCATAGGACTTGAGCGTGCCGATCTGCTCCAGGTTCGCCTTGGAGACGGCAGCGTCGGCTTCGGCCTGGTCCGCATCCTGCTGCGAGATCATTTCCTTCTTCACCAGAGTGGCGGCGCGGTTGGCGATCAGCTCTTTATTATGGGCATCGGCGACCGCGGCTTGATATTGCTTGTCGGTTTCCGGGGATTCGATCACGGCGATGATCTGGTTGGCGTGAACGAAATCGCCCTTGTCCACGCTGATACTCCGCATGTAGCCACTCACCTTGGAATACAGGATCGCCGACTGGTAGGGACGCGCCTCGCCAATTAGTTTCACCGTGTTGGAACCTGCGACCTTGCGAGCCGTGGCAACTTCGACGACCGGTCCCTTCTTGCCCTCGGCCGTCAACTGCTCGGTCGCCGCCTCCACGTGGGTGCGCTGGCGGGACACGAGAACGAAGGCCATGACGCCCGCAATCAGGACGGCGAGTATCCCGGCGAGATAAAGCCAGGCAGACCCGTGGCGGCGGCCGTGCGATTCAGACATCAATGTTCCCTCGCTCCGAACTCCTCGCCTCGTGATTCGGCGATAAACTTTGCGTCGAGCAAGTGCCGCGTGGGAAAATCCTTTCGCAACAGCGTATAGACCACCGGCACCACAAAAAGTGTGACCACGGTCGCTATCACCAATCCTCCAATCACCGCGCGGCCCAGGGGCGCGTTCTGCTCTCCGGCCTCGCCCATCGCCAGCGCCATGGGAACCATTCCGATAATCATGGCAAGCGCCGTCATCAGAACCGGCCGCAGCCGCGTCTTTCCCGCTTCCAGGGCCGCCTCGAGGGGCGACATACCCCTCTCGACCCGGGCGTCATTGGCGTAGCTCACCACCAGGATCGAGTTCGAGGTCGCGATTCCCACGGCCATAATCGAGCCCATCAGTGATTCCACGTTGATGGTCGAACCGGTCACGGCCAGCATCCACAGAATCCCCACCAGCGCTCCCGGCACCGCGATCATGATAATAAAGGGATCGACCCACGACTGAAACAATACGACGATCAGCAGATACACCAGCACAATGGCCAGGATCAACCCCAGCAACAGGCTGCGGAACGACGAATTCATCACTTCGTATTGGCCGTGCACGGTAATGCGCATCCCCAAGGGAAGCTTTCCGAGGCTAGCGATTTTTTTCTGAATGCCGCTGACGACGGAACCCAGATCGCGGCCCTGCAGGTTGGCGTTGATGTCGATCACGCGCTGCACCGTATAGTGATTGACTTCCGCGGGCACGGAGTCGGCCACCACCTGCGAAACGTTGGCCAGCGTCTCGTATTGCGGTTGCGGGACAGGTTGCGTCTGCGGCAGGCTCGCGGCTTGCAGAGGCGTGGCCGATCCCGGCAGGCTCAGCGGCGTATTCATCAGGCTGTCCACCGAATCGAAGTGCTCCGGCGGAATGCGCACGGCCACAATGTAGTTGACGTTGTTGGTCGGGTTCAGAAAATAGGATGGCGCAATCAGTGCGCTCGACGACAGCGAGATCAGCATGCTGTTGGCGACGCTCTGTTCGGTCAGGCCCAGTTGCGCCGCCTTCTCGCGGTCGACATTAATGTGCAAGGCGGGATACCGGATCGCCTGCTTGATGTGTACGTCAACCGCTCCCGGCACCGTGCGCATTTCATCGCTTAACTGGCGCGCGATTTGATAGGACTGATCCAGGTTGGGACCTTCCACCTGAACGTCGACCGGCGAGGGCACGCCGAAGTTGAGCACCTGGCTCACAATGTCCGCCGATTGAAAATAGAAACTCGACCCGGGAAACTCGCGCGGCAGTTGCTCGCGAATCTTCTGCATGTAGCTTTCGGTGGGATGATGCACCGGCTTCAGGGCGATCAGGACTTCGGAGTCCATGTCCCCCACATTGTCGGTGGGCACGAAGGCCAGATTGTACGAAGTGGGGAGACCTTGCAGGTCATTGATGGTGTCGATTTCGTCCGCCGGAATGATTTCGCGAATCCGGCTTTCCACCCGCATCAGCATCTGTTCGGAGTCCTCGAGCCGGGTGCCGACGGGAGCGCGGACGTGGAGCTTCATCAATCCCGCGTCCACGGTGGGGAAGAAGTCCGTACCAATGATGAAGGGCAGCACCGCAGTAACTGCGAACAGCAGTCCGAACATGCAAATCGTAAACACCCGGTGATGCAGCACCAGATGCAGCAGGCGTCCGTAGCTGGATTGCAGGCGCTCGAAGGCCTGCTCGCGCTTGCGGTTGATGCGCTCCGTGAATCCCTTCGGCTCGGCACGGGCATGATCCGATTCGCGATGGCCTTCGAAAAGAATTCGCGTCAACGTCGGGACCAGCGTCCGGGAAAGCACGTACGACGCCAGCATGGCCAGCACCACCGCCAACGCCATGGGCGTGAAGAGATACTTGGAAGCGCCGGAGAGCAAGACGACCGGGAAGAACACGATGCAGATGGCCAGCGTCGCCACAATCGCAGGCACGGCAATCTGGCTGGTGCCGTCGAGGATCGCCACCATGATCGACTTGCCCATGTCGAAATTCCGGTTAATATTCTCGATCGCGACGGTCGCGTCATCCACCAGCATGCCGATGGCAAGGGCCAGGCCGCCCAGCGTCATGATGTTGATGGTGTCGCCACTCAGGTTCAAACCGATGATGGCGGTGAAGATGGACAGCGGGATCGAGATGCACACCACCACCACGCTGCGCCAGCTGCCCAGAAATGCCAGAATCATCAGCGAAACCAGGATCGAAGACAGCACCGCTTCGCGCGCCACTCCCATGATCGCGGCGCGCACAAACACGGATTGATCGAAGTCGATCTTCAGGTCCATCCCCTGCGGGGCGGAAGCCTTGATGACCGGCAGCGTGTCGCGCGTGGCCTCGACCACGGCCAGGGTCGAGGCGTCGGAATGCTTGAGGATGGCAAGATAGGTCGCGCGCTTGCCGTTGACGTGCACGATGCCGCGTTGCTCGGCATAGCTGTCGGCAACCTTGGCTACGTCTCCCAGCAGGACCGTCGCCGAGCCCACCACCTTGATCGGGATGCGGCTGAACTGCGCCACCGTGTCGGGGCTGGAGTTGAGTTGCACGGTGTAGTCGGTGCTGCCGATTCGGGCGTCGCCCGCGGGCAGAATCACGTTCGAAGTCTGCAGCGCGCTGACGACATCTCCTGCCGACAGACCCTTGGCGGCCAGCGCCTGTGGATTGATGTCGATGATGATCTGGCGTTCTTTGCCGCCGAACGGCGCAGGCGTGGAAAGGCCGGGGATCGTGAACAGCCGCACCCGAATGAAGTTCAGACTGTAGTCGTAGAGTTGCTGTTCCGGGAGGGTCTTGCTTGAAATCGTCAACTGCGCGACGGGAACGTTGGTGGCATTGAACTGGATGATGCTGGGCGGGGTCATTCCCGGCGGGGCGATGCGCAAAATGGTGCTCGATACGGCGGATATCTGAGCAATGGCGGCGCCAATCTCGGTCCCCGGCTGGAAGTAGACGCGCAGGACCCCAACTCCTGGAATCGACTGCGACTCAATGCGCGAAATTCCGTTGACCGTGGTGGAGTAGCCCCGTTCACTGATCAGGACCACGCGGCGCTCCATGTCTTGCGCCGAGAGTCCGGGATAGATCCACACCACCACGACCACCGGAATGTCGATGACCGGGAAGATGTCCACCGTCATGCGCGTCAGCGATAGCACGCCGAGGATCATGATCAGCAGGCAAGAAACGGCAATGGTGTAAGGGCGCCGCAGCGCCAATCGCACTAACCACATAACCTGATCGTTAACCTAGCCGGAACCGGTGGCAGGCCTCGAACCGCGCCTGCTTCCGACCTTAGATTCTGTCCAGCACAAGAAGCCTCACGAAAAATACAGGTTCCTACTATGCCCCCGGTTTGGTTCATACGTCCAATACATTGGAAGATTCCAGTAATAGCAATTCGGCATTACAATGAACCCATGGAATTACGCCAGTTGCGCTATTTTGTTGCGGTGGCGGAGGAGTTGCACTTCGGCCACGCCGCCCTGCGCCTGCGCATCGCCCAGCCTGCCTTGAGCCGCCAGATTCAGGCTTTGGAAAGAGAACTGCTGGTGCAACTGCTCTGGCGCAACCGGCGCCGGGTGCAGATCACGCCCGCGGGAAAGGTCTTTCTCGACCGCGCCCGCCTGATTCTGGCGCGCGCCGACGAGGCCATGCTCGCGGCCCAGCGGGCCGGCGGCGGAGTAAGCGGCACTCTTAATCTCGGATTCGTGGGGTCGGCCACCTATGACGTTTTGCCGGGAGTCTTGCGCGAGTTTCTCCAGGCGGCCCCGCACGTGGACCTGGCCTTGTCGGAGATGACCGTGCACGCGCAGATTGAAGCGCTCACCGAAAAGCGAATTGATATCGGCCTGCTGCGTCTCCCCCCCAAAACCGAAGGGTTAGTCTTTCGCACGATTGCGCGAGAACCGTTGTACGTTGCTCTGCCCGGTTCGCACCGCCTGGCCCAACTGCCCGCCCTGCGCCTCTCCGCCCTGGCCGAGGAACCCTTCGTTCTTTATCCCGACCATCCTCGTCCGAGTTGGACTGAATTCGTGATTGGCCTGTGCCAGCAGGCCGGCTTCCGTCCCATCGTGGTGCAGCGTACGGTGGAAATTCAGACCACGCTCAGCCTGGTCGCTGGCGGCATCGGAGTGTCGATCGTCCCCAGGTGCATAGGAAACCTGCAGCGCAAAGACGTGGTCTTCCGCCGGCTGGTGGGCGTCCGGGCGCGCACCGAACTGCTGGCCGCCTATCGCGAACGGGATTCGTCGCCCGTCGTGCAGACATTTCTGAAGGTTCTACGGCGCCGGGTACGCGCTCAAAGGGCGGGAACAGAATCCAGAAAAGACTCACCGGCGCGCGGGGATTTGGCTCGTCTTGCGGTGGAGGGCCAGGCCCTCGCGGGGTTCGCAGGAAACTCTAGTGCACAAATTTCGCGGGCTCGCGCGCCGCTTCCGCGAGGTCGCTGAGAAACAGCGCAGCCCGGGCGCCATCGGCCACGCGGTGATCGCAGGAGACGGTAAGCGTCATCATGGGCCGGACCGCGGGCTGGCCCTGCACGGCTACCACCCGATCGGCAATGCCGCCCACGGCGAGAATCGCGGCTTGCGGCGGTGTGATGATCGCGCTGAATTGATCCACGTGATACATGCCGAGGTTGCTGATGGTGAAGGTGGCATCGGCAATATCGGCGGGCCTCAACTTCCCGGCCCGCGCGCGCTCGGCGACATCGCGGCGCTGGATCGAGATTTCCGCCAGGCTCGCGGTATGCGCGTTGTGAATGACCGCGGCCACCACGCCATCATGGACTGCAATGGCGATCCCCATGTGCACATGATCGTGCAGGCGAATCCCTTCGGCGCTCCAGCTTGCATTCAATCGCGGGTGCTTCAGCAGGACCCGGGCCGCCAGCGCCACCAGCAGGTCGGTATGCGTGATCCGCACCTGATGATCGCGTTCGATCTCGGCAACCACGCGTTCGCGATAATGGTTGAGCGCGGTGGCCTCGATCTCGCGGCTCACGAAGAAGTGAGGCACGGTGGTCCAGCTCTGCGTAGTGCGTTCGGCCATGATGCGGCCGAGCGAACTGGGCACTTCAATGCGGGCAGATTCGTTCTCTTCGTTCTCTGCCGCGGGCGCTGCGGCTGCCGCCTGCACATCCGATGCCAGAATCTCTCCGCCCGGACCTGAGGCGCGCACCGTGGCAAGGTCTACGCCTAATTCTTTGGCAAGCCGGCGGGCCTTGGGAGAAATCTTCGCGCTGGATGCCGCCGCTGGCGCGGCGCTGCTGGCAGGCGCTGCCGCGACTTGGGAGGAATCGGTTTTCGCGTGCGATCCGGCCCTCGCGGCCGGCGCGGTCGACGCGCTTTCAACCGGAGCCGCTTCGCCCGGCGAGACGATCCACGCGATGGTCTGCCCCACGGGAATGTCGGCCCCGGCCGCCGCCTTGATGCCGGCCAGAATGCCGTCGGCGGGAGCTTCCACTTCGACGACCGCTTTGTCGGTTTCGATTTCGAGGAGAGGTTCGCCCTTGGTGACGCGGTCGCCTTCCTGCTTCCGCCAGGCAATGAGCTTGCCGGTTTCCTGCGCCATCTCAAGTGCGGGCATTACCACGCTGAAGGCCATAGTTTTATTGGGGAGGGCCGTCGTCTTTTGGAACTATGGCCTTCAGCCCTAAACTCCTACCCGCTCAGTTTTCGCGCTGGCTTCGATCATCTCGAGCACGCGTTCGCTGGGCGCAGCTTCGGATTCTCTGGTGGTGGGCAGCGGCCCGTTCACCGTGTAGTAGTGCGCGCCCGCAACCAGAAGCTCTTCCGCCGGGAAGCGCGTGATGACCTCGTGTCCCGTCGGGCGTGACCACAATTTCTTCTTCAATGCGCGCCGCGCTCCAGCCGTCGGTCGAAGGCCAGAAGGTTTCCAGCGCAAACACCATGCCCGGCTTGATTTCCACCGGATGCTCGAAGGAAACCAGGCGGCTGATCACCGGCTTCTCCCAAATCGCGAGACCGATGCCGTGACCATACTGCAACGCGAAGGCGGCTTCTTCGTTGGGAAAACCGAAATCAGTGGCCTTCGGCCAGACCGCGGCAATTTCCGCGGTGGTGCGGCCGGGACGAACCAATTCGATCGCCGCATCCAGATAATCGCGGCAGCGCTTGTAGGCGTCGACCATGGCATGCGACGCGTAGCCCACCGTGAAGCAGCGGTAGTAGCAGGTGCGGTATCCCATGTAGGAATGCAGAATGTCGTAGTACACGGGATCGCCCGGCCGCAGCACGCGATCGGAAAATACATGCGGATGCGGATTGCAGCGCTCGCCGGAAATCGCGTTGACCGCTTCCACATATTCCGAGCCCAGATCATAAAGAACCTTGCTCACCAGTCCGACCGCTTCGTTCTCGCGCAGGCCTGGCTTCATCGCGCGGTAAAGTTCGTCGTAAGCCGCGTCGACCATCATGGCCGAAGTGTTGAGCAGGGCGATTTCATCCTGCGTCTTGATGACGCGGGCCTCGGACATGAGTTGCTGCCCGTCGACCACGTTCAGGCCTTCCCGCTGCAGCGCGAATAGTACCGGCAGTTCGATGATGTCGATGCCCACCGGCTCTTTGTGCAGGCCGCGCATTTCCAGTTCAATGCGAATTTTCTTGGCGACATCTTCGGCGCGGCCCATCTCCGGCGTCATCGCTCCGCGCAGCATGGAGATTCCGGGGCGCGAGCGCTCCGGCCCAGCCATGGGCAGTTCAGCTGATGATGCTTGGCGGCCGATCCGAAGTCCCATAAAATTGGCTCGTCGTTTTGCGGCAGCAGCGTAAAGCGGTTGGCCTTATCCTGCGCCCAAGTGCCGATGTGGGTCGACGTCAGGTAGCGCACGTTGTTCATGTCGAAGCAGAGCAACGATCCCATCGACGATTTTTTGAGCAGGTCTTTCGCTTTTTGCAGACGTTCGCGGCGGAGACGGTCGAAGTCGATCCGGTTCTCCCAATCCACCGCCATCGTTCCGTGAGTTTTGAGTCCCATAAATCAGCTCCTAGCTGCTAGCTTCGTAGCTGCTAGCTTGAAACGAGGGCGAGACGCCCTCGGGACAGCCGGCGGGACGCCGGCGCTACTTCTTACTACACATTTGTCTTGCTGCCTCTGAAACCGTTTCTTCCGTGGGCACCGTGACATCTTCCAACGGCGGAGAAAACGGAATCGGAACGTGCATCGCGCCCATGCGCTTCACCGGCGCGTCGAGATCATAGAAGGCGCCTTCGGCGATCACCGCCGCCAGTTCCGCCGTCACTCCATAGCGCCCGTAGCCCTCGTCGAGCACGATCACGCGCGACGTTTTCTTGGCCGACTCGATGATAGTCTTTTCGTCGAGCGGCCAGGTGGTGCGCGGATCGACCACCTCCGCGCTGATGCCTTCCTTCTCTAGTAAGCTCGCCGCGCCCAGCGCCACCTGCACCATGCTGCTGGTCGCCACCAGCGTGATGTCTTCCCCGACGCGCTTCACGTCGGCCACGCCCAGCGGGATCGTGTAGTCCTCCGCCGGAACCGGGCCTTTCAGCTTGTACATCATCTTGTCTTCGAAGAAGATGACCGGGTTCTCGTCGCGGATCGCGGTCTTCAGCAGGCCCTTCGCGTCATAGGGCGTCGAAGGCAGCACAACTTTCAATCCCGGCACGTGGCTGAACCAGGCGTGCAGCGACTGCGAATGCTGCGCCGCCGAGCGCCGGGTCGCGCCCAGCGTGGTGCGCATCACCATGGGAACCCTCCAGTGCCCGCCCGACATGTAGTGCGCTTTCGCGGCCTGGTTGACCATCTGATCCATGGTCAGCGTCAGAAAATCGCCGAACATGATGTCGACCACGGGCCGCAGCCCCGTCATGGCCGCACCCACTGCCAACTCCGGTGAAGCCGGCTTCGGAGATCGGCGTGTCGACCACGCGCTCGGCGCCGAATTCTTCCACCAGCCCGGAGAGCACTTTGAATGGCGTTCCCGCTTCGGCCACGTCTTCGCCGAAAATGCAGACCCGCGAGTCGCGGCGCATTTCTTCGGCCAGCGCTTCCCGCACCGCCTGCGCAAATGTGAGTCTCGCGTTCAGGCATAGACGTCCTGCTCCACCTGGTCGACGCTGGGATAGGGGGCCGCAATGGCAAATTTCACCGCCGCTTCCATCTCCGTGCGCCCCTCGGCGGTGATTTGATCCAGCGCCGCCGCGTCCGCATGCCCCTGCGCCAGCAGCCAGCTGCGCATGCAGCTTGATGGGGTCCCGTTCCGTCTTCCAGTGCTGCTCTTCCTGTTTCGAGCGGTAGTATTCGCGGTTGATGTCGCCCACGTGATGCCCGCTGTAGCGGTAGGTGTCGGCCTGCAGAAAGGCCGGCCCTTCGCCCGCGCGGGCCCGCTTCACCAGCCGCGTGGCAACTTCATTCACCGCGCGCACATCCTGCCCATCCACTAATGCCGACTCCAGGCCGAAGGCTCCGGCGCGTCCGAGAATCGTTCCGGCGGTCGTCTCCGAGTAAGTGCGTGTACTCGTTGTAGAGATTGTTTTCGCAGACGTAGATCACGGGCAGCTTCCAGAGTTGCGCCAGGTTCATCACTTCGTACAGCGATCCCTGCCCGAGGGCGCCTTCGCCAAAAAAGCAAACCGCCACTCGCCCGTTGCCCAGCCGCTTCGAGGCAAACGCCGCGCCGGTTGCGATGCCCACGCTTCCGCCCACAATCGCGTTCGCGCCCAGGTTGCCGGTAGCGGGATCGGCAATGTGCATCGATCCGCCCTTGCCCCGGCAGTAGCCGGCTTCCTTGCCCAGCAACTCGGCGAACATGCGGTCGGGCGAAGCGCCCTTGGCCAGGCAGTGTCCGTGGCCGCGATGCGTGCTGGTGATGTAGTCGTCGATGCGCAGCGCCTCGCAGATGCCCACCGCGACGGCCTCTTCGCCGCTGTAGAGATGCGCCAGCCCGGGCATGAGAGCGCGCGTGTAGAGCTCGTTCACCTGCTCTTCAAACAGGCGAATCCTCACCATCTGGCGGTACGCGCGCAGCCAGCGGTCTTTTTCCGTAACCTCGGAACCTGGAGCCGCGTTGGAGGTAGCGGTGGTCACTTCTTCGGTCCTCCCGCAGTCACCGGCGTTTTCACGCCCGACATGGCGGCCAGCACGTCGAACATGCAGGCGAAATCGTATTTCGTCCAGCCCATGCCCCGAGCCGCCGTCAGAATATTCGTTGCTGACGGCCGTCGTCGGCAGGGGCACGTCGAGTTGCCGGCCCAGGTCCATCGCCAGCACCATATCTTTCTGCATCATGTTCACGTCGAACCAGGCTTCTTCCGGCTGTTGCAGGACGAACGGCCCGCGGTACTTGATCATCGGGCGAAGCGACGGCGCTGTTGACCAGCACGTCGACGGCGACCTCGCGGGCAATGCCGCTTTTTTCCGCCAGCAGCACGCCTTCGGAAAATGCCAGCATCTGCACTGCCAGGCTCAGGTTGATGGCGATCTTCATGGACAGCGCCAGGCCGTTGTCGCCCACGTAGCTGACCTTGGGGCCGATGTCGAGCAGCAGCGTCTTGATCTTGTCGAAAGTTTCCTTGCGCCCCCCGACCATCACCGACAGCTTGCCCTTCCTGCAGCGTGATCACGCTGCCCGAGACGGGAGAGTCCACCATGTCCGCGCCCTGAGCGCGTACTTTCGCAGCCAGTGCGCGGCTCACCGTGGGACTCACGGTGCTCATGTCAATGAACGTCTTGCCCGCACTCAAGCCGGCGAGCAATCCGTCGGGACCTTCGGTGATCGCCTGAATGGCCGCGGCATTGGTCACCATCGCGAAGATGTAGTCCGAAGCACTGGCCACGGCGCGCGGCGAGTCGGCCCACTGCATGCCCTTCTCCACCAGCCACTGCGCCTTGGTGCGCGTGCGGTTGTAGCCGGTCACCGTGTGCCCCTGGCTGAGCAACCGGTTCACCATCTGGCTGCCCATTACTCCCAACCCGATAAAACCTACTTTCGCCATCCGCCACCCGCCTCCAGATTTCTTAGCCAACTCTCTAGTGTGTGCCCGGCTTGCCGGGCGCGCGTTTCGCCGGCGCCTGGCTGTCGTCGCGCACCTGGTACAAATGCGCTCTCATGGCTTCGCGCGCTTTCTCCGCGTCATGCCGCTCGACCGCGTCCAAAATCCGTTTGTGATGAATCTGGCCGCGCTCCGGACCGCCGGGGACTTTGAAGATGCGCAGCCGCTGCTCCCGCAGCAGTCCTACGATGGAATCGAGCAGCGAAAGAATAAGCGGGTTGGCTGCGCCCTCCGCCAGGGCCAGATGAAAATCAAGGTCCGCTTCGATGTAGGTTTCCGGATCCTGCCCGGCCCGATCCATGGCGGTCACCGCTTCCCGCATGGTCGCCAGCTCCGGTTCCTGGATGCGCACCGCGGCCAGGCCCGCAATCTCCGGCTCCAGAATGGCCCGCACTTCTGCCAGATGCGTCGAGCCTTCGGGCTGACCGATCTTCACCATCAGGTCCAGTGACTGGCGCACCGCCTGTGTCGTGCCGTCGGTGATGAAAGTGCCTCGACCCGAATAGGCTTCGACCAGACCCTTTTCGCGCAGCGCCTTCACGGCCTCGCGCACGGCCGTGCGACTCACGCCAAAACGCTGGGCGAGTTCGCGTTCCGCGGGCAGTTGATCGCCCGCCTTCAGATCGCCTTTGACAATGGATTCTTCAATCTGCTGAACGATTTGCTCGTAGAGTCGCGACGTCCGAACTAGCTTGTACACAGCCCTGCCCCCCGCACCTGGTAATGCGCAGCCAGCCGGAAGACCGGCTATGGTCTGGCTACTATACCGCATATCCACTGAGCGTAGGCGCGTTTGTTGAGAGAGGGCCAAGGGCTTGGTATAAAGGTCTAGTGGTATGACCACAGGCAAATCCTACTACATTGCCGTGCTGCTGTGCAAGTGCCTGAAATCCTCGTCCCAAAGATGGTCGGGTTGCCAGCTTGTGGACTTCCCCTGCCCGTCCGGGTGCGGTATACGCTGCTCCAGATCCATCCAAAAAATGAATTTGCTTGACACTGTTTCTCCGATAGTGGTATGGCTGTCGGACCAGATATACGGAGGGGTTCCTATGCTATCGCGCCCTGTCAGCGCCGCCGCGTCCCATGACGGACGGATGACTGCAGCTTCCCGGTTGTGGTTCGCCACCTTCACCCTGTTCCTGTTCTCCGCTTCCGCGCTGGCCCAGACCACCGCGGGCCGGATCCTGGGCACCTTGACCGATCAGAGCGGCGCCGCAGTTGCGGGCGCCACCGTGGTCATCACCGATGTTCAGCGTGGCACGACGCGAACGATTACTACCGATGAATCCGGCGCCTATACAGCGCCCGACTTGCAGCCGGGCAATTACAAGATCCATGTGGAAGCCAAAGGCTTCAAAAGCGTGGAACGCCCGAACGTTCAGATTGAAGTTGCCACCGACGTGCGCGCCGATTTCGCCCTGCAGCCCGGCCAGGTGACCGAGACGGTCACCATCTCCGAAGAAGTACCTCTGATCAACACCACCTCCTCCACTCTGGGCGGCACGCTCAGCAACAAGGAAATCAACGACCTTCCGCTGAACGGCCGTAACTACGAGAACCTGCTGCAACTGCGGCCCGGAGTCATGCGCTACCCCGGCGGCGGTTTCTCGACCACCAGCACCAACGGCCTGCGCGCTGAGGACAATGCCTACTTCATCGAGGGCCTGTTCAACAGCGAGCCGTTTTCCGGACAAGGCATCATCAACGGCGCCGGCATCGCGGGCGACTCCGCGACCATCCTGCCCATCGACGCGATCCAGGAGTTCAACGTTCAGGAAAATCCCCCGGCCGAGTATGGCTGGAAGCCGGGCGCGATCATGAACGTGGGATTGAAGTCCGGAACGAACTCGCTGCACGGCACCGCGTTTGCGTTCGGCCGCGATGGCGCGATGGACGCGCGCAACTATTTCAACGCCGCGCCCGCGGCGAAAACTCCCCGCACTCTGGAGCAGTTTGGCGGCAGTTTCGGCGGCGCGATTGTCAAAGACAAAGCGTTCTTCTTCGGCGCTTACGAAGGCCAGCGCTACAACGTCGGCAACTCCTATAGCGTGACCACGCCGTCGATGGCGTCTCTGCCTACCCCGTCAACACCCACCTGCATATCGGTCGCGGGCGACTGCGCCAACAGTATTCCGAACGCGATTGCCGATCTTGTGGCCAACGGCGTACCCATCAGCGCAGCCAGCCAGCAAATCTCGGGCTGCACGGTGTCCGGATCCACCGTCACTTGTAATGGTACGGGCTTCCCCATCAACAACACGCAGGGCCCCAACATCGTGCAGGGATTTCCCAACGATGTGCAAGTGAACAACGCGCTGGGCAAAGTAGATTTCAACATCAATCAAAGCAACAGCATCAGCGGTATGTATTTCTACGGAAACAACAATGGAACGGTAGAAGATTTTCCGGAGCTGCAATCGAACTGGCGGTCGAAGATCCACACCCGCGCGCAGGTCGTAGGGGGAAACTGGATCTGGACTCCCGGCACTCGCTGGGTGAACGAAGCTCGTCTCGGCTACAACCGCTTGTACCAGCCCACATTTCCCGGCGACCTTAATACGCCAGCGTCGGGCTACGGCCTCAACACAGGCGTCAGTGGTCCGTTCACCGGCGGCCTTCCCCGCATTGGCTTCGCTGGCGCTTTCGTCCCCGGCCTGGGCGCCTTCAAGTGGCCAAAGTTCCAGGGGCCGGACGCCAGAACTCAGTTCATCGACCACGTTTCCTATACAGCAGGAAAACATTCTCTGAAGTTCGGCGGCGAACTGCACCGCAACGCCTTCAACGGCGGGGCATTCGGCAACGCCCGCGGCAGCATCACGTTCCTGGGCGGCGTCGCGATCGGAACCGGAGCGGGCTCAACCGCGCTGGAAGATTTCTTTGCCGGCGACCCCTTCAAGGCTTCAGTGCAGGTCGGCGATCCCACCCTGCATATTCACAACTGGGCGTACGGCTTGTTCCTGCAGGATGACTGGCGTGCCAGCAGGAACCTGACGGTCAACTTCGGCGTGCGCTATGAATACAGTTCCGTGATCAAGGAACAACACAACCTGCTGGGGAATTTCGATCCCAACTCCGCCACCGGATTGATTCAAGCCGGACAGAACGGCGTCAGCGGCCCCTACAACCCCGATCACAAAAATTTTGCGCCGCGCTTGGGCTTTGCCTGGGACTTGAACGGCAAAGGAACCACGGTGATCCGAGGCGGAGCGGGACTGGTGTACGAAACTGTTAACTGGGAAGCGATGCTCGCTTTCAACAACGCGTTTGGCCTGGGCAACGTTCCCACGGGCGCCATTATCGATGCGTCCAACAATACCGCGGGCGGAACCATCACGGCGGGCAATCTGGCGATCCCACCCGTCCTTCCGCAATGGGACAGCGGTGTGCCGATCTTCGGAACCAACGTCAGTACCACCACGCTGAATTGCTTCGACAATCCATGCCCCATCATGAGCGTGGCCCGCAACCTGACCACGCCTTATGTCTGGCACTGGACCATCGGTATGCAGCACTCGTTTACCCCGAATCTTTCCCTGGAAATGTCGTACGTGGGAAATCACGGCTCGAACCTGGTCGGGATTCGGGACATCAATCAACCACCGGTGGGTTCGGGATGGCCCGCGGCCGCGATCAGTGCCTGTATCGCCTCGGGCTACACCGACCCTAATAACTGCGCTCCTGACAGTACCGGTGGGGAAGAGGCAAACCGCCCCTTCGCGAGCAAGTTCCCCTACCTGAGCAACATTTTCCAGATGGGCAACGTCTATCGCTCCAACTATGACGCTTTGCAGGTCACTTTGAACTCGCGCAACTTCCACGGCTTGAGCATGGTGGCGGGCTACACCTACGGTCACTCCCTCGACGCCGTTGGCGCCAATTGGGACTTTGGCTATGGCGCCGGTCTGCCGCAAGACTCTTACAGCCTCGCCAGCGAATACGGGAACAGCGATTTTGACATTCGGAACCGTTTCACGCTCTCGTTCACCTATGCCATCCCCGGACGGAAGAGCTTCGCGCAGATGCTGGAGGGTTGGGAACTCAACTCGATCATTACCTTGCAAAGCGCTCAGCCCTGGGGCCCGATCGATCTGGGCACCGACGCTGCGGGCACCGGGCCGCTGCCGGTCAGTCCGCCGGCAAATGCCCCCATCCGCTGGAGCTTTTACGGAAAGACGTCGGACTTCAAGTCGACTCCGACGGGGATTCCCTATTTCTCCGGTGCCAGTAACACCGCTTGCGCCACGCAGGCACTGGCAGTGGACGGCGGCACTCCGGGCGCGGCCACGGCGGCTCTCAACTTGTTCGGCTGCTATGCCCAGGGAGCTTCCGTCATGATTCCGCCGCCGTTGGGACAATTCGGAAACATGGGGCGGAACACGTTCCGCGACAGCGGTTTCCGAAACTTCGATTTCTCGGTCGCCAAGAACTGGAACTTGGGCGAACGGGTTCGGGCCCAGTTCCGCGCCGAATTCTTTAACATTTTCAACCATCCGAATTTCGCCAATCCATACGGCGGACAAAACGGATTCGGGTTGAATGATCCGTCGGCACAGCCGTTCGGTTGCGGCTGCGCCACACCTGACGTAGCTGCCGCCAATCCCGTCATCGGGTCGGGTGGAAGCCGCGCCATTCAGTTGGGTTTGAAGTTTACTTTCTAGAACCGCAGTCGATTCAGAAACGAGTATCGAAGGCCGGACTAATTCCGTCCGGCCTTTTCTTTATCTACTTCGCTCGCCTAAACAGCGGGCTATTCCATTGGGGACCAGGCATCATGAAGAATCAAACTTTATTCGCTCTCTTATCGTTGTTGCTGACCGGTGCAGCCGGGGTGTCCGGGCAGACTCCTGCCCAGGAGCACCGCGAGCGCACCATCGATGAGGTCAAGATCGAAGCCGTTCACCGCGCCGAAGTCGGACAGTACCCGCTGATCGGCCTTGACCCGGCGGATGTTCAAGAAGCGTTTGTGAGCATCCACACCGCCGACAAGGACGAGTGGGCCGCCGGCTTCATGCGCGTCGGCGATCGTTACTTCAACGAAGCCAAGTCGCTTGAAAAATCGACGGACAAGACCGATCTGGCCAAGGCGAATGCCGACTACATTCGCGCCTGGCGCATCTATTCCTTCGGACGCTGGCCCATTCCCGCATCTCCCGGCAAGCAGCGCTCCTATGAGAAGGCGCTCGAAGCGTTTCTCGCGCATGCCAGGTTTTTCGATCCTCCGCTGCAAGTCGTGAAGATTCCTTTTGAAGGCAAAGAAATCATCGGCTACCTGCGCCTGCCGAAAAATGCCAAGGGGCCGGTGCCGCTGGTAATCGCGGTCAACGGCCTCGATAGCCGCAAAGAAGATCTCACCGAGAGTTTCAGCGCGATTCTTCCCTTCGGCATTGGATACCTCGCCGTCGACGGCCCCGGCACCGGACAGGCGCCGATCAAGGTCAGCGAAACTTCCGAGCGCATGCTCTCGAAAGTCATCGACTACGCGCAGTCGCGTCCAGAGATCGACAAGAACCGCATCGCCCTGCACGGGGTGAGTTGGGGCGCCTACTGGGCCACCAAGATGGCCATCGTCGAGCGCGCCCGCCTGCGCGGCTGCAGCGCGCAGTCACCTCCCGTCGACATGTTCTTCCAGAAAGATTTTCTGATGAACCATCTGCTGGGCAACCGCGAATATCTTTTCGATCAGGTGCCCGCGCTCATGAACATTCTCGAAGGCGTGCACACGCTCGATGAAATGGGCGAGTTCCTGCCCAAAATTTCTCTGGTGCACCAGGGACTGCTGGGCAAGCCGATGGCGCCCATGCTCATCATTGCGGGCGCGCTCGACACCCAGGTTCCCATCGAAGATGAATACCTGCTCCTGAGTAAAGGCGACGTCCCCAAAGAAGCGTGGATCAACCCGCGCGGCGGCCATCTCGGAAGACAAGTGGGCGTCTGGCCCGACCCAAGAATATTCAAAGAAGTGATCATCCCGTGGCTGGTGAAAACGCTGGAGTCCCCCACCAACTAGCAACGCTCACGTAGCGGCGGACGCATTCGTCCGCCTCGCGAAGGCCCTGCCCTGCGCGAGCGATGGCGAGCCGAAGGGGCGAAGGCCAGCGATTCCGAAAAGGAACCTGATTTCTTGATTTCCTACGAAAGACCAAACATGCCGACCGTACCTCCCCAACCCGACTCCCCCGCCCCGCGCCCCCAGCGCTTCTATGCGTCGCTCTGGGTGCAGGTGAGCGTCGCCATCGTGGTCGCGGTCCTGTTCGGCTATCTCAGCCCCGCCCACGCCGTCGCCATGAAACCTCTGGGCGACGCCTTCATCCGCATGATCACCATGATCATTACGGTGATGATCTTCTGCACCGTGGTCACGGGAATCGCCGGCATGCGGGATCTGCGCAAAGTCGGCCGCGTCGGCGGCAAAGCGCTGCTCTACTTCGAGGTCGTTTCGACGCTGGCGCTGCTGGTCGGATTTGTGGTGGGAAACGTGGTGCATCCCGGCAGCGGCTTCAACGTGGACCCGGCCACGCTCGACACCCGCGCCGTCGCGGATTATGCCGGTCAAGCCAAGGCGCAGACCGTCGCCGACTTCCTGATGCACATCATCCCGACCACCATCGTCGATGCCTTCGCCAAGGGCGACATCCTGGAAGTGGTTTTCGTTTCGATCCTGTTCGGTTTCGCCATGTCGGCGGCGGGGGAACACGCCCAGCCTCTGGTCACCCTGCTGGAGTCACTCACCAAAGTCGTATTCCGCATGGTGAACATCGTCATGCGGCTCGCGCCCATCGGCGCATTCGGCGCCATGGCCTTCACCATCGGCAAGTACGGACTGTCGTCCCTGGGCCCGCTGCTCCGGCTGATCGCTTCGTTCTGGGTCACTTCCATTTTGTTTGTATGGATCGTGTTCGGCGCAATCGCCTGGCTGGCAGGATTCAGCCTGATGAAATTTCTTCTTCGCATTAAAGAAGAAATCCTGCTCGTGCTGGCCACCAGTTCGTCGGAGACTGCCATTCCGACGCTGATGGAAAAGCTGGAGGACCTGGGCTGCTCGCGGTCGCTGGTCGGCCTGATCGTGCCCACCGGCTACACCTTCAACACCGACGGCAGCGCGCTGTACATGACGATGGCCGCTCTGTTCGTCGCGCAAGCCACCAACACACACCTGACCTTGCTGCAGCAGATGACGATTTTCTCCGTCGCCGTGCTGACCTCAAAGGGCGCCAGCGGCGTGCAGGGAGCGTCGTTCATCGCACTGGTCGCAACCCTGAGCGTGATTCCCACGATTCCGGTGGCCGGGATGGCGCTCATCCTCGGCATCGACCGCTTCATGAGCATGTTCCGCGCCCTGGTCAACATGATCGGCAACGGCGTGGCCACGCTGGTGGTGGCGCGCTGGGAGAATGAGCTGGAGCGGGAGACGCTGCAGCGGAATCTGGCGTGATCCATGTGGCGACGGCCGCCTCGGCCGTCTGGGGTATACTCGCGATTCGTGACCAGCCCTTAACAGAATTCCCTTAAGGAACCGACGCTTATGCCAGGAAAAATCGCTCTCGTCACCGGAGCCAACGGCGGCCTCGGAACACACGTCACCAAAGCCCTGCTGGACGCCGGTTTCGCCGTGGTTGGGCTCGCGCCTAAAATCCAGCAGTCTGATTTCGACCATCCAAACTTCACCGCGCTCGCGGCCTCGCTCGACAGTCTCGCCGCCGCGAAGAAGGCAGCCGACACGGTCATCGCGCGCTTCGGAACGATCGACGTGCTGGCTCACTTGGTCGGCGGCTTCGCCGGTGGCCAGACCGTCGCCGACACCGACGACGCCACTTTCCAGCGCATGTTCGACATGAACCTCAACAGCGCATTCCACATCTTGCGGGCCGTGCTTCCGCACATGCGTAAGGCAAAAGCTGGACGCATCATCGCCATCGGCAGCCGCGCCGCCGAGAGTCCCGGCGCCAGCGTCGGCGCCTACAGCGCATCGAAAGCTGCTCTCGTGTCGCTGATCCGCACCGTCGCGCTCGAAAACAAAGACGCCGGCATCACAGCCAATGTCTTGCTGCCCGGTACGATCGACACTCCCGCCAACCGCAAAGCCATGCCCGGCGCCGACGTTTCGCAATGGGTGCTGCCGGCTTCTGTTGCCAGCCTCATCGTTTGGCTCGCCGGCGACGCGGGAAAGGACGTGACCGGAGCCGCCATTCCCGTGTATGGGGGAGGACTGTGAAAAAACTGGCATCCGGAGGCAGATGCGCTGATTCCCGAAAGGGTACGTAACTCTTTCGTAACCCTCCCCAGTGCACAATTTTTGTTGCACTTTAACACTGGTGAAATATCTTGCAGGTAGCCTTATTTCAGGAGGCGCTCATGGGTTCAGCCCGTATGGCGAAGTCTTTGCCGCTGCAGGTGGCTGCGATCTGTTATCGCAGGCGCGGCACGGCTATTGAGTTCCTTCTGGTGAATACCAACGGCGGCAACAAGTGGACTTTCCCCAAGGGATCCACCGATCCTCGCCTGTCGCACAGCCAGGCCGCCGAGCGCGAAGCCGCCGAAGAAGCCGGAGCTCTCGGCACCATCGAGCCCCGCCACTTCCATCTCTACCTGCACTCCAAGGGCGTGTTCTGGCAGGCCGGCGGCGTACAGGAATTCGTGGTCAAGGCCTTCTTGATGGAAATCCACCAGATGCGCCGTCCCGACGAAGGCAATCGCCGCCCCACCTGGTTCAGCCCAGAAGAAGGGAAGCGTCGCCTGGCCAAGGGCCGCGAAGTCAAATATCTTCGCGAACTGGAAGCGGTGATCGACCGCGCACTGGAACGCATCCAGTTCCACCACGAACTGTGGGGAGCGTATCCCGGAGCCCGCAACTCCCGCGTCGTCGCCTCGCCAAGGGATCCCATCGCCAGCCCCACGTGGCCGTAGGCGGCGGCTTCAGCGCGGCCCTGTCCTCAATACTAGGGTTTTGAGCGTAGTGGTCGCGATAACACTCGTTGACCCGATCTGCGAGAGGGGCCCTTCCCAACCCCATCCTCCCGTCACCTGTAGTAGTGCGCCGGGTCACTGAATCCCGGGGCCTGTTGTACTAAGACAATAGCCAAGCTGGAATTGAATTTCCGCACCCACCTCGATAGGAGGTGCCTCTCCCATGATTCCCGAAAGCTCTCCCGAAAGCCATTTCTCGATCAATGCAGATGACAGCATTGATGTTGCCCTTCACAGTGAAATCAAGTTCCGCGCTTATGAACTCTACGAGCGGCGTCACGACTCTGCCGATGGCCACGACGTAAAGGACAAGCTACACGCCGAACTACCCCGTGTGGCCTACGCCGCAGCCCAGCTTCAGAAGTACTCCAACGGCGAAGTAGGAGACACCAGAGCCGTCAGAGCGGCTCGGGTTTACCTGCGTGCTCTGAGCTCCTTTATCGCTAAGCGTGACATGGATTGAGCAGGCGACCAGGCGCACCTCGCCACTGGGGCAAGGACGAGGATGTTGGTGGTGATTCCACAGGCGCGTTCTGACCCGCCAGAGCACGGTAGAACTTCTCGGTCTCTTCGCGATGCGCTAGCCGCTTCTCCTGGAACTCTCCAGTCTCGTTATCCACCAAAGCAATTTGCTGAAACTCGGGGTTAAAATCTACTCCTATAATGATCATCGTTCGGCTCCTTTCTCCCGAGCCTGTTGGTTGGTTTTGCCACCACCAACTCTACTCGGGCGTCGGAGCCGACATTGTCATGGAATCAATTGCACTCACGGAGTGAATAGCCGGGATGTCTTCAAAGTTGGAAATGCGGCGGAGGGGGTACCTCACAAAATGCCAATCGTGGGACCGGCCAACTGCGACCGGCCCACTCCGAATCGGCTCTGCTCAGGCCCAGACTAAGGCAAGGCCACGGTCTCCCCGGAGAGGAGATTGGTGCATTGCGAGGTAGGAACGCCCGCGAGATTCACGCTGCCCGTAATCGTCGAGCCGGGATCGCAGAACAAATCCACGCTGTTCCCGCCGACGAGGGTTAGGGTACTGCCGGCGCTCACGTCAATGCTGGACAGATTTGCCGCCACCAGGCCGCCGTGACTGCTCTTCGTAACCGTAGCTCCGATCACCGTCGCGTGTGAGTTATTGAGAGCCATAATTCCCTGGCCATTACTGCCCGTGATCACAAGGTTTCCATTGGACGCGGTCATTGCTGCACCGTTGGAGATGAGCACTCCTCCCGTGGTCCCGCCCCAGGTTTGCCCGGGCTTGTTGATGACCAGCTTCGCCCCCGCCACGTTGAGCGATCCGCCCGTGTCTATCGTCACCCCGTTGTAGTTTGTCCCAGCGGGGTTATCGATTGTTACATCACTCGGCCCACCAAACGCGAAGTAGGTGTCGAAGGTGAGCACGTCGATAATGGCACCACCATGCCCAGTGATGCCCTCCTGCATGTTACTGATGGTGGTGCCGTACATCGTCACATGGGAAGCCCCGACGTCCATGCCGACGTGCCACAACGCTCCGGTCGAGTTCATAAATGCACTCCGCTCAACGTGTACATCCGAAGAGTCATAGATGCCGAGCGTAGAGTACCCAGGGTCCTGTGCCGTAACATGTGCAATGGACACTTGGCTGTGCTCAAAAATGAGGATTCCAGAGGTGCCGCCCTGTATATTCAAGTGCCGCAACCGGATGTCGCTGCTGCCATGACCGATCCCCACTGCCGGAACGGTCACCGTGTCCGCCTGGATGCTGAACCCATCCACGGTAACGCTCCGCGATGACTCAATGAACAGGAGACTGTTAACCAAATTGCCCGCCCCGGTGCTCGGCTGCAGCAGGGTCGCACCAGCCTGTCCCTTCAGGGTGAGGTTTTCAAAGCCGATGACTCGAACGTATTCGGTGCAAGTTCCGCTCACCGAGACAGTAGTGGGCCTCTGCCTGTCCAGCTTGGATAGTGTGCCATTCAACGACTGACCGTTGTTGCAGTCCACCGTAATGGATAGCGTCGGTGTCTCCGCCAAGGCGAGTGAAGCTCCCAAAACCAACAGAATCAGAATTCCCCGGTTAGTCCACTTCATGGTATCTCCTCTTTCTAGCCTTTCGGCTGCGGACTAATGCTTGCTGTTGACCAAAAAACTCCAACTCGTTCGGCAGAGAAAACCACCTGGCAGGGGCGGAAAGCCTTCGAGCATCAGAGAAGGGCAGATGCGCCCAAAATCGTGCGCGAGATTATGTTCCGGGGTGGTTGCCCTGTCAATGTGCAAGTAATTGCAGGACGCAAAACGGGCATCGGCTCACGGGGATCGTTAGCGCCAAAATCGCCATGACGCTCACAACCATCCCTGCCCGCCTCCCCTGTTACGATAACTCCAGCCCATGATTCAGCTTTCCGGCGCCGGAAAACGTTTCGGCCACAAACTCCTCTTCGAAAACGCGGACTGGCTCATCACGAACCATGACCGCATCGGCCTGGTCGGCGGCAACGGCACCGGCAAGTCCACGCTGATGAAAGTCCTCGCCGGCATGGACACCTTCGACTACGGCAGCCTCGTCGTCGCCAAAGGCACGTCCGCCGGATACCTTCCGCAGGATGGACTCACGCTCTCCGGCCGCAGCGTTTTCGCCGAATGCATGTCGGTCTTCGACGATCTGCGCGCCATGGAAACGGAACTCGAATCCCTGACCCACAGCATGGCGGAACTCGACCACACCAGCCCGGAGTATTCCGCCGTCGCCGACCGCTACCACCGCGTGGAACACGAGTTCCGCACCCGCGACGGATATTCGATCGAAGCCGAAGTTGGACGAGTTCTGATGGGCCTGGGCTTCACCAAGGAAGACTGGCCGCGCCTGACCGACGAATTCTCCGGCGGATGGCAGATGCGCCTCGCCCTCGCCAAGCTTCTTCTGCAGCAGCCGAACCTGTTGCTGCTCGACGAGCCCACCAACCACCTCGATCTCGAAGCCCGCAACTGGCTGGAAGAATATCTGCAGAACTATCCGCATGCATTCGTGCTGATCTCGCACGACCGCTACTTTCTCGACGTCACGGTCAACAAGATCGCGGAAATCTGGAACAAGCGCTTCTGGTTCTACACCGGCAACTACGACAAATTCCTGGCCCAGAAGACGCAGCGCAACGAGCAACTCACAGCCGCCTACCGCAACCAGCGCGACCGCATCGAGCAGCTCGAAGTCTTCATCAACCGCTTCCGCTACCAAGCGACCAAAGCGAAGCAGGTCCAGAGCCGCATCAAGGAACTGGAAAAGATCGAGCGCATCGAGATTCCGCCGGAAGAGAAGACCATCCACTTTTCGTTCCCGCAGCCGAAGCCCAGCGGGCGCATCGTCGCCGAGTTCGAGGGCGTGGCCAAGAGTTATCCCGGCAGAGTTATTCCGGGGAAGCCGGGCGGCGCCGACAAAGAAGTCTTCCGCAACGTCGACTTCATGATCGAGCGCGGCGACCGCATCGCCCTGGTCGGCGTGAACGGCGCGGGCAAGTCCACGCTCATCAAACTGCTGGCCGGGACCGAACCCGTAACCCACGGCGAGTTCCGCCTGGGCCACAACGTTCAGTCCGACTACTTCGCGCAGGACCAGTACAAGGAACTCGATCCCGACGCCCGTATTCTGGACGATCTCGGGGAGGCCTCTCCGCGCTCCGGCGAAACCGAACTGCGCAGCCTGCTGGGATGTTTCCTGTTCTCCGACGAAGACGTGTTCAAGAAGATCGGCGTCCTCTCGGGCGGCGAGCGCGGACGCTACGCCCTGCTGCGCCTGCTGCTGCATCCCGCGAACTTCCTGCTGCTCGACGAGCCGACCAACCACCTCGACCTGCGCGCCAAAGACGTGCTGCTCGATGCGCTGGTGAAATACACCGGCACGGTCGTCTTCGTCTCGCACGACCGCTATTTCATCGACAAGCTGGCCACGCGCGTCTTCGAAGTCGGCGGCGGAAAAGTCGAAGTCTTCCCCGGCAACTACGAAGACTATCTCTGGCGCAAACAGGGCGGACAGCACGTCGCGCCCACGCTCGACGATGTTCCCGGAGTGAAGGCAACCAAGGGTGCCCCATTGCTCTCTTCGGTTGGGAGAAGTGGGGATTTTCCGGCGGATGCCCCGAGCCCGCCCTCCAATGGCGATGGTTCGAGCCACGAGCCAACCGAAACTCCCAAGAAGCGTCTGAATCCCATCAAGCGCAAACAAATGGAAGACCGGGTTCACGAACTCGAAGAAAAAATCAACCGGGCCGAAGCCGCGATCACGCATCTGGAGACCGCGTTACAAAATTTCGTCAGCGCCGACGAAAGCCAGCGCCAGTCGCAGGAACTGGACCAGCACAAAGCGACCCATGCCGCCCTGATGAAGGAGTGGGAGGAATTCTCGCAGGAGTTATCCAACTCCGAATAGGGGCACATCGAATGGTATTCGATTGCGACCTTCGCGTAATCTCAGCGCCCTTAGCGGTTCAGTGTTCGACCGCTTGAACCGCAAAGTCCGCGAAGGTTCGCCACAGAGTCCGCAGAGAAATGCGTCGGCCTCTTCCCCAAACGGCGGCGTTCTTTCGCCCTACGGCTGCCTCCGCACCCGTACACCATCTTCCGTAATCTCTCTCTCGCACTTACCTCTGTGCGATATTCAGGTTGGCCAAGTGGCCAGCAACTGCCGAAGGCCACAAATTTCAAGACCAACCGCATGAAGCGGCTCCTCAGGGCAGGCCGCGCGGGGACCCAAGGAAGGTCGCATGCTTCAGTCGTCGGAGAACTCATTCAATCAGAAGTCCGGCTTGCCGGCTTCCAACCCCAACGCTTTCAATCCCGTCAAAACCGTCACCGCTCCCATCGATCAGGCCACCATCGGCCGCACTTTGGTCATCAAGGGTGAAATCAGCGGCTCCGAAGCTCTCTACATCGACGGCCGCATCGAAGGCAAAATCACCATGCCCGATAGCCGCGTCACCATCGGCCGCAACGGCAAGGTTGACGCCAGCATCCAGGCCCGCGAAGTTGTGGTCATGGGCAAGGTGACCGGCAACATCGAGTGCAGCGATCGCGTCGACATCCGCGCCGAAGGTTCGGTCGCGGGAGACATCTCCACCGTGCGCATCAGCGTCGAAGACGGCGCTTCGCTCAAGGGTGGAATTCAGGTTCGCAACGAAGGCAAGGCGAACTCGCAGCCGAAGGCAGCCGAGGCTCCCAAGGCCCTGGCCGCCACCGCCAGCGCATAATTTGGCAGGCCGAACGCCTGGGGTAAATAAGGGGCACGCTCGCGCGTGCCCCTCTTGTTTTCCGCTCAAACCTTTCAGCGCATTGGGCTTACGTCATTTGTACGTACATAATGGTACGTATTACTGCTCAAGTAACGCGCAGTTTTGGCAGCGCGCAAAAGACGCTCCGCTCACTTCGCAGGATGCCCTTTGCGGGGCCGAAAACCACCCTTGCTGCGACGTTCGACTCGCCGGACGAGGAAAGCATCAGACGCGACAAAAAGGAAGGCCCTGGAGCCTACCAGGGCCGTTCTACGACTTTTCAATCACTTACACGAAGACGCAACAACTTACGAGAATCGGCAGGCCAAAAACTCGCAAAACCGGACGGCCTTCTTACTTCTTCTCCGCCGGCCGCAAATCGAGCGCCGCCGAATTCATGCAATAGCGCAGCCCCGTGGGCGCAGGACCATCCTCGAACACATGCCCCAGATGCGCGTCGCACTTGGCGCAGCGAACTTCGGTCCGCACCATCCCGTACTGTGTATCTCGATGCTCGACCACTCCGCCGCCCTCGGCTGGCTTGGTGAAACTCGGCCATCCCGTCCCTGAATTAAACTTCGTCTGCGAATCAAACAGCGGAGACCCGCAGCACACGCAGTGATACATCCCCGGCTCTTTCGTGTTCCAGTATTTTCCGGTAAAGGCACACTCGGTGCCCGCCTCGCGCGTCACGTGGTACTGCTCGGCGGTCAGCTGCTTCTTCCACTCCGCTTCCGACTTCACTATTTTTTCTGCTGTTTTCTCGGCCATGATTCAACTCCAATCCAATGATCTATTTCTGAAATCATTAGATGTTCCCCGCTGCAAAAAGTGACAGCCTCGGAGTTAGCCCTACTTCCCCACTTCTTCCCCCACCTTCCGATACTTCCCCCGGAAGAACAGCAGCGGCTCGCCCTCCCGCACCACCACGTCCTCCACTTGCGCAATAAAAATAGTGTGATCGCCGGCCACTTGCGCCGAATCCAGGCGGCACTCCAGGTACGCCAGCGCCCCATGGAGCATCGGAGTCCCATGTTTGGTGCGATCAAAACGCGCGCCTGCCTCGGCCTCCGCTTTCTCGTGCGTGCGCTCGGCGCGTGCGTAGTACTCCGAAATCGCCCGCTGATCCTCGCAGAGCACGTTGATCCCGAATCGTTTCTTGGTGTGGAGATGCGTGTGCGTCCGCGTACTGTTGTCGACGCAAACCAGCACCAGCGGCGGGTCGAGCGACACGGAGGCGAACGCGTTGGCAGTCATGCCGTGCACCTCGCCCTCGAGGTCGACGGTAATGATCGTCACCCCGGTGGCGAAGCATCCCATCGCTTTGCGAAATTCCAGAGAATTCAAGGTCATCGCTGCATCGTGCTTCTGCTTCAGTGTGGGGCCGGGTGAGCTTGCCTGAGCGAAGCCGGGGACCGCCGCGGCTGAGGCGCATTTCTCAGCCACCATCAAGCCCCAGCCAAACCCAGCGACGCTCCGCGCCGCGACCGGGTAAGTACCGGTCCACATGAACCTCCCACGCTTACCATCCGCACGAACCGCTACAGTACCACGACACGTTGTATCATTCGATGGAAGTGGCCGCACCTCCATCGCGTCCGCGGTACCCATATCCCGCGGAGAAGCCCTGCACCTGATTGGCTGCTCCGACGACGATCTCCCCGAACTGCTCGCTGCCGCCCGCGCCGCCAAAGAACGATTCAAGCCCGGCGCCATCACCTACTCGCGCAAAGTTTTCCTGCCGCTGACCAATCTGTGCCGCGACTACTGCGGATACTGCACCTTCCGCCGCGATCCCGGCGACCCCGGCGCACACACCATGACTCCGGACGAAGTCCTGACGGTCGCCCGCGCCGGCGAGAAGCTCGGCTGCACCGAGGCTCTCTTCAGCCTCGGCGACAAGCCCGAACTGCTCTTCCCCGAGATGCGCGAGACGCTGCGCCACCTCGGCTACAAGTCGACGCTGCACTATCTCGAAGCCATGTGCGAACTCGTGCTGCGCGAGACCAGCCTGCTGCCGCACCCGAATCCCGGCCTGCTCAGCGCCGAATGGATCGCCCGCCTCGCCGCCGTCTCCCCCAGCATGGGCCTGATGCTCGAAACCACCAACGCCGCTCTGCTCGCCCCGGGCGCGGCGCACGACAACGCTCCCGACAAAGTCCCGGCCAAACGCCTGCGCACCATCGAAGACGCCGGCAAGCAGAATGTCCCCTTCACCACGGGCCTGCTGATCGGCATCGGCGAATCGCTCGAAGACCGCGTCGACACGCTGCTCGCGCTTCGCGATATGCACGAGCGCTACGGGCACATCCAGGAAGTGATCGTGCAAAACTTCCGCGTCAAGCCCGCGATCCCCATGGCGAACTGGCCCGAACCCACCCGCGGCGAGATGCTCCGCACCGTGGCGGTAGCTCGCTTGTTACTCCCCAACGTCAATATTCAGGCTCCGCCCAACCTCTCCGCGCCTTACTATGATGACTTGGTGGACGCCGGCATCAACGATTGGGGAGGAGTGTCGCCGCTGACGCCCGACTTCATCAATCCGGAAAAACCGTGGCCGCACCTGGAGCAACTGCGCCTGCGCACCGAGGCCAAGGGATTCGCCTTGCAGCAGCGTCTGCCGGTGTATCCGGAGTTTCTTCCCGCGCTGGCCGCGAAGCCCGGATTGCTGTCCGAAAAACTACGCGCCGCCGCCGATGATCGCGGCCTGGCTCGATTGAAGAGGGCGGCTTGATGGGGTCGAAAAGATGATGGAGCCGAAACGATGATCTGCGTCCTCAGCGGCGGCACCGGCGGCGCCAAGTTCGTCGACGGCCTCCGCCAGGTCATGCCCGCCGAAGAAATCACCCTGGTCGTCAACACCGGCGATGACCTGCTGTGGTGGGGCCTCTACGTCTCCCCCGACATCGACTCGATCACTTACGTGCTCTCCGGCATGCTGAGCCGCGAGCGCGGATGGGGCGTGAAGGGCGACACTTTCCTCTGCCTGCAGGCCATGGGACAACTCGGCGAGCCTACCTGGTTCCACACTGGCGACCGCGATCTCGCCATGCACCTGCTCCGTTCGCGCCTGCTGGCCGAGGGCAAGACGCTCTCCGAAGCGACGGCGGTCATCTCAGAAAAGCTCGGAGTCAAAGCGCGCGTCCTCCCCATGAGCAACTCGCGCGTGGAAACCCGCGTGGATACGCCCGTTGGCGAACTCAGCTTCGAGGAATACTTCGTGCAGCGCTGGTATCAGGACCCCGTGAAGTCGGTGCGGTTTGCCGGAGCCTCCGACGCCGAACCCGCGCCCGGAGTCATCGACGCCATCGTTTCCGCCGACGCCGTTCTGATCGCCCCCAGCAATCCCGTCACCAGCATCGGCCCGATTCTTGCCGTTCCCGGCATTCGTGACGCACTGTTGCGGGCCCGCGGAAAAATTGCCGCCGTCAGCCCCATCGTCGGCAATGCTCCCGTGGCCGGTCCGGCAGGAATTCTGATGGCCGCGCAAGGACTGCCCTGCTCCATCGCCGGGGTCGTCCAGGCCTACGAAGATTTTCTCGACATCCTGATCTGCGACACGCGCGATGCCCGCGCCGCCGAAGCGCTCCGCAGCAACGGCTGTGCGCGTGCAATGTACGCAGACCATCATGCGCAGCCCCGAAGACAAGGCCGGCCTCGCCCGCGAAGTGCTCTCGTTCGTTTCTTCGGCCCCGTTCTCCGGAAATGAGGCCAGGACCCACGGCGCCGCCTATCGGCGATTGGACCGCCAGCCGTGATCCTGGTTCCCGTAAAGAATCTGTCTTCTGCCAAGCAGCGCCTGGCCGCCGTCCTCGATCAACCGTCACGCACTGCTCTGGCGCAGGCCATGCTGCATGACGTGCTCACGACTCTGCATACCTGGAAGAAGCGCCCGCCGGTTGCCATCGTGACCAGCGATCCCTGCGCGTTAGAACTGGCCACGGAGTATCAATTCGAAGTCATCCCCGACCCCGACAACCCCGGCGAAACCGGTGCCATTGAGATGGCCACTCGCATCTGCGTCGAGCGGGGCGTCGACAGTACGCTGGTGATTCCCGCTGACATCCCGCTGGTGGAGGCGTGGGAGCTCGAAGAAATTCTCAAGCACGCGCCCGCTGAAGGCAGCGTACTGGTCCCCGCCGCCGACGGACGCGGCACCAACGCCGCCTTCCGCCGCCCCGCGAATCTGTTCCCGCTCCGCTTCGGCAACGACAGCTTCAAGCCCCACCACGCCGCCGCCCAAGCCACCGGCAAGCCGTGCGTGGTTTTGAACTTCGCCGGAATCGCCCTCGACGTCGACAATCCCGAAGACCTGCAGCAACTGATCTCCGTCCCCGGCGAAACCCGCACCCAGCGCCTGGCCCGCGGATATGCCCGTGTGGGGACGGGTGCCTCGCCCGTCCAGCCGCGCAGCGGCGAGGTGTGAAGCTGTTGTGGCGGGACGAGTAATATTGCTTGATGAGCAAGCCCAGCACAGGCTTGAAAAAATCAGCTGCGAAGCGGCGCAAGAATGCAGCCCACGGCGCCAGCCGTGGGTTGGCGGCCCGGGACCCGCAAGCCCCGAAGGGGCGAAAGAAGTTCAAGCCCGCATCGCCGGATGAACTCCGCCTGATCCCCGTCCCGCTCGCGGATGAAATCCACCCCGGCGACTCACTCGCGGACAAACTGCTCGAATCCCTCCGTAAATGCCGCCTCCGCCTCGAATCCGGCGACATCCTGGTCGTGAAACACAAGATCGTCTCCAAATCCGAAGGCCGTCTGGTCGATCTCGCGACGATCCAGCCCTCCGCCGAATCGGTCGCCTGGGCAAAACAATACGCCCTCGACGCCCGCGTCATCGAACTGGCCCTGCGCGAAAGCCGCGCCGTGATCCGCCGCCAGAACGGCGTGCTCATCACCGAGACGCATCACGGCTTCCTCTGCGCCAACAGCGGCGTCGACGTCTCCAACGTCAACGGAGGCCAGCATGCGGTGCTGCTCCCCGAAGACTCCGACCGCTCGGCCGCCAAACTTCGGCGCGCACTGAAGCAGCGCACGGGCCTCACCATCCCCGTGATCATCACCGACAGTTTCGGCCGTCCCTGGCGCGAAGGCCTGACCGAGTTCGCCATCGGCATCGCCGGAATGAAGCCCCTGCGGGACGACCGCGGCCGCCGCGATTCCCATGGCTACAAGCTAAAAGCCAGCGTCGAGGCCGTCGCTGACGAACTCGCCTGCGCCGCGGGACTGGTCTGCGGCAAACTCAACCGCGCTCCCGCCTGCCTCATCCGCGGGTTTCGCTACGACCCCGGCCCCGGCGGAGTGCAAGAACTGCTTCGCCCTGCAGCCACTGACCTATTCCGGTAGACTGTTGGATGATTCTTGCTTGAGTGTTTTTGCTTTTGAGTGACGCAGCGCTTTCAACGCTGCGATGGCGAGATTGATTAGAAGATGGGCTTTAGCCCCCGAGGTCTGAGAAACAATGCCCCGCGAACTTTCTCTCTCAGAACTGGAATCCTTCCCCGCTCTCGACTGGTCTGACATCGCCCCGCGCCTGACTCCCGCGTTGCGCTCTTCCCTGGAGAAGGTCCTCGAAACCCAAAACGGCGCCGACTTGTCGCTGGACAGAATCCTACGCCCTGGCCAACTCCGAAGGCGACGATCTCTTAGGCCTGCTGGTCGCCGCCAACCTGCTGCGCACTGAACTCACCGGCAACCTCGTCACCTACGTGGTCAACCGCAACATCAATTTCACCAACATCTGTTTCGTGGGATGCAAGTTCTGCGCCTTCAGCCGCGGCCCGCGCGAGGCCGACACCTACTTCCTCACCCTGGAGCAGATGGCGCAAAAGGCGGTGGAAGCCTGGCAACTCGGCGCCACCGAAGTCTGCATCCAGGGCGGCCTGCCCCGCGATCTCCCCAAGTTTCATTACCGCGACATTCTGCGCGCCGTGAAGAACGCCGTCCCGCGCATGCACATTCATGCCTTCTCGCCGATGGAGATCGTCTACGGCGTCGAACTCACCGGCATGCCGCTCGCCGACTACCTTTCCATGCTGCGCGACAACGGACTGGGCACGCTGCCCGGCACCGCCGCCGAAATTCTCGACGACCAGATTCGCCACATTCTCTCGGCCAATAAGCTTTCGACCGCGCAATGGGTCGAAGTCATCCGCACCGCGCACCGCTGCGGCATTCGCAGCACCTCCACGCTCATGTACGGACACACCGAAACCCCCGCCCACTGGGTCCGCCAGATGCTGCTGCTGCGCGAGATTCAGTCGGAAACCGGCGGCTTCACCGAGTTCGTCCCGCTCGGCTTCGTGCACCAGAACACGTTGCTCTTTCACCAAGGACTGGCGCGCACCGGCCCGACGCTCGCCGAGCATCTCAAAGTTCACGCGCTGGCGCGCCTGCTGCTCGCCGGCATCCATCCATAACATTCAGGTTTCGTGGGTAAAGCTGAATCGCCGCCTCTCGCAGCTCTGCCTGCACGCCGGCGCCAACGATTACGGCGGCACCTTGATGGAAGAAAATATTTCGCGCGAGGCCGGAGCCACCGCGGGCCAGTACACCAGCCCGGAAGATTTCCAGTCGCTGATCCTGGAGATGGGCCGCATCCCCGCCGAGCGCAACACGACGTACTCGCGCATCCACATCAAGCTGCCACTGAACGAAGGCGAATGCGTCACCGAGCAGTCGCTCGAGGCCGAATTCGCATGAGCGCAAGCCCCTCAGGCACACGTCCCATCGCGGTCATCGGAGGCACCGGCCCGGCTGGCATGGGACTCGCCCTGCGCTGGGCCCGCGCCGGGGAAACCATCATCATCGGCTCCCGCAACGAAGAACGCGCCCAGCAGACTGCCGCGGCCATTCAACAGAGAGTCGGCCCACAGGCCAACGTATCCGGCATGGAAAACAGCGCCGCCTGCGCCGCCGCCGACATCCTGATGCTGACCGTTCCCTTCGAGGGTCAAGCCGCGCTGCTCAAGCAACTCAAACCTGCCATGACGGCGGGCAGCATCCTGATCGACGCCACCGTGCCGCTGGCGGCCAGCGTCGGCGGACGCGCCTCGCGCACGCTCGGCGTCTGGCTAGGCTCCGCCGCTCAGCAGGCCGCCGAACTGGTGCCCAAAGAAGTGAGCGTGGTGGCCGCCTTTCACAACGTTTCCGCCGACCTGCTCAGCACCGATGCCCCACTCGACTGCGACGTCATCGTCTGCAGCAACGATTCCGACGCCGCGCAACTTACCCGCGAACTGGCGGCCAAGATTCCCGGTGTCCGCGCCATCGACGGCGGCCCGCTCGAAAACGCCCGCATCGTCGAGCAGATCACCGCCCTGCTCATCGGCATGAACATTCGCCACAAAGGCCACGCCGGAATCCGCATCACCGGCTTGCCGCCCAGCGCTTACCGCTGACCGCATTCGCTGCCATGAGCCAGGAGCACCTCTTTTGAGCCAGAACAGCCACCTCGACGCCGCCTTGCAGTATCACAGCGGCACCAAGCACTCCTTTCAGAGCGTGCGTATGCAGGCGCAGCCCCTGGACTGGGAGAACAAGCCCCTGTTGTTCAAGATTTATCCCACGCTCGAAGTCACGCGGCTCCCTAGAGATTTCCGGGAGACAGGCCGCGCCGCACTCGACGCCATCTCGGCTCCCGTACGGCCAGCGCCAGGGGACACCGTGCCCAGTCTCGAGACGCTGGCGCAACTGCTGTTCTTTTCCGCCGGGGTCGTTCGGAGTAAGAAACACGAGCAGGGAGAAACCTTTTTCCGCGCCGCCGCCTGCACCGGCGCTCTCTACGAAATCGAACTCTACGTCGTCTGCACGGATCTGGCGGGTGAATCTTTACCCGGCGCGAGTTCTGCGGGCCTGGCTGCGGGCGTCTACCATTTCGGCGTCGCTGAGTTCGGCCTGCGCCAGTTGCGATCCGGCGACTTCCGGCAGACCCTGGTCGAAGCCACGGCCAGCGACCCATCCATTGCCCACGCTCCGCTGACCATCATCTGTACGGGCACCTACTGGCGCAACGCCTGGAAATATCGCTCCCGCACCTATCGCCACTTCGGCTGGGATAACGGCACCATCCTGGCCAATCTCCTGGCGATGTCCGAAGCGTCGAATCTTCCCTGCAAAATTGTGACCGGGTTCGTCGACTCTCAGATCAACCAACTGCTCAGCCTCGACACGAAACGTGAAGTCGCATTCTCTCTGGTCTCGATTGGGCATCAGCAATCCACTCCACCCAGCCCACCGTCATTTTCGGCTCTGCACCTTCCGATCGTCCCTTATTCGAAAGAAGAGGTCGACTATCCCGCCATGCGCAAGATGCACGAGGCCTCCTCGCTCGATTCCGCCGGCGAGGTAGCTGCCTGGCGCGGCCAGACGCCTGTGCTGCAAAGTCCGCCGCCCAAGGGAACAGCCACGGCACTGCAACTGCCTGACGAGTCCATTGCTCAAGACTCCATCGAGAAAGTGATCGCGCGCCGCGGCTCCACTCGCCAGTTCTCGCGCCAATCCATCACCCTGCCGCAGCTTTCCCTCCTGCTGGATCGTGCCACGCGAGGAATTCCCGCCGACTTTCTCGATCCGTCCGGAACTCACCTCAACGATCTATATCTGATCGTGAACCATGTGGACGGCCTGAGCGCCGGCGCCTACGTCTATCACTGGGGAAAAAAGCTCCTCGAACTCCTCAAGGCCGGGGACTTCCGCGACAAGGCCGGCTACCTGGGACTCGAACAACAGCTTCCCGCCGATGCGGCTGTCGATGTGTTCTTCCTCGCTGACCTGAAGAAAATTCTGGAGCGCTATGGGAACCGCGGATACCGTGCCGTCCAACTGGAAGCCGGCATGGTGGGAGGCAAACTCTACCTTGCCGCGTATGCCCAGCGCCTCGGCGCCAGCGGGCTCACCTTCTATGACGACGATGTCGTCAGCTTTTTCTCGCCCCACGCCCGGGGGAAAAGCGCCATCTTCCTGGTTGCACTCGGGCTGAGCGCGCTCCGCAAGTAGGGTGCGTATCTTCAGGGTGCGTAACCTCGGGACGCGCACCCAACGTTCCCAAAAACCGTCCCTATTTCTCCCCTACCGGCGGAGTCATTTCTTCCGCGGGCTCTCCTCCCGCCATCTGCTGCGCAATGATCAGTCTCCGGGCTTCCACCCGAATCTTCGGCAACTGCAAGGCAAACCACCATGCTCCGATCACCGACGCAAACCCGCCAATCGCTACGGTCAGCGGCGCGCCCAGGCGGTCCGAAAGCGCTCCGCCCAGCAGCGCTCCGACCGGCGCCATGCCCATGAACATCATCGAATACACCGCCATCGCCCGCCCCCGCAGTTCATCCGGAACCATGACCTGGATCAGCGTGTTCGACGACGCCATCTGCAGCATGATGAAATATCCCACCGGCAGCAACAGCAACACCGACACCCAGAACGATCTCGAAAACGAGAACAGCATCAGGCTTATTCCAAACCCCGCGCAGCACACGGCAACCCATCGGCCCAGGCCCTTGGTCCCCGAGCGCACCGCTAAGGTCAGCGCCCCCAGCAACGCTCCCACGCCGGCCGCGCCCATCAGGATCCCCAGCCGCACCGCGCCCAGATCGTGCGATCCAATCAGCGAGGCGAGTTCCTGCCCGCCATGATGCAAAATTCTGTCGGCAAAAATCGGCATCAGCACTACGTAAGGCATCCCCGTCACACTCACCAACCCCAACAGCACCATCAGCGCCCGGATCGGCGCCGTCCGGCTGACAAACTGAAATCCCTCCCGCATATGCTCCCACGGCGACGTGTTGGCCGAAATCCGCGCCGGAGCATGCACATTCATCATCATCAATCCGGCGATCACCGCGATATAGCTCACTCCGTTCGCGAAAAAGCACCAGCCCTCGCCCAGCCTCGCCACCAGAACGCCCGCCACTGCCGGCCCCACCACCCGCGCTCCATTGAACATGGAAGAATTCAGCGCGATGGCATTCATGAGATCATCCCGGCCCACCATGTCCACCAGGAACGACTGGCGTCCGGGGATATCGAACGCGTTCACCACGCCCAGCAGCGCAGCCAGCACGAAAATGAGCCACACCCGGTGGTCAATTGCATGACTGAGCGTGAGCGCCGCCAGCACGAACGCCAGCAGCATCGACGCAACCTGCGTGCCGATGACCACGTGCTTGCGGTTGCTGCGATCCGCTACTAGCCCGCCGATTGGGGCACACAGGAACACGGGAATCTGGCTGGCGAACCCCACCGCGCCTAACTTCAGCCCCGACCCCGTCAGCCGGTAGACCAGCCACGACTGCGCCACGGTCTGCATCCACGTGCCCGTCAGAGAAATCAGTTGTCCGCTGAAAAAAAGCTGGAAGTTGCGGTGCCGCAGCGCGCGCCCGGCCGCCTGCCAGCGCAGCACCCGGCTCTGCGCCGAGTCTTCGCCGCGAGCCGATGCGTTCTCTTCGACAGGAATATTCGACTCAGTCACTTTCTGTCCTTTGGATGAGGACGCGGCCTCTTGCGCACTACTATATCGCGACCGTTCCATCGTCCCTGTGGTCCCCGGCGCGCGGCCCACCCGGCTTTTCCACAGCCCCCAGTCCGCTGCAGGTATCCACTTGGGCGCCCCGCGTCCCGCTAAGTGCGAGCCTGTAAACGGCTTGGCAGTGCTTCCTTCTGACTGAACTTGGAGCTTCTCTTATCGCTCGCCGTGAGCTAAAGTAGTTTCTGCGATCTCGGCGATTCGGCAAGGACGTGAGACCACCATGACCACTCCTCCAGTTGGGATTGAACGCCGTGTCGGACAACGCTTCCCGTACCTTCTTCCGCTCTCGCTTCGGCAGCCCGGGACCGCCCTGGAAGGCGTCGGATTCACCCAGGACCTCAGTTCCCGCGGGGTCTTCTTCTTCACCAACGCTCCTCTGACCGAAGGCTCCGAAATCGAACTCACGCTCCGCATGCCGTCGGAGATCACGCTGGGCGAAAGCATGCCGGTTCGCTGCCGAGGCCGCATCTTGCGAATCGTCCGGCCTCCCGCTCCATCCGATTCTTCCCAACCGGACCCAAAGATCGGGGTTGCGGTGCGCCTTGAGTGCTACGAGTATCTCCCGGAGTCCTCCGAGTCCTCCGCCGCCTCCCCGCGCATCTCGGCCCTGCACCCACAACACGCCTGAGAACACGCCTTGGCGTATTCCTGGGATCGTCGCCGGCTCATCCCCAAACCGCCCAGTGGGCATTGCTGTCCCTCCGCTGATTTTTTTCCACTGTTCCCGTGAACCATCTTTTCAACTTCCCCACCCTGGGCTTACAATGTTCTGTAACAGGGGCGATCGGCCTCGGGTGTTTTCTACGTTGTGCATTTCCCCCCAGACGTTCATTATGCGGTCGCCTGATGCGCTTTCGCGCGGATCGCGCGGAGACACGGTTGTCCGTTACCTAGGTCACTTGGCGGAGAGTAGGTTCTCTTTCTAACATGCAGACACCGAGAGAAATCAGCGAGAACCGCGCTATGCATGGGATCGCCGTCGCCCTCCTGACCGAGGACCAGGACCACTTATCCGCGCTGCAAAATCGTCTGGAAGCAACGCGACTGGGACAAGCCGTATTCAGCCATGTCGGGTTTCCCGCCGGCCCCACCGACGCCATTCTCCGCCAGCTTCAGGATTCGCGCGCCGAAGTCGTAATCGTCGACATTCCCGCGCACGACGCCCAGCGCGCCATCCGTACCATCGAATTGATTCGCGCCACCACCCAGCAGATTGGCATCTTCGCCAGCGGCGATATGACCCATCCCGCCAACATCGTGACCAGCATGCGCGCCGGCGCGGGCGAGTATCTGGATCACTCCGCCGGTTCCGAGCCCTTGCTCGAAGCTCTCACCCGCTTCAGTTCTTCCCGCACCCGCACTCTCGGCGGCGCGGGCAAAGCCCGGGTGTTTACTTTCCTCAGTGCCAAGGGCGGCGCGGGCTGCACCACCGCTGCCGTCAATACCGCCATGGCGCTGCAGCAGTCCCACGGCGACGTCGTTCTCGTCGACTTTGCTCCCATCGGCCATGCCTCGCTTCATCTCAACCTGCGCCCGCAATTCGGCGTGCTCGACGCCCTGCAGAACCTGCACCGCCTCGATGTCTCTTTGCTCGACGGCCTCATGACTCCTACGAAAGAGGGCTTGCATCTTCTGGCCGGACCGCAGCAACCCTATCCCACCGAACCCACGCCTGGCGAACTGGCCCGTCTTTTCGATCTTCTGGTGAACCACTACCGCTTCGTCGTGGTCGACGCCTCCAGCCGTCTCGACCCCACCACCCGCCTGCTCTCTGATCTTTCCAATGCCGTGCTCGTGGTCGCTCAGACGGACGTGGTCTCGCTGTGGAGCACCGGACGCATCCACGCCTTCCTCGAAGAAGGCTCCGGCCGCGACCGCCTGCGCGTGGTTTTGAATCGCTACAAGAAGATTCCCGGCTTTACCGAGGAAGATGTCGAGCAGGTCACCAACTGCAAGGTTTTGTGGAAGATTCCCAACGCGTTCCAGACGGTCTCGCCTTCTATCGACCACGGCACGCCGGTGGTGCTGCAGGACGGACCCGAGATCAGCCGCTCCTACCGCGCGCTGGCCGCGGCCCTGGCCGAAGCGTCCTCCAATTCCGACGGCAGCCCCGATCTGGTCTACGGCACGGAAGGCGCCCGCAAGAAAGCTCCCGGCCGCCTCAACCTCTCCCCCATCCGCGCCGGACAGTAACCCAGTTCCCTCACCCAGACGACAAGGGAGAGGGGCAAAAGCTTTTAACCGCTGAGGTCGCGGAGAACTGCGCGGAGATCGCGAAGAAAAGCGACCGCTTGGAGATCGTGGGTCACTGAGTACTGGGTACTGGGTACTAGCCGCTGGCGACCGCCCTACTTCCTCTCGACCGCCGCCGGCGAAGCATCTTGCGGAAACATCTTGAACACCACTTCCCGCGAGTGCGACGTCACTTTCTTGTTTACGTCGCTCGCATTCTCCGTCAATGTGCCCTTGAGCACGAAATAACCCTCGTCCCCGGGATTTTTTCCCTCGCCCCGCTCGACCGTTCCCTTAAAGTCGAACGCCACCCCGTGCACAATGTCGGTCGTGAACGTCAACTTGTTCGCGTCCAGCTTGCCGCTCTTGAAAAACTGATCCAGAAACGCTCCCTTGTCACTCTCACCATCGCCGTATCGCGAAACGAATCCGGTGACGTGCCCCTCCTCCTCCACCGTCACCTGCACAAATTCCCCATCTTTCAGGAACGCATACATCCCTGAATACGCATGCCCGTTCTTGGCGTCCGGCCCCGGCGCTTCCGGCTTCGCGGCCGCATCCCCGGAGGGCTTCGCCTGCTGCGCGCGCAGTTCGACACTCACTCCCGCCCCGAGCGCCAACGCCAACACTAAGATGAAATGGATACTTTTCATGACACCGCCCTGGGCTCAATCGTACTCCCCGAGCCCTGTACCACCAAGCGGTTGAGTACAACCGACGCGCCGGCCTGGCCGAGCGACTCTGATCTGCGCCGCGTTTGGTCGTGGCGGGACGACGTTGATTGGCGCCGTTTGGTTGTGGCGGGACGACCCTGATTTGCAGGTTTGGTTTTGCGTGGCGGCAGCGCTGTACGCGCTGCGATGAAGGCTTCTTTGTTCTTTGAGGGCTTTCCAGAGTGCTCAAAAACTCAAGATTCGTATCAGGGCATCGCTTTAGCGATGCCGTAAGTGCAGCATAATTCCGGCTTCAGCCGCTGCGCGAGCAAGTAGCCCGAGAGTGCGTTTTTCAGCAAACTCTTTAGCCCCGGGTAGGCTGGAAGTCGTGGGCCGGAGGCTCTGGCCTATAGCGATGAGCGAAGCGCGAAACCGCGGGATGGCCGATCACTTTCCCTTGGTCGCCTTCCCGTCCATCACCGTCGTCCACTTGGTTCCGTCCTCCGACATTTCGGACGTGAAGCTGTAGGTCGTCGGCGAAGTGATCTTCATCGTGAACCGCCCTTTCATGACCACCCCGCCCATCTTTTCTTCGCCGGTCCAGATCCAGGTGTCACCATCGACGGAGCCCTTCGAGTCCATGAACTCCCCAAAACTGTTGAACTCACGATAGGTATACGCTTTGCCATCGGTGGAGTATCCCATCACCGAGAGGCCCGTTCCGTTCCCCATCGCGCTCTTAAAGTCCGCGTGGCAGATGACAAAGAATCCGCCTTCCATCCACTCGCACTTCTCGGTTTCCGTTACCTTGCCGCCCGACCCCATGACACCCGGCTTCATGTCGCCCTCCACCGTCCATGCGCCGGCAAACATGTCGAGTTTCTTGTGTTCCGGCCCCGGCTTCGGCATCTCCTGCGCCAGCGCCGCCGCTGCCAACAGCAGCCACGCAACCGAGATCATCGTCATGGTTTTCATTGTGCGCCTCGTGATTTTCATGGTTGATGTTGATTTCTGAATGCTGATGGGAACCAACGGATCGCGGCGTCATTATTCGCCTCGCAGCCAACGCCCGTCAACCATCCAATCCAGCCGGATCAATTAAGAATCAGAAATTAACAATCAACAACTGTGATTCTTACCAGTCTCCCCAATGCGATGCCGTCATCTGCTGGAACTTCATCTTCCACGCGTCCCCTTGCTTCACCCAGACCGTGCTGAAGTGCTGATAGCGCGGAGGCGGCCCCTGATCCTCCGCCGCCGGAACGCGCAGCACCACGTCGTAGGTCACAATCGCCACCCCGTCGCCCGCCGTCACCACCTTCATCTCGTAGGGCAGCAAATCCACGCCGCCTTCGCCGAACTGGTCGAGCATGTCCTGCCGCTCATACAACTGACCGTCGAAGGCCACAAAGGAAAAGTCATCGGTCAGCGTACGCTTGAAAAATGCGGCGTCCCCCTTCTTCGCTGCCTCCACAAAACTCTTCTCGGCAGCCATCAGCGTCTGCTCCAGCGGGCTCAAGGGCTTGGCCGGTGCGTTCGCTTGTCCGTATGCGGCGACCGGAATTGCGCAACCAAGCAACATGATAAAAACAGTCAAACGGTAGTTCATGCTTGTTCCTCTTCTTTGACGGCTCGAATCGGAGTTTGTCACTCCGTCTGAATCCTGCGCGCGAGCTCCCCGCGCGCCACCTGCACCTGCTCGCCGGTCGCCAGATTCTTCAGCGCAAACGCATCCGCCTTCACTTCGTTCTCACCCACGATCAGGATGTACTTCGCCCCCGCCTTGGTCGCCGCCTCAAACGACTTCTTCAGCCGGAAAGCGTCGTCGCCCAACTCGATCACCAGATCATGCCGCCGCAACTCCCGCGCCAGCCGGGCCGCCTCGCCATTCATCCCCGCCATCGGAGCCACATACACATCCGGCTTGCGCAGCACGCCCTCCGCCGTCTCTTTCAGCGACATCACCAGCCGGTCTTCGCCAATGGCAAACCCAATCCCCGGGGCCGCCGGCCCGCCCAGCGCCTCGGAAAGCCCGTCATAGCGGCCGCCGCCGAGGATCGCGTTCTGCGCCCCCAGCGCTCCATGCGTGAACTCAAATGCCGTGCGCGTGTAGTAGTCGAGCCCGCGCACCAGGCGGTCGTTCAGATGAAACGCGCACGCCTACCTTGGTCAGAATCTCCTGCACCGCCTCAAAGTGCTTGCGGCGAATCTTCGCCCAGAAACTGGCGTGATGCGCGGCAGAGTTTCGATGATCGGCTGATCCTCCGGCACCTTGCAGTCAAACACGCGCAGCGGATTGGTCACCGCCCGCCGCTGGCAGTCGCCGCACATCTTGTCTTTGACCGGATCCAGAGCCTTGCGCAGCGCCTCATTGAACTGCGCTCGGTCGGTCGGGCGTGCCGACAGAATTCAACTCCAGATTCCAATCCGTGATGCCGAGCCGGTCGAGCAAAGTCGCCAGCATCTCAAGAACTTCCGCATCCCGCGCCGGAGACTCGCTCCCCGCCGACGCCGGCCCAATCACCTCAGCCCCAATCTGATAGAACTGCCGGTACCGGCCCTTCTGCGGCCGCTCCCGCCGAAACTGCGGCCCGATGTAGTAGAGCTTGTTCAGCCCGCGATCCCAGAGCTTGTGCTCAATGTATGCTCGCACGACGCCCGCCGTATTTTCCGGACGCAGCGTCAGCGACTGCCCCTTCTCGCTGGCCGCCCGCGCGCGATCCTCCCACGTGTACATCTCTTTCGCGACGATGTCGGTCTCTTCTCCCACGCCCCGCGCGAACAGCTCCGTCTCCTCGAAAATCGGCGTGCGAATCTCCTGGAAGTTGTAAGCGCGGAACACATCCCGCACCGCCGCCTCCACAAAATTCCACAGCGCCGTCTCCGGCGGCAGCAGGTCCCGCGTTCCTCGCACCGCTTTAATCATTCGTTCTCCTTCAGTCTGCCGTCCCGAAGGGACGCGCTCGATCGTAGCCCGGCGTTCTCAAACGCCGGGTAAAGTGCGCTCACGAACGCCCGTGCGGTAGGCACGGCTGAAATGCACCTAAACTCCGCGCGGATGATTTCAACCGTCCCTACGGGACGGGGATTCTCCTTCGTCACGCATACCCGGCGTTGAACCGCCGGGCTACTATCAGGCGCCCCTCTGGGACGCTTCGATTTCGCCTGATGCCTGACGCCCACCCTGATCGCACGCTCACCTCTCCCTCAAATACTCATCCTTATACCCAAGATAATTCCGCGCATACCGCATAATCGTCTCGTCCTCGCGCCGTCTCCAGCTTCCGCCGGAACTTCCCCGGAGACCCCATCCACAACGATCCCGGCTCGACCACCGTCTTCTCCGGAATCAGCGTCCCCGCCGCGATAATCGATCCCGCCCCAATCCGCGCTCCATTCAGAATGATCGATCCCCATCCCGATCAGGCACCGATCCTCAATCACGCATCCATGCAGCGTCACCGAATGCCCCACCGTCACGTACTCGCCGAGATACACGCCCCACTGCTGCTTCATCCCGTGCAGCACGCTGTTGTCCTGCACATTGGAGTGAGCCCCAATGCGGATCTCATGCACATCCCCGCGCACCACCGCATTCATCCACACCGAAGCGTGTTCGCCCAGCACCACGTCGCCAATAATCTGCGCCGAGTCGTCGACATAACAAGTCGCCGGAATCGTCGGCCTCACACCTTTATAGGATCGAATCATTATAGCTCGATCAGTTTCGAAAGGAAATTGAAAATACCACGAGAGCGCAGTCCGGCGTAAGGGCCGCCGTGTCCCCGTTCCCGAAGAACCATGTGAGGACAGCCGCCCTCGGCTGTCCGTCGAGCGACAGCTCGACAGGCGTGTCGTCTCGAATCGCCAAGGTGAAACACGATCATCACCGGATTACCCCTCTGTGTCCTCCGTGTCCGGAGCCTGCCCGGAGCGGAGTCGAACGGTGATGAACACCTTCCATTCCCACTCCGGGAACAATCCCAAAAAAGTCCTCTCCGATCACAGAACTCTTCTCCCACCCATGCTATACAGAACTTGGTTTCTCCATTTCCCGCGGAGAAGCCTTCCGGCCGCGCATGGCTTAAGAATGCTCCCTCCGGCACTTCTCCGCGGACTTTCCCGCCTCGCGTCCGGTTAACGCGCGTCGGTTCGTCCCTCCGAGTTTTCATCCGGCATTGCAGGGGCGACCTATGTTTGCGACGCGCATTTCTTCTCTTCTCATACTCTCAGAATCCTGCTCGCCACGCCTCTCGCGGCCCAGGACGCCACGCGGAGCGATCCGCGGCACCGTGCTCGATTCCACCGGAGGCCGCATCGCGCACGCCTCCATTGTCATCGTCAGCACCGCGACCGGCGCTGCGCTATCACCGCCACCAGCGACGCCGAAGGCGGTTTCGCCTTCGACCTGCTGCCGCCCGGCGATTACTCCGCCCGCGTCGTAGCCCAGGGCATGTCTCCCCAGGTCACGCCCCAACTGCACGTGGATGTCGGCGGCCGCCACCGAACTCGACTTCCACCTCACCATCGCCGGCGCCCGTGAAAATGTCACCGTCTCCGCCGCGCCCGCCTTGGTCGAAACCCAGCCCAGCGCCGTCTCCACCCTCCTCGACGAACGCGCCCTGAACGATTTCCCCCTCAACGGCCGCCGCTTCTCCGATCTCGCCCTGTTCTCCCCCGGCGTCACCCAGGATCCTCGCAGCCTCACCTCGGCCACCAACGGCGATCTCTCCTTCGGCGGCATTCGCGGATTCCAGAACACCACCCTCGTCGATGGCAGCGACTACAACAATGCCTTCTTCGCCCAGGCCCGCGGACGCTACCGCGCTCCCTACCAGTTCTCCACCGAAGTCGTGCAGGAGTTCCGCGTCTCCTCCAATGCCTACGGCGCTGAACAGGGACGCTCCGGCGGCGCCGTCATCAACGTCGTCACCAAGTCGGGCTCCAATCACGTGCACGGCACCGCGTTCTACTATCTTCGCGACAGTTCCTTCGGCGCCACCAATCCCTTCCTCGCGTTCAAGCCGCACAATCGTCAGCAGCAGGTCGGAGGCACCATCGGCGGCCCCCTCAAGCGCAACAAGATCTTCTTCTTCGCCGGATTCGATCAGCACATCTTCCACGTTCCCAACGTCGTCGAATTCCTCAATGGCAGTTCGCAGGTCGTGCCCCAAGCCGGCACCGGACCCTTACTCCCCGGAGACTACGAAGCCACCGATCAAGCCCTGGTCTTCGCCGCCGCCGCGCAACTCACCTCGCTCGCCGGAGAATATCCCGCCGCGCAAATCGGCAACTCCTCCTACGCCAAGCTCGACATCAATCTCACTCCCCGCCATCAACTCGCGCTTGCGCGTCAACACCACGCGTTACTGGGGAGCGAACAACGTTTTCCTCGATCCCGGCAGCCCCGTCACCTACGATTCGATCAGCAACAACGGCAGGAAGTCGTCTCCACCGAAACCGCATCGCTCTCCCTGACCTCAGCCTTCACCCCGCGCTGGATCAGCCATTTCCGCGCGCCAGTTCTCCCGCGATCGCCAGCAGTCCTACAGCAACACCAGCGACGTGCTGGTAAAGATTCCCACCATCCTCGACGGCATGGGACGCTCCAACATTCTGCCGCGCCAGACCCGCGAGCATCGTCTCCACCTCGCCGAAACCGTCAGCCTCGAGGGCTCCCGCCATTCCTGGAAGTTCGGCGGCGACGCCCTCCTCACCTGGATCTACGATTTCTTTCCCCACCAGCAGAGCGGCGAATATCTTTTCTATCCCGATCAAGGTCAATCCCTTCACCTTCGAACCCATGCAAGTCCGGCCTGCAACTCACGCCCCTCCGCGCCTACGCCCACGAAGTCCCGCACTACTACCTGCAGAATTTCGGCAGCGCCACCTCGCATCCCGACACCAACGAATACGCCGCCTTCGCCCAGGACACCATCCGCGTCACCAACCGCCTCGCCGTGAATCTCGGCGTCCGCTGGGACCTCCAGACTTTCACCACCGCCGGACTCGTCTCCAACCCGCTGTTCCCGCCCTCCGGGCAAAGTTCCCTTCCAGCCCTACAACTTCGCCCCGCGCGCCGGACTCGCCTACTCCTTCGGCAACAAGCGTCCCCTCGTCGTCCGCGCCGGATACGGCATCTTCTTCGTCCGCATTCCCCAGATCTACAACTCGATCATCCAGACCGAAAACGGCATCACCGACGCCAGCCTCTTTCTCAACAACTACGAACTACTACGACCACCAGGTCTTCCCCACCTATCCCAATCCTCTAGTGAGTTGCCCGCTCTATGCGGCCAACTGCGCGCTGCCCTGCGGGATTCACCCAGGGCGTCACCAATGATGTCTCCGCCTTCGCTCCCAACTTCGTCACCCCGCGCGTGCAGCAAGCCAACATCACCCTCGAGAAGGAAGTGGCCGACCACACCACCGTGGCTCGTGTCGTTGCTCAACTGTTCGCGGCGAACACCTGATCCGCGCGCTCGATGTAAACCTGCCCAAGCCCGTCGCCTCAACCTATCCCATCTTCGATTCCACCGGCTCCATCTTTACCGGCGGCTACTACACCGTCGATTCCTTCGCCACCTGGCAATTCAGCCGCACTCTCGACTGCCCCTGGCCGCCCTGCATCAACCCGCTCGGACGCCCCATCGCCGCAACTCGGCGCCATCAACGAATTCCAAAGCGCCGCCTCCAGCTATTACAACGGGGCCACCCTCTCCATCAATCGCCGCGTCGCCCGCGGAACCTATCTGCGCTTCTCCTACACCTACGCCCGCGCCATCGACGACGGCCAGGACGCCCTCGTCGCCGGACAACCCGCCACCGTGCAGAATTCCTACGTGCCCAGCGCCGAGCGCGGACCCAGCGTCACCGACCAGCGCCATCGCCTGGTCGCCGCCTTCTCCGCCGAGCCACACTTCTTTCCATCGCGGCCACGAATTTCTCGGCCACATCTTCAACGACTGGAAAATTTCCACCGTCGTCAACTACGGCACCGGACGCCCCTTCAACGCCACCGTCTCCGGCGATCCCAACCAGGACTCGAACGACCTCAACGACCGTCTCCCCGGCTACAGCCGCAACGCCTTCACCGGACCCGACTACGCCACCACCGATCTCCGCCTCACCCGATCCCTACGCTTCGGCGAACGCTACAAGCTCAACCTGGTCGCCGAATCCTTCAATCTCCTCAATCGCGACAACCAGCGCGTCGCCATCACTTCCAACGGCATGGTCGCCTCCGCCACCACGTTCGTGCAAAACTCCGTCACCAGCCAACATCGCACCCTACCCCGGCTACTACCAGCTTCCCAACAACTTCATGAAGCCCAACGCCGCCTACGCCCCCAGGCAAATCCAGCTGGCCGTGAAATTCATTTTCTAACGCTTCATGTGGCGCGGGCGCCCCCGCCCGCGCCCGCCGCCAGCATCCGAACTCACTCCCCGCCTTCTTCGCGATCTCCCCGCAGCTCTTCGCGATCTCTGCGGTCAAAAGCTTTTGGCTCGATTGACAGCAGTCCTCGCTCTCCGATCCGAGTTTCAATCTAGGGACGGTTGAGACATCTATTTCTGCGCCGGCCTCGTTTTGTTGCCGGTCCAGAACTCGTCATAGGAGCACGAAGCAGCGCAATGGTCACCGATCCTGACCTCCTGCTTTTGTTGAGCCAGCAGGCCCTGAATTTCCGCCGTTGCACTCCGCACCCTCACCTTGATCTTTTCCCCGGCTGCGACCTCCACACTCTGCCCCAGCATTGCGACTGCCCGCAAAAATTCTGGATTCGCCCATGCGGACTCGCCGAACGGAGACAGCGCCCCCAGCAAACCAAAATTATCGCCCGCCACCGCGTGGTAGCGGCCGGGAGCAACTCCCTTCATCTCGAAGAAGCCTTCCTGAGTTCGCGCGCCGGTGATGATTCCCGATCCATCCGCTGGGAACCGGTCGGGAATCAAGAATGTGAATGGCCCCACCGCCATCCTCGACCGGCATGGTTCTTCATACCGGTAGTCTTCCGCCGGAGGCTCGCTCGGGGCGACCACCGCGTTTACTTCTCCTCCCTTGCCACTGACCACCACGCTCAATTTCGATGTCCGCTTCGGCGTTAGAGTGATGTGCGCGCCTTCGATCCACTGTCCGTCCAGCCGCATCGATTTTATGTACAACGGCCCTCGAACGCCGAGGTCCACACGGTACATTCCCCCTTCCAGTCGCTCCATTGCAAATGCACCCGCGGAACTCAAAGGACCTGATCGTGTGGCGCATAACGCGTTCTCCACCGACAACGAAATCATCTGCGACTCCACTTTGAAGCCGGTCAACTCCTTCGGAATGTCTTCAAACTGAACTTCGCCGCTCAACGAAACAAGTGAATTCAGGTCGATCGCCACATCTTTCCGATCGCGATCAACGACGACGATCTCCTGAGACGCGATCACAGGCGGTGAAGGCGGCCCACACGGGCCAGAGTAGATTCCAGGACCATTCGGCGGCTTATAGGGACCGTTAAGTCGAAGCCGGTAGCGGCCCGGACGAACGTTGGCGAAATCGAAAGCACCTCCACCCTCCACGCCAGGCTGCACATGGCTCCAGTGCTCGCCCCCCGCGGCGTTCGTTTCAATCAACGACACGATAAAGAACTCCCCAACCTCGTGTGGCAACGTTTCCGGCACTTTGCCGCGAACGTGAAACGCGGACGCGCCCCGCATTCGGATATTGTGGTGGCACGTCAGGTCGGGCTCGAAGCCAACCTCAATTGGCTGGGCGCCGTCCAGGTTTGGCGAAGAGGGAAAGTACGTCAGTTGCTGGCCGGAACTCTCACGCGGAGGTGCGTCCGACTCGGCCCAGATGAAGTATCTGCCAGATTTCAAATCGAGGAATTGGAAATTCCCGGCGCCGTCGGTCACCGCATCGGAAGGGATTCGATACCCTCCCCATTTCGTTTGCCGCCAGGCGACAATATTCATATTCGCCAGGGCCTGGCCGTTTTCGGCGGTCACTTTTCCGCAGAGGCTGGGCTTTTTCGGAGCAGCCGTCAACTTTATTTTTTCCAGCTTCTGTCCGGCTTTGAGCACAATTGCCGTACCTTCAAGACCCGGATACTGAGCGCCGTATTCGGAAATCGAGTAGCCCTCGCCTTGCGTCAGCAGAAGATAAATTCCCGGGTCCACGTTGTCGAAACGGAAGGTGCCATCAGGCGCCGGCTTGGTCGAATACTCATACGAACGATCCGAGTTGAAGCGCACCGCCCACAGTTTCACCCAGGGCGCGTTGCCGGAGATCGCATGGCTGACCGTGCCCGACACCGACGCTTTCGGATGGGCCCAGTCTTCTTCATAACGCTCTGCCGGGTCGTCCGGGGTGAGGCGTCCCGGCGCGCCCGCTGGGTCTCCGCTCAACACCACCTCCAGTGTGTGCGAGTTGGCTGCCGAGAGGTTGACCTCCCTGCCCCCCACTGCGCTCCCGTCAAGCACCATGGACTTTACGTACGTCTGACCGCGCAGAAGGGGATAGAGCCGCACCTTGTACTTGCCCGGCGCAACCTGATCGAACCTGAAAGTCCCGTCCGCGCCCAGTTCCATCTGCTGGAACTGGCCGTCGTCGTCTTTCTGGATGCTTACGCGCATTTTTCCTTCCGTGGGGCACGCTGTGCGCGGAGTAAGGTTTTCCATCTTCACCCGGCCGCTGAGCGAGGTCAGCGCGTCCGCCCGCAGAACGATTCCATTCACATCTGCATCAGCAGCGAGCGTGATGTCCTGCGAAGCCAGTACATGAAAATCCGGAGGCGGACCCGCCCAGGTTTGCGGAAAACGCCCAATCGACAGCGTGAGCCGGTAACGGCCAGGCGGCGCCACCGTGATGTCGAACGTGCGCCCCGGATTCAGCCAATCCCAGTAGGGGCGCATCGCACCCGTGCGGCTCACCTCCAGAAGGGACAGCACCAGGTCGCCGGTTCGCGCCGGGTCGTCTGCGATCGTGCCCCGGATGTGCCTCTGCATCCACCCCACGCGCGGTCCCACATGAATGTCGTCGCGGCACTGCGTCTCCCCGGCCGGTCCTACCTCGACCGGTTCCGCATAGGCCAGGCTCTCCGCTTGTACTTGCGTGAGGTCGCTCTCTCCGGAGAACCAGGTGTACATGCCTGCTCGAATGAAGTACTCGCCCGGATCCAGATCGAACTGATACCTCCCGCTGACGTCGGTGACCGTTCTCATGCCCTCGGGATCGTCGTAGGTAAGCCAGCTCGTTCCCTTGAGATGGGCGTAAGCGTCAACCTCGGTTTGCGGGATGGGAAGGCCCTGGACATCGGTGACTTTGCCGCACACCAGACGTTTCCGCACCAGCGTGATCTCGACTCCTTTGCGGTGCTGCCCTGCGCTCAGCTCAACCGGCACGCCTCTCTGCCCCGGTTCCGCCGCCCCGCTCTCGGACGGCACAAAATCGCTGCCCTCCGCCACCACCCAATATTTTCCCGGGACGATGTCTTCGAAGTGGAAGCTCCCGTCGGATGCCACCCGGGTGGAATAGCCGTCATAGAGGGCCAAGGGATTTTTCTCGACGGGCTTCAGCCTGACTGCAATCCCGGTGGCCGGGCTGTTGGTGATTCTTCCCGACAGGGCGCACCGCGAAGGTTCCTGCCCGCGGCCGAACTGCAGGGTGAAACAGATCGTCAAAACCAACACGGTGAAACCGCGAGTGCGGCAGAACACAGGTCCACCCCTCTCTTCCAGCGAATGAATTCCGCAGCCATCTTTTTGCTTTCAGGAAGAACGATGTGATCCACGCTTTTTGCGGATGTCTTTAGTTCTCTCCCACGAGGTCAGCCCCTCTTGCAGAAGGTCGGAACCGCGCGACGTCGAAATCGTTCTCTCTCCGGCTCCCCCACACCCCGACGTATAATGCTGCCAGCTTTTCACCAATCTACCCATGCACCAACTTTCCCCGCCCTTGACTTCCCGAATCGCCATCGCCACGTTGGTCTTCGTCCTTTGCTGCATGTTGTCCACGGTCCGCGTCCTCATCGACGCACCCACCCGCCGACTCCCTGACGACCCGGCCACAGGCGCCGACCAGCGATTCGCCGCTCTGAAAGCGGCGCTCCCGCCCCAAGGCGTCGTCGGCTACATCGGAGAATCCGGCAACCCCGCCGTCGCCGATTACTACCTCGCGCAATACGCGCTTACCCCGCTGGTCGTCGATCATTCCTCGAATCATCGGTTGGTTGTCGGCAACTTCCCGGTGCCCCCGCCCACACCTCCATCCGGCAATCTGCAATTGATGAAAGACTTCGGCAACGGAGTCTTGCTCTTCGCCAACAAGGACGTCCAGTAAATGGCGCTCGCGCTGGCTGCGCTCCTTTGCTTCGCCTCCGGGCTGGCGCTCGTCTCGCTGGGCGGTCCGCGCCGCGCACCCCTCGCATCGGACTGGCTGCTGCGTGCATCGCTGTCGGTTGGCTTCGGCTTCGGAATCTTCTCTGTTGTTTTCTTCCTCTGGCGCGTGTACGGAATTACCAGCTTGCTCGCAGTCGATCTTCTGGTGTTCACGCTGCTCCTCGCCGGATTCTTACTCCTTCGCCATCGCTCCACCACCGCGAGCGCCTTTTCACCATCCCCAGAAAGACTCAACGCTCCATCATGGCTTCAGGGCACGCTCACCGCGGCCTTCGCCATCGCCCTGGGCGCCGCTCTCTACTCTGCGGTCATGCGCCTGCGCGCACATCCCCACGGCGACGGGTGGGACGCCTTCGCCATCTGGAATCTCCACGCCCGCTTTCTGTTTCGCGCCGGTCCTCACTGGCGCGACGGATTCAGCGCCCTCATTCCCTGGTCGCATCCCGACTACCCGCTGCTTCTTCCTGCCGCCGTAGCCCATTTCTGGACATTCCTCGGTCGTGATGACCCGTACGTCCCGGCCGTCATCGCCTTTCTCTTCACCTGCAGCACCGTCGGATTGTTGTTCTCCTCGCTTTCCCTACTCCGCTGCCGCACCTTGGCTATGATGGCCAGCCTCGCCCTGATGGCAACACCTTTTTTCGTTGAGCAGGGAGCTTCGCAGTACGCCGACGTCCCTCTGTCTTTCTTCGTTCTCGCTACCGTTGCCCTGCTCTGTCTTCATGACCGCGAGACCTCACGCTCTCCCCGCATCCTCGTCCTCGCGGGTCTGGCAGCTGGTTTCGCCGCGTGGACCAAGAACGAAGGCCTGCTCTTCCTCGGCGCGATCCTTCTGGCACGCCTACTGATTCTCGTTCGGGCCAGAATTTCCCACGACGCTTCTCTCCAAAGTACGCCGCCAAGCCCGCGTGATCGCTGGCTCGCTCTCGCGGCTTTCGTCGCCGCCCTCGCTCCCGCGTTGCTCTTGATCGCCTGCTTCAAACTCTCCATGCCACCAGGAGACCTGTTCTCCGATCCATCCACCACGCTCCACAAACTGCTCGATCCCTCCCGCTATTGGGCCATCCTTAAGTGGTACGCCAAAGGATTCTTCCGTTTCGGACACTGGCTGCTGGTTCCGGGCACGCTCGTGTTGATCGGGTTCTACTTCGCAGTAGGCGATGCCGACCGGAGATCGGAGCCCGGCCTTCGCTCCTCTATCTTGGCACTGGCCCTCACTCTCGCCGGATATTTTGCCGTCTACCTGATCACCCCCTACGACCTCTACTGGCACCTGCGCTTCTCCCTGACCCGCCTCTTCCTGCAACTCTGGCCCACCGCACTCTTCCTGTTCTTCCTACAAGTCCCATGTGGCGCGGGCGCCCCCGCCCGCGGCCGTTGAACTTGGTGTTGCCCTTGATTTTGCCGCTGACGTTGTCGCTGCCGATGCTCTTGACGGGCCCCCAGGCGATGTCCTGGACCCACCCGTTAAGAACGTCTCAAAATGATCCACCCCCTCTCCCGTTCAGAAATTTCGACCCCTCCTCTTGACTTGCGGTCAAATCCTTGTAATAACTATTCGGTCCATCCGGACGGGTTTGGGGGTGTGTCAGTTTGGCAGAAGTAAGGCTTCAAGAGGGAGAATCCCTCGAGAACGCTCTGCGCCGTTTCAAGCGCAAGGTGCAACAGGAAGACATTATCAAGGAGGTCAAGCGCCACTCCTTTTACCTGAAGCCCGGCGAGAAGAAGCGGGTCAAAGCTGCTCTCGCTCGCAAGCGAGCTCGCAAGAAAACGCGCAAAGAACAGGACTAACGCAGCAAAGAGCCGCTCCTTCCCGGGGCGGCTCTGCTCAATCTGGCCCCCACCATCTTGAGCTGCAGCAGGGATATTTCATACTCATATCTTCCGGCATAAAAGCTACGATAGTTTGTACCCACCGCCCCTCCTGGGCGCGTGGCGGGCCGAGTCCAAGGGGCGGTAACGAGGGGGAGTTGTATACAACCTGTATTTTCGGTGAACCACCGCAGTTTCTTTCCCCGCGGGTGGGCGCGCGGAAACGGGCTGAAGGAGCCATCCTCAATGGAATTCCAGGACAAGGTGCTGAAGTGTATCGACTGTGGGGGTGATTTTATTTTCACCGCCGGGGAACAGCTTTTCTTTCACGACAAGCAATTCAAGAACGAGCCCAAACGTTGCAAAGCCTGCAAGACCAAGCGGGTTTCTGTGCTGGGTGCACCCCCTGCGCCCGGACAGACCTATCGCTACACCAAGGTCGAGACTCAGGCCACCTGCTCGGGATGCGGAAAACAGACCACTGTCCCTTTCCGCCCCACGCAAGGCCGCCCCGTCTTCTGCCGTGAGTGCTTCCAGTCGCGCAGGACTGCGGCCTCGGCGTAAGTGGGGCGCGGGCACTAAGGCCCGCAGGCTTTTGACCGTGCTGCCCCTCGGTGATGCGGAGCGTTGCGTTACCATAGGGATGTGGCTGGATATTATGTAGAGAACTTTGGCTGCCGCGCCACCCAGGCTGACGGCGCCGCTCTCGAACGCCAGTTCGAGGAGCGTGGCATAGCACGCGCCTCTACTCCTGCCGAAGCTTCCGTGGTGGTGATGAATACGTGCACCGTGACCGCGGGCGCCGATCAGGATGCGCGCGCCGCGATCCGCCGGGTGCGCCGGCAGAATCCCGATGCGCGGATCGTAGTAACCGGATGCTACGCCCAGCGCGCACCGGAAGAAATTGCGGCGCTGCCGGGCGTCAGTCTCGTCATTGGGAACTCGCACAAGCACCAACTCGCGGAGATCGTCGGCAGCACCGCGGCCAAGTCAACGGGTGAATCTGAGCAACGCGACGCTCGGTTTTTGAGCGGCGTGACGCTTCGAATGTTGGGTGGCGCAGCGCTTCCAGCGCTGCGATAGAGGCTGCCTCTCATCCCAGGGCTTTAGCCCCTGAGGGACTTGCATTCGTTCCTCTGACCACCTTGACAGCTTCGCCCGGAAGCCGGGAACCGGAAGGCGGAAGCCCCATCTTCGTCTCCGACATCTTCGCGCACACGGAACTGCTGGCCGCGCCCGTCTTCGATGCCGCGAATGAACGTACGCGCCCCAATCTCAAAGTCCAGGACGGATGCGACAACCGCTGCTCCTTCTGCGTGATCCCTTATGTACGAGGACAGAGCCGCTCGCTCGAGATCGATCGAATCCTGCGCGAGGTGAGTGGCCTGGTCGAGTCCGGCTATCGCGAGGTTGTGATCAGCGGAATCAATCTGGGGAGATGGGGACGGGACTTAGCCATCAACTCTCAGCGTTCAGCGATCAGCAAGGCGCGCCAGCAACCAACGACTAACGACCAAGGACTGACAGCTCTCCTCCGCGCCATTCTCTCCGAGACTGCGCTCGAAAAACTCCGCATCTCTTCGGTCGAGCCGATGGACTGGAGCGACGAGCTCATCTCTCTGGTGGCTTCGTCTCCGCGCATCGCCAGGCATGCGCACGTTCCCATGCAATCCGGGAGCGACGCGGTGTTGCGGCGCATGCATCGCAAGTATCGTCCGTGGCACTATCGGGAGAAGATCGAAAAGATTCGCGCCGCCATGCCCACCGCCGCCATCGGCGCCGACGTGATGGTCGGATTTCCCGGCGAAACCGACGCTGAATTCGAAGCGACGCGCAGGATGATTGAAGACTTGCCGTTCACCTACCTGCACGTTTTCACCTACTCCGCGCGCCCGGGAACTCCGGCGGCGGCGATGACGAATCAAGTTCCGGTCCACCTGGCCCGCGAGCGGAACCGCATCTTGCGCGAGTTGGCGGCCGGGAAGAAGTTGGCATTCATGCGCAGCTTCATCGGCAAAGAAGTAGACGCGATCACATTGCATGTCGCCGGCAGTGACGCCACCGGCGAGTTCACCGAAGCCCTCACCGACAATTACCTGAAGCTGCGCCTGCGCGGAAGGCACGAGGCAAATCGCTGGCTGCGCGCGCGGATCGAGGACGTGGTGGATGGAGGGTTGGTGGGGATGGAAGCGATCTCGGAGCCAACGATGGTACGTTACAGTCCTGAGAAGTCCGAGTAGTGTTTCTTGCGGTACGCCACCGTCGAAAACTGCCAAGGTGCGGAGCAGCCTCTGTTTGTAACGACGCCGCGGGTGGCCGATCCCCTGGGATGCAAAATCACGTAAGCGATTTCACGCACGCCTCAAGCGGCTTTGAAAGTTCTTGCGGGAACTCGTGCCCGATACCACGGAATGCAGCAATAAGAATCTTGTGCATGGTAACCACGGTGTTGAAGAGCGCCGTCGTGCCGATGTCAGCGTTGCGGACGGGAGTTCCAGTTTGAGGATCGTAGACCCTGAACACTTTGTCCGGCGTTGCAGCATGGTTATCAAGGCTGTCAATGGTCACGTGCACGAATTGTGACGTCCAGAAATAAATGATCCTGTAGTCGAACTCCCAAGTGAACGGCTTCGTCTTGGGCTTCCCGCGTTTGTTTAGCACAGGCTTACCCTTCCTGTCGACGATGGCGACCTTCTCGAACCGATCTGGCTCCATTGCCATAGTCCAGATACCCTTTGCGTGTTTCTTGCTAGCCTGTAGCCAGCTCTGCTTAGGGTACTTGCGTTTCAATGCTTGGAATTCTTTGTAGGAAGCAGCTGTTTCCCGCAAGGTCTTTTGAGTCCAAGCGAGTTGTTCGATTGCCCTCGCACCATACTCCATTTTTATCTTTGCAACGAAGTGAACGTATCTTTTCGCCCGAAGCTCGGGATTGGCCCCGTTTGTTATGTAGCGCAAGGTCAGTGCAAGCTCGAGCAGAGTACGCGAGGCCGCAAACGCCTCTTCACCAAAACCGTTCTGGACTAGGCAGACCGTACTCCGCGCCAGCGCCAGACTCTTCGACAAGAGAGTTAAGACAGTCGCATCAAGGTACCTTCCCCCACGGGGACAAATCCACTGCTGATCGAGATAACTGGTGATTTTCGTCAGAACTCCCTTTACCTGCCGCACCTTCGGCTTCAGTTGCTCACGTCGATTCGACATGCCGTGGATTGTATCGCCTCAGGGCCTGAAGGCCGACGGTCTCTCGACGCCTTACGCGGCCCTGGAAGGGCCGCTCTTCCACGGTAACGGACGCATTCGCGTGAGGCATTCGCGTGAGGCGTGAGTGTCATGGGTTTCTCTTTCGCCCCGCCGGGGCATGAGGGTTCTGCTCCAGGTTCCGCGGGGCTAAGCGCTCTCTTGCTTGCGATTTGGGTCAGGACCCCGGCTGCAGAGTTCTGCGATCATGGGCAGCAGTTCGCGGCTGGTTTCCAGTTTCGGCAGGAAAGCGTCCACCAGGGCGAGCGCCTGCATGGGCACCTCGCTGCCGGAAAGGAGGATGATCACCAGGCCAGGTCGCATGAGCTTCATTTCAGAGGCAACTTCATGCCCCTTCACTCCGGGCATCTCGTAGTCGAGGAGCACGGCATCGAAGTGGCACATGGCCAGAAGTCTCAACCCCTGTTCCCCCGAAGTTGCGGTGAGAACGTCGTACCCATTTCTTTCAAGCAGAGCCGTCTCGTAGCGCAAGATGGCGTCGTCGTCATCGATGCAGAGAATGACCTTCTTGGTGGGAGACGTCGGGATCATGGTGGCCTCCTGCCAACATCAGGCCCAAGCTACGAGTGGCATGTCCAACCGGTAAGTTTCGCACCTACGCGCTGACACGCGACAGCTAGCCCAGCATGCCAAACCTATGAATGAGGTTGCACGGATGCACGCTGTTCTGTCTGTTCAAAATTGCACACCCCCGAGCAGGGGCTATTGTCGAAGGGGATGCGGCCGGGCGCGGAGGTGGTGCTTGCTTTATGACGCGGGCTGCAGTTGTGTGGCAATTTTTTCCAGGAGGGCGCTGGCGGCTTGGCCGGCTTCGAGGGTGGAGAACTCGCTTCCCAGTTCGACGACCGGCACGCTGGCGCAGGCATCGTGGAATGACTTCGCGGTCGCAGGCGAGGCGCTGAGTTCCGCACCCAGCAGCAACAAATCAAAACGGCTGACGCGCATCAGGATCAGGGCATCGCGCAGGTTGTTGCTGGTGTGGACATCGTATCCGGCGCGATGCAGCAGTTCGCGAACGTAGGTAACCACGTCGACATTGCGATCGACGCACAAGACGCTTCGTCCCATGGAGACGGGCTGCTCGGCCTGGACGGGCTTGCGGTAAAACGCAGCCACGGCGTGATCTTCCGATTCGTGGGAGTCAAACAATTTGGTGAGATGGGACAACTGCAGCACTTTCTGGACGTGCGCTGGAACATCGCAGAGTTTCAGGTCGCCATGCACCTGGCGCGTGCTGGTGAGGGTGCGCACCATGGTTCCCAAGCCGCTGCTGTCGATGAACACGACCTCGCCCAGATGGAGAACGATCGAGCGCCGGTCGCGCAACAGATGGGCGACGTGAGCGCGCAGGGCTTCCGCCTCTCCCCCGGCCACGATGCGCCCTTTGCAGCGGACGATGGTGACGCGTCCCACGTCGCGGGTTTCCAGCAGCAGCTTCAAAAGGTCTCCGGTCGGATAGCCTTAGCGGGCGACCGCTTTCAGCACCACCGTATTGCGCTCATCTCCCGTGATGGCGCGGTCAAAGCGCTTGAGTTCGTCAGCCCGATCGACCGGCAAACTCAGTTCCTTGACTTCAAAAGTCCGGGTGTAGCGTATCACGCCGGCGTTCACTTCGGTCTTGGAATGGTAGCTGGCGAAGCTGAAATCGGCGTCGACGGGGGGAGGCATGTCGTCCACTTCGTACCCGGCAGGAATCGCGATCTCGAAGGTGTCGACGTCGCGCGCGGGCCCCTCGAATTCAATGGGGAACTTGCGGGGTTCTTTGGTCTCAAGGTAACCGAAGGCTTTGTTGCCGAGTACGCGGGGACGCACCAGCAGCAGTCCGCCGGCATTTTTGGCATAGTGGTCGGACTCGAACGAGTAGTCGAAGCCGAAGGGCAGGTCAATGTGCTGCAGGTTGGTGAATGTAGCGTGGGTCAGGCGGAAATTAGACATCGAGTTCGAGAGCAGAGTTTCGATGGGCTTGACACGGTCTGCATCGTTGGAAACCTTCATGAGGGCGTACCGCTCGGTTGCCGCTCGCTCGCCGAGGCGTACCTCCTTGACACTGCCTTTGAGGGTGCCTCCGGCATCGAGAGTCATCTTGGCAGTCCGCTCGATGCTGTTCATAGCTGAGGGCTGTTGGGGCAAGGGAATGAGTTGACCACCTTCGGGAGTCACCATCAGCGCATAGTTGTCCTGCAATTCTCCGCGAATCTGCCCAAAAGGAGTGATCTCGTCAGTGGGATCGAAAAACAAAATCTTGCCGAGTTTGGGATCCTCCCTTACAGCCACCAGAGCAGGATCTTTGAGCCCTTCGGGCAATTGGACGGCAACGATCGCATGGTTAAAACCATGGTGGGCTGGGGTTTGACGGGTGACCGCGCCGCGCCGGGTATTGATGACAACATGATAGGAGTCGACGCCGATTTCATGCAGCATGGCGCGCATAAGGGTGGCCTTGTCCTTGCAGTCCCCATAGCGATGGGAAAACACTTCCGAAGCCGGATGAGGTTGCCAGCCGCCGATACCGAGTTCAATCGCAACGTAACGAATGTCATGCTGCACGAATTGCGCGATGGCCTGCATCTTCTGAACTGGAGTGTTCTTGCCCGCGATGAGGGTCGCGACTTGCTGCTTGATCTCAGGAGAAGCCTCCACCCTCCCGGTTAGCAAGGTGCCGTACCATCTCCCCATATCGTCCCACGCGGCAAAACCGTTCGCGGCTTTTCCTCCGGGCGGAAAGAAGGTGACGATCATTTGGCCGGCGATTCCCAGATAAGGCGGCATCGCGGGTTCATGGCGGATCTCTTTTACATCAGAAACCGTCCATTGCCACAGATTGTTTCCGGTTTCGGTGGGCTTCACCTCGGAATGGTTCAACCAGAAGTCGCGGAACTCCCAACCCGGCGGAAGTTGTAAGGAATAATGGGTTTCGCGCACCGGAGCAGTCTCCTGGAAATACCACATGTCCTGCAAAAAGAACGGACGTTCCTCCACTTCATATTCATAGCCAACAATATTGCCGGGATCAGGCGCGGGGATGGTGAGCACACGGACCTTCACGTCATCGACGAGTTCGCCGCCGCCATTAAGAGCACGGTCTACCGCATCCTTATCCTTGACCTCATAGTCTTTGCCCTGAGCGGGGATGCACCAGCCGTGCAGACTCTTGATTTTGCGCGCAGGGTTGAAATAAACGTAGACGGTACCGTGGTCTCGTCCATTCGGGCGCAAAATCTTGTAGGCTTCGCGAACCGTGGTTTTGATCTTATCGGTGGAGATGACGGTGACGTTGGTCTCGGAATAAAGAAGAACGGCGTCCGTCTTTTCATCATGTGCGGGCAGGGGCGCATTCACCTGGGCGTGCATCCACGCTGGGGCATCGCCGGCCCTGGCGCGCGTCGCCCCGGCAGAAAGGGCGACTGCGGCACAAACAATGAGCAGGAGCCGCCGGCTAGTTGCTGGCAGAAGCTGCCGTGGCTTGCAGAACAATTTGTTGATCATCTCCGGTCCTCACCAATTGAAAGAATTCGCGCAACGCGGGGTAATACTTGCGATCGAGCAGGAGAAAGCCCCAAGCTAGTTTCCGCGTCATGTGAAGCGTGGTGCCGTCCTTGTCGACTTTCAAAGCGTAGGAGACAACATGGCCGTTGCGCGTTTGGGGCGGCGGAACACTGCTCACTTGCCAGCCCTGGGGAAGTTCGATGGTGACATCTTCGCTCTTTTCGTATGGATAAGCGACGTAAATAGGGTAAACGCGGTTGGCATGTTCGAAGGTATGCTTCTCGTTAGCAGTGAAAAGCGCCGCCGGAATCAACGTGCGCTTCCCGGCGCTGGATGCCCAGCCCGGCACGTTGATGTCGAAATCTGCTACGAGCGGAGTTTCGGGGTTGCTCCAGTCTGGCGTATTAGTAAGTTCAACCTCGGCGGTGACGGGGATTTGGTTCTTGATGCGCTCTTCCAAAAATTTCTTACGGGCCACCGAGTCAGAGTTCCGGGCGTCAAGGCGGTGGTACATGGCTTCCAGACCGGTGTATGTAACTTGCAGTTTGCCTTCCAGGTTGCCGGAGTCAGTAAGTCGCAGCTTGGAAACGAGTTCAATGCGGGAATCTGAGCTCTCCGGAAGCGTCGTCTTGACCCAAGTGCCGCCATCCTTGTTCAGGCAAAGTCCTGGCGTGCCGGTCGCGGGCCAGGTCAGCATTCCGAAAGGTGTAAAGGCGGCACCGGGATCGAAATAAAGGTCCCTGCCGTTGAGTTTGACGAGCACAACATTGGAATTTAGCTTCCGGTTTTCCATGGTCTTGGGAGTGAAGAAATACTGGCTCCGACTGGAGGCCCACACACCGTACGCATCGAAACCTGCCGCGCGAACCAGCGCCAGGTAGAGCCAGGTAAGCTGTACGCCGTCGCCATAACCGCGCTTCCAAAGTTCTTCCACGTTCTCGACCGGCTTCTCCTTGTCGCGCTTTTCCTGCTGAGCGGTCTTCTGCACTTCGTACGAAGTATTGCGGATCTGCTGGACCCGGTCGTAAATCTTGCGCAGCTTGACTTCCGGGGGATCGCCGGGCGACACGATTTGCCCGACCGCCTGTTCCATCGCCTTCCTCTTGTCAATGAAGGACTCGAGAGAGTCGTACCGCTTCTTGTTGACATGCCGCCAGAATTGATCGGCGTCGCGATCCAGATATTCGTCTTCGTAGATGAAATTGACCCGAGCCTTCAGTTCGCTGGGAGGAGGCATGTAATCCTCCACCTGGAATGCCGGTATGTCGTGTGCCTCCATGCGCAGAATGTGGTCTGGCCCCTCTTTGGGCTCCGAGCCGGCGGGAACCCCTTGCCAGGTCCAGCGCAAGCCCATCTTGGAGTAGCTGGATTTGTAGGGTTTAAGCGAGAATCTTGCGTAGCGAGTGAACAGCGGGTCGCTGAGAACCCAAAGCGAACTGTAGATGTACTGGTCGCTCAGGTCGTACGTGTAGCGATACTCGATAATGTCGCCGACTTGCACGTTGGGAATATTGAAGGTCTTGGCCAGGTACTTCAGGCCCTGCGCTTTCTCGATTGTCGTTTCGAACACTTTTCCGTCGAAGTCGACGACGGAACCGTCGGCCTTGCGGGTGGCGGCGTGGACGTTGATGACGCTCTCGTTTGCCTTGTTGAATTCGATCTCGACGTTGGCGTAGTTGCGGCCTTCTTCCGTGAGAATCTTGATGCGCACGTAGTTGTCTTCGTGCGAGGTGCGGCCGTTGTCATCGCGATCCACTTCGCGAAACAAAATGATGGCGGGCGCCCCGGGAGCTTTGGGCTCGCTGGTCATCTTAAGATCTTCGGGAGAAACGGGCGGGAACCCTTGAGCCCAGGAAGTGACCGACAACAGCGCGGCCATCGCGAACAGCGCCAGGAAAAGGCTGTTCGACGGGGCGGACAGCGGAGAGAGAGCAGGCATGCAGCCTCCACTACAAAGTTGTGCATCAGCGTGGGAGCCCAGGGGCCAGAGGGGGAAAGCAGAGGCCGCAGGATAAGCCACGACGTCGGACACCATTTCGGCCGAGTACGCAGGCTTTATGGCAGGCGAGAGTACAGGGCCTTCGACCCAGTGTCAAGATAACGCCCGCGATGCTAGCCCGGTGTGATTTCGATCACATCGCGAGGACAAGGCTGCTGCGCAGGCTCGGATATGGGAGTTGCAAGCGTGTGCAGGAGGCACGCTGGATTCCAATCATTTGCGGTATCGAGAGCCTCTTTTCTCTGAGGCTGCAATTTACCTAGGCGCTATAATTGGCACTCCCATGCCCCTGGCCCCTGGCACCAGACTCAGTCAATATGAAATTCTTTCCCCGCTTGGAGCGGGCAGCATGGGCGAAGTGTATCGCGCGCGCGATACGCGGCTCGAGCGCGACGTCGCCATCAAGGTGCTGCCGGAACTGGTCTCTTCGGAACCTGACCGCCTACAGCGGTTCGAAACGGAAGCCAAAGCGGCGGCCGCGCTGAACCATCCCAACATCCTGGCCGTGTACGCGATGGGAACGTATGCGGGCGTGCCCTATATGGTGTCGGAGTTGCTGGAAGGAACGACACTGTCCGAGAGTGTCAGGCGCGGGCCTCTCCCGTTGCGCCAGGCGATTGACTACGGAGTGCAGATCGCGCACGGGCTGGCGGCGGCGCACGAAAAAGGGATCGTCCATCGCGATCTCAAGCCCGACAACCTGTTCGTCACCAAAAATGGCCGGATCAAGATACTGGACTTCGGCCTGGCGAAGGTGATTCCGCGGAAAGATTCGGTCCTGAGCCAGGCACCCACAGTCACAATGCACGGCGTCGCGATGGGAACCGTGGGGTACATGGCTCCGGAGCAGGTGCGGGGACTGGCGACCGACCATCGCGCCGACATTTTCGCCTTCGGCGCAATCCTCTACGAGATGGTGATGGGGAAGCGGACGTTTGAACGGCCTACGCAGGCGGATACGATGAGCGCGATTCTGAACGAAGAGCCGAAGCCCATCTCGGACCTCGCGCAGGAGACGCCGGTGGCTTTGCAGCGAGTGGTGCGGCGCTGCTTGGAGAAGAACGCGGAGCAACGGTTTCAGTCCGCGTCTGACCTGGCGTTTGCGCTGGAGGCGTTATCGGATTCCACGATGGCGACGCCGACGGGCGCGCATCCGATCGTGAGCGATGGAGCGAAGAGAGACGATCGCCGGCGCCCGCGGAGGGCAACCGCCACCGCGGCGCTGGCGATGGTTTTCGTCGTGTTGGTGCTGGCTTATTTTTGGATGCGGCCCGCGCCCGTTCCGCGAGTCGCCAATTATGTTCAGCTCACCCATGACGGCCAGCCGAAGTCGCTGATCGGAACCGACGGATCCAGGCTGTACTTAGGCGTTGGCGTTGGAAGTACCGGAAGCTTCGCGTTGCATGGGGTTGCGGAGATGTCGGTGGCGGGCGGCGAGCCGAGAAGGATTCCGATCATGCCGTCCGCGGACATGGTTCCGGTGGAATTGTCTCCGGATGGATCGGAGCTTCTGGTAGTGGATGGGCGAGGCGCGCCTCCGCGCGGACCGATCTGGAGGCTGCCAATCCTGGGCGGTTCGCCACGCCGACTCGGGGAGGCCTCCGGAGAAACTGCAGCCTGGTCTCCGGATGGGAAGATGCTGGCCTACAGCGACCTGAGCGACTTGTTCGTGGCCAAGGCAGACGGGACGGAAGCGCGCAAGATACTTACGGTGAAGGGTGACATCAAGAATGTCACGTGGTCGCCGGACAGCAGCCACTTGCGGTTCGACAGTTCGGAAAGCGCTGGAACCATTGGCCAGCAACTGGCCTGGGAAGTGTCGACGGCCGGGACGGATTTGCATCGCCTGCTGGCGGGCTGGCACGATCCGCCGGACGAATGTTGCGGCAAGTGGAGTGCCGATGGAAAATATTTTGTTTTCCAGTCAAAGAGTCAGATCTGGGCGCTTCCGCAAGAAGGCAACTGGCTGCGCTCGGAAGCCCAGCCCATTCCGCTGACTTCCAGCCCGCTGTCGCTGTCCTCTCCGCTGCCGAGCAAAGATGGGAAGAAGCTGTTTGTAATCGGGCAGGCATTCCGCGGCGAGTTGATGCGTTATGACGCGAAGACCGGCCAGTTCTCGCCATTTCTCGGCGGCATTTCGGCGGAGTATGTTGCTTTCTCGAAGGATGGCCAGTGGGTCACCTATGTTTCCTACCGCGAGGGCACACTGTGGCGCAGCAAGGTGGACGGGAGCGAGCGGCTGCAACTGACCTATCCGCCCATGTATCCCCTGCTGCCTCGGTGGTCTCCCGACGGGAAGACAATCATCTTCTTTGAGTTTGCGTTGAGTGCCAACAAGCCGGCGAGGATCTATGAGGTTTCCGCCGAGGGCGGAAGCCCGCGGCAGATAATGCCGGACGATCCCCGTCAACAACTGGATCCGAACTGGTCGCCCGACGGAACGAAGATCATTTTCAGTAATGAATCGAATGATCCTACGTCGGCGATCCATGTGCTGGACGTAGCCAGCCACCGAGTCTCCGACCTGCCGGACTCGCAGGGGATGTACTCGCCGCGATGGTCCCCCGACGGCCGGTATATTTCGGCGTTCTCGGGGGATTCGAGGAGGCTTCTGCTGTTTGACTCGCGGACCCAGAAATGGAGCGAGCTTGCCAGTGGATCGCTGGGCTGGCTGAATTGGTCGCATGACGGACAGTACGTTTATGTTTTGGATTACCAGGGCAGAAATGCGGTGGTCAGAATTCGGATCAGCGACCGCCAGACACAACAAGTCGCCGACTTGAAGAATTTTGCGACCACCGGCCGCTACGGCACCTGCCTGGCGCTCGCGCCTGACGATTCGCTATTGCTGCTTCGCGACACGGGAACGCAGGACGTTTACTCGGTGGACTGGGAAACACCTTAAGAATAGGCCTGTGCTTACGATTTTCTGGGAGGCTCGAGACGGCGCTGCTTGTGTTCCAGGAGGTCATTGAGTTCGCGAACCAAGTCCACGAAAGTTTCTTGATCGTGCTCGATCGCGATTCGCTCACACAGAACTTGCATGCGCTCTCGTTCGTCCGGCGTCATTCGGCCTCACGGGGGAAACGGCTCTGACCGAAATTGAATTCTCTGAGAAGGGCGCATCTAAATGAACCCGGCACTCATTGATTAGTTTCTGGGATTAGTTTCTGGGATTAGTTTTCTGGCAGGTGCCAAGGGGAAGAAAAAAAGGAAATGGAACAAGTCCTAAGGGAGCGTGGCTCGCCGCTCTTTGGACGGCTTGCCGCCAAGGAATTGGTTTGCAGCCAGGACTCGAAGACGTTCAATTTTTTCGTGGATGGCGGCCAGCAATTCCTGGAGAATCACTTCCAGTTCATCGTTTGGGGCGGTAGAAACGCGAACGCAGAGGCGTCGGATCCGATCGTCGAGGCGGCGCATCTGCATAGAGGATGGAACACGGGACTAGTGGCTTCCCGGTATATTGCCCGAATTCCCTGACCAAGTGGATACCGTACATTCTGTAGACCACGCGAAAGTTGAAGGTCGGGACGTCCGCAGGGCCTGAATTTAGAACGAACCGCAAGCCCTCGCCGGTCCTATACCTTCTAAATGCAATGACTTAAGTCCCAAACCTCTCGGCGGCGCGAGCTTTTGCCTTGGCGGCTTCTTCCTCGCGATTTTTGGGTGGCGCGGTGGTTTCGAGCGAACCCAGCAGGCGAATGGAGATGGCGGCGACTTCATCGACGGCGCCGAGAAACGAGGCTTCATTGGCTTTCGACGGTTTGTTGAAGCCAGTGATCTTGCGGACGAACTGGAGCGAAGCGGCGCGCACTTCTTCGTCGGTCACGGGCGGATCGAAGTTGAAGAGGGTTTTGATATTTCTGCACATGGATTAGGACCTCGGTTCGAGAACTCCCGCGAGCGGGGTTGCACCTTCTATTCTTACTCAAAGGGCGGGTCGTTGGAATCCTGGCCTGCGAAATCGCTTATCTGATCGACCGATTGTCCGCTATGCGATACTGATTCCATGCAGTCCCCACTCCAAGCCGCCACTGCGGCCACCGATCCCAAGTCGGTGAAGGTGAATCTTACGACCGGCACGGGGTGGACATCGAGTGGAACGACGGCCACGTCTCGCACTACAACTTCGTTTACCTGCGTGACGCCTGCCCTTGCGCCATGTGCGAGGACGAGCGCGGCAAGGCTGGCCGCCGGCCGGGCGATCCCGTTACCGCCGCGCCGGGCGCGCTTCTGATTTTCAAGCCCAATGCCAAGCCCGTTTCCGCGGAAGGCGTGGGCAAGTACGCCATCAAGTTCTCCTGGAACGACAACCACGACCTGGGCCTGTACTCGTGGAAGTTTCTGCGTGAAGTGTGCCCGTGCGCCGAGTGCAAAGCGGCGCGGGCGGCGGGTTAGCGACAGCCGCCGCGCCATGAGTTCGACCAAACCAATCTCGGCCGTGCAATCCGTGGTCAACGAACTGCTGGCGGACCTCCATGCCAAGAGCGGCTGCGAGAAAATCGGACTCACCCGCGAATCCTTCTCCGCGATTCTCTGCGAGGTGGGCTCGAAACAGCCACGGCAGCAACTTCCGAGACTGAAATCCGCACGTTCTTTTTGAGCCTGCGGGTCGACGAACTCGCCCTCGCCCGCGCCTGCGCCGCCGGCAGCAATCCGCCTGGGAAATCTTCCTCACGCGTTTCCGGGAAAAGCTCTATCTCTCGGCCCTGCGCATCGCGCGCGAAGACTCCGCCGCCCGCGAACTGGCCGACACCCTCTATGCCGATCTTTACGGCACCAATACCCGCGACGGCCAGCGCGTCTCCAAACTCGCTTCCTACACCGGCCGCGGATCGCTTGAAGGTTGGCTGCGCACCGTGCTGTCCCAGGAATACGTCAACCGCTACCGCCGTACGAAACGCCTGGTGAGTCTCGACGAAGAATCCGAAGAAGGCGTCCAGTTCCGCGCTCCCGATCCCGATCCGGTTCCGCCCGCCGACCAGCGCCTGGCGCAGGCCACCGACGAGGCCCTGGCCTTTCTCTCCGGCGAAGATCGCATGGTCCTGAGCGCCTATTATCTCGATGGCCGCACCCTGGCCGAGATTGCCCGCATGCTGGGCGTGCACGAGTCCACCATCAGCCGCAAGCTCGACAAGCTGGCCAAGTCTCTGCGCAAGCAGATCGTTGCGGCCCTGGTGCGCCGCGGCATGTCCCGCCGCCAGGCCGAAGAAGCCCTGGAAGTGGACGTTCGCGATCTGCAGCTGGATATTCGCCGCAGCCTGACGCAAGATTCCTCTCCTCCCGCGTTCTCTGAGAAGAGAGTGGAGGCCAGGGTCCGGGAAGGCGAGGGATAGAGGGAGAGGCCGTTATGTCGTGGAAGTCACAAGCGAGGTAGAGCCGGAAGCTGGCAGTGGAAGCTGAAATGCAAAACGTCCCCAAAATCGTGCGCGAGCGCCTGCAGGCCGCCCACGCCCGCCGTCAATCACCCCGATGCGGACGTGCTGACGGCCTTCGCCGAGCGTTCGCTGCCCGCCCTCGAACGAGCCGCCGTGCTCGAGCATCTGGCCCGCTGCGGCGATTGCCGCGACATCGTGGCCTTGGCTTTACCCGCGACCGAGCCAGTCGAAACTGCCATCGGCCCATCCCCCAGCGGATGGCTGACTTGGCCAGCGCTTCGTTGGGGATTTGTGGCGGCCGGCGTCGTCGCCATAGCCTCGTTCGGGGTCCTGCAATATCAGCGGCGTCTGCAGCCAGCAACCATGGCCCAGAAGTCATCCGCAGCGATTTGAAGTTGCTGCCAAGGAGGCCAGGAAGCGGCCGCCGCCAGTCTCACCGGCTGCTGCCACCGTTGAGAAGCGGGACAAAACTCCAGTCTCCCGCTGCCCCCGCTTTCGAGGATTCTGTTGACAGCAAAGACAAAGACGCAGACGTCAACGAGAAAAAGAGCGTGGCTCGCGCGGAGGCATCTACCCGCAGCGTCCCGTGCCGCAGGTCGGTCGCGGTAGCGGCGCGGGCATGGCCCGCGACGGTCCGCTGCCCCACGGTCCCCGGCTGGCGAACAGTGGCAGCAGCAAAACACCGTGCAGAACCAGGCTCCCACGGCCCACGCCATCTGCAGCGATGGCGAAGCAGGAGGCCGCGGGTCGCCAGCTGTCCGCGAATATGCGCGTTCCCGTTTCCAGCGCGGCTCCAGGAGGTCGAGGGCGGGCGCAGACCAGCCATCGGCCGGAAGAGCCACTCTGAACGAGAGTCAGATCCAGGACCAGCCTGCGGTGCAGCAGCCATCCGCAGAAGAGAGCAAGGTCGGCAAAGCCAAGCCGCCCGTGGATGTTGAGAGGGCAAACGCCGCCCCAGCGCCAGTGCGTCGGCGGGCTGCGAGTGCAGGGCGCCCCGGGCCAGCTTGGCGGTTATGTGGTTGATCCCTCAGGAGCTGTGGTGTCCAACGCGCGGATTACGATCACTCCCTCCAACGCGGGAGGGACCGCGACCGCGTTGACCAATGCTCAAGGCGCATGGGCCATTGCCGGCCTTCCCACGGGAACCTATGAAGCAAAGGCGCAAGCGCCGGGTTTCAAGACTGCCGTGCTCGACTTTCACTACGATGCCGCTCAGCCCTCGATCTACAGTTTCACCTTGAGCCCCGGCAGTGTCTCAGAAGTGGTCGAAGTTTCATCCGCGCAAAACGCGCAGGTTCAGACCGAGACCGCGAGTATCGGGGGTGCTATCACCAGAAGCAGGTCAGTCAGATGCCGGTAATCGGGCGGGACGTCACGCAACGTTGCTGGCCTGTTGCGCCCGGGGTCGCGCCGCGCTGGACCATAACTTCCGCCGGCGCCCTGCAGCGCTCCTTCGATCAGGGCCACACCTGGCAGACGGTCGATGTGAACGCGAATCCCGCGTCCTCCGGCGGGGCGACGAATGTTGAAGCTGTTGCGAAGACTTCCCCGTCGAAACTGAAAGACTCGGGCCGTGCCTTCAAACGGGAAGCGCAACTCCCATCTTCCGCGCGGTCGCCGCGGCTGGCGCGGAAGTCTGGGCGGGTGGTTCCGGTGGCGCCCTCTATCATTCACTGGACGCCGGCAACCACTGGACCCGCGATCATCCCTGCCTCAGATGGCGCCACGCTCACCGGCGACATGATCAGCCTGGAATTTCCTGACATGCAGCACGGAAAGGTCTGCGACTTCTACCGCGGAAGTCTGGACCACCACCGACGACGGCCAAACCTGGCAGAAACAATAGCCTCAGCTGCCTCCCGCCCGCATCCATTCAGTTACTTCGGTCAGGCTCAACTTAGCTCTCCGCTAATCGCGTTACCAAAGTGACGTTTACACAAAATGGAGGGGGATTTTAGTATCCATCTCGTGGTTTGGCAGTTCTGGGGGAGGGCTGCCGAGGCGTCCTGGACTGAAAAGTCCAGGACGCTTTTTCTTTTTAGCTGCCCTGCGAAGAACCCAGCGATTGCGATCCCCGGCAAGCCGCGCAATACCCGCCAATCTCCAGCCGTGAAATCAGGACTCGGAACCGGCAGTCCTTCTCCACTTGCCGCTTGAGCTTTTCAAAGCTGTCGCTCACAAATTCCGTGATCTTGCCGCAGCGCAGGCAGGCCATGTGGATGTGGTCGCGCTCCAGCTTGCGCTCATAGTAGTGTCCCTCGCCGTTGATGTGCATCAGGTCGAGTTCGTCGATCAGTCCCTGCCGCTTGAGCAGTCGCAAGGTGCGGTACACCGTGCTGCGGTCAACGCTGGCATCGATCTTCTGCGCCTTCCGCAAAATCTGGCTGGCGTCCAGATGCTTGCTGGCGGTTTCCATCACGCTCAAGATGGCGCGCCGCTGCTGCGGTCATGCGGATTCCGCGCTCGGCGAAGTGGGCCTGCAACCGGCCCGGCATTTCGGTCTGGGGAAGTGGCATTGCATCCTCGACTGTCGCAACTGGTCGCAATCCAGGTGCGACGGAATCTTGTGCTGGTGCTTGACCGTTCACGCCAGCTTTCGGCAGCACCATAATGAATATAATCTAGATGCGACTGAGTTGCAACTAGGCACCACGGTAACCGATGGAAAGGAATCAACAAACTCGCTTGCTTCCCACTCAAGTTCAGATCTCAATCTCCGTTCCCTGCTGGCAGTCCGTTCCAGGCCGGCGCACTTCGCGGCTCTCCATCCCGTGGCCCCTTGCCTTCGGCCTCCTCGCACTTGCTTGCTGCTGCCTCGCCGCCTCGGCTCAGTCCCAGGAAAGTCCCTACTTCGTCACCTATGATCACTAACTCGAGGAGCCTGGCAGTCTCGAGGTCGAATACTTCTCCACCTTCGGCACCCAGCGCGGCGGGCAACGACTTCCACGCCTTCTGGGCCGAGTTCGAATACGGCGCGACCGCCTGGTGGACCACCGAACTCTACCTCGACGGCCAAACCACGTTCAGCGACAGCACCATGTTCACCGGCTTCCGCTGGGAGAATCGTTTCCGCCTGCTGCAGCGCGAGCACTTCATCAACCCCGTGCTCTACGTCGAATACGAGCAGATCAGCGGCGCCGACAAGATTCTGAAAGAAGTCGAAGGCCACGACGTCGAGGCCGACTATGCCGTACCCAACGCCATCGCCCAGCGAGAACACAATCACGAGATCGAAACCAAACTGATCCTGTCGAAAACCTTCAAGGGCTGGAATGTCGCGCGAAAACACTCTCGCCGCCAAGAACGTCACGGGAGGAAACCCTGGGAATTCGGCTACGCGATCGGCGCCAGCCGTCCTCTCGCTCTGAAAGCATCGCGCCCAGCGTTGCAGTTTCTGCCGCGAGAATTTCGTCGCCGGAGTCGAAATGTACGGTGGCCTCGGCGATCGTCACAGTTTCGGTCTGCACGAAACATCTCACTATCTGGCGCCGGTGATTGCCTGGAACCTGCCCTCGGATTGGACTCTGCGGCTGTCGCCCGGATTTCGGCCTCAACGACAACAGCCACCGATTCCTGCTGCGCTGGGGCGTCTCCCGCGAATTTTCCGGATTCGGTGCGAAGATCAGCCGCCTGCTCGGAGGGCGCTGATGATCGCTCGACGACTCGCTGGATCAAGGGGAAAAGGAATAGCCAATAGGAACACGCCGTCGACTCGCTCGAATCGCATGTTCCGATTACGCCCGGTCGCTGTCTTCGCGCTGGCATCGGTGGGCTCGCAGCGCAGACCCCGACCCCATCCAAGGACGACTCCGCCATCTACGCGGAACTGGCGAAAGCTCCCAAGAAAGAGCGGCTCGCCACAATCCGCTGGCACGCGGATCCCGACGCTGTCGCTGCGGGCGGCAAAATCTTCGCCCAGCATTGCGCCGAGTGCCACGGGGACACGCGCGAACGGCGGCAAAAAGGGCCCCAGCCTGCGCGCCGACGAAGTGCAGCAAGCCACCCCGGGCACGCTGTTCTGGCTGTTGACCAACGGCGTGGTCCGCCAGCGGCATGCCGGTGTGGTCCAAGCTCCCCGAACCCCAGCGCTGGCAACTGGTTAGCTACATCAAGTCGCTTAGTCCCGCAACCCCCACCCAACGCCACCGACGCCCAAAAGCCTCATCCTTGGACTGCCCGGTCTTTGCGACTTTCCGGCCTCCCCAGGCATCCAATGGCGGTGTTACGATAGTAAGTTCGGCTCCCTTAGCGGGAAGCACTTATACCGATCGCAGGCCCGGCAGCGCCGCCCGATGGAGCGTCTCGCCGACAGCGCGACGTTTACAACGAGGAGAAAGAAAATGGCAGGCAACGGAATCGTCGAAGTCACTGATGCGAACTTCGACCAGGATGTTTTGAAATCGGACAAGCCCGTTCTGGTGGACTTCTGGGCAACCTGGTGCGGCCCCTGCCGCGCCATCGCCCCCATCGTCGAAGAACTGGCCGACTGAATATCAGGGCAAAGTCAAGATCGGCAAGATGGATGTCGACTCCAACAGCGCCACACCGATGCGCTACAAGGTCACCGGCATCCCCACGCTGCTGGTGTTCAAGGGCGGCCAGGTCGTCGAGCAACTCGTCGGCTACCAGCCCGAAGGACGCCATCGCCCAGGCCCTGAACAAGCACATCGGCTAAGTCGCAGCTCGCAGCTCCTCAGCAAGATCAACGCCCGGGAACTATCCCGGGCGCTTTTGTTTTTACGACGCATTAAGGATGGCCAGCCCGTAGCCACAGAAATTGCGGTGGAAGGAAAATTCCGCCTGTACTGTATAGAGAGGGGAATCGCGAGATCGGAATCTGAGAACTACAAACTGAGTACAGCTAGTACTTCCTAAGCACCCCAATCACCCGGCCCTGCACATCCACCGACGCCGCCGGAACAATGATCGGCTTCATGTTCACATTCGAAGGCTGCAGGCGGATGTTGTCGCCTTCGCGATAAAAGCGCTTCAGCGTGGCATCGGTCGTATCCGACCAGCGCCACCACAATGTCTCCGTTGTGCGCGGTGCGGGCTTTCTCCACCAGCACGTAGTCGCCGTCGAGGATGGCCTCATCCTGCATCGAGTCGCCGCGCACCTCGAGCACAAACACTTCTTTCGAGCGCACGAAGTCCGCCAGTGAAATCGTCTCGTTATTCTCGCACCGCCTCAATCGGCTGCCCGGCCGCGATCCGCCCCACCAGCGGCAGCACCGACCGCCGTGTTCACGCTCATCGCCTGCTTCAGCCGTCCCTTGGGAGGCAGCAGATCAATCGAGCGGCTGCGGTTGTAGTCGCGCGTCAGCAGTCCCTTCTTCTCCAGGTTGGTGACGTGCTTGTGCACCGTCGCCAGAGAAGTCAGCTCCAACCCTTTGCCGATCTCCTCAAACGACGGGGAGTACTGGTGCTCCGCCACAAAGCGCGAAATGAAGTCGTACACTTCCCGCTGACTGCGTGTGATGGCCATGCCGCCATTATTGGCGAACAGAAGGCGAAAAAGCAAGCGAGAAATTGCTCGAGGAGGAACGGGCTTGTGTGGGGATGGTGTGCTCATGTGGGGACGGGCGCCCTCGTCCGTCCAGGCGGCCCGGGTGTATCGGGCCGCTGGCCTTTTGCACCGTGAAATTATGACCCCTGCCGTCCCCAGTAACATGCTCATCGTGTCTTGGAGCACCCCCGCGTTCTCGCGGCCTTCCTCAGCGAACTCTGCGGTTAGGTGCTTTTGCCGTCCTCGAATCGAAATCTCCGGTTCAGTCTTGAAACTTTTGTCCCGCGCGCGACTCCAATCTGATAGCGCCGAGTTTTGGTACTCAAGAAGGGAAAACGAAAATGCCATCCTGCGCTCGCTTTGCTTTGATTCTCTTCGCGTCGCTCCTTGGTGTTGCCGCGTGCAACGCCAAAGCAAGCCCGGGCCGATCCGCTGCCGTGCCCGCGCCTGTGCTGGACGCGCCCCGTGCCTCGACTGCCGGCCAGCAAACCGCGGTCGTCTCCGGCGGCTGTTTCTGGGGCATCCAGGCGGTGTTCCAGCACGTGAAGGGCGTGATCAGCGCGACCTCCGGCTACTCCGGAGGCTCTGCGAAAACAGCCGAATACGAAATCGTCAGCACCGGCGAAACCGGACATGCCGAGTCGGTGCAGATCGTCTACGATCCCTCGCAGATCACTTACGGCGAGTTGCTGCGCGTCTTTTTCTCCGTGGCGCACGACCCCACGCAACTCAACCGTCAGGGCCCGGACGAAGGCACGCAATATCGCTCCTCAATTTTCTACCGCACCGACGAACAAAAGCGCGTCGCCGAGGCCTACATCGCGCAACTCGACAGGGCTAAAGTATTTCCAGGTCCGATCGTGACCAAGGTCGTGCCCCTGCAAGCTTTCTATCCGGCTGAGGCCTATCACCAGAACTATGCCGCGCTGCATCCGAACCAGCCCTACATCATGTTCAATGACGCTCCCAAGGTTGAACACCTGCGCCAGGAGTTCCCCAATCTTTACACGGGAAAGTGAACGCTATGTTCGACTCTGATCTCGATCACGACACGAATCCTGCCGCCGGAACGGTTCGTGTGGGGACAGCCGCCCCCGGCTGTCCGGCCGAGCGAAGCTCAGCCACCACCCAACATGCAGCGCCGCATGTTTCTCGCAGCTTCCGCTTCGCTGCGTTTCGTGAACCACGCTCGATGTAGACAGATTTGCTCAGCGTTCTCTGCGCCTTTCTCAGCGAACTCTGCGGTTAAGGGCTTGTCTTCCACGCGTCCTGTTGCTAATCCGTCCGTCACCCCCGGCGCATGTCAGCGACGGAGATCGCTATAATTACGCTATGGACTCCCCTCTCCCCGTTTTTCGCGAACCCAGCGCGGTCGAGAGATTCTTCAACCGCACCTTCGGACTCCTCGTCGGCCTCGGCCTTGGTCCCTCTCATATCTATCTCCTCGAAGTTCGCGGGCGCAAAACCGGCAAGCTCTTTTCGACTCCGGTCGATCTGCTGGAATTGCAGGGTAAACGCTACCTGGTCGCCCCGCGCGGACGTACGCAGTGGGTGCGCAACGCCGAAGCGGCCGGAGAAATCACGCTGAAGAAAGGAAGCACACGCCAGAAATTTCGCCTGCGCCCAATCCCCGGCGCTGAGAAGTCGCAGATCCTAAAGGCCTACCTGGACCGGTTCAAGCGCGAAGTGCAGCGCTACTTTCCGATTCCCGCGGGTTCGCCTCCAGAAGCGTTCAACGCGATCGCCGAGAGTTATCCCGCGTTCGAACTTCTTGCCGATTGACGTGTTTTATCCTGAGGCTCACGAAAATAATTTCAAGAAAATTACATTTTCCCTCTTGCACAAAACTCAAAGTTATGGCATCTTCAATCATCTTCACAGGAAAGGACGCCCAAATTTGTCGACATATCAGCACAAATCGCTTAGCGGGCTGCCTCGGCCAATTACCAGCCGAGTCAGTATTAGGGCGTCGTCCGATTGCGTCAGTTAATCCTCGGCGCCTCTTAACGCAAAGCTAACAAAATAAAGCACGCTGGGTGGCGTAGGCCGCGGTTCCTTCGCCTTGACACGACACGTCCGCGGTCGCTCATTCCCCCAGCACAAGCAATGCGCACACGCGCATACGCCACCAAGCGGCGAGTGCCGAACTGCGCTCAAAATTCCCGGGCGTTTGGGCGCGGGATAACTTGGTCAGTGGTGAAGGCCACGGATACTTCGCAAGCCGAAAGGCGAGGAGGTGCAAGTCCTCCAGCCGTAGCCGCACGTTCCCTGATCATGTGGCGGGTTTCGTCGGCGTGCGCCAGGGAATATCGCGTGCGACAAAATTCAGTCAGTGGTGAAGTTCACGGCAACTTCGTGGCGTGCCTGTTACTAGGCCGGGGTTCGAGCCCTCAACCGTGATCCCAGTTCCCTGGCTGCAATGCAAGGTGTGGCGCGGGCGCCTTCGCCCGCGCTGCATGCAGAATAGGGTTCGCCGGTGGTGAGAGAGAAGAGTTACTTCGCGCCACGCAAGGCCTACGACGGGAGCAGGGCAGCGAACCCTGCCGAGGTGCTGATTTGCGGCAACGCCGGGATCCGCAAGGATCTGGGGGCGTCGTCCCGAAGCTCAGGGTTGCCGCAGAAAACGACCTCGAGTCGAATCTTTTCTCGCAGGTTCCCCGGCGAGTGTAACCGCAACTTCAACCGGTGTCCGCAGGGCACCTTAGAAAGAATCGGTCTGCCATGCGTGCAGACATGAACAAGGTTGTAGTGGAACGAGAGCGCGGAGGCAGCACGCGGAGAAACCGCAAGTGGGGCAAACGGCTCCCTTTCGTCCCCGACGCTGACTATGACGATCAGCCGAAATTCGTTTCGTCGGCGCGCCGGCGCCAGTACGGGTACAGGTCGAAATGGTTCACTGATGTGCTGGGGCCGCTCGAAGGATTCCTGCACAGCCGTCTTGGACGGCCGTGGGACAAGGTGTACAGCGAGTTGCGCCAGGGCCTCGACGTCCGCAAAGTGACGGGGCGGCACATCCTCGATCATCTGGAGTGGATGGTTGAAACGGACTGCTGGATTGGCGCCGATCGCCAAGTCTACGCGCGTCCTCGTGGATATTCGGTCACGGGATTCTATGTTCATCCCAGGACCAAGCTGTTGTGTTTCGTGGAGCGACAGAGTGCTCGTCAACGCAAAAAGGAGCGCCTGCTGCGCCAGGAAATCGACGAGATCACACTGGACCGCTCGCGCAGCTTTAAGCTGCTCGATGGCCAGTGGTATTTCGTGGTCTACGAAAACGTTGAGATGGGACGCAACGAGCCAGTTCGAACCGCGTGGGACTTTGTCCAGCGCCGCGCAGTCAAATTAAGTTGGGGCTGGAATCGCTTGGCGGTGAGCAAGCGACAATGCCGGAGTGAGGAAGTGATGAAGATCCACGAACGGATTGGCGAATGGAAAAAGGAAGTGCGCAGAATGTAGGCAAGTTCGGCCGGTGGTGAAGACGAGGGTTACTTCGCCTTTTAAGCGGGAGGTCGCAGGTTCGAATCCTGCCAACGGGAATTATGCCCCTGTTACTCAGTGGGCAGAGCAATACCGTTGCCTTGAATTCCCCGGCGATTGCTTTGCATTGTCCAGAGCGGAGTGCGGCTCAGGCCTTGTGAACCTTAAGCGCCTTGCCTGGACTCTTCGCGGAGGCAGATGGTGTTTCGAATCCGATGCGGCGAGTGCTCGCTGGCAGCGGCGCCATCAACTCACGAATCGCCTCGACGAGGTCCTGGATGTCGTCATCGTGGCTGTCGAGTCTGGCTTCGAGTTCGGACAGCTTTGACACGACGTGTTGATTGACGGCGAGCGCCCGGCGCATTTGCACGAACGCGCGCACCACGAAGATGCTCATTTCGATGGCGCGCTTCGAGTTCAAGACGGTCGCTGCCATGATGGCGCCGTGCTCGGTGAAGGCGTATGGCAAGTAGCGGCGTCCACCGCGGCCACCGTTTGAGGTCACAAATTGTGACCTCAAACTTTCGCTCTCTGCTTTGGTCAGAGTGAAAAGAAAGTCTGAGGGGAAACGGCGGCCGTTGCGCTTCACCTGCTGATTGAGGTGTTTGACAGGGACGCCGTAAAGCTCGGCCAGGTCTGTATCAAGAATGACCTTCTGGTTGCGGAGAACCAGAATCCTTGAACTGACTCTCTTGGCGAGGATGATTGCAGTCTTGTTCATGAGCGGTCACCAAATTTGAGGTCACAATTTGTGACCTCAAAAACAAGCAGGAGAACGGTTCATCATAGCAATCCACGAGGACGGCAAGGCCGAACAACGCGAATGTTTTACGGCTATGGTGCCAAAACAGGAAGAACTAACGCAGCGCAGCGGATTCGCAGTTCGCAATGACTATACGAGTTTAGCTGGAAGCCAGCAGTTCCTAGCTGAAAGCTGGACAGCGGATCGCTGACCGCGACAAAGGAGGCCACAAATGGCTCGACTGAATCTACTCAACCTGAACTTTGGCGCGCGCACGCATGAAGGCGCGCCGGCCCGCAACCTCTCGACGGAGCTGCAACTGCGGCGCTCGGTGCTGGCCTGCCTGCTCTGGGAGAGCCAGTTCTACGAGGACGGCGTCGAGATCGCGGGCCGCATCGCGGAACTTGTTCCCAAGGTTGCGGTCGAGAAGGTGGCATCCCTTGCGGTCGAAGCCCGCGAGAAGATGAAGCTGCGTCACGCGCCGCTTCTGCTGGTGCGCGAGATGGCGCGTCACGCCACGCATCGCGGCTTTGTGGCTGAGACCCTGGCGCGGGTCATCCAGCGCGCCGACGAGCTCGCCGAGTTCGTCGCCATCTACTGGAAGGACGGCCGCGTTCCCCTGTCGGCGCAGGTGAAGAAGGGGCTGGCTGCGGCTTTCCCCAAGTTTGATGAGTACGCGCTCGGGAAGTACGATCGCGGCGGACCCGTCAGGCTCCGAGACGTGCTCTTCCTTGCGCACGCGAAGCCGCGCGACGAGGCGCAGGCCGAAGTGTGGAAGCGCCTGATCGCGGGCGAACTCACCGCTCCTGACACTTGGGAGGTTGCACTGTCGGCGGCTGGTGCGAGCGGAACGCTCGCTCGGGGCGCCGACAAGCGCGAGGTCTGGGAGCGGCTGCTCCGCGAGGAGAAGCTGGGCGCGCTGGCCCTGCTCCGCAACCTGCGCAACATGCGGGATGCTGGAGTGGAGGAGTCGCTTGTGCTCGCGGCGCTGGGCTCGATGAGCACGGCGCGGGTGCTCCCGTTCCGCTTCCTGGCCGCGGCGCGTTACGCTCCGCAGTGGGAACAGGCTCTGGAGCAGGCCATGCTGAAGTGCGTGGCTTCTCAGGACAAGTCGCAGGAGAAGCCAGGCGGCAACGCTTTGCCGGGAAAGACCATCGTGCTGGTTGACGTTTCCGGCTCGATGACCGCTCCGCTTTCTCAGCGTTCGGAGATGCAGCGCACTGACGCAGCTTACGGGCTGGCGGTGTTGCTGCGCGAGATCGGCGAGAAGGTGGCAGTGTTCAGCTTCTCGGATGCCCTGGTCGAAGTTCCGGCGCGTCGCGGCTTTGCCCTGCGCGATGCGATCGACGCTTCGCAGCGCCACAACAGCACACAGCTCGGCAAAGCTGTCACCGAGCTGAACGAAGCTGCGATGAACCAGAAGCACGGCTACGATCGCCTGATCGTCATCACTGACGAGCAGGCGCACGACGCGGTGCCTGCGCCAAAGGGCAAGGGCTATCTGATCAACGTGGCCAGCTACAAGAACGGCGTTGGCTACGGCCCGTGGACGCACATCGACGGCTGGAGCGAGTCGGTGGTCGAATACATCCGCACGCTGGAGCCGACGGAATAACCAATCGTAGAGACGTAGCTTGCTACGTCTCTACGTGCACAAGCGAACGGCAGGGGACGGGCGAAACTGCCTGTCCTCTGCTGGTTTGGATCTATGCTGGTTTGGAGTCGACGTGTCGCCGATCGAATTCCTGCCTGCGGAGAAGGTCGCCGACCCCGAACGAAGTTGTGCTCGTGCAGGAGACGAAGCCGGCTTCGTCTCTGAACCACCCCAACATCATCACCATCTACGACATCGGCCAAGCCGAGGGCGTTGACTTCATTGCCATGGAGTGCGTCGTCGGCAAGACGCTGGACCGGCTGATTCCCCGGCGCGGGATGCGGCTGAATGAAGCTCTGAAGTGCGCGGTCCAGATTGCCGATGCACTTGCTCGGGCGCACTCCGCGGGCATCGTCCATCGGGATCTCAAACCCGGAAACATCATGGTGAACGAGCAGGGCTGATGAAAGTCTTGACTCGGCGTGGCGAGGCTGACCGAACCACTCCTGCTGGCGAGAAAAAATCCACGCGCACCATGCGGCCCACAAAGGACGTGGCAAAGATCGTGGGAACCCGGTTGGGTACATGTCTCCCGAGCAGGCGGAGGGCAAGAAGGTCGATGCCCGTTCGGACATCTTCAGTTTCGGATCGGTGTTGTACGAGATGGTTACAGGAGGGCAAGCGTTCCACGGCGATACCAAAGCCTCGACGCTAGCGGCCATTCTGAAGGACAATCCCCGGCCGGTGAATCAACTCTAGATGGCCTTCCCAGAGAAGTGGAACGGCTGATCTCCCGTTGTCTGCGGAAGGAAGTCAAGCAGCGCTGCCAGCACATGGACGACGTCAAGCTCGCGCTGGAGGAACTGAAAGAGGAGTACGATTCCGGGGTGCTGGAACGGTTGCTGTGTCCACGCCGACCTCGTCGTCGACGTCGCCGGTATTCTTCAGCGCAGCGGCAGCACTGGTTCTTGCAACGGTTGGCGTATGGCTGATTCGATCGAAGAATGAAGTACCCGAGCTACCCTTGGTGGTGGTTCCGCTGACCAGCTATCCGGGCAACGAGTCCTGGCCTTCATTTTCCCCGGACGGAACCCAGGTAGCGTTTGCCTGGGATGGAGAGAAACAGGACAACTGGGATATCTACGTTAAACAAATTGGCGTGGAGCCGCCTGCTCGGTTGACCACTGATCCAGCGATGGATTACAGCCCTGCCTGGTCCCCGGACGGGCGTCGATCGCCTTTTTGCGAGATGTCTCACCAGCAGACCGCGATCATGCTCATACCGCAGCGGGGAGGCTCCGAACGGATCTGGCAAGAAACGGTGTCCTGCGGCAGGGTGTTGCTCTGCTGCGTACTGTCCTGGACCCCGGACTCAAAATGGCTGGTCGGTCCAGCATCCACACCACGACCACGGAGTTGGGCCTTACATTTGTTCTCGAGGAGAGGAGAAAGGTTGAGGTTGACGAACAGCCGGCTGCGAGACTTGGCTGGCGTGGGTATGGCGGAACTGCTGACTTACTGGATTGATCATAGAATATTAGCTCTGCACTTGTTGCATCTTGCAGAAGGTTACAAGCCGCTCGGGAAAGAGGAAAGAGTGCACAGGCATGTCGAACTACGGTGCAGCTTGGTTGCCGGATAGTGGTGGATTCGTGTTTAGCTCCGGAACCGGATTCAACCTCGGGCTTTGGCGGATTGCGCTATCCAATGGCGCGATTCACAGGAGATCAATCTTGGAACGCGAGCAACGCCTTGGCGCCAGACGATTTAGCGGCTCGGAATCGTCTGGCCATCTGCGAGCACTATGACTTGGATATCTGGCGTGTCGACATGGAGGGACCCGGTCAGGAATCTTGGCCAGTCGATGCGATTCATTGCCTAAACGAGATTGAAGGTATCTGGCTTTTTCACCAGACGGTCGGAGGATCGCCTTTGTGTCGCAACGATCAGGGGCGGACGAAATCTCGATCTGCGACAACGACGGATCCAAGGCCGTGCAAATCACCTCGTTCGGTGGGTCTGAGATCTATGGTCCGAAGTGGTCCCCGGACGGCCAGAACATTGCTTTGACGCAGCGCAGAAGGGGATCAAAGATGACATCTACGTCGATTAGCGCCAATGGGGGAGTTCCACGGCGTTTGACCACCCACCCAGCGAGACAAGTGGCCGTACTGGTCGCGTGATGGAAGGTGGATTTTTTTCAGCTCAACCCGCAGCGGTCGGGAGGAGATCTGGAAGATGCCCGCCAGCGGTGGGGAAGCGGTTCAGATCACGCGAAACTCCGGCGACATGCCGAAAGAACAGCAGACGGGCGATTTCTCTATTACATGAAGGGGTGGCCGGAGGCGGTGACTGTCTGGAGAGCCTCGGTTGATGGAAATCAAGAGGCGAAAATTCTCGATTCTGTACACAGCGAAAGCCAGTGGACTGTGGGCAGGGCAGGAATTTACTCAGACCTCCCGACAAGATGGGACGCAGCGATATCTGTTTCTACGAGTTCGCCACCGGCCAGACCACGAAGATAACTACAATTAAACGTTTTTGTCGACCCATTTTCGGTGTCCCCGAGAATCCAAACTCTGCTTCGTCGGTTGACAATCGATAGTCGGGTGTCTACCATCGTTGCCAGATTGAGGGTAGAATGTCTTCTATGGCGAAGCAAGCGCAGCAACGGGTCGGGCTCCTGCAGGGAACGCTGGACATGCTCATCTTGAGGACGCTTCTCTATGGCCCTGCTCACGGTCACCAGATCGGGAAGCACATTCAGAGGACTACGAATGAATTCTTGCAGATGCAGCACGGCTCGCTGTATCCCGCGCTGCACCGACTGGAGAAGCGGGGATGGGTTGTCTCCAAATGGGAGACTGCGCCGGACCGAAATCGGGAATTCAAATACTACCGGTTAACTCATAAAGGCAGGAAGCAGCTGGTGGCCGAAGAATCGCAGTGGAAGCAGATGGCCGAAGCGGTAGCGCGCGTGCTGTGGCCCGCCACCGAGGAGAGCTGACATGAACTGGTGGCAGAGCAACTGGTGGCGAAGCAAGAACAGAGATGCAGACCTGGAGCGGGAGCTCGGTTCCGACCTGGAATTGGAGGAAGAGGAGCAACGAGAAGGCGGCGTTTCGGGAGAAGAGGCTCGCTACGCGGCGTTGCGCGCCTTCGGCAATCCTACGCTTATTCGTGAACAGACTCTCGCCATCTGGTCTTGGAACTGGCTGGAATCCCTGGCACGCGATCTGCGATTTGGCCTGCGCACGCTTCGTCGCACGCCCGGTTTCACCGTCATCGCCATCCTGGTGATGGCGCTGGGCATTGGCGCCAATGTCGCCCTGTTCACCGTAGTGCGTGGCGTTTTGCTCAAGCCCTTGCCGTTCCAGGATCCGGATCACCTGGTGATGCTGTATGAGGCAGGTCTTCAGGAAAACGACACGGCCGGTTTCAACGTGGTCTCCGGCGGCATGTACGCCGAATGGAAGAACCAGAACCGCAGCTACAGCAGTCTCGCGCTCGCCAAGGGTATCCGGGTCGGGCTTTCCGGTTCCGGCGGGCAATTGCCGGAGAAGCTGTACAGCGCGTTGTTTTCATGGGACATGCTCCGCACTCTGGGCGTGCAGCCGGCGCTGGGCCGGGATTTTGCCCGGGCCGATGACAACCCCGCGGCCAGCGGCACGGTGTTGCTGAGCTGGGGACTGTGGAAGCGCCGCTTTGGCGGTGACCCTGCCATCCTGAACCAGACGATCGATCTGGACGCCAAGCCGTACACCGTCATCGGAGTTATGCCCGCGTGGTTCGATTTTCCCGACCCGTCCACGCAGCTATGGACAACGGTGTACCACGACAGGCCCGAAGACGAGATGACCTCGTTCAGCAATCACATGTTTCGGGTTGTAGGGCGGCTGAAGCGGGGAGTCGAAGCGTCGCAAGGCGTGGCCGATCTGAGCATCATTTCCCAGCGCATCCACGATGCGCACGGCAACGACCCATTCGTATTTCGAAGCGCCAAGAGCCGCCCGCTGCTGGAGCACATAGTGGGCGAAATCAAGAAGCCGCTCTATGTGCTGCTGGAAGCGACCTGCTGCCTGCTGCTGATCGCCTGCCTCAATGTGGCCAATCTTCTGGTGGCGCGGGCTGCGGCACGACGCAAAGAACTGGCGATACGCACCGCACTGGGCGGGGGCTGGCTGCGTCTGATCGGCGAGCGGCTGATGGAGTGCCTGCTGCTTTCCGCCTCCGGCGGCGCGCTCGGACTTTCGCTGGCCTTCGCCGCTCTTGGTTGGCTGACCCAAACTCGCCACGACATGAGCCGCGTCGAATCCATCCACTTCGACGGCGTGGTGGCGGCGTTTACGGTCGGCGTTATCGTGCTGTGCGCGCTGTTTTCCGGACTCATCGCCGCCTTCAGCACCAGCGACAAGCGCATTCTCGGCGCGCTCCATGAGGCAGCGCGCTCGGTCAGCGGGGGCAGCACGGGGGCCTCGCTGCGCAAGGTGCTGCTTACACTTGAAGTTGGACTGACAGTGATCTTGCTCATCGGCGCCGGGCTGTTGCTCAAGAGCTATGAACGGATGCGCTCCGCCGACATGGGTTGCATCACCCAAGACGTGCTCACCATGCACCTGGGCATCCCGGATGCCCGATACGCGACACCCGCCCAGCGAGCCAACTTCTACGACACGCTGCTCGATCGTGTACGCGCACTGCCCGGAGTGGACGCGGCAGGCTTTGCCACGGTTGTCCCGGGGCAGGGCTATCAGATGGATTGGACCTTCAGCATCGTGGAGCATCCGCCCTTGCCGCAAGGCAGTGGTCAGTTTGCCTTAAGCCGCTGGGCTGATGCGAAGTACTTCCGCGCCATGGGCATTCCCCTTTTGCGCGGACGTACATTTGATGGCGGGAAGCGTTTGGATGCTGCCAACGAAGTCATCATCAGCCAATCCTTCGCCGGCCAGTACTTTCCCGGCGAAGATCCGCTGGGCAAGCACCTCCGCGCGCGCGGGAAAAATGCCGTCATTGTGGGGATTGTGGGCGATACCCGCTACGCCATCGGCGAAACCCCGAAGCCGGTGCAATATTACCCGCTGGATGCGGGCGTCGAGACCGTCGGCACACTGGTGATTCGCTCCAGCCGCAGCCTGGAGCAGTTCGCTCTTCCGGTACAACGCATCGTCTCGGAGATGGACCACGACCTGCCCGTTTCCGATGTGCTCACCATGAACCAGTTGCTGGGCAAATCGACCCTGGACCAGAGCTTCAACACGGCGCTGCTCGTCGCGTTTGCCACGGTGTCGCTGGTTCTTGCCGCGGTGGGCCTGTTCGGCGTGATGTCGTACATCGCAGCCCAGCGGACGACCGAAATCGGCATCCGGGTGGCGCTGGGCGCAAAGCGCGAACAGGTGATGCGGAAGATGTTGCTGGATGGAATGCGGCCCGCAGTTTTCGGTCTGGTCGTGGGACTCGTAGCAAGCCTGGAAGCCGGCCAGTTGATGCGCGACTTGCTCTATGAGATCAAGCCGCTCGATCCGGCGGTTTATGCCGCAGTTGCCGCAACGCTGCTGGCGGTGGCCGCGTTCGCATGTATTGTTCCCGCGTGGCGGGCATCGCGCCTCGATCCGGTGCAAGCATTGAGAGCCGAATAGGCTGATATTCCTGCAATGAGGTCTGTCGGCATGAGCGGCTCGGCCCGTACTCAAGAACTAAGAGTACGCTGGCTGCAAGCCAAACTTTCCTTGCAGCAGCGGTTCAGTTACTCCGCTCTCAGCGCTTCCACTGGATCGACTCCAGCCGCGCGGCGAGCCGGCAGATAGCTTGCCAGCGCAGCCGCGGTGGCCAGGATGAGCGGCACAGCGAGGAACGTCAGGGGATCAAGCGGGCTGATGCCGAAGAGCAGGGTTTTCATGAGTCTCACGAGTGCGGCTGCCGCTCCGAGGCCAATGACGACGCCAACTCCAGTCAACACGAGGGCGGAACGGACGAACATCCATCGCAGCACACCCTTCTGTGCCCCCAGCGCAAGGCGGATTCCTATTTCCCGAGTGCGCTGCGAAACCGCGTACGAGATGACTCCGTAGATGCCAATCAGACTCAGGGCAAGCGCCATGGTGCCGGCAATGGCCAGCATGACGAGGGTGAAAGAGGTGCGTGCCAGCGACTGGCTATAGATTTCCTGCATCGTGCTCACCGCCGCCAGCGGCAAGCTCGCGTTCACTGACCAGACCGCTTGTTGCACCTGCTGGAGGAAGCTTTCGGTTCCGGCACGGTCGCCGCGAATCGCGAACGTGACGAAGCGCGGAGCATCGATGGCCGGCTTCGGCGTGTAGGGATCGTTGAGCATCGCCGGCCAATAGATGATGGCCGGCGCTCTTTCGTCGACGCCATGTACGCGGACGTCTTCGACCACGCCGATGACCTCTTGCCAGGGTGAGTTCGAGAATTGGCGCAGCCGTTTGCCGACGGCGGCGGAGGCCGAACCCCACGACTCGCGCGCAAAGTTCTCCGACACGATCACCCTGGGACGCAGGTCGTAGATGTCAGTCCATGTAAAGTCGCGACCTGCAACCAGGCGAGTGCCCATCGCGTTGAAATACGCTGGTGAAACGAAGTTGAAAAGCCTGAGTGGAGGCTCCTCGTCGTCATTCTTCCCTTCTACGCGAATCTGGTCCCAGTTCGGATCGTTACCCTCCATGGGGGCGGCGCCCGCAAACCCAACGGAAGTGACGCCCGGAATCGCGGCCAGTTGGTCGACAATGTTGTTCTGCATGTGCGTCACGGTTTGGGGATCGGAAATCAGCAAATCGGGAATCCAAATGTGCATGGTCTGCACATGTTGGGGATCGGCAAAGCCGGGCTCGACGCTGCGTAGCGCTGCGAACGTGCGAATCATAAGCACCGCGCTTACCAGGAGAACGAGTGCCATGGATACCTGCGCGATGACCAGCACATTGCGAGAGCGCTGCCGCGCACGGCCTGCGCTGGCCGTCCGGTTTGTGCCTCCCATGATCGCGGAGGCGGGTGTGCGGGCGTATCTTAACGCCGATATGGATCCGAACAACCATCCCGAAAGAACCGAGAGAGCGAGAGTGAAACCGAGCGAGCGTGCATCGAGAGAGATTTCATTCAGGCGCGGCAGATCGGCTGGGCCGATGGCCACGAGAAGACGCAAGCCTGCAATGGCCACCCCGATGGCAATCACGCCGCCCAGGAGTCCGAGCGAGACGCTCTCGATCAGCAACTCGCGGGCGATGCGCATGCGGCCGGCGCCTAACGCGGCTCGAATGGAAAGCTCCTGGTGGCGCGACTCCGCGCGAACCAGCAGGAGATTGGCGACGTTGGTGCAGGCAATCAGCATGACCAGTCCCACGGTCGCCATCACCACCCACAGCACACCCCCGATGCTGCCGATGACCTGCTGCTTCAAAGAACGGAAGCCGGGGCTAATTCTCCACCTCTCGTAAAAATGCGGATTGGTGCCCGGGCCGTTCGAGTAGGAATCCATCCATACCGAGATCAGGCGTGCGATGTCGGTGTCGGCCTGCGCGAGCTGGATGCCTGGCTTGAGACGGCCGATTCCGTAGTAGCCAAAGCCGGCCAGCTTTTGATGGGCGCGATCGAGCGCCAGCGGTACCAGGAGATCGAAGTCGCGATCCACCAGCCGGAAACCGCGCGGCATGACGCCAACAATCTCCCGGCTCTGCGCGTCCACTTGAATGACGCGTCCGATCACGCTGCGATCTCCACCAAAGCGTCGCTGCCAATAGCCATAGCTCAACACGACGGTCCTCCCGCCATGGGGATCCTGATCGGCTTGAAGAAACCAGCGGCCGACGGCGGGGGGAACGTCGAGCGTCTGCAGCACGCCGTCGCTGATCATCTCGGTTCGCACCTGTTCCGGTTCCGCTACGCCCGTTACGCTCGCGTTGCTTGGCGTCCAAATCCCCATCGACTCGAAGCTCTGGTTGTGGTCCAGGAACGTGAAGTACATCGACGACGACAGCTGAAGGCCGCTGGAAAAATTCGCCAGGCCGCCGGCGCCGGGAGCGTTGAGCCACAAGGAGACAAGCCGCCCAGAATCGGGGTAAGGCAAGGGCTTTAACAGGACGCCGTTGACCACGCTGAAGACCACAGTATTGGCGCCGATGCCGATGGCTAGCGTGAGCAGAACGGTAGCGGCAAAGCCCGGCGATTTTCCCAGCCGGCGGAAGGCGAATTTCAGGTCGGCCAGAATGGATTCGAACGCCGCCCACTGCCATACTTCACGGCTGCGCTGCTCGAGGAGCGTCACATTGCCAAATTCGCGCCGCGCCGTCTGCTCGGCTACCTTGCGGGAGATGCCGTCGGCCATTAACTCCTCAACTCGCTCGTCGATGTGCTCCTGGATCGAGATGGAGATGTCCTCATAGCGGCGATGCTGAGAGAAAAACCGACCGAACCATGGCATCGTAGGCCTCCTATACTTTGGCAACAGCGAGCACGCGCGTGATGCCGGCGAACATCTTCTCGAAGCTGATGACTTCTTTTTCGAGGTGGCGGATGCCCGCGTCGGTAAGCCGGTAAATACGCGTGGGGCGGCCCTTAGCAGAAATTCCGGCTTCCGCTTCGAGCCAGCCTTCCCTCAGCATCCGCTGGAGCGCGGGATAGAGAGAGCCTTCTTCCACCTGAAGCAAGTCGTCGGAAACCCGCTTGATGTGCTTCACGAGCGCATAGCCATGCATAGGTTTCGACCGGAGGGACTGGAGAATCATTACTTCCAGCGCGCCAGGGAAAAGATCGCGATGTTCGGGGTTATTTGCCATGGGGTGAATTCTACGCCCAAATACCTATTTTAAAAATAGGTATTTTTGGCAATGGGATGATCGAGTCTTTCGCGTTCTGGACAGATGACGGGCAACTCTTCCCCACTCCCGGTCATGGCGGGTTTGCCGACACTCGTCCTGAATGCGTTCTCGGCATTCGCAAGCCCTTTTCGAACTTCCATGACTGCCGATGGCGCAGCGCTGCGTGGCTGGCAGGGGTGAGCGGGAAGTAATCCCAAGGTCAAGGTTCGGGGACGAACCGTCCGGAATGGGCGCACATTTCCGCGCCTGGTGCACAGGCTATAATTGCGCGCACACATGGCTCTCGCGGCCGGTACAAAACTCGGGCCGTATGAAATCCAGTCGCCGTTGGGCTCTGGAGGGATGGGGGAGGTTTACCGTGCCACCCAGAGCAGCCTGGGACGGCAGGTTGCCATCAAAGTTCTGCCTCCGGAGTTTGCGTCCGATCCTGATCGCCTGCGGCGCTTCGAACAGGAAGCACGCTCCGCGTCTGCCCTGAACCATCCCAACATCATCTCCATCTATGACGTGGTTTTCGAAGGCGCAAATTCCTACATTGCCATGGAGTTTGTGGACGGCAGGACGCTGCGCGATCTGCTGGGGATCGGTCCGATCCCCCTCAAGAAATCCTTGCAGATCGTCGCGCAAATCGCCGATGGCCTGGCCAAAGCGCATGCCGCTGGCATCGTGCATCGCGACATCAAGCCGGAAAATGTCATGGTCACGCGCGACGGCTTCGTGAAAATACTCGATTTCGGATTGGCGAAGCTCACCCGCCCCGATCCGGAGGGACGGGAGAGCACGGTTGCCGGCTTCAGCTCCACTCAGGTGGGCATGGTGCTGGGGACGGTGGGATACATGTCCCCGGAGCAGGTGCGCGGGCACACTGCGGATGCTCGTTCTGACATTTTCTCCTTGGGCGCGACTTGCTACGAAATGATTTCGGGAAAGCGTGCCTTCCAGGGAGCAACCGCTGCCGACACGATGAGCGCGATCCTCAAAGAGGAACCGGCGCAGCTGTCAGCCAGTGTTCACAATCTGCCGCCGGCTTTAGGGCGCGTTGTCCACCGGTGCCTTGAAAAAGACCCGGTCGACCGGTTCCAGTCGGCTCGCGACCTGGCATTCAACCTGGAAATGCTTTCGCGTAATGAAAGCAGTCCTGCCGTTGCTATATCGGTGGACAGAGTTCGCCGAAAGTTGTCGCCGCTGATGGTCGCAATTGCGGTTGTGCTGGCAGCGGCGGCAGGATTTGTCGCGCCTCGAATTTTAGTGCGCACGGAAAATCGCGTGCCCGTTGGAGTGAGAAGACTGACCGACTTCGTGGGCATGGAGGAATCTCCCGCGCTTTCGCCCGACGGCAAATCGGTGGCGTTCACGGCCGACCTTGGAGGCCGGCGGCAAGTCTGGGTACGGCTGCTCTCGGCGGGAGCGCCGCTGCAAGTCACGTATGATGATGCCGACCATCAGTCGCCACGCTGGTCAGCCGATTCCAGTTCCCTGATTTATTTTTCGCCATCTCCGCAAGCCAATGGACAGGGTCAAGTCTGGGAGATTCCCGCGCTAGGGGGCACGGCGCGCCCGATTGTCAGCAGCCTGATTCCTGCTGATCTGAGCCACCACGACAAGCAGATCGCATACTTGCGAGAGAATCAGGGGCAAATTGAGTTGACCGTCGCAGATGGGGATGGGTCGAATGCTCACCTGATCACTCGGCTTCCTGGAGATTACATTTATTCCAATTTGCGCTGGTCTCCTGACGACCGCATGCTGGGGTACCAGAGCGGCCGAACGTTTGACTATGACATCTTCTACGTGCCGATCAGCGGCGGCGAGCCGCATCGCATCACGCAGGATGGAAATCCGGAGGCAGGTTTTTCCTGGTTACCGGACAACTCGGGCGTGATTTTCAGCTCTTCGCTCGGCGATACCGTCCTGTACATGCGAATCATGAACCTGTGGCTAGCTCGCCTGCGAAACAGCACTCCGCAGCAGCTCACGTTTGGCGAAACCTCTTACCTATCGCCGGACGTGGACCGCGAGGGCAATGTGGTCGCCAGCCGCGATCGGGTGCAGTTCGACATCTGGAAGTTTCCCGTGGACGGAACGCCGCAGGACAATGTGCGGCGCGGTGTCCAGGTCACGCATCAGACCGGAGCCGTACAAACGCCTTCGGTTGCGCCCGATGATCGCGAGATTGTCTATCTCAGTGATAGTGGAGGCCACGGAAATCTCTGGGTCATGCAGCCCGATACAGGGAAAACCCGGCAGCTCACGTTCGAGCAAGATCCGCGCATCACTTTGGGAGTTCCGGTGTGGTCGCCCGACGGGCAGCACATTGCGTACGTCAATCGTGGCAGCACGGCATGGAATGTAGACCAGTGGGTAGTCAACGGCGATGGCACGAATGCGCATAAAGTCTCGGAGGGCGGAGGATGGGCGTGCTGGTCACCCGACGGAAAGTGGCTTTACGTGTCACCCCCGACAGCGAAGGGTTTCCGCATCGATAAGGTTCGTCCGGATGGGAGCGACCTCAGGCCAGTACAGCCGGATGGCCGCGGACCGGCCGTCGCGGCAGACGGAACGCTCTACTACGTCGTAGCCCTGGCGGGTGTGAACGGTTTTTCGGACATGGAAATCCACGTGGCCAAGCCTGACAACGGTCCAAGCAAAGTGTTGACCCGGGTCGCGGGCTCGCGCCTGTCGTCGCCTCTGCTCATGCAACCGGTACTCTCTCCGGATGGAAGGTTCCTCGTCGTCCTGCTGATAGACGGACCGACCACGAACCTGTGGACGGTGGCAACGGACAACGGCAGTCTGAGACCGGTGACCGATTTCGGTCACCAAGCCACGTTCATTGTCCGGCGAGTCTCGTGGTCGCCGGATGGAAAATCGATCTACGCGGCTGTGGGCAAGGGCGAAGCGGACATCGTGCTGCTGACCCATCTAACGCCATGAACTTCGACTCGAGTGCCCACTTACCACAAGGCTTTTACTTTCTTGCCGGATGCGGTTGAGAACTCGATGAAGTTTCGGCCGGACGTGAGCGTTGCGGTGGTGGGTGGATCGTGAACCTTCGCCGGATCGGAGGCAGAGACGGTACAAGGTGGATTGACGTCTCCCACAGGAAACGGAAGAAAACGTAGCGGGTGCCATTCTCCGCAGTCGAGAACTGTTTTCGATGGTCCCAAAGAGACCAGGTAGGTCTCGGGCCGTGAGCCATCGGTTCTTGTCAGCAAAAGGAGGGTTTTGTCGGTGTTGGCGTGCAGGTATCCGCTGGTCTCGTGGCCGTTGACCACAACCTGACCGTTGACCCGGAAATACCAGTGGGCGTATCCGCGCCAGGTGGAATACGCGAGCGATCCTGCGAACCACAGCAGTGCCAGGAGAACGAGGGTTCCCAGAGTACGAAGGAGTTTCCTCATGCTGTTTTTGTAACAACGAAGGGCACCGGGAAGCCAGCGGAAGTTCGGGGAGAGAATTTAAGGCGACATCCCTCTTAGCTTCGGCCGCCGACGAATGCGTCCGCGGTTACGTGGGCAGGTTGGAAGTCAAAAATCAGACTCGGGGCAGGCTCTTGCGACAGGGGGCAGAGCCCGCCCTGAGCGAAGTCGAAGCGATGCCCGGCGCTGCAGGATCAGGATCTACTTCCGGCCTGCGTCGTGGTCGATTTCGCCGGCACTCTTAAGCGTGACCTGATCGTGCGACAGCGCGCCGCTCTTGGGAGTCTGGACTTGCGGCACAGTCTTCGGGACAGGCGGCTTCGGGGCCTCGTGCGTGTCGTTGACGTGAGCGTTGCTGATGGGGTTGATCATAGTGGTCCTCTAGGGAATAGGATCGGCAGGGGGCGAGGAATCTTTAGAGGGGCAGGCCGAGACGCGTGATCTTTGGTAAGGGTTACCTTCTTAGAGACGGTTGCAACGCATACGCAGGATGATTCACCTGTTTTTTCGGATTGGAACGGTGCGATCTTTGAGAGCCTTGCCACTGGCATCCGAGCGGCGCTTCGAATCCGATGCGGGTGCGGGTGGGCTCCGGAGGGCTCATGAGTTCGCGGATGGCGTCCATCAAGTCCTGGATGTCGGCGTCATGGCTCTTCAGGCGGCGTTCCAGTTCCGCCAGCTTGCGTCAGGATATGGCGGTTTCCGGCGATGGCGCGACGCATACGCACAAACGCAAGAACGACAAACACGCTCATTTCGATGGCGCGTTCGGAGTTCAGCACGGTGGCCGCCATAATGGCGCCGTGTTCGGTAAAGGCGTAGGGACGATAACGCGCGCCGCCGTGGCCTTCACTTGAGATCACATTTTGTGATCTCAAGATTTTCAATTCGTGCGGCGAGAGTTGAAAGCGGAAGGCGAGAGGAAATCGTTTCGCATTGCGCTTGACCTGCTGATTCAGGTGCCGGACTTGTACGCCGTAGAGTTCGGCGAGGTCGGTGTCGAGGATGACCCTCTGGCCGCGGAGAACGAAGATTTTCGAATCCACTTTTCTTGCGACCACGATCGCTGTTTTTGCCATAGGGAAGAACCCGTTTCAAACTTGAGATCACAAATTGTGATCTCAAGTTTTCAGAGGAGATTAGCAGCAGAATAGCAGCCGGCAATGGGTGGGAGCACCACGAAAGTTCATGCCCGCGATTGCTGAATTAAGAAGTCCTTTCAATTCCTAAGGTCAAAATCCCCACCCTCACTGCGCGTCTGGCAAAGTGCTCGAGATATCGGGAACGGTCGTGGAGAAAGAGCGGGCGGGGGCGCCCGCGCCACATTTCTAGGCGCCGGTTACGAAGAAGCTCTCGTCGGGCTTGGCGTTTATTTTCTCGGGGACGGCGCTGGCGGTGACGTCCTGCACGAACTCGCGGCGGCGTTCGGGGCCTTTGCGCTCGACCACGCGGACGCGGCGGGCGGGCATGTTGCTGGGTTCAAGGCTGATGATGCGGCCATCGCGCACCTGGATATGGGAGCGGAACCAGTCGGTGCGAAACATGCGTCCTGCGGCATAGAACGTCATGGAGGCGGCGATGGGGCCTTCGAATTCCGCCCCCGTACAGGCCAGAATGCGGCTGCCCATCTCCTGCGTCCAGGTCATGCCGCCGACCAGCGGATCGTTCAGGCGGCAGCGCTCGAACGGCATGGCATGCGAGATCTTGCGCAGTTGCAGAAGCTGCAGCAGGACCGACGTCTTCGCCAGATTGGTGACGATGATTCTGGCCTCGGTCGCGGAGATGCGCTCCATTTTGATATGCAGGTCGGGCGACCACTCGCGCTCGAATTCTTCGCGGGCCAGCGCCAGGCCTTTGTCGGTAGCCTCTACGTAGCGCAGCGTGGCGCGGGCCAGAATCACGCTGAACAAGGTGGTCACGATCGTGGCGATGATCGGGATGTAGCTGATCAGCGTGGTGAACGGGATGCGGTACGAGTTGACGAGCTGCATGTGCATAGACGCGTGTGGCTCCTGCGGACGCGGTTCGGGGAGGGCGGCCGATCCAGGTGAGTCTAGCGAGAGGTGGGTCCGGACTCCAGATGCGGTTGGGGAGGGGACGGTAACCGGAGCGGGGCAGGGCCTTTGGTAACCACGGCGGCCTTTGGGTTAGGCTGCACGCTTGCGCCGCTTCACCTCCCCCACTTCTCGCGAAGAGCCGAGAAATGGCGCACCCGTCAGGCTGGGCATGCACGATCTCGATCGAGGCGAAGGGCGCGGGCCGGGCACACTCGCTATTCGAGCACGCTATCGTCCAACTTTTTCTTGCCCCAGTCGGCGGCGGCTTGCACGAAGGCCAGAACCACGGGATGCGGTTTCTTTTCCGTGGACGAAAGCTGCGGTTGGAACAGCGTGGCCAGGAAGAAGCGGTGGGTGGGGGATTCGATGGCGCGAATCTCGCCCTGCGGTCCACGGGCGACCACGGGGAAACCCGCTTCCATGGCAGCCCATTCAAAGTCGGGATTGATTTCGAAATTGCAGAAAAATTCCTCGGTGGCGGTCTCTTGGTCTTTGCCGTAGAAAGACTGCAGGTAGGAACCCGGGCGCAGGCGAATTTCCGGGATCGCGCCCGATAGTTTGGGCGCGTCGCCCTTGCGGTTGGGAACCGCGCAGGCCACCGGGTAGATCACGATGTTCTTGGATCCGGAATTGTTTTCGGCGCTGTCGGCGTCCGCGATGAGGAGAACGTTCCGGGCGAATTCGAGGAAGGCGTACTGGAATCCGCCGCAGGTGCCCAGGAAAGGCCAATCGCGGCGCCGGGCGAACTCGATCCCCTTGAGCATGCCGTCGAAACTCTTGTAGGGGCTGCCGGGCGAAGCCCACAGGCCGTCGAAACTTTCCAGCTTCTTTTCCGCGGTGGCTGCGGTGAGCGACGGAGTCGGCAGCCACTCGGATTCGACCTTCATGTTGAGCTTGTGGGCGGCATGCTGCAGAGCGTCGTTGGTAGCGTGGTGCGAGCGGAAGTCGGCATTAAAGTCGCCCAGGATTCCGATGCGGACGGCGTCGCTCACGGGTTGATTGTACTAGAGGGGCGGAGGCGGGCTGGCAGGGATTGAGGGACGAAAGGTTAGAAGAGTGGTGCGCCCAAATCCACTTTGTGCGGAAGGCCGTCTTGATTTGAACTGCAGATTGTCGAGTGTGCTAATCTGCTGGCTGCGCTGCGCTCCATCTTTCTCGGAGCGCGGGCGACGAGAAATGCGCTGGCAGCTCAGAGCGCCAGTAGTGGCCAATCAATCCCGATCGACAAACATGCGAAAACAAAATCAGATCCTCCTCTTCCTTGGTGTGCTTGCCTGTGCGGTTGCGCTGGCGGTCTCACCTGCCATCTCGGTTGCGCAACAACCCGCGAGCGGCGACGCCAGCGCGATCGTGGAGCAGGGGAAGTTCACCCTGCACAAATTCGAACAGGCGATTGGAGAGGAAACGTACGAAATCAGGCGTGACGGCGACTCCCTGGCGGTGAAAGTGGATTTCAAGTTCACCGACCGGGGCTCGGCGGTTCCTCTCACGGCGACTTTTCGCGGCGCGCAGGACCTGACTCCGCAGGCCTTCGAAATCAAAGGCCGGACCGCGCGCAGCGTTTCGATCGACGAGGCCGTGACTATCGACGCCGGCAAAGTTCACTTCCGCACCCGTGATAAACAGAGTGATCTCGCTCCGCCCTCCGGACCGTTCTTCACTATCGCGGGATATGCCCCGGCCACCATGCAGATGCTCATGGTGCGTTACTGGGCTACGCACGGTTCGCCGGCGCAACTGGCGACGCTTCCCAGCGGCAGCGTGAAAGTCGAACCACGCGGGCAGGACTCGATTCACATTGCCGGGAAAGACGGAGCGCGAGACGAGAAACTCGATCGCTACACCATCGAGGGGCTGATCTGGGGACGCGAGACACTATGGTTTGACGCGAATCGCAATCTGGTTGCCGCCATCTCGACCGACGCGGAGTTCGACCACTTCGAGGCCATTCGCGACGGCTACGAAAGCGCGCTTGGGGACTTCGTGGGACGCGCCGGGGCAGACGGCATGAACGCTCTGGCCGAACTGTCCAAAGGAATCTCGGGCAGCCGCGCTTCGACCCTCGCTATTGTTGGCGGCACCTTGATTGATGGCACGGGCGCCGCTCCGGTTCCGGACGCGGCGGTCGTAATTCATGACGGACGCATTGTGGCCGCAGGTCCGCGATCCAAGGTAAAGATTCCCCGGCACGCCAACGTGGTGGATGCGCGCGGCAAGACGATTTTGCCCGGCCTGTGGGATATGCACGCGCATTTCGAGCAGGTCGAGTGGGGACCGATCTACCTGGCGGCGGGCGTGACCACGGTGCGCGATTGCGGCAACGAGTTTGAGTTCATCACGGCGGTGCGCGACGCCATTGCGCAGGGACGCGGGCTTGGTCCGCGGCTGCTGTTGGCGGGCATTGTCGATGGGTCGAGCACCTACACCATCGGCGTCGAGCGGGTCGACACCCCGGAACAAGCGCGCCTGTGGACCAACCGCTACCACGAGGCGGGTTTCCAGCAGATGAAGATTTACAGCTCTGTCAAACTCGAGGAACTCAAGGTTGTTGCCGAGGAAGCGCACCGTCTGGGCATGACCGTGACCGGGCACGTTCCGGAAGGATTGAACGCCTACCAGACGATTGAAGCGGGACAGGACCAGATCAACCACATTCAATACATCGCCGACATCATGTTCGCGCCACTTCCGGCCGGTTCCAGCCGGCTCGACCGGATGAAAGCGGCGGCAAATCTTGATGTCGAATCCCCGGAGGCTCAGAAGGCTCTATCGTTTCTGAAGGCGCATCACACCGTGGTGGATCCGACCATCGCGCTGTTTGAATTTTTCACCGCGACCACCGCCAAACCGCCCGCCAGCTTTGAGCCGGGCGTCGACAAAATCGCCCCCGAACTCGCCGGACCACTCACTGACGTGGAACCCCCGACCGAGCGCTCGGATATGAACCAAAAGCTATTCGAGAAGGGATTGGCCATCGTCGGAGCGCTGCATCGAGCGGGGATTCCGGTGGTCGCGGGAACAGACCAGACGGTGCCCGGACACAGCCTTCACCGCGAAATCGAATTGTATGTGCAGGCGGGATTCACTCCGATGGAAGCGATCCAGGCGGCGACCATCGTGCCCGCGCGGGCGATGGGACTCGAGAAGGAATCGGGGACGGTCGAGAAGGGCAAGCGCGGCGATTTGATTCTGGTGGTCGGGAATCCGCTGGAGGATATTCACCAGATCCGCAACGTGGAGTACGTGATCAGCCATGGAACCATGTTCCATACTGCGGAACTTTGGCAGAGTGTAGGATTCAAGCCGTAACGGCGGGATGGTTACCGCTCATGGCTGAACAGGCTGCGGAAAAACGCCGCCCTGCAAGGAAACATCGACCACAGGGGCTGAAGCCCACACTGATTCCAGATGCTCTACGCGGCCCTCGAAGGGCCGCTCTTCCACGCTGGTGCATACATCGCTCTTCCACGCTGGTGCATACATTTGGAGTTTTTCCGCAGCCTCTGAAGCCATGAGGCGCTCAACCTGCGTCTCCAGGCCACCCCGCAAAATCGCATCGATTTGAAACTCCTCAGGTGCACTGCTAGTCTGCCTGCTATGGCAGACCGCACTTCTCCCAAGCCCAAGAGAGCCAGGAAATCTCCGGCCCAGACCATTCGGAAATCTTCCCGTCACGAGGATCGCAAATCCCCCACTTCTCGCAAAGAGCGCGAGAAATGGGGCACCCGCGGTTGCGGGGGCTCGGGCCACGCTGCCTGGCAAACACTTCCTCAGCGACAAGGTCGGGCACTTCACCGAGTCCGTCATTCGTGAGATGACGCGGCAGGCCATGCTGCACGGCGCGGTAAATCTGGCGCAGGGGTTCCCGGACTTCTCTGCTCCGGCGGAGATCAAGCAGGCTGCGCAGCAGGCGGTTGCGGCCGACGTAAACCAGTACGCCATTACCTGGGGCGCGAAGAATCTGCGGAACGCGATTGCGCGGCAGATGGGCGTGTGGCAGGGGATTACGGTCGATCCGGAGAAAGAGATCACGGTGTGCTGCGGATCAACCGAAGCGATGATCTCGACTCTGCTGGCGGTCTGCAACGCGGGCGATGAAGTCGTAATCTTCGAGCCGTTCTACGAAAACTACGGGCCGGACTCGGTTTTGAGCGGGGCGAAGCCGAAGTTCGTGAAGCTGCGTCCGCCGAAGGACGACGGCGGCGAGTGGACGTTCGACGAGAAAGAATTGCGGCGCGCCTTCGACAAGCACACCAAGGCGATCATCCTCAACACGCCCAACAACCCGACCGGCAAGGTATTCACGCGGCGCGGAACTGGAGCTGATTCGCGACCTGTGCGTCGAGTTCGACGTGCTGGCCATTACCGATGAGATTTACGAGCACATTCTGTACGAAGGAACGGAACACATTTCGATGGTGTCGCTCGACGGAATGCGCGAGCGCACGGTGACCATCAACGGCATGTCGAAAACCTACAGCGTGACGGGATGGCGCGTGGGATGGGCGGTTGCGCCGGAGAAGATCACGAACGCGATCCGCAAGGTGCACGATTTTCTGACCGTGGGCGCTCCCGCGCCGCTGCAGGAGGCTGGCGCCGCGGCCTTGAGCTTGCCTGCGGAATATTACGCGAATCTGGCCAAGGGATACCGCGTGCGCCGCGATCATCTCATGCCGGCGCTGACCGCGGCCGGGTTCCAATGCTTTCGCCCGCGGGGCGCCTACTACGTGATGACCGACATTTCCGCGTTCGGCTTCAAGGACGACGTCTCGTTCGCGAAATATCTGGTGCAGGAAATTGGCGTGGCGTGCGTCCCGGGATCGAGTTTCTATCGCGATCCGCGGGATGGGGCGCAGCAGGTGCGGTTTGCGTTCTGCAAGAAGCCGGAGACGCTGGACGAAGCGGCGCGCAGGCTGGCGAAGCTGCGTGTCAGGTCTACCGCCTAATCGCAAGCGCGCAAAACCTGACAGCCGAGGCGGCTGTCGCTACATGAACCTACTTCGTAATCACGCCGCAGGCCACGCGGTCTCCTGAGTTGCCGGACGGATCGGTCTTGTAGTCGTCAGCCTTGGCATGCACCACGATCGCTGCGCCGTTGCTCAGCAGCGAGTGCGGACCGTCTTTGAGAGTGGCGTCCGCATCTTCCAATCAGTTTCACTTTGCCCTCGGCACCACCGTGAAGTTCTTCATATCGCCCGCGTGATGGCCGTCAGGACTGTCGAACCCGTGCTTCTTCCCCTCGGGATTGAAGTGTCCGCCCGCCGATTTGAAGTCGGGCCCCTCGCATTTCGGAACCGATGGAAATGGATGGCATGCTCTCCGGGAGTCAGATCGTGGAGTTGGAGCTCGAGCGCCACGCCCGGCCCCTGATCCCAGATGACAATGTCGCCGACGGCTTTGCCCTGAGCATCTTTGAGTTCAACTTTGGTCTTGGCCGCGCTGCGGGATGGAAGGGCAGCCAGAGCCAAAGACAATCCGAGAGTGAGATAGGCAAGGCGTTTCATGGATTCGAACCTCCTGGCAGCAGGCATTATAGCCAATCCCGCGATCCCCGGTTGAGCCGATGGGCACGGGCGCCAGGTGCAGTGGTGCATGGACAGGAATTTTGTATCAGGGCATGCCCCGGCGGCTAAAGCCGTTCGCCTCTCATGCTTTTTGGCGGCATCGCTGAACAGTCGGATGCCCTGATACGAATCTTGCTTCTCACACTGCACGACTGCTGGGCGGCGCGATGGGGTGATTTCTCCACAAAAATGTGGAGTATACTGCGAAGAAGTTCCAGAAATCCTTCTGGGGAAGAGTGCAATCATGGCTTTGAATGCGGTCGAACAGGTGGCAGAGCAGGTTCCGGCGGACGATTTTCAGGCGCTGGAAGAGAAGATTTATCGCACCATAGAGATGTACAAGGCGGCGCGGCAGGCCCAGGCTGCGGCCGAACGCGATGCGCAGCGGCTGCGGCAGCAAATGGAAGACCGCGAGGAAGAACTGGTCAGGCTGCGGCGCGAGGCAGTGCAGTTGAAGAAGGAGCGGGAGGAAATCCGCGGGCGCGTCGAGAAGATGTTGCAGCAGATCGAGTCGATCGCGGAGGCCAGCTAGAAGCTGACGGCGGAAGAGACGTAGCCAGCTACGTCTCCACGGAGAAATTGTTTATGGCTACGGCGACCAAGGATCAGATGGTGAAAGACGCGCAGAACTCCAGCGTGCGGGTGGAGATTTTTGACCAGGCCTATAACCTGCGCGGCTCCGATCCGGAGTACATTCTGAAGCTGGCGGAGTACGTCGACTCCAAGATGCGCGCCGTCGCCGAGGCGACCAATACGATCGATACCGTGCGTCTGGCCGTGCTGGCGGCCCTGAATATTGCCGACGAATATCACCTGCTCAAGAAAAAACAGGACAGCGGGGCAACCGACTACCAGAAGCGCGCGCATCTATTAGCAGATGCGCTGGATGAAGTGCTGGGCGAAAACCGCAAGGCGGGATAGTCTGCGGCGCGCCGGAACATCCTTCCTGATTCTCGCGCTGCTCGGCGGCAGCGCTCTTGCTCAAGAAACCACTCTCCGTTCCCAATCCAACGTGGTGCTGGTTCCGGCGCTGGTGAAAGACCAGCAGGGCGGAATCGTGTATGGGCTGCAGGCCAAGGACTTCATCGTGGAGGACGATGGCGTCGAGCAACCGGTGCGCCTCGATGAGGCGCCCGAAGGCCAGCCGATTTCGCTGGTCGTGGCCATTCAGCGCGGGCGCCGGGCTTACGCCGAGTTCCCGCGAATGCAGGGCTTGAAGTCGATGCTCGACCCGCTGTTCAGCCTGGGAACCGCCCGGGTTGCCGTGGTGGAGTTCGACAGCCAGGTGGAGCTCACCAGAAATTTCACGAAAGACGCGAGCCTGGTGGGAGACGACCTGAGAAATCTGCAACCCGGAGACGGAGGAGCGGCGATCCTGGATGCCATCGACTACTCGGTGAACCTGCTCAAGAAGGAGCCGGAGGAGCGGCTACGAGTGCTGCTGCTGATCAGCGAAACCCGCGACCACGGCAGCCACGACAAAATTGACGACACGGTGGCGGCCATCGGGCAGAGCAATGCCGTGATGTATGCGCTGGCGTTTTCGCCCGCGCTCTCCAACATCCTCGACACCGGGCGCGGCACCAACAAGAACGAGATGCACGAGGGCATCAACTTCCTCGATCTCGCTTACCGGACGGCGCAGGCCATGAGGAAGAATGTTCCGAGCACCATCGCTGCCATGACCGGAGGCGAGTACGAACTGTTCGCCACGCGGAAGAAATTCGAAGTGCGGATGAACGACTTCACCAATCATCTGCACAGCCGCTATCTGTTGAGTTTCGCGCCCAAGAGCCCGCATCCCGGCCTGCATCAGATTCGAGTGCGGCTGCGAAATCCCGGGGAAGGCACGGTGCTGGCGCGAAGCAGCTATTGGGCCGAGGGGACAAAACCATGAGCGGGGCGAGGTGCTCTGGACTCAGTCGCCTTCAGGGGCATTCGCCCTGGCGTCAAGGACCTCCCGGACTTTCGCGATCAGGGATGACAAAGTAAACGGCTTGGGCAGGAACCAGAGTCCGGCGTCGAGCACGCCGTAGTGGACGATGGCGTTGTTGGTATAGCCGGAGATGTAGAGCACCCTGACGTTCGGGAGAAATCTTCACGATCTGCTCGGCCAACTGGCGGCCGTTCATGCGAGGCATGACCACATCGGTGACCAGCAGGCGGATATCGCGATGGTTGGCCTTGCAGACCTCAAGCCCTTCCTCGGGAGTGCTCGCGACCAGCACCTTATAGCCGCAATGCGCCAGCACTGAGGAACTCAGCTGGCGGAGTTGCGGGTCATCTTCGACCAGCAGGATCGTCTCGGTGCCGCGTTGCACGTTACTGGGCGCGGTGCTCCGCGCCCGTCAGGTCGGCGGGCTGGTCGACGCGGGGAAGATAGATCTTGAAAGTCGTGCCGCGGCCAGGTTCGCTGTAGACCCAGATGTAGCCGCCGCTCTGCTTGACGATTCCGTAGACCATGGAGAGGCCGAGGCCGGTGCCTTTGCCCACTTCTTTGGTGGTGTAGAAGGGTTCGAAAATGCGCGCCTGCGTCTCGGGAGTCATGCCGTGTCCCGTATCGCTCACCGCCAGCATGACGTAGCGACCGGGTTCCGCGGGCTGGTGCCCGTGGGCGTAGGCCTCATCCAGCTGGGCGTTGGCGGTTTCCAGAGTGAGCTTGCCGCCATGCGGCATGGCGTCGCGGGAATTGAGGGCCAGGTTCATGATGACCTGCTCGATCTGCCCGGGATCGGCTTTCACGGAACCGAGGTCATTGGCCGGCACAGTCAGGACTTCGATGTCTTCGCCGATCAGGCGGCGCAGCAAGGAATCGAGATTCAGCATGATGTCGTTGAGGTTGATGATTCGTGGAGAAAGCACTTGCTTGCGGCTGAAGGCGAGCAACTGGCGGGTGATGCCGGAGGCCCGGTCGGCGGCCGACTTGATCTGCGCCGTGCTGTCGGCCAACCGGCTGCCGGCGGGAACGCCGTCGGCCACAATCTGAGAGTATCCGAGGATCACGGTAAGCAGATTGTTGAAGTCGTGAGCGACGCCGCCGGCCAGACGCCCGACAGCTTCCATTTTCTGCGACTGGCGCAGTCTTTCTTCCAGGGCCACGCGCTCCGTCACGTCGTGCACCAGCGACGCCACTCCGAGCACTCGTCCGGAGTCGTCGACCAGCGGAGTGTTATACCACTCGCAGGAGATGGTGAGGCCGTTCTTGGTGACGTTATCGTTCGCGCTGCGAGCTCCGCCTTTCTGTGCGAGCAACTCGCGCCAGACCTGGTCCACGTGCTGCCGGATGAGGCGCAGGAACAATAAAGCTGGCATGCTGTCCCATGGCTTCCTGGCGGGAATATCCGAAGATGCGCTCGGCCGAGGGATTCCAGGCGGCCACCCGGAACTCGAGGTCCCATTCCACCACCGCCAGCGGAGTGTGTTCAAAGTGAATGCGCAGCTTCTGCTGCGACTGGCGCATCTCCTCTTCGGCACGTTTGCGATCGGTGATGTCGCGGCAGATGCCCAGCAGTCCGATCACTTCGCCGTTGGAATCGCGATAAGGTCCCTTGGTCGCGAGGTAGGTTCGGGTCACGCCCGCGGCGGTCGCGGGCTCTTCGTAGGTTTGCACCTCGCCCGACTGCACCACCAGGCGATCGCGCTCCATGATCGTGCGGCCGACGTCCGGACTGAATAATTCCACGTCGTCCTTGCCGAGAACATCGTCGACGCTCCGTCCGAGCAAACGTGCGCCCGCCGAGTTCATCATCAGGTAGCGGCCATCCAGGTCTTTGACGAAGACCGCGTCGGTCGTGCCCTCGGTGATGCCTTGCAGCAAGGCAAGGTTCTTCTCCAGTTCGCGGGAACTGAGCAGCAACTGGTTCTGCACCACAAACAGGCGTCCTCCGGCAGCGGCGAAGGAGACCATGCACCAGCACAACGGACCAGAAAAATTGTTCCTGCGCAATGCTCAGGACCAGCGGAAACACGATGGCCGGAATCAACAGCGAGGAGAATTGAGCGAGCAGTTGCAGGCGATGGGATTCCGGCTCGCGCGCCAGTGGCGCCTCCGGGTCATTCCAGGTCCCCGCAATCACGATCAGCAGACAGTAGCTCAAGGTCCAGAAGAGGTCGGGCCATGCCCCCTGTTGATAATGGCCGGAGGCCTGATAGGCGAGCGTGGCATTGAGAACGATTCCATGAACGACCAGGAAGCCGCCCATGCGCAGAAAGAACGCTCTTTCAGTTCGATGGTGACTCAGCAAGCCTCGAACCAGAAAACTCAAGGCGATCAGGCCAAAGAACAGAATCCCCGCATGAAGCGTACGGACCTGCATCGAATGGCCAGCCACTTGCCAGCGCGAGGGCACGTAGATCTGCGACAGTTCGACCGCCAGCGCCAGCGTGCAGACCTGCACAAAATCGCAGAGGCGCAACCAGCCGTATCCGCTGCCCGGGTCCCGCGGACTCAGAAACAGCGTCATGGCGGCGGGCACGATCCAGAAAAAGACCAGCACATCGCTGGGCCACAGCGTGCCCAGCGGGGCGTGCACATAGTCGTAATAGTCGGTGTAGAGAGCCTGGCCAGCGGCGGTCAGCAGGCTGGAGAAAGCGACGAGACGCCAGACGCGCTGGCCAAAGGGTCCGGCCTGGCGCGAAACCATCCAGCAGACCACCGCGGCGACCAGCGGCGCCGCGGTGTCGATCCAGTCGCCCCACAGCGATGCCGTCGCGCTGCCGTAGCGGAACGACAGCACCGCCCCATGCACCAGCATGAGGGTAGCCGCCGCCGCTAGCGCGGACGTTCGAATTTTGGACATCACTCCAACTTCTCCAGCGTCTCGCAGATCGGAACACGAGTACGCCTGGGGGCCCGATGGTTGCGTCCTTGCTATGAACTCATAGCTGGCCAGCAGAATCAAGTCCTTCCGTGGTCCAAGCCCAGGGGGATCATTCGCCTTAGCGTTCTCTGCAGCCTGGCTTTGCGAACTTTGCGGTCAAAAGCTTTGCGCTAGGGTCCGCTGAACTGCGGAAGAAATTCTTCAGGGAATCCTTCATTGCCGCCCTCGGGTGGCAAGCCTATTTCGGAACTCGGCATTACTTTCGTTGCAAGCCACCTGCCAACTTTTTGCGGTCTTCCACTTGCCAAGCGCGCGGGATTTGCCTAGCATCCAGATTGAAAGCCGGCCTGCCGGGTTGGTGATGACGGTAACCGATTTTTGAACCAATGCAGAATGAACGGGGACTCGACTCGAACTAGGATCCGGTGAGCGACGCTCCGCCATGCGGAGATGCCTAAAGGGTCTCGGCGGGTTCCCAACGTCTACCGACGGGTTCATTCTCGGCCCGTCACACGGCTTAGTGGGTCGGCTTGCTTTTTTTTTTTTGGGGGATGTGGCGCGGGCGCTCACGCCCGCGAACGCCGGGAGTGAAAACAACTCCCTCCATCGGGGACTGTCCTGTTCCCTGCTAAACTGGCTCCAGTAGCAAATCCTGATTTTCCGCATCTAACTAAACTGTGTTCCCACAACTCTTTCATCTAGGGAAGTTTTTCCTGCCGACGTATGGATTCCTGGTTTCCATGGGCGTCCTGATCGGACTATGGATCAGCGTGCGAAATTCCGAGCGTCTCGGAATTGACGGCGACAAGGCATGGAACCTGGGCATTCTGGTCGTGCTGTGCGGGATTGTCGGCGCGAAGGTGCTCTACGTCATCAACGAGTGGAGCTACTACTCGGCTCATCCCAGCGAGATTTTCAGCATCAACACCCTGCAGGCGGGCGGAGTTTTTTCCGGAGGCCTGCTGGCCGCATTCCTGGCGGCGGCCTGGTATGTCTGGAAGCATCACATGCCGGCGCTGGGCACTTGCGATGCCTTCGCCCCCGGCCTCGCCTTGGGACACTCGATTGGCCGCATCGGCTGCTTTGCCGCGGGATGCTGCTACGGCAAAGAGACGCATCACTGGTGGGGGGTGGTCTTTCACAATCCGCTCGCAAACTCGATTACCGGAACACCGCTGAACGTGCCGCTGGAACCGACGCAGTTGTTCGAATCGGCGGTCGAGTTGGCAAATTTCTTCTTCCTCATGTGGCTGCTGAAGCGCAGAAAGTTCGATGGCCAGGTAATTGGCGCGTTCATGTTTATCTACGGCGTCGCCAGATTCTTCCTTGAGTATCTGCGCGACGATCCCGGCCGCGGCTCGGTGTTTGGCGGCGCGATGTCGGGCACGCAGCTCATCGCGATTGGATTGGTGGTGGCTGGCGGACTGATCTGGTGGTTGCGTCCCGGCGCGAAACCGGTGCCGACGCGGACGGCGAGCGCCACGCGGTAGCACCTGCAGAAGCCACGAACCCAGGGCAACTAATCCTGCGCCCGGCTCGCTGTCCGAAATGCCTTCTGGATCAACGTGTAGCGCGCCGCTCCGATCATGCCGCAGTCGTCATTGGCCACGATCTTGACCGGCATGTCCTTCAGGATGGTTTCCATGCGACCTTTGTCCAGGAAAGATTCCAGGAACACGGGATCCTTCATCTTGGGCACGATCTTCGCCGCAATACTGCCGCCGATGAAAATTCCCCCGGTGGACATGAAATTCAAGGCGCAGTTGCCCGTCTCGGCCCCGAAGACGCTGACGAAAATCGACAGGGTCTGATCGCAGATCGCGGCTTTCCCCTCCAAGGCAAGTTGTGAGATCAGCGCTGGCGGATCAGGCGCGGCGCTCATCTGCGCTCGCAACCACTCCGGCTCCTCCGCCTTGTGCGCATCGCGTAGAAAGTCATAAATATTCTTGATCCCGGGTCCGGAGAGAATTCGCTCGCAGCTGATGCGGCCGTATTTTTTCTGCAGGTAAGCGAGCAACTCCACCTGCAGATCGTTCCTGGGGGCGAAGTCGGCGTGCCCGCCTTCACAAGCAAAAGGATGATGCCGGAAGCCATCCCAGTAAAGTCCCGCCATGCCGAGTCCAGTTTTGGCCGAGATGACGGCACGGTTGCCTTCCGCGTCTTCCGCGCCTTCGCTGAGCGGGATGAAGTCTTTTGATTCCAGGCCATCGATCCCATAGGCGTAAGCTTCCAGATCGTTGAGCAGTCCCACCGAATTCAGCCTGAGTTGTTTGGCCACTTCCCGCGCATCAATAACCCAGGGCAAGTTGGAAATCTTGCTTCGTCCGGCTCGCACCGGTCCGGCCACGCCCAGGCATGCGCTGTGAACCGGGATGCCTTCGGTTTTGATGAAGTCCGCCAGAATGCCGGAGAGCCCGTCGTGCTGCTGGCTCATGTAAATTTTTTCCACCACGCAGTGCAGCCGGTTGCCTTCGGTTTCGAAAGCGGCCAGCCGGGTCCGAGTGGCGCCGATTTCACCTGCAAGAATCATTGTTCAATCAGAATCATGGTTCGATTCTCCTCCACTGGCGGCCATCCAGCTCCAGCAGTTGATCGGAGTCCGCCGGGCCCCAACTGCCGGACGCATAATTCGGGAAACTTGCGCGGAGGCAGCGCTCTCCACACGTCCAACACCGGATCGACCACACTCCATCCCGCTTCGACCATATCGGCGCGCTGGAATAGCGTCGCGTCTCCGATCATGCAGTCATATAGCAAAACCTCGTAGCCGGTGTAGGCGTCCGCTCCGAAATACTTGGAGTATTCAAAGCTCATGTCCACGGACCCCACCCGCAGCAGCGGCCCGGGAATTTTCGCGCCAAAGCTCAGCGAAATTCCTTCCACCGGCTGGATCTGGATGACCAGCGTGTTGGTGTGCAACTTGTGAAAGGGAGCGTTGCGAAACAGCTCAAACGGGGTGCGTTTGAACTGGATGGCGATCTCGGTGTGGCGCAGCGCCAGACGCTTGCCGGTGCGCAAATAGAACGGCACTCCCGCCCAGCGCCAATTGTCGATGTTGAGCTTAAAGGCCACGAACGTTTCGGTGCGCGATTCCGGAGAGACCCCCGGCTCCGCTCGATATGCGGATACTTTTTCCCCGCCCAGCACCCCGGCGCCATACTGCCCGCGCACACAGCGCTGCAAAACGTCGTCCGATTCCAGCGGCTGAATGGAATGCAAGACTTTGGCCTGCTCGTTGCGCACCGCGTCGGCCTGAAAAGATACCGGGGACTCCATTGCGGTCAGGCTGAGCAGTTGCATCACATGGTTGGGGACCATGTCGCGCAGGGTGCCCGCGGTGTCGAAGTACCCGCCGCGCCGCTCCACGCCCACGGTCTCGGCATTCGTGATTTGCACATGGTCGATGTAACGCCGGTTCCAGATGGGTTCGAAAATGGCGTTGTCGAAGCGGAAGACCATGATGTTCTGCACCGTCTCTTTGCCCAGATAGTGATCGATGCGAAAAATCTGATTCTCCTGCAGTACATTCTTGATCTCACGGTTCAGCGCCTGGGCAGACTCCAGATCGTGTCCGAACGGTTTTTCGATGACCACGCGGCGCCAGCGTCCATTCTCCTGCCGTGAAAGCGCGGCTGTTCCCAACTGCTGCACGATCAGCGAAAAAAACTTGGGCGCGGTCGCCAAGTAGAAAAGATAGTTGCCCTCGGTATGTTGCTCGGCGTCGATCGCGGCCAGCCGCTCGCGGAGTTTCGAAAACGTGTTGGGATCGGCAAAGTCGCCGCGCTCGTAGAACAGCCGGTTCCGGAACCACTCCAGGGCATCCGCCGAGTTGGTTCCGGCCGGCAGGAAACTAGTGACCTGGTTGCGAAAATCTTCCAGACTCAAGTCGTCGACGGAAACGCCGATCACCGCAAAGTTTGCGGGCAGCAACTTGGCTGCTCCCAGGTTGAAAAGCGCGGGCATCAGCTTACGTTTGGTGAGATCCCCAGCCGCGCCAAACAGCACAAACACGCAAGGGCCAGCCGCTCTCTCGGCGAATCCGAGGTCATTCTCCAGATTGGTTTGGGTGGGTGCGGCCATCTCTGCAACTTATGAACTGGTCGCCCATGGTAAATGACCGATGCCTGGCTTTCCAGAGGGGACTGCCGAGGAGCGCCGGGCGCCCGTTCGACCCATGTCGATGGCTGGGGCCGCGCCGTTCGTGAGTTCGCGTGTAGTATGCTTCCCTCCGAATGGCGGAAGCATTCCCAGCTCTTATCTCCGTCGCACCGGATGACGCCGGGAAGCGGCTCGACCAGTTTCTGGTGGCGCGGCTGGAACCGATCAGCCGGGCGCGGGTGCAGCAACTTATTTCCGAACAAAAGGTTTTGGTGAATGATGCACCCGCGAAGGCTTCACAGAAGCTGCGGGGCGGCGAGCGCATCACCGTGCTCGGTTCGGCGGAGCGGCCCCCCATGCGCGCCATGGCCGAGGAGATCCCTCTGGACATCGTCTACGAAGACGACGACCTGGCAATTATCAACAAGGCCGCCGGGATGATGGTTCATGCCGGGGCTGGCGCCACCGAAGATCAGCGCAACCGGGGCACCCTGGTCAATGCGCTGCTGCATCATTTCGCAGCGCTTTCGGGCGTGGGCGGCGAGATGCGGCCGGGCATCGTCCACCGTCTGGACAAAGAGACCAGCGGGCTGATCGTGGTGGCGAAAAATGATGAAGCGCATCGCAAGCTGGCGGCGCAGTTTGCCCAGCGTGAAGTGAAGAAGACTTACATCGCCCTGGTGCATGGCTGGGTAAAGAAAGATCAAGGCACAATCTCTGCCAGTATCAGCCGCGACCGGGTGCGCCGCATCCGAATGACCACGCGGGGCACAGGCGGGCGCGACGCCGTCTCGCACTACAGCGTGGTCCGCGGCTGGACACGCCTTTTGGCAAGTTCACGCTGGTCGAAGTGAAGATCGATACCGGCCGGACTCATCAGATTCGCGTGCACATGGCGTCACTGGGGCATCCTGTGGTGGGCGATGCGCTCTACGGGGCGCCGCGCGAGATGCGGGCCCGGCGCGGCCGGGCGACCGACGAGGGCGGTGCGATCGCGCTGCCACGCAATTTTCTGCATGCGGCGCGGTTGGAGCTGGCACATCCCCGGACCGGGGAACGAATCGCGCTTGCGAGCCCGCTTCCGCCGGAATTGCAGGGGTTTCTGGCGACGGTCGAGAAAGACGTTGCCAGCAACGTCTCTACGAAGGCTCGTTGAGACAGGCTTTTTGTCAGGGTTGAGGATCAGGCGGGGTGGACGGATATAATGTCGATGCAGAGGGACACTTTGGGGACGAAATTGATTACGGGCACCAGGCTGGTTGTATTGTTACTCTTTGCAGTAAGCGCGTCAGCACAATCGGCGGCGCCAACGCCGGCGGCTGCAACCTCCGCTGCTCCGGTTTCCGTTGCTCCGGTTTCTACGACCACGGTCGCGCCGCAGCAGGCGCAGCCTTCGAATCCTCCGCCCGCCAGCGGCACAACTGCCGGACAGGACACAAAGCCCGCCGATCCAAGCGGCGCCACCGGCGACGACACGGTCACCACCATCCGCGCGACTACCAACGAAGTGAACGTGGTGTTTACGGTGACCGACAAGCACGGACGACGGATCACGGATCTGAAACTGAATGACTTCCGCGTGGTCGACGACAACAAGCCGCCACAGGAAATCCGCAGCTTCCACGCCGAAACCAACCTGCCGCTCCAGGTCGGCTTGCTGATCGATGCCAGCAATTCCGTGCGCGACCGGTTCAAGTTCGAACAGGAATCTGCCATCGAGTTCCTGAACCAGACGATTCATCCCCGTTACGATCAGGCGTTCGTGGTCGGTTTCGACGTGACGCCCGAGGTCACACAGGATTTCACCGACAACACCGAATTGCTGGCGCATGGAGTGCACGAATTGCGTCCGGGCGGCGGCACGGCGCTCTACGATGCGCTGTATTTTGCCTGCCGCGACAAGTTGATGAAGGCGCCCAAAAACATCACCGTGCGGCGCGCCATCATTCTGCTCAGCGACGGTGATGACAACCAGAGCCACGTCACCCGCGAGGAAGCGATCGAGATGGCGCAGCGCGCCGAGGCCATCGTCTACACCATCAGCACCAACGTGAGCGGCACCCCCGGGCCCGGCGACAAAGTGCTTGATCGCATTGCCGATGCCACCGGTGGGAAGCCGTTCCATCCCTTCCAGATTCGCGACGTGGCGAATGCATTTGCCGAAATTCAGGACGAACTCCGCAGCCAGTACGCGATTTCCTACAAGCCGGCGGACTTCAAGTCCGACGGCCATTACCGGACGATTGAAATCGAGGCGAGCGATCGGAAGAACTTCAAGGTGCGGGCGCGCCGCGGATACTACGCTCCAACGCCGTAAGAGCATCAACCACGAAGGACACGAAGGTTCACGAAGGAAGAACTCTTCTTACTTGCTGCCTTCGTGGAACTTCGTGTCCTTCGTGGTAAACGATTTTTGCCGACCGGGGCGGCCGACCCAGGTTATGCCAGGTTACTCAGGGACGCCACTTCCGAAGAAGCTGGGAATCAAAGCCGGATTCCGCGTGTGCGCTGGCGGATGCGCCTTCCGAAGTGCGGGCGGAACTGGACGCCGCGCTGGCCGGCTGCGAAATCGTGAGCGCAGGAAAGGCTCCGCTCGACTTTGCGATGGTCTTCACGAAATCGAAAGCCGCGCTGGCGAAGGAATTCACACGGATCAGCAAGGGGCTGGCACCCGCGGGCATGCTGTGGGTGAGCTGGCCCAAGAAAAGTTCCGGCGTGGCCACCGATCTGGATGAGAACATCGTCCGCCAGATTGGGCTGGCCGCGGGACTGGTCGACGTGAAAGTATGCGCGGTGACTGAGGTTTGGTCCGGATTGAAATTTGTGCGGCGCGTCAAGGACCGCTGATCGGCTTCGGCGCTGGCCGAGGGGAAGAAAGCATGGTGCGAGTCGGCTTAATCGGATTTGGTCTGGCGGGGCAGGCGTTTCATGCGCCCGTCATTCGCGGCGTCCCGGAAATGGAACTGGCCTGCATTCTCGAACGGCATGGGTCCAACGCGCAGCAGAAGTATCCCGAAGTTCGCGTGGCGCGGACGCTCGACGAAATGCTTTCCGACAAGTCGATCCGCCTGTGCGTGGTGGCCACTCCGAACGATTCCCACTATTCGTATACGAAAGCCTGCCTGGAAGCGGGGCGCGACGTGGTCGTGGACAAACCGTTCACGCCGACGCTGGCGGAAGCAGAGCAACTGGTTCGTCTGGCCGCCGAGCGCGGCCGCCTGCTCACCGTGTACCAGGACCGGCGCTGGGATGGAGATTTTCAGACGGTGAAGAAGCTGGTGAAATCGGGCGCGGTGGGCGCGGTTGCGGAGTACGAGGCGCGCTTTGACCGCTTCCGCCTGGAGTCCAAAGCGAACGCGTGGCGGGAGCGCGCGGACCATCCCGCGGCCGGGGTGCTCTGGGATCTGGGGCCGCACTTGATCGATCAGGCACTCGTTTTGTTTGGCACGCCCGAGACCGTGTGGGCGTCGGCCTTCTGCCAGCGCTCGACTTCGCAGGTGGACGACTCGTTCGATGTGCACATGGAATATCCGCATCTGCGCGCCACCTTACGCGCACGGATTATTGCCTATGCTCCCGGGCCGCACCTGCTGATTCACGGGACGGAAGGATCGTTCGTGAAATACGGCATGGATCCGCAGGAAGAAATTCTGCGCAGCAACCGCTGTCCCGACGGGCCAGCCTGGGGACCGGACTGGGGCGAAGAGCCGGAGGAACGTTGGGGGACCCTGAGCCGCGTGCGCGAAGCACCGCGCAAAGTGAAAACGGAGCGCGGAGACTATCGCGGGTTCTACGCCAACGTGAGAGATGCGATGGAGAAAGGATCTCCACTGGATGTGACGCCGGAGCAGGCGCTGCGCACCATGCGCGGAATTCTGCTGGCGCACAAGAGCAGCCGGGAAGGCCGCAGAGTCCGGTGGACGGAAGCGCCGGAATGAACTGTCATTCGGCACGGTCCCTCGCGGGCGAGGGCGCCCGCGCCACATTGAGTTACCCTTTCATCACTTTCTGGAAGGCGACCTGGAAGCGTTCCATCTCTGCCTGCGTGCCCACCGTGATGCGCACACAGGTTGGCATCAAGGGCCAGATGCGGCCGATCATGACGTTTTCCTTCGCCATCGCCTCTCGAACTTCCTTGCCCGGCCGCTTGGTATCGAGCAGGAAGCAGTTAGATTCGGAAGGAATGTAAGCGTACCCGTTGCGATCCAGCCACTGAAACGTCTGCTGCCGAACCCCTGCATTGATGCGCTTGCGTTCCGGGACCAGTTGCGAATCCTTCAGGCTGGCCGTGGCGGCGACGACGGCAGTGATGGGCATGAAGTTCCAGCCGGAACGCTCCAGGATTTTTTCCAGCAGGTCGGGGCGGGCGACGACGAATCCGCAGCGCAGGCCGGCCATGCCGTAGGTTTTCGAGAAGGTGCGGAGCACGACCACATCCTTGCCCGCCTTGACCAGATCAAGCGTGGACGTGGCGTCGCAGAAATGAATGTAGGCCTCGTCCACCATCACGACCGAACCCTTGGGTTTGTTCTCGACCAGGTACTCGATGTCGGCGTGCGGCGTGAGCGTGCCAGTGGGATTATTGGGCGAGCAAATGTAAAACAGTCCAGCATCCGGCGCGGCCGCAATCATGGCCTTGACGTCGTGCGCATAGGTCTTGGTGAGCGGCACCTTGACGACGCGGGCTCCGGCACTCTCGCCGGCGAACATTCCAGCTTCATAACCCGGATCGGCAGTGACGTAGCTCTTCTGCGGTGAAGTGAAGGCGATGACCCCGAAACGAAGCGGGGGAGTGGAACCGGGAAAAGCGCGGACATAGTCCGGGTTGAGGCCTTCGAGTTGGGCAAAGGTGCTGACCAGGTCGTCGGTGAGATTGTCAGAATAGCGGCCGCCCTGCGGGATGATGGCGGAGAGAGCGTCGCGCGCGGCTTGGCCGGGACCGAGCGGATTCTCGTTCGCATCGATCAGCACCGCATCCTTGGCGTGCGGCTGGCGCCGCGAAGCGGCGGCCAGCATGGGCTCACTCATCCCGTGGAACGCAGCCGCCGCGGACGCTGCCGCCGACAGATGCAAAAAGGAACGCCGGGAGAAACGGGGCATAGGGACCCTCCGGAAGGCAGTGTATCAGGATGTTTGCGTGGCGTCCGTCTTGGCTTTTTCGCTTTGACTCTGCAGGCTCTTCGACCGAAGAATTGCAGGCAAGAGCCGCGGGCGGAGGCGCCCGCGCCACAGGAGCACATGCAACAGCCAATTTCAAGAGGCGCGGGCGGGCACCCGCTCCACACAAACCAGTTTCTACTGGCCGGTTCCGTTCAGGTTCATGGTTTGGACGTTGGGGTTCGCGGAATCGGTCACGGTAACCGCACTCGCGCGGGTTCCGACCGCGCTGGGCGTGAACGCCACTGTGAATGTGCACTTGGCATGAGCCAGCACGGTTGCACTGCACGGCGTCGTACCCCCGGGAATGACCGCATAGTCACCGCTGCCGGTTATGCTGGGGCTCACCGAGATGGCGAGGTTGTTGGTCAGAGTCACGGTCTGAGCGGCGCTGGTTGTGCCTACGGTTTGCGCTGTGAACGTGAGCGACGCCGGCGCGAAGGAAAGCGGCAGCGCTGCCGTGCCCTTCGCGTCGAGGATCTGCTGGCCAACCAAGGCGGTATCACTCAGAACAACCGCGCCGCTGACGCTGCCACTTGCGCCGAAAGCAGGCGAGAAGGTCACGCTCAGCGTGCAGCTCTTGCCCGCATTGAGGATGCCGCCGGCAGCGCACGGAGTTGTGCCGCTGCCGGTGGCAGCGAAATCGCCGCTGGATGCAATCGAATTGAGAGTGAGCGCGCTGGCGCTGACGTTCTTGACTGTCACCGTTTTGCCGGTGCTCGCCGTACCCACGGCCTGCGTGGCGAACGCAAGGCTGGCGGGAGTGCAAGTCAGGGGCGCGATGGTTCCTCCCGAGCCGGTTCCGGAGAGCGTCACCAGTTGCGGGCTGAAGGAGGTGCCGTCCGTAATCGTGATCGCGCCGTTCACCGCAGCGGCGGCCGTGGGCGTGAAGGTAACCGCGATGTTGCACTTGGCCTTCGAAGCCAGCGCGGAGCCGCAGGTAGTTCCACTCGAACTGATGGCGTAGTTGCCGCTCGCCGTAAAGGAAAGACTCAGGGTCGACGCCTGATTGTTGGTCAGGGAGACCGTCTTCGGGGCAGACGTGGTGCCTACGGCCACCGTGCCGAACGCAAGCATAGCGGGGCTGAGAGTGAGCGGCAGGTTGCCGGTGCCGCTGAGCGCAACCGTCTGCGGAGAATCGGGCGCACCATCGCTGATCGCGAGTGAGCCGGAGATGGCTCCCCCGGTGGAAGGGGTGAAGGTAACCGTCACCGTACACGTTGCGCCCGAGGCCAACGTTGAACCACAGGTGTTGCTCGCAATCGCGAAGTTGCCTGTCGCCGTAATCGAGTTGATGCTGACGGAGGCAGAACTCGTATTCTTCAAAGTGACCGCTTTCGGTGGGCTCGTGGCGCCGACGGATTGCGCACTAAACTGCAGGCCGGCCGGAGAAGGCTTGACGATGGGAGCGTTAGCCACCGTGAACGGAAGGAATCCAAAAGCAGCGCAACTCGCTCCGCTGGGGAATGCTTCCACGTAAACCTGGAGCGCTCCGGCATTCGCGGTCTGGGCCGCCGTCACCGTCACGCTGAGTTGCGTCGCGCTGATGAACTTCACGGCGGGGAATGTCCCGGCAATAGAAACCAGCGTGTTCGAAGTGAAACCCGTTCCGTTCAGCGTGAGCGTGAAGTTCGGGCCTCCCGCCACAGCCGCGGCCGGACTCAGGCTGGTGAGGGTGAGCGGCGTGGCCGTGGTGTTGTAGTCGGCGACCGCCAGGACTTCGTCGGTCACGGTGAGCGGCTCGGATGCCGAGGTTCCCGTCAAATCGTATTGCCATCCGGTAAAGAGCCAGCCTGGGTTGGGCGTTTCGGTGAAGGTAAGCGCGTCTCCGGAGGGATAAAATCCGTCCGCGGTGGGGGAAGATGGGCTGACATTGATCGACCCGGCGCAAGACTCGTTGACGGAGTCGGTGACATAGAACTCAGGCGTCAGGTTCGCCGTGTAGGTCGTGCTGGTCGCGGGCAGCGTCACGGCGTCCGCGGTCGTCAACGTGCCGTCACTCCAGCTGCTGAAGCGATAGCGGCTGTTCGAACTGTAAGGATACTCCAGCGGATCGACGCTCAGCGTGTGCATGCTGCCAGAGGTCCACGTCGAATCGTAGAACGAGGAAAAATTCTTAGGGGCGTACGAGAAACCGCCGTCCCCGTAAATGTAGAGGTTCGAACTGAAGGGATTGGGACCCACACTCACCGTGTAGACGGGGTCAGGAGAGAATTCGACGGTGGTGTTGACGGTCAGCCCGGTATCGGGCACGTAGAAAGTTTTCGGATTGGCGCCCAACCCTCCGGGAAGCCAGAACGGCGCGTTATTGAATTCGTAGAAATTCTGCCCGGGGCCAGGCGTGGCGGTAAGCGAGACTTGTTGCCGCGCGGTATAGAAGACGAGCGCCGATCCCGAATAGCTCTGCGGCGCCGGTGAGGGGCTCACCGTTCCCGTTGCGGTGGGATAGATCGTTGCCGCGTAGGGAACGAGTTGAATGAAATTCGCGGAGTAGGTTGTCACCGCCGGAGAGGTCGCGGGCGTAGCGGTTTCTCCGTTGCCCGGGAGCACTGTGATGGTGTGGCTGGCCGCGCTCGCGTCGTTCCAGCGTCCATAGGTGTAATAGAACGTAGTGGGCGTGGTGCTGTTGACGATGAATCCGCCCTGGCTCTGCACGCCGGAAGGAATATCGAGTGTGTGCGTGGAATTCAGAGTCCAGTTGTAGACTTGCGGCGTAGTCACTGTCGCCCCGTCGACGATCACCTGCAAGCCCGGGGGATTGCTGGTCACGGTGACCGAGGTGGGCGCGTTGCCATAGAGCCGCTCGATTCCGTCGATGTCGGCCGCGCTGTAGCCAGCCTGGTTCGACAGTGGAATGCCGGCGGGAATCGATTCGATGGCTGGACCTCCGTTGCGTGAAAACGAGAACGCCGGATATTCCATGATCGAGGCATAGTCGAAGTACGAGCCAAACGACTGGGCGTTGTTGTAGATCGGGCTGAAATTCCCGATCGATCCCTTGATCAGGTTGCCGTAGTTGACCGAGACATACGAGTTGCGGTCGGGCCGCGACTGTTCGTGCCAGAGGCCGACGGTGTGTCCCATTTCGTGCAGGATCGTGGTGACGGTGCAGGACGCGGAACCGCCGACGGGCTGCGCTCCTCCGGCACGGCCGACGATGGCTTCACACTCTCCACTGAAATTGTTGGGATCGAAATTAAAGTTCACGTAGTCGGTCTGGGTGGAGCGGGCGACGAACTGGAGGTTCGAGAACGTGCCATTGAACTGCGTGATGGCGGCGTTGAGGTTGCTAAGGTCGCCCGATCCGGAAGCAATCACGTATGGAATCTGATACTGGCCGCCCACTTTCGGCCAGAGGTACTGCGCGTAGTCGATTCCGAGAGAAGGCAGCGGGCGTTGCGGATCGATGGCCTCAACTCGTTCGAGAAGGATGTCGCCCTGGAAGATGGCCTTGCCATTCTTGAGCGAGTAAGTCACGGGCATGCCGCGATAAAGGCCGTGGCGGATCTGCTGCGCCGGCGCGGATGGGACAGCGAAACCAGCAATCGTGAGCAGGGCGCAGACAAGGCGCAGAAATTTCCTGGGCAAGGCAAACCTCCGGCAGAGCGACGCGGGGAAGGGATTGTTCGAGTGTCGCCAGCCGGAAAGGCGGTGTCAAGGTGCAGGAATTTGCAGCTACTCCTGCTTACGTCCAGCGTAGTAGCCGGACCGCGCCTGGATTTTATAGTTCTGCTTGCACTTGATTTCGAGCTTGCGGTAGCTGCCGTCTTGCTTGGTGTTGGTCGGGGTATAACCGATGTTGTACTGGCTGCGCAGTTCGGCGGCGATCTGGTCAAAGGCTTCTTTGAGCTTGTCGAACTTGTTGCCCACGTTGATGACCCGGCCGCCGGTCTGCTCAGTGAGCTTGCGCATGTCGGATTCGCCGTAATACCCGAATCCTCCGTAGAAACCGCGATCCGCGCAGAGCAGGACATAGACAATGGAATCCGCTTTCTGGGCGGCTTCAATCGCGTCCTGGATCTTCAGCCGGCTGCCTTCATCCTGGCCATCGGTGAGCAGGATCATGGCCTTGCGGCCCACTTCCTTGGCCAGCATGTCGTGAGCCGAGAGATATACCGCATCATAGAGCAGCGTTCCCGGCGAATTTCCTCGCTGCGGAACCGGACCGCCGCCCATTCCTGGGATGCCCCCGCTGGTGTAGTCCACGTTCACCTTCGCTTTATTCAACGCCGCCTGCAGGCGGTGAATGTCGCGCGTGAAGTCCTGCAGCAAATCGACCGAGATGTCAAAGCTGATGACGAAGGCTTCGTCTTTATCGGTGAGAATCTGGTGCAGGAACGCGCCGCCTACCTCTTTTTCCATGTCGATGACGTTGCGCTGGCTGCCGCTGGCGTCAATCATGATGCCGAGCGTGAGCGGGAGGTTCGTCTCCGCGGTGAAATACTTCACGGTCTGCGGCTGGCCGTCTTCGCGCACCTCAAAATCGTCTTTCGTGAGGTTGGGGATGAGCGCGCCGTGTTTGTCTTTGACGTTGAAGAAAAGCTGCACCACATTGACGTTGACCTTCAACGTCTCGGTGGGCTGCTGAGAATCGTCCGATTTCTGGGCGGAGGCTTTTTGCTGGCTGGCCGGCTCTTGCGGAGTCGGCTGCTGGGCCGTGGTATACGGGGTTGCCAGGGATAGGACGGCGAGGGCCATTACGGCCAGGATTCGCCGTTTCGAAACAGAAGGCTTAGGCATTCAGGAATCTCTCGCGTTTCTTCGGTAAGTGTTAGTCTAATCCTATAGTCTTGGATGCACCAAACGGGGCGCTTTGGGCATCTTAAACAACTGGGAAACGGAATTTTTTCGAGGACGAGGAAGGCCATGGCGCCGGTGAATGGAATGGAACGATGGCGGAGCCCCTTGGGAAACGCATTGCTGGCCCTCGTGATGGTGGTGGCCCTGGCGATCCCGGCCCTGCAAGCCCAATCCGGTGGAGGCCAGACTCAGTCCCAGCCGCCCGCCAACTCGCAACCGGCGCAGGACATCCCTGACGCCCCCTCGACGGTTCAGCCGCCGCCTCCCAAGCCAACCCTGCCAGCCCCATTGCCGCCCGACGCGGGCAAAGGTGCCGACCCGATTCCGTTTCCGGGCGATGCCGCGCAACAACCGGGTCAGGACCAGCAGGCTCCACCTCGCATGCCCCCGGTGGAGACGCTTCCCGAAGGCAGTACACCGGCCAATCAGATCCTCAGCAAGAAAGACGATCTGTACAAGCTGGTGGTCAACGTCAACTTCGTGCAGATTCCCGTGACCGTGAAGTATTCCGACGGGCGTCCGCGTGGACGGTTTGCTGGCCAAGGATTTCGCCGTCCTCGAAAACAGCAAGAAACAAACACTGACCTACTTCACCAGCGACCCCTTTGAGCTCTCGGTGGCGATCGTGCTTGATACCGGCATGCCCGACGTGGCCGTGCAGAAGATGAACCAGACTTATGCTTCCCTGGTCGGCGCCTTCAGCCCTTACGATGAGTTTGCCCTCTATACCTACAGCAGCACGGTCAGCCAGGTCACGGATTTTACCGGCAAGCCCGAAAAGCTGAATGCCGCGCTCAACCAGTTGAAGCTGGTGCGCGGGCACAACAATGGCCCCCCCATCCTCGACGGGCCGCTGGCGATGGGCCCGATGGTCAACGGAGTTCCGGTCGGAGGCCCGCCCGTCCAGCCGGTGAATACGCCGCCGCGGGAAGCGCACGTTCTGAATGACGCCATTCTTCGTGCGGCGCTGGATCTGAGCAAGCGCGAGCGCACCCGCCGGAAAGTCATCTTCGTCATTAGCAATGGGCGGGAGTTGGGCAGCAAGGCCAGCTATCGGGACGTACTGCGCGTGCTGGAGACGCAGGGCATCCAGGTGAGAGCCGTCGTGGTCGACAGTGGGGCGTTGCCGGGTTACCGTCAGCTCAACAAGCTCCATCTGAAAGACCAGGGTTACAGCAATATCCTTCCCAAGTACTCCTCGGCTACCGGAGGTGGGCAGGTCTTTACCGAGCTCTCTCGCAATGCCATGGAAGAGGCTTATGCGCAGATCACCTCCGAGGCGCGAAATCAATACACGCTGGGATATATCCCGAAGGCCGCAGGCGGCGCATCGGCCTACCGCGACATCGAGGTCGTGGTGGCTGGCCATGGGAAGGACCTCAAGATCTATACCAAAGCCGGGTACTATCCGATGCCGTTGGCCCGTTAGGGACCCGGTTTGTCGTCCAGGTGGACTGCCCCGGCCCCCCGGGGTCACCTGAGTAACCTGCGTCCGGTACCTCCCGTATGATATAAAGACCGCGAGCCTCCATTAGGACATTGGTGTGCGTGGCAGCCCTCAAGGGGTTGCCCGTATTTGAGGAAAGCCTTGAGTTTCATCAACTTCGCAGCGCGTGAGATCAATTGCAAGATCGTGTACTATGGCGCCGGACTCGGCGGCAAGACCACGAACCTGCAGGTGATCTACCAGAAAACTGCGGACCAGCAGAAGGGCAAGATGATCTCGCTGGCCACCGAGACCGAGCGTACGCTGTTCTTCGACTTCCTGCCGCTCGACCTCGGCAATGTGCGCGGCTTCAAGACGCGCATCCACCTCTACACCGTTCCCGGACAGGTGTTTTACGACGCCAGCCGCAAGCTGATTCTGCGCGGCGTCGACGGCATCGTCTTCGTCGCCGACTCGCAGGAACAGCGCATGGACGCCAACGTCGAAGCGCTCGAAAACCTGATGTCGAACCTGAAAGAGCACGGCTACGACTTCAACAAAATTCCCTACGTGCTGCAGTTGAACAAGCGCGACCTGCCCAACATTCTGCCCGTCGATCTGCTCTCCACCGAATTGCGCAAAAAGAATGAACCCATCGTCGAAGCCGTAGCCTTCCAGGGCGTCGGCGTCTTCGAGACCCTGAAAGAAATCGCCAAGCAAGTACTGACAGAACTCAAAGCTGGCGGTTAGCAAGCCAACGCGGTGGGCTTGGGAAACGCCCTGGTTTCGCCAGTAACCCTCGTAAGCGGCGGACGCTTGGCAGAGATGCTCTAATTTCCTTACAGACTGCTCCAAGGGTTCAGCATGCCTACGTGCTAGTTGACAAGTTGAGCGAACTTGTCCAGGTCGATGTTGCCGCCAGACACGATGGCTACGATCTTGCCGGAGCCGGCACGGCCCGACAGACCGGCCGCAACCGCACAAGCTGCAGCACCTTCGATGATGATCCTGTTCCGCTCTGCCACCACTTTCATGGCCTGCGCCGCTTCCGTCAGAGTGACCACCAACGATCCATCCAGCAGCTTGCGCGCAGACTCGAACATACCGGGGAATACCATCTTGCTGCCGATACCGTCGACAAACGACGGCTGATATTCGACCGCCCGCGGCTCGCCGGCCGCAAGCGATGCAGCCAGCGGGGCCGCAGTTTCAATCTCGGCGGCGTAAATGCGTACTCGGGGAGCAAGTTCTCGCAATACGCCCGCGATGCCGCATGACAATCCTCCACCGCCCCAGGGAATTACGACAGCGTCTAAATCGGGCAGATCTTCTAACAGCTCCAGCGCGATTGTGCCATTGCCCGCCATAACGTCTGGATCATCGAAAGCGTGGATGAACGTGGCGTCGATGCCCGGATAGGAACGAGTCTCGAAGGTTCGCCACCACTCGGCAAAAGGCACTTTGATGACACGCCCGCCCATGCGTTCGACGGCGCGAATCTTGGTGGCCGGAGCGGTGTCAGGAGCGATAATCGTCGCGCTAACCCCGATTCGCTGGGCGCAGAACGCCACGCCTTGCGCCATGTTGCCGGCGGAGGCGGTCAAAACTCCGCGCGTGAGCCGCTCGCGCGGGGTCCGGGCCATGACGTTAGCCGCCCCGCGAATTTTGAACGAGCCGATCGGTTGCAGGTTTTCTAATTTCAGATACAGGTTCGCAGGCGCGTCCGCGTTGCATCGGACCAGCGGTGTACGCAGGGCAACCGGTGAAATGTTTCGCCGTGCTTCTTGCGCTTGGGCGGCGGTGGTGGGCATTTCACTGTATCTTAACCGGAGCCAGGACCGCCCGGAACCGTGGTTGCAACAACTGGCGTACTTCCCCATTACACGTATTGACCCCTGTAAGGGCGAGACGGCGCAAGCTTGTGTTAAGTGATTTCGCCAATCTACACCGACTGGTTCAATAGAAACGCAAGTTTGCGAGAAACGTGCGTTCTCAGCGCAGAACAGGAAAAATCCCGCGAGAATCAGTGGAGGCGCTATGCGAGTGATGGGTTTAAGAGCGACCTTGTTGAAGGTTCACCTGTGGGTTGGAATGGCCGCAGCGCTGTTCCTTTTTGCGCTTGGCCTGAGCGGCGCGTTGTTGACCTTCGAGGACATAATCGATCCTGCCTTGAACGCCAGTGCGTGGTTCGTGAAGCCGCAGGGCAGGCCGTTGAAGCTGACACAGATCACGCAGGCGATACGCCAAGCTTTCCCGCAAAGCCCGATTGAAGAATTGGTGTTGCCGCAGAAGCCGGATGACACCGTCAAATTCCTTGTCCGGCAGTCGGATGGCCACGAGGTTGGCATCTTCGTGAATCCCTACACTGGTGAGATTGTCGGGAGAAACAGCGATCAGCAATTTCGGCCAATGCTTGCGATTCGTCAGTTTCACACGCACTTGCTGATCCAACGTCATAGCGGCCATATGATTCTCACTATCGCGGCATGCTGTTTGCTCGGTCTTGCCGTAACTGGGATAGTGCTCTGGTGGCCGCGCAAGATTTTTAAGTTGCGCGGCGGGCCGCCGCACAACGTGGTATTCGATCTGCACCAGATGCTGGGCCTGTGGTCGAGTGCCTGTCTTCTGCTGTTTGCGATGACCGGAATCGCAATGGGATTCGAAGATCAAGTGAACCGCTGGGCGCTCGCGGTTTCGCATATGCAGCCCGCGCCTTGGCCGACGCCCAAGCCGCCCGCAGCTGGCGTTCCCCCGCTGTCGCCCGATGAACTGTTGGCAAATGCCGAGAGCATCGCACCGGGTGCGCGACCCATCGGCCTCGATTTTGATAGTCCCAACGATCCAGCGCTTGTGATTATGAGATTCCCCGAGGACCACCTCGGAAGAACGTGGGTGATTTTGGATCGCTACACTGGTGACGTGCTTCGATTCGATAGCACACGCGCCATGCCGGTGGCGTTGAAGTACGCGCGGATGTGGAACCAAGAGATCCACACCGGCGACATCTTCGGCTGGCCAACGCGCATTTTGGCTAGCATCTTCAGCCTGGCTGTTGCGGCGCTCGCTGTCACGGGGCCGTGTATTTGGTGGAATCGAACCCGCGCACAAAGGTCACGGTCTGAGCTTGGTTGGTGATAAATCGCGATTTCACTCATTGAGCAACGGTCAAACCGTGGAACCTGGCTAAGCAAACCATCAGCGAGCTCTGTTTCTACCGACAGCTCTTGTTCGCCCCAAAATAGAAAATCGGAAGACTAAATAGCCGTGTAGATGAGCGCGTTCGAGCCAACGAACACCGGTAGTCGCTTGTACGCCGGGTGCCCAGCCGATGCCCCGCTCCCAAAACTCCAAAAACTCTCCCTAAACCACAGAACCCTGCCCATCCTTGATCTACAATGGCTGTCCGCCAATTCCGCCCTAATCTGGAGACGTTACATGCGCGCTCTGCGAGATTCCCTCTGCGCCCTGCTCGTTCTACTGATTTCATCCTTCGCCCTATCCCAAACCCTGCACGGCATCGACCCCAGCGATCTCGATCGCAAAGCCGCCCCTTGCGATGACTTCTTCCAGTTCGCCAACGGCACTTGGCGTGCCAACAATCCCATTCCCGCTTCCATGACCCGCTGGAGCAAGCGCTGGCAGGCCGGCGAGTCCGCAAAAGATCGGCTGCGCGACATTCTCGAAGCCGCTTCCGCCGACAAGACCGCGCCCAAAGGCAGCGCCGAGCAAATCATCGGCGACTACTACGGCGCCTGCATGGACGAGTCCCGCGTGAATGCCCGCGGCATGGATCCCATCAAACCCTGGTTCGCGAAAATCGACGCCGCCCGCGACATGGCCGCTCTGCAGCAGGTGATGGCCGAGATGCACGATATTCTCGTGCAAGTTCCTTTTGCCTTCGGCGGCCAGCAGGATCCGCATAAGCCCTCTTGGGTTCTCGCCGATCTGGGGGCCAGCGGCCTCAGCCTGCCCGATCGCGACTATTACTTGAAGACGGAACCGCGCTTCAAGGAAGCCCGCGAAAAATATATCGAGCATGTCACCGCCATGTTCAAACTCGCCGGCTGGGACCAGAAGTCCGCTGCAGCTGCGGCCCAGACCATCATGGGCATGGAGACGAAACTAGCCGAGGCCTCGCTCGACAACGTGGCCCTGCGCGATCCTGCGGCCACCGATCACAACACCACGCTTCGCGCAGCTGCAGGCCATGGCTCCCCATGTGGACTGGGCTGCGTATTTCAAACACAAGCAAATTCCCACCGACGTCGATATGAACGTCGACCAGCCCAAGTTCATGCAGGAAGTCGACCGCCAGATGCAGCAGACTCCGCTGGCCGACTGGAAAGTGTATTTGAAGTGGCAGCTGCTGGATTCCGTCGCCAACTCTCTTTCGACGCCGTTCGTCGAAGAGAATTTCGCCTTCAACGGAAAATATCTGGCCGGCACCACCGAAATGAAGCCGCGCTGGAAGCGCTGCGTCGAATCCACCGACCAGCTATTCGGCGAGGCGCTGGGCAAGAAATACGTAGAGAAATATTTCCCGCCCGAGGCCAAGGCCCGCATGCAGGAGATGGTGCGCAATCTTCTCGCCGCCATGCGCGACGACATCCTCAGCCGTCCCTGGATGAGCGACGACACCAAAGAAAAGGCGATGGCCAAGATCGCCACCTTCAATCCCAAGATCGGATATCCCGACAAGTGGAAGGACTACAGCCACGTCGAGATTCGCCGTGACGCGTACTTTGAAGACATGATCGCTGGAAGAAAGTTCGTCGAGCAGGACGACCGTGCCCAAATCGGCAAGACCGTCGACCGCGGACGCTGGGGCATGACACCGCCCACCTCCGACGCGTACTACAATCCGCTGCTCAACGAAATCGTCTTCCCTGCCGGAATCCTGCAGCCACCCGCCTTCGATATGCACGCGGTCGACGCCGTGAACTATGGCGCCATCGGCGTCGTGATCGGGCACGAAATTTCACACGGCTTTGACGATGAAGGCGCGCAATACGATTATCTCGGCCGCCTGCGCAACTGGTGGACGGAAGCCGATCTGAAAGATTTCCAGGCGCGCGCCGCTTGCGTGGCGAATCAGTTCGACAACTACTACATCGAGAAAGACATCCACCACAACGGAAAACTGGTGCTCGGCGAAAGCATTGGCGACCTGGGCGGCGCCAAGATCGCCTATCTCGCCTACCAGAAATCGCTGGAGGGCAAGCCGCGCCCCGCCGACATCGACGGCTTCACCCCCGAGCAGCAATTCTTCATCGCCTGGGGACAATTCCGCGGCGACGAGATCCGTCCCGAAGCCCAGCGCCTGATGGTGCAGGGCGATCCCCATCCCATCGCCAAGTACCGCGTCATCGGCCCGCTATCCAATCTGCCGGAGTTCCAGAAAGCGTGGAGTTGCAAGGCCGATGCCGCCATGGTGCGTCCCGAAGGCAAGCGCTGCGACGTGTGGTAGTCCAGCAGCGCGAGTACGAGCCGCACCCGGCGTTTAACCGGTCCTGCGGTAGTAGGTCAGGGCGGCCTGCGCTCCCAGCCAACGGAACGGTTCGTTGGGCACGTAGAGAAAGCTGTGGTTCACAAACGGCAGATCCTTCCACTGCTCGCCGTGGCCTGCTTCCAAGTCGGCGATGATGCGTCCGAACAAGGATGTGAGATTGACTCCGTGTCCGCAATATCCGATCCCATAGTAGACGTTGTCGCGCACGCGCCCCACCGAACTGGAGAAATCCAGACTGCAATCGACGAGCCCGCTCCATGTAGCTTCAAACTCGAGGCCGGCGAGACTCGGAAAGATCCGCCCCAACTCGCTATGCAGCTTCCGAAACACTTGCCCGGCATCCAAACGCTGCCCTATTCCGTCGTTAAAGGAATAATTCGCCTCGCCGCCGCCGATATGAATCCGGTTGTCGCGGGTCAGGCCCAGGTAGGTCACGATCGTCCGGCTGTCCGAAAAAGGCAACCGGCTGTGCCATCCCACTTCGGCGATCTGCGCGTCGCTTAACGCAGGCGTAATCCCGACGTAATTGAAGATGGGCACAATACCGTTGCGAAAGAACCCTAGCCTCGAGGTGTAAGCATTGCTTGCCACCACCAGCGATTTGGCCGTCACCGTGCAACCATTCGCAGTGTGGAGGCGAACCGTGCTCCCTTCCTCAATCCGGGCGACCGCAGTGTTCTCGTAGATTTCCGCGCCTGCGCTCTGCGCGGCGGCCTTGAAGACTTGCACCAGCTTCATCGGATGCACCTGCCCGCTGCGCCGGTCAAAAAACGCGCCCTCATACGACTGCGTGCCCAGCGCCTCGGCGGTCTGCTGCCGGTCCCACAAATCAACGTCCATCCCTAGTTTGCGGGCCTTCTCCACGTAAGCTTTGCCTGCTGCCTCATCCGCTTTCGTGTTGAACACCTGCAAGGCGCCGTTCGTGTCGAGTTCGCAATCGATGCCGGTGGCCGCGCTCAGAGCGTGCAACTGGCGGATATTCTCAACCGTCAGATCGTAGATTCTCTTGTCCATCGCGGGATCGGAACTGAATTGCATGAAGCGGTCCGCGGTCATGGTGAGAACCATGGCGCCGTTGCGGCCTGAGGCCCCATTGCCGCACCCGCGCGCCTCAAGAACCACAACCTTTTTCGCGGGCTGGCTCTGCCGGATGTAATAGGCGGATGAGAGCCCCGTGAAACCTCCGCCAATGATCGCCACGTCGACTTCTAAATCCTTTCCCAGCGCAGCATTCTCAGCCGTCCGTGTCTTCGCCCAGTGGCTCTGGTTGGGCTCGAACACCATTTGCTGCGGCCAGATGCGGGGCGAAAGCGAGTTCACTCCCGCGGCACCGGCCACCACACCGGCGCTCGCGATCGCGGTAGTCTTCAGGAACCTACGTCGGCTGTTCTGCTTGTTCATGATCGGTGATCGTTCAGAACCTTACGGGAGACTCCGTGGCGGCCGCAAGAGCGTCGATCCACCTGGCGCGAAAGCTTAAGCGGATTCGCACCGGAGAGGCCGCCAAACATCATTACCAACGTAAGCCCGCCCCGCCGTTTCCTGCTGCCCCGCCCTCCCCGATTCGCTAGCCTGACCAGGGGAGGGTGTACCAGCCTGCCCCGCGCGGACTCTATCGGTGACGCTTACTGCCGTGATCTTTCGCTCGTCCGACCCCACCGGACTTCTGCTCTGGTGCGTCGTCGGATTCTGCGCCGGCATCGGCCTATTTATCTACGGATTCCGCCTGCTGCAGCGCCGCCGCCTGATTCTCGACACCCCGTTCTCAAAGATTCGCAGCGCCTCCATGGGCATGGTCGAAGTCAGTGGCCTCGCCGTCGGCCCTTACACCATGGTTGCGCCTGTGACTGCGCGCCCCTGCTACTACTACCGCACGCTGGTCTGGGAATGGAAGCAGAACGGCAAGAGCAAGAACTGGGTCAAGGTCGCCGGCGAGTGCATGCACGTGCCCTTCTTCGTCGACGACAATACCGGACGCGTGCTGGTCGATCCCCGCGGCGCCGATCTTGACCTGCACCGCGACTTCGAGCAGGAATTCTGCGATTCCTTTTTCACCACGAAAGATCCGGCGCCCGGCAACGTGCGCAACTTCCTGGCGCGCCACGGCATTGCCACCAGCAACAAAATCAAAGTGGAAGAGTACTGCATCAAGCCCCACAACTCGCTGTTCATTCTGGGCACACTGGGAGAAAACCCGGGCCTCGAAGTCAGCCCGCAGCCAGTACAAGACGCCGAGTCTATCAACTCGATCTCCACCCGCGGGTTCTCGTTTTCCATCAATTCGCTTTCATTGCTGGCGGGCTCGTCGCGCGACGATTTTGACGAAGACCATTTTGCCCGGGTGTTCGCGACTCCAACCGCCGCTCCGCCGCGTGAAGTCATTCGCCTATCTCCGGAATCCGCTTCCGCGAAGACCGCGGACATGACGCAGCAACAAAAAATCACCGCTGCACTGCTGCAAGCGGGAATCTCGAATCCGGCGGCCTGGAGCGCTGCGGGAGTGCCCCCGGCGGGCGTCGCCCCCGGGAGCCTACAGGTCCTCGCCAACACGGAAGCGACCGCGCCCCGCAGCCAGAGCTACGGTGCCAACCGGGACGCCAGTTCCAGCGCGCCAGACAGCGCCTTCGATCCCCATCCGCCCGTAGTGCTGATGCGGGGCATCAACAATAAGACTTTCCTGATTTCCTGGCGCAGCCAGCAGGAAGTCGCCCGCTCTCTGGGCTGGAAATGCGCGCTGATGATCTGGGGAGGCCCCGCGCTCGCCCTGCTTAGCCTGTACTTCTTCCTGGGAATCAAGAGCCTGTTCTAGCCGGTGTGGCGCGGACCTGCCCTGAGCGTGGCCGAAGGGCCCCCGCCCGCGATACCGTCATACGCCTCAACAAATCTGTGGAAGAAGTCGCTCCAGGCCAGCAACCAGAAGTAAGAGACCTTCGATCTACTTCTTCACCGCAATCCCCAACTCGCGCAACTGGCGCTCGCTCACCGGCGTCGGCGCGTCGCACCATCAAGTCCACGGCGCGCGCCGTCTTGGGGAAGGGAATCACCTCGCGCAGGCTCTCGGCCCCGGCCAGAATCATCACGATGCGGTCGAGTCCCAGCGCGATTCCGCCATGCGGAGGCGTGCCATACTCCAGCGCTTCCAGGAAGAATCCGAAGCGCGACTTCGCTTCTTCTTCCGTCATGCCCAGCGCGCTGGAAGATTTTGCGCTGAATGTCCTGGCGGTGAATACGAATCGAGCCCGACCCCAGCTCCGTGCCGTTGAGCACCACGTCGTAAGCCAGCGCCCGCACCGCGCTCAGCGGCGACTGCGGATCGTTCACCGACTCCACGCCCGCTTCCAGCAAGCCCATGTCTTCTTCGTGCGGCGAGGTGAACGGATGATGCGCCGCCATCCACTGCTTCTCGCCTTCGTCCCACTCGAACATGGGGAAGTTCGTGACCCACAGAAACCGGTAATCTTTCGCCGGGTCGCCGCTCTTCTTGAAAATGCCGTGCCGCTCGGCATACTTCTGCGCCAGCGCCAGCCGCAGCAGTCCCGCCGACGCATAAATCGCCAGCTCCGCGGGCGTGACCTTGCGGTGCGCGGGCATCGCGGTCTGCGGCCCGGCCTGCGCCGACCCGGCCACCAGCACGATCAGATCGCCGTCCTCCATCCCGGTCTTCTTCGCGATCGCGGCCGCGCCGTCGGGGAACTTGTTTCCGATGCGCTTGAAGTCTTCGAAAATCTTCGCTCCGCCCTTGGCGTGGAACATCGGCTTGATGTCGTCGCGCTCCTTGCGCGAAAGCTCGCCGACTTTGGGCGTGCGGATCGCAATCACCGGCAGGTTCGCATTGATCGCCAGCTCCTGCAGATTCTCCGCGCGTGAAAGCACTCGCGCACGTCGGTAAACGCGGGCAGGCGCAAATCGGGCTTGTCGATCCCATACAGCCGGATGGCCTCGTCATAGTCCATGCGCGGGAAACGGCGTCTTGATCTCGTTGCCGGCGGCCTGGAAGGCGGCGGTCAGAAATCCCTCGACCACTTCCCACACGCGCTCCGCCTGCGGATACGACATCTCCAGATCGATCTGGGTGAACTCCGGCTGGCGGTCGGCGCGCAGGTCTTCATCGCGGAAGCAGCGCACAATCTGAAAATACTTGTCGAATCCCGAGATCATCAGGATCTGCTTGAACAATTGCGGCGACTGCGGCAGCGCATAAAACGTTCCCGGCTGCACGCGGCTGGGCACCAGATAATCGCGCGCGCCTTCCGGCGTCGACCGCGTCATGAAGGGCGTTTCAATCTCGAAAAATCCCTGCCCGAAAGATAGTCGCGGATCGCCTTCGCCACCTTGTGCCGCGTCTCGATGTTGAACTGCATCACATCGCGGCGCAGATCGATATAGCGATACTTCAGCCGCGTCTCTTCGTTGGTCAGCGCCGTGTCCGACGGCAGAAACGGCGGCAGCTTCGACTCGTTCAGAATGCGCATCTCGCTCGCCACCAATTCCACTTCGCCGGTGGGAATGTTCTTGTTGACGGTGTCGGCGTCGCGCCCCTTCACCGTGCCGATGACGGCGATGACATACTCGTTGCGCACGGTGTTGGCCTTTTCGTGGGCCGCGGCGTCCAGTTCGCGGTTGAGCACGACCTGGGTCACGCCGGTGCGGTCGCGCAGATCGATGAAGATCAGGTTGCCCAGGTCGCGCCGCCGGTTCACCCATCCCATGAGCACGGCTTTCTTGCCGGCGTCGGAGGCGCGCAGCGTCCCGCACATGTGAGTCCGTCGTAAATCTCCTAAGAAATCGAGCAAAGTGTGTCCTTACAGTGAGAATTGCGGCAGAATGCCGAATCCAAGATTATAAACGGTCTTTCTTGTGAGGGACTTGCGCGGAACAGGGAGTCCGAGCGACGGCAGTCCCGGATCGGACTTAAATTTCGACCGGGCTGATGTCCTCCCGGCTATCCGAATCCGCGTTTCCGCATCTACTATAGATAAGATGACTGCAGCCTGGCTTCCCGGCGAAATCCAGCAACCCGCGCCCGTTCCGCGGCTTCTGGTCGAGCTGCCGTCGTGGCCTCGGGTCTTCTTCGGCAACCTGCGCGACTTCGTTTTTCCGCGCCGGCTTCCGCCGCTCGAACTGCGCTCCGCCCCTGCGCCCTTCTGGCCTGACGTATTCGTGAAGCGCGGGCTCCCTGGGGCCGTTTTCTCCAATCCGGCGCCTATCACGTCGTCGCATTCGTGCTGCTGATTGGATTGACCCGCTTCTTTGCGCTGCAGCCGCAAGTGGTGGTGAGGCCCGCCTTCGACCACGCCGAGGTGATCTATTACCAGGCCTCGGAATACCTTCCTCCGCTCGATACCCGCAGCGCGCAACCGCGGCGCCCAGCAAGGCCGATCCGGAGTTCTCGCGACAGCCCATCATCTCGCTGCCTCCCGAAGCCGACAACCGCTCGCAGACCATCGTCACCCCGCCCAACGTCAAGCTGAAGCACGACGTTGCGCTGCCCAACATCGTGGCCTGGTCCGACAAGACCGAGAAGCCGCGGCTGGCGATCCCTCCCGTGCCCGCTGACTCCCGCCGCCGACATTACCCGCATCGCGCCGCAACTGGAGAATGCGTCGCGGCTCCGCCGCCCGACGCGGCCCATCTCGCTCGTCGCCGGAATTCACCTACGCTGCAGAACTCGGTCGTCGCTCCACCCGCCGAGCTGAGCGCTTCGAACCCGGCGGCCACCTTGCAGGCTCCCCAACCTTCCGTCATTGCGCCTCCGCCCACGTGTCGAGACCGCATCCCATCGCGCGCTGGGAGATCTGAACATCGGCCGGAGTTCCGTGATTGCGCCCGCGCCCCAACTCCCGGTCGCCGAACAACGCACCAGTGCCCGGATGGTCGGGCGCTCCGGCGGCGGCGCTCCGCAAGCTCGTTCCTCCTCCTCCGTCCGTGTCGGCCTCGGGATCTTCCGGGGAATCCTTTGGAGCGCGCGGCCGGGTCATCGCGCTGAACCTGCATCCTGCCGTGGGCGCGCCACCCGATCCGCCGCCAGGCAACCGCCGCGGCGCCTTCGCGGCCACGCCGGAAGGCCATCCAGGAGCTTCTGGCTCGCCCGGCGCCGTTTCTGGAGGCTCGGCCGCGGGAACCGGCGGCAACGGCAACAGCAAAGAAAATGGAAGTGGATCCGCCCGGAAGGGAACCAGTGATCTGCCGGCAGGGCTTTACGTGGGAAGCGCGGCGGCGAAAACCTCGCCCGTGGCGGGCGATCCCGGCAAGGCCTCAACCAGTTCGGTCAACCCCAACCTCGTTGCGAGCGTGCGTTCGCCGCGCGTGACCAGCGCCCCCTCTCGCCCCGCGCAACCGGAGAGCTCAGCCAAGCTTTCCGAAGCTGAACGCGCAGTGTTCGGCAACCGCAAGTTCTATTCCCTCACGCTCAACATGCCAAACCTGAATTCCGCCGGTGGCAGTTGGGTCATCCGCTTCGCCGAACTCGACCACGACTCCAACAATTATGTCCCAGGCAGGCAGGACGCGAACGAACCCGCGGCTGATCTCTCCCAGCCCGCCGCCACGCGCAAGGTCGATCCCGCCTACCCACTGCAACTCATGCGCGAGAACGTGGCTGGCACGGTGATTCTGTTCGCCATCATTCACGCCGATGGCACGGTCGGCAACGTGCGGATGTTGCGCGGCGTAGACGACCGCCTCGACCAGTTTGCCAGCCAAGCCGTGGCGCAATGGCAATTCCAGCCCGCCATGAAAAACGGTGCTCCCGTTGACGTCGAGGCGACGTTCCAAATCCCCTTCCGCCCGGCGCGCGTAGGAACGAACTTCTAGTCGTAGAGACGCAGCGTGCTACGTCTCGGCGCGACCACCAAACCAAACCGTCCAAGATGAGCGTATGGGATGAGGCGTGGAGTGAGACCTGAAAACAGACGTTGCCAGCAGCGTCTCTACGAAAGGATTGTGGAGCTGACCGAAAGCTAGCGCCGGGGCGCCTTACGCTGCACTACTTACTGCTGCCCGCGCCCTTCCGCTTCTCCAGCGCCGCGTAAATCGCCGGATCGGTGCAGACTTCGTAATACAAGCGCTCGGTCCATCCCTTGACCGAAAAGTCCGCCGGATCGATCCGGGGAATCCGGCTTTCGCGGACCACAATCTTGCGGAAGATGTCGCGGTCCACCGGCACCGTGGCGTTGAACAGGCGGTACTCGCCTTTGTCCGACGAGGCCAGCGACGCGGGCAGCCGCACCTTCAGCGGCTCGAGCGTGATCTCCTGCTGCAACTTGCGGAACGCGGCTTCATTCATGCGAATCCCGCCCAGGTTGAAGCTCAGGATCACATCTTCCGGGTTTCCATCGGCGTCCACTTCGGCCGCCTGAAACGCGTACACGTGGAACGGCCCCGCCTGCGGTTCCATCACTTTGCGCGCCCGCTTGTTGCACGAAGACAGCCGGTCGCTCTCGTTCAGCGCTTCCGAAATCATGATCTGGTGCTCGCCATCCATCAGGTACAGCGGCGCCGACTCCTGCAGCGTGATGCCCACGCCCAACTCCAGTTGCGGCATGCCCGAGCGCTGCATCAGTTCGTTATACCCGCGCACGATCTCGATGATTTCGCGCGCCAGCACGCACATGCGGCTGACCGCCAGCCCGGGCTCGCCTTCGCGTTCCAGAATGGCCAGAATGATGGCGTCGCCTTCCAGAAACACTTTCTGCGCGCCGTACTTTTCCAGCAGCTTGTTCACCGGATCGTAAAAATTCAGGCTGAAGTACGACGCTGGATTCAGCCCCTTCTCCATCATCGTCCGCGTCAGCCGCGTCGAGTCGCGCACATCCGCCTTGAGCACCACGTGGCGCAGCACCCGTTCCGAGTCGGTCTGCCCCTGTTCCTCCGGCAGCAGAAATTCGTAGAGCGTCCCGTTGACCCGCGACAGTTCCTGCAGGCGCTCGTTGCTCACCAGGTTCACCGAATCCAGAGCCGCGTTCAAAATCTCCAGCCGCCGCAAGTCGCGATGGTAATGGAAGAAATCTCCCAGGAACCGCGCCGCCACCTTCGCCCGCTCCGCGCCGCGGCAACTGGCCACTTTCGCCACCGCCGCATACAGGCTGTTGGGCGAGAGCTCTCCCTTCCTGAATCATGCGCTCGACCCGGTCGCATTCGGTGCGGTCGATAAGGGCATTCTTCAACTGTTGCGGATTGATGCGCGGGGCATATTCGCTCAGCAGCGGGACCACGTGATACGAGGCGATCACGTTTTCCATCACCTGTTCGTCTTCCAGCAGCCGCACCCACGCCGCCAGGCGTTCCTGTTGCGCCAGTCCCTCGTCGGAATCCTCCGGCGTCCCCGTTCCCACCAGTTCCCGCGCATTTTCCGGCACATTCATCCAGGCGTCGAGCGTCTCGGCGCTCACTTCGTCGCCATATTGCGAGCGCAGAAATCCGGAGGCGACTTCCCGCATCCGGCCATAGCGGTCCGGATCACGGTCCCAATTTCCCAGCATCACGTAATGCTCGGCGCACAGGTAGTCATCCCGCCCGTCTTCGGAAAACAGCAGCCGGTTCAGAAACAGCGGATAGGTGAAATAGCTTCCGCCGCTGGTCTCTTCGCCGAACAGCGACCGCCGGGTGCGCGCCAGCGTGCTCTTCTCCACCTCGCGCAGGGTTTCAAAGATTTCCTGCCCGGTTTTGCGCAGGATGATTTTCTTGCGCACCTGGAACGTCGCCAGCCGCTCGCGGTACTCATGCGCCTTCTGCTGCCGCATGTTGTCGTAGGTCTTCAGCAGCACGCGGCAGCGCTCCAGCACTTGCAGAAACTGCTGGTTCATTTCCGTGCGCAGAAACTTCGTGACCGCCAGCCGCGCCAGCAGGTCGACCGAGAGCTTGAATTCTTTCTTGGCCCGATTGAGCGAGCCCGACCTGCAACTCGGTCAGCGCCGACTTCCAATCCCCGGGATCGTTCTTCGGCCGCACTGGCCTTCCCGCCTGGTTCCGCATCCACGACGGCCCTTGCGTCGACTCGCGGAGCCTCCGCCGACAACAAGCCTTCCAACTCGCCGTGCCGCGCGATCAGCCGCGCAATCTGCGCTCGCCCCAACTCCACAAACCGCGGGCTCAGCACCACATCGTGCCGCAGGTTATCGACCCCGACCGACAGCCCCTCGAGCGAAACAAAGGGCGTCGACGCAGCCAGATTCGGCGGCGCCGGCTTCTCCGGCGCTCCACCCAGTCGAAAAATAGGAATTCTCGGCATCCCAGGATCAGGAATCTTCGGAAGTTGCTGATTTCAAACGGACATGTCGAGGTTAGCACGCAGAGGACTGGCGCTAAAGTTACCTAGGTTACTGCCTTAACTCGTTGATTTTGCTGTCCGGAAGGAGGAGCCTCAAATCTCCACTGCTTATGTAGGGACAGCCGCCATCGGCTGTCCGGCCGGGGAAGCCCGGCAGTTGCTTGGGCATGCGACGAAGGAGAATGCCGCGAGGGAACATCGCTAGTCGATGTTCGCGTTCACTACTGGCTCTTTACCCGCGCCGCCTCAAACTCATCGCCCTTCTGCCATCCGATCAGCTTGGGCAGACTCGCTGCTTCCCATCCCAGGGCAAATCCAAACCGCGCCATCGCCGAGTCCCCCACAAAATCCATCTCCGGATGGTACTCATCACTGGGCTGGTGATAGTGCTTGTCCACGTATTCCTTCTCTTGCTCAATTCCCCAGGCTTCGCTGTGTCCCTTGTACTTCATGCCTTCGTTGATCGAAAAGGACGGAATGCCCACCCGCGCCAGGCTGAAATGATCGGAGCGGTAGAAGTGGCCCGCCTCGGGCCGCGCGTCCGGACGAATCGCCAGCCGGAACTCCTTCGCTGTCGCCTGCACTGACGGATAGAAATCTGTCCGCTCTGCCCCGGAGACTTCCACTTCCTCCGGCGCCCCCAGCGGCTTCACGTCGTCATAATTCAAGTCGAGCGCAATTTTTCCCGCCGGAATCGGCGGATGCTTCCCCAGATACTCCGACCCCAGCAGTCCCTGCTCTTCGGCCGTGACCGCCGCAAATATGATCGACCGGCGCGGCCGTTGCGCCGCCGTCCCGAAGGCCCGCGCTACTTCCAGCAGAATGCCGCATCCCGTGGCGTTGTCGTCAGCGCCGTTGAAAATGTTGTCCCCCGGCATATCCGGACGAATGCCGAAATGATCGTAGTGCGCCGTATACATCACCGCCTCATCGGCCATCTTGCGATCCGCGCCCGGCAGAATCGCCACCACATTGTTCGATTCGAAATTCCGGACCTTGCTCACCATGTGCGCCTTGAGCTTCGCGCCCAGATTCACGGGATGAAAGTCCCGCGACTGCGCGTCCTTCAACATCTTTTCCAGATTCATCCCCGAGGCCGAAGCCAGCCGCGTCGCCACGTCCAGATGCACCCACGAAGCGACCTTCAGCGCCGGCCCTTCCACCTTCAAGAACGATTTTTCCCCGAAAACGAGTTCCGTACGACTTCCCAGTCGGATAACTCGCCATCTGCGTCTGGTGGACCAGCAACACTCCCACCGCGCCCTTGCGCGCCGCCTCTTCATACTTGTAGGTCCAGCGCCCGTAATAGGTGAGCGCCTTGCCCTTGAAGAACTTGGGATCATCCGAAGGCGGCTCGTTCACCAGCATCAGCAGGACTTTCCCGCGCACATCGAGGCCCTTGTAGTCGTCCCAGCCGTATTCCGGCGCCTCAATTCCATAACCCACAAAGACGATGTCCGCATCCACATCCGACTGCGCCTGCTGCGTCTGGTCGTAGGCGACATACTCGTCGAGCGGCTTCAGATTCATGGTCTCGCCCTTCTTCGGAACGAGTGAAAATGTGGTCTCCGGCAGAGTCGTGATCCCCACCAGCGGCACCTTCTGCATGTACGTCCCGTGATCGCCGGCCGGCTTCAGCCCGTATTCGGCAAACTGGGTCGCGATGTACTCCGCGGCAATGTCGCCCCCGCGCTGGCCCGTGCCGCGCCCTTCCAGCAGATCATGCGATAAATAGCGCACATGCCAGCGAATGTGCTCCGGCGTGATCGTCTCCAGCGCCACAAACGCGGGCCCCGGCAACTTCACCGAGGGCGCACTCTTCGCGCCCTTCGAACCGCCGGCGCCAGCTCCGCCTTCCGCCCACACGAGCAGGCTCACGCACACCATCAGACACGCCGAAACGATTCTCAGCTTTCCTTGCATAGACTAGGTCTCTCCCCCAACAAAGCGGCGCGCTTGCTGGAAGTCTTTTTTCTGAAGGTCTGGAGGGATTGTAAAGGAGGGCTCGCCGAGGTCGTATGAGAAGTAGCCGCCATCGACCGCACGAGAGTGCACCCACCCCCGGAAACATGGCACCAGCCGGACGTGTCCGGATGCGCGGGGTTACCTCTGTGTTCCTCTGTGCCTGCTCTGAGTGAGGACGGGGTCCTCTGTGGTTAGCTTGTCTTTTGCGGTTAGCCGCCGGACCGGCGGCTAGTTCTTCGACCCTCAACCCGCGCGGAAGTCCCGCACATCTTCGCCCGGCTTGAACACCCCCGCCGGCGCGATCTTCCCCGCCTCCGCCATCCTGCGGTTGATCTCTTCAAAATCCGCCTTCAGCCATCCCACGCTGGAAACTTCAATCTCCCCATCCTGCGCGATCCAGAAGATCGTCGGAACGTTGGTCAGCCCGTAGGCATTCGAGGCAGGGTAGGAACGCGTGTCATCCAGCAATACCGGAAACGTGATGCCAAATTCCTTGTTGAACGCCGCCGTCTCCTTGGCATCGTTCTGCGAAATTCCAACCAGCGTGATGCCCTTGCGGCCGTACGCCTTATGCAGCCGCTCGAAAAACGGGAGCGCATACTGGCACGTCGGACACGACACCTTGAAAAACACCAGTACGACTGGCCCGCGAGCCAGTTCGTCGTTCAGCGAGAACCGCTTCCCATCCAAAGTCTTCAACTCAAAGTCCGGCGCCTTGTTCCCCGCCGCCAATGCCGTCATCGTTCGTCCTCCGAATCGCCCTAGCAGGATATTTCGCAGCCACTGCATGAATCCTGGCATGGACTTCCCTCTATCTTAGATGACGCCACTCGCCTTTCGGATGGGCCCAAGGATTCCCGCCTTGCGCAGAATCTTTCGCGCCAGGCCCGTGAGCGCAACTCGCTCCAGCTTCTCGACAGGAATCCATTTTCCTCCGGCGTGTGATCGAACAGCCCTGCGCCACACCCGCACCGTGTAATCCGTCACTGTGATCGAATGCTTGAGGGTCAAGCAATGTTCTGATACGCCGTCGCCCCTGCACTCCTTGGCCATGCCAAGTTTGGAAGCACCGGCACGCCCTTCCGGCAACTCCCACATCCCCGCCATCAACCGCGCATCCTGCGCCCGCCGCACCAGAAACACCGCCCCATCGCGCATATCGAGCGCATAGTGAATCTCCCGCTTCTTTTGCCGCGCCGGCTTCACCGTTCCCGCCATCTCCCCGCGGGTCGCGCACAACTCCACCACCGGACAAGTCAGGCAAGCGGGCGCCCGCGGCGTGCACACCGTCGCCCCCAGTTCCATCATGCGCCTGGTTGAAATCTCCCGGACGCTCGCGATCCAGCAACCCTTTGGCCGCCAGCCACACTTGCTCCCCCGCGAGTCGCCGCCCCGAAACCCGCTGCAGCACCCGCTCCACATTGCCATCCACCACGGCCACCGGCTCGCCGAATGCAATGCTGGCAATGGCCGCGGCCGTATATCGCCCTACACCGGGCAAATCCTGCCATCCCTCCGCCGTCTCGGGAAACTTCCCGTCCCGCTCCCGCACCACAACCTTCGCCGCCGCATGCAGCATGCGCGCCCGCCGGTAATATCCCAGCCCGCTCCAAGCCGCCAGCACCGAAGCTTCCCGCGCGCGCGCCAGCTTCTCCACCGTCGGAAATCGCCGCAGAAATTCGTGATAATGCACAATCACTGCCGCCACGCGCGTCTGCTGCAGCATGATCTCCGACACCCACACCCGGTACGGATCATGGTTCTCGCGCCACGGCAGGTCGCGCGCATGCGCGTCATACCACGCCAGCAGTTGCGTGCGAAACAGTAGCCCCTGTGACTCGGTGTGTGATTGCGCTGGTTTGGAATTCATCGCCGGAGCCCGCATTTTACCGCAGGGTAAGGTCCCGCCTCGGCGCATACCCACGACGTCGCGCCGTTCCGGATGAACCACCGAATTTGTCCAACCTCCATTGACCGCGCCCTCCGGGGCACGAAATAATAGCCCTGCCTGGCAATCCGCAACACCGCGTGAATCCATTCACGCCGAGTCATCGCGAGGAGCATCATGACCGACTTCAACCGCAAGGTGGAAGACGCTTCGGCCCGTGTCGGCCAAACCATCGGCGAAGCCGCCGAACGTCTGGAAAAAGAGATTCCCGAATTCATCAAGTATCTCAACGACGAAGTGGTCCCGGCCGTGCGCACCCACTCGACCAAGGCCCTGCGCGTGGCCTCCCAGAAACTTACCGAATTCGCCGACTACATGGAGCAGCACCAACCACCCGCCCAAGTAGCGCACTCGGGCCCTTTCGCAGGCACGCCACGCCGCCGCGCTCGCTTCGTCCACGTCACTATGCTTCTGATCGTTCTCATCACGATCCTTTTTCTGAGCGGCTGCGGCCACCCCAAACCAGGCGCACGTCAACGTCCCACCGCCCCCGCCGCCGGTGTCAACGCCTGAGCCGACCACGTCCCGGCCAGCCGCAAACGTCCCGGCACCAAAAGAAAACGCAGTCCCCAAGGCAAACGAAGACACTGACGCCGACCTGGCCGAGCCGACTCTCCCCGCCGATGCCAAGCCCATCTCCACCGAAACCGGGCTCGCCAGCTGGTACGGTCCGCCCTACCACAATCGCCGCGGATCGAACGGCGAAGTCTACAACATGCACGCCATGACCGCCGCCCACCGCACCTATCCGCTCGGCTCCATCGTGCGCGTCACCAACGTCAAAACCGGGAGCACCGCCCTGGTCCGCATCACCGACCGCGGCCCCTTCATTCCCGGACGCGTCGTCGATCTCTCTCTCGCCGCCGCCCAAAAGCTTGACGTCTGGAAGCCGGGTGTCGCCACCGTGAAAGTAGAGTTGATGCAGTCCCCCGCGCCCTTGGCTTCGAGCGGCAAGTGGGCAGTGCAGATCGGTGGATTCCCCGACGAAGACACCGCCACCAAACTTGCCGATCACCTAACCCGCCGCTATCACACCGCCAAGGTCCTGCGCTTCGCCAGCCCGGCCGGAGACTGGTGGATCCGCGTCCGCGTCCTCGACGACGACCACGACCGCGCCCAGAAACTCGCCGCCGAAACCCGAACTCCCGAAGGCGCCGTCTTCCTGGTGCGATTAGACTAAAGCCCTGTGGCGGGTCTATGTGGCAGGTCTGTGGTGGAGGGTCTTGGTGGAGGGTCTATGTGGCGCGGGCGCCCCGCCAGCGCGCTCGCCATTAGCGATAGCGAAGTCAATAACCAACCCAGGCCCTTGACCCCACTCGTTATCCCGATAGAGACTTAGCAAGCCATGACCGACGTTACCGCCAATTGCCTTTTCTGTCGCATCCTCGGCGGCGAGATTCCCGCCAATATGATGATCAAGGACAGGGTTATCGGCGTGATCAACGCTTATACGCAGAGCGAGTATGAGTTTACCAAAGAGGAGATCGGCATCCTGCAGGCAATCGCCAATCAGGCCGCCGTGGCGATAGAGAATACCCGGCTCGACCAGGAGATTCTCGCCACAAAGGAAGCCCTGGAAACGAGAAAACTGGTGGAGCGAGCCAAAGGCGTGCTCATGAAGGAGCTGGGGATACCCGAGGACGACGCCTACAAGAGGATCCACAGGAAAAGTATGGATCTGCGCAAGAGCATGCGGGAGGTAGCAGAGGCGATTATTGTCGCTTCAGATCTGAGGAAGTAATGCCAATTTGCATTCGTGCGGACGACCCAGCCTTCGGCCGGGTACCCCGGGCGGCAGCGAGGAGCCCCACCCGCAAGCGGGTACCCGGGCGTACTGAGAAGTACGTCGAGGAGAGCGATAGCGAAGCATCCTGTAAGGACGCAGCGACAACGAAGGTATACACTTGAAGGCAAATCGGCAG
>CAVPXW010000007.1:0-316960 GCA_963709865.1 uncultured Acidobacteriota bacterium
CAAATCCCTCGCAATCTCGTGTTCTCACGTGGGGACGGACGCATTCGTCCGTCCATGTTCGTGCGCCCCAGGCGCTTCAGCGCCGCGTTAAGCCTTCGCTGCCGTCTCGATCGGAGTCACGTCCAGAGAAATCCCGGGACCCATCGTCGAACTCAGGAAGCAGCCCTTGATGTACTTGCCTTTGGCCACGGACGGCTTAGCTTTGATCACGCTGGTGATCAGCACCGTCGCGTTCTCGATCAACTTGTCGGGCGAGAACGAAATCTTGCCGACCGGGCAGTGCACGAGCGCCGTCTTGTCGGTGCGGAATTCGACCTTGCCGGCTTTCACTTCCTGCACGGCTTTGCCCACGTCGAAGGTGACCGTTCCAGTCTTCGGGTTCGGCATCAGTCCCTTGGGACCGAGAATTTTGCCCAGTCGTCCGACGGATTTCATCACATCGGGAGTGGCGATGAGGGCGTCGAAGTCAGTCCAGTTCTCTTTGGTGATCTTCTCGACCATCTCTTCGCCGCCGGCAAAATCGGCGCCAGCCGCTTCTGCTTCCTTAATCTTGTCGCCGGTCGCAATGACCAGAACTTTTTTCGACTTGCCGAGACCGTGCGGCAGAACGACCGTACCTCGCACCATCTGGTCGGCATGCTTGGGATCGACTCCCAGGCGCAGCGTGACTTCGACGGTCTCGTCGAATTTTGCGTACTTCACTTTCTGCAGGAGAGGAACGGCGTCCTGCAGAACGTAAGGGCGCTTCTCGACTGCGGAGTGCGCCTTGGCGATGTTCTTTCCTTCTTTTTTCATTGCTCTTCCTTGTCTCCCACCGCTCTTCGTTGAAGCGAGGAGCCGTGGTGCTTTTGACTTATGTCGCGCCCGCAAGAAAAACCACGCTCGCTGCGCTTGCTGGACGGACGAATGCGTCCGTCCCTACGTAAACCTAACCGACTACTTCAATGCCCATCGAACGCGCGGTGCCGCGGATGCTCTTGATTGCGGTCTCGACGGAGGCGGCGTTCAGGTCGGGCATCTTCTGTTTGGCGATGTCTTCGACCTGCTTGGCAGTGACTTTGCCGACTTTATCTTTGTTCGGCACACCGGATCCCTTGGCGATGCCTGCGGCGCGCTTCAAAAGAATCGAGGCCGGAGGAGTCTTGGTGATGAAGGTGAACGAGCGGTCGCTGTAAACAGACACGACGACCGGGATGATCAGTCCCTCCATCTCTTTCTGGTTGGTTCGGGCGTTGAACTGCTTGCAGAACTCCATGATGTTGATCTGCGCCTGACCGAGCGCCGGGCCCACGGGGGGCGCCGGAGTCGCCTTACCGGCGGCGATCTGCAGCTTCACATAACCTGTAACTTTCTTTGCCATGATCTCTCTTCCGTCGGCAGCGTGAGTCTAGGATTTTCGGCTCAACAATCTACGGACTTATCGTTTGAGATCGCCCTCAGGGGCTAAAGCCCGGTCTCGTTTAGGCTTCTTACGGCGCAGCTAAAGCCGCGCCCTGATACGAACCTTGCACAGCTAAAGCTATGCCCTTCCACAAACACCGATACGCCGGTCTTTCAATTACAAAATTACAAAATTTCCCAATTACCAAATTCCTATGCGACCTTCTCCACCTGATTGAACTCGAGTTCCACCGGGGTGGAGCGGCCAAAAATCGTGACCATCACTTTGAGGGTCTCGCGATCCTCGTTCACTTCGTCGACGATGCCGGTGAAGCTGGCGAACGGGCCTTCGGTGATGCGGACCGATTCCTGCTTCTCGAACTTGACCTTAAGCTTGGGTTTCTCGCGGCTGTCGGCCACTTTGTAGACGATGTGCTGCACTTCTTCTTCGGAAAGCGGCGTGGGCTGCTGCCCGGTGCCGACGAATCCGGTTACGCGCGGCGTGGACTTCACCACATGCCAGACGTGATCGTCCATGTCCATTTCGACCAGCACATAGCCGGGATAGAACATGCGCTCGGAGGTGTACTTCTTGCCGCCGCGCACTTCGGTGACGGACTCGGTGGGGATCAGCACCTTGCCGATCTTGTCCTGCAGCCCGAAGGCCGCGACCCGCGACTCCAGCGACTCTTTCACCTTGCGCTCAAACCCCGAGTAGGAGTGGATGATGTACCACTTCATGTTGGGGTTTTTGGGCGCCTCGGCGGTGGCGGTGGCTCCGTCCGCGGCGGGAGAAGGCTGTTCCGTTTCTCCGCCTGCTGCTGCTTCGTTTTTTTCTTCGTCCTGCATATATGTGAGTGCTTCTTCCCGGCCAGCCGATCGCTTTGCGAAGCGGCGCTCGCCGGCAAATCTCGTCAGTGACCCTTGAACACGTTGAATAGAGCCGTCACGCCATGTTGAATGACGAAGTCGATCACGGCAAAGTACAGCGCGAAAATGAAAACCGTGATCACGACCACCGTGGTCGTGGCTTGAACTTCTTTCCACGACGGCGCCGTCACTTTGCGCATTTCGGTGCGCACGTCGTTGTAGAACGTCTTGATGCGCTCCGGCCAGGACCGTACCGTCGTCACGAGTGCGTTTTGTTCCGTCATGGTCGACATCTGCTACTTCTTTCTTCCCGCTCGGTCTGTTGCGCCTGTCGGGCCGTAAACTCTGGCAGGGGCGGAGGGATTCGAACCCCCAAGTTCGGTTTTGGAGACCGACAGTTTAACCGTTGAGCTTACGCCCCTGTAACTGCATTGGGTAATTGTGTGATTGCAGTCATTGGGTGATTTGAAGAGCCACTGGTCTTCAATTACCCAATCACACAATTCCCAATACTCAATTATTTCACTTCCTTATGCGGCGTGTGCTTGCGGCAACGGCGGCAGAATTTCTTGAATTCCAACCGCTCGGTCGTCGTCTTCCGATTCTTGGTCGTCGAGTAATTCCGCTCTTTGCAGTCACCGCACTGTAATGTCACTATTTCTCGGGGCATGAAAACAGCTCCTCACTCAGCTGCTAGCTTCTAGCTGCTAGCTTCTAGCAAAATCAGAGAACATCATTCTCTTGACGGCCACTTTGCTTCTTCTTTCGCCCATCTGATCAATGTTCCCCACGGCACGCAATCAAGCGCAAAAACCGCGAGGACAGCAATCAGCCACCCTAATTCTCGCCATTCCATCCGGCGTTCCAACTTGCGGCTTTAGCTAGTAGCTAGAGGCTAGTAGCTGCTTTACTGAATAATCTCCGCAATCGTGCCCGCGCCCACCGTGTGGCCGCCTTCACGAATCGCGAACCGCAAGCCCTTTTCCATGGCCACCGGCGTGATCAACTCGATCACCAGGCTCACGTTGTCTCCCGGCATCACCATCTCCGTGCCCGCCGGCAACTCCGCCACTCCCGTCACGTCCGTCGTGCGCAGATAAAACTGCGGACGATATCCCTTGAAGAACGGCGTATGCCTTCCGCCTTCTTCCTTCGTCAGGATGTAGACCTCGGCCTTGAACTTGGTGTGCGGCGTGATCGATCCCGGCTTCGCCAGCACCATGCCGCGCTCCACATCTTCCTTGCCAATGCCGCGCAGCAGCAAGCCGGCGTTGTCGCCCGCCATGCCTTCGTCCAACTGCTTCTTGAACATTTCCACGCCCGTCACCACCGTCTTGCGCGTCTCGCGGAAGCCGACAATTTCCACTTCCTCGCTCACCTTCACCTTGCCGCGCTCGATACGGCCCGTCACCACCGTGCCCCGTCCCGAGATCGAGAAAATATCTTCGATCGGCATCAGGAACGGCTTGTCCAACTCACGCGCCGGCTGCGGCACACTCTCGTCCACCGCCTTCATCAGAGCGTCAATCTGCGCTCTCCCACTTCGCTTCCCCGTTCAGCGCGCCCAAAGCCGACAACCGCACCACCGGCACGTCGTCGCCCGGAAACTTGTACGACTTCAGCAACTCGCGCACTTCCAGTTCAACCAGGTCAAGCAACTCGGGATCATCCACCGCATCGCACTTGTTCAGCGCGACCACGATGTAAGGCACGCCGACCTGACGCGCCAGCAGCACGTGCTCACGCGTCTGCGGCATGGGACCATCCGTCGCCGCCACCACCAGAATCGCGCCATCCATCTGCGCCGCGCCCGTGATCATGTTCTTGATGTAGTCGGCGTGGCCCGGGCAATCCACGTGCGCATAGTGCCGGTTCGCCGTCTCGTACTCCACGTGCGCCGTGGCGATCGTGATGCCGCGCGCCTTCTCTTCCGGCGCGTTATCAATCGAGTCAAACGACCGGAACACAATCTTCGGATTGTGCTTCTGCAACACCTTCGTGATCGCCGCCGTCAACGTCGTCTTGCCATGATCAATGTGACCAATCGTCCCTACGTTGCAGTGCGGCTTATTGCGATCAAATTTTTCTTTCGCCATAACTCAGCCTCTAGCTCCTAGCTCTTAGCTTCCAGCTACACCCGTTGTCGCCCAGTATCAGTAGTACTGATACAGCTTCTTGAACTTGTGCCGCAGCGCGACGTCGACTCCCTCGAGCTTCGACAGGTAAAACTCGCGCATCTGCGCCTGGTCGGACACGGGAAGCGACTGCGTACAACTGCCCCGCGTCCAGTCCTGCTTCGCCGACAACATCTTCGAGCATGCGCTGCGCCAGCACCGCGTCAAAATCCCGAACGCGAATTCCTTTGCGATCCAACTGCTTCAGGAATCTCGGGGCCTTATCGGGCAAGAACGCCTGCTCCACCGCGGCTTGCAGCCTGGCGAACTCTTGCGCCTTCTCAACCTTGATGGCAGCCTGCTCGAAACTCACTGTCAGATCCCTCGCAAACAAGTTCTGATTTCGCCAGCGGGCTCGACGCCCGATAAACAATTCTCTGGAGCGGGAGACGGGAATCGAACCCGCGACCAACAGCTTGGAAGGCTGTGACTCTACCACTGAGTTACTCCCGCCCTGTAACAGCTCTCAGCCGTCAGCTAAACCTCAGCGGCTAAAGCCGCCTCCAACTTCCATCCTAACGGCACGGCTGAAGCCGTGCCCTTCCACCAACCCTCGCGGCGCCGAACCCTTGCCGAACCGTTCCAGCAACCACGCAACAATCTGGAGCCGATGACCAGGATTGAACTGGTGACCTCTCCCTTACCAAGGGAGTGCTCTACCAACTGAGCTACATCGGCCCGAAACCTACCAGGATCCCTCACACAATGCGCTCGGGATTTCGCCAGCGGGCTCCCGCTCCGCTCACGCCCGTTAAAGGGCTCAACCTCGGCCCGAAACCAGCTGCCAGCCATCAGCCCCTGCGCTTTCGGCTCAGGGCCAGCTAAGAACAGCTCGCAGCCAAAACTACTCAGTGTCTCTACTCTTGTCCGCGTGCAGCACGTCGTTGCGGCGCAACACCGACTTCACTGCCAGCAGCGCCAGAATCACCAGCGTTACCGCCCGAATCTTCGGGTCAGTAATCGTGGCCCAAGTCAGCGCTCCCAGCACTCCGTAGCAGACCAGCGCAATGGACAAGCGATTCACGTGAATCATGGTGCACAGGGAAGGATTCGAACCTTCGTACCTCGCTAGGAGGGACAGATTTACAGTCTGTTGGCTTTAACCACTCACCCACCTGTGCAAACACTCTCGGGCGATGCGGCCGTTGCGCCTCGTCCGGCAGACCATTCATGCAGGGGCCGCTGGAACGCACGCTAAACCCGCAGACCAAACGCAGCTCATTTCACTTTACTTTCGCAACACAGGGAAACCAAGGCTCGCGCACAAGACACCGCGAAGATCACCACACGCCGGAAAAGTACCGAATGGAGTGCGTTGGAAAAACCTGTTGCGCCGCTACCGAGTCCGCCGCCTGCCGGAAATTTCGTTTCCTGGAGCTGGCGAAGGGATTCGAACCCCCGACCCTCTGATTACAAATCAGATGCTCTACCGACTGAGCTACGCCAGCAATTCGGGGGAAAGACACGCCTTCGCGCGAACTTATCCCTCAGATCCCTGCCAGATGTCCGGGACAATTATTTAAGGTATCACAAGGGCAAGTTGGGGTGCAACAACTCGTCCGGGCCGGCGGGTCCATCAGCTATTCTTCCCGCAAAGCCACCATGGGGTCCACGCGCGCAGCTCGTCGCGCTGGAATAATGCAGGCCGCCAGCGCGACCGCGGTCAGGACCACGGCGACCAGACTGAAGGTAGCCGGATCGCGGACCGGCACGCCGAACACGAGACTCGATACCGCCCGGCCGAGGGCAAGCCCGCCGGCCAGGCCGATGGCAACGCCGATCAGAACGACCTTCATTCCTTGACCGACGATGAGTTGCAGCACGCTGCGGGGCGTAGCACCCAGGGCCATGCGCAGACCGATCTCGCGGGTGCGCTGGTTCACCGAGTAGGCCAGCACGCCGTAGATCCCGATGGCCGCAATGAGCAGCGCCACGGCGGCGAAGGTCGTCAGCAATACCGTGTTGAGCCGCGGCTGGGCTGCGCTGTTCGACAGCCATTGGTCCATCGTGTTCACGTTCGCCAGGGCGAGTCCCGCGTCAAGGTCGTGGATTCTCTGGCGAATCGAAGGCAGCAGCGACTCTGCGGAAGCGTCGGTGCCAGGTCGCTTCGAACGTCGCTTCGAACGACAACGTCCATGAGGGGCCAGGTGCCGCGCTGTTGGAGCCCGTAGTAAAGCGTCGGGGTCTGCTGGTTCAGGGCTTGATCGCGAATGTCGCCCACGACTCCGACGATCGTGTACGCAATCTCCGGCTTGGCACTGGGGCGAAGGGTTTTGCCGATAGGGTCGGCATCGCCAAAGAATTTCTGGGCGGTGGACTGGCTGACGACCATCACTAACTGTGAGGTGCGGACATCTCCGTCGGTGAAGGTGCGGCCGCGCAGCAGCGGAATGCGCATGGTGTCAAAGTAGCCGTGGACTGACACTCCGCCAGTCGATGGGCACGGCGGTCCCGGGCGGCAAGACGGAGGCCTCGGTGGTGATCATGGGATGCCGCGCGTAATTCCCGGCGCCGAAGGGAATCCCGCTGCAGACCGCGGCACTGCGGACGCCGGGAATCGACTGCAGGTTCTCGATGAGCGCGTGATACAGGGCGGGCCCCTTATCGGCCAGCGGATATTGCGGCACGGGCGGAGCGAGTTGAAAAGTCATCAGGCCGCTGGAATCGAATCCCAGCCGCACGCGCTGCAGGTTGGCGAGGCTCTGCATCAGCAACCCCGCGCCAATCAGAAGAATTGCGGCCAGCGCCACTTCGCCGGCCGCCAGGCTGTCGCGCAACCAACTGCGGATGCCGCCCGTCGAGCCGCGTCCGCCCTCTTTGAGCGTGTCGTTGGCCTTGGCGGTTGCGATGCGCCACGCCGGCGCCAGGCCGAACAGTAGACCCGTGGCAATCGTGAGCGCGAAACAGAACCACAGCACGGTCGAATCGACTCCGACATCGGGAAAAGGCAACGTGCCATCGGGCAAGGAACGGGTCAGGACGCGCACGGCCGCAACTGCTCCGAGTAAGCCGGCGCCTCCACCGAGGATCGAAAGGACGACGCTCTCCACCAGAAGCTGGCGAATCAGGCGGCCGCGCGTGGCGCCCAACGCGGTGCGCACGACCATTTCCTTCTGCCGGGTCGCGGCGCGCGCCAGCAGCAGGTTCGCAATGTTAGCGCAGGCAATGAGCAGTACGAACACCACGGCGACCAGCAAAACGATCAGTCCCGTTTTCAGATCCGCCCCGACAAAGGTATCGAACAGGCTAAGAAGATGTATGCCCCAGTAACGCACTTCCGGATACTGCTTGCCGACGCGGGCTGAGATCGTATCCATCTCGGCCTGGGCCTGCCGCGGCGTGACCCCTGGCTTGAGTCTCCCAAAGACGCTGATCACGTGGTTGAGGCGGAGTTCTTTGCTGGGATCGATGGTCAACGGCGTATAGAGATCGCCGCCGCCGATCAGCTTCAGGCTTGCCGGCGCGATGCCAACGACTGTGGTGGGAATGCCATCGAGGGAAATCGTTTTGCCGACAAGAGCCGGGTCTGACGCAAAACGACGCTTCCACAGGCCTTCGCCGACGATGGCGACTGCGGCGCCCCCGGGCTTCTCTTCGCCCGCCTTAAACTCTCGACCGGCGATGAGCCTGGTCCCGAGAACCTGAGTCAGAACCGGGCTGATGCGGTTTCCAGTGAGTTGCTCGGGCTCCCCATTCCCACTCAGGGTGAATGTGGCGTAGCCCACTCCGGCGAGTTGCTCGAACGATTGCGTCTGCTCGCGCCAGGAAAGGAAGTTCAGCACGGAAGCCCCGAACGTCGGCAGATTGAGCTTGTCGTTCTTCTCCGCCACCTGCATGATCCCGTTGGGTTGGGCAAAGGGCAGCGAGCGGATCATGACTGCATTCACAACCGTGAAGATGGTCGCGTTGGCAGCGATGGCAATCGCAACGGTAAAGACCACCGTGGCCGTAAAGAGCGGCGCCCGGTACATGATGCGAACCGCGTAGCGGATATCTCCCCAGATTGCGCTGTTCTGGAACATGGTTGTTTGGACGGACGGTAAGTCCAAATGATATCAATCCGTTCCCCGGTCCCGGATGGGTCAAGCCTCTGCGATCGGCCCCATGACGGCTCTGCGGATGAATCAGTAGCGGCTGGGGGTGCTATCATTTCATCCCTGACCCGCATTTCATGCGAATAAAACGCGCTCTCCCCATTATTCTGGCCGTCGTCATTGTCGGGGCGGCGGTGACTCTTGCAGTCCAACTGCGAAAGCATGCCCCTCCGGAACCCGCGCGCCTGCTGCCCGGGGCCGATGCCTTTGTGTACGCCAATTTTGCCTGGGTCCGCAGGGCAAATGCCGGAAAGCCAGTGTTCCCCGTGTCGCACGATCCGGAGTACGAGCGCTTCATCCAGGAAACTGGCTTTGATTTTGAGCGCGACTTGGATGCGGTGGCCTTTGCCATTCATTACCCGGAAAAGTGGCCCGGCGGTGGGACGGGAGGCGGGGCGCCCGAGCCTCGATTTTCCGAAGTCTTTACGGGAAGGTTTGATGGGAGCAAGTGTCTCGCGTACTTGAAGCGGACCGCGCAGTCGGTCGAGAACTACCACTCGATCGACATTTTCACGATTCCCCTCTACGGGCGGTCGTTCCGCATCGCGATTCTGGGGGTGGACACGGTCGCAGCCTCGAACCACGACGATCCTGCCGTGATCCGCGGCATGGTCGACCGTTCCCGGCGGCTGGCGTCGCCGTTTGGAGGCCCGGCTTTGCTGCGCCAGTATTACAAGCGGGTGCAGTTGGCGAGCCCGGTTTGGGCGGTGGCGCACGTCCAGCCGTCGGCGCCGGGATTTGAAGCCTGGTCTGCAGTTTTTCCCAAGCCGGCCGACCTGGTGATTTCCGCCAGCTACAACCCCCTGCATCTGCCTCTACGCGCCGGCGTGCTGCATCTGCGGGCAGAAGCCTGGGCGGGCAGTGAAGAAGACGCCCGCAACATCACCGACAAGGTCAATGTGTTTCTGGCGATGTTTCATAGCGCCGAAGCGTCGGTCGGATCGCCGGGCAGCGATGCCGACGTGAAGGCTCTTTTTGACAGCCTGCAGGTGCGCCAGGAAGATAGCCGGGCCGTGCTCTATGCGACGCTGCCGACCGGAGTGTTTCGCAAGCTGGTGGAATCTCCGGAACAGATGCCGCCGCCGGGCGCGCCGCCGGCTTCGGAGCAACCTGCGCAAGCGGCGCTGATCGCGTCCGCATCCGTCGCAGATCTCCTGCAACTAAATCCCGCATCCGAGCGTCTTATCTGATGAGGAAGCGCCCAGCAGGTACAATAAAGAGCTGATGTCGAGCCTCCCACTTCCCATTGCCGCGTTTTTCGCAGGCCTGATTTCTTTTCTCTCGCCGTGCGTGCTTCCGCTGGTGCCGGGCTACGTCTCGCTGATCTCGGGCGCGGGCGTGGAGGAACTGAAGGCGCCGCAGGGCCAGCTCATGCGCCGGGTGATGGTGAATTCGATCGGATTCATCCTGGGCTTCAGCGTGGTGTTTATCGCGCTGGGGGCGACGGCAACAGAGATCGGACAGGTGCTTGGGATTTACAAGCACACGCTGGCCCGGGTGGCGGGCGTCGTCATCATCTTGTTTGGACTGCACCTGACCGGAATTTTCAAGATCAAGGCGCTGTATACGGACGCGCGCCTGCATAGCGTGAAGGGCAGCAGCACGCCCGATCGGCGCGTTCGTGATCGGCTTCGCGTTTGCTTTCGGCTGGACTCCTTGTCTGGGGCCGATTCTGACGGCGATCCTCGACCATCGCCAGCGAGCAGGACACACTGGTCAAGGGAGTTGCCTTCTGCTGGCAGTCTATTCGCTGGGGCTGGCGGTGCCGTTTCTTGCTGACCTCGCTGCTGATGGAGCGCTTCCTGAAGTTCTACAGCCGCTTCCGCTCGCACATGCACGTGCTGGAAGTGGCGTAGGGCGGACTGTTGATCGCGCTCGGAGTGTTGCTGGTGATCGGGCGCTTTACGCTGATCTCGAGCTGGTTGTCGTTTTTGAATCGTTTTGCGTTGTAGTTGGAGGATCTGGTTTGAAGATTGAAGAATTTCAGTTTTGCCCAAAATGCGGAGCCGCGCTAAGTCAAGGCAGCGCCGATCCAGAGGGAGCTTCAACGGCGGTAACATGCGGCGCTGTGGCAACGTTTCGGCATCGGAGTCGCGCCGGCGCTCGTCCCGGCCGGCAGGGAATCGTAATCCGCTGGCTCTGGTAGTGGCTGCCGTCGTAGCCGTGGCCATGCTTTACTTTGGCGTGCACATGGCCCGCCGCTCGGGACCGGGCCAGACGTCGCGCCTCACCCTGTCAACGGCTGCGCCCGATTTCACTCTGGAATCGCTCGACGGCAAGAGCATGCGCCTGTCCGACCTGCGCGGTAAGGCCGTGCTGCTGAATTTCTGGGCCACCTGGTGCGGTCCGTGCAAAATCGAAATGCCGTGGTTCGTCGAATTGCAGAACCAGTACGGAGCGCAGGGATTGCAGATCGTCGGCGTCGCCATGGATGATTCCGGCAAGGAAGACATCGCCAAGTTCGCCAAGGATATGGGAGTCAATTATCCCGTCCTGCATCGGCAAGGAAGCGGTGGGCGACGCCTACGGCGGCGTTCCGGCCCTGCCAGAGACATTTTTCATCGGCCGCGACGGAAAGATCGTGGACAAGATTATCGGCCTGAAGGGCAAGGGTGAAATCGAGGACTCCATCAAGAAGGCTCTGGACACCCAGACCGCAAAGAGCGAAGCACCGGTGCAGACGGAGCGCGAGAACGGACCTGCTCAGAAGTAACGTCGCAGTCCGCTGCACTGATCGTTCTACTATGGGGTGTGGTCTGGAATGTACTTGCGCAGGTACAACTCGAAGCTGATTGGTCTGCTCGTCCTGCTCGCGGGCACGGCCATGGCGCAAGTCGGGGAAAGCACCTTCCGTTTCGATCGCTCCGGTGCCGCTGGTCACGGCTCCGCGCGCCGCGCAGACCATGGTCAATCTGAATTTTCGCGTGGCCTCCGGATTTCACATCAACTCCAACGCGCCGAAGTCGGAGTTCCTGATCCCCACGAGTTTGAAGATGGACGTGCCCACCGACATCATTCTGGGCAAGATTGATTATCCCGAGGGCAAGGATCTGACTTTCCCTTTTTCGCCCGATGAGCAGCTGAACGTGTACAGCGGAGATTTCACGGTCGCCGTGGCGGTACATCCCTTGCATGCGGTGACGCCGGGAAAATATGTGATGCACGGCATCCTGCGCTACCAGGCCTGCGACAACGCGCAATGCTTTCCGCCCAAAGCTCTGCCCGTCAGTTTTGAGGTGAAAGTGGTGAAGGAGCCGCCCGGCCCGCGTCACAATCCGGCGCAGAGTCCGCACGTGCATAACTAGCTGTCAGCGGCCGGTTGCCAGTCTCAGCAAAACGATTCTATTCCGTGATCACGTGGTCAGCCCATTCAACCAGGGACACGCATATTGGCGGGCTGCCGAACTTGGCCCCGTAGTTGGCCAAGTCAGATTCGGTAGTGCGGCCAATTGTGCCAATCGTGTGACAAACGCTCGACGTGCCAGAGAGTCCTCCTGATGAGGGTGAGCGCCTTCCGTGGAAATTGGCCGTAACTTTAACTCCTCTTCCGGCGCCTGAACAAGCTCCATTTTTGACTATCCCTGCCCCGCGCCTCTAGGATTCTGTGCCATGAAGCGACTGCTCGGGTGCTGGCTCGTCATTTGCTTGGCTGCAGTTTCGCTGGCGCAGTCTCGTCCGGCCGAGAATCTAATCATCAACAACGTCACCGTGATTGACGCGACGGGTGCGCCCGCCCAACCTCACCGTACCGTCGTCGTGCGAGACGGTCATATTCAAAGCATCCAGGACTTCTCGACGTTGAGCCGGACGGACGACTCGGGAGTTTTGATCGATGGCAGCGGCAAGTTTCTCATCCCCGGGCTCTGGGACATGCATGTGCACATGGTGTTTGGAGACTGGTTCCCTCGGGGGAAGGAAGTCACCCTGCCGCTGTTCATCGCCAACGGCGTGACCGGTGTGCGCGACATGGGCGGGGAACTGGAGGTGCTGCAGCAGTGGCGTAAGGAAATCGCCGCCGGGACTCTGATCGGACCGCGCATGGTGATCTCCGGACCAATGCTCGATGGCCCACAGCCGCGCTTTCCCAGTTCGATTGCGATCAAGACGCCGGAAGACGGCCGGCGAGCCGTCGACGACCTGAAGCGGCGGGGTGCGGACTTCGTCAAGTTGCAATCGCTGATTCCGCGGGAGGCGGTGTTTGCGATCGCCGAAGAAGCGCGCAAGCAGGGAATTCCTTTCGTCGGGCATGTGCCGGATTCGGTTCGCGCCTCTGAAGCTTCGAACGCAGGGCAGAAGAGCTTTGAGCACCTGATCGGAGTCTTTGAGGGAAGTTCGCCGCTGGAAGACGCATTTCTGAAAGGGCCCAAGACGCAGGGTCAATTTCTTTCGACGTACGACCCGAAGCGGGCGGCGGCACTGTTCGTGCTGCTGGCGAAAAATCACACCTGGCAGTGCCCGACGCTGGTGTGGGAACGCGGCGGCAACTTGATTGATCAGACGAACTTCGCCAGCGACACTCGCGCCAAGTACGTGCCCGCATCCTGGAAAGATGGGACGTGGAAGCGCTTCACCGAGGAGATCACGCACGAGTTCAATACGGATGATCTCGCCACCCGCAAGCGGTTCGTAGAAAAAGAACTGGAAGTGGTGAATGCGATGCACCGGGCCGGCATTTCATTTCTGGCAGGAACGGATACGCCTCCCGGCGTTTACATTTTCCCCGGCTTCAGCCTGCACGAGGAGTTGCAGAGATTCGTGGCCGCCGGCTTCACGCCCATGGAGGCGCTGCAGACCGCGACGCTGAATCCGGCAAAGTTTCTCGGGATGGAAGACCGGCTGGGGACGATCGAGCAGGGAAAGCTCGCCGACCTGGTGTTGCTTGATGCGAATCCACTGGACGACATTCGCAACACGCAGAAGATCGCGGCGGTGGTTGTGAACGGGCGCTATTTCTCGCGGGCGGATTTAGACAAGATGCTGGCGGGCGTGGAAGCAGCAGCGAGCGCGAGGTGAACGAAGCGAACATCCAAATGCGCCCACTGATCTCCGTGGCCATCCGTCCGAAGGACGAGAATGACCGCGAGAGACTTCAACATGCATTGGGCGATCTGATGACCCAGGATCCTGCCATGCGAGTTGAGAGTGGACTCACAGATGGCGAGACGGTCATTCGCGGGGTCGGCGAGCTGCATTTGCAAGTCATCTGCGACCGGATCGTTCGGGAGTACAAGATCCCGCTCGACGTGGGTGATCTCAAAGTCATTCACCTGGAGACCATTCGCAAGCGTGCGGAAAGCGAAGGCAAGTACATACGGCAGGTGGGCGGCCGGGGCCAATACGCCCACGTGAAGATCAGGCTGGAGCCGCGTGAGCCAGGGAGCGGCTATGAATTTGTCGACGAAATCAAAGACGGGGCAATCCCGCAGAAATTCGTCGAGCCCGTCAACCTCGGTATTCAAGGGGCGATGAAGGGCGGCATCTTAGCTGGCCACGAAATGGTCGACCTGCGGGCCGCACTGCATGACGGCAGCTATCATGTGGGCGACTCGAATGAAATGGCGTTCAAGATTGCCGGTTCGATGGCCTTCAAAGAAGCTGCGCGTAAGGCCGGTCCAGTCATTCTGGAACCGGTCATGAAGATCGAGGTGGTCGCGCCCGAGGAGTTCGTAGGTGCCATTGTGGGCGACTTGAGCTTCCGTCGAGGACGGATTGAAGGCATGGAGCATCGTGCCGATCGGCAGGTGATCCGCGCCACGGTGCCTCTGGCCACCATGATCGGTTATGCGCAGCACATGCGTTTGATCACGCAGGGCCGGGCTGAATATTCCATGAACTTCGCGCGCTATGCGGAGGCGCCTCGTGGCGGTGAGTCTGGAGGCGACGAAGCGGGTGTCACCGCGAACAAACCCAATAGACCAAAACCGGGGAGCGGCTTCGCGGCTGCCCAATGGGACGACGAGTCCTAGCAATCTCAGTGCGGATACGACGCCTCTCCTGCACCAACCCAATCACATCACGGGGCTCGCTCCGCCTTGGGTAGAGCGTTCGCCAGAACCAACACCATTCCGGCAAAAAGCAAGGTGTCGAAGAAATAGTTCAAGCCCTCTATCTTTTTCCCGGTGCCTGCGGAAGACGGAATGGCTATCGCGATCGGCAGGTAAACCAACAGAACCGCAGCCAGCGCCAGAATTCCTATTGAGGTCGCCGCCACTCTGGTCCGTATCCCGAGCAGCAGACTCATCCCGGCCGCGATCAGGACCGCGCCCGTAACATACGCGATAAGAACATGACCGGGATACCACGTGGGCATGAGCTTCTCGAGGGGAATGACGGGGACGAATTGGGAATGCAGGAAATGTTCCACGCCGAAGAACACTGCAGCTACCGCGATCAGAAGGCGCCCGAGCGTGATCAGTTTGTGGGTGCCGTGTGCTCTCCACTGTTCCGTATGAGATCCGGCCAGAGCCCAGGCGCCTCCGGCGAACGAGGAATCCCGGACCAGGACGGCCCACGCAATCCGGTCGTGCGGGTTCGCCAGTACCCTGGGCAGATGAATCGTGAGCACGAAGAAAAAAATCATGATTCCCAACAAGGTGCCGGACCAGCGTACCTGTACGTTGGTTGCGATGCTCAAAGCTGCGGCCAGCAGAGCGCAACCCACGAAGTAGGCCCAGAACAGGTGCCACGGAATCCAGGACGGCACACCCTGTTGAATGAACTTGGCTAGTCCAAAGTGCTCGCCGCTGAAAGCCGCGAGCGATGCGGCGACGAACACACCGCCTAGTGCCAGAATCTTGTCGAGGCCGCTAGCCTCGGTGAGTTCCCGCCTCACCGCAAACACCCCAAGGAGAACGAGCGCGGCGCCGGCGAAGTAAGGCCAGAACACGAGCGGCGAAAACACCATTGACAGGAGGGCGGCGAGACTCGCGTGCATCATTTCTCCCAGACGTTTTTCGAGTGAGAACGTTAGCCCTTACGGCTTGGTCGCTTGCTTCTTTTCGGCCCTCGCCCAGGCGTCCTTCAATGCAACCGTGCGGTTGAACACCGGCTTTCCCGGCTTCGAGTCGGGGTCGACGGAGAAATATCCCAGGCGCTCGAACTGGAAGCGAGTGCCGGCAGTGGCGCTGGCCAGCGAAGGCTCGACCTTAGCAGCGGCGATGATCTCCAGCGAGTTCGGATTCAGGTTGTCGAGAACGTCCTTGCCTTCTTCCACGTCGCTGGGATTCTCTTTCAGGAACAGGTTCTCGTAGATGCGCACCTCGGCATCAACGGCGTGCGCGGCTGAGACCCAGTGGATGGTCGCCTTGACCTTACGGCCGTCGGGAGTATTTCCACCGCGCGTCGCCGGATCGTAGCTGCAATGGACTTCGACGACTTCACCCTTGCCGTTCTTGACGACGCTGGTGCAGGTAACCAGGTAGCCATAGCGCAGGCGAACTTCGCGGCCGGGCGTCAGACGAAAATACTTCGGCGGTGGAACTTCGCGGAAGTCATCCTGCTCGATGTAGAGTTCGCGCGAGAATGGCACTTTGCGCGAACCCGCGGCCGCGTCTTCCGGGTTGTTCACTGCGTCCATTTCTTCGACTTGGTTCTCGGGATAGTTGTCGATCACCACTTTCAGCGGGCGGAGGACAGCCATCACCCGGAGCGCCCGCTTGTTCAAGTCCTCACGCACGAAGTGCTCGAGCATAGCCAACTCGATGGAGCCGGTTGTCTTCGAAACGCCGATCGACGCGCAGAAATTGCGGATCGCCTCGGGCGTGTACCCGCGGCGCCGGATGCCGCTCAGCGTCGGCATGCGCGGATCGTCCCAGCCGCGCACCCGGCCTTCGCGTACCAACTGCAGCAGCTTGCGCTTGCTCAGCAGCGTGTGGGTCAGGTTGAGGCGGTCGAATTCGATTTGCTGGGTCGGGAAGATCCCCAGCTGCTGGATGAACCAGTTGTATAGCGGGCGGTGATCTTCAAACTCCAGCGTACACATGGAGTGCGTCACTTTTTCGAGCGAGTCCGACTGGCCGTGCGCGTAGTCGTACATCGGATAGATGCACCACTTGTTGCCCGTGCGGTGATGTTCGGCGTGCAGGATGCGGTACATCACCGGGTCGCGCATGTTCAGATTCGGCGAGGCCATGTCGATCTTGGCGCGCAGCACGCGCGAACCGTCGGGAAATTCCCCCGCCTTCATACGCTGAAACAGATCCAGATTTTCTTCGACCGTGCGGTTGCGGTGCGGGCTGTCCTTGCCCGGCTCTGTGAGCGTGCCGCGGTGCTTGCGAATTTCCTCGGCCGAAAGATCATCGACGTAGGCTTTGCCATCGCGAATCAGCTTCAGCGCCCACTCGTAGAGCTGGTCAAAATAATCCGAGGCGTAGAAGAGGCCGTCCCAGTGGAAGCCGAGCCACTTCACGTCTTCCATGATGGAGTCGACGTATTCAGTCTCTTCTTTCTCGGGATTGGTGTCGTCGAAGCGGAGGTTCGTATGCCCGCCGAATTCGTCGGCGAGTCCGAAGTCGAGGCAGATGGCCTTAGCGTGGCCAATGTGGAGGTATCCGTTGGGCTCGGGAGGGAAGCGAGTCTGCACCCGGCCGCTGTATTTATTCGTCTTCAGATCGTCGAGAATAATGTCGCGTATGAAGTTGGACGGGCGAGACTCGGGGGCGGCGTTGGTGCCTGTCTCGGCCTCGGTGTCGGACGTTTTCATAGCTCTGATCTTACCGCATCCTTATTGCACTCCGAGGGACGCGGGACGCTGCAGGCCCGAACCTCGTTTGCGGAGATACTGCAGGAGTTGCCAGGTCTGAACGATCCCCGCGATGCACACTCCCAGCCACGCGGAGGCGAGGCTGACCAAAATGGACACATTCACGATGGCGGCCACGCGGATGTACTTGGGCGAATCCCGCACCGCATCTTGCAGAACCACGAACGGAAACGCGCCGGGCACTTGCTGACGGCTACGATCATGTAGTTCAGGACGATCAGTGTCAGCACGGTCTGCAGCAGTTGGCTCAAGAGAGGAAACCAGGTCCAATGCGGCCGTGCCAGCGTGATACCGGATCGGAACAGGGCGGCCACGCTCAGCAAAACAATCGGCAGGTAAAACGTGTGCAGTATCGGACCTGCCTTCAGCAAGGCCGCCGCCGGACCGAGGATCAGCACCGGATTGTGGGGCACGAGTAATAGCCAGATCAGGCCGAAAAATCCAAATCCGAGTTCGCAGACTGCTTTCAGCAGTGACGGTTTGCGCTCGTCCTTGCGCACGGGCGGCAACTTTAGCGGATCCCAGAAGCACCCAGCTCCAAGGTGTGCGCTGGTGCGCTCCAGAATGGCAAACACAAGCGTGACGATGCCCGCCGCAACGAACAAGCCGGACCAGAGATTGGAGAGGGTGGTGACTACGGCCGACCCCCAGTCCCCGCCGGAATTGGCGAGGTTCACCGGGCCGACGATGAAGATGAAAACCGGGACCAGGATCCACAACAGCACCATCTTCAAGACAAACCCGTAGATGGGAAACAAGCCGGGCCCAATCAGATGGCGCTTCGGCCCAAGGCGGCCGGCGACCGTCATGGGACTCCCGCAGCGCTTCAGGATCGCCGCCATCTCGGCTGCGTCGAGCGCATGGCCGAGTTCCGTTTCCTTGTCCTCGACCTGGGAGCGCAGGTCCTCTCCTAATTCGGCGAGCAGGTCCTCTTGCCGGCGCGTTTTGGGCAGCCAGAAGCGGACCGCCTGCAAGTAGCGGTCGATCAGTTCCATGGGATTCCTGCCGGATGAATTGGGGCTGGATGCTTTGCTCATAACTTATGCCTCTTGAAGGATTCGGTTCAGCGACCGGTTGATGTTTTCCCACTCCTCGAGCAACTGCTTGAGAATCACGCTCCCCAGCCGGAGATAGCCGGTAGAAGCGCTTGTTGCGCTTGTCCTCTTCGCGCCACTGGCTGACCAGCAGCCCCTGCGTTTCCAGACGGCGCAGCAGGGGGTAGAGGGTGCCTTCATCGATGGCCAGGCCATCGTCGGCCAGCGCCTTGCGCAGCGTGTAGCCATACTGCTCGGTCCGAAGCTGGGCCAGGACGGCGACGATCAGGCACCCGCGACGCAGTTCCATCTTCAGGTTCTCGAGGATCTCTGGGGCGCCTTGGGTACCGTTCGCCATATAGTATGTGACACACACTGTATGATGCACAGTATAAGTTGTCAAGCAAATTCTTCATGGAGCGGCGGACGCCCTCGTCCGCCCAGGCCAGTTCCCCGGACGAGGGCGTCCGGGGCTCCACAACGCTCTATTTGGGAGCTAATCTCCGGCGAGGGTGTGGAGACCTTCTTCGGGCGGCTGCCAGCTCCATTTGTATTCGCGCCAGTCCTGGACTAGCGCCTTCCGCACAGGGTTTTGCAAGATGTATTCGACCTTGGCGTCCAGACTCTCCGACGAACGTACAATGCGATCGAAGGATTCTTCCTGCCAAATTGCGCCATGATTACCGACTCGCCGGTTGATCAGGTGTGCAGATGCGCCCTTGATTGCCTTCATGATCTCCACAAGAGAAATGACGGCGCTCCGGTCGTCCATCGACGGTGTCAGTATCACGTGAACGTGGTCGGGCATCACCACCGCCACCCGGAGCCGATAACGCCTGCCATGATCATGCACGCAACATCCCAACACGATTTCGCGAGCCCAGTCGGGCAGGACGCGGCGAAACTTGGTGCAGAATGTGATGAAATGCGGCGTGAAGTCGCGCTGCATGTGCGGCAAGTTGCGACGATAGAACTGCACCGGAGAAGTTCTGTCACGGGCAGTGAAGAAAATTGAGAGGTTAGGCAAGAAATAGTTCTGAAATTCCCAAATTGAATCACTCGTGGAGGGGCGGACGCCCTCGTCCGCCCAGCCAGTTCCCCGGACCAGTTCCCCGGACGAGGGCGTCCGGGGCTCCATGTTGGATTTCATGTCAAACTCCGGCCGAGACGACCTGCCCCGGAGAGCGCCGACCGCCATCTCGCGCTGCGCAAGTCGCCGGCGGTAACTGCACGTGCCGCCAGCGGGTCATCTCCACCAAGCGGCTTCCAGACCGGGTTCACCAGGTCGTGCTTGATCAGCAGGTGCCAGAAGCGGTTGGAACGCTTGTAGAGATACGACATCGCGAGGTATAGCGGGATCGCCTGCCAGTCCTCGGGCCGGCGGCGCCAGATCGAGGCGTGCGAGAACAGGCGCTGGTAGATCCAGGCATAGCCCTGCTCCAGTTCCTCGGGAGTCATGTGCTTCGGGCTGGAAGACCGCGTGGCCCGTGTCGTAGAGCGTCCAGTCGCGATGCAGAATGCGGCCTTGCTCTTCCATCTGCCGGAACAGCGGCGTCGCCGGATACGGCGTCAGGATATGAAACGTGGCGCACTCCAGGCGATTCTCCTCGATCCATTCCGCCGTGCGGGCGAAAACGTCTTTGCGGTCGTGATCGAAGCCCAGGACGAATGATCCGTTTACCTGGATGCCGTAGTCGTGCAGGATGCGCACGCGGCGCGCGTAGTCGCTGGTCTTCGGCGTCTTCTTGTGCGAGTCGGCGAGATTGTCGTCGGAGAGCGATTCGAAGCCGATGAATACGCCGGTGCATCCGGCGAGCGCCATGTTGCGGATCAGGCTGGGGTCGTCGGTGACGTCGATGGTGACGGCCGCGCTCCATATTTTGTTGAGCGGGCGCAGCGCGGCACAGAGCGAGTGCAGATAGTCGCGGTCGTGATCCGAGATTGTTGTCGATGAAGACGGCATAGGGCTGGCCGTCCGCCTGAAACTCGGTCGCGACTTGCTGGGGATGCCGCATCCGGTAGGGCATGCGCAGCCCGTCGGTCGCGAGATAGCAGAAGCCGCAGCGGTTGTGACATCCGCGGGTGGCGATCAGGCTGGTCGTGGTCAGAAAGTTGCGGCGGGGAAGAATGTAGCGCCGGGGTGAGGGATCGTCGCAGTAGTCGTTTTCGTACGTGGCCACGTAGCGCGGTTGCAGATCGTTCGCCTCGACGTCGCGCAGGATCCGCGGCCAGAGTTGCACGCCGTCTCCCAGCGCCAGGGCGTCCGCATGCGGGGCGCATTCGTTGGGACAGGACAGCACGTGCAGCCCTCCGAAGATCACTTTCGATCCGCGAGCGCGATACCAGTCCGCCAGCTCGAAGGCTCGGCGGGCAAACGTCAGATGCACAGTGATGCCGACCACATGCGGCAGCGGCTGGAAGGGCGGCCGTCCATCGAGCAGGTTCTCGTCCCAATATTCGACGCGCCAGCGTGCGGGCGTGGTCGCGGCAAAGCTCGACAAAGCGAGCGTCGGCGTGAGCACGTGCTTGCCGAAGCTGGCGTTTGCATCCTTCGGATAGAAGGGGTTGATCAGCAGCGCGTAACGCCGCTCGATGAATCCACGGGGCTCAGCGTGATCGAGAACGGGCGCTGTGGTCATCTCGCGGGGAATCCAGCGCTTCGGGATGGCATGCAGGAAGGGCTCGTCGGGTGCGATCATGAGCGTACTTTATACTACAAAGTACTTCATGTCAATATATCGTTCCCGGCTGGCCCGATTCGAGAGCCTGAACCACGCAGGACACAAAGGACACGAAGAAGGTCATTCGCATGCGAAGTCCTTCCTGAACCTTCGCGTCCTTCATGGTTCAGGATTTTTCGCCGCCGCTAGCTCATCGTCAACACCACGCGAAATCTGGCTTTCCCGCTGATCATCTGCTGGTAAGCCTCGGCCGCCTTCTCCAGCGGATAGCGTTCGATCATGGGACGAACCCCGCTCACTACGCTGAACTCAAGCGTATCTTGCGAATCTCTGGCCGTACCCGAGGCCCATCCGCGAATCGACTTGCTTCCACCGATCAGTTGCAGCGGGGTTACATTCAGAGATTCCATTCCGGCTCCGATCACCATCAGCGTTCCATTCGGTCCTAATCCATTCACCAGCGCCGACATGGACTTCGAATCGGGAGCAGTCGCCAGAACCACATGCGCGCCGCCCAATTTCTGCAGCGCTTCCGAGGGATCTCCCGTGCTAGTGTCGATGTATTCATGGGCGCCGAGTTTCTTGGCCAGAACTTGCTTGTCGCCACCGCGGCCGATCGCGACCGTGCGAAAGCCCATCTGGCGGGCGTACTGAATTCCGAGATGTCCCAGGCCACCAATGCCCTGCACCGCGACCAGGTCACCGGCGCGCGCCCCTGAGTTGCGTAATGCGTTGAACACCGTGATGCCGGCGCAGAGCAGCGGTGCGGCTTCATCGGCACGCAGGTCGCCAGGCATCAAGGCGACCGCTTCGGCCGGGACAACCATGTATTCGGCATAGCCGCCATCGAAATGGATCGCGGTAATCTTCTCGAACTTGCAGTTGATGAAGTCGCCGCGGCGGCAGGGGTCGCACTGGAAGCAGTGTCCGCCGTGCCATCCCACGCCGACCCGCTGGCCCGGCTTCCACAGGGTTACGTCGGCGCCGATCGCGTCGATGCGTCCGGCAATTTCGTGGCCCGGCACCCGCGGATACTGAATCCCCGGCCAAAGTCCTTCTTTCACCAGCGCGTCGCTGTGGCAAATGCCGCAGGCCTCGACTTTGATGCGCACCTGACCGCGACCCGGCTGGGGAATGGGCCGCTCGACTACTTCGAAATTTCCACCGGGCTTGCTGATTTGGACTGCTTTCATAACGGATACCCTCGCTGAGGTTGTATACAAAGGTCTGTAGCGCAAAGCATAGAGATGGGGAAAAGGGTCACCCGGACGCAAAATCCCGAATTGAAACTTCAATCAATCAAATGTGACCCGCTGACTTGTGAGTTCCGCGAACAGCGGCATACGCTCTACAAAGGGCCCGTGGTGTAATGGGAGCACGTCAACCTGTCCAGTTGGAAGGTGCGGGTTCGATTCCCGCCGGGTCCACGGCGACCCAAGTTGGGCAGGGAAGCTGGCGGGAGAGCCTGTGGGCAGACAGGCTCTCCCAAAGTAATATTGACTTCGACCGTTTGGTTTCAGATAATCGAGATGTTAACTGGACAGGTTGACGGCCCCGAACTAGAAACGGTTCGGGGTTTTGACTTTTCTGGATCACCCCAGTTTTAGCACCGCCTGCTCGATCCGCGCCAACGTCGTCTCCCGCCCCAGCACTTCCAGCGTCTCAAACAGCGGAGGGGCGTTCTTGCGGCCGCAGACGGCGACACGAATCGGCTGGAACATCTGACCGGCCTTGATGCCCAGTTCCTGCGCAGCCGCGCGCAACGCTTGATCCAGCGGGTCGTGTTTGAATTCGACGCCGGCCAGCACTTCCTTGGCGCGTTGCAGAGCTTTCAGAGCCATGGCAGAGTCTCCCTTTTGCGGGATGAGTTCGGCCGGATCGTAGGGCGGAAGCTGGTCGACGAAGAAAAAATCGGCTGCGGTGAGCACGTCGCGCAGCAGTTTGATGCGCTCACGGATCAGCGGCGTGACGTGCAGCATCTTTTCTGGAGTGATCTTAAGGCCGGCTTCTTGCACGATCGGCAGCAGGCGCCCGCTCAGGTCTTCAATGGCCAGGCCGCGAATGTGTTCGGCGTTGAGCCAGAGCGCCTTAGGATCGAAAGTGTCTTCGGGGACAGAGTGTGGCGGGCGAGGGCGCCCGCCCCACATCCGCCCGCGCCACATCTGGCTCCTTGAAGTTCACCACCGCATTCGCGCGATTGATTCCCTCCAGCGAGAACGCGTCGACGAGTTCCTGCCGGCTCATCTGCTCGCGATCGTTTTTCGGCGACCAGCCCAGCAGGCACAGGAAATTGATGAACGCCTCGGGCAAGAATCCTGCGTCGCGATAAGTGGTGACGCTCACGATCGGGCCGTGGCGTCGCTTCGAGAGCTTCGTCCCATCCGGCGCCACCAGCAGCGGAAGGTGTGCGAATTGCGGCGGCGTGAATCCGGCGGCCTCGAAGATCAGCACGTGCTTGTAAGTGTTCGAAAGATGGTCCTGGCCGCGAATGATGTGGCTGATACGCAGATCGGCGTCGTCGGCGCACGACGCGAGGTGATAGGTCGGCATGCCGTCGGAACGTAACAACGCGAAGTCCTCGATATCGGCTCCGGCTTTCATCTGCTCGCCGTAGACGGCATCGGTGAAACGCACCACCTGCGCACCCTCGCGCGGCACACGAAAGCGCAGCGCGAACGGCTCTCCCGCCGCCGCTCTCCGGTCACTTTCTTCGCGAGAAAGTTCACGCATCCCGGGATTGAACAGCCATGTGCCCTGCGCGCCGGATCGCTCGCTGTCCCCGGTGTGCGCGGGCGTGAAATCGCGGTAGGCAAGCCCTTTCTGAAAGATCGCTTCCGCCATGTGCCGGTGCAGTCCGCCGCGCTCCGACTGTTTGTAATCTTCGTCCCAGCTCAGGCCCAACCATTTCAATCCATCGAAAATTGAGTTCACCGAGGCGTCGGTATTGCGCTCCACATCGGTGTCGTCGAGCCGCAAAATCATGGTTCCGCCGTTCCGTCGCGCGTACAACCAGTTAAAAATGAATGTCCGGGCGCTGCCCACATGAAGAAACCCGGTGGGCGAGGGCGCAAAACGCACCCTGGGCTTGCCTGGCGAAGGAGAATTCAGAGCGTTGGACATAAGGTCAGGTCGGTAACGAAAAGCCGCGTTGGGGCAACTGCAGGTCCCGGGAAAGATTGTGCTGCCAGTACCGCGATTGTCTAAAGGGTTCGATCGGTCTCACCTTCGATGGTACGGGCAGCGAAAAACATCGTCAAGCCGCGCACCTGGCACGATTTGGCGTGCCAACGCTGGATTTCAGGAATCTGTCGATGGCGGCCACTGTCCTTAAATCCTGTTGTGTTCGTATGGCCGTTGTGAAAACATTGAGGCACCGTTTCCCCCTCGAAACTGAGCCACCCGGCGTGGCCAGAGGCGCCCTCACTGGTCCTATGAACAGTGTTGTCATCACGACGGTTTTGGTCCCGGGATTCGTCTCGGTTCTGCTGTTCCTCGTCTTCACGTACCTCCACGAGCAGAGCCGCCAGCCTTACTTCCGTGCCTGGCAACTGGCCTGGGCCGCGTACTGCCTGCACTACGTACTCGATACCTTTCCGGCGTCTTCGGTGGCGTTTTTTGTCAGCGAGCTTTTTCTGGTCGCGATGGCGTTGTGCATCTTTGTTTCGACGCGGCTCATGCGCGGCGCCGATCGGTTCCGCTGGTACGACCTTGCGGTGGGAACCGCCGGGGTTGCCCTCGCACTGCTCACGTTGCGCGGACACATCGTCAACGGTGTGTTTCGCCCGGACGCCCAGCCCACCATTCGTCTGGGTCTGGGCCTGGCCGCCATTCTCCTTTATTGCTCGGCGGTCTTCTATCTGAACGGCCACAAGCGCGGGTCGCTGGCCTTCCAGGTGCTCGCCATTTCCCTGGCGCTGTGGGCCGTGCTGATGGGCGTCGGACAGTTGCAGAATCCCTGGATGGAAATGTTTGGCAGCGCCAGCCGGTTGTTTGGCCCGGTGCCACAGATGCTGCTGGGCATCGCCATGGTGATGGTGCTGTTTGAAAACCAGCGCAATGCCGTGCAGGAAAATACCCTGGCTCTGTCCACTCTGGGGGTCGACCCGCGACGCCTGTTTTTCGCCGACGACCTGGTCCCCAGCATGCAGGCCGCCCTGGAGCGCTTGCGCAGCGCTCTGCCCATGAATCGCGCGGCCATCGTCATCACCGAACGCTGGCGTGGTCTGCTGCCTTCCGTGCAACAGGGCTTTCCCGCCGGATTCCTGGAGGCGATGGAAAGGAGTGGGGCCGGGGACTACATCTGCGAACTGGCGTACCGGCAGAGCGGAATCTTCACCGTGCAGGACCTGGCGGAGATGACTGAGCCTCTCCCCGTGGCGCCCATGGGGACATTCTCGGAATTCAAGAGGATTCTCACCGAGGCGGACGTGCGCAACCTGACTGCGGTTAACCTGCAGACCCGCGAGCATAATTTCGGCGTCATTCTGTTTCCTCATGCCGAACGCAGGGCCTTCGGATCGTCGGGCCCACGCCTGATGGTCGGGCTCGCTCTGCAACTGGGCCTCACGCTTGAAAACTACGTGGTCAGCCACGATGCCCACCGGCGTACCAAAGAGTACGAACTGCTGACGGAAATCGGCAAAGCGATCAGCTCCCGCCTCAACCAGGACGAGATCCTGCGCACCATCCAGATCGAGCTGGGACAGATTTTTGATACCAGTCACTTCTACATTGCGTTCCAGGAAGGCGATGAGATCCGCTTCGAACTCGAGGTCCGGGATAATCGCGTCCTGCCCAAACGCACCCGCGAGCTGAGGAATGCCTTCACCGAGTACGTGATTCGCAACGGCGAGCCTCTGCTCATCCGTTCCGATCTGGAAACCACCCGGAAGCACCTGGGTATCGCGCATGTTCCCCAGCGTCCCGCCAAATGCCTGATTGCGGTGCCAATTTTCCTGAACAACAAGGCGTCGGGAATCATGGTCGCAATGCACCCGGAGCGGGAATTCGTCTTCGAGCAGCGCGACCTGGATGTGCTGGTAACCGCTGCTGGACAGGTCTCGGTCGCGGTGGAGAATGCCCGCCTGTTTGCCGATGAGCAGCGCCGTTCCCGTCAGCTGGCCTTCCTCAACAACGTTTCCCGCACTGCCATCTCCAGCGACGACCCCGTGCACATGCTGGGTGAGATCGCGAGCGAGATCCAGAAAAACTTCAGTTTCGATCACATCGGCGTGGGCCTGCTCGACTATGGAACCAAAGAGGTCGAAATCAAGGCCGAAGCGGGAGTGACAGCGCACGCCATGGGCAGGCGTATTCCGCTGGGAACCGGCATTCTGGGCCGCGTGGCCCGTACCGGCGAACGCGCCCTGGTGCAGAATGCGCTGCCGGGGAATCTGACCGGCATCTTGCCGGATTCCCGCGCCGTACTGTGCATCCCGATCACGTACGGCGAATCGCTGCTCGGCGTGCTCAACATCGAAAGCCGCAGCGAGAATGCGTTTTCGCCTCAGGATGTCCTGATTCTCAATACCCTCGCCGACTTGCTGGCCACCGCACTGCACAACGCGTTCGTCTTCCAAAAGCTGCAGCAGCAGTCCATCACCGATGGCCTGACCGGCATCAAGACCCGCCGCTTCTTCTGGGAAGCCTTGTCGGCGGAGTGGAAACGCGCTTCGCGTTCCGGCCGCCCCTTCTCGGTGGTGCTCATCGATCTCGACAAATTCAAAGAGGTCAACGACACCATGGGCCACTTCGAAGGCGATCTGGTGCTGGCCCGCGTCGGCCGCCTGCTCGAGCAAAAGTCCCGGCAGTCCAACGTCGTGGCCCGCTACGGCGGCGACGAGTTCATCGTGCTGATGCCCGAGACCGGCGCCGAACAGGCCCAGGTGCTGGCCGAGCGCCTGCGCCAGTGGCTGGCTACCGATCCCATGCTCAGCGAACACCGCATTACCGGCAGCTTTGGAGTGGCCAGTTTTCCATGCACGGCTTCTCCATCGAGGACATCATCCGCGTGGCCGACGCCGGCATGTACGTTTCCAAGCGCTCGGGCGGCAACCTGGTCTCCACCGCGCAGGAATTTGTCGAGGGCCAGGACTTCGCCCGCCAGCGCCAGCAAATCTCGGCGTATATCGAGGGCTTCCTGCAGCGCGAACGCACCGGACCCGAACACCTCGAGGAATTGACGACAACCCTGCACAAGCTCTGCGGCGGGGATGAAGACTGCAACGTGCCTCTGCTGAAAGAAGCGATCGAATCCCTGACCCGCGCCGCCGAGTCACGCGAGTTGCAGACCGCCGGCCACGGCGATCTGGTGGCGCGCTATACCGAAGTGATCGCTCGAGCCCTGGGCCTATCCAGCGAGGAAACCGCCGACGTGGTGTACGCCGCCCGGGTTCACGATGTGGGCAAGATCTTCGTGTCCGAACGCGTCCTCAACAAACCCGGCCCGCTCGCCGAAGATGAATTTCAGAAAGTGAAAATGCATGCCCACATAGGTGCGGAGGTTGTCGGCACCATCCCGCACTCCCACATGATGCGTGAGGCCATCGAACATCACCACCAGCGTTTCGACGGCTCGGGCTATCCCGATGGCTTGCGCGGGGAGGAGATTCCTCTGTGGGCGCGCATCATCGCCCTGACCGATGCCTATGCCAACATGGTCACCGAGCAGTCTTTCGGCGCCGCGCGGACGCCAGAACAAGCCCTCGACGAACTCGCCAAGATGAGCGGCACGCGCTTCGACGGCATGCTGGTGCGCCTGCTGCTGCGCGGCCTGAAGTCGGAGCGCATGTCTTCCGGCTCGGGAAGCTAATCCTTCTCCCGGTGGAGTCTGTGCCGTAGCGCGATGATCTCCGAAAGTGGAATTGCCATCCTTTGTTGAGCCGCGAATGTTGAGCCGCGAAGCGGCGGAAGAACGCACCCGCCGTGGGTAGAGATCGTTGCAATCTTCGTTTCCGCACCGTCGTGCTTCTCCGCCCGCAAATCACGTTAGGGTGACCGCAATCACTGCGCTTCTCCTCTCCACCTGATAGAAATTTTGCAGCTACTCCCACTGGTCCGTCGGTAGCCTCCACGACCCGGTAGCTGTTGGTACACCGCACTGCCGCCCACCAGCAGGAAAACTTAAGGAGAAACTGCGATGAGAAAAAACGCCATCCTTCTGGGCGCGGTGTTGCTCGCATTGCTGTCGGCGCTGAGTTACGCGCAAGCTCCCGTACCTTTCGTCAATCAGCCGCTCGTGCCCGATGCGACGGCGCCGGGCGGGCCGGAATTCACTCTCACTGTCAATGGCACGGGGTTTGTTGTCGAATCGGTCGTGAAATGGAATGGCAATGCGCTAGTGACTCAATTCATCAGCCGTTCCCAGTTGACAGCGACGGTTCCTGCGGTGGACATCGCCACGGCGAGCACGGCCTTGGTGACGGTGGTCAATCCCGCGCGGCGGGGCACGTCGAACATCGTGTTCTTCACGGTCACCCAAAACACCGGGGATGTTGTGGCGTTTCGCCCCGGCTTCCTCTCCGCCCACCGAACTGGCCCGTGCTCTGTCGCCGTCGGTGACTTCAACGGGGACGGCAAACTGGATTTGGCCGTCCCTGACTATAGCGGACAACACAGTTTCGATCCTCCTGGGGGATGGCACAGGCAGCTTCACCCTGGCTTCGTCTCCTGACTACCGGTAGTCGGGCCAAGTTCAGTGGCGGTGGGCGACTTCAACCGCGACGGCAAGCTGGACTTGGTGGTCAATAACGAGTTCGCATCGGCTGCCTCTGCTGGGGGACGGACGGGGCAACTTCACCCTGGGCTCCTCGTTTCCTGGTGGGGCCAACACAGTGGCGATGGGCGACTTCAACCGAGACGGCAAGCTGGATTTGGCGGTCGACAGTGGTTCCGTCCTCCTGGGAGATGGTATGGGCAACTTCACCCTGGCCCCTCGTTCCCCGGGGGGAACCCATTGGCGGCGGGGGACTTCAACGGAGACGGCAAGCTGGACTTGGTGGTCCTCGACGCGAACGGCTCGTTTCTATCCTGCTGGGGGATGGCATGGGCAATTTCACCCCGGTTGGTCTCTGGTGATCTGACGATGGTTCGTTTGGCGGTCTTATTCCGTTGCGGTGGGCGACTTCAACGGGGATGGCAAGGTGGACCTGGCGGTCGCGAACCAGTGCTGGTGGTACCACTACAATTGGTACCCTTGGAACCATATCGTCATCCTGCTGGGGGATGGCAGCGGCAACTTCGGTGAAGCCTCCTATCCGGCGGTGGAGGGCCTGGTGGCCCTCGGCGACTTCAACGGAGACGGCAAGCTGGACCTGGTGGTCAGCACTGGTTCCATCCTTTCGGGGGACGGCACGGGCAATTTCACCCTGGCATCCTCTCCCGGAAGCGGCGGGTGGTCCCCGCTGGGGGTAGGTGACTTTAACCAGGATGGGAAGCTGGACCTGGCGATCCCCAACGCGAGCGACAACACGGTCTCCATTCTGCTGCAGGAGCCGACTGCGGAAATTACACTATCTCCAAGCAGCCTGGATTTCGGAGGGCAGTCGATCGGCATAACCAGCGCTCCCAAGACCGTCACTTTGAGCAACACTGGAAAGGTCACCACTCTACATTACGAGGATTATTTCGGACAACGCTCAATACCCTGAGACGAACACCTGCCCGTCGAGCGTGGCCCCAGGCGAAAGCTGCACTATCTCGGTGACCTTCCAACCTTATTATCCTGGCGGAATCGGGGGCACGATCTCGCTTGTGGATAACGTCTCTCCTGCGAAGACCGTGGCGTTGTCTGGGGTTGGCATCAACCCGGTCGGCGTGTCGCCGCCGGGCTTGGACTTCGGCATCCAGCCGGTGGGAACCATCAACTCCCGGACTATGACGCTTACCAGCAAAGTCCACTACGGGATTGGGATGTATACACATATCAACGGAGACAGTAGTGTTTGGTCTGAGAGCGACAACTGTGGGGAAGAGATCAGCAATTGCACCGTCACGGTAACCTTTGCGCCCAAGGCCATGGGGAGAACAACTGCGGCCCTAGGTATATCTTCGGCTGATTATGACCCGCCCTGTTATGGTTGGTGTTATGAGACCTATCAAGAAGTTCCGCTGACCGGGTTCGGCACACTGGTAATTCTGACGCCAGCCAGTTTGAAGTTCGGCGACCAGAGGGTGGGCACCATGAGTGCCGCGCAGATGATTACCCTCACCAACAACACCGGCGGACCAATCAGCATTTACGGCATCCACCTCAGAGGATCAATTACGAGTCTTTTGCCCAATCCAACAACTGTCGGTCTAAGGTGGCTGCCATGGGCGAGTTGCACCATCATCGGTGACCTTCCAGCCGCTGACTATTTGTGAGAATACCGCCACGCTCACCATCGCTCACAGCGCTGCGAAAGGTCCGCAGACGGTGACGCTGAACGGAGTCGGGACCGTGGCGACGTTGTCCCCGGCGAACTTGGACTTCGGCAGACCAGCCCGTGGGTATCACTAGCTCCCCACAGACGCTGACCCTGACCAATTACACTCACCGTGCGTTGCCATTTTCGCCATCAGCCTCACGGGAACCAATCCCGGATCGTTTGCCCAGACCAACACTTGCGGAACGAGCGTCGCGCCGGGACAAGCTGCACGATCAGCGTAACCTTCACGCCCTTGGCCAAAGGAACACGGACGGCGAACTGAGCGTGCGCTACGACGCCGGCGGCACTCCACAACAAGTACCACTCACCGGCAACGGTACCTAGAGGATCGAGGCCGGGCTGCCAATCGCGCTGCCTGGTTCCATCCAGCCAGGTCGGCCGCCCGCCTCTCGACCAAATCCGCGGCGAGCCGTGGGCTGCCCCGGCCGAAACCGCAGGCGACCTGGGATCCTAGTTAGGAGTATGCCGGTTTTTCCCGTTCGCCTACCCCAGAGGGCATTCCCACTTGCAACGGCAGACCGGAAACAGGACACTAGTCTGCCATGTCCATTCCTCTTTCTCTTTCCGGTAAGGTTGCTCTGATTTCCGGCGGTTCCCGCGGTATCGGCGCGGCTACGGTTCGGATGTTTGCCGCTGCGGGCGCCAAAGTTGCGTTCAGTTACCGCAGCGCCCGCTCTGAGGCGGAAGCGCTGGCCAAAGAATGTGGCGCGGCCGTGTGTCATCCAATAGCTGCCAATCTGAATAATCCCGAGGCGGCGCGTGCGCTGGTGGCCGAGACCGTGCGGCATTTCGGTCGACTCGACATTCTCGTCGCCAACCACGGCGTCTGGCCGGAGCAGGACGTTCCCATCGAAAGCATGTCCGACGAACAATGGCGCTCCACGCTGTCCATCAATCTCGATGGCGTGTTCGGCCTGGTCAAACACGCGGTGGCGCAGATGAAAGCACAACCGCGCAAGACGGGACCAGCCGGACACATTGTGCTGATCAGTTCCACCAGCGGCCAGCGCGGCGAAGCCTTTCATTGCGACTACTCCGCAACCAAAGGCGCGGTGATCAGTCTGACCAAGAGCCTGTCGACGGAACTGGCCTCCGCGGGCATCTACGTGAACTGCGTGGCCCCTGGCTGGGTCGATACCGACATGAGCGCCGGGACCCTTGCGAATCCGAAGAGTGGAGACGAAATCCGAAGCACCATTCCCCTGGGCCGCGTGGGCCGACCGGAGGAGATTGCCGCCCCGGTCCTGTTCTTGTGCACCGAGCATGCCGGCTTTATCACCGGGGAAGTCTTCAACGTGAACGGCGGCGCGGTGCTCGCAGGCTAGGCGCAAGCCAGAAAAGCACGATAAAACGCTCACTCCCAGCTTGCGTTCCGACCGTTTCCTGCATCCAACGGATCAGAGGAGTCTCACTGCTGCAGGCCGAAAGTCCACAAGAAACGCTACAATTCTGATTGCACGCGATCACTCCCTCAGGTGGAATGAAACAGTTTCTTCTGATTCTGGTTTTGGTGTGCTCGGCCTGGCCCCGGGCGGAGGGAGAGCCTCGGAACGCCGCGGCCCAAGAAGCGCCGCAGGGTTCATCGCAGGCGGTCAGCGCCGCTCCAGCCATCCCAGTGGACCAGGAGAATGCCCGCAAAGCCAAGGCCCTGGTCGATCAGGCGATTCAAGCTCTGGGCGGACAGACCTACCTCACCATCCGCGACCGCGAGCAGCAGGGACGCGGTTACAGCTTTCACCATGGCCGTCCCAGCAGCGGTGGCGATGTGTTTTGGAGTTTCATGGAGTTCCCCGACAAGGAACGGGTGGAGTACACAAAGCAACGCGACATCGCCCGAGTATTCATTGGCAACAAGGGATACGAGATCACCTACAAGGGCCCTCATCCCGTCGAAGAAAAAGATCTTGTCGATTACCTGCGGCAGCGCCAGTTCTCGCTCGACACCGTCCTTCGCACCTGGATCAACGATCCCGGCGTGATATTGCTGTATGAAGGCAATGCCGTTGCGGCGCAGCATCCGGCGCTGCGAGTCACACTGATCAACTCCAGGAACGAAAGCGTCACGCTCGACTTCGACGTTGACACCCACCTCCCCGTCAGAAAGTCTTTCGAGTGGCGCGACCCCGTCGACCGGCAAAAGAATCTGGAAGAAGAGATCTACGAAAACTATCGTCCGGTCTCGGGAATCATGGCACCCTACAACGTCACTCGATACTTCAACGGCGACATGTCCCGCCAGCGTTTCCTATTCTCCGTAACCATCAACCAGGGACTGGACCAGGCCATGTTCGACCCTAACTCCGGCTACAACCCCAACAAGCCACCCGGCAAGCGATAGCCCCCGTTCAGTCCCAAAAGGCTGAGGAGTAAAGAGACGCTGTTTCCTTTCTGGGTTCCCCGGCATTCTTCGCAGCATTCATTGGATTAATCGTAACTGATTGACCTGCAGAGAGTTGCTGTGTTCTTCCTCCAGCCCAAACGGGCCATGACTTGACTCCTGGCTCCGCCACGGACTGTGGCTTTTTTGCCACAGACGGATTTCTGGACGCTGGCGTAGTCTACTGCATTCACTAGTACAAACCTGATTCATTCTTGACCCACGAGCAGACAATTCGCTCCGCGGTGGAATGCAGCGGCGTCGGCCTGCACAGCGGCGCTCCTGTTTCCATGCGCATCCTGCCGGCTCCGTCCGGCACGGGAATCGTTTTCCGCCGCACCGATCTCGATGGTTTCGAAATCGAGGCCATCAGCAAGAACGTTGCCCGGGTCAGTTACGCCACCAGCCTCATGAAGAAAGGCGTGCTCATTTCCACCACCGAGCACGTGCTCTCCGCTTTTATCGGGATGGGGATTGATAACGCGATCGTCGAACTCGATAACCTTGAATTGCCCATCCTCGACGGCAGCGCCCGGCCCTTCGTCGAGATGATTCGGAAAGCGGGCATCCGCAAGCAACGGCGCGTTCGCAAGTATTTGAAGATTCGCCGCGAAGTCGAGATGCGCGAGGGCAACAAGTTTATCGCCGTGTATCCCTCTGACACTTATTCCGTTTCCTATTCCATCAATTTCCCGCATCCTCTCATCGGGAAAGAGACCTTTCAGGTGGAACTCACCAACGGAAGTTATCTGAAGCACATCGCAGCCGCTCGCACCTTCGGTTCGCGCCAGGACGAGCAGGCTATGCGCAACATGGGATTGATTCGCGGGGCCTCCAGCGAGAATTGCATCGTGCTCACCAGGGATGGAGTGGAGAACGGCCCGCTTCGCTTCCCCGACGAATTCGTGCGTCACAAAGTGCTGGATCTGGTCGGCGACCTGGCGCTGTTGGGAAAGCAGATTCTGGGCAACGTCGTGGCCGATCGCGCCGGTCACGCCATGCACACCGCGCTGGTCTCGCGCATCCTGCGCGACAAGACCTTGTGGGACGAAGTCCCTTTCCCCGGGGAAGACCAGGCGAGCGCCGTCGCTGCCAGCGCCGAAGCCGCGGCAGGATCTTCCTTATAAGATTCACGATTTCGCGCCTACGCGATTGACCGCCGCTAGTCCGCGGGCTCGCAGGGCGTCTGGCTGGGATCGTGCTCGTCCTGCGGTTGCTCTTGCAGCAGCCTTTCCAGCTCCGCCCGAGTCTGATCAATCACCGCTGCGGCAAACTTGCGGGCGGATTCCTGCCGCTCTCGCGACAGTTCCTTCACGCGCATGTTGAGCAAAGGAATATCCTCTTCAAACCAGCGCAGCGTTCTCTGCACCTTGGCAATGCGGAAGTCGTTGGTCAACATTCTGGCTCTCCGGGAATCTTCTACTGGTGATCTATCAGATTGCCACGCGTATAGCCGCGCGCAAGTCTAAAGAGGGATACCCCCGGGCAGCTCGGCCAGAGAACCCGGAGGACACAGAGCTATAGAGGGATTCTCTGTTCCTCTGTGTCCTCTGTGGTTAAGGGATAGCAGAATCCGAAGGGCTGGTTGAGTGGCGAGAGGGTCTGCGTCCCGCTTAGTGCGAGGTTTCGGATTCGGCGGCCGAAACCGCTCTTTGGTTCCCGGAAATTCCTGTTCCATCTGCTCGTCGAGCCAGTGCTCGAGCTGTTCCTGAGAACTCTTGGGGACATTTTGAAACCGAAACCCGGCAAGCCCTTTCACATCGACCCAGGCTACCTCGGCTTCGACTTCAATGTGGATGTTCGTGCGTGGCAGCGAGAACTTCAGATGGGGCGCGGCGCCTTTCGGCGGCGCCTCCCGCAACATCAGCGCAATGCCCCCTTCGCTGATGTTGGTGCTGGTTGCATTCAGAGTTTTTCCTTCGTATACCACTTTGACCAGCATCTTGACCGGCTGGCGGAAGTAGCGGCGACGCTCCTTGATCATGAAATTCAGTGCCGCATGAAAGCAGCGGGATGCGTTGAGAGCGCTGATCGGCTTCTGCAGCACGAAGTTGGCGCCCATGCCGAAGGCTTCCTGGGTGGTCGTTCTCTTTCCATTCAGGATGGCGAACGCCACGGAGTTCTTGTTGCTGGGTGTGCTTCTCAGACCCTGCAGCACCGCCAGTCCACCGTTCAAGTCGTCGCAATCAACGATGACCGCGTCGAACTTGTCGGAAATCAGAATGTCAGCGCCTGCTCGCGCCTCATGGCAGATCTCTACTTCAATCGACAGTTTCTCGAGCGTGGGCCGGATCACACGTACCAGTTCTGGGTCCTGGCTCAGGAGGAGCGAGTCTAACGTCATGTTGTGATTCTAGGGGCGCAAGGGAAATGCACGTTAGTGACCAAGGTGTTGGACCCTTGGTTGAGGATGGGAGCCCCGGTTCTGCAACCTGTCCAAACTTTTTGACTGTCCCGAAACCCCGCGAGATTGTGTTCGGGAATTTCGCGGCGTACAACTGAACAGCACACGCCATGGCGAACTTCGTCTATCTTTCGCTGGGATCCAACCTCGGAGATCGCGTGAGCCATCTCCGCGACGCGATCGCGCGGCTGCAAACCACGGGCCGCATCGCGTCGGTTTCTTCGTTCTATGAAACTGAGCCGGTCGAGTTCACCGAGCAGGCGTGGTTCTTGAACTGCGTCATCGCTCTCGAAACTACTGAGACCCCGGAGCAACTGATGGCGGCAATCCTTCACATCGAGCAGGAGATGGGCCGCGAGCGCATCCAGAGAAAAGGCCCGCGCACGATTGACATCGACATCCTGCTGTTCGGCGACATGATCGTTGACTCGCCGGCGCTGACGATTCCCCACCCGGCGATGTACCAGCGCCGTTTCGTGCTCCAACCTCTGGCGGAAATCGCGCCGGAACTGGTGCATCCGGTGCTGAAGAAAACCATTCGCGAACTGCGGGAAGCGTTGCCGGCGGGACAAGCAGTGCGGAAATATCAAAAATAGCCACGGATCGCACGGATTTCGCGGATCAAAGCAAGAGAGTTCAGATCCGTGGGCATCCGTGAAAATCCGTGGCCGACGAGTCTTAAGGCAGGATGATCCGACTTCCAGCTTCCTGCGGCCCCACCACCGCCGATTCTTTCTCGGGAAACTGGGCAAACAGGAATTCGACAAAGGCCCGCGATTTCGGACGTCCTGAGGTCCGCCCGGTCGCCAGCCGCACCAGAAAAACCAGGGCCTTCAGCACATCAGAATCCCGCAGGCTCGCGTACCCGGTGTGCTTCTGCTCGGCCTCGCGGTACTCCTGCACCATGGTCTCGATCTCGGCCGCAGCCCTGCGCTGCGAATCGCTGGTCAGGGGTTGCTCGTAGTGCAATCCCGAGTTCACCCGCCGCTCGTAGCTCTTCGATAAGACGGCAAGCGCGGCCATCAAATCCTGATCGTGCAGGCTGCGGTCGGCTCGGGCTGCCTTGGCCAGCGCATAGGTCAGGCCCATCAGCAGATGTTCCTTCTCATACATGAACTGGTCGGAAACCTCGACCTGCAGAAACAACGCCGCCGGGTCGATCTGGTCCGCCGAGCGGGGCTTCTCATGCTCGTGCGCCTGCGCCAGATACGGACAATCACTGGGACAATCGAGTGTCACCTCGCGCTGCTCGCCGCAGCACTGCGGGCAAATGCGCCCGTGAACAGCGGGGCAAAAGCGTTTCTCCTTGCGGATTTCACAAATGGCGCAACTCAATCGCGGACTCCCCTGTAAGCATTATGGCATCCCGCTGTCGAATTCCACCACGGAGGCCCTGAGGCACGGAGCAAGAACAAATAGAAAAGTCTGTCCGGAGAAATAGGAGAATGCTCGGTGACTCAGTGCCTCCCTGGTTGAAATCGCCGTCCCCGGTTACCACGCAGGTACGCATCTCAGGCCCACGCCGGTATCGCGATGCACGGGAAACCCTGTAGAAATGGCCTCTTCCGCGTTCCAGAATTAGAAAACCCTTGTAAAATAAGGTGTTTTCCACAGGCCCACGGGTATAAGATAGGCCCCGCTGGTATTAAACCGATTTTTCCCGAGGAGGAAATACATGGCTGCAGGTTTGACCAAGACTCAGCTCATTCGGCATCTTGCCGAGAAAACCGAACTCCCTAACAAAACCGCGGCGGCGTTCCTGGAGCACCTGGCCGACACCGCTATCAAAGAGACCAAGAAGAACGGCATCTTCGTCGTGCCCGGCCTTGGCCGCCTGGTGAAGGCGCACCGCAAGGCTCGCGTGGGACGCAACCCGCAGACCGGCGAACCCATCCAGATCAAAGCCAAGACCGTCGTGAAGTTCCGCGTCGCCAAGGCCGCGAAAGACGCGATCGCCCCCAAGAAGTAGTTTTCGTTTGAATTGATTTCGAAGGCCGGCCCAGGCCGGCCTTTGATTTTTCTACGGTGCACACGTAGCGGCGGACGCATTCGTCCGCCCGCAAAGGCTAGCACTCTCAGGTAAGACTCCATGCTCAACTGGATTGTCATCGGAATCGGCGACATCGCGACCCGCCGCGTCATCCCCGCGATCCAAAATGAGCCCCGCAGCCGCCTGTACGGCCTGGTCACCCGCGATCCGGCAAAAGCGGCTGCGTACGGCGTGCGCGCCTGGGCAACTCTTGACGAAGCCCTCGCTGATCCCGCAGTTCACGCCGTCTATGTCGGCACGCCCGTCTTTCTCCACGCGCCACAGACCATCCAGTCCCTTCGCGCAGGGAAGCACGTAATTTGCGAGAAGCCCATGGCCATGAATGAGGCCGAGGCCCGGACCATGCTGCAAGCCGCAGAGGAGAGCGGCAAGACTTTCGGCGTAGCTTACTATCGCCGCTCCTACCCCAAAGTGCAGCGCGCGAAACAACTACTCGAAGTGGGCGCGATCGGCAAGCCCGTTCTGGCCGAGCTCACTTGCCATATGTGGTTTGACGGCACCGGCAGCCGCAGCTGGCTGGTCGATCCCGCCAAAGCCGGAGGCGGCCCGCTGTTCGACATCGCCTCCCATCGCATCGACGTTCTGAATTTTCTTTTCGGCCAGCCGCTGCGGGTCACCGGCCAACTCTCGAACCTGGTGCACCACTACGCAGTGGAAGATAACGCCACTGTGATGCTTGAATACGCCGACGGACTCCGCGGCATCGTCGATGTTCGCTGGCATTCCAAGGTGAGCCGCGACGAATGCCGCATTCGTGGAACCGAGGGCGAGATGGAACTCTCTCCGCTCAATGGCCCCGATCTCGTCTATCCCGCAGGCCGCGAGCATCTACCGCCTCACGCCAACCTGCACTATCCCATGATTGAGAACTTCGTGGACGCGGTAGAGGGCCAGGCGCCGCTCCTGGCCAGCGGTGCTTCCTCCCTCTGGACCGACTGGGTCACCCAGCGTGCCCGAGGTTAGCCGCATTGCTTACCCCAAAGTTCGTTGGCTGGGCCCGCGGCTTGGCAGTCGCTTACATCTTGACCGTTGTGGCTTGAGTCGCTACACATTGCCATCGTCCGTTCGGCATCTTCACCCACGTATCGGTCCAGCGTTCATAAGAATCAAAAGGCTTGCCCGATGAATCGGTCCCTTTGGCCTTCGAAGCCCCGGTCGCGACGGCCATATCGCCAAAAACAATCACTTTCACATCCTCATTCTCGATGCTGGTATATTTCATCGCTTTTGCCATCGCCATGGCCACAGTTTTGTCGATAACCTTTCCGTCGCTTGTGGTTTCCACGAACTTTTCGGCCAGCAGCGGAGCGATCACCTCAGCATTGTTCGTCTTCTGCCCCTGAAGCCATTTCTCCTCCAACGCGGCCACCGTTGACTCGGCCCCACCAGTCTGCGACCAGGCAGCACTCGCAGCCAGAACGAAGCCGAGCAAACACCATATCAAGCTTCTCTTCATGCCGCCTCCCTTGGGTTTCTCTCAGAATTTCAGAAGAAGAATCGTCTTGGGTGCGGGCGTCTACTTCCCATACTCGTTCTTCACCACTTCGCCACCCTTCATCACAAACTTCACGCGCTCAAGAGTATTGACGTCCTTCACCGGGTCCCCGTCCACGGCAACGATGTCCGCCCACGCTCCCGGCTCCAGGCTCCCAACCTTGCCCGCCCATCCCAGCAGATCCGCGGCATTCAGGGTCGCCGATTGAATGGCCTGCAGCGGCGTCAGCCCCAGCCGCACCATCACCGCAAACTCGTGAGCATTCAGACCATGGGGATAGACCGCTGCATCCGTGCCGAAAGCAACTTTCACTCCACTGGCAAAACGCGTGCGCAATGTTTTTGCGGGCTGCCGGAATCACCTCGCGCGCCTTGGCCAACAAAGGCGGAGGCAGGTGAGTCAATCCCGCATTGTCGATCATCCAGTCGCCCAGGTAGAGCGTGGGCACCAAGTAAGTGCCGTGCTCCTTCATGGCGGTAATGCTGGCATCGTCAATGTAAGACCCGTGCTCAATCGAATCCACCCCTGCCTCCGCCGCCCAGCGAATGCCCTCGGCCCCGTGCGCGTGCGCCGCGACCTTGCGGCCCAGTCGGTGCGCGTCGGCCACAATCGCCTTCATCTCCTCCAGGGTGTATTGCGAAGCCTGCGGGTTGTCTCCCAGCGAGAGCACTCCACCGGTGGCGCACACCTTGATGAGATCGGCGCCGTACTTGATGTTCTCGCGCACCTTGTGTTGCACTTCCGCGATGCCATCCGCTACGCCATCACCCACGGCGTGATATTCGAAAGGCAGCATGTTGTTATCGCAATGTCCGCCCGTGATGCCGAGAGCGGGCCCGCTGACCAGCATCCTGGGCCCGGGCACGTCGCCGGCGTTGATGGCGTCGCGCAAAGCGACGTCGCTGAAGCCGCTCGCCCCCACGTTACGCACGGTCGTAAACCCCGCCAGCAACGTGAGCCGCGCGTTCTTGGCGCCGGTCAGCGTCTGGCGCGGCACGGAAAGCGCCAGCCGGTCGTAGCCAAACCGGGGCTCCATGGTCAGGTGCGTGTGCGCGTCGATCAGGCCGGGGAGCACGGTTGCGTTCGGCAGTTCAATGCGCACCGCGTCCGCTGGAATCTTCGCTTCCGTCGCGGCGCCACTGCTGATGATCCTGCCCTCTTCGATCACCAGCGCCTGGTCCGCGAGCAATTTGCCCGTCTTCACATCGAGCAGATGCCCCGCATGCACCACCACGCGCCGAGGCGTCTGAGCTATGCCCACGGTCCCCAGAAGAAACAATGCAACCACAACCGCGCAGACTTTCTTCATTCCGACTTTCCCTTTCTCCAGATTGTTAGATTGGCAACAGCGACTACCCGCGACTGGCCTGCTTCCGCAGTCCGTCGAGACCCCAGACGCGTCCGGCGTCAGCCGCGAAGAAGATGATGAATAGCAGCAACAGTGGCAAGTGATCAAGTTCCGCGCCGAAGTAGCGCCAGACCGGCACGCCGTGGCCCGGTCCCCACCACGTGGCCAGAAGCATATTGAGCAGAAACAGGATGCCCAGCACGCTGGCAGGACGCACCCAGAATCCAATCAGCAGCGAAATTCCGATCAGCAGTTCAACGACCCCAACCGCATAACCAAAGAACACCGCGTGCGGCAGAACCAGCCCTGACAAGACCGGACGATAGAAGCTCACCACGCTGTTCGCGATGTAATCCTGCAGGTAAGTCTGAAACCCGCCATGGGCAAAGCCCGGCCCCGTCACCTTGTACTCACCGAACAGCAGGAAGAACACGGACGTTGCCATGCGCACGCCAGCAATCGTCCGGGACAGGGCGGAGGAAGTTACCATCATTTCAGAATGGGGCGGGCAGGCAAATTACCCTAACCCCCCGGCCCGTCGTTAGAAACGTATTGCTCGAGCGAATCCAGTTCGTGGCTGAGGTCGTCGACGCGCCACTCCAGCAGATTCCTTATAGAGAGAATGCCCAGCAGCTTGCCATTATCATCGGCCACCGGCAGGTGGCGGAAGTGGCGTTCCAACATGATGCTCAGGGCCTCCCCGGCACCCGTGCCGCGCGTCGCCATCTCGACGGGCGTGGTCATCAGGTCGCGTACCGGAGTAATCCTCGGATCCACATGGCTGAGCGACATCTTTCGCAGCACATCGCGCTCGGTAAAAATCCCGGCTACCCGATACTCGCTGTCGACCACTGCCACCGCTCCCACGTGGTGGTCCAGCATCTTATGAATTGCATCCGCTACGCTAGCCTCCAGTCCCACTGCCGCAATCTCCCGGTCACAAAGATCGAGCACGCTCATAGGTACCTCCTTCGGCCGCTAGGACTGAGCCGAATTCCACCGACAAACTGGATTGATGGATTATGCTCGCAGTGAAGCGCTTGTCAAGGAAATTTGCACAGAAATATTCCGTTAGCGCACCTCTCCGAAGGACATCCCTCGCCCACCTCTCCCTCACTTCTCCCGAACAACCTGCCCGTCCTTCATGACAAACTGCACGTTCTCGAGCACCTTGATCTCGTGCAGCGGGTCTCCACTCACGGCGATGATGTCGGCAAACGCGCCCGGCGCCACTACGCCGATCTTGCCCTCCATGTCGAGCATGACGGCCGCCCGCGACGTGGCGCTCTGAATGGCATCCATCGGCGGCATGCCGAATTCCACCATGCGCGAGAATTCCTGCGCGATCGGCTGCGTCCAGGGGATTCCGCCCATGTCGGTGCCGAAGACGATTTTCACCCCCGCCTTCAGCGCCTTCTTGAACGACGGCTCATGTACGGCGGCGCGCAGGCGGTCGCGCTGCCCACCCGCCGTATCCGCCGGAGCCCAGTCGGTGTAGTACACGCTCAGCGTTGGCACATACCAGGTGCCTTGCTTCAGCATCTGTGCGATCGCGGCGTCGTCCAGATCGAGTCCATGCTCAATGGAATCGCACCCGCCGTCGAGAGCGCGGCGCAGTCCGATCCCGCTGTAAGCGTGACACGCCACCTTCTTGCCCCAGCCATGGGTCTCATCCACAATCGCCCGCAGCTCTTCCACCGTGAGCGTCGGCTGTGAGACCAGCTCTCCGTTCTTCCCCACCCACGAGCGGTGCGTCATGTACACCTTGATCCAGTCGGCGCCGTGGTCCAGCTGTTCGCGCGCCGCCTTGCGGGCTTCCACGGGCCCATCGACAATCTGCGCGCCTTTCGGCATCTCCAACTCCGGGGCATAGCCTTCCAGCGGATATCCGCCCGTGGTAGAGATGGCTCGCGTGGACACGAATAACCGCGGCCCGGGAATATAGCCCGCCTCAATCGCCTGCTTGATGCCCACATCGCCGTAGCCCGCGCCCTCGGTTTCCACGTCGCGCAGCGTGGTGAAGCCCTGCTCCAGCGCCCGCCGCGCCGCCACCGTGGCCCGGGCCGCGCGCATCGCCAAAGGCGCCGTCAGGATGTTCGCGTCGTAGCCGCCTTGCGCTGGATCTTCTCCCTGCAGGAAGATGTGCGTATGCGAATCGATCAGCCCGGGAAGCACGGTCTGTTTCGACAGATCGATCACCGTGGCGCCGGCCGGAATCTTCGCGTTGGCCGCGTCAGCGACGCTCTCGATGCGGTTGCCGCGAATGACGATGACCTGATCGCGCCGCGGCTTGTCGGACTTGCCATCGATCAGCGTGCCGGCACGAATCACTGCAACCTGGGCCGATGACGAGCCAGACGGTTGCGCGGCAGCGCACGTGGTGAGCGTAAGCGACAAGACTAAGAGCAGGTGCTTCATGCGTTCTCCCCAAAGCCGTCCGCAGCGCTTCCCGGGACGGCCTCGTTCATCCGGCAGATGATTTAGCGGGAAGGATTCTATACCCTGAGGGGATAACCTGCTTCGGGGCAATACGTCGAATCGAGGGAGGGACAAGTCTTTGCAGCTGCGCGTAGCGGAAGCCCAGGATGCGGAGGGAATCGTCTCCGTAATCAACGCCGCCTTTGCCAAGGCCGAGAGCTTCCTCCTCGATCGTGATCGCATCGACTTGGAGATGGTGCGAGACTTGCTGCAAAAGGGAACGTTCCTGGTTGCGGTTGACCTTGGCCTTCTGACCGGTTGTGTTTACCTCGAACCGCGGGGCGACCGGTCCTACCTGGGTCTGCTGTCGGTCGATCCGCAACGCCAGAAGTCCGGACTTGGCTCGAAACTGATGGACGCCGCCGAACACTACTGCGCCCAGGCAGGCAGCCGGTTCATGGATTTGCGAATGGTGAGTGTGCGGAAGGAGTTGCCGGCGTTCTACCACCGCCGGGGATACGTTGAGACTGGCACCGAGCCCTTTACGCCCGGCTTGAACCCGAAGCTGCCTTGTCACTTCGTGAAGATGTCAAAGCCTCTGATCTGATCTGCTTGCGATTCATGACAGCACCGCATCCGCCTCAATCTCCACCAGAATCTCCGGCGAGATGAGCGCGCTCACCTGCACCATGGCCGTAGCTGGACGAATGTCGCGGAAGAATTCCCCATGCGCCTTCCCGATCTTTTCCCACTCCGCAATGTTCGTGACGTACATGCGCGTGCGCACCACATCTTTCATTCCGGCGCCCGCCTTCTGCAATGCGCTCTCGATGTTTTTCAACGTCTGCACCGCCTGCGCATACACATCACCCACGCCCACGATCTTGCCGTCAGGTCCGGTGGCAGTGGTACCCGAAACGTACACATTCGTACCAACCTTCACTGCACGGGAGTAACCCACAATGGGCTCCCACGCCGTGCCGCTGGATATGTTCTGCCGCTCAGATTTCTGACGACCCATTGCGATTCCCTCCCTTGAACCGCTCATTCTACATGGCCCGGAACCCTTGAACCCGTAGACATTGGCAGCCGCTCTGTTCGACTGCCAGCAGAATCGCTCGACAACTCGTTCGCGTACCACACCTTCTAATTGATTAGAAAAACGAATCATGCCGATAAACAAAAGTCACTTGCGTTGCACTGGCAAACTGAGGTATCTACTCACGCAGGTGGCTGAAACTCCGTGCCCGATGCGGAGTTCAGGGGGCCCAAATTCATGATTCCGGAATCGCATCCGCTGCAGCAGTTGTTTAAGGATCTGGTTGGACGACACTACGCTCAAGAAATCGGCATTCGCGATCCGCAGATTGTCGCCTACGTTTCTCATTTGCTGGCAGAATTCTGCGAAGCCGATCAACTCTACAAGGTTTGCGATGCGTCCCATCGTCCGCTGGCAGACGTGGGCGAGATGCTGCTGGAATCGGATCCGGTCTACGGCCCCGCGCCTTCGTTTGACCGCGAGCGCCAGGTGCGCAAACACATCGGCGACTACACCCTGTTCTTCGCGGGGATGTTTCCCGAAAGCATCAATCACTTCCGTCTACGCCGCCAGCGCCTGGAAAATTTTGTCGAGTGGGTGAAGGCAGGGAAAGAGAGCTACTACATCGTCTCCAAGTTTGAGCACTTCGAGTACGCCAAGGTCGCGCCCCTGTTTGCCAGTCTTTCAAAGAACTTCGAAGAGTGCGTCTACGGGCTGAACATGGTGAAGAACGATCTGGAAGAGATGCAGCATCCCATCGTTCGCCGCACCGACGACCTGATCATGTAGCGCGTGAACCACAGAAGACAATGAGGACACAGAGGCATTCCCTGGGTTCCTCCTCTGTGTCCTCCGCGTCCTCTGTGGTCTTTAAGTTTCTTAAACCCGCAGATCCCCCGTGCTTCCCATGCGGTAAAAGCTCAGCGCCGCACTGCCCTGGGCCAAGTGACGGAACCTGCGCAGCGCCCCAAATTCCTCGCCCGGATCGAATCTTCTTTTCATGCTCGGCAATCACCACGGTCATCGCCCACACCAGCGACGAATCCGCCAGCGCCCGCAGCGTCTTCACATAAGCATCCTGCAGGCGATAGGGCGGGTCAATGAATACCACATCCGCTGCCACATGCTGCCGCTCCATCCGCCAGAAGGCACGCGGCAATTCCTCCTGCAGGATCTTGAAGCCTGCGCCGATGCCCAGGCTCTCGAGATTGCCTCGAATCGCATCCGCCGCCGGCGCCGAGTGTTCCACGAAGTACACTTCCTGGGCTCCGCGGCTCAGGGCCTCGATGCCCACCGCTCCCGTTCCTGCGAACAGATCCAGCCACACGGTGCCCTCGAGCGCCGCTGGATTCCCCGCCGTCAGCACGTTGAACAAGGTCTCCCGCAGCCGGTCTGAGGTAGGACGGACGTCCATCCCGCGCAACGCACGCAGCGGCCGGCTTCGATACTTCCCCGCGATCACACGCATGGCTCTGTACTTTCGGATACCGCATTCAATATATCCATTTATCCATCCATGTAGAATAAAAGTAGCCAAGCCTTATGCGTAGCTGGTCCATTCCGGTAGGACGTCTGTTCGGCGTCGACGTCCGCATCCACCTTACCTTCTTCGTCCTGCCCATGTTTATTTTCTGGACGGACTACGCCGTCCGTCAGAGCTCCGCCAACGGACCGCGTGACTTGGCGCTGGCGGCCATCATCCTGGCTTGTGTGGCTGCCCATGAATGCGGACACATGCTCGCTGCCCGCCGCGTCGGACTGGTCCCGAAGGCCGTGATCCTGCTGCCGCTCACCGGAGTCGCGCTTTACGACGAATCGCGGGTCGAGAAGCCGCAACCCGCCGCGATACTGTGGAAGCGGGATGTTCGCCTGGCCCTCGTCGGACCGCTGGTGAGTCTCGCCCTCGCCTGGCTGGCAGCGATTGTGGTCATGGCCTCCGGGCGCGGAATCGAGCTGTGGAAGTGGCCCTTCCTCCAGGCCTGCCAACTTGCCAAAAACCCTGGTGTGGGCCAACCTCTACCTGGCGATTTTCAATCTCATGCCCGCCTATCCGCTCGATGGCGGACGCATCCTGCGCGCATTTCTTTCCCGCACGCTCGATGGCGCCACCGCCACCCGCCGCGCCGTCTCCATCAGCAACGCTATCGCCATGGTCCTCATGCTCGCCGGGCTGTTCAGCGACAACTGGCTGACCATGGTCGGCGTCATCGTTTTCTCCGCCGCCCAGTTGGAGGAACGCGCGCTCGTTTTCCAGTCTGTGCTCGACAACGTCCGCCTCGAAGAAGTCATGCTCACCGACTTCGCCACCCTCTCCCCGGCCGACACCCTGGAGGATGCTCTGGAGAAAGCCGTCCACTCCCTGCAAGATGATTTCCCCGTGGTTCGCGGCGAGGATATGGTGGGAGTGATTTCGAAGCAGCGGATTCTCGATGCTCTGCGCGCCGAAGGAAACGGCTATGTCCAGGCGGTGATGAACAAGATTTTCGAAGTTTCCCTGCGGCAGGACTCGCTCGGCTCAGCCTTCCGCAAGCTCACTGCCCGCAATTCCAGCATCATCCCCGTCGTAGAAGACCAGCGCTTGATCGGCATCGTCACCCTGCAAAACCTGATGCACTCCATGGCCCTGCTCGCCGAAAGCCGCAAACTACGCCGCGACGAGTCGGAATCGTAAGAGCCGTAGTGGGTCCTTTTACCACGAAGACAAGGCAACAACCACGAAGGTTCACGAAGGTGAGACATCTTGCCGGTCTACCTTCGTGATCCTTCGTGTCCTTAGTGGTTGATGGTTTTTCTCTTCCTACTCCAAACCGACGTTTTCCTAGAACAGCCTGACCGCCTTCGCCTTCTGCACCGCCGGAATCGTCCGCAGTTTCGTCAGCACTTCCTCCGGCACGCGCCCGTCCACGTGGACCACCGCAATCGCTTCGCGCGGCTGCTCTGAGTCTTTCTCAACCCCACGCCGTCCCAGGGAAAAATCGGCGATGTTGATCGACTCCTCGCCCAGAATCGTTCCCACCTTGCCAATCACGCCCGGCACGTCGCGGTTGCGCAGGTAGATCAGGTTGCGCTCCAGCGGCGCTTCCACGTCGATGCCATCCACATGCAGCAGCCGCGGCGCATCCCCATGGAGCACCGCGCCTTTCACCATGTGTTGTTCCGTGGAAGTTTTCAGGAAAATCGAAAGCACACTTCCTGCGCCTCCCGTCGATGCCTTCGCCTTGTGCGATTCCAGCACGCGCAACCCGCGCGCGTCCGCAATCGCCGCCGCGTTCACCAGGTTCGCCTTTTCCTCCAGCGCCTGGTTCAGAATGCCCTTGATCGCCCCGTTGCGGATCAATTCCGTCTTCCATCCCGCGATGTGCCCGCTGTAGCGAATCGAGATCTCTTCCAGCGACCCTTCCGAAACCTGCGCCAGAAACGCTCCCATGCGCTCCGCCAGCACAATGTAGGGCTGCATGGTGGCATACTCTTCCGCCGACACCGACGGCACATTCACCGCGTTCTGAATCACCCCGTGCTTCAGATACTCCTTCACCTGCTGCGCAATCTGCACGCCCACCGCCTCCTGCGCCTCGAACGTCGACCCGCCCACGTGCGGCGTCAGTATCACGTTTTCGAGCGCGGTCAAGGGCGAGTTCTTGAGCGGCTCTTCTGTGAACACATCGAGCGCCGCCGCGGCCACATGTTTCGTCTTGAGTGCCGCAGCCAGGTCTGCCTCATTCACCAGTTCGCCACGCGCGCAATTCACCAGCCGCACGCCCTTCTTCATTTTCGCGATGGACGCCTCATTGATCATCCCGGTGGTCTGGGGCGTAAGTCCGACGTGCAGCGTGATGTAGTCCGCTGCCGCATACAGTTCGTCAAGCCCCGCCAGCCGGATCCCCTGTTCCTTCGCCACCGCCACCGACACAAACGGATCGTGCGCCACCAGTTCCATGCCAAAGGCCCGCGCCCGCCGCGCCACTTCCATGCCGATCCGGCCCAGCCCGATGATGCCCAGCGTCTTGGCGCGCAGCTCCGTCCCTTGCAGCGATTTCTTCTCCCACTTGCCCGCGTGCATCAGGGCATCGGCGCGGGACAGATGCCGCGCCATGGCCAGCATCATCCCCAACGTCTGCTCCGCCACCGCGACCGCGTTGGCGCCCGGCGTGTTCATCACCGCGATCCCTTTGTGCGTGGCCGCTTCCAGGTCGATGTTGTCCACGCCCACCCCGGCCCTGCCGATGACGCGCAGCTTCTTGGCGTGCTCCAGCAGCTTGGCGTCGGCCTGCACCGCAGAGCGCACAATCAGCGCATCCGCGGTCTCCAGGTGCTCCTCCAGCTTGCCTTCCAGTTGATCCGCGGTAAGGACGGTCCAGCCCGGCTCCTGCAGCTGCGCCACGGCGGATGCTGAGATTTTTTCCGCTACGATAATTTTCACGAATGAGTCCTTTGTGGAATGAAAATCCTATTTCCAGAAATTCGTACGGCGGTGCCAGAAATCCGCATGACACTTAATTGACCGGGAAATGACACCCCGCTGACACTCCCCTCGCCCCGGCTTTCTACACTTCTCTCATTGGGCCCTGACCCTGGGAGCAAAAACATGAAAATTCCTGGCACACTGAAAACGGCCAAAACCACACTGCTCGTTAGCCTGATCGCACTTGCTCTGGGATGCGGTTACTCGAAGATGGCCATGCCCGTGCAAGCGGGAGCGATGCCGGCCATTGTCCAGCTGAGTCCAGCCAGCGCGACTGCCGACACCTCGGTCCCGTTGGAGGTCGACGGCACCAACTTCGCTTCCGATGCGGTCATCAACTTCAACGGCGGAGCGATGGCCACTACGTTTGTCAGTTCGAGCAAGCTCCAGACCACCGTTCCGGCTTCTGCAGTCATGAACGCCGGCGCGGTGCCGGTTACGGTGACCAATCCCGCAACCCGCGGTGGGTCTTACGGCGGTGGCACAGCGGCTGAGACTTCGGCAGCGATGGACTTCACCGTCAACTAGGCAGCTAGCTCGACGCGTCTTCAGGCGCTGACCAGTTGCCGCTTTCCCGACTGGGTGCGGGCATAGACTTGCTGCGCCGCACGCACCGCCGCGCCATACTCGACGTTCTTGTCGGTCACCCGCGCCAGCACGTGTTCGAGCGCGCCCAGAATGCCGATCGTGTCGAGATAATCGTAGTACCCGATGTGGGCGATGCGGAACAGCTTGCCCTTCATCTCTCCCTGTCCGTTCGCCACCACCGCGTCAAATCCTTCGCGGAACTCCTTCACGATTTGGCTGGAGTCGATCCCGTCGGGCGCGCAGATCGCGGTCAGCGCCGCCGCCGGGGAAGATGCATACAACTTCAATCCCAGGGCCTGCGCTCCCGCCCGCGTCATCTCCGCGCAAAGCTCGGCGTTGTTGACCAGTTCTTCCCGTCCGGCGGACAACTCGCCGTTGCCCATGCCGCGGATGAACTCGAGTGCCGCTCCCAGGGCCGCAAACAGCGACGTCGCCGGGGTATAGGCCGACTCGCCCTTGGCCGCCGACTTCCGCTCCTTGCGCAGATCAAAGTAATACCGCGGCGAGGTCGTCGTATCCATGCGCTTCCACGCCCGCTCGCTGACCGCGCAATACGCCAGCCCCGGAGGCATCATCAGCGCCTTCTGCGATCCGCCAATAATCACGTCCACGCCCCAGCCGTCGACGTTCAGATGCGTGGTGCCCAGCCCCGTGATCGCATCGACGACCAGCAGCGTGTCATTTCCTGATGCCCCGCCCTGCCCGCGCACAATCTTCGCGATGCCCTCCATGTCATGCCGGGCTCCGGTGGAACTCTCGGTGGCCTGCACAAACACAGCACGCAAGTCGGGAGTCACCCGCGCCCGGATGTCGTCCAGTGAAAACGTCTCGCCATAGGGAACGCTCAGCACGTCCACGTTGCAGCCAAACGCCTTGGCCAGCCCCGTCCAGCGCTCGCCGAACTTCCCCGCCGTCAGCACCAGCACCTTGTCGCCCGGAGAGGTCAGGTTCGACACCGACGCCTCCATCACGCCCGTGCCCGAACAAGCCAGCACCAGCACGTCGTTCCGCGTGCCGATGAATTCCTTCATGTCGGCCAGCACGCGCTGAAACAGCGCCCGGAAGTCGGCTGTCCGGTGATGCGCCGTAAACGAAGCCATGGCCGTCTGCGCCGCCGGCAATAACGGCGTTGGCCCGGGAGTAAAAAGACGGTTCTTATGCAACATAGTCGGGATCCTTATGAGAGGGATAGCTGATTAGTTTACCGGAACCGCGCGCGCAGAGCACGTTGTGCCCCGGCAATCTTCTAGCGCATAATCCCATTCCGCGCCGTGACCCCCGTCACGCTTGTTGTGTCTCGCCGTTTCGCCGTCCAGTTCGAGAGTCAAGCGGAGATCGGCTGCCTTTTCTCCGCGTCCTTAGCGACCCCTCAGCGGACTCTGCGGTTAAGAGCTTTCACTCGCGCATCAAGAACGGGTGCACTGCCCTCGGCGGTGCCCGACGCATGGTCGATTCCACGCGCGGACTACTCCATCTCACCGTCTATAATCCCCTCATGAGCCTCCCCGAACAGATCCAGAAAGACATCGTCACCGCCATGAAAGCGAAAGACGAGGCGCGCCTGTCGACCCTGCGCATGGTCAAGAGCGCCTTGCACCTCCGCCAAGTCGAAAAAATGGCCCCGCTCGACGAAAAAGAATCTCAGGCCGTGCTGGCCACGCTGATCAAGCAGCGCAAGGAGTCCGTCGAGCAGTTCACCAAGGGCGGACGCCAGGAAATGGCCGACAAAGAAGCTGCCGAAATCGTCGTGATCGAAACCTACCTCCCCAAAGCCGCCAGCGAAGCGGAAATCGTCGCCGGAGTGAAAGCTGCCATCGCCGAAATGGGCGCGCCCACCATGAAAGAAATGGGCACGGTCATGAAGAACGCCATGGCAAGATTCAACGCCGCCGGCATGCGCGTCGACGGCAAAATGGTCAGCGAAATTGTGAAGAGGGAGTTGGCAGGGAAGTCAGAACCCTCCGTAGTATCGAGTGGTTCTGGTATCCTGCGACCAGAGACAGATGTGGTATATCAGTGTTATACGATGTCTTCGAAATGCAAGGGAGGGGGAATGAAGTTCATCGCCACTGACGAACGACTCGAACTCCCCCTCTATGGCCTGTCCGAGGCTGCGCTTTATTTGCGTGTGCCGATCAAGACTCTCGAATATTGGGCATTCGGTCGTAAGCCGATCTTCTCCGCTGATCCGAGCGGCATCCAAGAAGCCTCGCTCGCTCTCCTTCATGAACCTCTTGGAGTGCCATATGCTTGCTTCGATGCAAGTCTCGATACGACTTGCGCCTTCCGAAGATTCGGCGAGCAGTCGCGCACCTGAAAAAAACTCACGGATTCAAGCACCCTCTGATCGAGCAGCCGCTGTATACGAATCGAGTTGACGTGCTTATAAAGGAGATCGACAAGCTAGTAAACTTCTCTCAAGGCGGACAGCTCGTGATTCCTGAGATCGTCGAGGCCCATTTGGAACGAGTCGAGTACGACAAGGAGAATTGGTAGTGTTCAGGTTTTATCCGTTTGTGCGCGAAAGAAGCGCCTCGGAACCAAAATTTATCGTTATCAACCCAGCCCTCGGCTTCGGAAAACCTGTAATCGCAGGAACCGGGATCTCTACCGCTGTCATCGCGTCTCGGTTCAACGCGCGCGAGTCGATGCCCGAACTAGCCAAGGAATATGGCCTCGAAGAAAAGCAGATTGAAGAGGCAATCCGCTGGGAAACCCGAGCAGTTGCAGCTTGACGATTTCATCCTTTACTTGGATGAAAATCTCGATAACTGTCAACCAATCTTGACACACTGCTGAACAGCGGAGTGCAGTATCAGGCGCCACCGAGACTTCTTCGAGCGCGGCACCCCGACGAAGACTGGCTTCAGTTCGTCGCTGAGCGAGCATGGGTCGTCCTGACGAAGGACAAACGAAATCGCTACAACGAGATCGAGCGAGAAGCCTTTCGGCGGCACCGAGTTCGGGAATTCTACTTCGGCTCAGGTAATTTTACGGGAGCCGAAATGGCGCAGGCGCTATCCAGCGCGGTCTCTCAGATGAAGGAACTGTGCAGGACTTATAATCCACCTATGGTCGGCAGCATTGCGCGATCGGGCCAGATAACGATTGTCTACGATGAGCACGGCTCAACACATGAGAGGCGAAAAGGCAGCACCGCAGGTAAAGTGAATCTCAACAGGTTGGCCCCTTCTGGCAGCAGGGCTCACTTCCCCCTCTGCCACTCCCGGTACGCCTCGCTCTTCGACACTCCCCGCTCCTTCGCCACTTTCTTCAGCGCGGCCTTCTCGTCCACTTTCTCTTCCGCCATGATCTGCTCCACGCGCTGTCTCACACCCGAGCGGACGGAGGCGTCCGTCCCTACGCGGGCATCTTGCTTCTCCGCCTTCCCAATCAGCAGCGTGATCTCGCCCTTCACCGCATCGCGCGCCTTCAAGTTCTCCAGCACCTCGCCCGCGCGCCCGCGCAGAAATTCTTCATGCAGCTTGGTCACCTCGCGCGCGACGACAACGTGCCTCCCCGCTCCCAGAACCTCGACAAACATCCGCCAAGCGCCTCGACAATCCGGTGCGGAGCCTCATAAAAAACCTGCGTCCGCGGAGAAGTCTTCACCGCCTCCAGCGCCGCCCGCCGCTCCCCGCGCTTGGCCGGAAGAAATCCGCTGAAGCGAAACGAATCCGTGGGCAGCCCGCTCGCCACCAGCGCCGCCAGAAACGCCGACGCCCCCGGAATCGGCACCACCGGCACGTGATGCCGAATCGCCAGCGCAATCAGCCGGTACCCCGGATCGGAAATCCCCGGCATGCCCGCATCGGTCACCAGCGCCACGCTCGCGCCCTCCTGCATCTCCTTGACCAGCTCCGCCGACTTCGTCATCTCGTTGTGCTCGTGATAGCTGGTCGTGCGCGTCGCAATCGCATAATGATTGAGCAGCTTCTGCGTCTGCCGCGTGTCCTCGCAGGCGATCACGTCCACTTCCTTCAGCACGCGCAGCGCCCGCAGCGTGATGTCCTCGAGATTTCCGATCGGCGTGCCCACGATGACGCGCCGGCCCCGCGGAAATCGCACCCTCCCGCGCCGCGACCGTCTTCTCCCCTCTCGCCCGCGTCTCAGACTCGGAATCGGCCAAATCCGAATCGGTGTCGCTCATGGCCGGAGTCTACCACCGCTCCGGTGGGCGCACCCCAAGGCGATCCAGGGCGGCGCAACACCGCACCTAAACGCCTGCTAAAACCATAGTTACCAGCGCCGTCACCGCGTTCCCCGCTTGCGTGATCCGGTCCCTGCACAACCGTAACCTCCCCGGCAGGCGAATTCCGCATCACAATGGGGCAATGCGGACTTCGGGGAAAGCCAAGGTCGCGGCCCTGCTTTGTGGGCTTGCTTTAAGTGTTAGTTGTTCGGCACAGACGGCTGCAGCCCGGCCAAGCCGCGAGCGGCAATCCAGGGCAGCGAAAGATTCACCGGACCCTAAGTCCGGACGATGGGCTGGCCGTGATCTCGGCCGCGCTCGACCCCAAAGTGCGGCGATATTCTGGCCACGACTGTTCCCACCTGGTTCACGCCATTTACGAACGAGCGGGCTTCCCCTATGCCTACGCGGACTCCGACGATCTCTACGCTGGAGTCGAAGGCTTTCAACGCGTCACGCATCCCCAGCCCGGCGATTTGGTGGTGTGGCGCGGACACGCGGGAATCGTCGTCAGGCCGTCGCGTCACGTCTTCTTCAGCTTCATGAGCGCTGGCCCAGGGATTGATAACTACGAAGCTCCGTATTGGGTCGGCCGAGGACACCCTCGATTTTATCGTTACCTCAAGAACGATCCTTGCCCAGGATGCAACCCTGCCAGCGCCAACCTCCGGCAAACGCGTGACCCTAAGTAGCACCGCGCTCGCAGAAATTGACGGCGCGCAACCCAGCCCCTAGAATCAATATGAAACCGAGTTGTTCCTCACAACCGTCTCACACTCATGCCCCTTTACGAATACGAATGCAAGAAGTGCGGTCACCGCTTCGAAAAAATCCAGTTGTACTCCGACAAGATGGTCAAGAAGTGCCCCGAATGCGGCGGCCAGGTGGAGCAGATGATCTCCGCCCCCGCGGTCCAGTTCAAGGGCTCGGGCTGGTACGTCACCGACTACGCCAAGAAGTCCTCTTCCCCGGGTTCGTCGGGCAGCAGCGGAGATTCCTCGTCGAAAGAGAAGAAGGACGACAAACCGAAGTCCGATAGCTCGTCAAAGGACAGTTCATCGAAGGAAATCTCCTCGAAGGAGTCCTCATCCAAAGACAGCTCCTCCAAGGAAACTACGCGCAAAGGGTCCGGCAGGCACAAATAGAGCCGTGCAGCCCGCCGGCAACGGCCTCACTTCAGCTCCCGCTCAAAGTGATCTTCAATCATCGTGAACAGATGCATGCGCGCATCTTTGCCCGCGATACTGTGCGTCTTGTTGGGATAAATCATCAGCCGGAACTGTTTCCCCGCCTTGATCAACGCATCAATCATCTGAATGCTGTTCTGGAAATGCACGTTGTCGTCGCTGGTGCCGTGCACCAGCAGCAGCGCCCCGTGCAGCTTCTCCGCAGACTTCGTCACATTCGACTGCTCATACCCGTCCTTGTCGTCCTTGAGCAGGCCCATGTAACGCTCGGTATAGATGGTGTCGTAGTTCCTCTGATCGGTCACCGGCGCCACCGCCACGCCCGCGCGGAAGCGGTCCGAATGCGTCATCGCATACAGCGTCATCGATCCGCCATTCGACCATCCCCAGATGGCCACGCGATCTTTATCAAGCTGCGGATATTGCGCCAGCAACTGATCCAGCGCGGTCAGCTGGTCCTTCAACTCAATGGCGCCAAACTCATGCCGGATGGCGGTCTGAAACTTGCGATCCCGCCCCGGCGTTCCGCGATTATCCACCGCGAAAATGGCAAAGCCCTTCCGCGCCAGAATTTCGTCGAACGGATCCGGCGTGCTCTTCCGCACCATCTGTGCCGCCGGGCCTCCATAAATGTTGATGATCAGCGGAATCTTCCCGCTGGCCGGCGCTTGCGGAGGCAGCAGCAACCGCCCGTAAAGCACCGTTCCATCGTCCGCCTTGAACTCCAGATACTTGGGCGCGCGCAGCCCGTAATCGGCAATGGCGTTGCGCGCCTCCCACACCGGATTGCATGCTCCTCCCACGGCGCACAGCGAAATGCTGGGCGACTTCTGTGGCCCAAAATACATGTGGGTATAGTGCTTCCCATCGTCGCTGAAATTGCCAAAGTGCATGCCCTCTTCGGTGGTCAGCGCCTTGAACCCCGACCCATCCAGCTGCACGGAGAAAATGTGCATCTGCCGCGGATCATCCTTGTTCGCCGAGAAGAACACCGTGCCCGCCGTCTCGTCCACGCCTTCAATCCCCAGCACCTCGAAGTCGCCCTTGGTCAGTTGCCGCTCCAGCTTGGCGTCGGCCGCCATCGGGTTCTGCTTGTCAAAGCTGTAGAGGTAGAGGTGCATGTTCCCATCACGCCAGCTCGGCCACAGAAACTGCCCGCTGGACTTCAGAAACCGAACTTCCACATGCTCGAAGTCGATCCACGCCCCGGGCGTGGTCTCGGTCAGCACGATCCGCGATTTTCCTGACTTCGCGTCCACGAAATACAGGTCCATCTTGTCTTCCGTCCGGTTCAGCACCTCCGCCCAGATCACTCCTCGCGCACCCAGCCGAACCGCGGGATGTACGATTCCTCGTCGCTGGTCAGCGAAATCCAGCGCACCTTCCCCTTGTCCGCGTCCGCCACGCCCAGCTTCACCACTGGATTAGGGTCGCCCACCTTGGGATATTTCTCGTTTTCCACGTTGGGATGCGTCGGTATCCAGTCGGTGATGGGATAGGTCGGGAACCTTGGTTTCGTCCATGTGCAGAAATACAATTTCCTTGCTGTCGGGCGACCAGAAATAATTGCTGCGCACGCCCAGCTCTTCGGCGTACACCCAGTCGATATCGCCGTTGAACAGGTTCTCGCCGGTATCTTTCGTCAGCGCCTTTTCGTCCTTGCCGCTCACCGCGCGAACATACAAATTGTGCTTGCGCACGTAGGCCAGGTGCCCGCCGTCGGGCGAAAACTTCGGATCGCCGCTGGGATCGGCCGCCGACGTAAACTGCACCGCGGTCTGGGTTCCCAGGTCAAAGAGCCACAGCTGTCCCTGCGAATCAAAAATCAGGTGCTTCGAATCCGGCGCCCACAAATACGCGGCCACGTGATACCGCGTCAGCCGCTCCTTCTCCCGCTCGTTCTTCACCTTGTTCACGTCCGGGTCCAACGAGGCCAGCTTCTCCGCGCTGACCAGCACCTTCTTCTCGCCCGTCGCGGCGTCCACGTACCACAACTCCCCCTTCTCTCCCTTTTCATCGCGCTGCACAAAAGTCAGCCGGGTCCCATCCGGGCTCCACTCCGTGGTCTCGGGCCCGCGTCCTCCCAATCCTCCGGGCTGGTACAAAGTTTCAATGGTGAGCGGCTTGGTGGGCGCAGTCTGCGCCCCGGCCGGCGCGGCCGACATGGCGTCTAAGATAAGGGCGAGCACGGCAAAGCAAGCGAAGAAGGAAATCTGTCTTTTCACGAAGCGACCTCACAGGAAGAAGTAACCGCAGACCCACAACGCGCGAACCAACGAGTGTACACCGCTCAAGCCCCATCAGCAGCTAGCAGAAGTAAACCTATAGATGAAGTCCTTCGTGATACTTCGTGCCCATCGTGGTTCACGGTTTTTCTCTTTCCATCGCCAAACTGACCCACCTTCGGCCAGAGTCAATTAAAGGTACTGAAGCCACCAATCGTCTCTCTTTGCCTTCAGCGCCGCAAACCACCGGCATGCGAAATACAGCAGCGCGATGGTTATCCCCCATACCAGATAAAGAAGCGGCAGACTCCAGATGTATCCTACCGGTGGCTCTGGATTGCCCATCGGATGGTTGGCAAAGAGCCATGGGCTGACCACCCCAAGCCGGATCTTTGACACCACGAGAGCGAGCGCGTGGATCAACGGGATGTGAAGCATGTAGAAGAAGAATGGCACACGTCCGAAAAGGATGATTCGGCGGGCGAGAGCGCCACCGACGCCCTCAAGCAGCGGGATCAGCGCGATGATGGGGCCCAGCGTCATCAGCAGGAAACAGAGCGAGGCAGGGTACTTGGTGGTGTTCAGGAACGCAAACAGCGACGGCATCGGGGGCGCGCCATTCCTTCCCTGCGCGGCGGCGTGCCAGGGGCGCGGATCTCCGTACAGGTTAAAACCCCGCAGCACCAGGAACAGACCTACGGCCGAGAGTCCAATCGCCAAGCAAAGTCTCTTCCTCTGTGTGGGCTCCATGATCACGATCTTGCCGAACGCATAACCTGCCGCCATGACCCCGATCCACGGAATGATCGAGTAAAGCACGATCAGGTTGGGGCCGCTGGGCCCAAACTGGATCGGCCCGGCGAAAAACCCAACGTAGAAGATTTTCCAGAGACCGGAGAACCGGTTCTGGTCGAGGCCTTCGAGCAAGTGGCCCATGTGTGGATCCATCAGGTTGTGAGCCGCGATGATGACCACCCCGAGCGTGCCGACCACAGGCAGCGGTAGTTTCACCAACCCGGCCATCAGGATCATGCAGCACCCAATGACCCAGATGACGCCTGCCATCTCGTATTGCAGGAAATCGAAATTGAACGTCCAGGCTACTCGGAGAAATGTGAATTCGAGGAAGATGAGCCACGCCCCGCGGATCAGCAGATACCGCGACACATCGGCGTGCTTCCGAGCGTAGAGGAAGATGCTGGTCCCAGCCAGGAAGATAAATCCTGGCGCACAGAAATGGGTGATCCAGCGCGTGAAAAAGACTCCCGCTGTGGGGCCGCCGGCCGGAACCCCCGAATAAACTCGTACGTGATCGATCGCCATCAGGATCATCACGGCGCCGCGGATCAGATCGATGGACCCGATCCGGGATTTCGACGTGGGGTTGACCGCGAGTGGAGTGGTTTCGAGGACAGCACTCATGATTTTGCTCCAGGGCGGGGGAGCGCTTCTTGGGCCCCGCTCTCTCAGCGAGTCACGATTTCTTGGACGCCTTAGGACGTAAAAGGTATTTTCGATGGGCCATCCTACCGTCACCCGTCGACGGTGACACGATAAATGCGCCCGCAAGACCCTGTCACGCGCGATCTCTCTAACTACAGTTAGGGCTTATCTGGCCCAATTCCAAGGTTTTCCTCCAAAACGGGGCGCCCGACCCGACACAGCAAGATCCCCCGTCACAAGCTGCGACCCGCGCTCCAGCGCATGCTAGAATCAAGGCAGACTCAATGCTTCCTGATATCGAAAACCTGCTGAAACTGCAAGACACCGACAAGGAAATCCGCCGTCTGCAGGACGAGGTTGCCGAATTCCCCAAACGCATCGCCGCCATTGAACAGCAGCTCGCTGGCCACAAGGCCCAGCTCGAAAAAGCCCAGGGCGCCGTTAAGACCGACGAAGCCGCCCGCCGCAAGTACGACACCGCCATCAACGACCTCCGCGGCAAAATTTCCAAGTACCGCGACCAGTCTCTCGACGTCAAGACCAACGATCAGTACAAAGCCTTGTTGCACGAGATCCAGTTCGCCGAAAAAGAAATCGCCGCCAACGAAGACAAGATTCTCGAGCTGATGGTCAATGCCGACGCGCGCGATAAGGAAGTCAAGGCCGCCCAGGCCGAGCTCAAAGCCGAAACCGCCGAGATCGAAAAAGAAAAAGAACAAGCCCGCCAGCGTACTGCCGAGGACGAGAAGCTGCTCGCCGAGTGGCGCGCCAAGCGCGACCAGATTCGCACTTCCATCAACGAAGACCTACTCCGTCATTACGAACGCGTATCCAAGTTTCGCGGCAGCGGCCTCTCCGAAGTTCGCGATCACCAGTGCATGGCCTGCCGCGTCATGCTCCGGCCCCAGACCTACAACGAAGTTCGCTCCGGCCAGCAGACCATCGTGTGCGACTCCTGCCAGCGCATCCTGTACTTCAACGCCGCCGACGAACTCGCGGACGTCAAGCCCTCCACCACGCGCCCCAAACGCCATCATCCCAAGATCGACGCCTCCCAAGCCTGGTACTATCGCGCGGAGTTCGGCGGAATCGGCGAGGTTTTCCTCTGTCTCACCAACGCCCACGGCCAGGCCAGCCGGCGCGTTTACGACGTCCACACCGGACGCCTCATCGGCGACATCCTCATCCGCGAAGGCGACTATCGCCAGGCCTTCCCCGAGGACATCACCGACGCCATGCGCCTGAACGGCGGGTGGAGCGAGACCGAACTCGACAACTTCGGCACCGAACTCCCCATGGTCGCTCTTGACTCGCTGCGATCCGATCTCGACCTCGCCCGCCACGAAGCCGCCTCCGGCTCTCACGCCAAACACACCGTCCCCGCTGCCCCCACCGAACAGGCCGCCAGCTAACACTTCATGTAGGGACCCGCCTCCTCTGTCCAGGTTTTGTTGGTGCAGGTTTTGCTCGTGTAGGACCGGGCCCATTGGCCCGGTCGTCGAGCGCAGCTCGACCCTGCCTGCAGCACCTGCGCCCTCTACGTTTAAGATGGCTGCATGCCGAAAGCTCCCGACACTCTCCCCACAGTAAAAGTCTCCCCCCGCGGCGCCACCCGCCTGAAAGCCGGCCACGTCTGGGTCTACCGCTCCGACATCGTCTCCGCCGACGACGTCCTCCCCGGCTCCCTGATTCGCGTCACCGACCATCGCGGCAAACCCCTCGGCAGCGCCCTCTACTCCAGTTCCTCGCAAATCGCCATCCGCATGATCTCCTCGGAACCCATAACGGACCTCGCGGCCCTGCTTCGCCAGCGCATCGCCGCCGCCATCTCCTATCGCGAGCCTCTAGTAACAGACACCGAAGCCTGCCGCGTAGTCTTCAGCGAGGCCGACTTCCTCCCCGGCCTCATCGTCGACCGTTACCGCGACATCCTCTCCCTGCAAATTCTCACCCAGGCAATGGACGCCGACCTTTCCCGCGAAACCGTCATCTCCGAACTGACCCAGCGCATGAATCCGTCCTCCATCGTTGAGCGCGTCGATCCCCGTGTCCGCGAACTCGAAACTCTTCCGCCCCGCGCCTCCGGCCTCCTACAAGGCAGCAAGACCGCCACCACCTTCGCCATGAACGCAGTTCAATTCCATTACGACGCGCTCGAAGGCCAAAAGACCGGAGCCTTCCTCGACCAGCGCGAAAACTACGCCGCCGCTGCCCACTACGCTCACGGCGAGGCCCTCGACGTCTTCTGCTATCAGGGAGGTTTCGCCCTCCACCTCGCTCCCCGCTGCTCGCAAGTCACCGGCGTCGACAGTTCCCGCCCCGCTCTGGAAGTCGCCGACCAGAACGCCACCCTGAACCATCAGCTTCTGAACGAAAAAGAAATCGAATGGATCGAGGCCAACGCCTTCGACCTGCTGAAGGACTACTCCTCCTCCGATCGCCGCTACGACACCATCGTTCTCGACCCTCCCGCCTTCGCCAAGTCCAAGCGCGATCTCGACGCCGCCCTCCGCGGCTACAAGGAACTCAATCTCCGCGCCCTCAAGATGCTCCGCCCCGGTGGCACCCTGGTCACCTGCTCCTGCTCCTACCACGTCAGCCAGTCCAACTTCCTGGAAATGCTGGCCTCGGCCGCCCTGGACGCCCACCGCACCCTCCGCCTGATCGAGATTCGTGGACAGGCCAAGGACCATCCAATTCTCCTGAATGTCCCCGAAACCTCCTATCTGAAATGCGTTATTGCATCCGTAAGCTAATGAAAACAAGCATAATTAAGTGGTTGACAGTACTGCGCTCAACTTTTATGCTTCTTTTACGATAACTATGCGTCTAATGAAGTGACCGCAGCCCTGAGCCAGTCCCAGAGCCGGTCGCGAATTCCTGAAACACATCGAACCACCAAATTCGAAGGAGGATTTAGCCATGACCGTATTAACCCGTTGGGAGCCGTTCCGTGAGTTTGCCACCCTGCAGGACCGCATCAACCGCGTGTTCCGCGATTCCTACAGCGGCGCAGGCCAGGATGAGGCTCTGACCACATCGAGCTTTGCCCCCGCCGTCGACGTCTACGAAGACGAGCACAAGGTCGCGCTTGAAGATCGAAGTGCCCGGAATCGACGAGAAAGACATCGACGTCCGCGTGGAGAACAACACCCTCACCGTGCACGGCGAGCGCAAGATCGAGAAGGAAGAGAAAGAAGAGAACTACCGCCGCGTGGAGCGTCAGTACGGCAGCTTCACCCGCACCTTCACCCTGCCCTCTACCGTGGACACCGAGAACGTTTCGGCAACCTACGACAAGGGCGTGCTGAAGATCGCCCTGCCAAAGAAAGCCGAAGCCAAACCCAAGCAGATCAAGGTCAACGTCGGCAGCGAGAAAGCCGATCGAAGCCAAGGGCCCAAGCAAAGCCGCATAAGTTCATGTAGGGACGGACGCATTCGTCCGTCCCCGGGCGAAGCCCCGTGGTAGCTATGTGGGACCGGGTCTTTGAGCCGGTCATCGAGCGCATCTCGATTGCTCTTTGCGGGAGGCGGCAGAAATGCCCGCCTCCCGTTTTGTTGTCGCGGCGGCGTCCTCGCCGCCACACTTGCAAGTCGAATGAAGAAGCTAGAAACTGGGAGTACACCATGCCCGTCCGTTGGGACAAATTCACCGTCAAAGCGCAGGAAGCTGTCCAGCGTGCGAACGAACTCGCCTCTGAGCACGGCAATCCCGAACTGCTGCCCGTTCACCTGCTCGCCGCGCTGCTCGAAGACAAGGAAGGCATCGTTCCGCCCGTGCTCGAGAAAATCGGCATTGGCCCGCAAGCCGTATTGGCCGACGTCTACAAAGAGCTCGAAAAACTTCCCAAGGTTTCCGGACAAGCTGCCCAGGCCACGCTTTCCAACGAAGTCAACAGGCTGCTGGAGCAGGCCTTCAAAGAAGCCTCCAACTTCAAGGACGAATACGTTTCCACCGAGCACCTGCTTCTGGCCATCACCAGTCTCAAGCGCGACGCCGGACAGCAGATCCTGGCCGCCCACGGCGCGACCAACGACGCGATTCTGAAAGCGCTCGCCGTCGTTCGCGGCTCGCAGAAAGTCACCGATCAGAATCCCGAAGCCAAGTTCCAGGCCCTCGACAAATACGCCCGCGACCTCACCGAGCAGGCCCGCCGCGGCAAGCTCGATCCGGTCATTGGACGCGACGAAGAAATCCGCCGTGTCGTGCAAGTCCTCTCGCGCCGCACCAAAAATAATCCCGTACTGATCGGCGAGCCCGGCGTGGGCAAGACCGCCATCGTCGAAGGCCTCGCTCAACGAATCATTTCGGGCGACGTGCCCGAAGCGCTCAAGAACAAGCGCGTCGTCGCGCTCGACCTCGGAGCCATGCTGGCTGGCGCAAAATATCGCGGCGAGTTCGAAGATCGCCTGAAAGCCGTACTCAAGGAAATCGAAGACTCGCAGGGCCAGATCATCCTCTTCATCGACGAGCTGCACACGCTGGTCGGCGCCGGGGCTGCCGAGGGCGCCATCGACGCCTCCAACATGCTGAAGCCCGCGCTGGCCCGCGGCGAACTGCGCGCCGTCGGCGCCACCACGCTCAACGAATACCGCAAGTACATCGAAAAAGATGCCGCCCTCGAACGCCGCTTCCAGATCGTCTTTGTCGGCGAACCCAACGTCGAAGACACCATCGCCATCCTTCGTGGCCTGAAAGAGAAGTACGAAGTGCATCACGGCGTCCGCATCAAGGACTCGGCCATCGTCGCCGCGGCTACGCTCTCACACCGCTACATCAGCGACCGCTTCCTGCCCGACAAGGCCATCGACCTGATCGACGAGGCGGCCGCCTCGCTGCGTATCCAGATCGATTCTCTGCCCACCGACATCGACCAACTGGAGCGCAAAGCCACGCAACTCGAAATCGAAAAGCAGGCGCTGAAGAAGGAAGACGACGCGAACTCGAGGGAGCGTTTAGGGGTTATTGAAAAAGAACTCGCCGAAATCCGCGAGAAATCCAACACGCTCAAAGCCAACTGGAAAAAAGAAAAAGACCTCATCGCCCGCGTTCGCGCCCTCAAAGAGCAGATCGAAAAGCTGAAGGCCGAAGAGCAGGCCGAAGAGCGCAAAGGCAACCTGCAGCGCGTCGCCGAAATACGCTACAGCCTCATTCGCCAGGCTGAAGACGAACTCGCCAAACTGAGCAAGCAGATGGAGAACCAGGGCGGCAAGCGCATGCTGAAAGAAGAAGTCGACGAAGAAGACGTCGCCCGCATCGTCTCCAAGTGGACCGGAATTCCGGTCTCCAAAATGCTGGAAGGCGAAGTCAAGAAGCTGGTCACCATGGAAGAACGCCTGCGCCTGCGCGTGGTCGGCCAGGATCCGGCTCTGGAGCGCGTCGCCAACGCCATCCGCCGTTCTCGTGCCGGCTTGAGCGATCCCAAACGTCCCATCGGCTCGTTCATCTTCCTCGGTCCAACCGGCGTCGGCAAAACCGAGCTCGCTCGCGCCCTCGCTGAATTTCTGTTCGACGACGAGCATGCCCTGTTGCGCATCGACATGTCCGAGTACATGGAGAAGCATTCGGTCGCGCGCCTGATCGGCGCGCCTCCCGGCTATGTCGGCTACGAAGAGGGCGGGCAGCTCACCGAGCAAGTGCGCCGTCGTCCGTATGCAGTCGTGCTTTTCGACGAAATCGAAAAGGCGCATCCCGACGTCTTCAACGTTCTTCTCCAAATGATGGACGACGGTCGCCTTACCGACGGCAAAGGCCGCGTCGTCGATTTCAAGAACACGATCATCATCATGACGTCGAATATCGGCTCCAGCTATTTGCAAGTCGGATCACGTGCGCACGCCGGAGGAATTCGAAAACGCCAGCGAGCAGGTCCTGAGCCTGCTGCACACGCATTTCAAGCCCGAGTTCTTGAACCGTGTTGACGACATCATCGTCTTCCGCCCGCTGGGCAAGGAGCAACTGGTCAAGATCATCGAACTGCGTCTGGAGGATGTTCGCCGCCTGCTCGCCGACCGCAAGATCTCGCTCGAACTCACCGACGCGGCAAAAGACCTGCTCTTCACGCAAGGCTACGACCCGAACTTCGGCGCCCGTCCGCTGAAGCGCTCGATCCAGAAGCTGGTGCAGGATCCGCTGGCGCTCAAGATCCTCGACGGCGAGGTCCTGCACGGCGACCACGTCGTGGTCGACGCTGACAAGAAAGCCGGCAAGATGAGGTTCGAGGTCAGCAAGCGCGTGGGCGAGAAAGAGTCCGCCAAAGCCAAGCGCTGATGGAGGGTCAGAGCTTATGTGGGGACAGCCGCCATCGGCTGTCCCGCCGAGCGTAGCTCGGCCTTGGTCGCGATCGAGCAGCCAAATCAAAGTCCGTAGCAGCCTTGCGCCCCCTTGCGCGTCGGAGACATTCGAGTATCATGTTCTCCGGCGCGAGGCCGCCGATCATGACTCGATTCTCTCCGCTCACGGCAGTCATTCTGATTTCGCTCGTCCAACTCTCCGCTGCGCAAGCTCCCATGAAATGGAAAATTCACGACCCCAATCGCCCAGTACCGCCCATCGTCGATCCCGGAACCGCGAGTACGCAGGAAACACCTGGACGAGCTCCGGCGGATGCCGTCGTCCTCTTTGACGGCAAAGACCTTTCGCGCTGGGCCGACAGCGACGGCAAGCCTGCAAAATGGAAAGTCGAAAACGGTTACATGGAAGTCGTGGCCAAGACCGGCAACATCTCCACCCGCGATTCCTTTGGAGATTGCCAGCTCCACGTGGAGTTCGCCGAGCCTTCCCCGGCGTCGGGAGAAAGCCAGGAGCGCGGCAACAGCGGCGTCTTTCTGATGGGCCTCTACGAGATTCAGGTGCTCGACTCCTACCAGAATAAGACTTACGCCGACGGCCAGGCGTCCGCGGTCTACGGACAATATCCGCCGCTGGCGAATGCTTCGCGCCCTCCGGCGCAGTGGCAAACCTACGACATCATTTTTCATGGCCCGCGATTTGTGGGAGGCAAGTTGCGTCGTCCGGCTCGCGTGACCGTCCTGCACAATGGCGTCCTCGTGCAGGACAACGTGGAACTCACCGGCCCAACCGCCCACGGCGAGCGACCTCCCTACAAACCACAGCCTGAGAAACTGCCCCTCGCGCTGCAGGATCACGGCGATCCCGTTCGCTACCGCAACATTTGGATTCGCGAACTGCACGAAGGAGACTGAGAAGATTTGCGTAGCAGCGGACGCATTCGTCCGCATGCAGGAAGTGTTTCCTACGGCGTGGACGACTTCGCGGCGAAGGCGTCGATCACTGCGGGCGCTTGCGCCAGATACCAGCCAACCGCAACGCGCAGGGCGATCTGCAGTCCATACCACAAGATCGGCACGCCGAGCTCGGCCATGGAGATCCTCGGCACCAGTGATGCGACTCCCAGCACCATCACCAGCATCCCGGCCCAGCGCGCCCAATTCTGCAGGCGGAACAATCCCCAGGCAACGAGCGCGTAACCGGCTCCAAACAGCAGCGCCATGTATGGTCCCGCTAACTCCAGTCCATACATGAGCGGCGTCCCGTTCATCAGTGAGATTGCACTGGGCGACAACAGTTTCACCACACCGATTGCCCACAGATAGATCGCGGCCAGAAAGAACAGCACGGAAATGGCGGTAATGCCCGCGGGGCGCTGCATAGGGAAAGACTAAACCCTGAAAACCACCGTGGACACGGAGCTCACAGAGGGGTCCCCAGTGTCCTCGGGGTTTTCTGTAGTTCTTAAGCCAGTTCGAATAACAGCACTTCCGCGCGTCTACAGGACCTTTGACGGTAAGCTTCTTCGACTGAACTGAGTATGGCACACTAGCTCCATGCACCGGCTCGCGCTTGGCGACTTCGAACTTAGCGTTTTTTCTGACGGGACTTACCCGCTGGACGGCGGCGCGTTTTTTGGCGTGGTACCGAAGGTGATGTGGTCACGCAAGGTCCCGGCCGACGACAAGAATTATGTGACCGCCGGACTCAACTCGCTGCTGATCCGCACCGGCAAGCAGACCGTGTTGGTCGAAACCGGGATGGGCAACAAGCTCTCCGAGCGCATGGTCAAATTCTACGGGCAACCGGCGCAGTTGCTCGACAATCTCGCGGCGGGCGGCGTCGCGCCCGAGGATATCGACATCGTCATCAACTCGCACCTGCATTTCGACCACTGCGGATGGAACACGGTGCGCGACCAGCATGGAAAAATCGTTCCAACCTTTCCGCGCGCGAAGTACTACGCGCCCGAAGGCGAATGGCAATACGCGCGGCGGCCGAGCGAGCGCGACGCCATCAGCTACCTCCCCGACAATTACGACTCTCTGGTCGCCAGCGGGCAGATGACGTTGCTCAAGGGCGGCGAGGAAATTGTCCCGGGCATTTCGGTAAAGACCTTTCCTGGGCACACGGCGCACATGCAGGGGGTGATCATCAGAGGCGGTTTGGGGAAGAGCGCAGACGGGAAGGGCACGACTTCAGTCGTGCCGTTGGATGCACAGGGAGAGCGGGCTTTAGCCCCTGAGGGCGCAGGCAGAAAGACTCCGCCGACCGCTTGCTATATCTCCGATCTGATGCCCACGACGGCACATATCGACATCACCTGGGGCATGGCCTTCGACCTGTACCCGCTGCAGACAATTGACAGCAAGAAGCAGTACTACGCACGAGCGATCCCGGAGAAATGGCTGACCGTCTTCACCCACGATCCGAAGACGCCGTGGGCGTACGTCGAGAAAGATGAGTTGGGGAAGATGGTGGCCAGGCCAGCGTAGCTTTCGCTACGGTTTACCCGCATCCTTGGATTCGGGCTTCGGTGGTTGCAGCGCTTCTTTGACTGCAGGCGGCAGCGCCTGCATGCGCTTGATGAAGGCGGCAATGGTCCACAGCTTCTGATCGGAGTCCCACTTGCCGTTGGCGAACATCCCGGCCCGGCGGATGCCGTGTTTCGCCACCCAAAAGACCTGCGCCTCGGTGTACTCCGTTCCCACGGTGGGCAACTGAGGGACGGGCGGGTACAGGCTGTCGCCTGATTCCTCCGGCTTCCCCGGAGTCCCGTGGCATCCGGCACATTCGCCGAGATACATCTTGCCCCCGGCGATCAGATTTTGATCGGTGGGTTCCACGGGGTTTCGCATCTCGGGCGCCTCGCGGCGTACGGAGGCATGCACCGCGGTCGACAGCAAAGAGGTCTCCCACTGCGGCGGAGCAACGTCGGCCCGGACCTCCGCTAAACCCATCCTCAGATACAGCAGCGTGCCCACCACAAGAACGGCGAGCGTGGCAACCACTCCCAGCAGAAACTGTTTCATGGCCTCTCCCTATGCCGTGCACCGTCAGAAGTTTAGACGCGATCCGGGCCGAGGGGGTAGCGTGGCGGGAAGGATGAATTGGGTTCGTGAAAACGATCCCCCGCACAGGAGAACTGGCCCGCGCGCGATCTTTGAGCGGATTCAGTGGCGCGAGTAGACGTTTGCCTGCCCGCATTGCTTCGATATTTCGTGCGCGAATTGCGCCGGCAGTTTCGCGTGCGGGGGCGCCCGCGCCACATAAACCTGACCGGCGGTACCTGCAGATACTGAAGATGAATCAGTGCAAGGGGGAAAAGAAAGAAGAGTAATTCCGGCGGCCTAGAATTCGCGCGTGAGGGCGCCTGCGCCACATAACCTGGCTTCAAAGAACTCTTCTACACGCGCGAGAATTCCTGGCGCGCTCTTCGATTCGTAAATTTCCTTGCGCAGGCCTGCGCCGCCCGGGACGCCGTGAGTGAACCAGCTGGCGAACTGCTTCATCTTGCCGACAGCGTCGGGAAGCTCTTCTTCGATCAGCATCTGGAAGTAGGTGCGGATCATCTGGTAGCGGTCGGCTTCGGAAGGCTGGTCGTAAGCACGTCCCACGTAGCCCCGGACGCATTCGTCCGGGGCGGCCGAAGGCCGTGTGTCGGTTTTCTCATCGAACACGCCGGCGTCAAAACCGGTCGAGCTTTGCTCGACTGGGCGGACGAGTGCGTCCGCCCCTACGTGAGCGCAATATTGTTCGATCTGGCGGAAGATCCACGGGTTGGACGGCGCGGTACGGCCGATCATGACGGCATCGCAGCCGGTTTGCGTGACCATGGCGCAGGCGTCTTCGGGTGTGCGGATGTCGCCATTGCCAATCACCGGAATCTTCACGGCATCTTTGATGGCGGCGATCCACTCCCAGCGGGCCTGGCCGCTATAACCCATCTCGCGGGTGCGGGCATGCAGCGCAACCGCCGCCAGACCGCAACTCTCCGCCATGCGGGCCAGTTCAACGCAGACGATTTCCTCGTCGTTCCATCCCGCGCGAAACTTTACCGTGAAGGGAATCTTCACCGCCCCGCGCACGGCATCGAAAATTTTCCCGATGGCCGGAAGATCGCGCAGCAGGCCGGAGCCTCCGTTACACTTGACCACCTTCTTCGCGGGGCATCCCAGGTTGAGGTCGACCAGGTCGAAGCCGAGGCCTTCGACCATGCGTGCGGCCTCCGCCATCACGCGCGGATCGCTGCCGAAAAGCTGCGCCGAGATGGGGTGCTCATCTTCATAGAAGTGGAGATAGCGCTTGGCCTTCTGGTCCTTTTTGCGGAGGACGCCGTCGGCCGAGGTGAACTCGGTCATGATCAGGCCACATCCGCCGAGGTTGCGGATGAAGCGGCGGAAGACCGTGTCGGTGACGCCGGCCATCGGGGCGAGGACCGTCGCGGGCGAGATTGTGACGGTTCCGATGGAGAGGGAAGCCGGCACAACCCGTGTGGCGCGGGCGCCCCCGCCCGGGTCTACCGCCAGCACATCCGCCGAGTTATCCCAGAATTTCTTCACCGTCTTATTCTACCCTCGGTCACAAAACGAAGCCCCCGCCGGAGCGAGGGCTTTGACTCTAGATTTGATCCGTGTCAATCCGCGTAAATCCGCGGCGAAAGAAGTTAGCTTTTCGCCGGGGCCGGAGTGGCCTCTTTTTTGGCGTACTTGCGGCGGAACCGCTCCACACGCCCGGCGGTGTCCATCAGCTTCTGCTTGCCAGTGAAAAACGGGTGGCAGTTGGAGCAGATTTCTACGCCGATGTCGCCTTTGTGGGTCGACCGGGTCATAAATGTATTGCCGCACGCGCAATGCACGCGCACTTCGTTGTATGCGGGATGAATAGCTGCTTTCATAGCCGTCCTAACCTCGATTCGAATCATTAGATTCTACCGGATATCCACAGGATTCAGCAAACGCGGAAGCTGTCAGCCATCAGCTTTCAGCTCTCAGGCAAAGCCTTTAGATCGTTGGCCCTACAAATAGTTCCAAGCTGAACGCCTGCCGCTGAGGGCCGTCCGCTTCTTCAGAACCGAAACAGATAGCTCACCTTCACGAAAAACTGCCGGCTGTCGTTGATGTAGCCCCGGGCGGTGTTGATGACGTAGCCGGGCGACGTCGGAGTCTGCGGCACTACATCCAGGTTCTGCAGGTCGCTGTTGTAGCCCACGTAGATCGCCGTCCCGGGATGCACCAGGTAGGTGATGAGGAAGTCGGTGTTGAACTCCTTCTGGGTTGGGAGGTAGGTGTACGGAGATCCAACCCCCGGCGTGCCGGCCAGCAGCGCGTTGTATTGCAGGATCAGCCGGACCGAGAGCTTAGGCGTGAACTGCCAGTTCCACTTGCTGCGCACGATGTGGTCGTTGAAGATTCCCCGCCCCGCGCCCGGAATCTGGCCTTGTTCAAAAACATAGGTGCTGTTGTTGGTCCGCAGGCGCTCGAACAGGTAGCCGTTCTCAATCTTCAGCGGCTTCACTGGACGGAACGTCAGGGTAACCTGCGCATTATCTTCGCGCGCCAGGAAAGGATGGTTATAGGGAGTGGGAATTGCCTGGGGCGCGGGCGGTAACGCCTCAAAGTTCACGCCCTGTCCCCAGTAGTATCCCACGCTGAACGTGGCCTTCTTGAAATAGCCGGTCTGGAAGGTGGCTCCGCTGGTGTGTTCGTGATAGTCCTGATTGCCCAGGATCGTGGGAGGACAGTACAAGGAATAGCCGTAGAAACAAAAATCCTGAGGACGCAGCCGCTCCTGCAGTTTGTCATACGGACGCACAATGATGACGGTCTGGCCTCGTCCTTGAACCGCGAAGTAGGGATTGTAATCGGTGTCGAGGCGCAGGCCAGTGTGGTCGAAGTCGTAGCGCACGCTAAGGGACGGCCCCCAATTCACCACCCAGCCCTTCCTGGGACGAAAGCGGTAGTCCGCCGCCTGCGAGGTCTCGCGAATGTCCACGCGATTAATGAATCCGGGTATCGACACAACCCCAGGGCTGATGTCGTTATAGATTCCGTCATAGGTAAAGTGCAGCCCATCGCGACGCAGTTCGAGCCGGTCGGCGGGGCCGGCGTAGTAATTGTTGTTCCCTTGATTGCCGGAACTGAAGGGGTAGAGATTCGCCTCGCAGTTCAGGTCCAGATAGCTCGAGGTGACGACTGCCTGGCCGTCGAGCGTCCAGTTGGGATTGAATTTCAGGTGAGTATCCACGCCGCCAATGCGGTTGAATTCCCCGGTCGTGGGACACTCCCAGTCTGTGTACAGGGCCCCCACGCTGGATTGGCGGAAGATGTCGCGGCTGACGCGCGCGACGGTGAAATACGCGCGCATGCCGGCGTACGGACTATAGTCGGGGACGGCCAGGCCGGGGCTGCGATCGTCGGCCGACATCACGCCCACGGAATACGGGCCATCTTTTCCCGTAAGGCGGATTCCCGCCGAGGGATCGCCGATGCTGCGCGTGAAAAACAAGTCCAGCGGCGTGCGGAAGAAATCTTCGTTCTCCAGGAAGAACGGGCGCTTTTCCGGAAAATATACGGCATAGCGCTGGTTCACGGTGATTTGCGGGTCCTCGGACTCGACCTGGCTGAAGTCTGGGTTCACGGTCACGTCCACGACGAAGTGGTCGTGGATGACGAACTTCGCGTCCGTACCGATCTGGCCCTGGGCCACCGCATGCTGGAAATAGGGATTGGTGGGGTCGCGCGTGTCGAGGGCGCGAAACCCGCGCATCAAGCCGTAGGGAATCAGGTCGATGCTGTGGCCGGGGGAAATTCCTTCGAGCCCATTCAGAGTGGCGGCCTGGCCCAGGCGGCCCTCAATTTTGTAGGAAACGGCGGGCCAGAAAGAATCTTCCGTCTTGCGCGTGATGCCGCGATACAAAATGATCCCCCACTCCTGTTGCTTGGCCGCCGGAAAGCGCAGGCTTTTGAAGGGAATCGCCATCCATACGACGAAGCCGCGGTCGGTCACCTTGCCCCGCGAATCCCACACCGTGTCGAAGGAGGTATCGAAATGTCCGGCAGTCTGCTCCTCGCGCGAAGCCTCGGTCCAGATCGCGTCCCATTGCACGCCGAGCGGCGTGGTCTGGAAGGCGTAGGCGCGGCGGCGGTCGTGGAAGGTGTCGAGGATGATCTCGACCTGATCGTCGTCGAAGATGTCTTCCCGGCGCGACATGCGCGCGCGCACTTTCCGCGGATCGTCGATGCACACGAAGACCACATAGAGATTTTTCTGGTCGTAGCCCAGGTAGGCGTCGGTGGGCTCGGACACGGACTCGCCGTCGTGGGGATTGCGCTGGGTGAAGCCGGTGACCTTCGCCATGTGTAGCGCGATTTCTCCCTGTGGCTGCATGGAGAGGAAATCCTCCAGCGCAGGAGGCCGCTGCAGCCGTGGAATCGTGAGGGAGGGCGGGCCCAACTGCGCGGGCGGCGCGGACGCGTCCTGCGAGGGCGACGAAGCACTCTGCGCCGGGGCAGTATTTTGCCCCACGGCAGCGCCCCTACTGCACGCTGCCGTGGCGGCCAGGACCAAAGCCGCTGTCAGGAACTTCTGCCACACCGTGCCCCCTGGAACCGGTTGCAAAGCCAAAAAACGCTCCTCCCCCTCGTTCCTCCCAGCCCAAAACGGAATCGAGCAAGATACACCATGGACCGGCGGACAAAACAGCAAAATGATGTTTGTGAGGTTTACCGGACAGAACGCCATTTCGATTTAGGGACTGGCGGAGATCTAAGACCGCGTCGTGCGGAAATGGTGGGCGGCGGACAGCTTCAGGTTTCGAAAAGCGAACGAGGCAACCCGCACTGCAGGATCATCGACATCAAGGTTCCAGTTTTCAGCTCTGCACTCCTCATTTCGTTCTAGAACAGCGAGCTCTGTCTTCGACTCGGCGTAATTCCGAAGTGGTCATACGCCAACTGGGTCGCGACCCGCCCGCGCGGAGTGCGGTTCAGGAATCCAATCTGCATCAGGAAAGGCTCGTAGATTTCTTCGATGGCATCCGGCTCTTCCGCCAGAACGGCGGCCAGGGTGTTCACGCCCACCGGGCCGCCTTGATATTTCTCGATGATGGTCAGCAGTAGGCGCCGGTCCACTTCATCGAATCCGTACTGATCGACTTCCAGCATCTCGAGTGCGGCCTTGGCGGTGGGCTCGTCAATCTTTCCGGCCCCGCGCACCTGGGCGTAGTCGCGCACCCGGCGCAAAAGCCGGTTCGCAATTCTGGGCGTACCGCGGGAGCGGCCGGCAATTTCTTTCGCGCCGGCGTCATCGACCGCCACCCCGAGGATCTCCGCCGAGCGCTCCACAATCACCTGCAGATCCGCCGGCGTATAAAATTCGAGCCGCAATACGATGCCGAAGCGCGACCGCAGAGGCGCCGAGATCAGTCCGGCGCGCGTGGTGGCGCCCACGAATGTGAACGGCTTCACCTCCAGCGTGTGGGTGCGCGCCGACGGCCCCTGCCCAATGATGATGTCGAGCCGGTAGTCTTCCAGAGCTGAATAGAGCAACTCTTCCAGCACCGGCTGCAGGCGGTGGATTTCATCAATGAACAGCACCTGCTTGTCCTGCATGTTGGTGATGATCGCGGTCAGGTCGCCCTTGATCTGCAGCAACGGCGCCGCCGTGGGCTGAAAATGCACGCCCAGTTCGTTGGCAATGATGTTGGCCAGCGTCGTCTTCCCCAGCCCCGGGGGGCCGTAGAGAAGCACGTGGTCCATGGCCTCGCCACGCGAGCGTGCCGCCTCGATCGCCACCGCCAGATTGTCTTTTACTTTTTTCTGCCCGATGAATTCGCCCAGGCGCTGCGGCCGCAGTTTCAGCTCAAAGGTGGAGTCGTCCTCGAGCGGCACCGCCGAGACCAGCCGGTCTGTGAGTTTGGGATTGCCGGGAGAAAGCACGATAGGGCGATAGTAAAAGGAAAAACCGCGCACCGCAATTGCGAGTTTCTGTGCCCTGGTGGGCGACGCCGCCTGCCTTCCTCAAGGGATTTTAGCTTCTGTCGGCAGGCCCGGACGGCGAGCCGGGGCGGAGATCGACAAGCCATAAGCCAAGGATCGCAATTAAATCGTTTCTTTTACATCTTTCGGAGCAGTCGACCCTATAATCGAACTTTCCATTTGGACAACGATCGAGCCCGTGCTGTACGGAATTCCGATGAGAGTTCCGCAACTACCCTCGCGGAGTTGGGTTTGAGCTGTGAGTGCGGAGGCACCTTGGCAACCTCACCCGTCCGGATTCTCGTGGTCGATGATTTCGAACCGTTCCGGCGATTCATATGTTCAACGCTGGAGAAAAGACCGGAATTGCGGGTCATCGGCGAGGCCTCTGACGGACTGGAGGCGGTGCAGAAAGCCGCCGAACTGCAACCGGATTTGATTCTGCTCGACATCGGCCTGCCCAGTCTAAGCGGAATCGAAGCTGCTCGGCGAATGCGCCGACTCTCCCCCCAATCCAAGATCATTTTCCTGAGTCAAGAATCTTCCGCCGAGGTGGTGCAAGAAGCTCTCAGCTTGGGGGCACTGGGCTACGTGGTTAAGACCCACGCCGGAAGCGCGCTGTTCGCTGCGGTGGACACGGTTCTGCTGGGCCGGCCGTTTGTCAGTCAAGGAGTGTCCGGGTACAAATACAGCGACGCTAGTGATATTCAAGGGCTACATCGCCAGGTGCAGCGAGGCTCTCCCCTCGCTGGTACCGAGAAAGGCCGGCAGCACTCGTGGCCACGAGGTTGCTTTCTATTCCGATGATGCAGCTCTTGTGGTTGGTTTTAGCCGTTTTGTTGAAGGGGCTCTCAATGCCGGGAAGTCGGTTATCGTGGCCTCGACCGAGTCCCATCGCAATAGTCTTCTTGAGAGATTGCTCGAACAGGGCGTGGATATCCTTCCAGCCGTCGATCAGGGCCGCTATTTCTCTTTGGATGTGACCGATATCTTGTCCGCTTTCATGGCGAATGATCTGCCCGACCCGCTGCGATTTCTAACCGTTGTCGGTGATTTGATTGACGAGGCAGCTCGGGCGACGGCGGGGCAACCGTCACAGGTCGCGGTTTGCGGGGAAACCGCGTCAATCTTGTGGGCGCAAGGTAAGGCGGATGCGGCGATTCAGGTGGAGCAGCTCTGCAGCCGGCTGGCGAAACAACATGGGATGGATATTCTTTGCGGATTCTCACTGACCAGCGTTTGCCGCGAGGAAGATCAACAACTCTTCCAAAGGATTTGCCTCGAATCTTGACCATCATCCTCAGAACTAAGGGAAGACTCTTACCCGGCTGCTCGCATGGAATCACTTCCCGAAGTGATAGGAACGCGAGCATGGATCGTAGTACCCCGTCGGGGCCACGACTCGATTGTTAATGTTCCGTTCAGCAGCTTCAACCGCTCCTCCATGCTGATGAGTCCCAGCCCTCGGCCATCCTTGGCCGCTTCGAGATCAAAGCCTGTGCCGGAATCCCTAACCGTTAGATGAATCTCATCCGGCGCTCCCCGGAATCGAACTTCGAAGTGCCGTACCCCACTGTACTTTACCGAATTGTGCAAAGCTTCTTGCAGTACCCGGTAGAAGCAAAGAGATATCTCCCGTGGCAGAGAGCCTGGCAGATCGTGGGTTTGGAAATCAATCTCCACTTTCTGTTTCGCCCCGAACTCTTGGCAGAAGCCTTTCATGGCGGCAGCTAAGCCCAGATATTCCAGTCTCGCCGTGTGCAACTCGTGCGACAGAGTTTGGATGTCGGTTGCTAGATCGGTGGTCCGCAGTTGCAGTTCGCCCACGCGCTCGCGGATTTCGGGCAAACTGGGAGTGTCCTGGTGGATTTGTTCCAACTCGACGGCCAACAGGGCAAGCCGCTGACCGATGTCGTCGTGAAGCTCCCGGGCGATCCGCGTGCGCTCCTGTTCCTGTGCCTCAATCAACCTGCGGCTCGCGTTGGCGAGAGCCGCTTCCGATTGTTTGCGCTCCGTTATATCCGCCACGATTCCTGTCATCCGAAGCAGCGCTCCTTGCTCATTAAAGACGCCTCTCGCGTTTTTCTCGAACCAAGCCACCGACCCATCCGGACGCAAAACGCGGTAGCTGACCTGCATAGTGGGGTCCTGCGGAGTAAGCTGCTTAACTGCACCGGCGAAGAGCGCGAGGTCTTCGGGATGAATGCTCGCCAAGACTTGCTGACGAGTAAGGACGTTCGCCGGATCGCTGTGACCAAGGACATCTACGTATTCCGCGGAGCGCACGACCTTGTCGGTGGCAACGTCCCACTCGTACGCATACATCTTTCCGGCTTGGATGGCCAGGCGAAGTCGTTGTTCGCTGTCGCGGAGTGCCTGCTCGGCGAGCACGCGAGCTTGCTCCGCCTGGCGACGGTCCGTGATGTCCCGCTGTATCCCCCACGTCCTCAGGAGCAAGCCATTTTCGACGATCCCCATCATGCTGTTCACAAACACTTTGGGATTTCCTTGCGTGTCCACCTCATGCGACTCACGGTCCACGACCCGGTAACCGCCACGGATGTAGTCGCGAGTCAATTCGATGTTTGCCGGATTCAACGCATCCACGCTTTCGGTGAGCCGCTTACCCACAAAGTCAGCAGGGGACAGCCCATACATCCGCGCTAACGCCTCATTGCACTCGGCCATGTAGGACTCATGCAGAATGCGCTGAACCTGTTCGTCTTCTGGCAAATCCACGGGAATGGGGCGGTCGAGTTCCTGGCAAAAAATGCCTTCCGAACTCTGTGACACGAACAGTCGGTAATTCGACTCGCTCAGCCGGAGGGCTTCTTCAGCCTGCCTGCGCTCCGTAATATCCGCTACCATGCCCACAATCCGCCGCATTTTGCCTTGTTCGTCGAAGTGGGCTCGACCGGTTCTCTCCACCCAAATCATGCTGCCGTCGGCACGGACCATTCGATGGCTGACTTGAAGGTTCGGATTTTCCGGGCTAAGAGCGGCATCTGCGGCCAATAGTTTTTCCCGGTCTTCCGGGTAAATCTTCTCCAATGTCTGTTGACCCGTCGTAACGCGCCCCGACTTATCGATCCCCAGAATCTCAGCACAGTCTCCCGAGCGCACCAGCATGTCGGTGGCAGCATCCCATTCATAGGCAAACATCTTGCCGGCCCGAGCCGCCAGACGAAATCGCTCTTCGCTCTCTCGCAGGGCCTCTTCTGTCTGCCTCCGTTCAGTAATGTTCTCCACAAAGGCAAAGACCAGCGGGGATCCGCCTTCGCCGTTCTTCCAAACCGAGACATTCAGGCGTCCCCAAAGTTGAGCGCCATCTTTTCGCAGGTAGCGTTTTTCCAGCGAGTAGTGGTCGATGACGCCTGCGCGGAGCTGTTGAAACAGAGCCCAATCATCTTGGGAATCCTCGGGTTTGGCAAATTCGGAACAACTCATGGAGCGCAGTTCGTCTTCCTCGTACCCCAACATGGAGCACAGAGCCGGGTTCGCGCGCAGGATCTTCCCCTCGAGATCCTCCACTGCGATTCCTAGTGACGCTTCCTCAAAAAGATAGCGGAAAAGATCCGCCGCCTCTGCTGGCAATGCCTGCGCGGACATAATGCCCCCCAGTGGGACAGGACTCCTTAGCTGCACACCCTAGCACTTTCCGGAGCGAAAGGGAACTTGATTGGAAATCAGGGTAGTGGACGATTCGGGTTCCCCGCGCACGAAAAACAGCCCTGCCGAGCTCGGCGGGTGGAATTCACGAACTCTTAATTCCGCCGTCACCGCTGTGTAACAAATCCCGACTAGCGTCTCTGGTTGATCCGGCCGGATTTCTGCGTCCCGGCAGGTCTTGAAAATGCCTGGGGCCCGATTTCAAGCCCAAGGCGATCCTCATCCAAGAAAAACACGTTGGCTCTGGCCCTGGGCCACCGCATGCTGGAAATAGGGATTCGTGGGGTCGCGCGTGTCGAGGGCGCGAAACCCACGCAACCTGCACTGTGGACCACAGCCCGAGGCTTCCAAGCCGTGCCATGGTCCGAGCGTGAAAATAGTTTGCCCTCTCGATGGTACCTTCGGGAGGGGGTCTTCCCGGAATTTTCACGGAAGGTTAATTTGCCTGTTACCGCCGCGTAACAGAAGGCCGCTACTGTCTTTGCATCCGCGCGTCACCCTACCACTACTCTCAGAAGACTCCCTACAGGTCTCGTGCGAGGCGGTGGGCTATCCAAGGACCGCGGAATTTCCCGGGTTCAACACCACACTTTCATTGAGGAGAAACAGCAGACTATGACCAAGAAGACCCTAGCGGTAAGCCTGTTGACCGTGCTCACAGGAACCATGTTCGCCCAGCGGAGCGACGCTCCCCGAGGAATTCCGTCACTCGATCACGTGTTCGTGATCATGATGGAGAACCACGGCTACAGCCAGATCGTAGGAAACCCGAACGCACCGTTCGCGAACCAATACGCGCAGTTTGCCAACTCGGCGACGAATTACTTCGCGGTCGGCCACCCCAGCTCCACAAACTACCTGGAAATCGTGGGGGCCTCGAACTTTGGCGTGCGCAGCGACAACGCTCCCGACTGGCACAACGCCAGCTGCACTCCGAATATCGTGCCGCCCGGCTACACCACCACCGACTTTCCGTCGAGCGCAGCCGTTTGCCCCATCGCAGGCGAAGGCATGGACGCCGCCACCCCGGCCATTGACCTTACGAATGAGTGTCCCAATCCGTCGGTGACCGATCCCTGCCCACCGGGCTTGATCGACATTGATGGCAGTTCGATTCCGGCTGCCCACACCACTGGCAAGATGATCGGAGATCAGTTGGCCGAAACCGGCCGCCGTTGGAAGAGTTATCAGGAGAGCCTGCCTGCCGCCGGAGCTGATGGCATCGCCTACAGCGATGGATTCTTCACCGACCTCTCCACCATCCCCGACTCTCTGGGTGGCTCGGGCGCCTTCGTCAAACTATATGCCGCGAAGCACAACCCGTTTGTGTATTTCAAAAGCGTGCAGGATGGCAGCGATCCCAACAACAGCCTGGCTAACGTTGTGGGCTTCGAAGGCAAAGGTGGCCTTTACGATGACCTCAGTTCCGGCCACCTCCCCGCCTTCTCGCTGATTTCGCCCAACCAGTGCAACGATCAGCACGGACGCGGCAACGCCGGCGCGCAGTGCGCCTTCGATCCCGTCACCGATGGCTCACAAGCCGGACTGAACCCGGCGCTGATCTATGTCGGTGACCTCGCCTTAAGAACGATTGTGAAGGCAATCCATAACTCCCCGGCGTGGGAACGTGGCCGCAACGCAATCGTGACGGTGTGGGATGAGAACGATTACAGCTTCGTGCCCAACCTGAACCAGGTTCTCGTCATCGTGGATACCAACTACGGGCGCCACGGCAAGACGAGCGCGAAGTTCTATACCCACTTCTCGCTGACCAAGACTCTCGAAGCAGGTTTCGGCTTGCCTTGCCTGAATCACGCCTGCGACGACGGTGTACACACGATGTCCGACCTGTTTGGTGGAGATCGCGACTAGGTTCTTGTCGCCGAAACATGGGCCGCCCGGGAGGGCGGCCTTTTTCTTGTACGCCGTGCATGTTCGACAGCTTGGAGGTGAAAGTCCTCTACCCAACCTGATGGAGGTGAAGGGATAGCGAAGCGCAAGGGCGTCACCGCGAGGTGGGGTCCGAAGGAAGCGTGGAGCAAATACGCGGGCCGATGAACAAGAACTGGATGATGAGGCCTACGGTGCCGGGCGAGCGAGCAAGTGATCGCGAAGCCCATATCCATCAAGGGCACTGGTGGTAAATCCGGCGGTCGTGCGTGGAAAGCGGTCGAGCTTATCACGGGAGATCTGCTAGGTGTCACGGAACCGTGACTGAGGGCACCGTAAGGTGTTCTGACCACGTGGCAGAAGTCAGCAGAGGGCGTAGTAGTCGCGCAAGCGGCGAAGGCCCGAACGATAGGAAGGGTTAGTAGTGCTTGGGTCTCGATGAGGGTATTGCACTAGCCATCTTGCTTCGGCAAGCCTTGGGCAGGCACAGCGCGGTGAAGCCGCAACGGATGCTAGCCCGAGAAGTGAAACCCACACGGCGTCGCCAAACTGCGAGCGCCCAGCCCATCCGTTCCTTGGTGGGAGCAACCTATCGAACCGCCGTATGCGGACCCGCATGTACGGTGGTGTGGCAGGGGAGGAGAGGTGACTCTCCCCCCTATGCCGTTGCCACGGCAGCCGTTCCGCGCTTCGTTCCACCCCTGATCCGAAGTCTCCGCTTGACATGGATGTCAAGCGTGCTTTACATTTTAGATGTCAAGCATGCTTGACTCGGGAGAATTCAATGGACGCCCACCACAAGCGTTACCTGAAAGAATTCGGCGGTTCGATGGCCGCCTACTCAGTCATGGTTCCCCTTTCCATGTGGATGTTGCGCGGCCACGAGCACACGCTGCTCGGGTACGGCATCGCGTTTCTGCCGGTCATCCCTTCCGCCTTCGCCCTGTGGGCATTCATGCGATATTTTCGCGGGCTCGACGAACTGCAGCGACGAATCCAGCTGGAAGCAGTCGCCTTCAGCTTTCTGGCCACGTGCCTGATCACGCTCACCTGGGCCTTTCAGCAGAATGCAGGACTGCCCCGGTTCGACGTGAGCTGGGTCGCGCCTCTGCTGATCATGCTGTGGAGTCTAGGCCTGGCCATCGCCAAGCGGAGGTACGAGTGAAAAACAGCGTGCGCGATCTACGGGGCCAACTCGACTGGACCCAGGCCGACCTCGCCGAAAAACTCGGCGTCTCGCGCCAGACGGTCAACGCCATCGAAACGGAGAAATATGACCCCAGCCTGCCCCTGGCGTTCAAGATCGCGAAGATCTTCCGCCGGCCGGTAGAAGAAATCTTCAAGGCGTAAAAGTGGTCATGCGGCTGTCCGTCGACGGCGAAGCTCGACCGTTCGTACCACGGGAGCACCCCTTACTTCGGATACCAATCCAGCACCCGCACCTCGATCCCAGTCCCTTCCAACCCCTTCTGAAACACAGCAAGATCCGACCCGCGGTAGTGGTACGGAATCACAATCTTGGGGTGAAAGGCTTTGACCGCGTCGGCAGCCTCTTCGGGCGGCATCGTGTACGGCAGATTCATACACACGAACGCCACGTCGATGTTCTTGAGCGCCCGCATTTCCGGCACGCCCTCGGTGTCGCCCGAGAAATAGAATCGCTTGCCCCCGTACGTGAGAACGTAGCCATTGCCGCGTCCCTTGTCGTGAAACAGTTTTCCCGGAGCCGGGCCGCGTTTCAGGTTGTAGGCGGGAATCGCCTCAATCGTCCAGCCCTGCCAGCTTTTCGTTTCTCCGTTGGCAATAGGCTTGGCGCTGGTCACGGTCTGGACGACTGCGGGCGCCGCGAGAATCTCCGTGTCGGCCTTGCTGATTTCTTTAATCGAATCGGGGTCCATGTGGTCCCCATGAATGTCGGTGATCAGGATGAGGTCGGCTTTCGGAAGTGACGCGAATTTCACAGGCTTGGCGGGATCGAGATAGATGGTTTTTCCTCCCGCCTCGATCAGCGTGCTGGCGTGGTTCAGAGGCGTGATCTTGACCGGTCCCGCCGAGGTTGTAAAGGATTGCGGCTCAGCGACCGCATGTGCAAACGGCGCCAGGGCAATAAAAGAGAGCATGGGCACAACCATCAAAATTGTTTTCAACGTCAACCTCACTTTCCAAATGTCATCCTGAGCGAAGCATGAGCGCCTGCAAGGCGGTCATGCGCAGTCGAAGGATCCCTATCGTGCCCACCGACCTGGACCATATAGAGGCGCCCTCCCGGTCAGTTCATCCATCCCCTCTAGAAAACCCTACGTGAACCGTTAACCGCCCTGCAGCCTCAACATCCGCAGGGAAGGAAGTCCTATAATCTGGCGATAGACAATTCACGACGCCATGACCAACAACTCCAACAAACAATATCTCGTACCGACGGAAAGGGAAATCGAAGAAATCCTGCACCGTGTCGATCTGCTGCCTATTGCTGATTCCCGCACAGCGGATGAAATCCTCGGCTACGACGAACGCGGCATGCCCCAAGAATCGCCACGGTGCCGTGGTCTTGTTCATCGCAACCAATCTACTCGCTGCGACGGGCCAACGTCATGATGCAATCAAGCGACCCATTTGACCCTGCCCCAGCATCACCGACCACGGAGCAGAGCATCGCAACCGGACCTCACAGCGCTCATGTAGTTCTCGCTCGGGAATTGCTCCGCAACAATGACGGCTTTCCGACATCGCGACTCAGCGTCATCTATGCGCCCGCCCTCTGACGCGATTCGAGCCGCCGCAAAATAACTCAAGGCCAGATGCCAGCCGTAGCTCGCTTTTGCCTCAGGCATAGGTGCCTCGGTGAGGCGCGCTTCCCAAACTCTCGCAGACTCCAGTAACAGCGGCTCAGCCTCGGACGGTCGTTGTGTCTGTACATAGAGAGCCGCAAGACTGAATTCCGCCCCCGCGACCTCAGCTTCGTCCGCACGCTGGTGCTTCCGGTGCATCGCGAGCGACTCCTTCAACAAACTCTCCGCCTGAGGATAGTCTTTCTGACGTTCTTTGACCTCGCCCAACATTGAAATAACATCGGCAAGCTCTAGCCATTTGAGATCGCCGCGTTCCTCCGCTGCTGCCCGCGCAATCAGCAGCTTGGCCTCGGCCGTCGCCAGATCGCCTTGCTTGAACGCCTCCCGCCCCGCCCGTTCATTTGACCAGTACGTGTCTTGAAACTTCCCCTCCTGATCGATGTCGGACTGGCTCACATTCTCTGGGATTGAAATCTGTACTTCCGTCTGAATAGCGGTTGACTTTCCGTCCACTTGGAATGGCTTGTATTTCCACTTGCGGATAGCTTCCAATGCTGCCGGTGCCAACATAGGATGCCCACTGATCAGCTTCAGGTTCTTGACACTGCCGGTTTCGTCGATCACGACCGACGCATGTACGATACCGGCGATCCGAGCCGCTTTAGCGAGAGGAGGATACTCTGGCTGAACAACAGTTACGAGATTCTGCTTTGCTTTGTCGGCCGGGACAATGGGGAGATTGCTCGGTTCTGCCGCACGTTGTGCTTGCCCCGCAGCGGCGGCACACATCAACAAAACGCCCCAAATCGGAGCAACAGGCACAAACTGCACGGGGCTCCACACATTACGATTCATCGCTGAAGCCCTACTCTTCCTCTTCCTTCACTTCTCCCCGCTCTGCTTTCGCCTTCTCAATGATCTTCTCCTGCAACTGCCCCGGCACCACGTCGTAGTGATGCATTTCCATGTTGAAGCTGCCACGGCCTTGCGTCATCGAGGTTAGTTCAACGCCATAAGTCAGCATCTCGGACATGGGCACTTCGGCCTTCACCACCGTGTTGCCGGCCTTGTTGTCCATGCCCTGAATGCGGCCCCGGCGGCTGTTGAGGTCGCCCATGATGGAGCCGGCAAAGTCGTCCGGCACCGTGATCTCAACCGCCATGATGGGCTCGAGCAGCGTGGGCTTCGCCACTTCCATCGCTTTCTTGAACGCGATGCGGCCCGCCATCTGGAACGAGAGATCGTTCGAGTCCACGTCGTGATACGAACCGTCGTAGAGCACGACGCGAAAATCCACCATGGGAAATCCGGCGAGATAGCCGCGCGCGGCCGCGTCGCGAATTCCCTTTTCCACCGGCGGAATATAGTTCTTCGGAATCGCGCCGCCGAAAATGTCGTTGACGAACTCGAACTCTCCGCCGCGCGGCAGCGGTTCCACTCTGATCTTGCAGTCGCCGTACTGCCCGTGGCCGCCCGTCTGCTTCTTGTGGCGTCCCTGCACGTCGGCCTTGCCGCGAATCGTTTCGCGGTACGGCACCTTCGGAGCCTTCAGAACGACTTCCGTGTGATACCGCTTTTTCAGCTTCGCGACCGTCACTTCAATGTGCTGTTGTCCGGTTCCCGCAATGAGAAATTCTTTGGTCTGCGGGTCGCGGAAGAAGCGCAGCATCGCATCCTCTTCCATCAGCTTGTGGATCCCCGGCCCCAGCTTGTCTTCATCAGCGCGGCTCTTGGGTTCGATGGCAAACGTGATGGCCGGCTCCGGCAGCTTCACCCGCGGATATTGAATGGGCGCCGACTTGTCGCCCAGGGTGTCGCCGGTCAGCGTGTCTTTCAGTTTCGCCACCGCGCCGATGTCGCCGGCATGCAGTTCCGGCACTGGAATCGCCGTTTTTCCCTGCATGGTCTGGATGTGCGCGAACTTCTCCGGCACGCTGCGGCTGAAGTTCTGCAGCGTGGCATCGTTTTTCAGCACGCCGGAAAAAACCTTGAAATACGAAATCCTGCCCGCAAACGCGTCCGATACCGTCTTGAACACGTACAACGAAACTGGCTCCGCGTCGGATTCACGCCGCTTCGGCGCCTCCCCGCTCGCGGGAGCCTCACCCTGCACCCACTCGTGCTCCGACGGTGCGGGAGTGTAGTCCACGATGAAATCCATGACCCGGTCTGCGCCGATGTTCCCCAGCCCTGAACTGAAAATGACCGGGAAAATCTTATCTTCGCGGATCGCGTTGTGCAGCGCCGGAATCAGGTCTTCTTCGCCCAGCGTTCCAGCCTCGAAGAACTTCTCCATCAATTTGTCGTCGCCCTCGGCCACCATCTCCACCAGCATCTCGTGGGCTTCCTGCACTTGCGCCCGCATGTTGGCCGGAATCTCCGTCTCTTTCCCCTTGCCGTTTCCGCCCAGCTCGTAGGTGTAGGCCTTCATGCGCACCAGATCGACCACGCCGGTCAAACTCTTCTCGCTGCCGATGGGCAATTCAATCGGGATCACATCCCGCCCAAAGGCGGCGGTCAGCGATTCCAGCACGCGCTCGGCGTTGGCGCGGTCGCGGTCCATGCGGTTGACCACGATCAGCCGCGGCGTCTTGTACTCTTCGCAGTAACTCCACACGCGCTGGGTAACGACCTCGACGCCGGCCACGCCATCGACCACCACGATCGCCGCGTCCACCACGGGCAGCACCATCTTGGCCTCGTGGACAAACATGTTGAATCCGGGCGTGTCGAGAATATTGATCTTGGTCGTCCCCGACGATGACGCCCACTCGACCACGGCCGCGCCGGTGGAAATCGACATCTTGCGCGCGATTTCTTCCTCGTCGTGGTCGGTGGTGGCCGAACCGTCGTCAACGCGCCCCAGCCGCGGGGTTGCGCCCGCCGTGTACAGCATGGCCGATACGAGCGTGGTCTTGCCCGCGTGCCCGTGCCCTACCATCGCTACATTCCTGATGTTTGCTCCCGAATAGACTTTCAAGTTGGGCTCCTTGGGCAGGCGTGGGAAGGAAACGGCCCATGGAAGAGGATAAGGACAGGTACCTCGGGACAGCCCGACGTATTCCGTTAACCCAGCCTGCCAAAACTATGGATGCTACCACGTGGGAAGCCAAGCCTCAACCGGAGGGAGCGACGGCCTGGGAAAGAGCGGAGGAAGAGGATGCCCCATCCTTCTCGCCTTTCTTGCGAGAGGGGGGAGGATTTTGACTTGCAAACCGTAGTATCATCTCGACGGATGCTAGGCAACCGCACCAGCGAGCAGTGGATCGCGCAATATTCGACCAGCCACCAGCACCCGGTGAATCGCGTCTGCCACACCTTCGGCATTCCAACGATCCTGCTCTCGATTGCTGTGTTCCTTGCTGGCTTCTTCCTGCACCGCCTGTGGTTCTATGCCCTGGCGCTCTTCGTAATCGGATGGATCCTGCAGTTCATCGGCCACGCCTTTGAAGGCAAGCCGCCCGAGTTCTTGAGTGATTGGCGATTCCTGTTCGTCGGCGTCCGCTGGTGGTGGGCCAAGGTTCGCGGCCGCGCTTGAACGATGGCACTGATAAGGATGGCAGCGATGTTGCCCGGGTGCCCCATTTCTCGCGCCTTTTTGCGAGAAGTGGGGATTTGAAAGAGCTGATCCCGAACCCGGGTGCCCCATTTCTCGCGTCCTTGGCGAGAAGTGGGGATCTGAGAAGCAAACCAGCAGCCCGCCCCGCTTGCGCCCGCTCGGACTTCTGTTCTATGCTTGCCCCACCTTAGGGTTCTGATTCACCGCAAACATGCAACGCCTGACTGCCAGATTTCTGCTGTTGCTCGCGCTGGCGGGAATCTTCGTTCCCCTCGCGCTGGCGGTCACCGCTCCGCCGCTGCATGCCTGTTGTCTTCGCAACCAAGCGCACCAGTGTCACGGCTCCTCCGTCGCGGAATCGAACCAGCCCACGGTCCGCAGCACGAGTTGCTGCACCCACGACTGCTGCCGCGCAGCGACCACATCGCAGTCAGCGCATCCGCAACCGTCGTTGGCCTCGGTCTCCACGCATGCTGTTTCTGCTCGCGTCGTCGAAGTGCACGCAGAAACTCCCTCCACCAGACTCTTCGCATCGCAATCCACCCGCGCCCCTCCGCAAATCTCCATCGCCTGAATCACGAATTGGGAAGGGCACGACTTTTCGTCGTGCCGTCAGCACCACACAGCACCATCGGCGTTAGCCGCTGTGCGCAGTGCGGGTTCGTATCAGGGCACCGCTTTTAGCGGTGCCGCCGACAGACGCGAAACGTCGACGGCTTTAGCCGCTGCCGGAAGCCTGCTCGCATCGTGGTACCGGAGTCTTCATGCGTTTGCTTCGCATCCCGCTGTTCGCGTCCTGCCTCACCCTGGCGCTTGCCGCATTCGCCTCGGTGGTTGGCTCGGTGCGCGGAGTGATCCACGATCCGCAGCATCGTCCGGTACAGGGCGCCATGGTCATGATCAAGGCTAAGTCCTCAGACTGGTCGGCCACCGCAAATTCCGACAGCAACGGCAACTTCGCGTTCAACGCCGTTCCGCTCGGAGAATACGTGGTCACGGTGGCTGGTCTGGGATTTGAGCAGGCGCAGCAGGACGTGGCCGTTCTCTCGGGCACACAGCCCGTGCTGCACTTCGCCCTCAATGTCGCCGGCGCCAAAGAGATGATCAATGTTTCCGGCACTCCCGACTCCGCCGCCACCGATTCCGTTACGCTGACCACGGTCGTCGATCGTCTGGAGATCGCCCGCACTCCCGGCGCCGCCCGCTCCAACAGCCTGGCCATGATCACCGACTTCGTGCCCGGCGCCTACATCACGCACGATCAGCTGCACATTCGCGGCGGACATCAAACCAGCTGGCTGGTCGACGGCGTCCCCGTGCCCAACACCAACATCTCCTCCAACCTCGGACCGCAATTCGATCCCAAAGACATCGACTATCTCGAAGTGAGCCGCGGCGGCTACGGCGCTGAATTCGGCGACCGCACCTACGGCGTCTTCAACGTGGTGCCGCGCACCGGATTCGAGCGCAACCGCCAGGCCGAACTGGTGCTGAGCGCCGGCAATTTCTACCAGACCAACGACCAGTTCAGCTTCGGCAGCCACACCGAGCGCTTCGCCTACTACGCCAGCCTGAACGCCAACCGCAGCAATCTCGGCATTCAGACGCCCGTCCCGCAAGTTGTGCACGATGCCGCCAACGGCTACGGGGGCTTCGGATCCTTGATCTTCAACGTCGATCCCTCCGACCAGCTCCGCTTCGTGACTTCGCTGCGCCAGGACTATTACCAGATTCCCTACGATCCCTTTCCCTACGACATCGAGAACAATCTGGTGAATGGCCAGTTGACCGGGCAGTATCCCAGCCTCTACCTGCGCGACGGGGACCACGAGTCCGACGCGCTGGCAAGTCTTTCCTGGGTGCACACCTTCAACTCGCGCAGTCTGCTGACGGTGTCACCGTTCTATCACTACAACCGCGCGAATTATGACAGTGGACTCGCCGATCCCATCGTCGCCACCCAGCATCGCGGATCCACTTACGGCGGCGGCCAGGTGAGTTTCAGCACCAATATTGCGAAGAACGATTTCCAAGTGGGTGTATACAGTTTCTACCAGCAGAATAACGAACTCCTGGGCGCTGTTTTTCATGACGGCAGCGGCAACCTGCCGTTCATCGATGCGGAGCATCCCTCCGGCAGCCTGACCGCTTTTTTCGTCGACGACAAATTCAAACCAGTCTCATGGCTGACGCTTTCCGCCGGACTTCGCCCAACTTATTTCTCCGGCGGCGTCACGGAGAATTCCATTGGCCCGCGCTTCGGAGCTGCGCTCACCGTGCCGCATCTGAACTGGACCTTCCGCGCCTCCTACGGCCACTACTACCAGGCGCCGCCGCTGCTCACGGTGGCGGGGCCGCTGCTGCAGTTCGCCAACGGCAACAATCTGTCATTCATTGCGCTGCACGGCGAGCGGGACGAAGAAGCACAATTCGGCGTCACCATCCCGTGGCGCGGCTGGATCCTCGACGCCGACATGTTTCGTACCAATGCGGCAAACTATTTCGATCACAACAACATCGGCGAGTCGAATCTTTTCTTCCCTCTGACCATTCAGAACGCGCATCGTCCGCGGCTGGGAGCTTACCCTGCGCTCACCCCGCATCGCCCACCGCGCCCAGATTCACCTCGCTTATTCCAATCAGGTGGCCCGCGCGGGAGGCTTCATCAACGGCGGCCTCACCGATTTTTCCTATTTGCCCTGGGGCCCGCTCGATCACGACCAGCGCAACACGCTCAACCTCGGCGGCGACCTCACGCTGCCGTGGCGCGCCTACGCCTCTACCAACATCTATTACGGTTCCGGATTCACGAATGCGTTTCCGGGCCAGCCCTATCCCGGCAACTACCTTCCCCAGCACACCACCTTCGATCTGACTGTGGGCAAGGATTTCGGCGAGCGCTTCTCCGCCTCGCTCAACGCCATGAACGTAGCCAACCGCCGCGTCGAACTCGACAACAGCGTCACCTTCGGCGGCTTCCACTGGAACAATCCTCGCGAAATCTACGTCGAATTCCGCTACCGCTTCCACTATTGAGCAGGAATATGTGGGGAAGCGTCCGCTCCACCTTGCCCTGGGTTTGGGGATGACGGTAGCCGCTCCAGTGCAACTCAATGCCTTGTCGCATCAGCCACACCGTTAGCCAGGTCGCCCCCGTCGGCGCCTTCGCGTTCCACCACGGCGTGCCATGATCGATCAGCATGGCTTCCGGCATTCCACATTCCTCAAAAGCGGATTGCAGTTGCTCGCGCACCGCTTCCGCCTTGGTCGTCCAAGTCCGCGTAGCGCGATCAGATAACGGCTGTGATCGTCCAGCACCGACAACGGGCCCACCGCCGTGTCCCATCCCCAGCCCTTGGAGCCTTTGAAATCCATTTGCCACAGCTGGTTGGGCGCGGCCCGTTCGAAGCGTGCACGGCCGCTTGGTGCCGATCCTCCGCCCGCACCAAGCCTCGCCGCAACAAAATGCGGTGGATAGTGCTTACCGGCAGCCGCACTCCCGCTTGCGCCAGCAGTATCTGCAGCTTGCGCGCTCCCCAGTGGGATAGCGTTGCCGCAACTCCACCACTCGCTGCTCGCACTGCTCCCCGCTGCGCCGAGGGCTCAGATGCGGTCGCCGGCTGCGTTCGGCATGCCTGCCACACCCTGCCGCGATAGCGCTGCAGCCACAAGTATCCCGTCGGCCGCGACACCTCGAACTCCTGGCACAAGTCCCGAAACGTCTTCTCCTGCCGACTCGCCGCCACTACAAATCGCACGCGTTGTTCCTGAACGTCCACGCTTCTCCAAGTCATCGCTGGTCGCGCCCCCGCGCTCGCTACGCTGCGCGGGAGTGTAAAGGATGTGGAATGTGTAGGGTGGAATGACGCCTCGGCTGTCCGGCCCAGCGCGCAGCGCGGCCCGTCCCTAGACATACGCGAACAGGCTCATAAATCCGAAGTCCATGTGCACCTGCTGGTGGCAGTGAAACAAGGTAAGGCCCGGATGGTCGGCCACGAAATCGATCTCAGCTTCCTGGTATCCGCCCACCATCACGACATCCTTCATCACGCCTGACGTAGGTTGTCCGGCGATCCGCGCCAGTTCGAAGCTGTGCCGGTGCAGATGGATCGGGTGGATGTCATCCGTCGCATTCCGCATGCGAATGCGGTAGCGCTTGCCCTCGTGCAGATGGAAGGCGGGGGCCGCCATCATCTGCTCTCGGGGATACGCCACGCCGTTGATGGTCCACTGATTGAATCCGTCGAGCGCGGCGTTCTGTTTTTCGAACAACATGTCAAACACTTCGTCCGGCGTGGCCGAGGGCGCGCCAGAATTGCCAAAGTGCGCGTAGTTCCACTTAAAAGGCTTTGGTGGCAGCCATTGCGGCTTACCCTTATGGCCGGCGTACTCGATCACAATGCCCATGCCGTGGCGACGATCATCGTCGGCCAGGTCTCCCATGATCCAAATCCCAGGATGATTCATTTCCACGATGGCCGAAATTCGCTCTGCGGTTCCCAGCCACAGACCCGGCACGCGGACCGGCTTCGGCAGCGGATTGCCATCCATCGCGACCACGCGAAAGCTGTGCCTCGGCAGCGCCAGGCTGCGAATCTCAGTGGCGCTGCCATTCAGAATATGAAACAGGACACGCTCACCCGCTTTCACGCGCACCGGTTCGCCATGACCCAGCATCTTCCCATTGATGGTGAAGGAATCGTAGCCCACCTCGTAGCCGTGCGGCATGCCCTTAGCCAGCGACGCTTTCATCTTGCTCTCGCCGGCATCCTTGAGTGCGGCGACCGTCTGGGCGGGCGACAGAAAATCCATTTCCATATCGCCGCCGCGGCTCAACGTGGGCTGAAACTCCTTCAGCGTGAGAAAAACTTCGCGGTCGTAGTTCCCCGCGTGCTGCTTCGGTTCAATGTAAACCGGTCCCGCCAATCCGCTGTACTGGCCCGCCGCCAGATCCGCCCCGGCGCGGACGTGGGTGTGATAGAAGCGAAAACCAGCGGGCTTCGGCACAAAAGAAATTCTCCGGCCGCCGTGGGGCGGAATAAAAGGTGTGCCCTCTTCCGCCGCCCCATCCACATCGGACGAGACGAACTGTCCGTGCCAGTGCAGTTGCTCCGGCGTATCCGTCTCATTGCGAACGTCGATGGTGACTCGTTCCCCTTCCTTCAAGCGCAGCAGCGGGCCGGGGAACTGCCCGTTGTAAGTAGTCACCGAGACAATGCGATTCGGCGCCAGTTCGATGGGCGTGGTCGCGATTGTCAGGACATAGTCGGCGGGTCCCTCATTCTGGGGAGCAGGTCCGTCTTTGCCAGCCAACATCGGCCGATTCGAGAGTCCCGGAGGTGACCACAGAGTTGCGCCCACAGTTGCTCCGGCGGCTTTCAGGAAGGTCCGGCGGGTGGAATCAAAGCGAGACATGAATGCTCAGGCTGCGACCGGCCGCCCCTTGGGGCTCGGCATCTCAAAATATATCGAAATCCGGCGAGGCGCGTGGAACTCTTACGCCAAGGTGCGGTTGTCGGGCGGACACAAGGTCACCGGTGTCCGCCTCAACTGCCTCGGGACTCACGCAGTCAACTTCCGGCCGGTGCTCACCCCCGCGCCAGCCTCTCCCTCAGCATATCCTCCACATCCCCAATCTTCTCGCCCAGCAGATTCAGCTTGCGCGCCAGTCCCTGAATCTCAGCCTCGGCTCTGCGGTTGACATCGTAGTCGAGCTCGCCGCGCAGCCGGTCTTTCGTGTCCTGCCGGTTCTGGCTCATCATAATAATGGGCGCCTGCACCGCCGCCAGCATCGACAGAAACAGATTCAGCAGGATATACGGATACGGGTCCCACGCCCTTCTGCCCAGCGCGGCGTCGATGGTCATATAGACCGCAAGCGCGACGCCAAACGTAATAATGAAAACCCACGACCCGCCAAAACCCGCCACCATGTCGGCCACGCGCTCGCCCAGCGTTGCGTCCTTTTCAATCACATCATTGGGATGGCGGTTCGCCCGCAGCCGCACCAGTTGTTGCGACGCATGAAATTGCCGTCCCAGCACCGTGAGCATGTCCATGCCCGCCAGCGGCTTTCGCTGCAGGAGCACAGCAATATCCTTCCGCCCCACTTCCAGGCACTCCGCCTCGTCGATGGCCACCGCCTCGGTCTGATGCGGAGTTTGTTCCAGCATCGACGCGAATCCGAAGAACTCCCCGTGCGACGGTTCGTCGACCACCACTTCCTGCTGGTCCTGGTCGATAGTCGCGACCCGCACGCGCCCCGACACCACCACATACGCCTGCCCGCTGGGATCGCCGATCTTGTAAATACGCTGCCGCGGCGCGAACGTCTTCAGCCGAACCTGCGCCGCCAGCACCGCCGTTTCTTCTTCATCCAGCAGCGCAAACAGCGGAACGTGTTTCAATACCTCTGGGTTGCATGCCATCGAATGCCTCGCCAAGTGAAATCTGGACCGCTCGAAAAGCCTTTAACCGCTAAGACCGCAAAGTAAAGCCGCGCGGAGATCGCGAAAAATATCGCCCGTTTTTCTTAGCGCCCTTCGCGCCTCTTCTCCGCGATCTCTGCGGTTAAAGGCTCTCCCCTCCGATCGCCCAGAGGATTTCACAAAGCCGGCCTCCATACAACGCCCGTGGCAGCACCCTCCCTCCCCGAGTTAAAGTGTGTACAAGGTGACCAACCATACCCGCCGTACTTTTCTGATCGCTCTCATCCTTGCCGGCGCATTCCTTTTTTCTTCGTGTCATCGCTCCCAGACGCCGGCTGCGAAACGCTATCCCTTTACCGGCCGCGTCGTTTCCATCGACGCCCAGGCCCAGTCTGCCGTCATTGATGGCGACGCCATCCCCGGTTTCATGGACGCCATGGCCATGCCTTACAAGCTCAAGCCCACCGCAACCTTGAACCACCTCATTCCCGGCGATTCCATTTCCGCCGAAGTGGTCGTCGTTCGACCCAATGAGGACGCTCCTCCCGACTATTGGCTCGAGAACGTCAGAGTTGTGCGTCACATCGATCCTGTCCCGGCGGCCGGGGCGAACTCGCGGCACCTGCCCGCGCCCGGTGAAGACGTCCCCGATTTTTCCTTCACCAATCAAAACGGCAAGCACATTTCTCTCTCGCAATATCGCGGGCAGATTCTGCTGCTGACCTTTATCTACACGCGCTGCCCCTTTCCCGACTTCTGCCCGCGCATTAGCAGCAACTTCGCCGAGATCTACCGCCAGCTCGGCTCCAATCCCGCCCTGGCCGGAACCCATCTCTTGAGCATCAGCTTTGACCCGGAGCACGACACGCCCAGGATTCTCCGTGACTACGCTTTCTCCGTCGCCCACACCCACGAGCCCGCACTTTTCGACCGCTGGGAATTCGCTGCTCCCAGCACCGTCGACTTGCCCAGGATTGCTGATTTCTTCGCGCTCACCATCAAGCCCGAGGCCGGAATGATTACCCACAATCTCAGCACCGCCGTCATTGGTCCCGACGGCAAGATTGTGAAGTGGTACCACGGCAGCGACTGGCAGGTTTCTGATCTAATAAAGGATGCAACCGCCAAGCCCGCATCAAAGGGCTAGCGTCGCAGGGAAGGTTTCTCAGCGCTCTTCGCCTCCCCTTAGCGTTCTTGCGGTCAAAAGCTTTGCCGTCGTACCAGGAAAGCTCATACCGCACCGCCGTCATTGGTCCCGACGGCAAGATTGTGAAGTGGTACCACGGCAGCGACTGGCAGGTTTCTGATCTAATAAAGAACGCAACCGCCACGCCACCAAAGGGCCAGCGTTGCAGGGAAGGTTTCTCAGCGCTCTTCGCCTCCCCTTAGCGTTCTCTGCGGTCAAAAGCTTTGCCATCGTCATCGGAAAGCTCGTACCCGCACCGCCGTCATTGGTCCCAATGGCAAGATTGTGAAGTGGTACCACGGCAGCGACTGGCAGGTTTCTGATCTAATAAAGGACGCAACCGCCACGCCCGCACCAAAGGGCTAGCGTTGCCGGGAAGGTTTCTCAGCGCTCTTCGCCTCCCCTTAGCGTTCTCTGCGGTCAAAAGCTTTGCCGTCGTACCCGGAAAGCGCATAACCGTCAACGAAAGAGGAGTTCATGAAATACCTGCTTCTGATTCTGGCCGTATTCGGTGTGATCGTTTCTTCTCTCGCCCTGCGCGAACACTACCGCACTTATGGCGATTCGCCCTGCAGCATCAATGAGCGCTGGGACTGCGGCGTCGTCAATCACAGCCCCTATGCCAGGATTGCCGGAATTCCCGTCGCCGCCATCGGCATCGCCGGATACCTCCTCATGGGCGCTCTGGCCTGGCTCCGCTCCTACCGCTTGCTCCTCGTTCCCACGTTCGCCGGACTCGCCTTCTCGCTGCACCTGGCCAACATCGAGTCGACCATCCTCGGCGTCTGGTGCATCTACTGCGTCATTTCCCTGGGGATCATCTCGCTCATGTCGCTGCTCAACCTGGGAACGGTGGTCGCGCAGTTCGTCCGCAAGCCGTCACCCGCTTAACCTGGTGGGAGCAGGTGCACAAACATCAGGTCCGACGCCACAGCGCGAGGGGGCGATCCCTGCCCGGCATCGACCCGAGACCTGCCCCCTCCATAGTTCAATCGTGGACTCGCGTGGTTCGCCATCGGGTAGATACCCGACTCAGCACCGGGAAATCTCCCCCAGCAGGCAGTACCGATGAAAATGGTATTGGTTGGGTTTGGCAGAGGGGAATTCTTACTTCGCCTTCTTCACCAAGCTGGCATCCCCACTTGCCCATGTAGAGACGGCCGCCTCGGCCGTCCAAGCGACGGCGAAGCCGAGCCCCCGCCCAAAAACTCCCTCCCGGTCAGCCCCCGAAAGCTCGCTGCTCCAGCGCCCACAGCGCCAAATGCATGCCAGGCTTTTTGCCCCGTTCCTCCCAACCCGCTACACTTCCTGTCGATGCACTCTCTCTACAACCGCGTAGCCGGACAAAGTGTCGAGCGCCTCGCCGCCCTCAGCGACGGCATTTTCGCCGTGGCCATGACCCTGCTCGTGCTCGATCTGCGCGTGCCCGCGAATGATGCCATTCACTCGGAGCGCGATCTCTGGCATGCCCTGGTCGTGCTCTCGCCGCGTCTTCTCATCTTCCTGATGAGCGTGATGACCAACGGCATCTTCTGGGTCGGTCAACAAACGCAGCTCAACCAGTTCGCCCGTGCCGACCGCAATCTCGCCTGGATTCACATCGCCTTCCTGTGCGCCATCACGCTGACCCCGTTCTCCACCTCGCTGCTGGCCGAGTTCATCCACTATCGCACCGCGTTGCTGGTCTACTGGTTCAACATCCTTTTGCTCGGCCTGACTCTCTACTGGAGCTGGAGCTACGCCACGCGCGCCCGCCTTCTCACCGACGACGTCCCGGCGGACATTCATCCCGCGGTCGTGCGCCGTATCGTGATCGCACAGTCTCTCTACGCCGCCGGCGCCGCCCTTTGCTTCTTCAACACCTACTACAGCATCGCCGCCATCGTTCTGGTGCAGGTGAACTACGCCATCGCCCCAAGATTCTGTTGGGGCCTGTTCTCGCGGAAAGCCGAACCTGAAGAATAGAAGATAGAGAACGCGTCGAAGAGCAGCCCTTCTAGAGTGTGCGTAAGAACTAGGGTTCCGGTGGCGCGTGGAGCAAGGCTCCATGTTTCAGCCGCGAAGCGGCGTAAGAATACAGCCCACGGCGCAAGCCGTGGGAAGGTAGCGGGAAATGTGCCAGCCCCAGCGGGGCGAAAGAGAGCTCTCACGCACGCCCCTTAGCCCAGTGTGAGAAGTTCCGAGCCGCAAAAGCCGTTCCTGCTTCGCTTCCTCACGCGGCCTTAAAAAGGCCGCATGAGGCGTGTGGAACAAGGCGTCGCCGCATGTTTCCGCATCGGAAGCGGCCGGAGCCAGCGAGATGGAAACTCGTGTTCTCTATCTTGAGGTGGCGCGTGTACCGGAAAGAGGCTGGATGATAGCAGCGGTTGGTCTCGCGGGAAAAGTCCTCGGTCCCCTCGGCCTCGCGCGCCTCATCTGGAGCGGGATCTGGCCGCTTCGGACGGGGATCCTCTGTCTGACCAACGACCTGATTTGGTGGATTCCGTTCAGCCTCTACTTGTACGATGCCTGGCCTGTCTTCCGGAAGATGCAGGAAACCGCGTAGGGGTTATCCGTTGCTTTTTTCAGCGACTCCGAAGAAACCCGTATCACCTCCAAATTTCGACGTTCCGGGTTTAATTGGGTGCGGATTATTCTGAAACTGGAGATGATGCCGGAGCAGTCGGTCTCAGGAACAGCACTGCGGTTGTCACTCAGATTTCCGGGGCGCTGCTTCCTTCTCTTGTGTTGGGTTGAAGCCGGTCAGCATGCGCGACTTGGCGCGAAACATGTGATATTGCTCAAAAGCAACATCGTTCAGCATCGTCGTATAAGGTCCATACGTTCTGAAGCTTTCATCCCATTCCGTTAGAACTATCACGGATCTCCCTCTCGAAATGGAAACGCTCCTCACCGGGCAGATGTAGGTCTTCCCCCCGATCTCCACCGGGCCATATTCGATCATGATGTCAGACCGGACAAGCGGCGTAGTTGATTTCAGGTCTGCCACCAGTTCCAAGCGAAGGATGGCTCCGCTCAGCGGATCGATCGCGATCTCCCCGTGATACCCGACGGTCTCTTCGAAGGAAATGTTTCCGTCTCCGTCTGGAAGACAGCAGGCGCCCACTTGATAACGAGATCTCTCCGCTGGAATTTCGTAGCGAAATACCGCATGACGTCCGCCCGCACCAACTTCCCAGTGGCTCCAGGCCAAACCACTGGCGATGGCATCGGTTACAGCGCCGAGAAGGGGTCCGAACACACCATAGGTGACTAAATACCCGTTTTCCGCTTTGCCCCTTTTTCCCTTCGCTCCGCCCGAATCGACGACCTCCTTGCCATTGCGGTAGAGCACTGTTGCTTTGGAGTTGGCCGCGACGCGCAGTGGCCGATATTCGACCGGGGCACTTGCCTCAAGGTATTGGGGAGTTTCCTCATAGCGAACCTTAGTCCGCGTCGCATAGAAGTCCGGCAACTGGTGAATCGTTTTATTCAGGTATTCAACGGCTAGAGGGATCATGCTCATCTGTGCACCTTCGTCGGGCGAAACGTCGGCAGGGACCTCGGCTGACGGGGGATCTAGAAACGACGAAAGATCGGCAAGAGCAACCAGCGCCTGCCGGGCCCTTTTGCCGCTCAAGCTCGTTGTCAAGGACGAGAGTTTTGCGGTGCTCAGCCGCTCGCTTAGTTCCATATCAGAGAGTCGCCGCGCCACTTCTGCATCCGACTCACTGCGGGCCGACGCCAACACCTGCTCCAACTGTTCGATCGTGACGCGTCTGATCGCAAGATTCGGTTGGTCGGAATAGTATGCTTGATCGTAGTACCCGGTGTTGGTGCGGACAGTCAAACCCGTTAGGCCGACTTGCAGCTGCAGGCTGTGATACTCGACAGGGCGATCCGCATGAGAAGGGTCGAACGATAGCGTATAGAAAGTGCGGGCCTCCTGAACACAGCTGTCGATCTGGCTGACCAAGTCGTTACCCGGGCCAAGCACACGCCCGCCGCTCTGCACGGCAAGTACCCTTCGATCCAGATTCTTGAGGCTTGCTTGCTGGACCGATTCCACACCTTCCAGGAAATTCAAATAGAGGAGCGAGCGAGGATCAGGATCGGTTTGCCCCACCGAAAAGCTGTAGAGAGAAATGCGAGCTTCGCGCAGCAGCGTGGAAAACCAGTAGATCGTATTGAAGGTGACTTGCCTAGCTCGTGCGCGTTCCCTTCGTTGTACGCTGTCATAGTCCGGCAAGCTTTCAAAGTCCGCTCCGCTCCCAATACCCCAGCCGGGTCCGACCCAGACCAGCAGCTTTCTGCCAGGCTTTCGCCTTTCAGCCGTGGCAATATCGCCGAGCCCCTTCAGGGCTTTCAAACCAGCAGGATCCTCGCGGCCTGAGTCGACAAACTCTCCCGTTCCGTTGCCCAAAAGCTGGCGACGGCGGATAAACACTAGTCTGTCGCTAGCGATTTCCGCGGCTAACGCGTTCCCATCGCCGGAAGGCTGCGCTAGCGTCCAAAAGCCGGTATCGGAAAGTCCGAAAATCGAAACGGGCTGCGCCAGATGCCCGCCGTTCCGCCTCAGGAACCTCTCGACTTCCTCCCGCTCTTCGGCAGCCAGGTTAAACGGCATCTTGATGGTATCGACGACCAGAATTACTTCAACCGGAGGATCGGGCTTGGCAGAGACTCCATCGAACGAGCGAAAGGAAAGAATTTTCTGCGGCTGGTGGTTGTCCAGCAAAGTAAAGTCCTGGGGGCCGAGGCCGGGTATTGCCTTCCCTGAGTTGTCGGTCACCACAACATCGAGGTTGATGAGGCCCTGCGCCGCGTCCGACGCGAGCGAGGTAGGTTTTGCGGGTCCTTGGCCCTGAAGGGCAAGTGCTTCTCCAGGCTGAGCCGGGGGGCCCGCCCCAGAGGCAGTCTCTGCCCACAGAGCCGTCGCCAGAAAAAGGACCAACGCCGGCAAGAAGAGACTTGGATCGGACAGGCCCAACGATCTCTGCTTGAGTCGCACCATTTGCAGCACCGAAGTTATTGCGGTTTCCTCTGACACCCAGATTCTAGTCACAGTTCGGCTGAATTAGCCTTCAATTCTCTGGTGGTCTGTCATGCCGGTTGACGGCGTTGACGGAATTCAAGTCCGGCGTCGCCGTCCCAGTTGATCATAAATCCCGATTACCGTTAGAATCCTCGCCCGACGTAGTGTGGTTGCGTTAGCATTGGACTTGCGAGGTCTGCCATGCGGGCGTGCCTATTTGTCCTGTTGCTCATGGTCAGCGCAGCTGTGTTTTGGATGATGTGGGACAGTTCGCACCTGCTATACGCCACCCCCGAAACGGAAAGCGCCTTTCTCAAAAACTACACTCCGCAGCACGTGATTGAGCGATTCCAGTGCAACGAGTCCTCGTCCCATGCGGCGGGCAGCGGCGGCGAAGCCGGCAAGGATTTCGTCACCCACCAGGCCAGCTTCAGCTGGTTTTTCGCCATGCGGTCCGACCATCTCCTTCCTCTCATAACCGCTCTCAACGATGACTTGGCCGCGCAGCTTAGCCTGAATGGAGCGGAAATCCTCAGGCGGAGTGGCGACCCTCGCGCCGGATTTCACTACGATTACAGGCTTGGCAAGAGCCTTGGCAGCGTAACCATCTCGCCGGTTTCACTCAATTCCGGTATCCACCGTGCGATGCCCCTGCCGAAATGCATGGTGGATGTGGCCACGAAAGTTGAACTGGCCGAAAAGTGGTACCCCACGCAGCAGACGGCCATGCCAGCTAGCTTCAACTACTCCAGTCCGTAGCGTCCCAGAACGCATTCACAATGCCCCTGCGACCGGCGTTTTCTTCGATAGGATAATCCGATGAAACTCGTGAAGATGCTCAGCAAGCCTGCCGCGTGGGCGAGTGGATGGACAAGCGCTATCCTTTGCTTCAGTGCGGCTACCGGATACTGGCTTGCCGGGGAGCGTCGGAGAGCAATCTTTTGGCTTGTGCTGGGTGCGGTCGAGGTGGGCGCTATCGTTTTGTAGAATCGACCGAGTGGGAGTGAAACATAGTTCGGACCTTGGGCCGCAGCAGGTAAAACAGCAACGCCCCGGCAATCGCAAGGCCCGCACCACCGCGCACGAAGTCGCCCCTTACCAGATTGATAGCGTCTCCGGCGACCTGCGTGAAAATAATGCCGACAGCCAGGCCCCATCCCCAGAAGCGGCGTTTGAACCAACCCACAGAGGCAATGGCCATCGTCGCACTCAGTAGCAGAAACAAGAGACCGACGATCCCACCCAGTGGCGCGAGTTTTCTATAGGCCGTTGGGTTCAGTGCCCATATTCTGTCGAGCGTTGTTCCCGGCCAAACGAGCGTCGTTCCGGCAAGACCGGACATGCAGGCTCCGAAGACCAAAAATACTCCGACCGCCCTCATTGCTGGTGTCAATCTTGCTTCCACAGGAGTCGCCGAAACCATTTCTCGACTATAACCGGACAGGGGAGAGCAGCGTAACTGTTGCGAAATCGCCATCGCACGCAATGGCCTGCGCTGGCCGGAAGGATTCTCGCCAGGAATATTGCGCGGGGTGCTTGCCGCTCGTGGAGGACTCGCGAGACCGAACCCGGAGAACCCGGAGAATTGTGAATCCGGGTCGGGCAAGCGCAACTCGTTGCTGCCTACCCTCTCTCGAACGCGTGCTTCTTCTCCAACTCCTCTACCGCTTGCCGCCGCGCGCTCTCGAATCGCTCCGCCTGTCCCATCAGGCCTGGAGTCGCCTCCGCCCACTCCCGCTCGATCCGCAGCAATCCCTGGGCCGCGACCAGCCGCGCGGCGATCTCCAGCAGGTGCGCCGGCGTTGTCTGCAGATATTGCGCCTCTGCCGGATCGCCAATCCAAACCCGCCCGGGTGCCCCATTTCTCGCGTCCTGTGCGAGAAGTGGGTCTTTTTCTCCCAGCTTCGTTTGCCAATACACCTTGCGCTCGATGAACTCCGCCATCACGTCGTCCGACGCTTTACCAAATACCCACTGCTGCCGCTTGAAGTCATAGTGCCGGCTGGAAAACGGCACCGGCAACAATTTCCCCGACTTCAAAAACTCAATCTGCCGCCGGTCCACTTCCTTGCGCAGCGCATTGATCACCGGGGCCTCCGCATCCTGCGGCTCCAACGACGGCATCACCTCGCGCACAGTTTGTGACAGGTTCACCGCCACCGGAGCGTGTAGTCCTTCCGAACCTTCCAGCCGGATGTCCCCATGCAGCACAAAAAAATCCGCGCCTGACGTCGACTGGTGGAACGGCCACTCCAGCCGAATCGTCAGGGGCAGGCCGCGCAGCGTCACCCAGATTTTCTGGCTGGCGGCCGCGCCCGCCTCGTCCACAATCCCACCACTGTCCTGCAACCTAGTCATAACCAGTAACTCCCCCGCGTCCTTAGTGTTCTCTGTGGTTAAGCTGTTTTTCGAGAGTCCCACGATGGAACCACAATCTGAAATTCTACCGGCTCCCCCTACTTCCCATCCAGCGTCGAGCGCACCTTCAGCGCCAAATCAACTTTGGTAAAAGGTTTCTGCAGCAGCTTCACGCCGGGCTCCAGCACCTTGTGCTGCACCACCATATCGTCCGTGTAACCGGTCATGTAAACGATTCTGGTCTGCGGACGTTTACTCAGGATGTTTTCCGCCAGCTGACGCCCGCTCATCCCCGGCATGATCACATCGGTCAGCAGCAGATCGATGGGCTCGTGGAAAGTTTCCGCCGTATGGATCGCCTGCTCGGCACCCGCTGCCTCCAGCACCTTGTAGCCGTATCCCTCCAGAAAAATACGCGCCAGCTCGCGCAGGTCGGGCTCATCTTCCACGATCAGGATCGTTTCGCTCCCGCCTGCCACCTTCTCGTCCGCCTTCGGCTCCGGCCGCCGGCTCGCACTGCCCTCCGCCGCCGGAAAATAAATGCGGAACGTCGCCCCACGCCCCACTTCGCTTTCCACCTGGATGCTTCCCCCACTCTGCTTCACGATTCCGTACACCGTCGCCAGACCGAGCCCGGTGCCCTTACCCATCGGCTTGGTCGTGAAAAACGGTTCGAAGATGTGCGCCAGCGTCGCCGCATCCATCCCGTGTCCGGAATCCGTCACCCGCAGCATGATGTATCGTCCCGGCCCAAGATCAAGATCGCGCCCCGTTCCGCGCTCGACTTCCACATTCGAAGTTTCCATCAGGAGTTTGCCGCCCTGCGGCATCGCATCCCGCGCGTTGATCGCCAGGTTCATCAGCACCTGTTCCACCTGTCCCGGATCAGCCTTCACCGGCCCCAGCGACGGATGCAAACTCGCGATCAGCTCGATATCCTCGCCAATCACCCGCGACAGCATTTTTTGCACATCGGCAACCGCTTCGTTCAGGTCCAGCACTTTCGGTTGCAGAACCTGCTTCCGGCTGAAGGCCAGCAGTTGCTGGGTCAGCGACGCAGCCCGTTCCGCCGCCCGCCGGATCTGCTCCAGCCCGGTGCGCGCGCGCTCGTCCGCTCCCGCCAGCAGCAGCTCGCCGTGCCCCATGATGATGCTCAAAATGTTGTTGAAGTCGTGCGCCACGCCTCCCGCCAGCCTTCCGATCGCCTCCAGTTGCTGCGCGTTCCGCAGCTGTTCTTCCAGATGCATCCGCGCGGTCACGTCCCGCTGAATCCCCAGGTCCGCACCAGGTGGCCCTCGATCCACGATTCCCACCATGGTGTTGCGAAAGATCTTGGTTTGTCCCTGCGCGTCCCGCTCATGCGACTCCCAATCGGTAATCCGGTATCCCGACTGGATGAACGTCGCCATGAATTCCCTCGTCACCGGGTCGTCCGCAATCAGCAACTCCGACAGCCTCTTCCCGATGAGTTCGCTGGTCTGGTTCAGGCCGTACATCTTGGCCATGGCTTCGTTGCATTCCGCGATGTAGCCGCTCGCCAGGCTGAGCGCCATCTGTTCTTCCACCGAAGCATCCACCGGAACCGGCGGATCATGTTCCGTGCGATAGATGCCTTCTGAAGTCTGCGCCACAAACACGCGGTAGCGTTCTTCACTGTCGCGCAGCGCGTCCTCCGCTTTGCGGCGCGCCTCCTCCGCCTTCAGCCGCTCGGTGATGTCTCTCTGAATGCCCCACGTCCGCACCAATTTTCCGTGCTCCACGATGCCGAACATGCTGTTCAGAAACACCTTGGGATTGCCGTGGACGTCCACCTCGTGCGATTCCCGCTCCAGCAGCCGGAATCCGTTAAAAATATATTCACGCGTCAGCTCGATGTTGTGAGGATCCTCCGCCACCAGCAATTCCGTCAGCCGCTTTCCCAGCAGTTCCGCCGGTGAACTCAGGCCGTACATGCGGGCCATGGCCTCATTGCACTCCGCCAGGTACGAGTCGTGCAGAATACGCTGAACCAGTTCCTCTTCCGGAAGCTCAATCGATGCCGGGGCTCGAGGTCTTGCCGGAAAATCCCTTCCGAACTTTGCGCGACGAACATCCGGTAGTTCTCTTCGCTGCGCCGCAGCGCCTCGTCCGCCCGTTTGCGCTCCGTGATGTCGATCATCAGCCCGCGGGTCAGCCGTTTTCCCGTTGCTGGATCACGGAAAATGAATGCCTCGTCCCGAACCCACACTTCCCGCCCGTCCTGCGTTCGCATGCGGTATTCCACCTGGAACGGACGGCCCTCCTCCCAACGGTCCTCCAGCAGCGCAGTCGGATGGTCCTCCGGGTTCAGGTGATCCCACCAGAAGTGCGGATCCGACAGGCAATCCTCCGGGCGGTAGCCGAGAATCGTATTCACCTGCGGGCTGACATACAGGAAGCTGCCTTGCGCTCCCGTCTCGGCCACATAGGAGATCGCTGGAACCTGCTCCACCAGTTGCCGGTATTTTGCCTCGGCTTCCTGCAGCGCAGCCGTCGCTCGTTTGCCTTCTTCGTGCGAACGAATCGCCGTGATGCCAAACGACAGGTTGTTCGCCATCTCGGTCAGCAGTTCCACCTCCGAGCTTTCAAACGAACCCACCGTTTCCGAGTAGATCGCCAGCACCCCGAAGACTAAGCCCGCGACCCGCAGCGGCAATGCGATCACCGCCGCATATCCTCGCTGCAAAGCAGCTTCCCGCCAGGGTGCAAACCGGGCGTCGTTCGCGGTGTCGGCGATCACGCAAATCTGGTTCTCCCGGATGGCCGTTCCCACGGGTCCCCGGCCCGCCGGAGTATCCGACCACTTCAGCGTTATCTCCTTCATGTATCCGCTGCCCAATCCCGCGTGCGCCATCGGTCGCACACTCTTTTCTTCGTCCTGTTCCGCGTACGCGATGCCCGCCATGCGGTATCCGCCCAGCCGCACGATGATGTCGCAGATCTGCTGCAGCAGTTCCTGCTCGCTGCCGGCCTGCGCCAGCGCCTGGTTGCACGCACTCAACGCCCGCAACGCCCGGTTCAGCCGGCGTAGTTCTTTGTTGATGGAACTCTCACTGGGAGAAGTCGATGGGCTTGCGGTGGAGGATTCGCCCGGTTTGGAGGGCGCAGCGGCTGCCGAGGAAGCGGATGAAAACGCGGACGCTGAGCGCGCCCCGGATTCCGCGCCCGGGCTGTTGCCCCCGGAGTTCTTGGAAGCCTGGTCGGCTCCCGCTGGCCTGTCCATCTGAGACTTTTCCTGGGTCATGGAAACCTGCCGACAGCGCTCCGCCATTTTTTCTCTGGTTTGGAGTTAGTGTACAGGTTCCCGTTCCACCTCCGTTCGAAAACCGCGCACCTCGGTCACTTGACTGCCAGTACTACTCTCCACCAGCCATCCCAGCAATCCCGCGAGACAGAATCCAATCGCATTCAGAAGACCATGAGTCCTCGCCATCTGCGGGATCGTTAACGCCTCGCTCCCCACGTAGTCGGCAATCGCGTAGGTTGCCGAGAGCGCCATGCCCGCGAAAACCGCTCCACCCGCGACTTGCAGCAGCACTCGCGCCGTTGTGTTTCCCGCGTTCCGCCCGCTGGCGTGCACCGCGATCGCCAGCGCCGCCACGCTGGCCGAGAACCAGAGCGCCGCAACCATCTTCAATAAAGGAGAGATGACAAACCCCGCCGCCACCACCATCGGCAACCCCGCCACCATCAGGACCACAACTTTCAGCCAGCCCTCCTCTCCGCGTCTCGGGGCGAATGCAAGCGTTGCGGAGGCGATCATCGCGGTAGCAAATCCTGCGAAGTGAAAGTGCACCGCCGTCAGCAGTCCGATGGGTTCCTGAATTCCCATCGGCCGCATCCCCAACCGCGACGCCACCAGCCACGCCCCGCCCACCACTAAGTCCACTCGCCCAACCCCCATCACCACCCGTGTGACACGTGTGGCGCGAGGTGATGTGGCGCGGAGTGATGTGGCGCGGGCGCCCCCGCCCGCGTCTTCCCACAGCGCACGCACCACTTCAACGCAACCCGCTCCACCCAGCAGCACACACACCACCAACCATCCCAATCCCGCCAACCCAGCTTGTCTTCCCGGCGGAAGCATCATTGCCACGACCGCCAACGCAGCGCCCAACGGCTGCAACCAGCGCGCCAGAGTCTCGAACCACCCAGTTCCGCCGACAACGCGTCCTAATTCCATCCCCAGGGGAACGATCACCAGCGGTGCAAATAAAAACAGGAGTTCGATCGCACCCAGTCGCACCATCCCCATCCGCGCCAACACCGCGATCCCCGCCCAAACCGCCGCCCCCGCGCTGGCGCAAGCCGCTGCCCAGCCGGAGGAAGCCTCCCGCGTCTTCATCGCAAACCTCCCCATACCGTCAGGGTGCCCCATTTCTCGCTCGTTCTTTGCGCGAGAAGTGGGGATTTTGACTTCCCTCATGCCACCGGCCTCAACGCCGCCATCCCAAAAATCATCACCAGCACAATCAACGCCACGACATACATCATGTCGAGTCCCCAGTTCTCACGCCGGATCTCCCGGTCGTAATAAAAAATTTGCAGCACGATTCGCAGCAGCCAGAACCCCGCCATGAACCCGCTCAGGAATCGCCCCAGCACGCTCGCCCCCGCCAGTTCCGCCGCGAACCCGAAACAGAGCGCCGCAAACAGCCCCAGCACGATCACGATGTACACCCAATGCACGTAGAAAATCTGCCGCAGGAATCTCGGGACTCCAGCCAGCCTCTCCCCCACCCGCAGCCGTCCCGGCAGCGGAATATTCGCCGCCATGATCCCCACATGCACCACCCCCGCCGCCCACATCGCCCGAATCATCCACGTAGCATTCATAACCCCTCCACAAGTCCGACTAATTCCTCTTGTGTCCTCTGTGTCCCTCTGTGTGGTTACTTCTCTTTCGCTAACTTCAAGTAGTGCCGTTTCACCTCCGACGCATACTCCCTGCCCACCCGCTCGCCATTTTCCGCGAGCCACTGGCTCAACCGCGTTTTGCCCGTGGATGCCCCGTCCGACGCCAACAGGTTGCTCATCAGCCCCCGGTATTCCTCCCAGGTAAGGACGACATCGCCCACCATCCACCCGGTCACCAGCGTGGACATATACGCCAGCGATGCCGGCAAATGAATCAGCCGAATGGAACGCCCCACTCGTTCCGCAATCAGTCTCACCAGTTCCTCGAAGCTGAAGGCTTCAGGTCCGACCGCGTCCCGCACCGAATTGCCTTGCTCCTCCACGGCGTCAACCAGCACTCGCGCCATGTCCTCGACGTAAATCGGACGAATCGCGTAGCGCCCGTCCCCCGGAATTCCAAACACTGGAAGGTGCCGCACGAACCACGCAATATTGTTGATGAGGATGTCTTCCGTCCCGAAAATCACGGTGGGCCGCAGGATCGCGTACGACAATCCCGAGTCGAAGATCGCTTGTTCGACTTGTGCCTTTCCTTGGTAGTAACCCAGTGGAGATTCGAGAGATGGATTGGCGATGCTGACGTGCACGATGCGTCGCACTCCGGCATCCTTGGCCGCCTGAATCAGTGTGCGGGTATTTCGTACCGCACTCTCGAAGGTCGACTGCTCCACGCGGGAAACGCACCCAATACGTATTGATCAGAACCGATGCGCCTTCCAGGCTGCGGCGCAAGTCGTCGGGCCGGTCGAAATTGTAGGGCGAGATCGAAACGCGGTCGCCAGAAGGATTCAACCGGTCCGCATGCTGCGCCGGAGGATGGTTGGTGAGAGTGCGCACTTCATAGCCGCGGCCGAGCAGGAGCCGCGTCGCGTACTTGCCGGTGTAGCTGAACGCCCCGGTGATCACCGCCGTCGCCCTCATCGTCGTCCTCCTGTATCAGATCATTCTGTACACACAGAATCGTCTGGGCAAAAAAAGGGGCCTACCCCGCCTTTTTCCGCACCTTCGTCCCCATGCGCAACAGTTTCCGCACCGTTCCCGTGGGCAGCCGCTTCATCTGGTCATACAGTTCCGTCACCGCCTCAAAAAAACCCGCCATCGCCGCCAACCGCTCCCGCGTGTACTCCGCGCCCACTTCTTTCGGATCCAGATCCGCCAGGCACTGCCTCAAAATTTCCCGCGTTGGATCGATTTCCCGCCGCTTTCTCTGCTCGATCACCAGCCGGAACATCTCCCATACGTCCTTCATCGACTCATAATGTTCCCGCCGGTCGCCCAGCACGTGCACCGCGCGCACGATCCCCCAGGTTTCCAGTTCCCGGATCGACGTGCTCACGTTCGACCGCGCCACGCTCAGCGTCTCGGCGATCACTTCCGCCGGAAGCGCCGTGGGCGACAGGTAGAGCAATGCGTGAATCTGCGCCACCGTCCGGTTGATCCCCCACCGCGTCCCCATCTCCCCCCAGTGAAGGATGTACTGCTTCTGCACTCCCGTCAGTTCCGCCATAATGGTTCTTTCAGTACAAACTGAATATACAGAATAATTCGCCCGTTGTCAAGTCCTGCCCTATGTGGTCGCGGACCCATGTGGCGACGGGCGCATCCCGCCCGCGCAAAGCCAGCAACCTAGACGCGGCCATTGTCTACTTGAACTCCTGTGGGGAACCTGTGGGGACAGCCGCCCCCGGCTGTCCGTCGAGCGCAGCTCGACCTTGGGGCGCAACCAGTGCCGGGTGCCCCATTTCTCGCGTTCTACCGAGAGTGCGGAGCGTGTTGGCGGCCCAGCGTTCCATGAGCTATGCGTGCTGGTTCTCAACGTCCGCAGCGTCAAAAAAACCTGCGTCCACATCGTCCACCCCGACGGCCGCCTGATCCCCTTCGACACCTACAACCTCTTCTACCGCGATGATCTGGAAAAGACTCGCCTGGACCCACTCAGAAGAAGAGCCGAAGCCGCCCTGGCCCCGATAGGATGACGACGACTGCAAATGTGGGGCGGACACTCCTGTCCGCCGACTGCCGAGAGGATAAAAAAAGCTGGAGGGGCAACGCTAGGATCATGCGGAGACAGCCGTCTCCGGCTGTCCCGCGAGGCGAAGCCTGGCGCAATGGGAAGATCCCATCTCCCGCCCCTCTTTCGCTCCCGCCTCAGTTCGTCTGCGCCGTGCGATGAATCTTGTTTAACCGCTCATCCAACGCATCCGCCTCATCCTTGCGCCCCAGCCGCCGCAGCGCACTGGACTCATTGGCCAACGATGTCGCCAGGTTCGGACTATTCACGCCGAATTGTTTCTCCATGATCTCTGTGGCCCGATGCCAGCAGGGTTGCGATTTATCTGGCTTGCCCGCGCGATCGTACAAATCGCACAGCCCCCACAACGGAATCAGCACCATGTTGTCGTCGGGCCCCGCGGCCGCCTCGCTCCCTTTCACGGCTCGTACCAGGTACGGCTCCGCCTTGTCCCACTCGCTCTGCACCATGTACACACCCGCCAGCGTTCGCAGGCTTTCCGAGGTCTGGGTGCTGTTCTCGCCAAACGCTTTCAAGTTCACTTCGAGCCCTCGCGTAAAGTAGCTCTCGGCCTCAGCATAGTTCTTCGTCGCTGCGGCCACGCTCCCCAAATACCGCAGTGGATCGGCCACGCGCGGAGATCCCGCCCCAAACGTCTTCTCGATAATCGTCAGCTGCCGGTGGAATGCCACTGCCGCATCCGCAAAGTCCTGCCGCATTCCATAGACATTTCCCAGCCGTCCCAGCGCCACAATCAGATTCTCATCGCCCGGCGGCAACTTCTCCGCCAGTTCCACCGCTTGCTTGTACGATTTCTCGGCCTCTTCGACTTGTCGTTCCTTCATCGCCTGGTCGCCGCTCTGCATCGCCGCCTGCACTTTTTCCAGGGTGCCCGCGGAGGTCTCCAGCATGCCTACCCGCTTCTCCAGTTCCGCCGCCTCGTCCGCCTTCCCCGCCGACTTCAGCGCCGCCACATGATCGGCGAAGCGCAATTGCGCCGCGTGATATTCCTTCTGCGCATCCGGCCCAGTCATGTACGCCTGGCCCGGCAGCATTTTGCTCGTGCGGTTAAACTCGTTCAGCGCCGCTTTCTTGTCCTGCTCCAGCGCGCCCACCCAGTCGCCTTTCTTTTCCAGTGCCGACCCCAGGTCCAGAATCGCCTGGGTCTGTTTGGGATCGAGCGACACCGCTTCCTTGAACTCCGCTATCGCCAGGTCGTTCTGCCCCGACGCTTCCAGCGCCTTTCCATACTGCTCGTGGATCTGCCACGAGCTTGGCGCCAGCGCTTCCGCCTGCTTCAATTCCACCAGAGCTCCCGCAACATCTTTCCTTTCCTGCAGAATTCTTGCGACATCGGCATGCGTGTTGCCTTCACTCGGGCCCAGCTTCTCCGCTATCCGGAATTCCTCCAGCGCGGCATCGTAGTTCTTCTCCTTCTCCCGCATGTTTCCCAGATCCGTGTGCGGCGACGGGTCCGAAGGATCCAGTTCCGCCGCCTTCCGGTATTCCGCCTCGGCGCCCGCCGCGTGTCTCCCGACCACGCCAGCCCCTTGCCTAAACACAGGTGGCACATTTCGAAGTCGGGGAACATTTTTCCAGTTCCTTCAGCTCCCGGATCGCCTCCGCCGGCGCCATCCCCATCAACGCCGAACCCAGGTTCTGCCGCGCGATGGGATCGTTCGGATTAATCCGCTTGGCCTCGCGAAACTCCCGAATCGCCGCCGGCACATCCCCCTTGATGTCGTACACGTTCCCCAGATTGATGTGCGAATCCGCGAAATTCGGATCCAGCGTGATGGCTTTCTTGTATTCCGTGATGGCCTCATCGTAGACGCGCATGTGCTGGTAGAGCACGGCCCAGGTCATAGTGCGCCACCGCGTAGTCCGGCTTGATCCGCAGCGCCTGCTTGTACTCCCCGATGGCCGCGTCATACTTCTGTTCGCTGTCCAGAGCCAGCGCGGCATTCTTGTGCGCCTCGGCGTCGTCTGGATTCAAAGCCAGCGCCGCCTTCGCTTCACTCAGCGCCATCCTCAGGATCGGCAAGCTTGTAGAGAACGAAACTGGCCTTGGTGTGCGCTTCGGGAAAATTCACGTCCTGCCGCAGCACTTCGCCATACACCGACGCCGCCTGCTGGAACTCTTCCTGCTGGCGCAGCAATTCGCCCATCACAAACCCGGTCTCCGGACCCGCAAAGCTCGCCTTCAGCGCCTTCGTCAGCTCAGTCGCCGCTTCGTAATAGTGCTTGTCTTTAATCAGAAGGCCCGCGCGGCTCAGTTGCCCCAGCAATTCCGTATCCGGCTTCGCGTCCTCGGCCGCCGACACCTTGGCCGCTTTCACCGCCGCCAACACCGACGCGTCCGCGCCCGCTTTCTTCAGTTGTGCCAGGTAATCTTCATCGGGATGGAAGTTCAACCCACGCGCAGCAATGTGATGCACGATGTTCGCCGGAAACGCGCCTCCGGCTTCGAGGGCCATCAGTTCACTGGCCCGCAACGGCTTCAGCGACGTCTGCGCCGCCACGTTCAGAGCAAGCCCGAGACTAATAATGACGAGAGCGGACAGAGACCAACGCACGGCAGAATTCGGCATGAATGCCCTCCAACAAGGTTCAAGCCGATCCTAAATTCCGGCGTACCCCCTTTTCTCGTTACTTTGGTTCCTGTCCCGGCACGCGGCCACAGCCCCAAAGGACGCGCCACACCACAACTGCGCCGATGCTTGAACAGGGCCAGCGCAGCGGATTTCAGTGATCTAGCTGGGCAGCGCCTCGATAAGTTCAGGCCTCGAGTCGAAAACAAACGCCGCCTTTGTGAGGCCCTAGCCCGAAGGGTCGGGTGCCCCAGCCTTCTCGCGCCTTGCGCGAGAGGCTGGGGGTGTTGAATTCCGTTGACGTAGCCCACGACTGCTGGGCTCACCGCCGACCCTCACACACCCGTAATCTTGAACTCCCACCAGCCTTCGTTATCCTTCTAGAGGTTGCGGAAAAACTACAAATGCGTGCACTACTGTGGAAGAGCGCACTAATGTGGAAGAGCGCAATGCTGTGGAAGAGCGGCCCTTTAGGGCCGCGTAAGGCATGTGAAATCAGTGTGGGCTTCAGCCCCTGTGGTTGCTTGTTCGTAGCTTCTTTCGACCCTCATGAGTTCTCGATGAACATCTTCGCTGCAACGCTGCTCTCCTTCCTGCCCCAGCGCTATCGCAAGATCTTTACGCCCTACGAACTGCCGCCCAGCTCTGCCCTCTGGGGCGGGATCCTCGAAGCGCTGATCAGCCTCGGCCTCCTCATCCGCGGCTACTACGCCTACATGGCTGAGCGGATCGCGGGACTCCCTCCTGCTGTCTTCTCCAAGGCTGGAGAAAAGGGAGGGGAATCCGCCATCATGGGACTGGGCAGCATCTTCATGCTGGAATACATGATCCACCTGACAACCATCCTGCTCGTGTTCCTGATGCTGGAAGGCGCGGTGCGCGCCATCGCCGCAGTGGGCAGCGATGAGGTCTTGCCCAGTCTGCCTCTGCAGCTCCTGGCGCTCTTGCATTCCCGGCTCGATGCCCAGGCTCACGAGAAGAAGCTGGGAGCGCGGCTTCGAGACGACGTCCAGCCCACCGCCAGCGGTGATGCCCTGCAGATCGCAAGCTGCCGGCCCAAGTCGTGGACGAAGCTCACCACCATTTCCCACGAAGGCGTCTTCTACGAACTGGCCGCCGAGAACAAAGGTCCCGCTCCACGCCCCTTCGTGTACCTCCTCCGCAAGAAGCCTCCCACCGCCGTCATTCGGGGCATTCAAGCCTACGACCCGGACGAAGCGCTGGAAACCACAAATTAGCCGCAGACCCCACCGCCCTCAGTCTAGGAGGTTGCGGAAAAACTACAAATGCATGCACTACTGTGGAAGCGCGCCCCTTCTGGAAGCGCGCCCCTTGTGGAAGAGCGGCCCTTCTGGAAGCGCGCCCCTTGTGGAAGAGCGGCCCTTCAGGGCCGCGTAAGGCATGTGAAATCAGTGTGGGCTTCAGCCCCTGTGGTCGCTTGTTCGTAGATGGGCACGTTTTTCCGCAGCCCCTGGAAATTCCTCTGGAAATCTGTGTCGGCTCGATTGCATCTGGAAAAATGCAAAACGCGACGCGCCCAAGCGGCGAAAAAATGCAGCCCACAGCTTTCCCTGAGCTTGCCGAAGGGGCGCAAGCCGTGGGAGGCGATTGGAAATGAGCTAGCCCCGGAGGGGCGAAAGAAGAATGCCCCTGTCCGCCACAAGGCAGAGCCAACCTTAGTTCAACGGCGCAGTCGACGGGTCGCTCAGCGCAATTAGCTTTCCGGGAGGATACTCGGTGGGAGTGAGCGGAGTCTCCGGGTCGGGATTCATGATCGTCAGCACCTTCCCGCTACGAACTCCGCGGATGGTCAGAGCATGGCCCTCCACGGCCACCACCCTGTACTTCTCATCGAAGATTGCGACCTTGGCAGCCTTCATATCCAAAATTGGATGCCGGAATCGAGCCAAGGCGACTCTTGCTTTCTTTGCGTCACCCGGTCTGGCATCCTCAGCGGTTATAAACCATTTTACTCGAATATGAGGCGCGGAGGGGTTCCTCAAATTTGCACTTCCTCCCTCCTCCGACCGTATTGGGAAGACGGGATTATTGAATCTTGCCCGGGGCGGATCCCCTTTTCCCAAATTTCCTATCGCCCGTCTACAATCTGAAGTCCGCTGTGAACACCGCCCGCATCCTCGAGTTGCTGGAACCTTTCCTCCGTGCGCCCAGCGCGGGCCCGCCGGCTGACCTGTCCTCCGCGCAGCTGCAGCATATATCGACGTACATCGATATACTCCTCCGCTGGAACGCCCGCATCAACCTGACCGCCATCCGCGACCCCGAAGACATCGTCACCCGCCATTTCGGCGAAGCCCTCTTCGCCGCCCGCTACCTGTTCCCCGCGCCTTCCTCCGTGTCCTCTGGGGTGAATGATGTTGAGGTTGCCGACGTTGGCTCCGGCGCTGGATTCCCCGGCCTCCCCATCAGGCTCTGGGCTCCCCACCTCTCCCTCACCCTGATCGAGTCCAACCACAAGAAAGCTGCCTTCCTCCGCGAAGTGACCCGCACCCTTACATTGACCGACGTCGATATACAAAACACCCGCGCCGAAACCGTCACCCGAACCTTCGACCTGGTCACCCTCCGCGCCGTCGAACGCTTCGCTGCCATCCTCCCCATCGCCGCCGCCCTGGTCAGTTCCGCCGGCCGCCTGGCCCTGCTCATCAGTGCCGCTCAGCAAAACCAAGCCTGCTCAACCCTCCCCCATTTCATCTGGTCCGCCCCAGTCCCAGTCCCCCAATCCCGCTCCCGCATTCTCCAAGTCGCCCACGCGCCCGCGTAGCGGCGGACGCATTCGTCCGCCCCCCGGATGCAAGCGAGCGTTCACCGGCGCGTATGAGCCCACGGGCTCGTATCCGCCTCTGGGCCTCGTTTCAGCCTCTTGCTCGTATCACCCTCTGGGCTCGTATCACCCTCTGGGCTCGTATCACCCTCTGGGCTCGTATCAGCCCTCTGGGCTCGTATCAGCCCTCCGACTCGTATCAGGGCACAGCTTCAGCTGTGCCGAATCTGGCTGAAGATATTCGGGCTTCAGCCCCTGAGGTTCTCCTCCCCCCCCAGCGCCCACAAGAAAGTCAGGGCTCAATCGAACCAAGGAATACAACAAGTGGTCTAAGACATGTGCTTTTGGTCGATTATCTTCGTCGAAGACTTTTGATCGTGGTCGATTAACCCAGCGAAGTGGGACTAACGACCTAAGATAGCCTCGAATCGGCCCCTGTTCCGAACACAGATCAACCCGCGACCGACGACTCGACAGCTACAGCTGGGCGGGTCTACCGCTTCAACATGCCAAGTGGTAACCAACAATGTAACAAGTGGAATGTAACTACAATAATAATGCCAATCCTCCTGCCAGTGATCCAATAATACCTATTGACTACGCAGCCAAGTGGGAAACATTCGTAAAATCAACTGAAATCAAACTCGCAGCAAGTGTTCCTCTCGCAAAGTTTTCCACAATGTTCCTGCAGGAACATTTCCCCAAGATGAGAGCGACTCACTCGCCAACAGGTCCCGCGCGGCGAAACCATTTGGCTGGTGACGCCTCATGAAACTGGGGGCCGCAGTGTTCCTGCAGGAACATTTCTTCACTTATCGCAAGTAGAAGGCGTTGGACAGATGACAAAGTGTTCCTGCAGGAACACTGGACGCGTTTTGCACACAAATTCACTTGGGTGCACAGCAAATGCTGATTGCAATTGAAATGCGAACAGCATTATGCTGCCCAGTAGCTCTGATTCTCCTGACAATCCAAATGGGACGCGTTATCGCTGTTGCCAATCAGAAGGGCGGCGTGGGCAAGACCACGACTGCCATCAACCTAGCCGCGTCTTTTGCGGCTGCCGAAGTGAACACGCTGCTGGTCGATTGCGATCCGCAGTCGAACGCCACCAGCGGCCTGGGGTTCGCGAAGGATCCGGATCGCATCAGCTCCTACCATCTGCTGATGGGCGCGGCCTCGGCCGAGGAGGCGCTGCTCACCACTGAACTCGAACAACTCTGGCTGATTCCTGCGCACAAGAACCTGATCGGGGCCAACCTGGAACTGGTGGACGCAGAGGGGCGCGAGTTTCGCTTGCGCGAGGCGCTGGCTCCACTGCGCGATCGATTTCAATTCGTGGTGCTGGACTGTCCACCCGCGCTGGATTTGCTGACGCTGAACGCGCTGGTGGCAGCCGATGCGGTGCTGATCCCAATGCAGGGAGAATACTTTGCCCTTGAGGGGATCAGCGAACTGCTGGACACGATTGAGCGCATCCGCGCGGGGCTGAACCCTGAGTTGGGGATCGAGGGCGTAGTGCTCACGATGTTTGATGAGCGCACTAACCTGGCGCAGCAAGTGATGACAGAGTTGAAGAATTTTTTTGGCGAGAAACTGTGCCGGACAACAGTGCCGCGGAACATACGGCTGGCGGAGGCGCCGAGCCATGGCAAGGCGGCGCTGGTGTACGACCCGCGATCGAAGGGGGCGGAGAGTTATATCCGGCTGGCGAAGGAAATCATTGAGAGGCAGCCGGGCAGTGAGCTCTCTCAGGCGCCGGCGCAAACCTCAGCGACCCTTCCTGCGTCCGGGCAAGCTCCGGGCGCGGAGGCGCACGGGGGAGAGCCGGTGGAGGAGCTTCCGGGGCCGAAAGACGAGATGGACAAGACGGCATAGGGACAGCGGCCATTTTCTTTACATTGATATCCATCAATCTATTAGATCGATTGGTATCGATATATATTCGAGTGGAGAGCGCGCGATTGCGGGAGAGGACGGAATGACGAATACGGCGGCGGAGAATACGGCGGGGCGGGCGGGGGAGAAAGAGAAGGTGGAGAAGCGGCGGGCTTTGGGGCGAGGGCTGGAGTCGTTGCTGCCGGGTCCGCGGGTGGTGGCGGGGACAGCGGTTCGGCGCCGGGAACGCCGGCTGGCATTAGCGGTGACGCCGGCACGCGGGCGGGGGCGCCCGCGCCCCATGGGCTCGCGCCACACTTGCCTGCGGCACATGTGCCCATGGTTCGGAATGAGAGTGTTGGGGGAACGGCACTCGAGGGGACGATTCAGGCGGTGGTTGAGGATGCGGTGGCTCCGGCAGGCGCCGAGCTGCGCTCGGCCGGACAGCCGAGGGCGGCTGTCCCTACATCGGTTTCTTCCGAAGAGACCATCACGATTTATGCGCAGGCGGAATCGCGGATGCCGGCGAATCTGGTGGCGAACCTGGCGATTGCAGATATCGACAAGAATCCGTTTCAGACGCGGTATGTGGACGACGACGAGAAATTGGAGGAGTTGGCGGATTCGATCAAGGCAAATGGGGTGGTGCAGCCAATCATGGTGCGTCCGTCGGAGGAAGAGGGGCGCTACATCCTGATCCTGGGTGAGCGGCGGCTGCATGCCTCGAAGAAAGCTGGCAAGACCCACATTCCGGCGATGGTGCGGCGGGTATCGCTGCAGCAGGCGGCGGAGATGACGATCATCGAAAACCTGCAGCGCGAAGATCTGAGCGCGCTGGAACAGGCGGAGGCGTTCCGGGTGCTGAGCACCGAGTTCCATCTGACGCAGCAGGAGATTGGGGAGCGAGTGGGGTTGTCGCGAGCGTCGGTGACGAACTACATGCGGCTGCTGAAGCTGCCGCGCGAGGTGATGCAACTGCTGTCGGAGAAAAAGATCTCGTTCGCCGAGGCGAAAGAACTGCTGACCCTGGAGAACGACGACCAGATTTCGAAAGCGGCGCTGTACGCGGTGAAGAAGGGCCTGACTCTGGAGCAGATCGAGAGGCTGGTCCTGTCGATGAACGGGGAGCTGGATTCGTTCCCGGGGATGCCGGGGCAGGTAGTGAAGAAGAGCGGGGCGCGGTGGGTGGATCCGAATGTGCGGGCAGCGCAGGTGGATCTGGAGCAGATGTTGGGAGTGCGGGTGCGGATCCGCGACCGGAAGGGCAAGGGGAAAATCGTAATCGAGTATTCGACCGTGGATGATTATGAGCGGGTCGTGGAGATGCTGCGGGGGAAGAAATAGGGAAGCAGCTTCTAGCTTTTAGCTTTGTTTCGGGGCGGCCTCGACAGGGAGGGAGAACCAAGACCGTTACGGGGCGTGGGCTAAGTGAGTGTGTTTCGCAGCCCGCAGGGGTACCAAAGTGGGATGATGGGGTGCTGATCCGGGCGGCTGGTGGGACGAATGGTTGGTGGATAGATTGTGTGTTTACTGTTTTGGTTCGTCGCGGGCGGTGTGAGTTCAGTGCAAAAGCCCCACTTCTCGCGCAAAGAACGCGCGAGAAATGGGGCACCCGCATCCGTCATTACCCGTCACTGCTTGGGAGTTGGATGGCTTCCTCTTACGAGCGTGCGCCGTGGTGCTTGAGCAGCGTGACGATGCTTTGCTTGGCGGAGGAAGACGCGGGCTGCTGAGCGAACCACGATAAAGTTCCTTCTTCAATCCTTGCGCCCGCTTTGAGCAGAGTCTCGATTACCGGAACGTAATCAATTTCATGGTCGTTGTGGAGGGCGGACCACAGGGCCTGGCCCAGGGCACTGGCGCCGTAGGTGTTTTTGGCTTCGAGATTTGCGCCCTGATTCACGAGCAGGGTGATCGTTTCTGGGCGTCCGCCGATTACGGCCCAGTGGAGGGCGGACTGTCCGGTGTTGCCTTGGGTCTGCGGGGGTACACCGTGCAGGAGGAGATATTCAACGACCTCATTTCGGCCGTACTCACAGGCCCATAACAAGGCGCGCTCCTGCTGGGTGCGGGTTGCCTTGCCGTGTGGGGTCGAGCCTTCGAAAAAGCTCTGGACGTGATCGAGGCGGCCTACGCCCGCGGCACCTTCCAGGTCTAAGTAGGCACGGCGGCTGGCCAGGAATTCGGCAGCGTGGGCGCGTCCGTTGGCGAGGCAGGCATTGACGATGGAGCCTGCGGGGGAGTCGAGGACTGCGCCGTGATCGAGGAGAAGCAGCAGCAGAGCGTCTTGCACGCCGGCGCGCTCGGGGTGGAGGCTGGTCGCGACCAGGGCCAGCGTTGTCGATCCGCCATAGACATCGGCTACGGCGTTGACCTCGGCGCCGGTGTGGAGGAGGAGCTCGGCGATGCGAACGATGTTTGGGGGCGTCTTCTGGCGGTATCCTTCGATGCCGTTGGCGGAGACATAGTGGAGGAGAGTCGCGTGGTGGCGGCGGGTGGATTGGGCGCGAATCAATTCCGGGGATTGTCGCAACCGGCGTTGCAGCGTGGCAGCATCGCCGGTGACGATGGCGTCGGCCGCCAGCTCGAAGTGGTTGATGGGAGAATTTGCGCGGGCGGTGGCTTCGAGATGTTCGGCCAGCTTCGGCCAACTTTCGAAGCCCTGGGCGCGGGCGATCACGAATTGGGCGGCGGAGAGGGTCGCGGTATAGGATCGCTCAGCTTCGGGTCGGCGGGACGGACGAATGCGTCCGTCCCCACGTGGTCCGTGGTAGTTTTTGGCGCGCGAAATCTTCCAGCTGATCTGTCCAGTGGTCGACGCGTACGGGGAGTTGAGGAGTGATCGTGAGGGCGGAGAGCCGGACTAACGAATCGATCCATTGGGCGGCCCAGGTGCGGATGGCGGTGGGGTCGGGGGACTGGCTGGCTTTGAGCAAATCTTTGGCGCGCTTCTTGTATTGCTCGAGGTTGGGATGGGGAGGAAGAGGGAGAGCGTCGTGCGGATGGGGAAACATACGAAACTCCTTTCAAAACATGCCTGGAGTCCGCACGAGGTCAGGCTGAAAGAAGGTTCGTTGGCCTTCGAAGTTGTGGAACAGGTGGGCACGGCCCTTTCCGCGGACTGGAGGCGCCCTTCACGCTCGAGTTCAGGATAGGCAAAGGAGGCGGGGGAGTCAATTGGGGATCGTTCGGCGGGGCTGAGGGGGCCTGAAAATCTTTACCACTAAGGGCACGAAGGTTCACGAAGGAAACCTGCTTGTGGGAAGTACTGTGGGATGGTGCCTGCCGCGGGTCTGGCTTCTTATTGCCGTCCGATTGACATCCCCACTTCTCGCGCACAGAACGCGCGAGAAATGGGGCACCCGGAGAGGGGGCCTGAAGATCTTTACCACTAAGGGCACGAAGGTTCACGAAGGAAACCTGCTTGTGGGAAGTACTGTGGGATGGTGCCTGCCGCGGGTCTGGCTTCTTATTGCCGTCCGATTGACATCCCCACTTCTCGCGCACAGAACGCGCGAGAAATGGGGCACCCGGAGAGGGGGCTGAAAATCTTTACCACTAAGGGCACGAAGGTTCACGAAGGAAACCTGCTTGTGGGAAGTACTGTGGGATGGTGCCTGCCGCGGGTCTGGCTTCTTATTGCCGTCCGATTGCACATCCCCACTTCTCGCGCACAGAACGCGCGAGAAATGGGGCACCCGGAGAGGGGGGCTGAAAATCTTTACCACTGAGGGCGCGGAGGTTCACGAAGGAAACCTCACGCAGACTGCAACGTTGCAATTCACCGTAGGGGCGGAGTATCGTGCGCTTGGCTGGGAGAATCCCCACTTCTCGCAAGGAACGCGAGAAATGGGGCACCCGGGTTTTTCTGGCTACACCTTTCCAAACCACATTTCTTGAGGTGAATCATGAATCGGTTGCTGCGGCGAGTGCAGGTTGGCGGGTTGGTGCTGGGGTCGGTGATCGTGCTGACGGGGGCGGATGCCGGGACTTTGCCGAGCCCGCCGGTCGCGAAGAAGGTTCCGCATGTCACCGAAGTCAACGGGCACAAGATCGTGGACAACTATTTCTGGCTGCGGGATAAACCGAATCCGGAGGTGCGGGCTTATCTGGAGGCGGAGAACGTTTATACCGAGGCGGTGATGAAGCCGACGGAAGGATTTCAGAAGAAGTTGTATGGCGAGATGCTAAGCCGGGTGAAGGAGACGGACGTCGACGTTCCTTATAAAGAGGGCGGCTATTTTTATTACACGCGGACGGAGGCGGGGAAGCAGTACGGGATTCGGTGCCGGCGGAAAGGCAGCATGGAGGCGCCGGAGGAAGTGTTGCTCGATGTGAACGAACTGGCGAAGGGGCAGGCGTTCATGTCGGTAGCCGCGTTTGAGGTGAGTCCGGATGGGAATGTGCTGGCGTATACGTACGACAACACGGGGTTTCGGCAGTTCACGCTGGCGGTGAAGGATCTGCGGACGGGGAAAACGCTGGCGGATCACGCGGAGCGAGTGGGGTCGGTGGTGTGGGCGAACGATAACCAGACGATTTTTTATACGCAGGAGGATGCGGTGTCGAAGCGGCAATACCGGTTGTACCGGCACACGGCGGGAACGAGCGGAGGCCGACCGGTGGTGTATGAGGAGAAGGACGAGCGCTTCGAAGTGTATGCGGGCGAAGACGCGGAGCGAGGCATACATCTTTGTGGTTTGCGCGAGCCACACGACCAGCGAAGCGCGCTACATTCCAGCGGATCAGCCGCGGGCGGAGTTCAAGGTGCTGGAGCCGCGAAAACAGGGGGTGGAGTACTATCCCGATCACAATGGGGAGTCTTTCTATATTCGGGTGAACGATACGGGGCGAAATTTCCGGCTGGTGAAGGCTCCGGTGAGCGACGCGGGGAGCAAGAACTGGAAGGAAGTGGTGGCGCAGGATCCGAAGGTGATGCTCGACGACATGGATTTTTTCAAAAACTATTACGTGTTGTATGAGCGGGAAAACGGACTGCCGCAGATTCGCGTGACCGACCTGCGCAGCGGGCAGGCGCGGGGGATCGAGTTTCCGGAGCCGGCGTATGCGGCGTACTCGTACGTGAACAAGGTGTATGACACGACGGAGTTCCGGTACGGATACCAGTCGGCGATTACGCCAGCGTCGGTGTTTGGCTACGACATGGAGAAGGGGACTTCGACTCTGCTGAAGCAGAAGGAAGTGCCCGGGGGATATGACCGGACGAAGTACCAGGTGGAGCAGATCTATGCGACGGCGGCGGATGGGGCGAAGATTCCGATTTCGGTGGTGTATTTAAAGGGGACAAAGCTCGACGGGAAAGAGGCGCTGTATTTGTACGGGTACGGGTCGTACGGGATCTCCATCGACATGTTTTTCAATTCCAATATTTTCAGCATGGTGGATCGAGGCGTGGTGACGGCGGTGGCGCACATACGGGGCGGGGGCGAGATGGGCAAGTCGTGGCACGATGCGGGGCGGATGATGAACAAGAGGACGACGTTCACCGACTTCATTGCGTGCGCGGAATACCTGGTGGGACATGGGTATGGATCGAAGAGCCGATTGGTGATTGAGGGTCGAAGCGCGGGCGGGTTGTTGATGGGGGCGGTTTTGAATATGAGTCCCGATCTGTTTAAGGCGGCGCTGGTGGGAGTTCCGTTTGTGGATGTGATGAATACGATGCTGGATGAAACTTTGCCGCTGACTGTCGGGGAGTTCGAGGAGTGGGGGAACCCGAAGGAGAAAGCGGCATTTGATTACATGATTACTTATTCGCCGTATGACAATGTGGAGGCGAAGGCGTATCCGGACATGCTGGTGAAGACGTCGTTCAACGACAGCCAGGTGATGTACTGGGAGCCGGCGAAGTATGTGGCCAAGATGCGGGCGATGAGGACGGACCACAATACTTTGATTATGAAAACGAATTTGCAGCCGGCGGGACATGGCGGGGCCTCGGGAAGGTATGACCGGTTGAAGGAAGCGGCGTTTGATTACGCGTATATCCTGCGGGAGATGGGGATTGAGAATTAGGGGATTCTCGTTTCTGGACGCAGGCCGCTAATCATACAGCCAAGGGGCTTCCTTCGCCGGTTCGGGGCTTTCAAGATCATCGCTTCTCGCGGGTTCCACAATCCCCACTTCTCGCAAAGGACGCGAGAAATGGGGCACCCGGCGCGGGTACTAGGTGCGGCGGAAGAGCACGCCCAGACCAGGTGCAAAATCAAAGTCAAGAGCCGCGGGCGGGGCGCCCGCGCCACATTCTTCTTTTAGATGAGGCCGGCGCGGACGCGGCGGAGGAAGTCTTCGGCGTCGGCTTTGGCCTGGGCCAGGACTTTGGGCTGGTTGCGGTATTCGATCGCGATCTCCTGAAGGAAAAGTTCGATGGCGTCCTTGGGCTTGAAGCCCTGGGTCACGAGCTTGCGGATGCGGGGAGTGAAGCTGTCGGCATCGTCGGCGGAACCGAGGCGGGTGAGGTGGTCGGAGCAGTTGTGATCGCGGAATTTGGCCGCTGCCAGGCGGTCGTAGGCGGTCTTGGCTTCAGGATCGTTCAGGAGCGTGGGGAGCGGGGAATTCCATTCGCACTGGGAGCAGGTCCATCCGCGGAAAGAGTGGTTGGACGTCCAGATTAGTTCTCTGGCGGTTTTCTGTTGTAGCGTGCGGTGATCGGTACTGCCGTCCATGAGCTGCGCGACTCCCCGTCCCAAGCAACTTGCGTGCCCATGAGGTGCTTTTGGGAATGATACAGCCATTCTGGGGAAGTGCGGAGCGTGGCGAGGTATCGAGGACGGTTCGGGCGGGGCGGGATTCAAAAACATTCTAAGAGCGAAGGCAAGATCAAAGGCAAAGGCCGCGGGCGGGGGCGCCCGCGCCACATGGGCTATTTGGCGAAGAAATAGTCGAAGGATCGGACGGCGGTGAATTCGTCGTCTTTGATGTCGAAGACGGTGTAGAGCTTGGTGACGTGGAGGACGTCCTGGACTTTCTGGGTGAGGTTGAGGAGCTTGAGTTCGCCGCCGGCGTTGCGGACGGTGGTGAAGCTGCCGACCAGTTCTCCGACGCCGGAGCTGTCGAGGTAGTCGACGCCGTTGAGGTTGAGGATGATCTTCTTCTTGCCCTCGGCGACCAGGGAGCGGACGGCGTCGCGGAGCGAGTGAATTTCTTCGCCCAGGACGATGCGTCCGGTGATGTCGAGGATGGTGACGTGAGCGACTTCGCGGGTGTCAATCTTCAGGGACATGGTTCGGGCCGTATAAGGCCGCTGGCCGGAATGGTAGTGGGTGCGGAAGGGCAAGTCAATGGGGGATTCGGCAATCTGCAAGGTGGGGCAACCTCAGAGAGTGGGGCCGGAATCAGGAAAGATTAGATTCCTAGCGAAATTGAGATTGAGGAGGGCTGCGATGCGGAGCCAGTGGGTGCGAGTGCTTTGGGGCTTGGCGTGTCTGAGTTTGATGGCGCGCGCACAGTGCGGGAAAGATAACCGGGAGAACCCGACTGCGGGAATTCTAGTGACGGACCTCACGATTACGGGGACGCAGACGTTAAGCGCAACCGAGTTGGCAAGAATGACGGGCGAGTTGACTGGGAATTGTTTCAATGACGATTCCGACGAGATGGGGGAACGAGTTCGGGCACTCTTTCAGAATCGAGGATATTTTTTGGCGGAGGTGAAAAGTGTGAAGCTCAAGGCGGTCGATCCGCTGGGCATTCCCAAGCCCGTGACGATGGAAGCGGAAGTTGCGGAGGGTCCGAAATTCAAGGTTGGGGCAATCACATTCGTTAAGAATCGGGCGTTCCCGACGGAGCGGCTGCGATCGGAGTTTCCACTCAAGACTGGAGCAGTGTTTGAGCGGGAGAAGGTGGCCAGCGGGATTGAAGGGTTGCGCAAGGTTTATGCGAAGCATGGGTATTTGGACTATGTGGCCATTCCCGAGACCACGCCGGGATCGAACGCGACGATGGACCTGAGCCTTACGATTGAGGAGGGACGGCAGTATCGGCTGGGCAAAGTTGAGTTCGTGGGCAAGAAGGAGATGATTTCCCGATTGCAGGTGCAATGGAAGCTGGCAGAGGGCTCGGTGTACAACGCCACCTATGTGGATCACTACATCGAAGCAAATCGGGATTTCTTGCCGGAGGGATTTGGACGGAACGATGTGCAGATTACGACGGATTGCCCGAAGGCTCTGGTGGGGGTTCGGTTGGTTGTCGATCCGGCGGAGGATGCGTCGCGATCTCCGGCGAAGGATGTGCCTTGCGAAGAGACCCACGATAAGGCTAAGTAGCCGGCAATTAAGCAAAGGCAGAGAGGCCACACCTCAAGACGGGCGAGGCGAAGTCAAAATCCCCACCCTGCCGCCAAGAGCGCGACAAGGGTGGGGCACCCGCAAGAGCATTCACAACAGAGGACACAACGGCAGCCGAGCCTTGCTCGGCTTGTCTGGGTCAGAGACCCGGACCCACATAAAAATTCTTAGGAATGGGCGCCGTGGGCGCGGGAGTCGAGTTCGAGGGCGGGCAGTTGAACTTGGTCGCGGATTTCCTGGATGGGGGACGTGATGATGGGAGTGGCGTATTGGGGGTGGCGGAATTCGAGGTGCATGCCCCGGCCGACGTATTGCAGCTTGAGCATGGAGCCTCCCCAGGTGGAACCGGAGATGGCGACCTGCACGGGCTCGGGACAGAACTCGGGATGGCCGGAGAGCAGAGCTTCGCTGCCGCCCAGGAGAACGGCCGTGTAGCAGTGGTGCATGGTCTGAATTTGAAGGACGGTGGAGGGCGGAAGGTCATCGAGAAAAACGCCGCCTTCGATTTCCGACTGGATGATGCCGCGGTTGACTTCGTCCGCCAGATTGGGGTGAGGACTAAACATGCAGATAACCGGAGATTAGGGTAACGGGTTTTGGGTGAGGGGACAAGAGTCCTTTCGGGCGGGGAGGCAGGCGGAGGAGCATGACCTTTAGAGGAGGGGCGGGATTGGGGGGTTGCAGAGATTTTTTGGGGTCCCGGCGTGCCGGCAGAACATCCAAGTCAAAGTCCCCACCCTCTTTTCTCCAAGAGCGCGAAAAGAAGGGTGGGGCACCCCTGGCTCACATAACACTTGCCGAGCTGCGCTCGGCGGACAGCCGGGGGCGGCTGTCCCCACATAGGCAACCCCCGGGTTGGTGCTTCGGGAAGGCGGGGGGAGGGCAAATCCTGATAAAATAAGCGGATACCTACAAAAGGGGTTTCTGAAGATTCATGCCAGTTCCTGTGTCACAGATGTGGACCGTGACGAGCTATGTGCTGCGGCAGAAGCTCGCCGGCCGAAAGCAATATCCGTTGGTGCTGATGCTGGAGCCGCTGTTCCGGTGCAACCTGGCTTGCGCGGGATGCGGGAAGATCCAGTATCCGGCGCACATTCTGAAGAAGGACCTCACGCCGGAGGAGTGTTTCCGGGCGGTGGAGGAGTGCGGCGCGCCCATGGTGTCGATCCCGGGCGGGGAGCCGCTGATGCATCCGCAGATCGGGGAGATCATCGAGGGGCTGGTGGCGCGGAAGAAATACATCTATCTGTGCACCAACGCGCTGCTGCTGAAAGAAAAGATCGGGCTGTTCAAGCCGAGCAAGTATCTGACCTTCAGCGTGCATCTGGACGGGCAGCGGGAAGAGCATGACTTGGCAGTGTGCCGCGAAGGCGGGTACGACATTGCGGTCGATGCGGTTCGCGAGGCGCTGAAGCGCGGGTTCCGGGTGACGACGAATACGACGCTGTTTGACGGGGCGAATCCGAAGTCGGTGCGGGCGTTCTTCGACGAGATGATGGAGCTGGGCGTGGAGGGCATGATGCTCTCGCCTGGGTACTCGTATGACAAGGCGCCGGATCAGAAGCACTTCCTGGGACGGGCGAAGACGCGGCGGATGTTCCGGGCGATTCTGTCGAACCGGAAGAAGGAATGGCAGTTCAATTTGTCGCCGCTGTTTCTGGAATTTTTGATGGGGAAGCGGACGTATCCGTGCACGCCGTGGGGCATGCCGACTTACAACATCTTTGGGTGGCAGAAGCCTTGCTATCTGCTGCAGGACGGGTACGCGGAGACTTTTGCCGAGCTGCTGGCTACGACCGAGTGGAGCAAGTACGGGACGGAGTCGGGGAATCCAGCGTGCGCGAACTGCATGGTGCACAGCGGGTATGAGGCCTCGGCGGTGAATGCGACGTTCAGCTCGCTGGGCGGATTTTTGGCCACGGTGAAGGGGACGCTGTTCCCTGCTTACCGCGATGAAGAGGCGCTGCGGATGCTTGAGGAACCTACGGCGGCGGCGCATCCGCTGGTGCAGATCGCGCCGACGGCTCCGGCGGAGTCGTTGCAGGAGACGCGCGCGTAGGTCAAAGGCCCCACTTCTCGCGCCAAGGGCGCGTGAGAAATGGGGCACCCGGCGCATTCCTTTCGCGCAGCACGGTAAACAACAGCATAAATATGACAGGCAAAGAAGGTGGACATATCGACCATGCTTCGGCGGAAGCGATTCCTCCGCACGCCAACGTGGTGAACCCGGATGCGCTGGAAGTTGCGCCGGGGACGGCGCATGAGCGGCTGGAGGGATGGATTCCGGAGCTGGCGAGTGAAGAAGAGCTTCGCGCAGCTTTGGAGAAGGCTTTCGATTATCGCGGCGACGTGACCATTACGCGCAAGGATGGGTCGAAGATTGAAGGGTATTTGTTCGACCGCCGGACGGGGACTTCTCTCAGAGAGTCAGTGGTGCGGTTGTATCCCAAGAATTCGGACGAGAAGATTGCCGTGTCGTATGCGGAGATTGGGGCGCTGGCATTTTCCGGGCGTGATACGGCGGCGGGCAAGAGTTGGGAAGCGTGGATGAAGAAGTATGCGGAGAAGAAGGCGGCGGGGGAGAAGGATCTGAGTTTGCATCCGGAGCCGCTGGAGTAACCCCGGGGGCTGAAGCCCCAGCGATTTCCATCTGAGCTGACGCGGCCCTGAAGGGCCGCTCTTCCACGGCTGTACAATAGTTTCGTTGTATATAGTTTCTTTGTATATAGTTTCTACAGTTGCGCCTGATTCCCACAGTTGTACCTCGTTCCCTCGGTCGTACCTAGTTCTTCCCAGCGGTAAAAGTCAGGCCGTCGATCAGGTCTTCTACTTCGTCGTCGGTGCCGCCGATGATTGTGATGGAGATGGCGTAGCCGTGGGAGAGCATGGCCAGCGTGGACTGGTGCATGACGCGGGTGCCGACGTCTTTGTGAAAGTCTCCGCGAACCAGAGTTTTGGCGCCGATGGCGATCTCGTAGGGATCTTCGTCCGCGGCGAAACCCTGAGCCTTGGCCACTTCGGTGAGCGGGAAGAAGTACTGGGCGGCTTCCTTCAATCCGGGGTAGGAGGCGGCGCTCTCGGCGGCGATCACGATGGATGCGTTCACGTCTTCGGCGCGAGCTTCGGGTGGGCGCGAGAAGGCCGCGAGCAGCACTTTGGCGCCGGCGCTGGAGGCTGGCGTTGCAGGCGGCTGGGCGGCGCGTCTCCTTCTTTCTTTTCCTCTTTTTCCTCTTCGCGCGCGTTCAGTTCGTCGGTGCGCAAGACCCAGCCAGGAGGAATCTTGCAGGAGAGTGCCAGGGTCTTGTTGGTATAGACGCCGTTGGCCACGGTGCCGGAGTCGATGCCGGAATTCGCGGAAGCAGCGGGCTTTTTGGCGTGCTTAGCCGAGCTCGACGAAGACGTCGAGGATTGTGCCGGCGCCTGCGCGTGAAGCGCCGCCGTCGTCGTTGCAAGAGCGACAAGCGAGAATAAAAGACGCCGAGGACGGCAAGAGATCATCGTTCCATGGTACGCGAACGATCCGGTCACGACAAAAGCCCCACTTCTCGCGCAAAAGACGCGCGAGAAATGGGGCACCCGGTCTTTCTCTGTCAAATGAGAAGTCTCAGGCGGCCTTGCCCATCACCGGCTGAGCGCAGTAGGCGCAGCGGCGGGCGTCGATGGGAATCTCGCTGAGGCACTCGGGGCACTTCTTGGTGGTGGGATCGGGAGGCGCCTCCCCTCGTTTCATGCGTGCTACCAGAGCGTTCACCGGCGTCACCACGAAGAAGTAAATCGCCGCCGCAACCAGGACAAACGAAACGACGGCATTGATGAAGTCGCCGACCGGAAAGGGCGTGCCGCGAATAGTGAATCCGAGATACGAAAAATCCGGCTTACCCACCACTGCGGCGATGAACGGGGTCAACAGATCCTTGGTCAGCGCGGTGACTACGCCACCGAAGGCTGCGCCGATCACGACGCCTACGGCCATATCCACAACATTTCCACGCAGGATGAATTTCTTGAATCCGTCTAGCATGATGGTGCCCCTCCCAAAATTTTGGTGCGGTCAATGTAAGGCAGGGGGGGCGGGAGGTCAAGGGGCGACGGGCCGTCGGAGATCCAGGCAACGAAATCTCCGATAATCGCGAGATGATCATCCGCGCCTTTGGGCCCGTAGCTGTAGCCTGATTCTTTGTGGGCTTTTCCTCTTGAAACAACGTTTATCTCGCCATGGGGAGCTTCTATTGTGAGGGGAAGTTCCATCTGCAATTCTGAAGTCCTTCGACGTCGCTTGGCGCGCCCCGAAACGAGCGTTTCAGACTCGGTTCCGGCGTAGGGGATTGTTATTCCGAATTCCCGGTGCGCTAGAACGATTGTTCGGAAACTCGGCATTGCGCCTGTTCTCAAGTACCTCTGGAGGCCGCCTCTGTCTACTCCCAAACGCCGCGCGAACGTTTTTTCCGTCTGCCCGTCAGCGAGCGCTTTGTCGTAGAAAGGCCTCAATCGTTTTGCGAACTCAGCTCCGAACTGTTGATCTTCGTCGGTTCGCTTCATAAAGTGCTTGACTAAGTCGCAACGTAGGCGCAGGATGCTTCTTAAAAAGCACGCTTTTTAAGAATCACAACACGATACGCCAATGGACGAGAGTTGTCATCTAAACTCTGGCGGATGCTCTTGGAAGGTTGAAATGGCTACGTCAGCGGGCCCGCTTAGCGGTTGAACTCGACTATTTTTCCGGCACAAAGCGGAATGGCTCGAGCACAAAGCGGGCGAGTACGTTGTCATTAAAGAGAGCGGGCTCCTTGGCTTTTATCCAAGTTTTGAGTCCGCCTATCGAGCCGGGGCCCTGCGCTATGGACTGGAGACAGATTTTCTTGTCAAGCAGATCCTCGAATATGAACCGGTGTTCTTTGTTCTCTAGCCGTGCCGACTTACCGTGCGCCAACTCGCAGTGCCAGCGATCTTAGACTCCACGGTCCTCGCCTTAAAATCAAAGTATCCTCTCCAATCCTGAGGTTGCCGGGAGCGCCGCGCATCGAGGCGCCTGAAAGTGGATCTCGTTTCACCGAGACGGATGCTTTAATAGACACTGGTGCGCAGCGGACAGTGCTTTCTCCCGAGGCGGTTAAGAGGGCTGGGTTGTTCAAGATTAACGAGGCAGAGCTAAGGGTGGTGGGAGCGATTGTCAAAGCAGACGTGTATGTGGCTTCATTGCAATTCCCGCTCTGCGGTCTTAGGACCATAGAGGTAATCGAGGTTTCGTGCTGTGAACTTCCGCACATCCTTTATCACTGTTTAATCGGTCGAGACGTTCTGTCCCGCTGGATTCTCAATTACGACGGACCCAAGGGTAAGTGGCAGATTTCGGAGAACGGGACATCACCTTGGGTGGAACCGCCCCAAGGCTTCGATCCCGACCTTTGGGGTCGGTAAGGCGCCGAACAATAAACAAAAAGAGGCGTCGAATAAAGGATGTCTCGATCTATCGCGCGAGCGCGTTCGCGAGAGCCGGTCCTCAGATTCTCATGGGCATGACGATGTAGCGGTACTTGTAGTCGTCGCCTTCGGCGGGGCGGAACTGGCCCGCCGATTGGGGGTCTTTCAGTTCCAGGCGGACTTCGCTGGTGCCGGCGGCTTTCAGGAAGTCGACCAGGTATTGAGCGTTGAAGCCGATGGTCAGCGGGTCGCCGGTGTAGGGCGCTTCGATGGAATCTTCGGACTCGCCGGCTTCGGTGGAGCTGGCGGAGATTTTCAGTTCGCCCTTCTCCAGGCGCAAGCGGACGGCGCGCGAACGCTCGTCGGCGAACTGGGCCACGCGGAGGATGGCGGAGTTTAATTCGTCGGAATTCAGCGGGACGATCTTGCTGTTGTCCTTGGGCAGCACGGCTTCGAAGTTGGGGAATTGTCCGGTGAGTTGGCGCGAGGTCAACAGCCGGGAGCCGATGCGGAAGAACAGCGTGGAGTCATCTTTGGCAAACTCGATGGTCTCAGCGTCGGTGGAATCGAGCAGAGATTTCAGTTCGTCCATTGCTTTTTTCGGGACCAGGGTTTTCAGTTCGCCGGAAACGCCTTCGAATTTTTCACCGGGGCGTTCACAGTGCGCGAGGCGATGTCCATCGGTCGCGACCATGGTGATGGACTCCGGCTTCAGCAACATCAGGGCGCCGTTCAGGGTGTAGCGCGATTCTTCATTCGAAATCGCGAAGCCGGTGCGGGCGATCAGACCGCGCAGAACCTGGGCGGGAATGGTCACTGCGCCTGCCGTCGGGAACGCGGGCAGGCTGGGGAAATTCGACTTGGCCATGCCGACCATCTTCGTATTGGAGCGGCCGCAGCGAATGCTGACCCAATGATTCTCGAGCAGTTTGATGGTGATGTCGGCGTCGGGCAACAGTTTCACGTAGTCGTGAAGTTTGCGCGCGGGGATGGTGCAGGAGCCTTCCTTTTTAACTTTGGCGTTGCACGAGGTGCGTAGACTGAGATCGAGGTCGGTGGCGGTGAGCGACAGGCGGTCGCCGGCGGCCTCGAATAGATAGTTGGACAGGATTGGAATTGTGGTCTTGCGCTCGACCACACCTTGCGTGGCGGTCAATTCCCGCAGCAACTCGAACTTGCTGACCGTGATTTCCATCGTGCCCGCGGCAACAGCGGCCTCGACCGGCATAAAGTCCGTCTCCCCGATACTGGCTACTTCCCTGCTACTTCTAGTACTAACCTTATATCAAATGCAAAACCTATAAAACCAGCAGTAACAGTAGGGCCTTCGCAGAAGTGGAAAACCGGGGCAACTCGCCTGTTGTCACCGGGTTGCCGCCGGACCCTTGATGTTAGAAATCGGTCCCGAACTCTGCGGAGACGGTAGTGGAACTGGACCGTGCTCCCGATTTCATCCCTGCCTTACACAACTTCCACATGTCATTCACAGGCATCGCAAAGGAAGACTGGACTGGACCGTGGAAAACTCAAGCGCACGTGCGATTCATCCGCCTAATTGTTCGGTCAATTTATTAATCAGCCTGTTTAAATCTTTGTCGTTCTTGCGAAGCTCTTCGATTTTATCGACGGAGTGCAGCACGGTGGTGTGATGCTTACCGCCGAACTGGCGACCAATTTCTGGCAGCGAGGCTTCGGTCATGTGCTTGGCCAGATACATCGCAACCTGCCGCGGGTAAACGATGGCGCGAGAGTTGTTCTTCGCCTTGATCTCGACCAACCGCAGACCGAATTGCTCAGCGACCATCTTTTGGATCGACTCGATGGTGACCTTGCGGGCCTGGGAGTCGATGAAGTTCTTCAGAACCTGCTGGGCGTAGGGGAGCGTGATCTCGGCGCCGATGAGGGACGAGTGGGCGACGAGACGGATGAGTGCGCCTTCGAGCTCACGGACGTTCGAGCGAATGTTGGAAGCCACGTAGAGGGCGACGTCGGTGGGCAGGGTGACTTTTTCCTGCTCGGCTTTCTTCTGGAGGATGGCGACCTTGGTTTCGAGGTCGGGCGGCTGGATGTCGGCGATCAGTCCCCACTCGAAGCGGCTGCGCAGGCGGTCTTCGATCTCGGCCAGCTCCTTGGGAGAGCGGTCGCTGGCGATGACGATCTGCTTCATGGACTCGTGCAGGGCGTTGAAGGTGTGGAAGAACTCTTCCTGGGTGCGTTCCTTGCCGGTGAGGAACTGGATGTCGTCGATAAGCAGGACGTCGACGTTGCGGAACTTGTCGCGGAAGCTGGTCATCTTGTCGTAGCGCAGCGAGTTGATCATGTCGTTGGTGAACTTCTCGCTGGATACGTAGCAGATGGCGGCCTGCGGCAAGCGCCGCTTGACCTCGTGTCCGATGGCCTGCATGAGGTGGGTCTTGCCCATGCCGACGCCGCCGTAGAGGAACAACGGGTTGTAGGCCTTGGAGGGACGCTCGGCGACGGCCTGGCAGGCGGCGTGGGCGAACTGGTTGCCGCTGCCGATGACGAAGGCGTCGAAGGTGTAGCGGGGATTCAGTTGCGCGGCGCCGTCCCAGTCGAAGCGGGACTGCGACGGACCCGAGGTTGCGGCGGCGGTGAGACCACCATCATGGCGCACCGGGGTCGCGGCCGGGTCGTCCTCGGGAGTGACGAACTTCACATCGTTGAAGCCGAGGCCGAGATTGTCGATGGCTTCCTGGATGAGGTCGGCGTATTTGTCTCCGGCGTGGCGGAACTCGACGGTCGGAACGCGAACGAAGAGAATGCCTCCACTGGAGTGGCTGTAGCGAGTGGGCTTGAGCCAGGTGTCGTAGGAGTGGCGGTTAATTTTCTTTTCCAGCGCATCGAGGATGCGCGCCCACGGATTGGGGGAGAGAGTTGTGCTGGGGACTGACATATATGAAATGTTTCACCACGGCGCTCCGGCGGCTGGTAGAGAGCGCCTGTTTTAAACTGCCGTTTTTACGAAGTAGCTGGAACCGTTAATTTTACTGCGGAATGCGCCCGATTGCCTGTGCGCGGCTGCTTCAAAGCAAAAAGAATTTTGAAAGCAGGATCAGTCCGCGATACTAGCACAAATATTTTTGTTGTGTGGAAAAGTTCGGCTGGAATTTTTCCGCGAATGATTATTCAGAACCCGAAGGCGGGAGGCTGTCAAGTGCCGCGATGGTAACTGCCGCGGAGACGGTGCAGAACGCGGGGTTCGCGACCATATGAACAGGAAAAATCATCAACCACGAAGGGCACGAAGGTTCACGAAGGAAAGCTCAAACGAATGAAGTCTTTCGTGTGACTTTGATTTGATGAAACCGTCGGCTCCCTAGACCTGAGTAGACTTGGGAGTGTCAACCTCCAAGGCTCGGGAGAAAGGAGCCGAACATGTTGATTATAGGATGTGATTATCACCCGGGCATGCAGCAAATTGCGTGGTTCGACGAGCAGAGCGGAGAGTGTGGCGAGCAAGCGCTGGAACACAGCACCGGTGAGGCCGAAAGATTTTATCGCGAACTGCAGGGGCGCGGAGTGCAGGTGCGGGTGGGGATCGAGGCCAGCGGGCACACGCGCTGGTTCGAGCGGCTGCTGGCGGAGTTGGAGATGGAGTTGTGGATCGGCAATCCCGCCAAGATCGCGGCGCAACGGGTGCGCAAACAAAAGACCGACCGCGGGGATGCGCAGCTCTTGCTGCAGTTGCTGCGGGAAGGTCGTTTCCCCAAACTGTGGGTGCCGAGTGCGGAGAATCGCGACCTGCGGCAACTGCTGTGGCATCGGCATCGCCTGGTGCAGATGCGGACGCGGGTCAAGAATCAACTGCACGCCATTGCCCTCAACGAAGGCGTACGGCGAAAGTCGCGGCTGTGGAGCAAAACAGGACGAGCCCAGTTGGAATCGTTCGCGCTGGCCCCGTGGACGGCGCGGCGGCGACACGATCTGCTGCAGCTGCTGGACCAGTTGACGCCGCAGATCGCCGAACTCAGCCAGGCGGTCGAGCAGGAAGCCCAGCAGCGGCCGGAGGTGCAGCGCCTGATGACCCATCCCGGAGTGGGCCCGATCACGGCGCTGGCCTTCGTGTTGGTGCTGGGCACGCCCGATCGTTTCCGCTGCGGCAAGCAGGTGGGCAGTTACCTGGGACTGATTCCCTGCGAAGATTCCAGCGCCGGGAAGCAGCGTTTGGGGCACCTGAGCAAACAGGGCAACACGCTGTTGCGTTTCCTGTTGGTGGAGGCGGCCCAGGCGGCGGTGCGCTGCGACCCGCAGTGGCGGCGGCGTTTCGTGCACCTGGCCATGCGGCGGCAACGCAACATCGCCATCGCCGCCATGGCGCGCCGATTGGCGGTGAGTTTGTACTGGCTGTGGCGCAAAACCGAAGATTCGCCGGCAGCGTCCCAGTCCGGTTCGCACGTGGGGTAGCCCGAGAGGACACGTGGTGTGTGGTCGAACACCGACACTTTGATTGCGGCACCCCGCTCCCTTCGCGAGAAGTGGAGTTTGCAGTCATAATCATGGTCGAAGTCGATCGGATAGATGTTTAGGTCGAACCGAAAAGTTCAGACCGAACGATTAGCAGCGAGCCTGGGGGTTGACGATGGCAAAACCTTTTCCCATAGAGCGAAATGGCGCTCGTCTTCCGAGTGCACGCGCTCGTGTGCGCAAAAAGCACTTGACGCAGCCGACGGTTTCATAGATGTGTCCTTCATGGTTGAGGCATTTGTATTTGGAGCTGACCTTCGGGATTGCGGGTTTGGAGGTAATGCGGGGGGTGATTTATACTCATGGTTTGCCCTAACACTGTCGAACGAATCAGGAGCAGCTACTTTTCATGCCCAAGCGTACATTCCAACCCAACCGGCGCAAGCGATCGAAGATCCATGGATTTCGCACGCGCATGAAGACCCAGGGCGGCAAGAAGGTAATTTCCCGCCGGCGCGCCAAGGGGCGCAAACGGGTCTCGGTGAAACCAGGTTTCCGCGAATAGTCCAGTGGCGCGGAGGAGAACGTCCGCGCAACCCGCTGTTGTGCCAGTGATTGCAATAGCGATCTGGAATTTTAGAGACACTGTGACTGACGGTGTGCCTGGAGAATCGAATCTTGATGCTGTGCCGCGGGATGTCGTGGCGCGGGGTGTCGAGCCTCGAACCGTTGGAGCCCGAGCCGTCGAAGCTCGGGCCGGCAAAGGCGCATTTCCCCGCAGCGCGCGGCTGTTGCGGCACGCCGATTTCGAGCGCGTGTACAAGCAGGGGCGGCGGCATTTTTCGGCGTCGATGACCGTGTTCTATTGGGAGCGGCCGAAGGCGGGCAGCGGCGTCACGATGACTCCCGCGGCGAAGTCCGCCGCAGGTTCGGGGCTGCGCATTGGATTCACCGTGGGCCGCGCGCTGGGCGGAGCGGTCGAGCGCAACCGGATGAAGCGGCGGTTGCGTGAGGCGGTGCGGCTTACACGGCCACTTGCCGGGCCGAGCGCGGATGTAGTCATCAACCCCAAAAAGTCGCTGCTGACGGTCGATTTCGGCGAGGTGGTGAACGAAGTCAGCCGGGCCTTCGTAGTGATAGAACAGAAGCTTGGCAAGAGAGAAAAAGCTTGAACCACGAAGGGCACGAAGGATCACGAAGGAAACCGGTGCAAGGCGGCTCTCCGCTGAGTCTCATGCGCCACGTCGCGAAACTCGCTGTGCTGCAATTGCTGCGAGGTTATAAGTGGGCCATCTCGCCGATGTTTCCGCCGGCGTGCCGCTACGTTCCTACCTGCTCGGAATATGCGATGGAGGCGGTGGAACGGTACGGCGCGGTGCGCGGAGGGCTGCGTGGCTTTGTGGCGGTTGTTGCGCTGCCATCCTTTTGCGGATGGGGGATACGATCCGGTGGTGAAGGGCAGGGAAAATCCCGGCTTCTCGCAAAGGACGCGAGAAACGGGGCACCCGACGGTGCTTTGAGGAAACGGTAACTTTGCCAGAATTCAAAATCCACAACACGAACCCGGCAGCGAGAAGCGGCTGATGCTGGTTTTCCTGCTGACGTTCGTCGTGATGCTGGCATTCCAGCCGCTACTCAAAAAATATATGCCGCAACCGGCGGCGCCGCAGCCGCAGCAGCAGCAGGTGCAGCCTGCCCAGACGCAGGCCCCGGCGGCGGCCGCGACTCCGGTCGCCTCCGTTGTGAAGCCGGCACGCCAGCCCGGCCAGCGTGGTGACCAAGCAGGCGGCGAGCGAAACCGAGACGGTCATCGAGAACGATCTTTACCGGATCACCTTCACCAACCGCGGCGCGCAGGTGAAATCCTGGATTCTGAAGAAGTTCGACAACGACGAGCAGAACGGACTGCTCGATCTGGTCAATGCCGCGGCGGCGGAGAAGTACGGCTACCCGCTCTCGCTGTGGACTTACGATGAGAGCCTGCGCAACAAGCTGAGCTCCGTGCTTTACGTCGCTTCGCGGGAAGGCAAGCAGACATCGCCGACGACGGTTACCTTCGAATATGCCGACCAGGACTTGTCGGTGCGCAAGACGTTCAGTTTCGATAATACCTACATCGTGAATATCGAAACCAGTCGTGACATACGAAAGGGAGTGACGTTGCCGCGCTGCCCGCATGGCCTTCGGGATTCGGCAGATCAGACCACGCCCGCGTTTTATGCCGCCGGTGCTGATCGATTACCAGTTCAACAAGGACATCGAGCGGCTGCCCATCCGGTGTGGATTTACGGTTTTCTCGAAGTGCAGCGACATCAGCGGCGGGAGACACGATTCCCGGGCCATTCCACTGGGCCGGACCTACGGACCTGTATTTCGCGGCGGTCTTCATCCCCGACGATCCCAGCTCCGCTGCGATGGTGACGCTGCGCAACCCGCTGTCGGTGGCCCGCGATCCGCAGAAGGCGGACTCGAAAGAGACGGTAAACGTTGACGTGCTCGGGGCGGCGGTGGGCAACCTGCACGGTCCGACGACGGAGCGAGTCTTCGTCGGTCCGAAGGAACTGGAGGTCCTGCAGAAGATTTCGGTGCCCGGGAGTAACAGGTGCCGACAACGATCTGAACGGCCTGGTGGATTTCGGCTGGTGGGGCATCATCGCGAAGCCGCTGTTCGTCTGGCTAAAGTGGACCTACCGTCACGTCGTGGCCAACTGGGGATGGGCGATCGTGCTGCAGACGCTGATCATCAGTCTGTGCGCTGCTGCCGCTGCGCATCACGCAGATGAAGTCGATGCTGAAGATGCAGCGCGTGGCGCCGCAGATCAAGGCCATCCAGGAGAAGTACAAGAAATACAGCCTGCGCGATCCGCGCAAGGCCCCGATGAACGAGGAGATCAGCGCTCTCTACAAGAAGGAAGGCGTCAATCCGGCGGGCGGCTGCCTGCCGATGCTGATCCAGTTCCCGTTCCTGTATCGCGTATTACCGCATGCTGGGGGCCGCGCTCGATCTGCGCCACGCGCACTGGCTGTGGATTCATGATTTGTCGGCGGCGGAGCCGTTTCCCTATATTCTGCCGGTGCTGATGGTGGTCAGCATGCTGATTGTGCAGAAGATGACGCCGCAGGCCGGCATGGATCCGGCGCAGCAGAGAATGATGACGGTGATGATGCCGCTGATGATGGGCTTCATCTTCTTCCGCCTGGCCGCGGGCCTGAATCTGTATTATGCGGAAGCCAACTTGATTTCGATCGCGCAGCAAGCGGTAATGAACCGAACATCCCTGGGGCGCGAAATGCGCGAGATGATGGCGAAGCGCGCGCGGAAGAAGGATAAGTAAGCGGCTGGCGGCTAGCTTCAGCCACTGGCTTGGCGGGCGCAGTGGAGCCGTGCAAGACGCCGCTTCTCGCAAAGGGCGCGAGAAACGGGGCACCCGGGGAGAAATGGGTCACCTGGCGGACGCAGGAGATTTAAGCTGGAGGCTAGTGACTAGAAGCTAGGAGCTATTTCGCATGTCCATTCCCGACAAATCGCTGCTGCAAACAAGATCAACGAGTTTCTGCAGGCCGTCGTGACTCATGGCGGACTGCGTCTCAAGTACCGGATCATCGTGGATCCGCCGCTGCCGGAGAACCGCGACTGGGAGAAGCCCGAAATCCTGGTGGATTTTTCCGGGCCCGATTCGGCGCTGCTGCTGGACCGTGGCGGAGAACTGCTGCGCGCGTTGGAATTGCTGGCGCTGGAGATGCTGCGGCTGCCTTCGGGCGAGCATGAGAAGGTATCGATTCGACTGCCAGAACCATCGTTCGCTGCGCATTCAGGAACTGCGCACCGCCGCAAGCGTGGCCGCGGAGAAAGTGCGGAAGACGGGGACGCCGTACCAGTTCAGTCCGATGTCGTCGCGGGAGCGGCGCATCGTTCACCTGGCGCTGCGCGACGAAGCCGACCTGCGGACCGAGAGCGAGGGCGAAGGGATGCGGCGGTGCCTGGTGGTTTATCCCAAGGACTACAAGGCGGCGGGCAAGCCGGCGCCGCGCACGCTGCCTTAGTCCCACTTGTGCGGGTTTTGCGAGCGTGAGGCGCTTGCAGCGTACCCGGCATGGCGTTCCACTGTTACTGACTATTCGCGTGTACCGCAAGTACTTTCTACGTTCGAGGCATTCTACTTCCAGCGCACCCACGGCGTGTTGGCTTCGGCAATGCAGAAAATTTCCCAGCCAAGCTTACCGTCCGGGTGCCCACTCTTGAGCGCCGCTCTTCACAGACGAGTGCCGATTTTCCGCACTTCTTAGCCGTGAGCTGAATCATCGGTCACATCTGGATGCCCTTTAGACATTGCCAAAGAGAGCTGTAGACAGATGGCGAAGATGCAACCCGTCGACGCAAATCCCACCTCGTAACCGATCTGAGATTCGTACCATGGCTAATGATTCGCTGCGATGCCTGAACGACATGGAAACGAAGGGCGGCCGCGCAGGCCGCCCTTCCCAATACCGATTCCTGAGCCAGTTCCAGACTAGCGGCCTGCCGCTGCTGCTGCTGCGGCCGGCATCATGCCGGCAATCTTCATGGATTCGATCCGGTTCAGGACCGACTCCATGCTGGCGCCGGTATCGGTGCAGGCATCCACGTACGGATGGCGGCTGCCATCGGCGTGCATGACGAGTACACTGGTCTCGGCGTTACCTTCTTCACCATGTAGGGCAGGTGATGACGATCATTGCGGGTCAGGGTCGGGCCCAGCACGACCAGGTCGAACGAGCTCTTCTTCAGGGCCTCGTCGACGGCCTTGCGTCCCTCGGCCTGCTGGACTGTGTGCCCGGCCTTTTCCATGGCCGCGGCCTGCGTTGTCAAAACGTCCCCATCGCCTTCGCCATAAAGAATTCTTAATTTCGATTTCGCCATTGATTACCCTCGTTGGATGGTCCTCGTCTGGTACCTGACGCACCGGTACCTGCCAGTGACGGTAGCAACCACCGGGGGCCGGGGAAACATCACCGAAGACCCACGACGAACGGGACTGTCCAGCAGGAAACCAGTGGTCACGGCCCCGCAAAGTACTTCCCCTTAAGCCGGTCCGGCGCTACACTTCTGCGCGGAGGCTTTCCAACCATGTCCGCGACACTCGTCTGGAGAGCTGTACTCATATCGATATTGTGGACACCCTGGCTGGCCGCGCAATCGGGCGGCGTCAATTCCACCACCACCTGCAATCTGGATGACGGGCGCCAGGTCTACGTGCGCTACAACGCGGTGCCCGCCAACAAGGAGAAGCCCGCCAACGGCAAGCCCTGGGCTCCGGGCGGCACGCCCATGACTTTGTTCACCGAGGCGCAACTAGTCTGGGGAGTTCGGTGATTCCGATCGGCGCTTACACGGTCTATCCGATCCCGGCGCGCGATCACTGGACGCTGGTGGTGAATAAGAACGTTACTGCCGGGGCGGCCGTATGACGAGAAGCAGGACATTGCGCGGGCGGCAATGGAAACCGCGCAGGTGGCAGCAACCGTCGGAGACGCTCGAAGTAGCGTTCGCCCACGTCGGGGCACGCTGCACGTTGCGGGTCTACATCGGCAAGACCGCGTCGTTCGCCGACTTCACGGCGAAGTAAGTGCGGCTGGAGTCCGCTAGGGGAACGGAGTCTGCGAGCTTACTGCCCAGTTGGCGCTTTTGCGGATGGATCGGTTTCGTGTTCAGGCAAGGGGGCCGCACTGGGGTTGGATTCGCGCGCGCCCAGTCCAATCACCATCGCCATGTCCTTTGGGTAGACCACGTCGCGCCCGCGCGCGAGGAAGTGGTAATAGATGGAACTTGCTGCGCCGTAGGCGCCAAAGCCGGCTGCAACCACGCGGGAGCGCGCCAGTACTCCAACAATCATGCCAACGAAGCGAAAGCCGGAGGCGCCATTGGCAGCGCTACCACCGACGTCGCCGCCTCCGCCTCCGTGCAAGTTCCGGTCACCGTCCGGAACTGCAGATGCCGCCGCCAGCGCGACCTGAATGCCCGTGGTCAGGTACCGGGTTCGCGGGGTCGTCACCTGCGCTCCGCCTTCGGCGTCGAGTTTGAGGTGTTCTCCTTTCGCCACCGCGACGCCTTCGAGGCTGGTGACGACCTTCTGTTCGATTCCGTTCGGCGGGGCCACCTCGTGAAACAGGATTCGCAACTGGCCGTTCCGCGCCAAGCGGCGTGCCGGCTGCACCTGCATCACCGAACCACGAATGACGCTTCCCTCGGGCAAAATCAGATGATCGGACGCGATCAGAGGTTCGGTGATCAGCGCCTCGACCGAATCTCCTTTTTTGGAAATCGAGGAATTCAACGGAGTTAGCAGGCGCGCGTGCACCAAACTTCCCGAAGGCGGTGGAGCTCCGATGTTGGTGAGCGTCTCGGGCTTGACAGCCTCGGTGCCAAAATCCAGAGGCTGCTGCAAATCTGCATTGAAGCTAGTGCCCACGTCAATGTATTGCGGATGAACAGGAAGCTGCGCTAGGGCAAGACGTTTCAGCTTGTGCATTTTTCCAGGCTCGTGGATCTGCTTCTGCAGTTCGGCCCACTGCCGCCGGAGCTCCTGGCGGGTTGCGCTGACTTTCTTCGAAGCGGCGTCCTGTACCTTGTTCGTCTTCGCGACCTTCTCGTTGGCCGGGACAAAGCGCAACACTCCGTCTGGAGCCGGTGATGCTACGGTGTGCATGGGCACTCGGCTGCCGTCCGACATCACCAGTTCATCAAACTGCACGTGGACTCCGCGCACCGGGGAGAAATTTCCGTCCATCGCTTCCAGGGTCCGCGTCTTTTTCGGTACGGCATCAATCGCCGATACTTTTCCGTTCACCGTCGTGCCGACGGGAATCAGCAGCTTGTCGAAGGCATAAACCGGCTGCGTGGTTTTGCCCCGGATCGCCTGTCCCACTGTCCGGATACGCACCTCGGAATCGAGCGCGACCTTGATCGGAGTGCCTGCGGGGACGCTCATTGCCACCGTCACCAGAGGAGCATTGGCGGGCTGCGATGCCGCAGCGTCGGAATTCGTGTCCTGTCCAGCGTTTTGCGCGGCGGGAGGACGAGGCTTCAGAGTTTGCGCCAAACTCCATTCATTGGCCATCATCAGCAATCCGGCTGTGCAAACCGCCCGTGTCCAAGAAATTCGACGCATAAACGCTCTCCTCGAAATGATTAACGATCACTGACTAGCAATTTCTATCTTCGCGGACACAAGGCGGCACACCCGAGGACGCCCGCCGCCTACGCAAATGGGAACGCACGAGTGGAGACCCCGAAGTACGAAACGACGAAAAAACGACAACTTACAACTATGAGGTCGAAGAAGAGCTAATGGTTGTAACCGTCCGGCGGATTACGAACACCAGCCAGAACCGAGCGTTCCCGAATTGTAGTTGTGTCTTGGGTCGGCAAGCAAGGCGGCGGGAAGTCTTCTTCCCGTGGGCCGATTTCTGCGACAATTCCTCATGCGCTGCCTGCTGGTGTTTCTCGTCGCTACCGTCGCTGTGGCGCAATCGCGGCCAAGCGTCCTGATCTCGCATACCACCGAAAGCTTGCGTGGAGTCAGCGCTGTGTCTCGAGAAATCGCATGGGCGAGCGGCACGCATGGGACTTATCTGCGGACGGTGGACAGCGGGCGCACATGGACTGCGGCGCAAGTGCCGGACGCGGGCGCACTGGATTTTCGGGCGGTCGTCGCATTCTCTGCTGACGAAGCTTTTCTGATGTCGGCGGGGCCCGGCGAACAGTCACGGATTTATCACACCAGCGACGCGGGCCTGCATTGGCAGTTGCAGTTCACCAACACGAATCCCAAGGGATTCTTCGACTCCATGGTGTTCTGGGACTCGACGCACGGGGTGGTACTGGGGGATCCGATTCCGGACGAAGCTGGGAAACTCAAGTTCGAACTTCTGCTGACGGACGATGGGCAGAACTGGCGAGCGGTTCCGCCGGCGCAACTGCCGGCCGCAGTGGAAGGCGAGGGCGCGTTCGCGGCGTCGAACTCGTGCGTCGCGATTGTGCCTGGGGGATCGGATTCGAACCTCTGGTTCGCTACTGGGGGTAAGGCGGCGCGCGTGTTTCACTCCCCGGACCGGGGACAGAGCTGGCAGGTTTTCGACACACCCATGGTGCATGGGCCGGAGTCGGCGGGGATTTTTTCGATCGCCTTCCGCGATGCGATGCACGGCGTGATTGCCGGAGGGGACTACAAGCATCCCAACGACGACGGGCCGAATCTGGCGTTCACCGGGGATGGAGGGAAGACCTGGAACCTTTCGGCGCTGCATCCGCTGGCGTATTTCTCGGCCGTGGCCTATGACCGGAAAGTGAATGCGCAGGCGATCCAGGAAGGCTCTGGTGGAGAAGAAGATGCGGGTGAAAGGCGTGTCGCCGGAGAGGATTTTGATCGTCGGGCAGGATCTCGTGTTCGACTTTCGACCGCCCCATAATCCGCGACGCATTAACGGGAAGAAGAAACTGGGGATGCAGTTCAATGCGGCTAGCGCCTATCCGGAAGGCGGGGTGCTGGTGGTGGGGCCGAAGGGGGCGATGGCGTTCATTCCGTGACGGGTTAGACCTGGCCAGTTCTGCGAGGTCGAACCCAAAACCTTTAAACACAGAGGACAGGGAGGGGCATCCCCAAGCAATTGCTGGCTCGATCGACGTGACTAAAGTGCTATCCCTTCCTGTTCTTTGCATTCCGCCGCACATCGACGAAGATTATTAAGCAGATTAGCCAGTTCTTATCTCCCCCAGAGTGAGAACCTCGTGAAAAAACTGTCTTTGGCCATTTTCGTCTTCGTCTTTGCGCTCGCCACCATGGCGGTTGCGCAGACGCAATCCGCTGCTTCCGCGAATTGGCTTCCCACAGCTGCGACCACGGTCTCGCGCACCACCAAAGCAGTGCACTACCGACTGCAGGGCGGGACGACCAAAGTGGATTTTCAGGGGACCGATCTGCTGCGGCGCGCCTCGGGCGAAGCCAAAGTGGAAGGCAAGAAGACCAACTTCGAGATCGACGCCAAGTTCCAGGGGCTGGAAGACGCCACCAAGTTTGGGCTGGAATTTCTGACGTACGTGGCGTGGGCGGTTTCGCCGCAGGGGCGTCCGGTCAATCTGGGCGAGCTTTCTCTGGATCACAATGGCAACGCGCACGTGAAAGCGTTCACCGACTTGCAGACGTTTGGGATGATCGTGACCGCGGAGCCGTATTTCGCGGTGACGCAGCCGGGGAACATGGTGGTGATGGAGAGCGCTGCGCTCAACGGCAGCGGGGGCGAGGAGATTGACGCCCGGTACGAACTGGTGACGCGCGGGACGTACTCCTCGACCAACACGCATATTCAGGATGCGATTTTCGGAATCGACAGCAAGACGCCGCTGGAGCTGTTTGAGGCGCGCAATGCGGTGCGCATCGCGCATATCGCGGCGGCGGACAAGTACGCGGCGTCGATTCTTTCGAAGGCCGGGCAGCAGTTGATGCACGCGGAAGAAATCTACCGGCAAAAGCAGAACAAGGCGGCAGTGGAAGCGGCCGCCAAGGAAGCTACCGAGACTGCGGAAGAAGCGCGGTTGATGGCCGTGAAACAGAAAGCGGAAGATGAAGCGCAGGCTGCGGCGGCGGCGCGCGAAGCCAAGGCTCGCGCGGACGCGGACGCGGAAGCCAAGCGGCGGGCGCGACGCGGAGGCAGCTCGTGCCCAGGCGGAGCAGGCTCGCGCTCAGGCCGAACAAGCTAAGGCGCGAAGCCGAGCGCATGAAGCAGGAAGCGCTGGCGGCTGCACAGGAAGCCGCGCGCCAGAAGGAAGAAGCGGAAAAGGCCAAGGCCGAAGCCGTGGCCCAGCAGCAGGTACTTGCCGCGGAAACGGATAAGGCTCGCGCCGCGGCGGCGCAATCGGAAAGTCTGCGGCAGCAGGCCGAAAAGGAAAAGCAGGAACTGCGGGCCCGGTTGTTGCAACAGCTCAATTCGATTCTCGCCACGCGCGACTCGGCCCGCGGGTTGATCGCGAACATGTCGGACGTTCTGTTCCGCAGCGGAAGCTTCGAACTGCTTCCCGGCGCGCGGGAGCGGCTGGCGAAAGTTTCGGGGATCGTGCTGGCTTATCCCAGCCTGCATGTTGCGGTCGAAGGACACACCGACAGCGTGGGCAGCGATCAGTACAATCAAGATCTTTCGGAGCATCGCGCGCAGTCGGTGCGCGATTACTTCGTGCAGCAGGGGATTCCGTCCAGTGCCGTCGAGGCCCGCGGGTTTGGCAAGAGCGAGCCCATTGCGTCGAATGATACGGCGGAAGGCCGGCAGCAGAACCGGCGCGTGGAGCTGGTGCTGTCGGGCGACGCCATCGGGGGCGTGGTCGACGAAGGTCCGTCGCAGACGGCTACTGCGCAGAACAAGTAAGCGGGAGGGCGGCGGTCCTGGTCGTAGTTCCGTTGGCGCACTTTCGCGAGCGGTTGGCGGTGTTCACCTTGGTTTTTTAACCGCAGAGTCCGCGAAGGACTGCCGCTCAGGACGCAAAGCCCCGCAGAACGACACCTTTCCTGTCAGCATCGTTATCCTGGCCTTACAGCCTCCGCGCGCTACACTGGAGTTGCGCCGCACCGGAGGAATCGGATGACTGCAGATCACGAACAATCTTTGCGTAAACATCTTCTCGAGCTTCTTGCTGGCGGGAGCGCTCACGCCAAATTCGAGGAGGTTGTAAAAGGCTTGCCGGCAAAGCTGCGGGGCGTCAGGCCGGCGAAGTTTCCGCACTCGTCGTGGATGCTGCTGGAACACTTGCGCCTGGCGCAGTGGGACATTCTCGAGTTCAGCCGCAATGCTAAGCATGTTTCTCCGCCTTGGCCCGGCGGATATTGGCCGAAGACGGAAGGCTCCGCCAAGCGCGGCGGCGTGGAACAAGAGCGTCCAGCAGTTTCGGCGGGACTTGAAGGCCATGCAGAACCTGGTCGCGAATCGCAAGACCGATTTGTTCGCGCGGATTCCGTGGGGTGACGGGCAGACGATTTTGCGGGAGGCGTTGCTGGTGGCGGATCACAATGCGTATCACCTGGCGCAGCTGGTGGATGTGCGGCGGATGTTGGGGGCGTGGAAGGGGTAGACACGGCGTCGTGGGCTGGCCCCGTCTGCTTTCTTTCGCCCCTGCGGGGCTTGTTCCTGTTTCGTCTTTGCACTACCCACAGCTTACGCTGTGGGCTGCATTCTTTCGCCGCTTCGCGGCTGACGTTTTCGCAGCCGGTCGGCAGCCGGGGCGGCTGGCTTTCGATCAGATCGCAACTGGGAGCCGGGATTCTGAAGTGCTCCGGGCTTCTGCCTCGGCGCGGGCAGAGCGAGGTTCGGGGCGCTTGCGGAACACGATCTTTACTCCTTCGCGCCAGCGCTCGTCGATACCCACAAATTCCCATCGATCTCAGGCGAGAGGTAGCGCAGGAGCACGTCGGTTTCGGGATGAACGTGTAATGCGGGGGCGACCAGGTACAGCAGAGGTTTTTCGGCGGACAGTTCGCGGTCGGGGAAATATCCGAAGCGGGGAAATTCCGCGCGGCTGTGGTGCCAGTGAACTCTCGACCAGTAATCGAGGCCCTGCAGCGGCAGGTGGATATCCTCGTCGGCCTTCAGTTCCACGACTGCGAGCCGGCCGTCGTGGGTGACGGTCAACACGTCGAGCATGGCGCGGTCGGAGGCGGAGAACGCGGGAACCTGCGAATAGAGCGCACCGGGGTCCAAGGCGCTCGTCGATCACGCTGACGTCGGCGACTACCAGCGACTCCAGCCAGCGTTCGGGGCGCAGGCGGAACAGCGGATGCTGGCGCGGGCCGTAGGGATGGCGGACGTCGCGGACGGCGGTGAGCAGTTGCAGGAAGAGCGGCCAGTTGCCGGAATCGAGGACGCGCTCTTCGGCGCCCACACCAAAGACGATTTCCTGGCGGCTGCGGAACGTCGCCGCTTCGGCGCCCATGCGGGCGCGGGCAAATTCCAGGCCTCGCCAGCGAAAGGCAAGTTCGGCGGCGGAAAGCACGGCGACCTCGCAGTTGGGCAGGATGGTCTTGATTCTGGCGATCGAGTCGGCGAACCTTTCGAGCGCTGCGGCCTCGTTGGTCGCGTGGACCAGGCGGGTGGCGACGTTGCCGCGGTCCGTGCAATCGATTTCCAGCAACGCGTCGTGGCGCTCGTCCAGTTCAAACAAACTCCACTTGGCGGCCGCCCGGTTCAGATTGGCCATGCGCTCGCGGACGAGCGCGGAACAGCCGTGAGGCACAAACAAGTGGAGACCCTCGACCAGGAACTTACTCGCCGCGGACAGCCGGCACACTTCGAGCCAGAGGATGCCAAAGGTGAGGGCGGCATCGATGGAGGCCTGAGTCTCCGACGCGTTGACTCCCAGGACCGCGAAGGCCGACTGGCCCTGGCGCAGGAGCCCGCGGGCGTAGATCGGGCCAAAGGATTTCTCCAGGTCGACGGCGGTGGTCAGCCGGGTGATGGCGAGGCCGGGGAAGTGGCGTTCCAGGGCGCGACGCAGTTTCTGCTCGTAGCATGGCCCGGGCTGCTTTTTTGGCGGAGGGGGAGCGGCGATCGCGCTCGCGGCAAATTTCCAGCTTGGTGGGACGCGACTGCCCGAGGCGCTGGACGGCCAGCCTCAGGGTGCCGTTTTTCACCTCGGCGTCGAGCACGCGGCGGACGGTGTTGCGCTCGGCCGACCAGAGGTGCAGCAGGCATTTGTTGTACTCGCCGGAAATCGAGTACTTGGCGTGCCCCAGATCGAAGGCGACCGCGCCGTCCTCGAGCACGACTGCGCCGGAGGCTTCGCTGAGGAAGTCCTGCACGGTGCGGCTCAGGGCGTCGGGGGTCACGAGTGAATTGTCCACATTCGGCAGGGCGGAGTCTGTGACGAGTGACCATCGTTATCGGCAGGGATGTGGAAGACTTGGCCGGATGGGGAGGGATGCGATTGCGTGTGGGATAATAGAAGGAAGAGAGTGATTGGGTTTCGAGTCGTAGCGATCTCGGGGGCATCTAATTTACGTGGATAAACAACGATTTTTCTTCGACCATTACGGCCTGACCGAGCATGATCTGGAACGCTATCTGGCGGCCGCGCTTTCGGCGGGCGGCGATTATGCCGACCTCTATTTCGAATATCTTTCGTCGACCTCGCTGATGGTGGACGAGTCGATGGTGAAGTCGGCGTCGCAGGGGATTTCGGCCGGGCTGCGGGGTGCGGGTGGTTTCCGGGGAGCGCACGGGCTACGCCTATACCGACGACCTTTCGGCCGAGCGCATTCTGCATGCGGCGCGAACCGCGGCATTGATTGCGAGCGCGCCGGCGAAAACGACGGTGGCGGGGTTTCAGAAAGCCGCGGCGCGCAGTCTGTATCCGGTGACGCTGCCTTCGGTGGACGCGGAGATCAGCGCCAAGGTCGAACTGGTGATGCGGGCCGATAAATCGGCGCGCGCTTACGATCCGCGAATTCAGGAAGTGCGGGCCAGCTACGCGGACGAATTGCGGAACATTCTGGTGGTCGGGTCGGACGGGACATTTGCGGAAGATTCGCAGCCGCTGGCGCGCATGAACGTGTCGTGCATTGCGAAGACCGAGGCGAACTCGGCGCGCGGGACGTCGGGCGGTGGCGGACGCGTCGCTCTCGATTTCTTCTTCGGCGAGAAGACGCCGGAGTATTTTGCCAAAGAATCGGCGCGGCAGGCGATTTTGCAACTGGATGCGCGCGAGGCTCCGGCGGGCGAGATGGAAGTGGTGCTCGGGCCGGGATGGCCGGGCGTGCTGCTGCACGAGGCCGTTGGACACGGGTTGGAGGCGGACTTCAACCGCAAGAAGACTTCTGCGTTCGCGGGGCTGGTGGGCAAGCGGGTGGCCAGCGAAAAGTGCACGGTGGTCGACAACGGCACCATGCCCTGGCGGCGCGGGTCGCTCAACGTGGACGATGAAGGCGAGCCGACGCAGGAAACCGTGCTCATCGAGAATGGAATTCTGAAGGGATATCTCAGCGACAAGCTTTCCTCGCGGCTGATGGGCATCTCCGATACCGGCAACGGGCGGCGCGAGAGTTACGAGCACATCCCCATGCCGCGCATGACCAACACTTACATGCTGGCGGGGCAGGATGATCCCGCAAGACATTATTCGCTCGGTGAAGCGCGGCATTTACGCGGTGAATTTCGGCGGCGGGCAGGTGGACATCACCAACGGGAAATTCGTGTTCTCGGCCTCCGAGGCGTACATGATTGAAGACGGGCAGATCACGGCGCCGATCAAGGGTGCAACGCTGATCGGCAACGGGCCCGACGTGCTGACGCGGGTTTCGATGGTGGGCAACGATCTGAAACTCGACGAGGGCGTGGGCACTTGCGGCAAAGATGGGCAGGCCGTGCCGGTGGGCGTGGGCATTCCGACGCTGAAGATTGATCGGCTCACGGTCGGCGGGACTGCCAGAAAAGATCCCGGCGGGTTCATGCAGTAAGACTTATCGGCCACGGATTCACACGGATCTTCACGGACATTGCAAATCTCTGTCCTCCCGTAGCGGTCGGCTTCGCCTCCCTTCGCTCGGGATGACAATTTATAAGGTCTCAATCAAAATAAAATGCCGCATACTGAACTCGAAACTGGAAACCCGAAACTAGAAACCGATCTCCGCGAGATTGCGCAGGACATTGTCCGCCGCGCTATGGCCGGCGGCGCCACGGCCGCCGAATGTGTGGTCCGCGAGGGTGACGAATTCTCCACGCTCGTACGCCTCGGGCAGGTCGAAACTCTGAAAGAGTCGGGATCGAAGTCGATCGGTGTGCGCGTGTTCTTCGGGCAGCGTGCGGCCAGCACCTACTCGAGTGATTTCTCCCGCGAAGGGCTGGACCGCATGGTGACGTCCGCGTTGAACGCTGGCGAAAATCACGTCGGAAGATCCCTTTGGGGGAATTCCTGAAGCCTCGCAACTGGGCTCGCTTTCCGGCGACCTGGCTCTGTATCACGAAGACGTGTATTCCCTGCCCGGTCCGGATCGGATTGACTATGCGCGTCGCGCGGAAAAAGCGGCGCTCGATTTTGATCCGCGCATCAAGAACTCTGAAGGCGGATCGTTCGACGCGGCTACGGGGCACAAGGTTCTGGCGAATTCGCACGGGTTTGTGGGCGAGTATCGGCGGTCGTATTGTTCGGTGGCGGCGGTGCCGATCGCGCAGACCCAGAAGGCGCCATGCAGCGCGATTTCTGGTACTCGGTGGCGCGCACGCTGACCAAGCTCGATGCGCCCGAGAAAGTCGGCAAGGTGGCGGCGGAACGCACGTTGCGCCGGCTGGGCGCGCGCAAGGCCAAGACCGCGCAAGTGCCGATTGTCTTCGATCCCATGGTTTCGACTTCGATTCTGGAGCACATTTTCGAAGGAGTGAACGGGGACTCGGTGTACCGCGGGGCGTCGTTTCTTGCGGGCAAGCTGGGACAGAAGATTGCCGGGGACAACGTCAACATCATCGACGACGGCACCATCGCCGGGAGGTTTCGGCACGACTCCGTTCGATGGCGAGGGCGTTCCCGACGCGGCGCACCGTGGTGATCGAGAACGGAGTGCTGAAGTCGTATCTGCTCAACACCTACACGGCGAAAAAACTTGGCCTGCAGACTACGGGGAATGCCTCGCGCGGGCTGGCGGGGACGCCGGGGATCGGGCCGGGGAATTATTTCCTGCAGCCCGGCGCGAAGACGCCGAAGGAGTTGATCTCGGGAATTAAGGAAGGGCTCTACGTCACGGAATTTCTGGGACAGGGCGTGAACCTGGTGACCGGCGACTATTCGCGCGGGGCTTCGGGGATGTGGATTTCAGGTGGGGAATTCGCGTATCCGGTGGAAGAGATCACGGTGGCGGGGAATCTGAAGGAATTGTTTTTCAACATTTCCGAGATTGCGAATGATCTGGAGTTCCGAGGCTCGGTCGCCGCGCCGACGATTCGCGTGGACGGGCTCACCGTCGGCGGCGAGTAGAGGAACATCACGCCCGCAGAACCTTCCTGCTCTACAGCCACAACCGGTCGATGTGTGTAAACGCGGGTAACGCCAACGACGCAAGCCTGCGTATGTGCTCTGTTTTAAGACAATACTTTTACTCACGCGTGACAAATGCCACCGCGGTTTTGGGTAACGTTCTATGCCGAAAGGCGGGCCCGGCTCTGCAGGAACTCCCCCGGACCGCTTCATCGGGTTCGGTGGGCAAACTGGAGTCGTCTGGAGGTTGGCATGATTCGCCCAAACGCTCGCCGATTTGAATCCACTTTCACGCTCATTTCACTGGGACTGCTCGTGGTCGTGACGGCAACCTCGCGCTGTCCGCAGCAGCGCAAACCGCCAGCTTTCAAAGACTGGGCCAGATGCCAGGCGCGATGCGCGGGGCGGGAACCTTCGCGAACGCAATATCAGGAGACGGTTCGACGATTGTGGGTTATGCGTGGGTCTGCCGGGACGGCACAACGACCTGCACTTCTTCCGACAAAACCGAGGCATTTCGCTGGACAGCAGCGGGCAAATATCTGCTACTCGGCGACCTGGGAAGCAGCATCGGCAGCATGGCCCTGGCCACATCTGCAAACGGTTCAGTCATCATTGGGGATGCTCCGAAAGGTCAGAACAGTTTTGGCGCGTTTCGCTGGACAGCCACAACAGGAATGGTAACTCTGCCCGTGGCCTTGCTTTATGGGAATGGGGTGACTGCGGACGGAAACATGGTGGTAGGGCAAGACAACTGGTGGAAGATATCGGGAAAGGTCGGCAAATTTGGGCCGTTCCCTGGGAATGCGGACCAGACTCAAGCCCTCGGTGTCACCGGAACCGCAGCAGCGCCGGTAGCGGTCGGCGCCGCGCTCAAAGGTTCTGACGCCAACGGTGCGACCTTTCATGCATTCCGGTGGACGCCCTCGGGAGGATTACAAGACCTTGGACTCACGACCGGAACCGAGAGTATCGCGGTTGGCATCTCGGTGGATGGCTCCGTGATCGTGGGGGAGGCCAGGGACGCGAGTGGCTTCTGGCGTGCATTTCGCTGGACGGCCGCGACTGGAATGCAGGATATCGGAACTCTGGGCGGACCCGAGAGTGCTGCTTATGCAGCCAATCGCGATGGCTCAGTGATCGTCGGCACATCGCTTACCTCCAGTTTAAGCGACTCCAATGACGCCTTCATTTGGACGGCTACAACCGGGATGCAGTCGCTGAGAGCAGTGCTGCAGGCCCAAGGCGTCCACACGGCGGACGCGTGGGTCCAAGTCACCACGGCTGCGGGTGTTTCTGCAAATGGCACCGTCATCACGGGGTTTGGCCTGAGCCCACGTACGAAGGCGTTTCCGTTCGGAGTATGGACGCCGTTCCGGGTTGTGCTTCCCGCTCCGTGAAGGCGGACAGGAATCCGTCAGATTGTGGGCCGCCGAATAATGAAGTCCAGCCAATTCCTCATCGAGCGGCATCCAATGCGATATAAGCCAAGCCCGCGATAGAAACGGCCACGAAGACGTAAGGCCACAATTCGAGAGCGTGTCTCAAACGCGATAGTGATGAATGTATTTGCGCAACGGGTTTCCGCATGACATCCCCCCTCAATGGGACAAATTCAAGCGCCCACAGTCCAGCAAAGATGGAGGACAGGTGAAGGCAGCGACTCTTTGCAGGACGGGACACCGAGACGAAAGCGGCTGGGAATACCATAGCGAAGTCCTGGGGCTGTGCAACCGGGTAGACTCTGTTTGTTCGGAATTCGTAATTCGTTCTCAGCGGCAAGCCTTGTCCGTTGCGGGGATGAGTGAAATCGCTGATTTCCCTGCTTCATCCAAACGCAATACCGGATCGATGGATCGCCCAAGTCCGGCCCGATTGATCTCCGAATCGACCGGGACTCGTCGGGGAGCAACTATTTTCATGCGGGCTGTCAGTTCTGCCAGTTGCCGGCAGCGGTAGAATGTTTGTAGATTGCGACTCACAGAGGGCCTGGTTGGGGGGAAGTGGTTCCGGCCGCCCGCCTGACCATGTTCGCCTGCCAGTATTGCCACAGAGTTGGGTATGAGTGCCTCTTCCAGCGTCGATCGGGAAGCGTTCCAGAAGCTTTTGGCCAGCGCGTTTGCGGTGCAGGAGAGTCAGATCAATAGCCTATCGCTCTCCGCCATCATGGAAGTCCAACGGTTGGTGACCAAGGGAGAGCTCGACGCGGAGGGTGCAATGCATCGCATCGTTGCATCTGCCCTGAACGTCGCTAACGCCACGGGAGTAGCCGTCGCCCTTCTCAAGGGGGAGCAACTCATTTACCGGGCCGGAAGCGGAAGCCGCGCATCATGTATAGGGCGGCAGGTAACCGCCTCACTGACAGTTTCAGCCGAGACCAATAGAAGTCGCGAGATTCTCCGTGTCGAAGATGCCGAGACAGACACCCGAATTGAGGCATCGATTTGTCGGCAGTTTGGAGCCCGATCCCTTCTAATCCTGGCGATTTATCAGACCCGAGCCCTGGCGGGAGTCCTGGAGGTCCTGTTCAGCGATGCGCACGCCTTCCGGGACGGCGAGGTGCGCACCTATCAATTGATGGCGCGACAGATCGAGGCGACCATTTTTCAGGCCGCCCCTTTTCAGGCCGCCCCGCCTGAACGGAAAACAAACCCGATTGCCCAGCTGCCGATCACTCGGTGCACGGTTCCGCAGGTTGCAGGTCAGGCGGAGACGTTTCTCAACGACACTGGATCTTTGCCCGGTTTATCCCCCATGCATTCCGTGAGCCCGCGATCCGAAACCGACTCGACAGCGGCTATGGGGTTTCCGATACGCAACCGGCGATCCTGGCTCACGACGAAAATGACTCGGAACCTGGCACTGGCGGCGGTTTCTCTCGCGCTCGTCTTCTGCTGGACTGCCTATAACATTCGCCGCCAGGTTTCGCTCCTGGAATCTTCAACTCGACCGGAATCCACCGCCATGGATCGACAGGCGAGCGCCAAACCCGCGGGAGCACTGCCGGCGAAACCCACGCCCTCAGCCCAGCCCGGGCTGGTTTCCGCCAACCCGGCGAATCCTGCGAAGCCGGGGTTCCGGCGAGTGCGAGTCGGAAACAATGAAGTCGATTACATCGGAGAAGACGTTACGATTCGCTATTTCACCTACCCTCCGGCGGCGCGGCGGCGGCCGACCGCCGACAGTCGAGTCGCCTATATCGGGGATGATGTCACAGTGCGTTATTTCCCGTCCCAGCCAGCAGTGCGGCCAGGCAGCCGGTAAGGTCCTGACTTACGGATTGGCCTCGCTCGCCTGGGAGGTTGCGGAAAGACGTACAGTTCTACGAAACAAGCGACCACCGGGGCTGAAGTCCACACTGATTCCACATGCCTTACGCGGCCCTAGAAGGGCCGCTCTTCCACATGCCTTACGGCCTCAGAAGGGCCGCTCTTCCACAGGAGTGCACGCATTTGTAATTTTTCCGCAGCCTCCTAGCTAGTCGTTTGTGCGGCGCCCGCCTTCTATCGTATTGTCTGCAATTAGTGTGTCTGCTATTCGTATTGTTTGCGATTGCCACCGGCAAGTGCGGGGGAGAGTCTCTACGCGCCCGAAGGTTGAGGGTTCCTTCGGAATACACGCGGATTGAATAAGCAGACAAGATCGTGGTTGCTGGCCCTCCAGGTGAGGAAGATTACTCTTGCACCCGATTTAGCAGGTGTGCTAGGGTTTCGCTCCACAGCCGTTGGCCATGCTGTAATTGGGGATTTGCCAGGAGGCCGGCACTCGCGACTGCTGAGCAGGGAGCGAGGAAAGGCAGCGGCAAAGAGCTTGGGGGCCCATGATGTCGCAGCTGTTCACAACCGACCTGCTGCCGGCTTCTGATCGTATTGACGCTTGGCAGTGGAATGCGCAACAGATCTGTGGTGACTGCCGCATTCAGCTTCCCAAGTCGTCGTTTCACGGTGCGATCGAGGTTCGTCATGTTGGGGGCCTGCCGCTGACGCGATTTTCCTCCAGCCCACTCTCTTTTTGGAAATGGCCTTCCGAAACGATCAATTCCGATAACCGTTCCTGCATCGTGATCACGCAACTGGCGGGCATCCGGCGCTACGGGCAACATGGACGCAGCATACTGCTCAACCCAGGAGATACCACTCTGATCGATTCGGGACGTCCATGGTCCTCCAGTTGTGGGACGGACTGTGCGCGTCTCTACCTGCGCGTGCCACGATGGATGATGGAGAGTCGTCTGCAAGTGCGCGAGATTCCAATCACCCAGCGTATCTGCGGAAGCAGAGGCGCGGGCGCCATCCTCTCCCGGTTATCGCAATCTTTGTATGAAGAGGCGGAGCAGTTCCAGGAAGAAGAAGGCGCGGCGGCGTTGGACGCCTATTTCCAGGTTCTATCGGCTTGCATCGGTTGCGCGGAGTCCGGCGAGCGGGGACACCCGGAACTTCGGCCGCGGATCCAGAGATTTATTGGGGACCACCTGTCGGATCCCGGGCTCCGGCCGGCAGAGATCGCGGCCGCGGCTGATATTTCCATTCGCCATTTGCATCGCCTCTTCTCCTACTCCGGCCACACGTTGGGGAACTGCATTCGCGAACGGCGTTTGGAGCAATGTAAGAAGTGATTTAGCAAACCCTCGCCTGAGCCGGAAGACGATCACCGAGATCGCCTTCTCCTGGGGCTTCAGCGATTCCGCGCACTTCAGCCGATCGTTCCGCAGGCAGTTTGGCATTTGTCCTCGCAAGTTCCGCGCACAAGCCGGCGTCAAGACATCGGATGGCGAGCAGGACCGAGGTGGGCGCGATTTCGTGCGCACAGGGGTCGCGCAGCAGGGGTATTCCAAGCCGAACTAAGCGGAGCAGCGTCGGCCCGACAAGATCTCAGTGCCTTCCCAGAAACTGCGCCAAAGCCGCGTCCTTGGGCTGGGATTTTCCCTGCTTCCCGGCCTCGTCAATCCGAAAGAACGCATTCTGCATATAGCGGACGGCGAGCCACCGCAAGGGTTCGGGCTCCCAATCGGGTGAGCGTCTTTGGGCGATGGGCAATTGGCTGAGAGCAGTACGCTTGCCCGAGATCAACTCCGCCAAGACGCGGCCCGTCAGGTTGGTCGTCGAAACACCCTGTCCGGTATAGCCTCGCGCCGTGGCCACTTTTGTTGCGGCATCGAACTGCGTCATCGGCATCCAGTCGCGGGGCATGCCCACCGGACCTCCCCATGCGTGGGTGAACTTCACGCCTTTCAACATGGGGAACCACTCCATCACCAGTTGCTGAATGCGGGCGTGGGTCGCGGCGTGGCGATCCTGCTCATCAGAGATCACTGAGCCGAGACGGTAGGGCGCTCCCCAGTCCCACCACCTCATTGCCGGGATACGCGCCGGTGCCGGTAAAGAGGCCGTACACGGCTTGGGTCAGGTTGGGATCGACGCAGTTGGGATTGGCCAGGGTAATGGTGCAGCCCCCGTAGTTGAAGTACACCTCATAACCGGTGGCGTTGGAATTGAGCGGCCCCAGCATATTGTGCCAATACTGAGCCGTGGGGCCAATCATTTGGTCCGTGATCTGATTGGGCGCGACACCTTGCCGGGCCAGCTGCGACAGTCGAGTGGCGGCCGAGTAGTAATCAACTCCAGACTTGGGATCCTTCAGGTCAAGCGGCTGCCTCAGGTCCCGCTGCGTCAGCAGGTTGCGACCCAAGCGGCCCACGTAAGCCAGTTGCACCGTGAACTGCCTGGGCAACTCGCGGGCAATGGAAAAATCAAACGTATAGGAGTAGGGAGTCTTCATGGATTGGTCAACCCCCCACGTAATGGCCTGGCTGCTGTTGGCAGGCGTTTGCGGGAACTGGCCCGGAGGAGGATCAAGGAAGATCTGCACTCCGGCTTGCGTGTACGTCGGAATTGTATTGACGTTGGTGATGCGGGGCACGCCGTCCGCGGTGTCGTAAGGGGTGAGAAAAGTAGCGGGATCGGTCAGATAACAGCAGGGGTTCTGCACGGTTGAACTCAGGCCCCCCGGCGCGTTCGCGTCGAAGGTACTCAGCAGCTGCATGCCCGCGCGATCGTACACTTTCCCGAATCCGCCGCGGATTACGGTCTTATCATTGTCACCAAACAGTTTCCTCATCCAGCCGCCTTCGGGCTGGGGTGAATACGCAATCGAGATTCGCGGCGAGAAATCCGACTTTTCGAAGTTATAAAAGCCAGGCCCGTTGTTCGCTGGTCCCCCGAGCTTGAACGAGACCAGGGGAATGGAGTTGTAACCCTTGCCCTGGTTCATGAGCTGGACCATCTGATTGAATTCCGTGCCGGCGTTCAGGCTCCAGGACGGGCATCCCGTCACGGGATTCTGATTGGGATCGCAGGTGGGAGTCGCCTGGTAGCCGTTGACCTCCCACGGCGGTGGGAATAGCGACCAGCGCACGCCATACGTCAGAGTGAGGTTCGGCTTCACCCGCCAGGAGTCCTGCCCGTAGAACTCGTACCAGTTCATTCCGTACCGTCGTTTCACCGGGACGCCTTCTGCCAGGTTGGCTCCAGTCTTGTCATAGTTCGTGTTCCTGACCAGATCGGAGACCATGCCGAGCAAGCCCAACATCGGCAGGTCGTACTGCGGGCTGGACGCCGGTTCTGGGAAGCCAATGTAGGAGGGATCCAGAGGGCTGCCGAGAGTAATGGGAGTGCGGGTGTTGGCGAAGCCGGTGGGCGCCATCCAGTTGGTCGCGCCCTTGCCTACGCTGAAAGAATGTTCATAGCTCACGCGAGGATCGCGGGCGAACCCCAGGTTCGTCCCAAACTGCAGGGTGTGTCGGCCCTTGGTCCAGGAAAAATCATCCAGGAAGTTGTTCAGCGGGGTCTGCGCGTTGTGGCTGTATACGACGCCCTGATCGAGACCGTAGAACAGATTCCAATGCTGCTGCGGCGAGCCTGCCTGGAAGCCGGTGCTCTGCCGGGTGAATCCCCAATGCAGGGAGTTGACCAGAGTGGGGCTGAGCACTGCAGTGTACCCAACCACGAACCCCTTGCTGTGGTCCACCACGACCTGCTCGGGAGGCGTACCGGGCAGAAACGGCGCCTGCGGATTGTTCAGATTCTGCATGGCGCCGCGCCAGAACAGACTGTGTTTGCCGTCAGACGTCACGTGATAGTCCAGGCGGGCAATATAAGCATTGTTGTCCAGGCTCACCGGTGCACGGAAGCGGTAGCCGGAGTAGTTCAAGCCGTCGCCCACCGATGTGTCGTTGGTCGGGAATTGGCCGGTACAGAAGGTCTTATCCCAGTAGCCCGTGCTGCCATTGAGGATGGCTTGATTGATTCCCGGACCCTGATTGACATTGGTACTGAGGTTATATCCACCCTGGAGAGGATCCAGTTTCGCAATGTCCGCGGGCATCATGGTTTGAGTTGCGCCATTGACATCGACGTATTGCAGATTACCCTTGCACAGGCTTGGGGTCGGGATGGAGCGCACCGTGCTCTCTTGCGCGGCCTGCCGCGTGCCCTCGTAATTGGCAAAAAAGAAAAGACGGTCCTTCTTCAGCGGACCTCCCAGGGAAGCTCCAAAAATGTTCAGCAGCAACTTGTCGGGGACATTGGGCTGGCCGCTGCTCAATTCCGCCGTCTTGACGAAGTAGTCATTGGCGCTGGTAATCGTGTTGCGCAGATACTCGTAGAGAGAGCCGTGGAAGCTGTTGGTCCCGCTTTTTGTCACCAGCGATACCTGGGCCCCGGAACCAGTCCCCTGGTCGGCGTTGTAGTTCGAGGTGGTAACCCGGAATTCCTGCACGGAATCAAGAGTGGTCGGTAATACCGAAGTAAAAGCATACCCATTGGATTGGTCGTTCACGTCCACGCCATCGAGCGTGATGTTGCTCTGATCGCTGCGCGCGCCGTTGACCGACCCGTTGCGCGTATCCTGGTTTCTGTCGATATCGGGACGGTTGCCGGTGTAGGAGACGCCGGCCTGCAGGCTGAGCAAGTCGGGAGCGTTGCGCCCCTCCAGAGGAATCTGCCGGACCTGGGTCTGATTGAAAGAGTTTCCGAGCGAGGCGTCCACCAAGTTCAGCGCGGGGGTTTCGCTGGTGACCGTGATGTGCTCGGAAGCGGCTCCGACCTTAAGCTGTACGTTGGCCGTCGCCGGGGTGTTCACCAGCAACTGAATCCCGGTTTGCTCATAGCGCGCGAATCCGGTGGCGGTGACGGTCAGGGTGTAGGTGCCGGGCGGCAGAGCAAGGAAACGGTAATCTCCCAACTCTCCCGCAGACGCAGTTCTGGTAATCTTCGATTCCGGGTTGGCGATGATCACGGTGGCGCCGGGGATTGCACTACCACTGGGATCGGTCACGGTTCCTCGCAGAGAACTGGAGGAAGCCTGCGGAAAGCCAGCGTTGCTCAAGGCCATACAGACTGCAACCAGGGATACCCACTGCCCAAAGCGCTTCATAGTTTCTCCTACCGGGAAGTCACCGTCCACGACACGACTGCGGCCGCCGGGCACCGCACACAGAAAAACCAACGCACTTTTGCGAAAAGAGGGTACTCCAGTGCTGGGTTCCAGACTTGTCTGACAGTGCCATGAAGTTGCCGGCCAGTGACATGCCGCGGGGAGATGGGCGAGGTATCCGGTATCGGCGTGTTCCTCGCGACGCCAAAACCTCGTCGCCCTAAAGGCAAATTGCCACGAAGCGGTTGCCGGCGCGTGTCAGGTTCCTGCTCTGGAGGCAGACGCTTTAGAGTTCGAGCGTGCCGTGAAGGTACAGGCGTGCCCGGCCGACGATCTTCACGCGATCGCCGCCGAGTGTGCACTGCAGGTATCCACCGCGGGCGCTGAGTTGTTGCGCGCGAAACGTGTCCTTACCCAGCCGCCCCGCCCAATATGGAGCCAGGGTGCAATGTATCGAGCCGGTTGCGGGGTCCTCATCGATGCCGGCCGACGGTAGAAACATCCGGCACACGTAATCCATGTCGCCTTCGCCGGGAGCGGTAACAATCGTTCCGTTCCCGGCGTCCAGCTTGGCAAGAGCGACAACATCGGGCGAGAGCGCTCTCACTTGCTCGGCCTGATCCACCACCACGAGGTAATCGCGCGATTTCATGACGAGCGCCGCTTTCAAGCCCATCTCTTTCAAACCCAGGGCTGCTAAAAGGCCGACTGGCGTCTCACAGGGTTGGGGTGGCTGAGCGGGAAAGTCCATTTCAAAGCCGTCTTTGTTCTTGTCCTGAGCGACGGTCAACATGCCGCTGCGGGTGTGAAAACGAACCGGCCACACGTTGTGCTTCCGCAGCGCGAGCACATAGGCGGATGCCAGGGTCGCGTGCCCGCATAGGTCGTCCTCGACTTTGGGTGTAAACCAGCGCAAGTCGAAATCACCATCCGCGCGAGGAACAACAAAAGCGGTCTCGCTATGCCGGTTCTCAGCCGCAATTTTCTGCATGGTGCTATCCGCGAGAGAAGCGGAAAGGATGCAGACCCCCGCCGGGTTACCTGCAAAGAGCTCACCCGTGAATGCATCAACGTGGTAATACGGAATTGCCATGTCGTGGTCCTTTAGGAGGTTGCGGAAAAACTATAATTCGTGCCCTACCGTGGAAGAGCGGCCCTTCCAGGGCCGCGTAAGGACATGTGGAATCAGTGTGGGCTTCACCTCGTCCTGTGCTCATGCCAGTATTTCAACACACGATGCGTTCCCCGACCACGTGGGTTGGTCGAACGCCTACCTCTAACCTAGCATCAGTTGGCGTAAGATCCTTTTACACTCCTTGACGCTGGACCCTAGGAGGTTGCGGGAAAAATGTGCCAATCTACGAACAAGCGACCACAGGGGCTGAAAGCCCACACTGATTCCAAATGTCTTACGCGGCCCTAGAAGGGCCGCTCTTCCACCATGGTGCACGCATTTGTAGTTTTTCCGGAGCCTGCTAGGGGATCAATGCTCTATGCGGCATCCCGTTCCAGAAAAAGCGAGGGTTGTCGGTCGAGTTGGTCTACGGCGGGCTTCACATTGATGTGGAATGACGCTCGGTCGCGTGCGAGCTTCGGGCCCAGCACACTGGTCAACCTCTCAACGGTGGTGCTCAAGTCTTTGGCGTGCATCTGCTGCAATTCAACCGCAATTGTGATGTCGAACAATCCACTTTCGCTTTCGTGAGAGTGTTGTGCCCGATGCGCGAGCAAACTGCCCCCGAGCATCCGAGCGAGGCTCACGAGCGAGCGGCTCTTGCACGCGGGGCATTCGTCACCTCGACTGCCGCTGATCACTTCGCAATCCAGGCAGAAGACTGCGTTCCAGAGAGGGAGAATTCCTGCGTCCAGACGGTTCCTGTTTTCGGCGACCATATACACTAACCTCTGTTGCTGAGATGCGGACAGCTACATCCCACAAGAATACAGCGTCACTCTCAATGTGTATGCTGTCAAAGTTTCCAGTGGGTGAGCTAGCTCTGGCCTTGAGGTAGCAAAATGAAGTTCGCCAAGATTGTTTTCTGGATCGCAGGCATCTGGGGCCTTCTCGTCCTCACACCTCTTTACTTTATGTTTGACGTTATTGGGCGGCAGGACCCTCCGGCCATCACGCATCCCGGCTTCTACTACGGATTCGTGAGCGTGGGGCTGGCCTGGCAGCTTGCGTTCCTGGCCATTGCGCGGGACCCGGTGCACTTGCGGATGATGATGATTCCGTCGATGCTCGAGAAGTTCGGGTACGGGGCTTCCCTGCTGGTTCTTCATTTCCAGCACCGAATCCATCCGTCGGACCTGGTGTTTGCCGGAGTGGATACTCTGCTCGGCGTGCTGTTTCTGCTTGCCTTCTTGCGAACTTCAGCTTAGAAATTCTTCTTCTGGATTCAGGTGCGGTCCGGACGCAAAAGCTTTTACACGCGGAGGGCGCTGAGACTTCGCAGAGTTCGCGGGGAAGACCTGGTCGACTCCGTCACATTGGGAGACTCCATGAATCGACGATCCTTCTTGCAGTGGGCCAACCTGGCTGGACTGGCGGCAGGACTTCCTTCGGCGTCGGCGTTCGGCCTCACCGCGGAAGACGCGAAAGCCAACCCGCACACCGGTGCTCCGGCTACGACGAAGGCCGCATCGCCTGAAACCATCCTGCTGAAGGACTACCGGCCGAAGTCCATTTACAAGATTCCCGTTACCGAGATCGCGAAGGCCAAATTCCCTGTCATCGACATGCACTCGCATCCTTACGCCAAGACCGCGGCTGAGATCGACGAGTGGGTCCGGAACATGGACGAAGTTGGAATTGAGAAAACCATCATCCTGACAATGTCGACGGGCGCCGCGTTTGACGAGATTCAGCGTAAGTATGCGAAGCATCCCGAGCGCTTTGAGATGTGGTGCGGGTTCGATTTGGCGGGATATGACAAGCCGGGGTTCGGGCCTGCCGCGGTCAAGGAACTGGAGCGCTGCAAGCAGGCGGGCGCGCGGGGCGTAGGAGAGATTCACGACAAGGGCCAGGGACTAAGATCGGGCAAGTCGAACGCTCCGGGGATGCATCCGGATGATGCGCGCATGGATGCGGTATGGGACAAATGTGGCGAGCTGGGGATGCCCATCAGCTTGCACGTGGCCGACCCGATCTGGATGTATCAGAAGATGGACCGGCACAACGACGGGCTGATGAACGCATACGAGTGGCGACTCGATAATCAGCCGAATATTGTCGGGCTGTCGGGGATGGTCGATATTCTGGAGCGCACGGCGGCGCGGCACCGGAATACGACATTCGTCGCGTGCCACTTCGCCAACCTGGATTACGATCTGGCGCGGCTGGGAGAAGTGCTGGACCGCAATCCGAATCTGTATGCGGATATTTCCGCGCGCTATGCCGAGACCGGGCCGATTCCGCGTTTTGCCGCTACATTCTACGAGAAGCATGCGGACCGGCTGGTGTACGGGACCGACATGGGCGTGGACAAGGCGATGTACCGGGTGACGTTCCGAATCCTGGAATCGCTGGACGAACACTTTTATGAGGTCGACCAGTTTTCCTATCACTGGAGCCTGAACGGGTTCGGGCTCAACGATGCGATCCTGAAGCAGGTCTATCACGACAATGCGGCGAAGTTGCTGGCCGCGCGAAAACTCTAACCACAGAGGACACAGAGGACACAGGGGAACAAGAGAAATCGACAACCGAAAAGCAACGGCCTACAATTCTTTTCATGAGCAGCCTGGGACAGCCAACACCGGTCGCCGAGGAACGCGACTCCAGCCGTTTGATCATTGGGATCGCGGTGGCTGTCGTGATTGGGGGCGCGCTCGCCGCTGCGTTTCTATTGCAGGAGCCGCCCAAGGCCGCCAAGGTGGCCTCGCCTTACCTTGCCAGCCTGAAGCTTTCCGATTTCAAGATGAGCGCGGCGGAGAATTTCATCGGTCACACGGTCAGCTATGTCGATGGCACGATTACCAATACGGGCGACAAGACCGTGACCCATGTTGTGGTGGAAGTGGTGTTCCACGATTCGATGGAGCAACTGGCGCAGCGCGAAGAAGTGCCACTCCAGGTGGTCAGGACCAATGGAGCTTATCTTGAACCGGTCGACGTCAGCGTTTCTCCTCTGGCTCCGGGACAGAAGCAACCGTTCCGTTTGACGTTTGACAGCATATCCGCGCAGTGGAACCGAAATTATCCGGAGATTCGCGTGACGGATGTGACGGTGAAGTAGGGTGGCCGCTGCGGTGAATTTTGGGGGAGCTTATGCAACGCCGCGTTCGTTTCCTGCTTTCGGCAACGTTGTTGTTCATGGCGGTCACTGCGGTGCCGAGCGCCGGCGCCTTCAGACAGACCAGTTCAAGAGCACAAAAATCGTCGACCGGGAAGGCTCCAGCGGGGGATGCACGCAATCCGGATGCTGGTTCCGCTTCTGCCCGCGCGCTGCCCGGCAAGACTGTCTTCTCTGAAACTGAAATTGGCGTCGTCACCACAGTGGTAGGCATGCATCCTTGTAGCCCGTTTGTACGAGCATGCGCCGGCGGATCAGGCGGTGACGGCGGTCCGGCCAGCGCGGCCTGGTTGACGAGCCCTTTCGGATTGGCGATAGATGCTTCCGGCAACCTGTGGATTGCCGATGCTCTGAATCACCGCATCCGGCGAGTCGATAGTGTGACGGGCGTGGTCACGACTGCGGCGGGCAACCCGCGATGTTTCCAGGGGCGTTGTGACGGATTCTTTAGCGGGGATGGTGGACTGGCCGTCGCGGCGGAGTTGAACGACCCCAGGGGGGTAGCAGCAGACGCCGAGGGCAACCTCTTCATTGCCGACACGAATAACAATCGTATCCGGCGGGTCGACAAGATCACGGGCATCATTGCAACGATAGTGGGCGGCTTCAGAGGATTCAGCGGCGATGGTGGCCCCGCTCGAAACGCCGAGTTGAACGAACCCTGGGGAATCACCGTGGATGCTGCGGGCAACTTGTTCATCGCCGACTCCGGCAACGGCCGCGTCCGACGCGTGGATCGGCTATCCGGCATCATCACTACGGTCGCCGGAAGAGGTCGCGGAGTTCCCAGCGGGGATGGTTACCCTGCAACAGACGCCGGCTTGCCCCAACCTATCGCCGTGTGTGTGGATCCCGTCCGGCGACTTGCTCATTGCATCGGATCACAGCATCCGGCGTGTGGATCATGTCACAGGGATCATCACCACCGTGGCCGGCGGTAATGGCAGGGGATTCAGCGGAGACGGCGGGCCAGCAGTCAAGGCCCAAATATCAACCGCAGAGGCGATTGACGAAGACGATGACGGAAACCTGTTCATTGCCGATACCGGGAACCACCGCATCCGGCGCGTCGATCATGCCACTGGCATCATCACCACGGTCGTGGGCACAGGCGCGCAGGGATTCCAGGGCGATGGTGGACCGGCGACCAGCGCGGATGTAACTTCACTTTTTGGAGCGGCCGTGGATGGTTCCGGAAACCTGTTCATCGCCGATGCCGGAAACAACCGGATACGGCGAGTCCAAATGGCCCGCCCCCGCAGTACTGACGCTGCGAACCGGAAGCCGGCGCCCACAAAATAGAATCCGCGAAGCGCAACTTCGGCGGCAAGACGCGGATTGTACCCCCTCCGCTACAATGACCTCGTGCCTGAGACCAAGCCATTTCGGCTGACAGAGTCGGTGAAAGCTGCGGGTTGAGCGTCCAAGCTGAGTCCGGCGGCGCTGGACACGGTGCTTGGGAAATTAGCCCGGCAACATGACCCGAATGTACTGGTCGGCTTCGATCATGCCGACGACGCCGGAGTGTATCTGATCGCTCCCGACCAGGCGCTGGTGCAGACGGTGGACTTCTTCACGCCGGTGGTGGACGATCCTTATACGTTTGGGCAGATCGCGGCGACCAATTCTTTGAGCGATGTTTATGCGATGGGCGGGCAGGCCGCTGACATCACTCGCCCTCGTTTGCTTCCCGGAGAAAGCGGATCTGGCCATCCTGGAGCGGATTCTCGCGGGTGGATTATCGAAAATGATTGAGGCGGGATGCACGGTGATTGGTGGGCACAGCATTCGCGACGAGGAAACAAAGTTTGGATATTCCGTCACGGGCATGGTGCATCCGAAGAAAGTTCTGGCCAATGTTGGGGCGAAGCCGGGCGACTCGCTGCTATTCACCAAGGGGATCGGGACGGGCGTGATTTCGACGGCGATCAAGAAAGGCAAAGCCGAGGCGGCGTGGATTGAGGCGGCGGTGCGCTCCATGACTACGCTGAACAAGCGGGCCGCGGAGGTGATCACCGGCGGGAATTTTCAGGTGAATGCGATGACCGACGTGACTGGATTCGGGTTGATCGGGCATGCGCGCGAGATGGTGCTGGCGTCGGATGTGTCGATCACCATTTCTGCTGGACGCGTGCCCCTGATCGACGGGGCGTTGGAGTGTGTGCGTGCCGGGTATATTCCCGGGGGACTCAAGAACAACCGGGACTTTGCGGAGTGCCTGGTGGAGTACGACTCGGGAGTTGCAGACGATGTGCGGGCGCTTTTGTTTGATCCGCAGACGGCGGGTGGGTTGCTGATTTCCACGCCGGACGGAGCGTCGCTGGTTCGCGCCCTGGTCGATGCCGGAGTTGCCGCGGTGCAGATCGGCGAGGTCACAGCGAACATGAAACCGCGCATTCGCGTGTCGCTGTAGGCTCTCGCGGGCGGGGCGCCCGCGCCACATAGCGCCACAAGATCGGCGATCGGCGCACCCTCGGCAACGTTCCGGGCATCTACTAGCTATCTGGATCGTACTCATCACAAGGCAGGTGCCATCATGCAAATTCGTGAGCTTGGCCGCAGTGGACTGAAGGTCTCGGCGCAGGGGCTGGGATGCATGGGGATGTCGGAGTTTTATGGTCCACGGGACGATGAGGAATCGATTGCGACGATTCATCGCGCGCTCGAACTCGGAATCAACTTTCTTGATACGGCGGATGTTTACGGCCCTTACAAGAATGAAGAACTGGTTGGCCGGGCGATCAAGGGCAAGCGCGACAGGATCGTGCTGGCCACTAAGTTTGGCATCGTGCGGGACCCGAGCAATCCGAATGTGCGCGGCGTGAGCGGCAAGGCCGACTATGTTCGCAAGTCGTGCGACGCCAGTTTGAAGCGGCTGGGAGTCGAGACTATCGATCTTTATTACCAGCACCGCGTCGATCCCAAGACGCCGATTGAAGAGACCGTCGGCGCTATGGCGGAGTTGGTGAAGGCGGGGAAGGTGCGGTACCTGGGGCTTTCGGAGGCTTCAGTGCCGACGCTGCGGCGCGCGGTGAAGGTGCATCCGATTGCGGCGCTGCAGACCGAGTATTCGTTGTGGACGCGCGATCCGGAGGTTGGGATCCTGGCAGCGTGTCGCGAGCTGGGGATTGGGTTTGTGGCGTACAGCCCGCTGGGCCGCGGGTTTTTGACGGGACAGTTCCGGAAGTTCGAAGACCTGCCGGCGGATGATTACCGGCGGAACTCGCCGCGGTTTCAGGGAGAGAATTTTCAGAAGAATCTGGATCTCGTGCGGCGGGTCGAGCAGATTGCCCGCGAGAAGGGATGCACGGCTTCGCAGCTGGCGTTGGCGTGGGTGCTGGCGCAGGGTTCGGATATCGTTCCGATTCCAGGGACCAAGCGGCGGAAGTATTTGGAGGAGAATGTGGCGGCGGAGTCGGTGAAGCTCACGAAGGAAGATTTGCGGAGAATCGATGAAGTGTTTCCCGCGGAAGCCGCGGCGGGAGGAAGGTATCCGGAGTACATGATGGCGCTGGTAAATGGGTGAGCGCGAGGCCGCCTACGAGAAATCCAACTCACCAACACGCAAAATCGGTCAGGCGCGCCAGTTCAGCGAAATCTTGTCAATAGGCAGAAATTACACGATCGGGCTTAAGTCCATGAAAGCATTCACAAAATAGAGTTCGACACCATGTCCACTTTGCCCCCTCCAATTTGATATTCTAGAAGTATAGAGACAATTTAATGTCAATGAGGCGCGGCCCCCAGGTCGCGCCTTTTTTATTGGGCGAAGTGTGTGCCCAACCAGCACGCGTAGCGGCGGACGCATTCGTCCGCCCGCGAGTACGAACTGCGGTGAGCCAAAGCCGGGTGCCCCATTTCTCGCGCGCCCTCTGCGCGAGAAAGCCTGCCCTGAGCCTGTCGAAGGGTGGGGATTTCCCTGAGTGAAGGAACGCTGAAGGGTCCGCGACGAATTCAGAGCGAAGCATTGGGAACGAACACAGGGAGTGATCACAGGGATGAGTACACGAAAAAGCAACAAGCACGGCAAGAACGACTGGGAGCTATTCAGTAATTTCAAACAACGCGGCGAATGGGTCGAGCTGCTGTTCATGGCGAAGGCGGCGCAGCGCCGTTTCGTCATCAGCAAACCTTGGGGAGACACGCAATCGTATGACGTCGGCATCGAGTACGGCCCGAACTTTCTCCGGGTGCAGGTGAAATCGACAACGTACCGCATGGGCGCGGGATATCTCTGCCAGTTCAAGCCCAACCACAGAAAAAAACTCGACTACACTCTCAAAGAAATCGACTTATTCGCCGCCTACGTCATTCCCAAAGATGTGTGGTACCTGATCCCGGCGGTCTTGCTACTCGGCAGGCGCAGACGCACCATGGCCATGTTATGCCCACTATTTCCACCGGCAAAGAAGGCCAGCTACCGCTACGAATGCTACCGCGAAGCTTGGCACCTGCTCACGACGAGCCGAGCCGAACTGGCGCAGTGCAAGGCGCCTCCCCCTCCGCCATCTCATCATCGTAAGCCCGACTCGCGAAGACTCACGAAAGCCTCTCACCTGCGATCCGAATAGCTGCGCCTGGATTTGAAGGGTGTAGATGCGAACGGATTTGAGAGGTTGCGGCTTCAATCCGACTTGGATCTAGATTGGATTTGAAAGGTCGCGGCTTTAAGCCGCGGCGCAAAGTCCGAAGATCTCGATTTTGGGTGGCGCAGCGCTTTAAGCGCTGCAATAAAGACTGTGTCCCGTGCGAGGGTCTTACAGCTCGCCGCAAAACTCCAGATTCGTATCGGATTCGTATCAGGGCATCGCTTTAGCGATGCCGCAGACGCGATGAAATGAGTCCCGGCTTTAGCCGCTGGAGGTTGGCCCACCCAACCTAGGCTGCCGCGCCCTGCGCGGTTTTCGCAGAGTGGGCACGATGCTGCCGAAGCCAACGGTCTTACCTAAACGTCACACCGGGTCGTACCTCATTCCGTCCAAATCTCCTGGATCGATCAGCACGAATTCCCAGCCTTCGAAAATCACGAAGGCTGGGGCAGCCGGTCTGTCCTTGCGGTAGAGGTGGCCCATGCCCCCGGTATTAGAGCCGACAGCGGAGTTGGGGGGATGGGTCACTTGCGGCACAAGTCCGTATCCCGCTTTGACAGTGTGAATTAGGGATGAGGGAATACGCCGGAGTCTCGCGCGTAACTTGACTTTTTCCCCCTACAGGATAGAGTGTTGAATCCGGGACTACTTTCAGGAGCATCCTAATATGGTGACCATGGCCACACCGGCAATCGACGTTCGGGAAGCGGTTCTTCGAGAGGTTCGAGCGAACGAGTGGCAACCCATGGACCTCCTATTGCAACTCAGCCGCTCTGGTTACACCGACTCGGAGATCAAGCGTGCGGTCTCAGAGTTGATTCAAGAAGGTGTGATTGAATTAACTTCCCACCGCCTCATCAAGATCCACGCCGACCCTGCGGCCTAGGAACCGCAGCAGTGTTGAATTCTTCCCTCCGAAGCGAACGTCTGCACGATAAGAACCCTCGAAGTGATGGCGACGACCGCACCCCCTCACAACGAGACCGGGACCGTATTCTCTACAGTTCTTCTTTCCGTCGACTGGCTGAGGTTACTCAGGTCGTCTCCGCCAACAGCGGGTACGTTTTCCACAATCGTCTAACGCATTCTCTACAGGTGGCGCAAGTCGGACGTCGCCTTGCAGAGAAGCTCGCCAAGCGTCATCCGAACTTAGCGGCGGGAAATATCTGTCCGGATGTAGTCGAAGCGGCATGTTTGGCGCACGACCTTGGGCATCCTCCGTTCGGTCATACTGCTGAGTCCCGCCTTAACATCTTGGCTGCACATCACGGTGGCTTTGAGGGCAACGCGCAGAGCTTCAGAATCGTGACGCAACTGGCATCGCGCTCCGATACTTACGGCGGCTTGGATCTTACGGCGGCGACATTAGCGGCGATTCTCAAGTATCCGTGGCTAAAAGGAAATAACCCTGCTAAACCGAGGAAGTGGGGAGCGTACGAGTCGGAACGAGAGTCATTTGAATTTGCAACTCGCCTTCTGCCGGCCAAGAACGAGCGCACCATAGAGGCAGAGTTAATGGACTGGGCCGACGATGTCACCTACTCCGTTCACGACTTGGAGGACTTCTATCGAGCAGGTCGACTTCCACTGCATCTGTTGGCGCAACGCGACTCTCCTGAGCGCGAGGAATTTTTCGAGAGCGTTTTTGAACGTCGGCGCGATGATTCAGAGTTCGCAGCTAAGAGCAACCTCAAAGAAGCGTTTACCAGCATTGTCGTGTCGACGTTCTCTCTTCCGAGAGCCTACGATGGCTCCTCTGTCCACCGAGCGGCGCTACGCCGATTCACTGCAATCCTGATCGGTCGATACATCAATGCTGCCAACTTGACCCGGCAGGAGGACGGGAGGGTTTCCCTCAGCATCGATAATGATCTCCGGGCTGAGGTTACGATGCTGAAGGAGCTGACTTGGACCTATGTGATCGAGGCTGTGAGCCTAGCAGGGCGTCAACAAGGCCAGAAACGAGTGATCGACGAGCTGTTTGCCATTTTTTCCCAACTCTCCCAAAATCCCCGAGATTGGATCGCCTTCCCAATGTTTTATCGTGAGAGGCTGAAGGCTGCCAATGGTCGAGCGGAGCATATTACTCGGACCTGTGTAGACCTTATCGCCAGCATGACAGAGTCCCAAGCTGTCGCAATGCATCATAGGCTCACTGGCCAAACCCACACGTCGGGTCTCGACGATATCCTCTGAAGCCTTCCTGCCGGGTGCCCCATCCTTGCGCGTTCTTTGCGCAAGGGTGGGATTCCACGGACCCAAAACCTCGGCCATGCTCGGGCAGGAACGATTGCAAGCGCCTACTGAATCAGCGTGCCTCCGTTGCCGCCGTTTGGGCTCGGCGTCTGGGGCGATGACTACCGCTGCGGCTACGCGGTCGCCGGGCTCCATGTTCAGGAGGCGGACGCCTTGGGCGTTGCGGCCGGATTCGCGGATCGTGGTCGAGTCCATGCGGATGATTTTGCCGTAGTGGCTGATCAGCATGACTTCGCAGGTTTCGTCGACCTGCGCGATGGCGACGACTTTGCCGACACGCTCGGTGGTCTTCACGTTGATGACGCCTTTGCCGCCGCGGTTGGTCAGGCGGTATTCGTCGGCGGGGGTGCGCTTGCCGTAGCCGTTTTCGGTGACGGAGAGGATCAGGTCGCCTTTGACGGCTGCGTCGATGGCTTCGGGCTCGGAACGCGGGCGCTTGCGCGCCCGGGACGGCCGAGGCGGCCGTCCCCACATTTCTGTGCGGCGCTTTCAGCTCCGGGCTTTGTGGTGGTCGCCATGCCGACGACGTAGTCCTTCTCGTCCAGGTCGATGCCCCAGACGCCGAAGGCGGCGCGGCCCATGGGGCGGACGTGGCTTTCGTCGAAGCGGACGGCCATGCCTTCGTGCGAGGCGAGGAAGACGATCTGATTGCCGTCGGTGATGCGGGCGGCGACCAGTTCGTCGCCCTGCTCAATGCCGATGGCGTTGATGCCGTTGGAGCGCACGTGCATGAACTCGCGCAAGCTCCGATTTCTTGACCAGGCCGTTGCGGGTGGCGAAGAAGACGTACTTGTTTTCTTCTTCGAGATTGCGCACGGCGAGCATGGTCTTGACGGTCTCGCCGGGCTGCAGGCCGACCAGGTTGCCGATGTGCTTGCCTTTGCCGGCGGCGCTGACGTCGGGAATCTCGTAGACCTTGAGCCAGTAGACGCGGCCCTTGTTGGTGAAGATCAGAATGTAGGCGTGCGTCGAGGCGATGAAGAGATGCTCGACGAAATCTTCGTCGCGCGTCTTCATGCCGGTGCGGCCCGTGCCTCCGCGGCGCTGCATGCGGTAGGTGGAGATGGGCGTGCGCTTCATGTAGCCGGAGTGGCTGACGGTGACGGCCACCTGCTCGTCGGCGATGAGATCTTCGAGGACGATTTCGGCGGCTTCGTCTTCGATGCGGGTGCGGCGCTCGTCTCCGTAGAGCTTCTTAACTTCTTCCAGCTCTTTGATGATGACGTTGCGCAGCTTCTTCTCGGAGCCGAGGATGGATTCGTATTCGGCGATGTTGTCGCGGACGTCCTTCAACTCGTTCGAGATTTCATCGATCGAAAGCTTGGTCAGGCGATGCAACTGCAGTTCGAGGATGGCGTCGGCCTGCCGGGTGGTGAAGGGCTTTTCGGGATCGAGCTTGGGAGCGCGGCCCGTGGTGTTGATGTCGATCTTCTTGCCGCCGAAGTAGAGCACCAAATTCTCGCGGGCATCGGCGCGGTTGGCGCTGCCGCGAATGATGGTGATGACGTTGTCGAGATGATCGAGGGCGGTGAGATAGCCTTCGAGGATGTGCTCGCGGTCTTTCGCCTTCTGCAGCAGGTAGGCGGTGCGGCGGCGGACGACGTCGACGCGGTGCTCGATGAAGTACTTGATGGTCTGGATCAGGCCCATTTCGCGGGGCTGTCCGTTGACCACCGCCAGCAGGATCATCGAGAAGCTTTCCTGCATCTGGGTGTGCTTGAAGAGCTGGTTGAGAACGATCTGGGGCTCGGCGCCGCGCTTGAGTTCGACGACGATGCGCATGCCGTCGCGATCGCTTTCGTCGCGGATGTCGGAGATGTCTTCGATGTCCTTGTCGTTGACCAGTTGCGCGATGCGCTCGACCAGGCGGGCCTTGTTCACCTGATACGGAATCTCGGTGACGATGATGGCCTGGCGGTCTTTGGTGACGTTCTCGATGGCAGCCTTGGCGCGCATCATGAAGCGGCCGCGTCCGGTGCGGTAAGCTTCGAAGATTCCCGCGCGGCCGTGGATGATGCCGGCGGTCGGGAAGTCGGGGCCCTGAACGAATTTCAGAATCTCGGCGAGCTGCGCGTTGGGATTGTTGACCAGCGTGATGGTGGCGTCGACGATCTCGGTCAGATTGTGCGGCGGAATTTTCGTGGCCATGCCGACGGCGATTCCGTCGGAGCCATTGATCAGAAGATTGGGAATGCGCGCGGGTAAAACGTCAGGCTCGACTTCGCTGCCATCGTAGTTGGGATGGAAGTCGACGGTTTCTTTGTCGAGATCTTCGAGCAACGCGGTGGAAACCTGCGCGAGCTTGGCTTCGGTGTAACGATCGGCTGCGGGCGGATCTCCGTCGACGGAGCCGAAGTTGCCCTGACCAAAAATCAGCGGGTAGCGCATGCTCCAGGTCTGCGCGAGTCGAACGAGAGCGTCGTAGACGGCGAGGTTGCCGTGGGGATGGTACTTGCCCATGACGTCGCCGACGATGCGCGCGCATTTGCGCGTGGCGCGATTGGGCTGCAGCCCCATCTGCTGCATCGTGAAAAGAATTCGGCGGTGGACGGGCTTCAATCCGTCGCGGACGTCGGGCAGCGCGCGGCCGATGATCACCGACATGGAGTAGTCGAGATACGACCGCTTCATCTCCTCTTCAATGTTGACGGGTTGAATGTTCAACGCGCCGGGGCCATCGCCGCCGGGAGGAGGAGTGAGAGGGAGTTCAGGGTTTTGATCGTCAGCCATGGGCAGCTTCTAGCTCCTAGCTGCTAGCTCCTAGCTAACAGCATGCGGTTTGGAACGGGGCACTTTTCCAGCCTGGCAAGAATCTTGTAACTGGTTGTATTTACAGGATGTTATGTGCCCTGGGAACTGCGTTTATTATAGCACGGCTGCGGCCCGTGAAAAGTAACGCGAAAGGGCCCTACTTCTCGCCAAGAAGGCGAGAAATGGGGCACCCGGCACGTCTGTGTGGTTAGTGAAGATAAGACCGCGAGAACCGACGGCTGATGACAGAGACGTTGCGAGCAACGATCTCTACGGGCCGACGATGACCTCGTTGGGGGCCGAGGGGAGCTGGAATCGAATGCCGCGGGAATGGTTGGAGCTGACGGTTTCGGGCAGATTCAGCGACGAGAGTTCAATGCGCTTGTTCCAGGATCCGCTGGTGTAGTAATCGGCGCGGGCGTAGAGGACGCCGGACGTAATGGTGTAGTCGTTTACGTCTTCGCGGTGGCCGTCGCGAAATACGAGAACTGCGGGCGGCAGGGCCGGCGCGGGAACCGTGCGAATCAGGGCGCCGGACGGGCTTCGTGATGGAGTCGCGGACTCCGGCATCGGATGAATCAATTCTGCTCCTGATGTTTCTTCGGCACTCACACGAACGTAGCGATCACCCTGCAGTTCGATCATAAGCGGTTGAGCGGGCGGAGAAGAACGCTCCGGTACGGATTCTGCCGGAGGAGCTTGCAAGATGACGACGGGCGGCTGAGACGCAGCGGGATATCCCGTGCTGGAAAGATAGTCGGAATAGAACGGATCGGAGAATGCGACGGGATAAAAGAAAGCGTGCGGGTGGCCGCTGCGGTTGTGGCCGGGAGCGAAGCGGGGCGAGGCTGAGACCATGTGCTGTGCATTCACACAGGGCGCGAGGGTAGTGAGCAGGGTGAGGAGAAGTAGGCGACGCATGATCAGTTCGCCTGCGGGACGGGCGGAAGCTGAAAAGTGATGCCGCGATCGTCGTTCTGCTGGCGAGTGGCCTCGAGATCGAGGTCGGCGAGCGCGATTCTGCGGGCGTGTCCCGGCGTCAGGTCAAAGAGAGTGGCGCCGACGATAGCATAATTTCCGACTTCCAGCTTGCGGCCATCCTTGAAGATGAGCAGGGTCGGTTCCTGCGGTGGGCCCGGATCGGGCGCGGAGGGATCGGCATTCTGGGCGGCGCGAGGCGCGGTCGCATAGCGGGCTGGAGGAATGTAGGAAGCCGCGCCCGATCCGCGGCGGTCGAAGATCGTGGGACCTCCCTGGTAGTTCGCGTCGTGGTCATCGGCACCGGCGTCATCATCATCGGTTGCACCGATGTCGACGGCGTAGGGAACCGGGACCGCGTACACCCATGGAGCGGCGAATTCCACGCGGTGGTGGCGGTGAGAATGGCGATCGGCGTCGCGCGGAACGTTGGAGGTGGAGAAAGTAACGCGGGGGTTGGGCGCGAAGCCGTTGGGACCGAGAGAAGTGACGCTCGGCGGAGTACCGTTCACGGGGCGGCCTCCGAATCCCGGAGAAGTCACGGAAGAGGGGACACCGTTGATCTGCGCGTGGCCGATCGAAGCCAAGACCAGCACCAGCAGACTGAGTAATGCGACCGGAACCGGGATGGAACGCCGCACACAAACATGATACTCCAATGAGGAAGTCATGGCGCACCTCGAACGTAGAACGTTCGTACTTGGTATAGATTGCAGTTCGGGTTGGGCGGATGCTCGCAGCCGAAGCCAGTGGGCAGAGTCCATAGCCTGTATGTTATTGAAAATGCTAAGTTAGCGATTGCTGGAGACCGCGGGCTATAATTCTGGTGACCGGCGCCGGGCCGACCATCGAAACATGAAAAGTGCAATCCGATTTGCGATGCTGGCGCTGGTGTTGGTGATTGTGGCGATGGTGTCGGCGCTGACGGCAATGCGGTTTGCGATTCACGGACAGGAAGTGGCGGTGCCTCCGCTGGTGGGGCTGACTCCCGCGGAAGCGGAGCGCGCGGCAGCGGGACTCGGGTTGCAGATCTCGATCGAGCGGCAGTACTACAGTCCACAGATTCCGGAGGGAAAAATCATGTCGCAACTGCCCATGCCGGGAACGAAGGTGCGGCGCGGCTGGCAGGTGCGGGTGGCGCAGAGTCTGGGAGCGACGCGGGTGACGATTCCCGACGTGACGGGGCAGAGCGAGCACGCGGCGGAATTGAACATCCGGCGGCGGGGTCTGGATGTGGCAACCATGGCGGTAGTAGAAGCGCCGGGGATTCCAGCGGACCAGGTGCTGGCGCAGAGTCCTCCCGCGAACGCGGCGCAGGTGACGGCGCCGAAGATCAGTCTGCTGGTGACAGCAGCCGTGGAGCCGCAGGCGTTTGTGATGCCGAGCTTCGTGGGACAGCCGCTGGGAAGCGCGAGCCGGACCTTGCAGGACGCGGGATTCCGGCTGGGAAATGTAAACGTCGTGGCGCCGGCGAGCGCGGCGCCGAGTGATGACGCGGCGAATGCAACTGGGGCGGCGGGGCCGGGGTCGGCACAGGGACCGACCGCGCCTCCAGCGGAGGCCACGCCGGCGAGCATGATTGTGTCGCAGGCGCCGGCGGCGGGGCAGAAGGTGTTGGCGGGGGCGGCGGTCAGCTTTGACGTGCGGTAAGACGAGACCTTCGCCACGGATTTTCACGGATCTTCACGGATAGACCAACTGAGATCTTCAGTTTCTTTGGAGAATTGCGGCGAAGAAACCGTCGCAGGGATGGATGCCTGGGATGGTGCGGAGGTAAAGACCGCGCGTGAGTGAAGCGGGGTCGGGCCAGATCAGGTCACCGGCGGCTCTCAGGCGGTCGAGTTCGGCGCGGCAGTCGAGCAGGCGAAACGAATTGTTCTCCGACAAGGCTGGCTCGACGACATCTTCGTTTTCTTCTTTTTCCAGCGAACAAGTTGAGTAGATGAGGCGTCCGCCGGGTGCGACCTGCGCGAGGGCGGAACGGAGGATTGCGGCCTGGCGCTGGCGTAACTGCGCGAGATCGTCGAGGGTGAGGCTCCATTTGATTTCGGGATTGCGGGCGAGCGTGCCGGTGCCGGAGCAGGGGACGTCGGCGAGAACGCGGTCGAACTGCTTCGAGACGGGGAGATGCTGGGCGTCGGCGGTCACGATTTGGATTCGCGACGCGAGCGGGCGCAACAGCTTTTGGAGCAGGCGTGCACGGTGCGAATGGAATTCGACGGCGGTGATTGCGGCTGCGGGGTTATGGTCCGCGATGGCCAAGGTCTTGCCGCCGGGAGCGGCGCAGCAGTCGAGGATTTGCGATCCGTGACCGATCAAGGCGGCGACTAACTGGGAGGCTTCGTCCTGGATGACGGCACCGCCATTGCGGAATGCTGAAGCTTTCGTGATATCTCCTGCTTCGACGCGGCGGGCGGAGGCCAGGAGGCTTCCGGGCCGCAGGGTGATTCCTTCCTGATGGAGTTGCTGTTCCGCAGCTGGGGCGCGGAGGCGGATGGCTGTCGTGGGAATGGATTGATTGTGCTGGCAGATCTGATGAGCGGCGGAGAGTCCGTATTCGCGGGTCCAACGCTCGACCAGCCAAAGGGGATGCGCAAAGGCGCGGGCCAGAGCTTCGGGCGAAGCGGCTTCTTCCTCAGCAATGACTTGGTGGATTTGGGGCGCGGCCGAGAGTTTTCTGAGGACCGCATTCACGAAGGGAGCGGCTGAGCGTTTGCGGGCGCGCTTCACGAGTTCGACACTTTCGTGGAGGGCGGCACGTTGCGGGACGCGGTCAAGCCAGAGGAATTGATAGAGGGCGAGGCGCAGGGCGATGAGAATTTCGGCGTCGAGTTTGGAGAGTGGCTGCGAGGAAGCGGTGGCGATGTCGGCGTCGAGGCGGGAACGCCAGCGGAGGACGCCCATGACGAGTTCGGTGGCGAGGGCGTGATCGGGAGTGGAGAGGTGCTGGTGGGCGGGGGAGTGCAGAAGATCGGAGGCGTAGGAGGATTCGCGCTCGACGCGGAGGAGAATGTCGAAGGCGGCGGCGCGGGCGGGCGAGACAGGCATTGCGTTCCGATTGTAGGCGGGAAAGAGAGAACTCACCACAGAGGACACGGGTAGGACACAGAGTTCGCGGCACGAACAAAGGTCGGGCAAGATCGTCGCCCTCAGGGGCTGAAGCCCCAACTTGGATTGTGCACCTTTAGTCGAGACACGCGCTGAAGCCGTCACCCAGCGAGACACCGAGCACCCGTCCACGAGCACTCTTTCCACAAGCACCTTCGAATCTTGAGATCAGGGGAGCCCGAGCTTCTCTCCGGGTTGCGGACGATAGCCGTGGACGAAATCGCGGGCGGGGGTGCGCTTCTTTCCTTCGAGTTGGAGTTCCAGCAGTTCGAGGGAGGTGTTGTGGCCGCAGCCGGCCAACAGCGCGATCGGCGATGACGTGCAGTTCGGCTTGAGGCAGGGCGTCGGTTGCGAGGCGCGCTTTTGTGATCTGCAGAGTTTTGCCGCGGAATTTGGTGTAGGCTCCGGGCCAGGGTTGGAAGCCGCGGATGCGGTTAAAGATGTCGGCGGCGGAGCGGGAAAAATCCACGAGGCCGTCTTCTTTTTTCAGGATGGGGGCGAGGGTGGCCTGCGAGTTGTCCTGAGGGCGAGGGTGAACGGTGCCGGCTTGCAGGCTGCGCAAAGTCTCGACGACGAGATCGGCGCCGATCGAGGCCAGGCGCGGAGCGAGGGTTTCGGCAGTGTCGTCGGGCGCGATGGCGAGTTCCTGCTGTTGCAGGATGTCGCCGGTATCGAGGCCGGCGTCGATGCGCATGGTGGTGACGCCGGTGACGGTTTCGCCGTTCGCGATGGCCCACTGGATGGGCGCGGCGCCGCGGTATTTCGGGAGCAGGGACGCGTGCAGGTTGATGTTGCCGAGTGGAGGGAGATCGAGCATCCACTGGGGAATGATGCGGCCGTAGCCGACGACGATGATGGCGTCGGGCTTGAGGGCTGTGAGTTGGGAGCGGAATTCGTCGTTGGTCTTGATGCGGTCGGGCTGGGTGATGGGAAGGTTCAGTTTCAGCGCTGAATCCTTGACGGGCGATTGGACGAGTTCGAGGCCGCGTCCTTTGGGACGGTCGGGCTGAGTCACGACGAGATGGACGCGGAACCCGGCGTCGACCAACTTCTCGAGTGTGGGGACGGCGAAGCGCGGCGTGCCGCAGAAGACCAAATCTAAGGACATTGAGTAATTTTGTAATTGGTAATTGAGTAGTTCAATATCCGCTTTGAGCGAGTCGCGCGGGTTTATGAGCCTCGCGCTCGCAGCGCCTAAAGGCGCATTGTCTCTAATTATCTCTCGACGCGACGCCTGAAGGCTTCGCCTGATACGAATCTCAATTGATACGAATCTCAATTACGCCATTACGAATTCCGAATTACCCAATCTCTCAATTCCTACCATTCTCCGGCTTTCATCAGCTTGCGGATTTTGCGCTTCATCAGGTCGCGCTTGAGGGCGCTGATGTGGCTGATGTAGAGCTTGCCGTTCAGGTGATCGGTCTCGTGCAGGAAGGCGCGGGCCAGCAGATCTTCTCCGGTTTTTTCGTAAGACCTTGCCGTGAACGTCCTGGGCGCGGACGGTGACTTTGTTGGGGCGAGTGACGTTCTCGCGGAAATCGGGGATGCTGAGGCATCCTTCACTCTGGGTGTGGCGGCCTTCGGTGTGAATGATTTCAGGATTGATGAGGACGAGCTTGGCGTCAGGATCTTCCTTGAAGGTGACGTCGATGACGGCGATGCGGCGGCCAATGCCGATTTGCGGGGCGGCCAGGCCGACGCCGTGGGCGGCGTACATCGACTCGAACATGTCTTCGATGAGCTTCTGCAGCTCTTCGTCGAAGACCGTCACGGCTTCGGAAGGCTTCTCGAGAACCGGATTGCCGAATTTTACGATGGGATAGATCATCAGTAATTCTTCAATTGCTGGCAGTAGCCGTGGAAATTTCTCAGGGTCTCGGTCATGGAATCGCCGCCGAATTTTTCCAGAGCGCAGCGGGCCAGAGTAAGCGCCACCATGGCCTCAGCGGCGACGCCGGCCGCGGGCACTACGCAAACATCGGAACGCTCGTAGGCGGCCTTGACGGGCTCGCGCGTGGAAAAGTCGACCGACTGCAAGGGGCGACGAAGCGTAGAAATCGGTTTCAGATAGCCGCGCACTCGGATTTCCTGTCCGTTGGAGACGCCGCCTTCGATCCCTCCAGCATTGTTGCGGGTGCGGGAGAAGGCGGTGTAGCCGGAACTGGCGGTGTAGCCGATTTCGTCATGCACAGCGGAGCCGGGAGCAAACGCGGCAGCGACGCCCGCGCCGATTTCCACGGCCTTGACCGCTTGCAGCGACATGACCGCGGCGGCGAGCATGGCATCGAGACGCTCATCCCACTGCACGTAGGTGCCGAGGCCCGGGGGAACCTGGTGGGCGACAACCTCGAAGACGCCGCCGAGCGAGTCTCCGGTCTTGAGAACTTTGTCGACTTCTTCTTTCATGCGCTGTTCGAGTTTCAGGGTCGGCGCAGTTGAGGAGGACTTCTTCGCGATCGTGGAGGGCGCGAATCTTTTCCCACGGGACCTGATCGGGAAGGGTGACGCTGCCGGTGGTGACCACGTGACTGAGGACTTCGATGCCGAGTTCGCGCAAGAAACAGTTTGGCGATCGCGCCAATGGCGACGCGGGCGGCGGATTCGCGCGGCGGAGGCGCGCTCGAGCACGTAGCGGGCTTCCGGGAAGTTGTACTTCAGGGCTCCGGCGAGGTCGGCGTGGCCGGGGCGCGGAGAGGCCACGCGCTTGTGCTTGGCGGGATCGCCCTCGCCGACGGGCAAGGATTCCTGCCAGTTTTTCCAGTCCCGATTTTCGAGTTGGACGGAGATGGGGAGCCGATGGTCATCCCTTGGCGGACGCCGGAAAGAATGTGGGCGGTGTCGCGCTCGATCTTCATGCGGCCGCCGCGGCCGTAGCCCTGTTGGCGACGCCAGAGTTCCCGGTCGAGGAAGGCCTGGTCAATTTTCAATCCGGCGGGCATGCCGGAAAGGAAGGCGACCAGAGCTTCGCCGTGGGACTCTCCCGCAGTGAAGTAGCGCAGCATAAACGGTCGATTGTACCTGATACGAGGAGGGATCGGGATTCCAGAGCGGGACACGGGCCGCGGTATTGGAGAGGAAAGGTGCGGGACAACTGGATTTTCCCAAAGCAAGCGACGCCGCCAACGGGTACAATAAGCGCACGATCTTTCCGTCTGGGTTCGAACCGGACCCGCGCCGCGTCGCAAGTTTCTCTGGCCAGCATTGAAGGAGTTGCCCTGTGTGCCCCCACGCACAGATTCAACGCGAAGAAATCGTCGCGAATAAAGAAATTCGTTGCCTTCTGGTGCACGACCATGTGTTGCTGCGCCAGGGACTGCGACGTTTGCTCGAGGACGAACCGGACATGGAAGTGGTGGCGGAGGCAGGAAATGCTGCCGAAGCGCTGCGGAAGGTATTCGAGCATCGGCCCGAAGTGGTGATCACCGATGCGCATGTATTCGAGTGCGCGGCCGATCAAGCGGAGCGGCTGATTCTGCACGAGTCGGCATGCAGCAAGGTGCTGTTCCTGACGACGCACGAAGAGCGACGGCCTGCTGGGGGAAGCGCGAGCCGAAGCGGCAGCAGTTGCGCGGTGCGGCAGACTTCCGCGGAAGAGTTAGTGGAGATGGTGAGAGGGACGCACGCTGCCCGGAAGGCGATGGTGCGGGAAATACCGGAAAGACGCCGGGGAGAATGGCTGCTCGCAGGAAGTACTTCCGCGAAAGCGGGTTTTGACGGCACGAGAACGCGAGGTGTTGAAGTTGTCTGGCCGAGGGCAGGACGGTGCGGTCGGCGGCCGGCGTTTTGGGACTCAGCGTCAAGACGGTGGATGCGCACAAGTTCAATCTGATGCGGAAGCTGGGGATTCACAACAAGGCGGAATTGGTGATGTGGGCGATTCAGAAGAGAGTCGTGAAGCTGCCAGCGAATTTCTAGAGTGGAGTTCGCCTCAGGGGCTGAACAGCGCCCATTCGATGTCTTGCCTGATTTCCTCCGCCCCTTGAGGCCTCGCCCATTTCTCAATAATCCGCCACTGCTTGCGCCTCTTCGAAATAGCTCAGGTCAGACTGAGCGCTGCATACTTGGCAGCTGCCGCAAAGCAGCCATCAAAGAGCACCGTCTAATCACGCACCTGAACCCAGCACTCCGTTTTCATTCCGTGTTTGCCGCCGGCGGCGAGTTCTGCCAGGCTGGAGACGGTGAGATCGGGCTTGGCTTCCGCGGCTTTGACGGCGCCGACGCCAGGGCGGGATGAGGGACGGTTCACCCACACGGTGGCGAGACCGAGGGCCTGGGCGGGAATGACGTCGTGGTAGATGCTTTGGCCCACGTGCAGCACGCGATGGGCAGGAGCATGGATGCGACTCAGGGCCAGTTCGAAGAGTTTCAGCGAAGGTTTATAGGCTTGGGCTTGCTGCGCGGTGATGACTTCATCGAAGGCAACTTCGAGTTGGGGGCGAGTAAGGGCGAACAGATCGTCGTCCACGTTGGAGAGAATGGCCAAGCGAAAGCGGGTCTTGAGCTGGTGAAGAGCGGCGACGGTGTCGGGCCAGGGCTGTCCAGGTGGAAAGAGAGTCGGGCAGGGAGCGCACTTCTTCAGGCGGTGGGAGAGAATCGAAACTCATCGCCAAACTGGCGGACGACGGATTCCAGGACCTCACGATAGGGATGAAAGTTGCCTTGTTCGGCTCGCAGCTCAAAATCTCCGTAGAGTTTCAGGAGGGTGGCGTCGTCGATTTTCTTTCCGTGGGCGGAGAGGATGCGATGAAGCGCGGAAAGAATTCCAGCTTCCCAGTTAATCAGCGTGCCATAACAGTCGAAGGTGAGAATTTCGAAGCGGGCGAAGTCGAGCATGGTACGGGGCGGTGCTGTGCAAAGAACCTGTTCCGGAGAATGTGAGTTGCGATCACTCCCGCAACGTGGCCGGAAGTGATCGCAAGAGGTGCGGTCGAGCTACATCCGTTCCAGTTTGAGCTCTTGCGTGAGCTCGAAAGTGACGGCGGACTCGGCGGGCAGAACGATCTCTTTGTTCCCGGTGAGTGCGGAGCCCCCTGCGCCCGCTCCTGCACCGGCAGCCGCGCCGATGGCGGCGCCTTTGCCGCCTCCAGCGAGCGCTCCGATGATTCCGCCGAGCGCCGCACCGCCGCCGGTCATGACCGCGGTGCGCTTGCCCTTACCCTTCTCGGTGTAGGTGCGCGCAGCGGTCTGAACGGGCATGTCATAGCCGTTGAGGTTGATCGAGTCCAGCCGAATGTTCAGAACCGCGCCTCCCTTGAACTTGCCCAAGGCCTTGGCATCGGTGACCGTTCCGGACACAGTCGAACCCTTGGGGATCACAACTTCGTTCCCAACCGTCACATCCTTGGCCACAGAGCCGGTGAACGTCTGGCCAGCCTGGCTGAGCTTGGAGCCGAGAGCGGAGCCCAGACTGACGGTCACACTGGTTCCCGCGGGCACAATGACGGGCTCTTTTTTCTTTTCCTTCCGTGCCTCCTTTGCTCCCTTGCCTCCCTTCGCTTCCTTGCCGCCGGTGGCGGTAGTGTCGGCAGCAGTACCGGTGTCGGTGGTGGTGTCGGCCGGGGGCTTGCTGGTGCATCCGAGCAGGGCGAAAGCGAGATAGAGACTCAGGGTGAGTAAAGCCATGCGTGAGCGCATAAGGACCTCCATTGGTGATTGCGGGTGTTGATGCCAATGTACCGGAATTCGGCGGGGAGGGGCAACGGGGGAAGCGGCGAGAGTGAATCGAAAGTGTATGAACTTGAGTGGGGGCCGTGTCCGTTCAGGCGTTGGCGATCTCGAATTCCCTTGGGGTCGACCTCGAAGGCGGTCCCCTCGACGATGACCACATCGTCGCGGAAATCGAGGTGGATGGAGCCCGCGGCAGCGGGGTCGGTGGCGGGCTGCTTGGGTGCGGATTTCTTCGAAGCCTTGGGCTTGGGACCCCTTCGAATCGATCAAATTCCCCACTTCTCGCGCACAGAACGCGCGAGAAATGGGGCACCCTCTGCCGGTGCGGTTGATTACTTTACCGGCGCGGGTCGAGGCCGGGCAAGGTGGGAGTTGGATCGGGGGATTCGTCGAGTTCAGCGTCGGGGGTGGCGGCTGCATCTTCCGGCGGCGATGGTTTTTTCGGAGCGAGAAACTTTTCGGTGTTCAGCAGCGGGCGGCCAAGGGAAGCGTTGTAGCTGGTCCAGGGACTGTCGAGAGCGGCTTCGCGCTCGAAATGAGCGCGCATGGCCTCCATCTTGGAGTCGAGGTCGTCGAGATAATGCAGCATGAGAGCTTCGGGGAACATCGGCAGCTTGGGGGAGCCGAAGTCGTACTGGCCGTGATGGCTGATGATGAGGTGCTCGATCATGGTCTTGAGCTCGTCAGGGAAAGCCAGGCAGCAGAGCGAGCTTGGCCTGCAGCATTTCCAGCTCGATGATCATGTGGCCGAGAAGCTGGCCCTTGGTGGTGTAGGAGAACGAGCGGTTGTAGGTCAGCTCGTGAATCTTGCCGATGTCGTGCAGAAACGCGCCGGTGAGCAGGAGATCGCGATTGATCTGGGGATAGTTCCGGCACATCAGATCGCAGGAGCGGAACAGAGAGACGACGTGATCGAGCAGGCCGCCAATGTAGGCATGGTGCAGGGTTTTGGCCGCGGGAGCATTGCGGTAGGCGGCAGCGATTTCAGGATCGGCCATGAAGGCCTGGACGAGCGCTTTGAGATGCGGATTCTGGAAGGACGAGACGAACGTGGTCAGAGTCTGCCAGAGTTCGTCGACGTCCTTGGTGGTCTTGGGAAGATAGTCGGCGAAGTCAATTTCGGATTCGCCCAGCTTGCGCAGTTTGTGGATGGTGAGCTGAAAGCGATTCTTGTACTTGTTGATGAGGCCCTTGATTTTGAGGAAGTCATCCTGCTCGAAGGCGTCGAGGACTTCTTCGACGTTGTCCCACATTTTGGCTTCGAGCTGGCCGCTGCGATCGCCGAGAGTGAGCGCGAGGTAAGGCTCGCCGGTCTTCTTGGGCTTGATCTGCTTGCCGACGACGACGAAGGTCGAGGTGATGACCTTGTTTTCGTGGCGCGCGCAATCGCCGATATAGAAGTCTTTCATGCTGTCTGAGTATAAAGCACGCACCGCGAGCCAGGATCAGAGGATGCCGAGCTCCTTTTTTCTCTTCTTGCAGAGTTTCTTGGCGTCGGCTTCCTTGGCCGCGGCGGTCTCGATCGGGCTTGGTCTGGTTGGGGCTGGCGCCGGTATCGATGTAGCCGCCTTGATATTGATGTAGGCGTCTTCGCGCAATTTGGTGAGATAGGCGCGGAGGGCGGGCTGCAGTTTCTGGTAGTAGAGCGCGTCCTGAATCTTGGGAAGCGCTTCCTTCATGGGAGGAATGCCGGCCATCTGGTGATCGACAACCTTGAGGATCACATAGCCCTGCTTGGTGCGGATCACGTCGGTGACGTCGCCGGCTTTCATGGCAAAAGTCTTGTCTTCGAGTTCTTTCGCCAGCTGGCCGCGCTTGAACATGCCCAGCGCGCCGCCGTCGGCGGCCGAGGGGCCGTCGGAATATTTCTTGGCGATGTCTTCGAAAGCTGGCGCCGTCGTGAATCTGTTTGAGGAGATCGTTGGCCTTGGCCTCGGCGGCGCTGAGGGCGGCGGCATCGGCGGCCTGATGGGCGGCTTCATCGGCGCGGTCGGGCTGGAGCGGCCGGGGTGGGTTAGCAGCGGCAGGTGGAGTCGACGAGTCGGCGGTCGCTGGGGTGGCCGCGGGTGCAGGTCGCCGGAGCGGGAGCGGGAGCCAGAGTTTTCGGCGCAACCAGAATCTCGCTCAGGCGGATGAACTCCGGCTGTTCCATTTCGTTCTTGTGTCGTCGTAGAACTTCTGTTCTTCCTCTTTGGTGACGGAGAGGTGGCTGCCGACTTCTTCGCCGATCACCTTCTGGGTGATGATCTGGTTCCGCATGTTCTGCTTGAAATCTTCCCAGGAGACGCCCTGCTTGGTGGCTTCCTTTTCCAGGTCTTCCATGGAATCAAGCTTCATGTCCTTGCGCATCTGGTCGAGGCGTTTGATGAGGTCGGTGTCGCCGGTGATGCCCAGGTCTTTCCTTTGTCGAGAAGAAGTTGCTGGTCGATGAGATCGCGGAGAACGTCTTTTTCGCGCTCGGCGTAGAGTTTGTCAGGATCTTTGGGATCCTGCTGCTTGACCTCGTCCCGGAGCTGATCTTTGCTGCGCGCGAACTCGGAGCGGGTGATGATCTGGTTGTTGACGCGGGCAATGATCTCTTCGACGACTTGTCCGGCCGCGAGGGCGGGCAGACATGCCAAAGCAATAAGAACCAGGCAAAGTTTCTTCATAGAATTGATTGGGCCGCCACGCTTCCTGGGCTTGCGGGCAAAAGGTGGGCTCGGCCGATAGGGGTATTTTACTCCTTCGGAGCGCAACCGGTGGTTCACCCTGCTTGATTGGACGCTGGGGCAGGCGGGAAAGTTGGCCGGCAGCGCTCAGGCAGTGCGCACCAGGGCGAGGGCCGTGCGGTCGTCGCACAGGGGAGCATCCCCGGCTGAACTCGGCGACGGCATTCAGGATGGAGGCGCAGAGCGCCTGCGCGGCGCTGACCGGGGCAGCCTGGAGAAACTGTTTGACGCGGTCCAGGCCGAATTCCTCGCCGGACAGTTTGCGGCGGCCCTCGCACTCGACCACTCCGCGAGAAACCAGCAGCAGAGCGGCACCTTTCTCCAGGCCGACGGTGGGAGCTTCGGAAGTGGCGTGGGAAAACAGTCCCAGAGGAAGACCGGTCGAACTGAGTTCGGCGATCCCGCTGCTGTCGCGGAGAAGTCCGGGCGTGTGTCCGGCATTGGTGTAGCAGAGCGTGCCGAATTTCTCGTGGTAGCAGGCGATGAAGGCAGGGCAGGAGCGGACGCCGCTGGGAGGTTTCGATCAGGCCGCGATTGATGCGAAGACTGAGTTCGGTCATGGCGTCGGATTCGTTGATGTCGGGGCGGGAGAAGAGCTCGGTGCCGAACGTTGCGGAAGATTTCTTGCGCGGCAGTGAGGATGCCGCGGTTATCCTCGCGGCGCCCGGCGACATCGAGCAGGCCGAATAGAACGCGCTCGGGGCTGACGCGGACGGAGTCGTAGAAATCTCCGGCAACGCGTTTACCCACGAAGACGGCGGCGATGTCGGCTCCCTCGATCTTGGGAAAGACGGTAGGGACGGGTTCGACCGATGGGTTGCGGGGTCGGGCGAGCGGGAGTGAAAGAAGGAGCGCATGGCGAGGCAAGCCCATGGCGAAACTAGCACAGGAAGCGGACGCGAGCAAACGCAATGACTACGAGAGGCCCCGGGACCCTTACCACGAGAGGACACGAAGGTGCACGAAGGAAACGCGAGCCGAACAAAGCCCTTCGTGATACTTCGATTGCCTTGGTGGTTGTGGTCTTGCTCATCCAGCATCCAACTGAGCCACTACGCTTACTCGCCGTATTTGTCGGCGAGATATTGGCCAAGTCGGACTCAAACTGGCCGTAGTCGGAGTGGATGGTGGCTCGCAGGGCGGCTTCGGTGGAACTACCCTGGCTGATGCGCTGCAGAATGCGCTGAATATCGCTCATGCCGTAGGAATCGTTGATGTAGGAGACGGCGGCCAGCGATTCGGCGTAGGCGACATAGGCTTCGACCGCCGGAGAAATCGCTGGAAGCTTCCTTCCAGGGCGTTGAGCGGAATATTGCGTTGCGCCTTGAAGAGCAGAGCGAGCTGGTGTCCGTCGCCGCCGAGGCTTCTGGGTTCGAGGAACTGGGCGATGCCTTCGTGCAGCCAGGGCGGGCAGCGGCCGCCGGAAAGCTGCGTAATAAAGGAGTGCGCCAGTTCATGCTTCAGAACGTGCGCCAGTTCCGGCGTCATGGAACTCAGGCCGCTGATGGGGATGCGCAGCTTGCCGTCATTGATCGCTCCCGACCAGGTGGGGGCGTGGGTGACGTCGAAGAACGCCTGTTCGGTGTACAGGGTTACGAGAATGTTGTCGCGGGGCGGGTTGCCGAGATCGCGAACCAGGTCGTCATAGTCGGATTCGAGCGTGGCGAGGATCTGTGCGCGCAGGGCCTCGGAAGTTTGCTTGCCTTCATAGTGCAGAACGAAATGACTGCTCTCGCCCTGGGCGAAGTCGGACTCGACCGTCTGCTCGCGCTGGGCTTTGGCCAGGAACTGCTGCGACGGTGGCATCGGGGCGCAATTCCAGGGAGCGCTTCCAGGAGGCGACGGCTTCCTTGGTGTGATCGGAAGCGAACTGGGCGTAGCCGAGCATGGTGTAGGCGTCGGGCGAATTGGGCGCGGCGCGCACGGCGCGCTGGGCATAGGGCAGAGCCTGGGCGGCATTTCCGGTACGGACCAGCAGCGCGGCGTAGTAGATAAGGATGGTGGAATTGTCCGGCTGGAAGCGGAGGGCGCTCTCGAAATACTGTCGGGCCTGGGCGATGTTGCCGTGTTCGAATTCAAATTTCCCGGCGATGAAATCGGCGGTCGCGCTCAACTCGGCATTGCCTTTGCCTTCCAGGCTGGCGAGAACGTCGAGGTCGACCTTGCCTTCCTTGATGATCCTGGTGACGAGATCGCCCTCATTCGCAAGGCTGTCGGCGGGAGTAAAGGTGGGAAGGTCGGCGACCTTCGCAGCCGACGCGGAATGAGCAGGCATACCGCCAGCGTCCACGTGATCTACGAAGACTTAGGGATCGCGTAAGAGTCGTCGCCGATGTCGTATTCGATAATGATTGCCGTTTTCGCGGACGTGATCGGCTACGATGGTGCGGCCATTCTTCAGGTGGATGGTGTCAGCCCAAGCGCCGGCAGGGCCAGCGCCACGGCAATAAAGAGGATGGTGACACGTAGCCGCATTCAGGCGCATTCTAGCAACATCGGAGGACGGTCGACCTACGTGACGAAGGTACTACTCAAAATGCGCGGTTGCGGATCGCGGCCGCGGTCTGGCTTGCGCTGGGCGGGTTGCAGGGCGGTGTGCACGGCGGGCGAGAACCCTGCAGACAAGCCCGCGGAGGCGCTCTATCTGCAACTGGGAGAAGTCGGGCTTGATCCGACGCGGGTGTATCAGGTGAGGGGCGCGTCGCTGGATCGATCGGCGATTCACATTACTTTGGAAGACGGCACCATCGGCTTCACGCAAGACGTGATGGGCCGGATCACGGGAGCGTTTTTCGAGGGTGACGGCGAAGTGCTGCTGACGCCTCCGAATGACGTGGAACGGAGATCGATGAGCCTGTTCACCGGGATGGCAATTCTGGAAGAGCGCTTTGCCACGGCGTACTTCCGGTTCAACGATGATGCGATGAACGAGTTGCGGCCCGATCTGCGGGCAACGGATAAGCCGCAGGAGTTTGTGGAACGCTGGGGGGCAACGGCGCAGAATCTGGCCCACGTGGATGCGATGAGGTTGCTGATGACATTCAGCCGGATGCTTCCGGTGAAAGGCAGGGCAACTTCGTCGGAGCGAGCGGATCCAGTGCAGCGCGGGAATGTGGAGGACCAGTTTCTGCATGCGCGTCTGCAAGGAACCAAGCTGGGCGTGTTCGATGTGTACTTCGATTCCACGGCGGCGGAGCAGGTTCAGGCCGGGCAGGCAAAAGCGACCGACAATGGCGATGAGTATTACGACGTCTGGACCTCATTTGCGCCCATGGTTACGGGGAGCTCAAAGACGAGCCGCGAAGGACCGGTGGCTGGTGAGAAGGAGAAGGCGCATGAGACCCGAGTCGAAGTTCGGCGCTATACGATCACGACGGAGGTGCGGCCTCCCAAACAGATTCATGCGCGAGCTCGCGTGCAATTTGACGTAAGAGTGAGCGGGTCGCGCGCTTTGCTGTTTGAGTTGTCGCGATCTCTGCAGCTGGAAAGCGTGAAGCTCGACGGCGAACCAGTGGAGTTCATTCACAACCCGGCAGTGGAAGGGACGCAACTGGCGCGCCGGGGAAATGATCTGGTGGCGGTGATACTGCCAGAGCCTGCGCAGGCCGGACAGAAAATCGACCTTGAGTTTGTCTATGGGGGGGAAGTTCTGGCCGAGGCAGGCAGCGGGTTGCTGTATGTAGGCGCGCGCGGCACGTGGTATCCCAATCGTGGACTGGCTATGGCGGACTTCGATCTGGAGTTCAGCTATCCGCCGGGTTGGACGCTGGTGGCAACGGGGAAACCGACGCCGCTTTCGCCCGAGCGAGAAGCCGCCAGGGCACACGATCAGCAGACCTCGCGCTGGGTGTCGGAACGGCCGATGCCTTTGGCGGGATTCAATCTGGGCAAGTACAAAGTTGCCACGGTGCAGGCGGGGAACGTTACGGTGGAGACTTACGCAACCACGGGAGTGGAGCGCGACTTCCCCAGCCCGCGAGTGCAGGTGATTGATCCAGATCCGAACGATCCCAGTCCGCGATCCCGGGAGGTGATCGTAGCCGAATCGTCCTTCTCCAGCGCAGAACGAAGTAACGGTGGGCGAGGCGGCGGCGCGTGCCATCCAGTATTACGCCGAGCGGTTTGGGCCCTATCCCTACAGTCACCTGGCGCTGACGCAGATGCCGGGTCGAGACAGCCAGGGCTGGCCCGGGCTGGTGTTTCTTTCGTCGTATGCGTTTCTCGACGACCGGGAGCGCGAACAATTGCGTTACGAGCCCTACCGGATCCTGCTGCAGCAATCGATCCCGGCGCACGAGGCGGCGCATCAATGGTGGGGGGATCTGGTTGGCTGGAGTAGCTTACCGCGACCAGTGGTTTTCGGAGGGGCTGGCGAATTACTGCGCGCTGATGATGCTGCAAGAGAAGAATCCCGCGGGCTTTCGGGAGATTATGGATAAGTACCGCCGGGATTTGGTCGAGAAGGATAAAGAGGGCACATCTCCGATGGATGCCGGCCCGGTGACTCTAGGGTTGCGGCTGCTGTCATCGCGATTTCCGGCTGGTTATGAAGCGATCAGCTACGGCCGGGGGACGTGGCTGTTCCACATGCTGCGGACGATGTTGAGAGACGCTGACCGGCAAGAGAGCGGACGCAAGGGACAGAGCAACGGCAATGTAGACGAGCCTTTCGTGAGAGCGCTGCGAAAAGTCCGGGAGCGTTACGAAGGCAGATCGATCAGCACGCGCGAACTGCTGGACATATTCGCAGAGGACCTTCCGCCCGCGCTGCGTTATGAAGGGAAGAGTTCGCTGGACTGGTTCCTGAACGGGTGGATCAACGGCACGTCGCTACCCAAGCTGGAACTGAAGTCAGTGAAGTTCACGGCGAAGGGTACAGGTTCGGTGGTGAGTGGAACGATTCTGCAGAAGGACGCGCCCCAGGATCTGGTGACGTCAGTTCCGGTGTATGCGGTAATGGCCGGGAAGCAGTTGGTACTGCTGGGACGAGTGTTCGCCGATGGGGAGGAATCCAGCTTCCGTCTACCGGCTCCAGCCGGTGCACGCAAGATCGTGCTTGATCCGAATGAGACGATCCTGACGAGTCCGAAGTAAAGTCGTTGGGCACGACAGCTGCAGACTTACGGTGCCGAATTGGTCACCAGTTCCATACGCGATTCCCAAAATGGCGATAGCGGAACCTCGCTGGGGGTGTCTCTAAAGACCCTCCTCACCTAAGTACCGTGGTGGCTTCGGTTTCTACTGAAAGCGGCCAAGACCGCAATGGCAGCCGATCTGCTTACAGGGAGTATGGGAATGAGAACGACGGTTCGAGGGGCAAGCGAGCCAAGATCGAGGAGACTGCCATGTGCGTGCAAACTACGGTGCGGATGGAAGAGGAAAGCGGGTGGTCTCGGGGAGTGGATCGGGAAACGTCAGGGGCGGCGGAGACGATCCTGTTTGTGGAGGACGAAGCGTTCGTGCGGGAGGTGACGTGTGAGGTTTTGCGATCGGCTGGATACCGGGTCTTGACCGCGAAGAATGCGGTTGAGGCGGCGAGCATCTACGATCGGCGTCGAGGTGGAGTGGAACTTTTGCTGACGGACGTCATTCTGCCGGGCGAGAATGGGCGTGCGTTGGCAGGGAGACTCCGGCGGGAGAATCCGGAACTCAAGGTTTTGTTGGTCACCGGATATGCGGAGCAGATGGGAGTGCGAGAGGCGAAGCGCGAGGAGTGTTTAGCGAAGCCGTTCTCCGCAGAAATGCTGTTGCAAACAGTGCGGCAATTGCTGGATGGCGGGGTCGTTGCGATGGGGGCAGAAAGTCCAGTCAGGCACGCCTGCGGTAACGGGTAGCGTACAGAATCTGGCTCGGTATCTGAGAGAGGGGGACGATGCGAGTGAGGACGTCCAACTCTGCGCAGGCGCGCGGCATGCCGTAGACGGTACAACTCGCTTCATCCTGGCCAAGGGTGAGGCCGCCCTGGCCGTAAATGGCCTTCATGCCGGCGGCGCCATCGCAGCCCATTCCGGTCAGGATGACCCCCAAAGCAAGATTTCTATAGGTTTCGGCCACCGAGATCATCAGCACGTCGATGGAAGGAATGTGCAGAGAATCCTCGGGATGAGGGTCGAGGGAGATTCTGGCCCGCGAGTCCGAGGGCCGCTCCACGCGTCATGTGCAGGCCGGCAGGGGCAATGTAAACCACGCCCGGCTGAATCGGGTCGCCGTGAACCGCCTCGCGCACGGTGAGGGAGCAGGTCGTGTTCAAGCGTTGGGCGAAAGCCGCGGTGAAGCCGGGGGGCATGTGCTGCACGATCAGGATGGGGACGGAAAGGTCACGGGGGAAAAGAGGCAAGATTTCCTGAAGAGCCTTGGGGCCGCCGGTCGAGGTTCCGAGGGCGACGATGGCCGGGGTAGGCGTGGAGACCCGATTCCGATTTTCCGACGAGGAGGACTGGGGAGGCTTACGGGAGAAGGCGGAGGCTGAGTGGGATTGCCGCGATTGTGCAGCGGCCCGAATCTTGGCGATGAGGTCGGCCCGAATGTGGAGGATGTCGAGCGAGGTGGAGGACAGTTGTTTGGGGACGTAATCGAAGGCGCCGGAGGCAAGGGCATCGAAGGTCTGCTCGGCGTCTTTTTCGGTAGTGGCGCTGACCATGATGACGGGACGCGGGAACCGGTTCATGATGCAGCGCAGGGTTTCCAGTCCATCCAGCCCGGGCATCTGGACGTCGAGGGTAACGACGTCAGGGTTCAGAGAAGCGATCTTTTCGAGCGCGTCCGATCCGCTGCAGGCGGTGGCGGCGACCTCCAGGCCGGACTCGGAAGTGATCATGCGAGAGAGGGCGGTGCGCATGAACGCGCTGTCATCGACCACGAGTACGCGAGTGGGGGCGCGAGATGGGCTGTCAGCGCTCATGTCCGGTAGATCATGCGGACGAGCGAATGCACCTCGTCCATGTAGGAATCCAGTTCAAAGGTAAGGCGGGCCCAGTCAAAGTCCTTCAGACTCTGGCATTGCTGCGACAGGACGGCGAAACCAGGTTGTTCCAGCAGGTTGACCTCGCGGTTTTCGAGGTAGCCGTAGTTCAGCCCGCTCATGCGGCAAAGCAGATCGCTGAGTTCCACGAGCGCGACCAGTCCCGCGTGATCGGATGACGGTTGGGGAGCGTGGTGCAGCGAGACGACCTCGCGGAGATCGGGAGAGAGTTCCCATTTGTCGGCCAGCAAGCGGCCGCTATCGCAGTGGGTAAATCCCAAAGCCGTTTGTTCTGCTTCGTGGAGGGGGATTGCTTGGGCGCGAGCAATCTCGAAGGCGGCGGAGAATTCTTTGGGCAGGACCCAAAGGTTGACGATGATGCCGAGATCGTGAAGCAGTCCGGCGAGATATGCCTTGCTGGGATCGGGATAGGAAATCTTACGGGCAAAATGGCGGCAGACGAGGGCGCATCCCAGGGAATGCTCCCAAAAGACGACAGGGTCGATGCCGCCGCTGTCCTTGGGCATCAGGTTGAGCACGCCGCAAGACATGGCGATGTCGCTGACCCGGTGAAATCCGAGCCCGACGACGGCGCCGCGCAGCGAGTCGATTTTTTGCCAGCGTCCGAACAGAGGGCTGTTGGCCATTTGCAGACACTGGGCGGCCAGGGACTTGTCTTGCGCGATCAGGTCGGTCACTTTCTGGACGTCGAGCTGTTCCACCGGCTGTTGCAGGTAACGGAGCAGCGGCGCCAGGACCGCTGGAATGGTGGGGATCTGGTGGAGCTCCTCGATCCGGCTAAGCAACGTTGCTTTGGTGGCAGGGGAGTTCATAAGTACCCTACTTTCCCGCCTGAGTGCGTTCGCCCTTGATGTACGCGGTGGCTCCGGGTAAATGGACGAGGCGGAAGTCGTCCGATACCCCGTAGAGCGACTCGGAATGGCCCAGGAAGAGATATCCGTGGGGAAGGAGGTTGTTGTAGAAGTGCTGGATCACCCGCCGCTTGGAAACCAGATCGAAATAAATAAGGACGTTGCAGCAGAAGATTACGTCGAGGCCTTTCATGAAGGTCATGCGGGCGTCGTCGGAAAGATTGAGGCGGCTGAAGGTGATGCTGGTGCGAACCGCGGGCTGAACCTGCAACTGCTCGGCGGCGGGAGTGAAATATTTTTGGCGGTAGTAGGGAGTGAGATGGCGGGTGCTATAGGTGCCATAGATCGCATTCTTGGCGTGCGCCAGGGAGCGTTCATTGAGATCGGTGGCGAGGATCTCGATGGTCCAATCCTGGAGACGGCCGTGGGCTTCTTCCGCCAGCAGCATGCTCAGGGTGTAAGGCTCTTCGCCGGTCGAACAGCCGGCACTCCAGATGCGCAGCCGCCGGAGGGGAAGCTTGGCTTTGGCCTCCAAGATCTTGGGAATGACGATTTGGCGCAGGGCGTCGAGTTGGGGCTGGCTGCGAAAGAAACAAGTTTCGCCGATGGTGATCTCGTTCAGCAGGGCGACCAACTCGGTCTGGCGCGCGGGTTTGATGGTGAGGCACTCGAAATATTCGCGCAAGACTTAGCGTCTTCAGCTCTTTCATGCGCCGTCCACAGCGGTCCAGGAGCAGGCGCAGCTTGTTGTCGGGGTGGAAAATGCCGGCGACCTGATATACGAGGTCACGGATGCGCACCAGTTCCGGATCGGGTGGCCCGTCCAGAGCGGTGGCGGTTTGCAGGGCTGCGGTGGTCATGCCGAGGCCTTTCGGAATCTGTCTGCGGAGGGTGGACCGATGCCCAGGATCAGGTTCGTTTTCAAGGTGGCTTGGCTCACAATCGTGTGCTGTCGGGGAAACGAATCGGGCTCAGTTTCCGTGGCGTGACTAAGAGTTCATCGGCGGAGCCAGAGGCAACTTTAGGGAATGGCGGGAGAGGGCTTGGACGGTTGGGCGTCGGCGAGCACGGAGGGGCTGACAACGTGTTCGGTGAGGATCACGATGTCGACGCGGCGATTCTGAGCTTTGCCTTGCGGGGTGTCATTGCTGGCGATGGGGTGAAATTCGGCGAACCCGGCGGCCGACAAGCGCTCGGGGGCGAAGCGGTAACGCAGAATCAGTAGACGGACCATTTCGGTGGAGCGGGCGGTGGAGAGTTCCCAGTTGGAAGCCATCAGTGCGGTGTGGATGGGGACGTTGTCGGTGTGGCCTTCAATGCGCAGGCGACAGGTGCGAACGGAGAGGATGGAGGCGATCCGATCGAGCGCGGGGAGGGCGGAAGGCCGCAAGGTGGCGGACCCGCTGTCGAAGAAGCCGAACTCGCGCAAGCTGATGACCAGACCCTCGGTCTCGCGGTAGAGCGCGACGGCGTGCAGAGCGATTTCGTGCTGCAAGGCCTGCTGCAGTTCGGCTTGCAGGGTCGTCAGGTTGGCCTCCTTCGAGACCGAGCTCAAGGTGCCTTCAGGGGGGGAGGAGACGCGGCCGAGTTCGGTGTTGTGCTTGGCATTCTCAATGGCTTGTACGGCGCTGAACGGCATGGGCTCGTTGACGTCGATGGGAACCTGGGTGGTGGAAGCGGGAAAGACCCCGAGTTCCTGGAAGGCAACCTGGATGGCCATGGCCAGCTTGCCGACCTTGCGCTGGTCGACTTGCGAGGAAGCGTACAGCACCACAAAAAAAGCAAACAAGAGAGTGATGAAGTCCGCGTAGGAAACCAGCCAGCGCTCATGGTTGGCGTGGGCGCGCGGGCGCTTGCGGCGGCTCATGGCTGGATCTCTTCGTCGGCAGGCTTATCGCCCGACTTGGTGGACTCAACCAGGAAGCCGAGCAGCTTGGTTTCGAGCATGCGGGGGTTCATACCCTCGAGGATCGAGGCCACGCCCTCCAGAGTCATCTCGCGGGTGATCTGTTCTTCGCGGATGCGGAGTTTCATTTTGCCCGCGATGGGCAGATATAAGAGGTTGGCGGAGCCGACTCCGTAGATCGTGGCCACGAAGGCAACGGCGATGCCGCGCCCGACCTCGTCGATCTTGTCGAGGTGCTGCATGACCTGAATGAGGCCGAGAACCGCGCCGATGATGCCGATGGTCGGAGCAAACCCTCCGGCAGATTCAAACACCTGGGGCACCTGTTCTTCGTATTCGGCCTGATTGTCGAGTTCCAGTTCCATGATCTTGCGCAGTTCCTGGGGTTCGGTGCCGTCGACGGCCAGCATGAGGGTTTTCTTAAGGAAGGGATCTTCGATCTGCGGCAGGTCGGCATCCAGAGAAACGATGCCCTCGCGGCGGGCTTTTTGTGCGAACTGGACAAGTCGTTGAATGGTAGCCTGGGAGTTTTGCTTGGGACTGACGAAAACCGAGCCCAGGCGGCGAAAGGCATGCAAGACCACGGGCAAGGGAAACTGCAGCATGACGGCGCCCAGAGTGCCCCCGAAGACAATCATGGCGGCGGTGGGCTGAACGATCTGCTGGAGGTTGCCACCCTCCAGCAGCAAGCCGGCAAGGATTCCTCCCAGCGCGAGAAAGATACCGCCGAGACTGGACTTGTCCACGCGTTACCTCTCTGGCTCCTCGCCAGCAGTTCCGGGAGATGGGGGAATGGGAGTATGCGCGGAAGATGGATCCCACGCAAACGATAGTCCTTGCAGCACCGAGCGACGGAATTCAATCACCCGGGCAACGACGTCGGCCACGCTCTCGCGCACGACGAGCTTTTCGCCGTTGACCAGCGTGACCAGCGTGTCGGGAGATTGCTCGACGAACTTGATCAAATCCGAGTTGACGGTAAAGGGCCGGCTGTTCAAACGGGTCAGCTGAATCATGCCTGTTCCTGCTCTTTCCTGGGGAAATGCATATTGAGGAGGACGAACGGCCCCCTGCGGGGAATATCGGCGGGGTGAGGGAGAGGGTGATGGGATGCGGGGGGAAGGAGCGTTACGTAGGGATTACTCCCGGTTGTCTTCGGAGGTGAAATGGAGCTAAAGCAGGGAGGAAAAGCGCCGATGGACAGGAAAGAAATCGGGTTTCCTGCGAACGAGAGGAACGAGAACTCCGGCCAGCGCCGGGGAGGCGGTTCCAGAGAACCCAAAATCAGATTAAGAGGAGCAAATCAATGTCAATCAGTATTCTGAATAATCCGGCCTCCCTGGCCGCCCAAAATCAATTAGGGGTTACAAATGCTAGCTTGCAGAAGAGCCTCTACCAGCTGTCTTCTGGATCGCGCATCAACACTGGAGCTGACGATGCTGCCGGCCTGGCCGTGGCAAACGGCTTGATGGCCAACGTTACAGCCCTCACACAATCGGCTCGCAACGCGAGCGATGGCGTGGGCAAACTGCAGGTCGCTGACGGCGCGCTCGCCCAGGTGACCACGCTGCTCAACCGCGCGATCACGCTGGCTACCGAGTCCGCTAACGGCACTCTGTCGGACGCGCAGCGCGCCCCGCTGCAGGCCGAATTTGCTTCCATCGCGAAGGAAATCGACCGCATCGGCGCGACCACGAATTTCAACGGCCAGCAAGTGTTCCAGGATGTCAACGCGAACACCATGCAGGGTAGCGCCACGGGCATTAACGCGAACACATCGCTTGGAGGCACCGCGCTGACCTCGATCGCAGGCACGGGTGGATTGACTGCTGCCAGTAACCTGTTGACCGCGCCCCATGGCGGCACCTGGACGACCACGGCCACGACTCTGACCCAGGCCACCAGCATCGCCGGCGAAACGATCACTATCAATGTCACAACTCCTGGAACCGGAACGGCCGGAGCCTACACCTACATCGCCGGCACAACCGGAGCAGCTACCATCGCGGGTTTGATGGGCTTCATCAATGCTCAGACCGGCTTGACGGCTTCGGGCGGAGCCTCGACTGCCATGGTGGTCTCGGGGAACGGTTCAGCCGTGACTCTGTCTGAGGCCGGTGGCGCTGTGATCGGCGCCGGAACTCAGAACGGAGCGCAAACCGCGTCTAGCTTCACGGTCGGAACAGCCAATCCCTATATCTACAGCACCTACGGGGTCGGCTCGGGCGCCACGCTGGGTACACTGGTGAGTGCGATCAACAGCGATGCCCGCTACAGTGCCTCGATCAGCACTGGCGGCAATCTGACGATCGGATACGGCACGGTGGCTGAGCCCGCCGGACTCTCGACGGCTCCAGCAATCGCCGAGGGCGCGACCGGAACGTGGGCATTCGGCGTAGCCGGTTCCTTCACCACCGGCGGCGCAACGAGGAGCTTCACCATTCAGCCCTTCGGTGCGGCGACGACCACCACGTTCTATGACCAGGGCAACCTCACGGTCGGGGCACTGATGTCCGACCTGCAAGCCATGGGCCTGTCCGCCACGCTGAACGGCAACGGCAGCCTGGTCATCGCGGATCCGAACAATCCGAACAACGCTCCCACGGTCACCGCGCCGACAGGGGCGACGACAGTGTTGGGCACCTTTGCTGCCGGTTCCGCTCAGGCCAGCGTGGCCTCGGCAACCGACATCTACCTGACAGATGACAGCGCGAACGCGGCGAACACCATCGCCGTGGCCATCGGCTCCCTCTCGTCCAGCAACATGAACGGAGGCAGCATTGCCAGCAACAACTTGTCGACCCAGGGAAACGCGCAAGCGGCCCTGGCTAACATCTCCGTATCCATCAACGACGTCGCGGCCCTACGCGGCACGCTGGGTGCCAGCGTCAACCGGCTGCAAAGCGCCACGAACGTCATCAACAACAACATTCAGAACCTGACGGCTGCGCAAGACCAGATCATGGCCGCCGACATTCCGTCGACGGTGGCCACCATGTCGAAGTATTCCATCCTGGAACAGACCGGCGTGGCCGCGCTGTCTCAGGCCAACCAGATGCAGCAACTCATACTGAAGCTGATTCAGTAAGGGCGAGTCGCGCAGGAGGGCGGCAAGATCCGCCCTCCTTTTTACTAGCCGAGGGTGAGCGGTATGAACATCGGCCCGACACAAATCGTTCCGGTGGGGGCAGAGAGCCGGACTTCCGAGAGTGTGAAGAAACCTGCGCGCCCTGCGCCCAGTCCGGGAAGTTCCCCAAAAATGGAAGCCTGCCCGATCGGAAACCGCGAACCCGCACTCTCCGTATCGCATGAGGTCGTCAAAGTGCACTCCGATACCTCAACCGGATCCCCGATCCTGGTCTACGAATTTGTGGACGCGATCTCCGGGTCCGTGGTGTTTCAGATCCCCAGCGACCAGATGTTGAGCCTGGTGCAAGACATTCGGCAGCGGTTGCAACAAATCGCCGCCAAACAATCTGGTGGGGAGAAGTGAAGCCGGAGGAGCAAGATGGGAATCAGCTTTAACGCGGGAGCGTTGCTCAACGGGAATGGCATCGACGTCAATTCCCTGGTAAACCAAATCCAGTCGCAGCAGAGCGGTGCGGTGAAGGTGTGGCAGCAGGAGCAGGCCGACCTGCAGACCCAGGCCGCTGCTCTGGGCACGCTGAACACCGACCTCAACAACCTGAAGACCGCAATGAATGCCATCAGCGATCCCCTGGGAGCGTTGACCGCGGTATCGGCCGATTCGTCGATGCCGGCGATTCTTACGGCCACGGCCGACACCACAGCGGCCACGGCGAACCACACCATCGTGGTCAGCAGTCTGGCCAGTGCTGGAACGGTGTATACCAATGCGGTGGTGGGCGGAGCCGAAGTTTCCATTCTGCCCAGCGGCGCAACCGGCGGGAACCTGATGCTGCAGATCGGCGGGTCCGGCGGCACCACCGAGAATATCCAGATCACGGCGGGCAGCAATGACACCGTGTCGACGCTGGCCAGCTACATCAACCAGCAGAGCAAGCTGAACAACTGGGGAGTGTCGGCCTCGGTATTGAGCGATGCGACCGGGGCGCGCCTGGCCATCTACAGCCAAAGCACGGGCACTCCGGGCGCGCTGGCGATCACCGGAAACACCACCACCGGAATCTTGAATACAGCGACGTTGGGCAGCGCTGACACATCCATCCTGGCGGATGGCCAGGGAACGGGAACCATCCAACTGCAGATGGGAGGCTCAGGCGGCACGACGGTGGACCTCGCCATCACGGCGGGCAGCAATGATACGCTGAACAGCCTGGCCAGCTACATTTCCGATCAGAGCACGCAGAACAACTGGGGCATCACGGCCAGCGTGGTCCAAGACAGCGGCGGATACCACCTGGCGCTGAGCAGCTCCGCCGTGGGAGCGGCGGGCGCACTGGCCTTCACCAGCAACGATACCACGCTGACGACGGTGGCAAACCCGGCCACGAACCTGGCGTTCGTCGCGCCCATCGGGGGGACCAACGCCTCGTTTACCATCGACGGCATCCCATTCAGCAGCACGAGCAACACGGTGAGCGGAGCGCTACCGGGCGTCACTTTAAATCTGGTCAGCGCCGAACCCACCGTACCCTTGCAGCTTGCCGTAGGTCCGGACACCGCGCAGGCGGCCATGGCGATCAATGCCTTCGTGGTGGCTTACAACACGCTCATCACCGCCATCAACCACCAGTTTGCGGTAGACCCGACCACCAAGATGCAGGGACCACTTGGTTCCGACGGTCCCGTGCGCTCGCTGCAATCCAGATTGCTGGCCGATGCCAGCTACTCCCCGGAGGGGAGCACGGGCCTGGTGAATCTGCACTCACTCGGCATCACCACCAACGACGATGGCACGCTGACGGTCAACGACGCCACGCTGAACCGCACGTTGACCGCGGACCCGGCGGCATTTTTGAATTTTTTCCAGAACAGTTCCACCGGGTTTGCCCACAACTTCAGTGCGGACTTAACCGACCTGACCAGCTCCGTCGACGGGGTTCTGAACCTGGACCTGGCCCAGAACAGCACCCAGCAGAGCAACCTGGCGGATCAGATCAGCAATTTCAACGATCGACTGGCGAGCCAAAGGCAGCAACTGATTGCGCGGTTCAGTCAAGTGAATGCCGCGCTGGAATCGTATCCCTACCTTCTGGCGGAACTGAACGCCGCGTTAGGGAATCCGTATGCGCCACCCTCGTCCAACACCAACCCGACCGCGGGCTCGCCCACGAGCGCCAAAGGATAAGCCATGATGGATGCTCACAGGGCGTATCGGGAGAGCGCGGCGCGCGGCGCCAGCGCCGTGGGACAGGTGGTCCTGCTGTATGAGCAGATGGTGGAAGACTTGCGGCGCGCCCTGCGCGCGATCGACGAGAACCAGATCGAGGAACGCACCAACGCCATCAATCATGCCATGGTGGTGGTCAGCCATCTGCAGAACAGCTTGAACTTTGAGGTTGGCGGGCAGGTAGCTCCCAATCTGGAGCGTTTCTACATCATGGTGCGAGGACAGCTTCTGGCCGCGCAGTTCCAGGCGTCGAAGGAGATTTTGAACGAACAGATTGGGCTGATTCTGGATCTGCGCGATGCCTGGATCGAGGTGGACCGTGCTACGGCGGCGCCGCCGGCGTCCGCGACGGAATCTGCGCCGGGCGCGCCGGGCGAGGTCCCGCATCCGGCCGGGGAATGGAACGGCTGATGCATTCTCTGGGGGAAGATCCGCTCACCGAAAACCTGCGCCAGACCAACCGCCGCCTGCGCTTCTGGCTGGAGAGTCTGGACTCGGACCCTGCGCATCCTGCGCCCCAGCTCATTTCCGAACTTTTGTCAGAACTGCTGCGCGCGGGCGTGTGGCTTCGAGGGGCGCGGCCCGAGGAGTGCGGCGCCCGGTTCCAGGCGGAAATGTGCGAGTATCGACAGAACCTGGAGCGGCTGCGGGACCGGATGCCCGCCATTCATCGCTGCCTGCTCGCGGAGCGGGCTCGCCTGGAAGCCGAGCGCACGCGGATCGAGTCGGCCGTGGAATGGGTGCAAGGTTCGCGGCAGACGCTGTGAAACCTGCTGGGGCAGAATCTGGTTGGGCAGAATTGGCTGGGAAGAATCCGGTTGGGCAGAATCCGGGTTCGCCCTCCGCCTTATTTCAGGTAATCAAACAAGTTGGTCTGGCCGATGCGGCCCACCGCCGCCAGTGTGGCCTCGCGCGAAGTTTGCGCCGAAGCCAGATTGCTGATCACGGCGGGCAGGTCGGCGCCTCCGATGGCAGTTTGCTGCTGCGCCAGCTGCATGGACTCGTTGTTGAGGTAGCTGTTCTGCGAATCCAGCTGGTTGACGGCGTTGCCGAAGAAAACGCGCTGCGTGTTGAGATGATCGTAAGCGCGCTGAATGGTAGTGACAGCGGTATCGACCCCGGTTCCAGTCCCGAGGCCGGTGATGAGATCCTGGACGGCCTGAAAGATGTCATGGCCAGGCGCGGAGAACAATTGGGATCCGGGAAGGTTGGCCGGCAGACTGAGTTGGCGGCCGACGGTGACACGGTTGGTGGTGTCATTGCCCACGTAGCGCACGCCCGCCGGCGCGCTGGCATCGACGACATAGGGCGCGGTTTGGGTGGCGGTCCCGGCGAAGACATATTTTCCCTGGTAAGAAAGGTTGGCCAGGCTGAGCAGCTGCGACTGGATGCCTTGCACTTCGACGGCAATGGCGGCCCGGTCCGTGCTGTTGAGCGTGCCGTTGGCGCCTTCCACGCCCAGCGTGATGGCCCGCTGCAGGGCGGTGACCACCGAACTGAGGGCGGAATCGGCGTTCTGCATCTCCCCTTGCACGCTGCTGATACTGCGCCGGAACTGATCGTCAGCGGCGGTCTCTCCCGCATTGCGTACCAGCATGGCCGCAGCTGCGGGATTGTCGGAGGGCGCTTGAACGCTCTGCCCGGAAGCGATCTGCTGGAGGTCGGCGTTGATTTGTTGCTGCGTCAGCTGGAGGGCGGAGAGCAGGTCGGGAAGCGGGTTAGGATTTACGCGCATAGGTTTCTCAGTTCTTCATATTGATGACGGTCTGCATCATGGCGTTGATGGTGGAGATCACTTGCGCGGACGCGGAGTAAGACTGCTGGTAACGCATCAGGTTGGCAGCTTCCTGGTCGAGGGAAACGCCGGAGATAGAAGCGCGCTGGTCGTTCAACTGTTGCAGCACCAGGCTGGAGGCACTCTGTTCCGCATTCGCGCTGGCGGCGGCATTGCCGACATGGAAGACCACGCCCGAATAGTAGCCGGTGGGACTCTGCCCCGCGATGAGAGCCTGCTGGCTCAAGCCATACAGGGCTTCGGCATTGCCATTGCTCCCCACCGTGCCGTCGGAGCTGGCCGCGAGCAGCGCGGGATCAGTGAGGGCGACGGAAAGGCTGGCCGCCGCTCCGGCTCCGAGGGCGGGAGGCGGGGTAAACAGGTTCGTGCCCGCGACGCCGTTCAGGTCGTACCCGGCGCTCTGCACCCGGTTAACCGCACTGGCCAGGCCGGAGGCGAGCAGATCAAGCTGGTCCTGAATGGCGGGAATTTGCTGATCCCGCGCTTCGAGCAGTCCGCCCAGCTGTCCGGAAACGATGGTCGAGGTGATGTCGCTGCCCTGGGCAAAGATGTGCTGCACCCCGGAGGGATCGGTGCGGTTCGAGAGCTGGAAGCTCTGTTGTTCGGCCACCAGGGCGGTGCCATTCGCCGTCGTCAAGGTGAGGCTGTGGCCGGTCGGAATCACGGAAACATCGATCAGCGCGGACAGCTGATCGATGAGCTGGGTCCGCTGGTCCAGAAAGGTTCCAGGATTTTCCCCGACGCTTTCCAGGTTGCTGATCTGGCCGTTCAGCGTCGCGATCTGCTGGGTCAGCTGATTGATCTGGCCGACCGACTGTTCCAGGCTGCCGTCCAGATCCGCGCGCTGGGTGGACAGATGGTTGGCGGTGCCATTGAACGCGGTGGCCAAATTAGCGGCGGCGGTGAGCACGCCCTGGCGGAGCGACAGGTCCGCGGGATTGGTCGAAAGCTGGTTGACGCTGTTGAAGAAGTTCGAAATCGCGGCGCCGATATCACCCGTGCCGCTGGTGAAGGTGACCTCCGTCTGCGACAAGGCGGAGGCCAGCGCACTCCACTGGCCCTGGGCCTGGGTTTCCTGCTGGATGCGGGACTCAAGAATGGGATCACGCACGCTTTCGATGGTTTTCAGGATGACGCCGGTGCCCAGCGTCAAGGGATCGACGATGATCGGGTCACCGGCCACCAGCACCGGCACTTCGCGGGAATAGCCAGGAGTGTTCGCGTTGGCCACGTTGTTGGTGGTCGCTTCCAGAGCTCCCTGTTCGGCGCCCAGGCCGCTCAGAGCGATGGCGAGGCTGGCATTCAGGCTCGACATGAGTCGCCTTCCTGTTCTTTTTCTTGGCTTGCAATGCGGCTGGCCGGCGGCCACGCCGGAGGAACGTAACTTGCTTCCGGCCCGGCCAGCAGATTCGAAACCGTGCGCCCCCACCGCTGGGCGCGGCTCACTAGCGCCGCCTGCACCCGCCCTAAGGCGAGCACTCGCATCTGGGCCGACCGCAAGGCAGCGGCCACGGCAACATCGCAGTTCGGAAGACGGTATGGCGGCGCGGTTGCGGGTGCGCCCGGATCGCTGGCCTCCGGGCCCGCCGCCTCCCGCGACCACAAAATGGCCAGCGCCCGCTGCCCGCGAATCTGGTCGTGCGTCGCCTGCTCCACCCGAACCACGTCGCGAGACAGCAAGGCTTGCTGGCCGGCCAGCAGGCTGCGTTCCAACTCCGCCAACAGCGCCAGGCTAGCCTGAGCAATTTCGGCGTCCTCAGATCGAACCGCAGCATTGCTGGAAAGGGGTGAGGTCATGGCTTCAGGCCAGATCATCGAGTTGGTGTGCGGGCTGGTCCCCGGCATCGGAAGTGGCGAGATCGTTTTCATGGTCCTGCTCCTCGGGACGGGCGCGGCGGCGCGCCCTCGCCCGCGCGTCCGCAGGGGTGCTGTGGTCCGGCCCGGCGCGCATCGCAGGCGCGGGCGTGAGAATCTCGAAGGCCCGGTCGGTCGACAGATCAGCGCTGCCCATGGGTTGTGAACTCCCCTGCCCGGCGCGCCGCCTAAGCCGCAGGCTCGGCGATCATGTGCGCCAGCATGGCTTCCGCCACCTTCTCCGGGCTGGACACATAGTGTCCGCCCTGAATTGCCTGCCGCAGGGCCTGGACCCGCTCCTGGCGAATTTCCGGAAGCTGAGACGCCTGGGCGGCCAGCGCCTGCACTTGCGCATGGGCTCCGGAAAGCTGTGCCTGATCTTGGCCGGCCAGCGCGTTGCTGGCCGAAGCACTGCCGCGCGCCGCGCTGCCCGGCGCGCTGTTGCGGTCGGTTTCGGGGGAGAGTTGCGGTGCGTGTTGGAGATCGATTCTCATGACTGGCTACCTCGCCTTGAATTCCCTTGCAATTCAAGTATCGACCGCGGGTTAAAAAACTTTAATTCCGTCCCGCAACGCCTGCTGAGCCGAGCCCTTCGGCGCCTTCATCTCGTTCTATCGGCAGGGGTTGCAAAAACTTTAGGGCCTGGAGCGGTCGCCCTTCCGCCCGCTGGAGACCGCCTCACCCCTTACCTTCGTGCGCCGGGAGATGGCGGGAAATCATGGCGGCGATGCCAAAGCCTCCGCGAGCGGCCAGGCCTGCGGCCAGGGCCTGGGCGCCCAAGTAGTTGTAGTCCTCGGCGCCGGGGAGATTGCTTTCGCCGGGAAGCGCGGCAAAGGTTTTTTCCAGCGATTCCAGCAGCGATCCGATCAGGTTGGCCTCAAAGTCGCGGGCGGCCTGGGCGCCGCGCCCGGGCAATTTTGCGGCAGTGGCCAGCCCGGGAGAGACGGTCGCCAGCGAGGACGGAAGGATGGAATTCATCAGATGACCTCCAGTTCGGCTTCGAGAGCTCCCGCCGCCTTGATGGCCTGCAGGATGGAAACCACATCGCGAGCGCTTGCGCCAATCGCCTGCAGACGGGTGACCAGTTGTTCGACGCTGGCTCCCTCGCTGAGTTGGACATTGCGTGCCGGAGCTTCGGTCGCACTCACCCGGGTCTGGGGCACGACCTCAGTCTGGCCGCTGCTCAGCGGGTTCGGCTGCGAGACCGAATACGCGGTCACGACCTCGATGGAGAAATTGCCGTGCAGGATGGAAACCGCTCCCAGGCGCACATCCTGGCCGAGCACGACCGTGCCGGTGCGCTCGTTGACCACCACTTTGGCGCGGCGCCGCACCTCGATCTCGAGATTCTCGATGCGGGCCAGAAGCGCGGGAATCGGGGTGGGCGCCGCGGCCGAGACCTTCAGTTCCACCCGGCGGCTGTCGACCACGGTGGCGACGGGCACCGACCATTCCCGGTTGATGACCGCAGCCACTTCCTCGGCGGTCGAGAAGTTGGCGTCATTGAGCAGCAGTGACAGATGCTCGAGCCGGGCCAGATCGAGCGAGCTGTCGCGCTCGATCAGCGCTCCCCCGGGAACCCGGCCCACCGTGGGGTGGTTCACCTGCTTGGCGTTGCTGGCCGAGCCGACACTGTAACCGCCGACCACCAGCGGGCCCTGGGCCGCGGCAAATACCTGGCCGTCGGCGGCATACAGGGGAGTCAGCAGCAGCAGCCCCCCTTCCAGGCTGCGGGCATCTCCGCTGGACGACACCATGACATCGAGATGCATCCCGGGCCGGGCAAAGGGAGGCAGGCTGGCGGTGACGAAGACGGCGGCCACGTTGTTGACCCGCACCGAGGCCGACGGAATCTGCACTCCCATGCGGGCCAGGATGCTGGCCAGAGTCTGCACCGTGAAATACGTCTGCTGCCGGTCGCCCGTGCCCTTCAGTCCCACCACCAGGCCGTAGCCGATGAGCGAGTTGTCGCGCACCCCCTCGACCGTCGTCACGTCGCGGATCAGTACCTTGTGGGCTGCCGTTTCGGCGGCAGCGCCACTGGCGGCCAGGGCCAGGACGATCAAGAATCGTAGACGTCCGAACAGGATCATGATCCTCTCCTTAGAAACCAACCAGGCGCAGAATCCACTTGATGATCAGGTTGGGCGGCCGGGTGCCTTCACTGATGATGCCCTTGCCTTTGACCTCGACTTCGAGGTTGCCCACGTTGTTGGAAGCGACGGTGTTGGCGGCATCGAGGTCGCCGGGCCGGACCAGGCCGCGCAGGACGACAGTTTCGTGCTGGTTGTTCATCGTAATCTGGCGCTCGGCTTCGACCACCAGGGTGCCGGTCGGCAACACCGCGGCTACGCGTCCGGTGAGCGTGGTGCTCAACGCCGTCAGGGAAGTGGCTTGCGCCTTTCCGGTCAACGCCTGGTTAGAAAAGGGCGAGAACAGGTTGGAGACCCCGGTCGTTTTCAGTTGCCCGGGCAGGGCGGTGATCCCGGAACTGGCCGAGAAGCTGCGATTGGTGGAAACATTGCCCGTGCTGGTCGCCGAGAGATTTTGCGCCACGCTGATGGTGACCAGGTCTCCCACGCGCGCAGCTTTGTAATCGGCCACGATATTGGCCAGCCGCCCGGAATCATTCCACAGGCTTCCGGGCGTGGTGGGCGCAGGGCCGGGCGCCTGGGCCGACACGCGCCGCACGTAATCCGCCAGCCCGTCGCGTTGGGCGGCGCTGTCCTTGGTTCTTGCCTCTACCGCGGCCGGGCTGACGGTGGCGAGGGCGAGAGCGAGGACGGCAAAAACTCGGGTTCGAAGGTTCCACATGGCTGACCACCTTTCTGTGTCGTCTCTGTTTTCCGTCTCGACTTTCTTTTCTGTGCCGACTCTCAGGAAGCCGAGCGCAGCTTCCCGGCGCTGACCACGATGGCGCGCACCATCCGCCCGCCGCGTCCGATGCGGGCCCGCACGCCCTGTCCCGGGCCGCCCGCGTCAAGCGCGACCGCGGGCACGGTGAGCCGGATGCCGTCCTGATCCCAGAGCAGCGAAACGGTTTCTCCGGCACGCACCAGCGGTTTTCCGGCCGCCCGCTCCGGCGCAGGCCTGCCGGCGGAAGAGGGCGCGAGGCTCCGCCCGGCGTCCATGCTCTTGAACGGTCCTGCGGAAAGCGCAATTTCCGACGGCAAACTGGGCAGGCGCACCAGAAAAGGCACGCAGTCGGCGGGATGCACGCAGCGCGCGAAAACGTTCCAGCTGCCGAGCGCGCCATCCCAAACCGTCCGCGTCCGTTCCAGTTCGGTTCCTTGCGGGATGCGATCGGCGGCGCCGCAATCGATCTCGCGCCCGGAAACGGCGCTGGTCTTCAGGGGGTCAGCGAACTCGGGTGTTGTCGACAACGGAGCCGTCCCCGGAAGCGCCAGCCCGTGGGCAAGGTCGGCGCAGGAGGCGCGCGCCCCGGTGCGCCGCACCATGATGCGCTGCGGCACCCGCAGGGTAGAGGATCCCCCTGCCCGATCCTCCTCGCCCGCCGCCAGCTTCTGCAGCCGAGCCCGAACGTCGTCCCCGGCCAGCACGCGCACGCTCCCCGCGGAGGGCGCGCTGCCCAGACGCACCCCGGCCGCTGCGCGCAGCAGCGCCGGGCACGAGTCCCGGGTGAGAAGATCCGCCAGCGAGAACTCCCCGCTGGCCACCTCGACCCCCGCCTGCACGGTGGCGGGACAGCCCGCCTGGCCCGGTGAAGCGGAGGGCGAGATCCAGAAGCCGGCAATGCAGGCGGCGATCAGAATTGGTTTCATACCCATCGCGCTGTTTCTTCCGGGCTGGTTCACCGGGGGGATTAACTATGGTTAACGTCCCAGGGTGTTGATGTTCTGCAGCATCTGATCGGCCGCGTTGACCACGCGCGAGTTGGCCTCATAGGACCGCTGGGCCACGATCATCTGCACGAATTCGTCGACCACGCTGACATTGGATTGTTCGAGCATGCCTTGTTCGATCGATCCCAACCCGTCACTCCCACCCGGCGTTCCGATCACCGGATCGCCGGAGGCGGCAGTAGCGAGAAACAGGTTGCCGCCGGTGCTGTTCAGTCCTCCGGGATTGTTGAACAAGGCGATCTGCAACGCGCCCACCTGCTGCGCCGAGGTCTGGCCGGACAAAGTCACGCTGATGGTTCCGTCCTGGGCCACGGTCACCGAAGTCGCCCCGGGGGGAATGGTCACGGCGGGCTGCACCGGGTTTCCATCCTGGGTGACCAGGTTGCCCTGAGCATCGAGATGAAAGCTGCCGGCGCGCGTGTACGCGGTTTGTCCGTCGGGCAGCAGAACCTGAAAAAATCCCTGGCCTTGAATGGTCAAGTCCAGAGGATTCCCGGTCTGGCTGAAATCGCCCTGCAGGTGAATGACTTCCGACGCGGCGGTGTGCGTGCCCAGCCCGACCTGCAGTCCGGCCACCATGGTCGTCTGCTGCGAAGCCGCTGCCCCCGGCATGACCAGAGTCTGGTAGACCAGGTCCTCAAATTGGATGCGGCGGCGGCGGAATCCGGCGGTGCTGGAGTTGGCCAGGTTGTTGGCGATGTTGTCGAGATTGGTTTCCTGGGCCATCATGCCGCTGGCGGCGGTATAGAGCGCGCGAATCATGCGATTTCTCCCTTCAAATCCGCGGCAAATCCTGCGCCGCGGTCTGGTTGAACTGGCTGTCGAACAAAGTGAGCGCCCGCTGCATCATTTCCGCGTTGCGCTGGATCGTGATCAGCTGCACCACGCTTTCGACCGGGCTGACATTGGAGTCTTCGAGCATGCCCTGGCGCACCGAGGACGAGGCTGGGGGCAGCGCAGCGCCCGGCGGCACGGCATAGAGTGCATTGCCCAAGGCGCGCAGGCTGGTATCGGGAGCGAACTCCGCCAGGCGGAGTTTGCCCACCACGGCGCCCTCGACCGAGACGGTTCCATCGGAGCTGACCGCAACCGGGCCCTGTGGCAAGGTGATGGGACCCTGTTCGCCGAGCACGGTGTCGCCCTGCGCGGTCACCAGTTGTCCGGTGGGGGTCGCGTGAAAACCACCATTGCGGGTGTAGACCACGCCGGCAGCCGAGCGCACCGCAAAAAAGCCGGCGCCGGCGACTCCCAGATCCAGGGGATTGCCGGTAGCGGTCAGGGGGCCGGACGCGAGATCGACGCGACTGCCGCCGAGAACTCCGAAATCGTTGACCGCAGCATTCAGGGGATTCGAGGTGACGGCTCCCCCGCCGGCCAGCAGCGAGCGGAAGGTGGCCTGCTGTCCGCGATACCCGGCGGTGCCGAGATTCGCCAGATTATTGGCGACTAATTCCAAAGCCTGGGTTTGAGCGGCGAGTCCGGCGCATGCTGCGTAGTAGCCACTGTCCATATCAAGTGCCCGCGCTTAGAGCGAAGCACGCCGCATTCCATTGCACATGAGAGTTCGGAAATGCTTTCGAGGGGCGCAGGGCATTGATGCATAAGCCGGAAATCGATGCCGCCGGAGGTTCAGAGAGTCTTAAACCTAAGACGCAGGGAGAAGATCTTGCCGGGGCTCGATGAGTCCCCGGCAAAATCTTCCGGCCTGTGCGGGACGCAGGCCAAACGCAAATGCTTAGCTGTGCACCTCGAGCGACAGCACGACGGGCTCCCCTTCAAACAGCAAGACGGCATGGATTTCGTCGTTGACCATGGAGTGGAGGTTGTACCCCGAGCCGGTAATCACCGTCGGTACGGACAGCAGGCAGCCATCGCCCAGTCCGGTGATTTTGTTCTTGAAGTTTCCCGCGACCATGTTACAGATCTCGCCCACCGCGTCCCACATTTCCGGGCCAGCTTTTTCGGCATCGACGCCGAGCATGCGCGAAGCCATGCGCGCGGCCGATTGGGTGCTGCAGCGCAGGCTGAGGATTCCGCACAACTGGCCAGCGAGGCCGACCATGGCAGTAATATCGAGACTTTCTTCGGGCGGTGGTTCGGCAGGAACCTGGAGCGGGCAGGCAAGCATGAGCTCGAAGACTTCCTCCGTCGCCAGTTGCAGCGTGGGCAGCCAGCACTCGCGTCCAACCGTGGAACTGGAAGATCGATTCCCGGGATTCATGCTTTCCTCTCCAGCACGGGGAGCACGTGCTCTTTGACCTGATCCGGCGTGAAAGGTTTGCGAATATATCCCCGGGCTCCGGCCGACAGGGCCTGCACCACATGGGCTTCGCTGCCTTCGGTGGTAATCATCACCACCGGAATTCCTTTGGCACTCTCCATGCTCGAGAGTTGCCGGACGAATTCCAGTCCATCCATGACCGGCATGTTGATGTCGCAGAGAATCAGGTCCACCTTATTTTGCTGCTACTGCGGCCAGGGCTTCGGCGCCATTGCCGGCCTCGAGTACCCGGGCAATGCCAAGCCCGGCCTGGCGCAGCGAGCGTTCCACGATTTTCCGCATCACCGAGGAATCATCCACAATAAGAGCGCATAGGTTGTCCATGTCCCGCTGATCCTCTCCCAGGCGAAGCGGGCCCGAAGGTTGCAGGCACCGGGTCACCCACCGTAGCTGATATCGGCAGCCGGGGGACAGACTTTAGACGGCAGGCGCCGCGCACGCGCGCGGGAAAAAGGCCGGAGAGGAGGCTTCGCGGGGGGAACGCAACAGCAGGTCCAGGGGAGGACGGGGAGGGCGGAGGAGGCGAACCCAAAGGTGCGGGCCACAGGCAGCGAGGCGGATTTCAGAAGCGGCCAAGCGGACGCAATAGCTGCGGACAATCCGGGAAAACTCAGCCCCATCCGCCACGCGGTCAAAGACGACTTCACTTTCCCCGCGATGGCCGGACAGGGTCTGGAGGTGCTGGCGCACGAAGCTGGGAACGGCCATGCAGGACTGGGTGTGGCATCCCACCATCTGCTCGATGGCGTACAGCACGCTGTAATCGATGCCTTCCCCAAACGCCATGTGCAGAGTCGAGGTGGCGTGCACGTAATCCACCGGGATCATGACGAAGGACTGCAGCAGGGTGAGGGGAATCTGGGGAGCGTGGCTGGAGGCGAGCGGGGAAGAATCGGTCCGCAAGACGGGGCAAGACCACTGGCGGGCGAGCGCGGCGGTCACCTGCTGCTCGCTGGCGAACCCAAGGGTTTGCAGCCATTCTCCGATTCTGCCGTAGCCCGCGGTGCGTTGCCGGTCGAGCGCGGCCCGCAACTGTTCCACCGTGAGTTGCTGGCGGGAAAGCAGCAGCAGCCCGAGCGGGACGCGGTGGGGAGCGATGGCCCGCTGGGAAGCAGAGAGGGTGCGCCGGAGCGCGTCACCGAGGGCGCGTTCCACGCACTCGTCGCGGCAATACCGCAAACCCTGAATCACCACGTGCGGCTGGTGGCGGAGGCGGCGCCAGACGCTCCGGGTGTGCCGGCAGTCGCGGTATCCACAACGCGGCGCCAGCCGTTGCCAAAAATCGTGCCAGCCCAGACTCCAGGCATCGAGGTTTGCGGTTTCCATAAGTTTCTTTCTCCGCTCGACCCGGCTCTACGGGCTGGCGGGCGCCACCTCGGTAACGCGTACACCGTAATTTCCGTCCAGGACCACGACTTCGCCCCGCGCCACCAGGCGCCCGTCGAGCAGCACGTCGACCGGATCCGCCACCTGGCGATCGAGCTCGACGACCGCGCCGGGATTGAGATCGAGGACTTCGCGCAGCAACAGGCGGCGGCTGCCAAAGCGCAGGGTCACGGCCAGCTCGACATCCAGCAGCAAACCGAGTTTGGCTTTGCTCTCCTCCGGGCTGGGGGGAGCGGCCGGGGATGCCGCAGGTTGGGGCGGCCGCAGGTTTGGCGGCTTCGGTTTTCTCGGCGCGCAGCGCCGCTACCAGAGCCGCGCTGAGTTGCACTTCGAGCAGCGCCGCCGGGTCTTCCCCGGCGCGCAGCCAGGTGGTGGAGGCAGCGGGCCACGAGGGGGCGCCCGGAGAAGGGTCCAGGCGAAGCTGCACCTCGCCCCAACTGGCCTTGACCGCGGTAGCGACCAGTCCGCCACCTGGCGCAACAGTTCGACCACCGCTTCGCGGTGTTCGGCGGTAACCTCAACTTCGGGAGCGGCGGGCTCACTCAGGAACAGCTGAGCCAGGCGAAGGATGGAGGCGGCGGGAAGCCGCAAGCTCATTTCTCCGCGCAAGCCCGCGGAGCAGGCACCCACGATCCAAAGATCGCCCTCGCCGGCCGGCGGCGTTTCGGCGGGAGCTTCCGGAAGGACAACACAGGGCAGCGGCGATCCGCTGATTTGCCCGAGCACCTGGGCGAGACTTTCCACCCAGGCCTGAACATAGACGAGAGCGGGTTGGGGCGGAACAGCAGAGGCGGCTTCGGTCATGTGGATTTCTCCTTGGCTTCGGGCGAGTCCTCGGTGGTCTCGGATACGGGCGCGAGCACCCGGGCGGCCCGGGTATCGCCGCAGCGGGCGGGCAGGGCGCGAAACATCTCCTGACCGGCGACCAGCAAGGACGCAGGCTCGGCCGCAGCGCGGGCAAAGCAGAGCAGGGTTCCCGGAGCCAGCTCGGCCAGCGCGCTCACCGCCGCCCGCACGTCGCGCGCACCCAGCTCCACCGGAAACGGACAATCCAGCAGACGGCGCATCAGCCGCTGCCGGGAATCGGCCGCGCCGCGCTGCCGGCGATGGCTCCAGTCGGCGGAAATCTTGCGCAGCAGGGCATTGGAGACGACTGCGGGCACAGCCACATTCAGGCCTCCGCGCACCTCTGGCATGGTGACCTCAAAACTGAGGGACAACATTTTTTCTTCCGGCGCCATGAGGTGCTGGGCGGCGGCGGTCTCCAGGCGCTGTTCGAACCCCACTTCGAGAGCCAGCGCCTGCCAGGCCACGCCCAGTTCCCGGCAGACAATGCGGGCCACGCTGTCGAGAATCTGTTCCTCGATCTCGGTAATCTCCCGGGTGGCGGCCATGCCTTTGCCTTCTCCGCCGAGCAGCAGGTCGATGATGGGAAACGCGACCTTGAGATCCAGCTGCAGGGCCGCATTCACTCCCATGGGATCGAGGCGGCAGGAGGCCAGGTAAGTGGTTTCCGGAATGCGCTGCAGGAATTCGCGGAACGCCAGGTGTTCGGCGGAAACCAGGGTGGCGGCAAAGACCACGCGCAGATAAGCGCCCAGCGAGTGGGTGAGATTGCGGGCAAAACTTTCGTGCAGCGACGTGATGGCCTGCAACTGCTCGCGCCCGATCTGGCCGGCCCGGCGCACGTCCCAGAGGTCGGCATGGGGCACAGGAGCAGAGGGCGGAGACTGCACCTGGCCGCCACTGCGCGCGACCCGCACCATGGCGTCGATTTCTTCCTGGTTGAGAACTTTTTCCATAACGTCTCGATCCTCAGGCGCCCGCCGCCGTCGAGGCGGAACGCGGCCGTCCGCCTCCCGCGCTCATCATTTCTTCCAGGCGCGAGCGCAGCCGCACCACGGCGAGGGAGTGAATCTGGGAAACCCGGGATTCGCCGATGCCGAGCACCGCGCCTACCTCTTTCATGGTCAGCTCCTCGAAGTAATAGAGCGACAGCACCTGCTGCTCTTTTTCCGGGAGTTCGGCGATGACGCGGGCCAGCAGCTCTTTCATCTCCGTGCGCAGGCAGCGGAAAAACGGCGTATCTTCGGGCGCATTGGGAAGGTAATCGCACAAGTCTTCTTCCTTGCCGTCCCAGGGCGACTCGATGCGCAGGCTGCCGATTTCCAGGCTGTCCAGTTCGCCCAGCAGGTGCTGAAACTCCTCGAGAGCCATGCCCATTTCCGCGGCCACCTCGTTCTCGGTGGGAGCGCGGCTGAACTCCATGCTGAGCTTGCGATGGGCCTCCTCGACCTTGCGCGCCTTGCGCCGCAACTCGCGCGGTCCCCAATCCATTTCGCGCAGGCTGTCGAGGATGGCGCCGCGGATGCGGAACTTCGCGTAAGAACCGAATTGCACGTGTTTGGAGTGGTCGAACTTGTTGAAGGCGTCGATCAGGCCGACCACGCCGGCGTGCACCAGGTCTTCCAGCGGCACGTGGCGGGGCAGCCGTTCGTGGATGCGGCGCGCCAGGTAACGGACCTGGGGCAGCTGTTCGAGCAGGATGCGGTCGCGTTCTTCTTTGTCCTGCCATGCGGTGTAGGCGGCAGCGGTGTTGTTGCTCATGACATTCTCACTTCCCCGTCAAATTCAGAACCTTGGGTGCAGCATTTTTCCGGATCTCCGCCTGCGAGGGCGATCGGCCGGGTTTCGCGCCAGCGCTGGTCATCGCAAGACTCCCACCGACTGCACCTCGACCACCGGCGGCACTTCCAGCGGAGACAGCACCACCAGTTTGGGCAGAAACGGCTCGAGCAGCCGCTTCAGGTGATAGCGCGCCGGAGTCGAACACAGCAGGACCGGGCTGGCCACGGCCACCTGGTCGCCGGCCAGCCTCCGCATGCCGTCAAGAATGCGGCGGGCAAACGGCGGTTGCAGTCCGGCGGTCCCGGCAGGCGGCAGCGGCCCGCCGAAGGCCCGGCCCAGTTCTTCTTCGAGAGCATGGTCGAGCGTGACCACCCGCAGGCCTCCGCCCTCCGACAGCAGCGGGCGCACCAGCGCCCGGCCCAGGCCCTGGCGCACCGATTCCACCAGCACCACCGGATTCCTGGTTGCGGGCACGGTGTCGAGCAGGGTCTCAAGAATGGCAGGCAGGTCGCGGATCGATACCTGTTCGCGCAGCAGTTGCTGCAGGACTTTTTGCACCTCGCCCAGGCTCAAGACTTTGGGAACCAGCTCTTCGACCAGCTTGGGATGGCTTTCGGAGAGGCGATCGAGCAGGCGCTTGACCTCCTGCCGGGTCAGCAATTCGTGGGCATGCTGCTTGACCAGTTCCGCCAGATGCGTGGCCAGCACGGAGGTCTGGTCGACGACGGCGTATCCCGAAGCCAGCGCCTGATTCTGCAGGACGGCGGGAATCCAGAGCGCCGTGACTCCGAAGGCGGGCTCCTTGGTCGCAATCCCGGGCAGGGGCCGCGGGGAACCCTCGGAACTGATGGCCATCAGATGGTCCTGATGCATCGCCCAGCGCGCCACTTCGACGCCCCGCAGGGCCACGACGTACTCGCGGGGCTGCAGGCGCACGTTGTCGGTGATGTGCACCGGCGGCACGATGAAGCCCAGTTGCTGGGCCAGGTTCTGGCGCAGCGCTTTCACGCGAGCCAGCAGCTGGCCTCCCTGCGCCTGGTCGACGAGGGGCACCAGGCCGTATCCCACTTCGAGGCTGAGCTCGTCGAGCTTCAGCAGATCCTCGACCGAATCCTTGGCCGGCTTCTTCTCGGCCGCAGCCGTAGCCGGCGGTTCGGGCAGTCGCAGTCCCGGGCGCGCGCCACGCCAGAAAGGCGGTGGCCGCCGCCAGCAGGAAGAAGGAAAATTTCGGCAGCCCGGGTATCGCCGCCAGCGACAGCATGACCCCGAGGCGATTAACAAGGCGGCGGCGGGAAAGCAGCTGCCGTCCCACGTCGACCGAGAGGGTGGCGTCGGAGGAGGCGCGGGTGACCACCATGCCGCCCGCCATCGAGACCAGCAGCGATGGGATCATGGTGACCAGGCCATCGCCGACGGTGAGCACGGTGTAGGTCTTCAGCGCTTCGCGGAAAGGAATATCGAGCTGGAAGACGCCGATCAGGAATCCGGCGATGATGTTGATGGCGGTAATCAGGATGGTGGCGATGGCGTCGCGCTGGTTGAAGCGGGCGGCGCCGTCCATGGCGCCGTAGAATTCCGCGTCGCGCGCGATCTGCTCGCGCCGGGCGCGGGCCTGCGCCTCGTTGATCAGGCCGGCGTTCAGGTCGGCGTCGATGGCCATCTGCTTGCCGGGCATGGCGTCGAGGGTGAAGCGGGCGGTAACCTCGGCGGTGCGCACCGCGCCGTGCGCTGACCACGATGTACTGGATGGCGATCAGGGCGAGGAAGATCACGAAGCCGACGACGTAGTTGCCGCCCACCACGAACTGAGCCGAAGGCCTCGATCACTGTGCCCGGCGGCCGAGACGCCTTCGTTGCCGTGCAGCAGAATCCGGCGGCTGGAGGCCAGGTTCAGCGACAGGCGGAACAGCGTGAGCAGAAGCAGCAGGCTGGGAAAAACGGAGAACTGCGACGGGCGCAGAATCTGAATCGCCGACAGCAGCACCAGCACCGCGGCCGTAATGCTCAGGGCCAGCAGAAGATCGAGCAGAAGGCTGGGCAGCGGAACCAGCATCACGAAGATCAGGCCCACGGCGGCGATGGGCATGATCCACTCGGCGGCCGGCGTTGTGGCTTCACCGTGGGCTAGCGGCGGAGCAGCAGGGTTGGCGGGCATGGCTTAAGTCCTCCCCGCGGCAGCGGTCGCTGGCCCGCGCCTGCGCCCGCCAGATGGCCGCCAGAATTTCGGCGACGACGGCATAGAGTTTGGGGGGGATGGCCTGTCCGACTTCGACGGCCCGGTAGAGCGGCGTGGGCCAGCGGCGGATTCTCCACCAGGGGAATGCCGTGCCAGAGCGCGACTTCGCGGATCTGCGCCGCCAGCAGGTTGCGGCCCTTGGCCACCACCACGGGAGCCTCCATTTCGAGGCGGAATTCGAGGGCAATGGCGTACTCGGTGGGATTGGTAATACCACCGCGGCGCGCTCGACGTCCTTGAGCATGCGGCTGCGGCGCGCCTGCCGCTGCAGGCGCCGGATGCGCATCTTGACCAGGGGATTGCCTTCCGTGTCCTTGAACTCATCGCGCAGATCCTGCCGGCTCATCTTCAATTCGTTCTCATGCCGCCAGCGTTCGAGAAAGTAGTCGGCGGAGGACCACAGCAGCAGAACCAGCGAGGCCTTCCAGGCCAGTTCGAACATGCGGTCGATGGCAAAGCCGACCAGACCGCCTCCGCTGGCGTGCAGCAGCGCGGGCAGCCGCATCCAGTCGCGCGCCAGCAGGCCAATGGCGAGGTAGACAATGACGGCGGTGGGCAGCAGCGCCTTCAGCAGGCGGCTCAGCGCGTTCAGCGAGAACAGTTGCCCGAGCCGCGATGCGGGGTTGAACCGGTTCAGGTTCGGGGCCAGCGCCGCAGGGGCAAACACCAGCCCTCCCTGCGCCACCCCGCCCAGGGTTGCAATCAGCCAGCTCAAGGCTGCGGCCAGCGCGATCCCGCGAAAAATGACGAGATCGTTGTGCCAGACGGGCAGCAGCTGATCGGGATCAACGGCGGCAGAGTCCAGTTCGTGGCGCAGAAGGCCGCGCCAGTCCGAGACAAACGCGGGCAGCTGCCAGGCCAGAATCATCACCGCGGTCATGGTTCCCAGACCCGCGACCAGGTCGCGGCTGCGGGCGACTTGTCCCTGCTCGCGCGCTTTCTGCCGCCGCCGCGGTGTGGCTTTCTCGGTTCTGTTCTGGTCCGCCATGAATTCCGTTTCAACGCGTCACATGCAGGAGCCGTTCTCCGAGAGCGATCGACGCGGCAAAGCGCTCGGAGAAGGTGTGCGGCCAATAGGCCACCACCGCGATCAACACCGCCAGGCCCAGCAGGTTCTTGACGGCGAGCCCGATGAAAAGCACAGGCAGCTGCGGGGAGGCTTTCCCGAGAAAGCCCAACCCCACATCCGCCACCAGCGTGGCCACCAGGCCGGGCGCGGCAATCTGCACCCCGGCCAGAAAAATTCCTCCCGCGGCATGCAGCAGGCCGCTGACGGCGGCGAAGTTGGCGGTCAGCGTTCCCGCGGGCAGATAAGCGAAGCTGCTGACCACGGCGCGCAGCAGCCAGTGGTGCACGTCGAGCTGCAGGAAAATCAACAGCGCAGCCAGGCGATGGAACTCGGCCAGCACCGGGGTATCGGCCTGGGTCTGGGGATCGAACAACGTGGCCAGGGAGTAGCCCATCTGCACGCCCAGGATCTGGCCGGCCATCATGGGCGCCTCCATCATGAAGTTGGCTGCCAGGCCGAGCACCAGTCCGATGACGGCTTCGCTCAACATCACTCCCACCCATTGCCAGGAGGTGAAGTCCAGCGCCAGCGCGGCATGCAGCGGGTACAACAGGGCGGTGATCAGCAGAGCTAAGATCGCCTTCAGCGGCATGGGAATGGCGGCGCTGCCCAGGAAGGGGCAGAACACCATCAGCCCGGAAACCCGCGCCCCGATGCAGACTGCGGCTGCCAGCAACTGCTCCAGATGCAAACCGTCCATAAGCTTTCTCGATCCGTGATCTCGTGCCTGCAACCCAAAATCGTGAAATCGTTCAACGCAAAAACGGGCGAAAGTCGGAAAACATCTGCAACGTGAACGCAGCCAGGCGATGCGCCATCCAGGGCATCAGCAGGATCGCCGCCGCCGCCACCGCGAACAGCCGGGGCACGGTCGACACGGTCGTATCCTGCAGCGACGTCAGCACCTGCACCACGTTGATCAACAACGCCATCACGGTGGCGACAATCAGCAGGGGCGCCCCCATCCAGAGCGCCGTCACAATCGTCTGGCGCATGATGGCGATCACATGCTCCGAACCCATCCCGCAATCCTCCTCAGGTAAAACTCTTCATCAGCGATCCCACCAGCAAGGTCCAGCCGTCAACCATGACGAACAGCATGATTTTCAGCGGGGTCGAAATCACCACCGGCGGCAGCTGCAACATGCCGATCGAAGTGGTCACCGCGGCGACCACCAGATCAATCACCAGAAACGGCAGAAACAGCGCCGCCCCGATCTGAAAGCCGGTCTTCAATTCCGAAAGAATGTAGGCGGGAACCACCACCCGCATGGGCACATCGTCCGGGCGCGCCGGCCGCGGCGCCTGGGCAAGCTCGAGAAACAGGGCCAGATCTTTTTCGCGCGCGAATTTCAGCATGAAGTGCCGCAGGGGAGGCGTGCCCTGTTCGATCGCGGCCCAGGCATCGATCTGGCCACGCTGGAACGGCACGACGGCCTGCTGGTAGATGGCGGCGCCCACCGGCTGCATCAGGAAATAGGTCAGCACCAGCGACAAGCCGATCAGCGTCTGATTGCTGGGGGCGGTCTGCGTGCCCAGCGCCTGGCGCAAAAAATGAAAAACCACCAGCAGCCGGGCAAAGGGAGTCAGCGCGACGACGAGCGCGGGCAGAAGGGTCAACAGGGTCAGCAGGACGACGATGTTCCAGGGCACCGAACCGCTGGCGCCTGCCGGCCCGCTCCAGTTCAGCCCCGATGCGTGACGGGGCCGGGCCGCTTCCGCCCATGCGGGGAGTGCACACAACATCAGCAGCGGGAGAGGGATCGACCATCGGCCCAGCCGGCGCCAACTCACTGCGGCCTCCCGCCGGAGATTTCGCCCGGATCGTTTCCCGGAGGAGTGATTGCGCCCACCGGATCCGACAGCCGGGCGAGCAGCACCAGCGACGAGGAAGTCCCACCCAGCAGGAAACGCGCCTGCTCAAACTCGATCACGGCCACAAAACGGCGCTCGCCCAGCGGCAGACTCTCCGCCAGGTGCAGCCGGTGCGGGGCGCGGCGGCTCAGGCGTAAAATCCGCTTCCACCAGGCCCCCACCTGCCGCCATAGATCGCCCGGCGCGGCGCCCGCTCCATTGGTTGCGGGCTTTGCCGGGCTGAACCCGGCTTCGTGCCACCTGGCTTCGCGGTTCATGCCAGCTCCGTCAGCCGCACTGCCAGCCGGCTGCCGGCCCCTTCAAACTCGCCCCACCCGATCAGAGTTCCATTGATGCGGAGGGGAATATCGCGAGCGATGCGCCAGCCGGTTCCGAGGACCGAGCCCGCCCGCAGGCTCAGGAAATCGGCAACCTTGAAGTCGGGGAGGGGGAGATCGACCGTCAGCTGGCAGGGCAAGGCCAGCGCCGGACGCCAGCGCAGTTCTTCATGATTCTCCGGTTCCGCCGTGCCCGGCGGTTTCTCCGCGGTGCTTTGGGACAACGCCTGCGCGACGGCTGCGACCATAATCTTTGATCCTCGGTGGTGCGTTCAGCGCTGAATCAGGAACTCGGTGAAATAAACTTCTTCGACGCCCAGCTGGGGCACACGATCCTGCAAGGCGCGCAGCAGGTTTTCCTTCAACTTGGTCTTGCCCGCCGGGCTCATCAGGTCGTTGACCTTGGCCTCAGCCAGCACGCCCAGAATGGTGTCGCGCACCTGCGCCACGGGAGCCAATTCTTCCCCGCGCTTGGCTTCCTGGTTCAATCCCAGATCGATGCCCACGCGCAAGTACGATCGCTGGTCGGTGTCAGCCAGGTTCAGAACGAAGGTCTCGAGATGGAGAGTGGAGCGGACTGGGGTTGAGGCAGTCGCGGCCGGCTCGCTTCCCCGGCTGGCCCAGAACCAGATACCCACGCCGGCCAGCAGCACAACGGGGACAGCCAGGCCCAGCCAACGGCCCCGGCGGGCGGGCGGATCCTTCACTGCAATAATCTCGTCTTCCTCCGGCATGTACTTCGGAAAAGCAATCCGGGTACCGCCGCGGAGCACGAAGGGGAGGGGTCAGGGGCCCTCTCCATCCCAGTGCTGCACGCATGGAATCAACACTTAAGAGAATCGGTGGCCGCCGCGAGGTGAAGGGAATCTGTTTTTGGACGAAGCGTCCGGCGTCGGTGAGACAGTTCTCATTAAGAATCGGTAACGAGCCAACCCGGCTCCGGCGGAGAACGCGCCGCCGGAGCCGGCCTAACGGAACTCGTGCTGGTCTCGTTACTGTTTCAGGGCAATCGTGTCCTGCGTGATCTGATCAAATGTGGTCACCGCTTTGGCGTTGGCTTCGAACCCGCGTTGAGCCACGATCAGGTTAGCGAATTCAGTGGCGATGTCGACGTTGGACAACTCGAGAGCTCCGCCGGAAAGCGTGCCTCGGCCCCCGGCACTGGGGGAACCGATCACCGCTTGCCCGGAGGCCAGCGTTGGGCTGAAGTCGGTATTCCCTTCCAATTGCAGGCCGTCGTTATTGGCGAAGGTAGCGAGGGCGAGTTGGCCGAGGGCCTGAGTCTTGCCGTTGCTGAACGAGCCGGTGATGATTCCGTCGGACCCGATGGTGAAGTTCACCAGGGAGCCGCTGCTGCTTCCATCCTTGTCAATGGAAGTCGTGCCGCTGGGTGCGGCGACCTGGGTGAGGACTGGAATCCCGGCGTTGAGCAGATTCCAGTTGAACGTCATGTCGGATGCACCATCGGAAAATCCAGTGATGGGAATGGCAGCGATATCGGTCAGCGTAGGATTGCCGGTGCCGTCCACTCCGTCCGCAATCAGAGTCCCATTGCCATCGAAGGTCAAGGTGCCGGTGGCCAATTGTGGGTTGGGGGGCACGGGGTTGCCGCCGACGATTGTGGGACTGAGGTCGGCGGTGGGAATGCTGAGGGTATAGCTCCAGGTGTTGGCGGCGGTCTTGGCGAAGGTGAAAGTCAAGAAATGGCTGACGCCCAGAGAGTCGTAAATGGAGACGGGCGTCGAAAACGGCGGATCGGTCAGTTTGGCGCCGGCGTCCAGGTTGGTCGTCAACTGAACATTTTCGGTGGCCGCTGGAGGGCTGATGGTGCCCGCTCCCAGCTGCAGAGGCCCGATCCCGGTGCCGGTATCAATGACTCCGTTCACGGCGGGATAGCCCAGAACCTGTTGTCCGGCGGGGGTCACCAGATAGTTGTCGAGTTGGGAGAAGTTCCCCGCCCGGGTATAACTCACCACGCCGCTGCTATCCTGCACCGCGAAGAAGCCGGCGCCTTGAATGGCCACGTCGGTGGGCACTCCGGTGGAACTCACGCTGCCTTGCGTGAACAACGACGGGGTGGAGCCAACTTGAGTGCCCGCTCCCAACTGGATCGGATTTCCCGCTCCAGTCGTCCCTAGATTCTCATAGAAGAGGTCGCTGAAGAGCACGACTTTGTTCTTGTAGCCGGTGGTGTTCTGATTGGCAAGATTATTGGCGATGGTGGACAACGCCGTGGATTCCGCAGTTAAGCCGGAAAGAGGGATCGAAAAATTTGGCATTAGAAGACTCCTTGCACTTTGTGATTGAAGAATGATGCGGTGGAAGAGGTGAAGTTGGGAATCGCAGCTTTCGCGGCGGCCGAGGCAGCGGAAGAAAGAATGGCGGAAGTCACTTCGGCAGGATTTGGATTCGTGCCGGGAGCGGCCGAGTGGCCGCTGGGGGACTGGGCAGCGCGCTGCTGCAACAACTGGTAGATCTGGGTGACTTGACTGAGCTCGCTGAACTGTGCCAGTTGACTGACGAACTGGGTCGGATCCGTGGGGCTCATCGGACTCTGATTCTTGAGTTGTGCCATGAGAAGTTTCATGAACATGTCGTTCAGCCCCTGCGAAGTGGGAAGCGCGGGGCTGGTCGGGGGCGGGGTGCTGGTGCCGGCGGCAGCTGGCGGAAGCGTGGAATTTAGATTGATCACAGAGTTTCTCCTTTTACGCAAGAATGCTGAGACTGCCCATACGGTTTCGGACGCCGGGAATTTCTGCCGGTTCGTGGGACTCGTCCTCCGCGATCCGGGCAGAGGGAACGAGGGGAGCGGCGGACTGAAAAGCGAAAGCACGGGATTGTGAATCGCCTCCCGATGACATTGGGTTGGAGAACGCGAATCCGGCTTGATGAAAGTTCACCTGGTTGAGCCGGAGGTTCTGCTGCTGCAGCGTGTTCGCGATGCCGGGAAGGTCATTGGAGAGCAAGCCGCGCAGGTCGCCTTTTTCGCTGCCGATGAGGACGCCCACTTCGTTGGCATGGACCACGGTGTGGACTTCCACGTTGCCGAAAGCGGACGTGTTCAGCCCAATGCGCATTTCAGATGCGGCGGCCTTGCTGACCATCTGGGCCATCTGGACCGCACCGGAGCCGGGATGAACCGGAAACTCTCCGGAGGCAGGCAGATTCGAAAATGAAGAGAGCGAGCCTGTGCCGCCAGGGTTCTCGGATTTGTGGGCGGAGTCAGCAGCCACAGGCTGGGCGCTCGTTCCCGGCATCGCCGGGTTCGCGGCAGCGATCGGCGCAGACTGTGGGGATGTCCCACCAGCAGTCTGCAGGGAGACGAAGCCTGGGCCCTTATGCGGCGTTGGATCCGACGATTGGTCGCCCGAAGTGTCTGGCTGCGACTTGCTGTCCACTCCCGTTACGGTCAAGGCCGGCGCGGCCACATTGGAGAACGCCGGACTGCTGGCCGTTGTGGAAGCGAGTGTGTTCATCGCAGAGTTCGCGCTCGTTCCCAGGAACGGATTTCCGCCTGTGGCGGCTGTCGGGGGGAGAGCGACGGGGAAGCCAGGGAAAGAATCCGCGGGTGGAGTGCTGACCCCGGGGTCATTGGGCGACGGCAAGGTCGGATGCAATGGAAAGGACTGCGCCCTCGGAACGGTCCCAAGGGTGGGGAGCGAGCTCGGAACGTTCGGGGAATTATGTGGACTTCGCGCTGCGCCAGGGGTCAGCGTCTCCGAGGAGGGCGGCCGAGTGGCGGATTCAGCAAGCGGGGTTTGCGGGATGATCGGCGAGAAAAAAGCGGGCGGGAGCGCGTTGCCGGGCTCGGCGTTTTGATCGTTTGCGCTGCTTGAAGATAGTGCGTCTGCCGGTGTGGAAGAGTCTGGGACTGCGCCGGTGCACGTGCCGGGGACGGATGGACTGTCCGATTGGTCTGTGGCCGGACTTTGCGTTCCGACGGAGACAGAAGTGGCAACCGCAAAGAGTGCCAAGGGGACTGCTGCTGTGCCGGATGGGGTGATTGAGAACTGCGTCGCAGTCGCTTCGTTCGGAGGGATCGTGGGTTGTGGAGAAGCAACCGCGGGTCGGTCAGCACTCTGCTGAACCGCGCTCAGATCCTTGACGCCGTGCGCGGCTGCGATCTCGCGATTGTAAGTCAGATCCTGCGTCCCCGCTGCGGTGCTTGCGGCTGGCGACAGATTATTGTCCGACGGCAAAGACGGTGCCGGCTGTGCGGCTACGGCAGCGCCGGGGGCTTGAGCGGAAGCGGTGGAAAGGACATGGTCCGGTGACATCGCTGGGATCGTCGCACTCAGCGCTGGTGTGTCTGTGGGGAAGGGTACCGGAAGCGATATTGCTTGCGGAACCGGGATCGACTGCTGGGTTGCTGCCATGGCAGGGTTGACGGCGCCGGTGAGCGCTGAGGACAAGCCAGATTGCTCCGGCGGAGTGTCGGGAACTACGGGCGCTGGGACTGGGACCGGCACGAGCGACAACGCAGGGAGGGCTGCATTTGAAGTGGGCGGCCGATGGGGGTCTGAGTCTTTTGTGTTTTGGTTCGCCAGCGTTGTCTTGGCGGCTGGCTTCAGCGATCCGTTCCCAGCTCCGTTCGGGACGGAGGGAGTGGTCAAGGTAGGAGTCGGCGTCGAAAGCTGGGATGCGCACATTGCGGCAAAGCTCCGCGCGTGCGGCGGGCAAAAGCTTGCGCCGCCGAAAGAGATCGAAGGCAAGGCTGGAGCCAGGCTGTTGCTGCTGGTCGCGGATTGGATGGCGGAGGTCACAATCAGAGTCCGAGCCGATTCGAAAGCTCACACCGCAAGATGCATCTCATGCACCAACCCGAAGCGCGAGCGGAGGCGGGGAACAGAGTGAGGGAAGAGCACTGGAATCAAGGAGGTCCGCAGAGTGCCGATAGAGGAAGGCGAGAGGCCGGAGTGTCACTGCTGGGCAACCCCTGCCCAGGCCCGGCAGATTCTAACCACGCCGCAAGAAGGCTTGCCGCAAGAGGAAGAGGTCGTCGAGCTGCCGCTGTTCGCGGCGGGCGGTGTCGCGCTGGTATTCGTGCAACTGGTGGTTGCGCAGGCTTTCGAAGGTTTCGCGCTCCCGGCGCGCTTGCTGAAAGATTCTCTGCTGCTGGTCGCGTAGATTTTGCAGGCGCGCCAGTTCGCGCCCGGCGTCGTGGTGTTGCTGGCGCAGCGAGGCCTCGCACCCCAGCGCAAAGCGTAATTCCGCGGAAGTGGTGCCCGCTCCCAGTTCCTCGGATTCCCGCTGCTGGGCTTGCCGGATGCGGTCGTCGAGTTGCTCGACGAGGTGGCGAGCTTTGGCGACTTGCTGGTTGGCGGCGCGCAGACGCAGTTCCTGCTGATGCTCCACGCTCTGCCGAAAATGAAACACCGCTTGCAGGGGGAAATGAAAAGCCATGGAGTTAGCTGGGCAAAGCCAGCAGCTTGGCAACGCTATCGGAGAGGGATACGGCTTCTCCGGGTTTCTGCATCAGGAAGCGGTGCAGTTCGGGGATCAGGGTGAGCGCCTTGTCGAGTGTGGGATCACTTCCCTTCTGATAGGCGCCAATACGAATCAGGTCTTCCGAGGCGGTGTAGGCGGCGAGCAGACGGCGGAACTCGTGCGCTTTCTGGAGATGCGGAGCTGAACACACCGCCGGCATCAGGCGGCTCACGCTGTCGAGAACGGCAATCGGCGGATAATGGCTGCGCACGGCCAGCTTCCGGTCGAGCATGATGTGGCCATCGAGCAGGGCGCGCGCACCATCCACCAGCGGATCCTGTTCATCGTCGCCTTCCATCAGAACGGTGTAGAACGCGGTAATGCTGCCGGCGCCGAATTTTCCCGCGCGCTCAATCAGCCGCGCCAGCATGGCAAAGCAGGAAGGCGTGTAGCCTTTGGCGGTGGGAGGCTCGCCCGCCGCCAGCCCGATTTCGCGCTGCGCCATGGCCAGGCGGGTGAGCGAGTCGACGACCAGCAGGACGTTGCTTGCCCTGCGCGCAGAAGTATTCGGCCACCGTGGTGGCAGCCAGCGCGGCGCGAATGCGCAGCAAGGGGAGACTGGTCGGAGGTGGAGACGACGACCACGGCGCGCTTGCGGCCTTCCTCTCCGAGCGAGTTTTCGAGGAAGTCGCGCACTTCGCGGCCGCGTTCGCCGACCAGCCCGAGCACGGTGAGGTCGGCTCCGGTGTTGCGCGCCATCATGCCGATCAGCGTGCTCTTGCCCACGCCGCTGCCGCCGAAAATGCCGACGCGTTGTCCGCGGCCGCAGGTGAGGAAAGCATCGACCGCGCGGATGCCGCAGCTGAGCGGTTCGCGAATCGGCAGGCGCTCCAGGGGCAGCGGGGCGGCGCCGTCGAGCGTCCGGTACTCGCGGGCGCGGTAGGGGCCGAGAGAATCGAGAGGCTGCCCGCTGCCGTCGAGAACGCGCCCCAGCATTTCCGTGGCTCACCCGCAGCGCGGCATGCTCGCCCCAGGTCACGACCCGGTCGCCATGGCGCACTCCGCGCGGCAGATCGAGCGGCATGGCCAGCACGGTGGAGCCGCGAAAGCCGACAATCTCTCCCGGCAGCACCCGCCCCTGAGCGTCGTGAATGTGGCAGACCTCGCCCACCGAACAAAATGGGCCCTCCGACTCGACCAGCGGCCCGACCACCTGCGTGACTCGTCCCTGCCAGCGCAGCGCCGAGCAGCTTTCCAGGCGCGCCAGATACGGAGCCAGGGATGCGTCCGCGCTCATGAAGCCGCCTCGGGGCGCGCCGCCAGCAGGTCCAGCAAGCCTTGCTCGATTTCCTTGAGTTGCGTTTCCACGCTCACAACAGCCGTTCCCATCGCCGTCTGCAGGACACAGCAGTCCGGCTCCTGGGCGGGATCCTCGATGATTTCCGGAACCGCTCCCGAGTCCAGATTAAGGGCCAGGGTCTTCCGCCACTCGGCGGCATGCTGGGGATGGATGCGGAGCTTCACCTTGGTGGCGCCATCGATCTTTTCCAGGGCAACCCGCACCATGCCAGCCAGCAGCAGGGGATCGAGCTGGGATTCACGATGCAGGATCTTGCGGGCGATGCTCAGTGCCAGCTCGACCACTTCTGCTTCCACCCGGCCAAAGTAATTCGCGCGGTCGCGCTGAAATTGCGCCAGAGCCGCCGCCACGCCGCCGCGCTCGCGCGCCAGCTGCTCTTCGAAACTCCTGCGGGCGTCGCCCTGCCCCTCCTGCCGTCCCTGGGCGCGGGCCTGGACTTCGCGCTCGGCAGCATCGGCGCCGCCGCTGCTCCGCGGCCCAGCCGCCCGACCACCAGGGTTGGCATCGCGCCGGCGGGAATCGCGGCGTAGGGGAAAGGCTCGAGGGCGGGGAGAGGTTTTGTTCGCGGGCGACGGCCACATCCGGCGCAAGGCTAGGCGACGTACTCATCGTCTCCCTCCGGCGTCAGGGTCAGTTTGCCCTCGGCTTCGAGCTTGCGCGCCACCGCCACGGCTTCCAGCTGCGCCTTGTGAATCTCGCGCGATTTCACCGGTCCCAGCACTTCCATATCTTCTTTCAGCATTTCGACCGCGCGCGACGACATGGACTTGAAAACGTAGTTCTTCAGTTCCTCGGAGGCGCCGCGCAGGGCCGTGGCCAGAGTCTTCTTATCCATCTGCCCCAGCAACTCGCGGATGCCGGCTTCGGGAACGGTCAGCAGATCTTCGAAGGTGAACATCAGGTTGCGGATGCGACAGCGCCAGCTTGGGATCTTCTTTCTCGATGCCTTCGAGGATCGATTTTGCAGTGGTCAGCTCGAGCCGGTTCATCACGTCGGCCACGCCCGCGCAATCCGGCATAGGCGCGCCGGCTCTGCTCGCCCAGAGCTTCCAGACGCTTGTGCAGAACCAGGGAAACGCGCTGCGCCATCTCGGGAGAGAACTGCCGCAACTGCGCCAGCCGCTTGACGGCTTCCGCGCGCAATTCCTCGGGCAGCCGCATCAGCAGGGCGGAGGCCTGCTTGGCTTCGAGGTGGGCCAGGATCAGCGCGATGGTCTGGGGATGCTCGCCTTCGATGAACTTCGCCAGTTGCTGGGGATCGGCTTTGCGCAGGGAGTCCAGCTTGCCGGCGCTGGTCTCCGCGGTGACCGACACCTCGCGCAGGAGTTCCTTGGCTCCTTCCTCGCCAAAGGCCTTGATCAGCAGCTTGTTGGCGTATTCCGTTCCCCCCTGAGCCGGAGTAATCTCCGCGTCATGACCAGGCGTTCGAATTCCTCGAGCACAGCCAGCGCGGTTTCGGCATCGACGGAGCTCGACCCGGCGATGGCGTGGGTGATCTGTTCAACTTCGGCGGGCGGCAGATGGCGGTAGATCTGGCTGGCCGCATCCTCCCCGAGGATGACCAGCAGAATCGCGGCTTTGCGCAGGCCGGCGGGGGCGGCGGAAGCGGCCGGACGGTCACCGCGGTCCCTCCTGCTGCACCCAGCTCTGCACCAGGCGGCTGGCGGCTTCCGGCTCGGCTTTCACTTTTTCGGTGAGCAGACGCTTCAACTGGCTGGCCCGCTTTCCGCCATCTTCCAGGCCGCCTTCTCCCCGCCGAGCACTCCGGGCGCGCTGCCGGCGGCTGGCGGCGCCAGCCGTCCCGCAACTCTGCCCGGCAGTTCGCGGAAGGCCGCGAGTGCCTGCTTCTTCACCGGGCGCAGCACCAGCCAGTAGACCACCAGAAACAAAGCCGCCAGGCCGACGTAGCGCAGCGCCCACGCCCACGGCTCGATCAGGCGCCGGATGTGTTCGGTCCGGGCGGGTGGCACAGGCGCAGCTTCGGCGGGCGCCTGCTGGAACGAAAGATTCTCCACCGCCAGTACGTCGCCGCGCTGCGAGTTCACCCCGATGGCGGCCTGGGCCAGCTGTTCGATCTGTTTCATCTCCTCGGGCGTGCGCTTGCGCCGAGTGGTGGTGGAGGTGCGCTTGCCGGGCTGCTCGACGGTCTCGACGGCATCGTCGACCAGCACGGCGGCGGCAATGCGGCGCACCCGTCCGGGAGGCTCAACGCTGTGATGCAGAGTCTTGCTGACGGCATAGGTGGTGGCATCGGATCGCGAGTTCGACTGTTCGGCTCCGGGCAGCGATGCCGGGGCGGCGAGTGCCGGCAGGCACATTACTGGCCGTCCCGGGCACACCGGCGGGAGCGGCGCCCGTCGAATTTTCCTCGGAGTGTTCCTGGGTGAGCGTGGCGGCGGCCTTGGGATCGTAGGTCTCCTGGGTATCTTCGCTGGTGCCCAGCTCGTATTCCACGTGCACGCTGGCGCGAACGTGGTCGGCGCCCACCACGGGCTCCAGGGTGCGGACCAGCGTTTTGGCGAGTTCCTCGTCAAGGCCGTAGGCCCGGCCTCCGGCGCCATCGCGGTTGCGCAGCAGGGGAGTGTTGCTGTCGGCATCGACGACGGTGACATTTTCCGGACGCAGGCGGTCGACGGCGCTGGCCACCAGCTGCGGAATCGCCTGCTGGGCCTGTTCGGAAAGATGGCCGCTGCGGGTTTTCAGGATGACCGCGGCTTTGGCGTCGTGCTGCTGCTCGGTGAACAGGGATTCCTGCGGCATGACCAGATGCACGCGCACCGCTTCCACTTCGCTGAGCGTGGCCAGGGTGCGTTCCAGTTCGCCTTCGAGGGCGCGCTGGTAATTCACTTTCTCGGTGAAAGTCCGATCCCGCCCAGTTGGGAGTATCGAACAGCTCAAAGCCCAGGCGCGCGCTGCGCGGCAGGCCGGCGGCCGCCGTTTCCAGGCGGCTGGCATCGAGCTTGTCCTCGGGCACCAGCAGGCTGCCGCCATCGGGGGAGATCTGGTGCGGGATATTTTTCGCGGCCAGACGGCCGGCCAGGGCTTGCGCTTCTTCCGGGCGCAGTCCGGAATATAAGGTCACATACTTGGGTTGCCCCAGCAGGGCCACAAAGATCCACAGCGTCCCGCCCACCAGCGCGGCCCCGAGCGCCAGCAGGAGCCGCTGGTTCAGGGTCAGCGCCTGAAGAAACTGTTCCAGGCGGTGGAGCACGTCGTTTCCGGATGCGGTGGTGTTGGCCATTTCCGTTGCCAGCGCTTGTGCGCCTCAGATCTGGTCGCCGGTTGCGCGCTGCGCTGGGCGCGCGCCCGGAGGCTCTTAAAATTGCATGCGCGAGATTTCCTCGTAGGCGGACACGATCTTGTTGCGCACCTGCATCATCAGCTGGAAACTGAGATCGGCTTTTTCCACCGCGATCATGGCGCTGTGCACGTCGGCGCCGTTGCCCGTGATCACGCCTGCGACCTTGGCCTCGGCCTGACCCTCCAGTTGGCTGGATGTCGTCAATGGCGCTGTGCAGGACATTGCGAAAGCCCGGCTCGGAGGTGGTTGCGGGCCGCAGCGCAGCCAGGTCCGCTTCGGCGGGGAGGATTCGCAGGGAAGAGATAGCGCCGTTCATGCTGGGTTCTCCCACATGGTCGAAATCAACTCAAGATCTGCAACGACTGCTGGATCATGTTCTTGGCCGCCTGCACCGCGGCAGCGTTGAGCTGGTAGGCTCGCACCGCGCTCAGCAGGTCCGTCATTTCCATCACCGGATTCACGTTGGGATAGGTCACGTACCCCGAGGCGTCCGCATCCGGGTGCCCCGGCTGGTAGCGCTGGGGCAAGGCAGTGGCATCGGCGACGATGCGGTCGACCCGCACCCCCCGCTGCGGTGCGTGGTGCAGCGCGGCGAGCAGCAAAGGAAAGCGCGGCAGGGGCTGCGCCCGAAACACCACCAGCTGTCGCCGGTAGGCTCCGCCCTGCGGAGTGCGCGTGGTTTCCGCGTTCGCCATGTTGGCGGAGACGACTTCGGCCCGCCAGCGTTCTGCCGCCAGCGCCGAGCCGCTGACTTCGAGCATGCCAAATAGGTTCATGAGGTTGGGCCTCCGGAATTGATCGCCAGGGAGATGATGTGGAACTGATCTTTCAAAAGCTGGACTCCCAGGTTGAACTTCATTTGCGCCTCCGCCAGAAGCAGGCTCTCGCGTTCGACGCTGACGTTGTTGCCGTCGGGGCGCTCCATCAGTCCGTGGACCTGGCGGGCCACCGGATTGAAGGAGGCGGAGACCAGATGTCCCGATTCCACCCCGGAATCCTCGGCCGCAGCGCGCTGCAACTCTGCCCGGAAATCCAGGTCGCGGGTGTGGTAACCGGGAGTATCGATATTGGCGAGGTTGGTCGCGATCAACTTGTAGCGGGCCACATCGACGTCCAGAAAGCGGCCCAGGGCTTCGGTCAGCGGAGTGGCAGTCATGCTGGGGTTGGTCATGCCGGTATCGTCCTCCGTGGATTCGTCCTGCGTGCATCCGTCGTGCTCGTATCCATCGTGTTCGTCTCCATCATGTTCGTCTCCAGCATGCTGGTCTCAATCATGCACATAACTGCTGCAGCTGGGCAGGCCGTAGCTGCGCACCTTGTTGCGCACCGTGCGCAGGCTGACTCCCAGGAGTTCGGCCGCGCGCGAGCGGTTGCCGCCGGTGGCTTCGAGAGTGATTTCGACCAGCTTGCGTTCCATTTCTCCCAACGAGACACCCGGACGAAGGGAAGAAATGTCGGGAGGCACCAGCGACGCCGCGGCCGTAGCCATCCATTCCGATCCCTCGAGCGCGTTCACGCCGATCTCCGGTCCCGTCGCCAGGGCCACGACCCGGCGGACGCAGTTGGCCAGCTCGCGCACATTGCCCGGCCAGGAGTGCGCTTCGAGTTGTTCCAGGAACTCCGGAGTCAGAGTCAGGGATTTCCCCGGCGGGGCGTAGAGCCGGACAAAGAACTCGGCCAGTTCCCCGATGTCGCCGGAGCGCTCGCGCAGCGGCGGCAGACTGAGGGGAATCACGTTCAGACGGTAGTAGAGATCCGCGCGGAACCTGGCTTCGCGCACCATCCTGGCCAGGGCGCAATTGGTGGTGGCAATCACCCGCAGGTCGACGTGGATGGTGCGGGTATCGCCCAGGCGGTCAAACTCGCGTTCCTGCAGGACGCGCAACAGCTTGGGCTGCAGGCCGAGCGGCATCTCGCCCACTTCGTCGAGCAACAGCGTGCCCCCGTTCGCCAGCTCGAATTTGCCGGGCTTGGCGCAGGCGGCGCCGGTGAAGGCGCCCTTGGCGTGTCCGAACAGCTCGCTTTCGAGCAGCGTCTCAGGAAAAGCAGCGCAGTTGACCGCGACAAACGCCCGGTCGCGGCGCGGGCTGAGGCGGTGAATCAGGCGCGCGACCAGCTCTTTGCCGGTGCCGCTCTCGGCTTCGATCAGGACATCGGCATTGCTGGCGGCTGCCTGGCGTGCGCGGTCGAGCGAGCGCAGCCACGAGGGCGCGTGGCCGGCGAGATCTTTCATGGCTTCCGCCTGCGTCCGGGCCTGCGCCAGGATCCTCTCGGCAGCCAGCTCCAGCTGCTCAAAGGAAACGGGCTTGACCAGATAATCGCAGGCCCCATCTTTCATCGCGGCCACCGCGTCGGGGACGCTGGCGAAAGCCGTCAGCAGGATCACCGCGGTGTGCGGAGCCAGCACCCGCGCCGCGCGCATGACGAACAAGCCGTCCTCGCCGGGCATGCGGATGTCGGTCACGATCAGCGGGTGCATCCCCCGGCGAAATTTTTCGAGCGCTTCCCCGGCGTTCGCGGCGGTCTCCACCTGCCAGCCGCGCCGCAGAAAACGGGCCTCCAGGGCGGTGCGCATCCCACCATCGTCATCGACCACCAGAACCCGGTTCATTCCGCTACTCCTGCTACAGGCTGATCTGGTAGAGGCTGATCTGGCACAGGCTGATCCATCAGGGGCAAGATCGCGGTAAAGGCCGCGCCATGTCCCGGACGGCTCATTGCCCGTATGGTTCCTCCGTGCTGCGCCACGATCTTGCGGCAAACCGCCAGCCCCAGGCCGGGACTGCCGGCGTGGGTGCTGAAACCCGGCTCGAAGATACCGGGCAGGTGCTCGGGCGAGATTCCCGGCCCGGTGTCGGAGACGACCAGTGCGACGGCCTGGTCGTTCTGCACCTTCCGGCCAGCCAGTTCGATCCAACCTCCCTCGGGCATGGCCCGCATGGAGTTGAGCACCAGGTTCAACAGCACCTGCTCGAGGCGATGGCGATCCCCTAAAACGAAAACCCCAGATACGCGGTTCTGCAGGCTCAAGGCAACCCGCGACTGACGGGCCAGAGGCAGGCAGAAGTCGCGGGCCCAGGCGAGCAACTGGCCGAGATCGACCGGAGCGCGCTCGGTTTCCGGAAGGCTATGGAACTGCAAGACATTATTCACCGTGGCGGCCAGCGTCCGCAGGCCGGCTTGCACGTGCTCGACCCATTTGCGGCAATCCGCGTCCAGTTCCGATTCCGCCAGCAATCCCGCAAACAGCTCGAGGCTGCCGAGCGGATTGCGGATTTCATGCGCCAGAACCGCGGAAATTTCTGCCAGGGCCTGTTCCCGGCGAAGCTTGGCCTGGGTTTCGTCGAGTTCGCGGCGCAGTCGCTCGACCTCGGCCTGCAGCATCCTGTAGGAGAGCTCGAGCGAACCGGCGGCGTCCATAAAGGAACGAAAGGCGCGCAACAGGAACTGCTCATCGGGGAGGGTGGGATTGCCGATGACCGGCATAGACAGGCCGGACTCGGAAGCCGCCCCACCCGGCTCGGTCCCGCATGTTGGCATAGGCAAAGAAGTCATAGTCGCAGGCAAGAAGTGCACGGGTCATGCCAATTGGACATGTGCGGGCCTAAGATTGTTCTCAGGATTCCAACGCCCGCGCGTGGCGCTCAGGGTTGTGGGGAAAAGAAAAATACAGGTGCTCGGCGGCGATGGTGTCGGCATTCTCCACCAGAATGGAGGCCCGTTCCATCACGTGCTGCAGTTCGCGCACGTTGCCTTGCCAAAGATGATTTTCCAGGATGCGGATCGCGTCTGCGCTTAAGCGCGGGCTCGGCATTTCCATGGCCGCCGACATGCATGCCAGGAAATGTTCTGCCAGCGGCACGATGTCGGCACGGCGTTCAGCCAAAGCCGGCAGCTCGATGGGGAAAGCCGAGAGCCGGTAAAAAAGGTCCTGGCGAAAATCTCCGCGCGCCGCCCGGCTCGGCAGATCCACGTTGCTGGCGGCCAGGACCCGCACGTCCACGCGCGTGACTTCGGACGTGCCCAGACGCTGGATCTCTTTTTGCTCCAGAAAGCGCAGCAGCTTGGCCTGCATCCCCAGAGGAAGTTCGCTGACCTCGTCGAGAAACAGCGTGCCTCCGTGAGCCGCCGGGATGCGGCCGAGTTGGGACTGGACCGCGCCGGTGAACGCGCCCCGGGTGTAGCCGAACAGCTCCGATTCCAGCAAGGCCTCGGGGATGGCGGCGCAATTGACTACGACCAGAGGTTTCGCCGAACGCGGGCTGAGCGTGTGCAGCGCTCGGGCCACCAGCTCTTTGCCGGTTCCGGTGGCGCCGGCGATCAGGACGGTGGTCATGCGGGACGCGACCAGACGTACCATGCGGTAGACGCGCTGCATGGCGTCGCTGCTTCCAATCATTCCCGGCAGGGGCTGGATCGCCACGGACTCGGCAACATTACGCGGTTGCTCGTCGAGCTGCAAGGTCATCTCAAATGCACGCGGTCCGGCGGCGCCGCGATCTTTTTTGTCGTCCTCGGGCTCGCCCTCATCGCCGGAGCGTACACCATCGGAATCGAGCAGCACGACCTGGGTTCCAGGAAAACGCCGCTGGATGATGGCCAGGAGTTCCTCCGCATCCAGATCGGGAAGCCGGCGATCGAGAAACAGGACCTGCCAGTCTCCGTTCTCCAGTTTCGCCAGCGCGTCGGCGCCGCCCAGAGCCTGTTGCACAGGGCGGCATCGTCCATTCAGGCGGTGCAGCACCTGCGCGCGCAGGGCGCTGTCCGGGCTGGCGATCAGCGCTCCACCGGAGTGGGTGAAGATTGGCATGGTGGGGGGCATGGCGCTCATTTCACATCTCCAAATCTGCACGGCTAGCGTGCGGCGAAGGCGGAGGCGAGAGGCAGTCGCACGCTGCAAGTCTGCATCCTCTCCGCCCGGCTGTGGGTCCATTCCGCGCCTGCCCGCTCCCATCCGGCCTGGGCGAGCAGCAGCCCCAGTTCCTGCCGCGAAAAGGGCGAATGCTCGGGCAGCGGACCCTGATTCCAGGAGACCACGAGCGCAGCATGCTCCGGTTCCGGCGTAGCTACGATCCGCAGGGTGCTTCCTTCCTGGGTCAGGCTCAAGGCGGACTCGAGGAAACGGAAGGTCAGAGTTGCCAGACTGCGGCGAGCGGCGCGCACCGGGAGGGGCGCGTTATTGACCAGCAACAGGTGCACCCGCTGGGTGTCGGCGACCGGGCGCAGATCGTCGACGGTATCACGCAGCAACGTGTCGAGCTGGAAAGGCTCAAGTTCCTGCGCGTCGGGCGGCTGGGTGTCCGCCAGCTCGCGGATCGCTTCCACCAGGATTCGCATGCGGGCGGTGAGTTCCAGACCCTCGCGCAGGGTGCGGATGTATTCTTCAGTGCGCCGGGGGCCCGCCACGGCCAACTCCAGCGAACACTGCAGCCCGGTCAGCGGCTGGTTGAGGGCATGGAGGAGGTGGGCCAGCGGGCTGCGGCCCCTGGGCAGTACCCCATGGGAACACTGGGGAGCCAGTTGAGGACCCGCGCCGCTCATATCCGAACCTCGGATTGCGGGAGCGCAGTAGCCGTTCCGGATGGTCCGCTTAACTCATATCCCACGCCGCGCACCGTGTGAATCAGCTTGGTCGTGTGGCCATCGTCGATTTTGCGGCGCAGGTAATTGATGTAGACATCGACCACGTTGGTGGTGGTATCAAACGTAAGATTCCAGACGTGCTCAATAATCATGGAGCGAGTGACGCTGCGCGCGGTGTTGAGCATCAGGTACTCCAGGAGGGAAAACTCTTTCGCGGTCAGATCGATCTTGCGCCCGGCGCGTTCGACCAGCCGCTGCACCCGGTCCAGCTTGAGGTCGGCAACGATCAGCACCGACTCGGAGGGCAGGTGGCTGCGCCGCACCAGCGCCCGGATGCGGGCAGAAAGTTCGTTAAAGGAAAACGGCTTGGCCAGGTAATCGTCGGCGCCGGTGTCCAGGCACTGGACTCGGTCTTCTACTCGCGTACGCTGGGTCAGCACCAGCACGGGCAGGCTGGGCTTTTTCGACCGCAAATGGCGCAAGACGCTGACTCCGTCGAGCTTGGGCAAATTGAGATCGAGAATCACGACGTCGTACTCGAACGCAGTCGCCGCGGTGCGAGCCTGCTCGCCATCCGAGAAAACATCCACCGCGTAGTGCTCGGCTTCGAGACCCTGACAAACGAATCGGGCCAAGGCTTCATCATCCTCTGCAATAAGAATTCGCATAAAAGTGAACCGTCCTTAATCCAACAGCCCAGTCTAGTTAGAAACCGCTCAACTGCAGCCAAAACTAAGGCCACACAAAGGTCTGTAGGTGCAAGAATGGCACGCGATTTCAAAGCGGGAGAACCGGCGTGCGGCGGTCATTGTGGAGTGTCGTTCTGGTGCGAACCTTCGCGGCCAATTCCGTGGCGCCGAATCGCCAGAGATAATTCCGAAGGGAGTTTTCCGACTGGAGTCCTGCCTTGCGGGTGTGGAGCAAAACGACACTAAAGTCCCTGGTGGTGCCGGGCGGAGTTCTGCTCTTGGGTGTGGTTGTGCTCGTCGTATTCGGGCTGGCTGACGCTGGCTTTGCCCGCCCTCAGCTTTCTGTACTACTGCGCGCTGACCGGAGGAATGCTGCTGGCGTGGCGATTTCATTCCAGCCGCAGCTTCTTCGCCCTGCTGGTGCTGTTTCTGGCCCAGGAGGCAATCGCGCTGTTTGGCGGAGGGCATGCTTCGCCCGGAACGCCGGGATGGACGGCGGTGCAGGCGGTGGCCGTGCTGGTGCCGCTGGACTTCGTTCTGCATTGCGCTGATGCGCGAACGCGGGTTCACGGTCTCTGCGGCCGCACCCGTCATCATGTTTCTATTTGTGCAATCGGTGATCGTTTCGGTGCTTTGCCGTGCGGCGGAGGGAATGCTGGCGGCATCGGCGAAGGCGCATCACGTGGCGGCTCCGGTCGTGCTGCCGGGCTACGCATTATTCGGGTTCGCCGCGGCAGGCATCTTCCTTCTGGTGCGGTTTCTGCTCACTCGAAAGACCGTCGACAGCGCTTTTCTGTGGTCGCTTGCCGCCTTCTTTCTGTCGTTGCGCTCCACCGGGACCGTGCGCATCTCGACCGTATACTCGGCCAGCGGCGGCCTGCATTCTGGCGGCTGTCGATCATCGAGAACTCGTACCTGCTGGCTTATCACGATGAACTTACGACGCTGCCCTCGCGCCGCGCTTTTAACGATGCGCTGCTGCGGCTGCAGGAGCCCTATTCGATCGCGGTGGTTGACATCGATCACTTCAAGCGATTCAACGACACCTACGGTCACGACACCGGAGACCAGGTATTGCGATTGGTCGCGGCCAACTTGGCGCGTGTGACGGGCGGGGGCCAGGCCTACCGTTGCGGCGGGGAGGAGTTCAAGATCCTCTTTCCGGGAAAGACCACTGCCGAAGTTGTGGATCACCTGGAGCAGTTGCGCGCGACGATCGAGTCCTCGGAGTTCCGCATGCGAGGCGGAGACCGGCGCCAAGTTCCGCGGGGACCGGACCGACGCAATGAGCGGACTCGCGGCCGGGCGCGAAAGGGACATGCGATTCGAGAACTCGCGCAGGAAAAACCTCCGGCGCCGCTTTCGGTGACGGTCAGCATCGGGGTCGCGACCTCGAGCGAAGGAAAGAGCAGACCCCGATCAGGTCCTGCAAGCGGCCGACAAGGCGCTTTACCGCGCCAAGGAGCAACGGTCGGAATCGAGTGGAGACGGCATCCTCTGCGCGCCGGCGGAGCACGCGTCAAAGCTGCTGGAATCGCCTGAACGCCTGCAATGCCTCACGGAAAGCAAGTCCAGAATAAAGATGGGCAGAATGGAGAGTGCTTCGGAAACGTGCGGTCCGGACCGTCAACCGTAGGACGGGAAGTATGACGGCCCGGTTCCGTACGTTTTCGCAAGCACCGCAGGCCGTGCGGTCAGCCCGCGGTCGTAGGTGGGATCGGGCGCTTCCGGCCGGTGCCCCCGCAGGCAGGACACTTCACGCGGATAAACGCGACCCCTTCGGACTTACCGTTCAAGTCCACGGGTTTCGCGACATATCCAGAACCGCCGCAATTCGGGCAGTCGTCCGGAGCCACTCCTCTCCCCCTCAGTGTTGAAGCGCATTCTCCACGAGGGAGGGCGAAGTTCGACGCAGACCGTTTTGCGTTACGAATCACGAACAAGAAATCGCAAGAGGCCGGGTGTCAATCCTACGGGTGGTCGCGAACTGGCGACGGGGCAAAAGTCACGATCACCGCCTTCGACGTGGGTGTATTGCTCCTCAAGGCGACGCTGCCGATCGGCACCAGCACGTTCGCTTCGGGAAAATACGTCGCCACACAGCGTCGAGGAATCTCATAAGGCACCAGGACGAAGCGCGGAGCCATCCGCAGTTCCTCTTTGCCATCATTCCGAAAATGGCTGGTGATGTCTAGCAGCTCGCCCGCCTTCCAGCCGTGCTCCTTGATGTCGGCAGGATTCATCAGAACAACCCGGCGGCCATGAAATATGCCTCGATAGCGATCGTCAAGGCCGTAGATCGTGGTGTTGTACTGGTCGTGGCTGCGGAGGGTAGTCAACAGAAACTGTCCGGGCTCAAGAGGAATGGGCTCGATGGCCGACACGACGAAGTTGGCCTTCCCGGTCCGCGTCTTGTAATCATCATCCCGCGCCGCATTGGGCAGGTAGAACCCGCCCTTTATGACGAACCCGGCGATTCAAATCCTCACACCCGGGCACGACCCGCGCGATGAGGTCGCGAATGCGGTCGTAGTCCTCGAGCAGATGCAGCCAGTTTACGGTTGTCCGGCCTCCCAGGGTGGCTACGGCCAGCCGCGCCACGATTGCCGGTTCGCTCAAAAGCTGATCCGAAGGCGGCTCGAGATTTCCGCGCGAAGTGTGCACGATGCCCATCGAATTCTCAACGCTGACGAACTGAGTCCCCGGCCGCCTGCGCGTCACGATCCGTGCGGCCAAGACAGGGCAAGATCAGCGCCTGCTTTCCCGTGATCACGTGAGCCCGGTTGAGCTTGGTCGAAACGTGTACGGTCAGATCGCAGCGCGATAGAGCCTCGGCAGTGAACTCTGTGTCGGGCGTTGCCGAAAGAAAATTTCCTCCCATGGCGAAGAACACCTTTGCCTCACCCCGGTGCATGGCCTTGATCGAGTCCACCACGTCCCAACCGTGCTTGCGAGGCGGCTCGAAACCGAAAACGTCGCGGAGCTTATCGAGAAAACTGTCGGGCATTCGCTCCCAGATGCCCATGGTGCGGTCGCCCTGCACGTTGGAGTGTCCGCGCACCGGGACAGACTCCTGCGCCCGGCCGTCCCATGTGGCCGCCGAGCAGCATCAGGTTCACGATCTCCTGAATCGTAGCGACGGCCTGTCGCTGTTGCGTCAAGCCCATCGCCCAGCAAGCGATCATGGACTTGGATCGCATCACGACTTCGGCGATCTCTCGAATCTGCGAGCGCGAGATACCGCTTTGCTCAACGATTTCGTTCCAGGAAACCGCGGCAATTGCGGCACGAAAGTCTTCGAAGCCGCTGGTCTTCTGCTCGATGAATTTCCGCTTGATGATCTGTCCCGGCTGCTTCGCTCTCTTCCTCCAGAATCTCTTTGCACAGGCCTTTGAAGAAAGCCAGATCGCCGCTCAGACGAACCGGAACGAAATGCTTTCGCGATCTTGGTGCCCGGTCCGAACAGGTGGAGCACATCCTTGGGATGCTTGAAGCGAGTCAACCCGACTTCGGCCAGGGGATTTACGCTGACGATCGTCGCCCCGCGCCGCGCCGCCCGCTGCAGGGTGGCCAGCATCCGAGGATGGTTGGTGCCCGGATTCTGCCCAATAATAAGGATAGTGTCGGCGAGGTCGAAATCCTCCAGCTTGACGGTTCCCTTGCCGACCCCGATCACTTCTTTCAGCGCCAGCCCGGACGATTCGTGACACAGGTTGGAGCAGTCCGGCAAATTGTTGGTGCCGAACTGGCGCACGAACAGTTGATAGAGAAATGCGGCTTCGTTACTGGTGCGGCCGGACGTGTAGAAGATCGCCTGATCTGGGGTGCTCAGGGCATTGAGTTCGCCCGCAATCAGTGCGAACGCGTCCTCCCACGAGATCGGTTCGTAATGATTGCTGCCGGCAGCGCAGGACCATGGGATGGGTCAATCGCCCCTGGTGCCCCAGCCAGTAGTCGGACTGCTGCGAAAGTTCGGCTACGCTCCACGAGCGGAAAAATTCGGGCGTGCAGCGTTTCGTTGTCGCTTCCTCCGCAATCGCCTTGACCCCATTCTCACAGTATTCATTGAGCGCGCGATCCTGATCCGGATCAGGCCAGGCGCAACCCGGACAATCGATTCCGTCAAATTGGTTGAGATGAGAAAGCGCGGTTATCCCTCTCACCAGCCCAGGTTCTTTGAGGGTAAACTCCGCTGCTTTGAGGACGGACTTCAGCCCGGCCGCAACGCGGGCAGGTGGAGTGATCCGGATGCCCTCGGTCTCGATGGGCGGCTGCGCATGTGGCAGTCCGCCACCGTGGGTTCGCTCCAATCCATCGACGGCAATGCGGCCGCTGAGTCCAAGTTTGGATTCTGCCACAATTCCTCCCACCCACGGCGACCAGTTTACGACAGACCCCCGGCCCCAGATCGTTACCGACGTTTGCCCCCGGCTGCCGGGGCGGAGCGAGGAAATTAAATGAGACATAGGGCCGCCCAGGTATATCGAATTTTTCAACGCTCGCAGTAAATCTGCCCCAGGGATATCTATGCGCTCGTTCTGAAAGGAGAAGTCGCTCGCTACATCGGCGTCACGGCACTGCGCGCGTCGCGAATGCAGTGCCGATCAGCGCAGTGCCGCCGCTGATGCTGAAGACAGCTGCTAATCCCGGCGGCCTGCCGATGGAGATGTTCGACGGCATTCGCGCCGGTGTCCTCGCCGCCGTCGAGAGGCGGCGTGGAGTCAGAATCTCGTTAGGGACCAAGGATCGGTCGTGGGTCATCGTGGAGGAGCGTGATGGTTTCGGGGCGCGGACGCGCGCCGGGTCAGCGGCCGTACCTGTGATACCGTGATAAACTGTAGATCCGCACGCCGGAGAGGTGGCAGAGTGGCCGAATGCGGCGGTTTGCTAAACCGTTGTACGGGCTAACACCTGTACCGAGGGTTCGAATCCCTCCCTCTCCGCCAGATTTTCTACGCCTTTAATTCCAACCACCGTTTCAACCGCACAGTTCCCTCGCTGAGAACAAAGCCAAGTGTCTTTGCTGCGAAAGGCCATCGTGTTTCGTAAGCTTGCGAATACTATTGTATACTTTCGATTTCTGCAAGCTTGGTCATTTTGGAATCAGAGATCGCCTTACTCGCAAGGAGCAAGACATGATCAATCGGCGGCAGTGGTTATGTGGGATGGGCATCATCGCTAGCGCGGCAGCCCAGCCGAACAGCGCATTTGCCGCGAGCAAAAGAGAAACGCAGAAAACAGCAAGCCAAGCGCTGAGCCTTGCAGAGTTTTCTCCAAAAAGCATGCTGCAAGTGCCTGAGACGCATGTTGCGCACGCGAGATTTCCAGTCATCGACTTTCACACCCACATTACAAGGTCCGCGAAGTCCACTCGTGGCGTGTCGCTGGCGTCGGACCGGGTTTACCTCGGCACCCCGCAAGAGCTTCTCGCGGTTATGGACAGCAAGAATGTCCGTGCGATGGTCAATTTGACTGGCGGCTACGACAAGGGATTGGGAGACGTCATCTCCCAATATGATCATGCTTTTCAGGATCGCTTCTATGCCTTTACTGAGCCCTGCTATGAACGCCTCCTGGAAACGGGCTATCCTCAACTTCAGGCAGAGGCGATTGAGCGTGCCCATCGCCAGGGCGCGCGAGGCCTGAAAATCCTGAAGACCCTGGGACTGTACTTACGCGAAAACATAACCTCCGGCAAGCTCGTGAAAATTGACGACCCCAGATTTGAGCCCATGTGGGATGCTTGCGGACAACTGAACATGCCGGTGGCGATTCATGTGTCCGATCCGGTCGCATTTTTTACTCCGACGGATCGTTTCAACGAGCGTTACGAGGAGCTTACGAACCATCCGGATTGGTCGTTTTACGGCAGCGACTTTCCCGGCAACGCAGAGCTTCTTGAGGCCCGAAACCGGATTTTGGCAAGGCATCCCAAGACCCAATTTGTCGTGTTGCACGTGGGAAACTTCGCCGAAAACCTGGCCAATGTGGCAGAGAACCTCGATCGGTTTCCCAACATGAGCGTGGACATTGCCGCGCGCATTGGAGAGTTGGGAAGACAGCCACGAACTGCCCGGAAGTTTTTTGAAAAATACCAGGATCGGATCTTGTTTGGGACCGATGCTACTCCACACGGGGACAAATATCCCCAACAAGTGTTCAACGACAAGTTGTATGAAATTTACTATCGTTTCCTGGAAACAGACGACGAGTACTTCGACTATGCCCCCGCGGAGGTCCCTCCTCAGGGCCGATGGCGTATCTACGGTGTCAATCTGCCGGAAACGATTCTTCGTAAAGTGTATTTCGAGAACGCGGCCCATCAACTGAACGTTGTCGTGTAGCACAAAATCCAGTCGAACGACAAGGACATGACTCCGATGCACAGAAGAGAGTTTTTAAAAAGTACTGTCGCTGTTGCTGTAGCCGCGGAACTTGGAATGGGTAAAGCGCAGGCCAAGGTTCCCGCCCATAACTGGGGAAGATATGATTTCGGCTCCGGTCCCACGGTGAATGATCGCCTCAACCAGGGTCCGTTCCCTCAGTATCCACCGGACGCAGTCATTCCCACCGATGACGTGGTGATGAGCACGACGCCTACGGAAGAAGTTGTGCCGAACTTTGGCAAAGGGCTGGTGACCTACATCACGGCAGATAGCGGCACGGAGGAAATCAAGTCAGACAACATTTCCCAGGCGATCGAAGACCTGGTTCGCTTTCCCTTAGGCCAGCAGCTTTACATCCGCCCCACGTGGAGGGAAGTGCAGCCGCGGCCCGGACGGCTGGAGTTGCCTGACTACGTAAAACTCGTCCTTGAATTGGCGAAGAAGAACAAAAAGCGGATCGGATTGCGAATTCAGATGTGCGCTCCAGACTACAAACATGAAGCGGCCCTGCCGGATTTTGTCCTGGAGAAGGTGCCGAAAATTGATCTGGTGCCGAGCGATCAGGAGAGTGCCGCTTCAGGAAAGAGATTCTTGGAAAACCCGCATTCGCGTTATCAGCCCCGGTACGACGATCCTTTTTTTCAGCAGGCATTCCAAGAGCTGGTTGGCCAGTTGGCGGCGGAATTCGATGGCAACCCGCTCATCGAGTTTATTGACACTTTCATGTATGGCTTCTGGGGTGAAGGGCATACCTGGCCATTCGGCAACAATCCTTTTCCTGATTACCCGACAGCAGAGCGGACCTGGATGAATATGCTCGAAGTTCAGCTCGAGCACTTTAAGAAGACTCCCCTGCTGACCAATACTCAACCGGACTACAGCCGGGTTGGCAATTCGGAACTGGTAGACCGCACGGTCCGCAGCAACAATTGGATTCGCAGCGACACCATTTTTATCGAAAACGAGCAGATTGAAGCGCTCAGCAACCGTCCCCCTTGGATTGCCGCGTTGCTGGAGCAGGGTCTTCCTGGTAAAGCTCCCGATCCCCACGCCGGAAATGAAGGAATATCTCCGGCAGAGAACATGATCGCTCATGTGATCGATGTCGGGGCGAACTACTGGTCGCTCTGGAACTTTCACCAAATCAGCGCAAAAAATCTCATGACGTACTACCAGGCTTATCCGGCAGCGTTCGACCGCATCAATCGTCGAATTGGGTATCGGGTCAGACCGTCTTTCATCTGGAGCTATAAGGACAGTAGTTACCTGGGGCTGATCATTGGCTTCGCAAATGACGGCATCGCCGGTGTGCCGGGCGTGTTGAGGGTGACCGTGGAGGGTCAGGACGGAAGGGTGCTCACCAGCGGTTGTCTAGATGCCGGATACCCGTTGCCGGGCAAGATTCGCCAGGCACAGTTCGTGCTTCCGGACACGACGGATTGGAAGGGATTGAAACTCAGAGCTGAGGTCGAGGTTAAGGGAATGCGCTATCCCGTGCGCTGGGCATGTCACCAGAGACTGAACGACGACGGCTCACTCACGTTGCGTCCCAACCTTCGTCAGCAAGTCTAGGCAGCAGTTTTTGCGGCAAAGAGGTAGGGGATTCCGGTCATTGCGGGAACCGTTAGGAGGGACACACCATGCGGCGGAGAGACTTTGTGAAAACGGGTGCACTCCTGGCAGGAGCGAGCAGTCTTCTGCGTCCGCAAATGTGGGCGGATGTACCTGACCACTTGTGGGAAGGTTATCAGTTCGGCTCGCCCCAAGTCGCTAATCGCCTCGACCAGGGGCCATTTGGCATTGACCAGGACCAAGGCTGGTTCACGATCTTCGCAACCCAGCCTTCTCGCGATCACATTCGAAATGTTGGCGCCGGACTAGTCGGCTACACGTGGGAGGAGAACGGACCGGCGCTCGGGGTACAGTGCGGCAGGGAAACGCTGGAGCAAAGCGTGGAGAAAATGGCCTCTTTGCCATTTGTGGACGTGTTGTATATCCGGTGCGACTGGCGCGATGTGCAGAAAGGGCCTGGCAAGTTGACCCTGTCACCGGTTTGGGACATAACATTCGACGCTGCTAGGCGCCACAATCTGGGCGTTGGATTCCGCATCCAGCTCTCCAGTCCAAATATCCAACCGCAACAACTTTCCATGCCAGATTTTCTACAAGACAAAGTCCCCATCGTGAACATTGGCCACAAATCTAAGGAGCACCAAGCCGGCTTTGATTTCCGCGAACCACGTTACGATTCCTCGGCATTCCAGAAGGCGTTTGCCGAGTTGAACGACCTTCTCGCCGCGAAATTCGGCGACAATCCGCTGCTGGAATACATGGATTTGATGATGTACGGATTTTGGGGCGAAGGTCACACAAACGATATCCCGGGTCCGTTCCCGGACTATTTGACCGCGGAGAAAACGTTCCTACGCATGACGCAACTCCAGATCGATACCTGGAAAAAGATTCCTCTCGCGGTGAACACCCAGCCCGACATCAGCAATTCAGGCAACCGGCAAGTTCAGGATCTTGCTGTGCGTTCCGGATGCTGGTTGCGCTCGGACAGCCTGATCATGGATGAGCCGATCCAAATCGAAACACTTGCGCACCGTCCTCCCTGGCTCGCCACCGTACTCGAGGACGGCGCAAACCGGCATTATGTGCTTTCCGACTTTGCGGGCGAGGAACAAGCCTGCTTAAACAAGCTGCCGGCCAACATGCTGGCGTTCGTTGGGCACGACCAAGAAGTTCAGCCTACCGATGATTACCCTCACCAGATCGGGGGGCCGATCAGCCATCCTTACCGGGAGAGCGCTGGTTTTCATGCCCTGGACATTGGCACAAACTACTTTGGGCTCTGGACCGAGGCCGATAACATTCGGCGTTATTACGAGAAGTATCCTGATTCGCTTCGAGCGATGGAGCAAAGGCTCGGTTATCGTGTGCGCCCATCCCTGATCTGGCAGCGAAAACGCTACGACACAATGGAACTGATTTTGGGAGTCGTCAACGATGGTGTGGCGGGAGTTCCAGGGGTGCTCGGCATCTACGCAGAGAGTATGGATGGGAGCGTCCGGCTAGGAGGAAATCTCGATGCGGGCCAACCGTATGCGGGCCAGTTCCGCCAGGCGTCCATCATCCTCCCGAAGGGTATGGACGGGCAGCAAATAAAACTGCGGGCCGAATTGGAGGTCAAGAGTGTGAAGCATCCCGTGCGATGGGCGTGCGAGCATCCAACCAATCCTGACGGTTCCCTCACGATTCGTCTAAAGAATGGCAGCGACTCAGGCTGGAGAAAAGGAGTATAGGGTGCGTCCCTGGTTTCGTCGAGTGACTTTGACAGTCTCTGGGCAATTCCAGATCGTGGCAAGGCCTGGTCAAAGCGCCGCCATCTGCTGCATGCCGCGGTTCTTCGGTTTAGCTTCGTGCTTCGGCGGCTTGATCTGGCGAAACCTTATTTCTTTGCGAAGCTCGTGGAGGCCGCTTGGCTTGCCGTTGGCGTGATCTAGTATCGGCACAAAGACTCGAGGCTTCCGCAATGCGTCGGCGATGATTTGATTTCAGTGAGTACGAACGACAACAATCACGAGCTAACGAGATGAGCAGACTGGTTAGAGCTGTACAGTTGTTGATCTTTACTACCACATTGCTGGGTGTCGACCCCGCCGTGGTCAAGACCGTTCAGGCGCGCGTTGATGTTCCGTTGCAAACTGATCCGACTTCTGTGTTCTGGAGTGCAGCGCAACCGACTTATTTGGAGAAGGACAGGCAGGGGAACAATGCACCAAGCTTTCGTACCGAAGTTCGCACACGTTGGACAACGACCAGTTTGTACTTCTTATTTATCTGTCCGTACGATCAACTCTATTTGAAGCCATCTCCAATCACGACCCAGGAAACCAACGAGTTGTGGAACTGGGATGTCGCTGAAGTGTTCATCAGTTCCGACTTTAGCGATATCAAGCGTTATCAGGAATTCGAAGTTTCCCCGCAGGGAGAATGGATTGACCTTGATATCGACCTCAACAAACCCCACCACGAATCCGGATGGACTTGGAACTCCGGATTTGAAGCGAGTGCCCGGATCGACGCAGCAAGCCATCGCTGGTATGCAGCCATGCGTATCCCCTTGTCAGCGATTGACAAGCGACCTCTAGCCGCGGGCAATGAATTTCGCCTGAACCTTTTTCTGAGCGAGGGGCCGCCTTCGAACCATCGTGCGGTTACATGGCAACCACCAATGAGCGATACTTTCCATGTGCCGGAGCGCTTCGGATTACTTAAGCTCGTGCCCGAGAAGCAATAGAATCCGATCGAATCAGCGCATGGCGTTGTGGAACTTGGAAGCCAGGTCGGGCATTTGCACCCGGCATGGGGCGCGCGATGCGCCCCCACGAGCCAGGAAAAGCGGCGACTTCCGTTTAGCCGATCTTCCAGACAACAACAGCAACCGCGCGAAGGTGACAGCTTTCTTTTTCGCCGAGCTCAGGCAAGGTCGTAGCGATCAAGGTTCATTACCTTGGTCCACGCCGCGGCGAAGTCTTTCACAAACGCCTCCTTCGAGTCGTTGCATGCATAGACTTCCGCGAGTGCCCGGAGCTGCGAGTTGGAACCGAAGATGAGATCGACGCGGGTGCCGGTCCACTTGATCTTGCCCGTCGCCCGATCGCGCCCCTCATACACCCCTTCGGATGTTGACGAGGGTTCCCACCTCGTATTCATGTCGAGCAGGTTGACGAAGAAATCATTCGTCAACGTCTCGGGCCGGTTGGTGAAGACACCGTGTTTGGTCTGCCCGAAGTTGGCATTCAGCGCGCGCATGCCGCCTACGAGAACCGTCATCTCGGGAGCTGTCAGTGTCAGCAACTGCGCCCGATCCACCAGCAACTCCTCAGCCGACAGGACCTGTCCGCTGCGGAGATAGTTGCGGAACCCGTCCGCGACCGGCTCCATCACGGCGAAGGAGTTCACGTCGGTCTGCTTTTGCGAAGCGTCCGTGCGGCCGGGAGAGAAGGGAACCTTTACTTTGTGCCCCGCCCTTTTGGCAGCTTCCTCGACCGCAGCGCAGCCGCCCAACACGATCAGGTCGGCGAGCGAGACCTTCTTCGCTCTGCTCCCGCCTTTGTTCCCGTTGGACTTTCCGCTGGACTGCGCGCTGTTGAACTCCTTTTGGATCGCCTCCAGCTTCTTGAGAACCTTCGCCAGTGCGGCCGGCTGGTTCACTTCCCAATCCTTTTGCGGCGCGAGGCGAATGCGTGCCCCGTTCGCTCCGCCGCGCTTGTCGGAGCCACGGAACGACGCCGCCGACGCCCAGGCCGTCGTGACCAGCTGGGAGATCGACAGTCCGGATGCAAGGATCTTGGCCTTGAAAGCAGCAATCTCCTTTTCGCCGATCAATTTATGATCCACGGCGGGAACAGGGTCTTGCCACACCAGGGCTTCCTTCGGGACGAGCGGGCCAAGGTATCGCGAGATCGGCCCCATGTCGCGGTGCGTCAGCTTGAACCAGGCTCGCGCAAACGCGTCTGCGAACTGATCCGGATGTTCGTAGAAGCGCCGGGAAATTTTTTCGTAAGCAGGGTCTAACCGCAACGAGAGGTCCGTGGTCAGCATGGATGGCGAGTGGCGCTTTGAGGGATCATGCGCGTCCGGCACCGTACCGTTGCCTGCGCCATTTTTCGGTGTCCACTGATGCGCACCGGCCGGACTCTTTGTCAGCTCCCATTCGTAGCTGAACAGGTTCGTGAAGAAGTTGTTGCTCCACTTCGTCGGCGTCGTGGTCCAAATGACTTCCAGGCCGCTGCCAATTGCGTCATCCCCTTTCCCCGTTCTAAATTTTCCCTTCCAGCCGAGGCCCTGCTCCTCGATGCCGGCGGCTTCCGGTTCTGGGCCTACCAGTTTCGCATCGCCAGCGCCGTGGGTTTTGCCGAAGGTGTGACCGCCGGCAATGAGCGCAACGGTTTCCTCGTCATCCATCGCCATGCGGGCGAAAGTCTCTCGGATATCCCGTGCTGCAGCGATGGGATCCGGCTTTCCATTCGGCCCTTCCGGATTCACATAGATCAGACCCATTTGCACGGCAGCGAGCGGATTCGCAAGATCACGATCGCCGCTGTAGCGCTCATCCGCCAGCCACTTGCCCTCAGGCCCCCAGAAAATGTCCTCTTCGGGCTCCCATACGTCCTCGCGCCCGCCGCCAAAACCGAACGTCTTAAAGCCCATCGACTCAAGGGCGACGTTGCCGGCGAGAATCATGAGGTCGGCCCAGGAAATTTTCTTCCCATACTTTTGCTTGATCGGCCACAGAAGGCGGCGCGCCTTGTCGAGGTTCACATTGTCGGGCCAGCTATTGAGCGGCGCGAAGCGCTGCTGCCCGGCTCCGGCTCCGCCGCGTCCGTCGCCGATGCGGTACGTGCCCGAACTGTGCCACGCCATACGAATGAAAAGTGGCCCATAGTGGCCGAAGTCGGCCGGCCACCATTCCTGCGAGTCCGTCATCAGGGCATTCAGGTCCTTGATCACGGCCTTCAGGTCGAGGCTCTTGAACTCTTCCGCGTAGTTGAACTCCTTGTCCATAGGATCGGACAGGGGGGAGTGCTGGTGCAGGATCTTCAGGTTCAGCTGATTCGGCCACCAATCGGCATTGGTCGGGGCCCCAGCTGCGGTATGCGTGAACGGGCACTTCGCCTCGGTTGACATGTATTGCTCCTTCTCTCGGATAGATTTATGACGAACTACGAGCGCATCCTGGCTTTGCCATTGGCGCCATCGCCGCCTTTATCAAGATTCTTGTATCGGAAATGCGATTAACATCCCCGCTGGGTACAGAATGTTCTGCCTAAGTTTTTGGACGGCAGCGGCGACAGAGGCCAAAGACCTCGATCAACGGCTGCGTCAGATCAAAGCCGTCCGGCAGTTGCCGGGATAGCCGCTTCAAATCGATGAAGTCTCCTTCAATGTCCTGCACCGATTTGCAACGGGAGCAGACCAGGTGATGATGCGGTTCGAGATTGCCGTCCACGCGCAACGTGGACGCATGCGGAGTGACCTCTCGCAGCAACCCACACTCAATGAAAAGCCGCAGATTGTTGTAGACCGTGGCGAGAGAAATCGATGGAATGCGACGCCGGACCGCGGCGTAGATGTCTTCTGGGGAATAGTGTCCGTGGGAAGCGACGACGGCCTCGTAGACCACCTGACGCTGGTGCGTGACCGCCAAACCGTGCTTCGCGGCCAGTTCACGGAACTGTTCATGGCTGAGGCGCATAGATTATTGAACGAGAATCATTATAAACGATTGAGAGCCGTGTCAACCGAAATCTTTCCTGTGGCCTCGAAGAGGGCGGCGGCCGCAAGACCAGCCTGGTGGGCTAGCTACCGCGATTGGCATCGGGACCCGACAAAGGCTGATCCCTTTGTCCGTTTCCGGACGGTTGATTCCATAAGCGCACAGGCCGCAGCCTTTCGGTATAGGGCATAACTTCCATTTGCCCCCTGAAATGAGCAGCTTGTACGGAGTGGGAGTTTGGCACGCAGTATGCAATTCATTGGGCACATGGACACCGTGGCAATGTGGGGAACGCATCCAGTGACGCCATCCGAGACTCGCCGCGTGCTCATTGCCGACGATCAGAGGCACATTCTGGACGCTCTGCAGATGCTGTTGAACGGATACGGTTTCGCGACGGAAGCGGTCACGCATCCAGCCGGCGTGTTGCGGGCTTTGGCGACCGGACAGTTCGATGCTGTCTTGATGGACCTGAACTATACGCGCGATACCATCGGGGGTGGAGAAGGGCTGGAACTGGTGTCACAGATTCGATCCATGGACAACCTGGTTCCGGTGGTGGTGATGACAGCTTGGAGCAGCGTAGACCTGGCGGTCGAGGCGATGCGGCGCGGCGCTTCGGATTTTATCCAGAAGCCCTGGGAGAATCAGGACCTTCTGGAAAAATTGCAGAATCAACTGTCGTGGGCACAGGCGCAGCGGCGGGCGCAACGGCAGCGCGACGAAGAACTGCGGGAGGCCCGTGAAATTCAGGATAACCTGCTGCCCAAAAGACTGCCCGAAGTGGCGGGCTATGAGGTAGCCGCCATGACCCAGCCGTTGCGATTCGTGGGCGGCGACTACTACAACGTCGTGCGCATCAGCGAGCGCCACACTGCGCTTTGCATTGCCGATGTAGCCGGCAAGGGCCTGCCGGCAGCTTTGTTGATGTCCAGCCTGCAGGCGGCGCTTAAACCGCTGATCTGTCAGAGGCTGGCGCCGCAGGAACTGTGTCACCGGCTAAACCGCATCCTGTGTGATCTGACGCCTGTGGGGAAGTTCATTTCATTTTTTTATGCGGTGCTGGACAACGTAGACAATCGGCTGACCTATTGCAATGCTGGGCATAACCCGCCACTGCTAATCCGGGCGGACGGCACATCCACGGAGCTAAAGGCGGCAGGGGCGGTGTTGGGACAGTTCCCCCACTGGCCCTATGAACAGAGCGAGCTGAGGATGAGAAGCGGTGACAAACTGCTTGTTTTCACCGATGGGTTGGTAGAGGCCTGCAATGGCGATGAGGAATCGTTCGGGGAACACAACCTGATCCGTATCGCGCAGGAAAATCCGAGTTCGAGCGCCGAGAAATTGATGGGTTTATTGATGCGCGCGGCATCGCAGCATAGTGGCGAGCATTTTCAGGATGACGCGAGCCTCATCGTGTTGAAGGCGACTGAAGGGGGCAACTCAAGATCCAGGAACCAGCTGATCATTTAGCCCTCTACCCGGATCCACAGCTAGCGATGTTTCTCCGCATCCTGAAGCAAAGACTTATCAGCTCGTGGACAGCAGTTCCTGCACGGCCCGGTAGCCCTGATCGATGGCCTGGTCGGTATAGGCGGCGGCAGCAGCGTCGGAATTCGCGATGGTAATTCTTCCGTGACGTTGGCGCGCGATGTCGCAGGGGCGCTGGCCTGTGGGCCAGTCCGGGTCCCACAGCGGGTTGTACTCGTAGGCATAACCGTGGGGCCAGCGGTTCACGGTTATGGCGTCGATGTCGCGCGCGGGGTCGAATCCACCTCCGCCGAGCACACGCTGCAACTGGTCCCGGATATTCCGCTCGAAGGTTTCAAAGGGAGTGGCCAGCAGTTCGTAGTGTCCGGCGCGCTGTTGCTCGCGGGCAGACAACCCGGGCTGGCAGGGTGTGCGCAACATGCGCACCAATATGGGCTCTTCCGGTGAGCGCGAACACTTGTAGTCTCCGATGTTCACCGGCTGGTCTAGATTTACCGAAGTGTGGTACATGCCAGGGCACGACGCGCCGCGAATGCCCAGTTTGTGGAAAGAGGTCCAGTTCTTGATGGCCACGACGGTGTAAACCAGCGGCACCTTGACTCCGTAATGCAGAGCCTCTTTCTGTTTTGCCGGCAATTCCTCGCACAAATAAGGGATGACCATGTTCCAGCAGGCGAGGACGACGCCCTTGCCGCGCACCGTGTAGGCTTTGTTCTCGCGTCCGTAGGTGACTTCAACTTCCTTAGCAGAGGCAGGGTTGCCCACATGTGTTACTCCCACAGCCGTGCTGCTGAGGCGCATGCGGACAGGCGAACCGCCACTGTCGAGGCGGGCGTAGTCCACCTTGGCTGTGACAATGTCCTCGGCGGTGTTACCGGGAATCGAGCCTGGGATTAACGACCGCACCAGCATTCGTGCGATGGAGGCGTTGCCATCGGGGAAGTGGAAGTGATAGCGCTCTTGCGGTGTGACCTCTCCTAACGCTGTGAACGTGAGTCCTTTCGACGGGACGCGATCAAGGGCAAGGCCCTGGAATCCCGGAAAGTTCACCGCCCAGCAATCGAGTGCCGGCACGGCATCGATGCCGATCCCGTACAGCCCGTGGGTGCGCGTCTGGTAGAACGGGATCACGTCGGGATGAACCTTGACGACGTTCAGAAGAAAATCTTTGTAGCTCATGTGCGCAAGGCGCGCTTTTTTCTCCGCTTGCGGCACGCCCGGCATGTAATCGACTTGCTCTTCCTGGATGCGCGCGATGTCGCGCTGAACTTCGGTCGAGAGACGGGGTCTTGGCAAGGAATTCAAGCCAAGCATCCTTTCCGGCCGCAGCCGGAGAGCCGTAGGAACCACCGGGAAAACCAGTGACGAGACGGTCTGCGCCGAAGGTTTCCTTATCGAAAAAATAGCTGGACCCGAGGCCGCGATACACTTCACGATCCATTCCCTTCTTTTCCAGTGCCGGGGGATCAATGCCAAGTTCAGTGAGCAGACCCCGGGCTTCTGGGCTGTACGGGAACGGAGATTCGATAGCGACGGTTCCGCCGTTGGCGAGGAGCAGACGGCCGCCCGGGCGAAACTCATTGCGCTTGGCGTGGCCGCCAAAATCGTCGTGATTGTCGAGGATGAGGATCCGGGCGGAAGCCCCAGCCTGCTTGCGGTAGAAGTAAGCGGCGGCGAGTCCACTCATCCCGGCGCCGACAACGATCAGATCGTAGGTCTCGTGGGTGTCGACCGGCTTGCCGGCGGTTTCCCAGAACGTGCCGTCACGCAGTGCATGCGCCACTTCAAACGCCCCCGGATGACTGCCGCGCATCCCGGTCAGCGCGGATGGATTGTATCCCGGCGCATCTTGGGGGAAGTGGGCCGTCTCCGCTGCCAGGGTAAGACCTGGAAGCCAGGCGCTGGCGAGAGTGCTGCCCGCGCCGACCGCAATTCCATTCAGAAAATCCCTGCGGGTAATGGCGCGGCGCATGCCGAGGTCGCGATCGCGGTTGGCTTCCTCGATGCTCATCGAAGTCCTATCCTTTTGGAACAGCTGGTTTCACCCTGCCCACGATCTCTGCCACCGCACGATGGCCCTGGTCAATGGCGATGTTGGTATAGGCGTGGCCATCGGCGTCGGAATTCGCAATGTGGATGCGGCCGAAGGGCTGGCGCCCGATTACACAGGGCCGCTCGGAAGCGGGCCGGTCAATGGGTTCGAACAGCGAGTTGTACTCGTAAGCATATCCGTGCGGCCAGCGGTTGACCGTGATGGCTTGAATATCGCGGGCGGGATCGAATCCTCCGGCAGAGAGCATTCGCCCAAGTTGATCGCGGACCTGACGTTCGAAAGTCTCGAACTGCGTGCTGAGCAGTTCGTAGCGCCCGGCTCGATATTGATCTTTGCACGGCAGCCCGGGCTGGCACGGAGTCCGAAGCAGATGCAGCAGGCACGATTCATCGGGCGAACTGGGAAACCGGTAGTCGCCCATGGACACCGGAAAATCCAGCGTCACATTGCTGAAGTATGCACCCGGAGCGTAGGCGCCGTTGATTCCGAGCTTCTGGAACGATTTCCAGTTACTGATCTGCACGTTCGTGTAGACGAGAGGAATCTTCACGCAATAGGCCAGGGCTTCTTTTTGTGTGCCGGACATCTCAGGGCAGAGATAGGGAATGATCATGTTGTAACAGGCGAGGACACACTGGCTGGCGCGAACCCGGTGGGCCTGTCCCCCGCGAACGTAGGTGACTTCCACTTCCTTGGAGGTCGCAGGATCGCCAACATGCTTCGCCCTTATTGCCGTGCTGTTCAGGCGGAGGCGAACCCGGGAGGCCGGATCGTCAAGACGCGCATAGTTCGCCCGTGCCGTGACGATGTCCTCCATGGTGTTGCCAGGGAGAACGCCGGGAACCAGCGAGCGCACCAGCATTCTTGCGATGGAAGCGTTGCCGTCGGGGAAATGGAAGATGTAAGGTTCCTCTTCTTCCTGATCGTCTTCGCGATGACGCTTGGGAAACGTGATGCCCTTGAAACCGGGATAACCGTAACGGCCGCAGTCGTAGGCCGAGACCGCATCGACACCGACGCCGTACAAGTCGTGGGGCGCGGTCTGGAAAACTTTGACAACGTCAGGATGCACCTTGACATAATTCAGCAGGAAATCCTTGTAGCTGGTCTTGATCAGCTTGGCGCGCTTCTGCTCGGGAGTAAGGCCGGGGAGATAGTCGACGGTGGTTTTCTGAAGACGAAGGATGTCGTGCTGCGCCGCTTCGGCGATGGGGAGCTGGGCCGCGGTCTCGGCCGTGAATGTCGGACCGAAGTAGTGCAGGCCGGCTTCGGGCACGAGTCGATCCACACCAAACGTCTCTTTGTCGAAGAACGTCGCCTCGCCCAGTTTCATCGAATCGTACAGCTTCTGGTCGTAGTACTTGTAGAAGCGTTGCACGTCGATTCCCAATTCCTTGAGAAGCCCGATCGCCTCCTTGCTGTAATGGGCCGGCGCTTCGATCGACTGGGTGCCGCCGTAGCCGAGGAGCAGTCGCTTGCCCGCCTGGAACTCATTGCGCTTGGCGTGTCCGCCGAAGTCGTCGTGGTTGTCGAGGAGCAGAATGCGCGCATTGGCTCCGGCGGCTTTTCTGTAAAAATACGCTGCCGCCAGTCCGCTGATGCCGGCGCCGACGACGATCAGGTCGTAAGTGTCTTCGTCGGCGATAGACTCGGGCCATTCCTTGCCATCGCGCAGGGCGTGCGCGACTTCCCACGAGCCGTCGTGACTGCCGCGCATTCCGGTCTTAGCGGGCGGGTAGTAGCTGGGATCCTTTTCCGGAGCAAACGGAGACTGCGGAACGCCGAAAGCCTCCACCCACAGCGGGTTCGCGGCCAACAGCGAAGTTCCCACGGCGATGCTGACACCATTCAGAAAATCACGCCGGGTGATTTTCGCTTGCATCCCTAATTCGCGATCTAGCTCTTTCTGGCTCATTGCGTCCTCATACGGATACGGGGATCAGGATTCGTAAACCCATTTGCCGCCCACCATCGTGCGCTCCACCGGAATCGTGACCAGCGTAGACGGGTCTTCTTTGAAGGGATCACGTCCGAGCACGACCAGATCGGCCAGTTTGCCGGCTTCGATCGAACCTTTCAGATTCTCTTCGTAAGATGCGTACGCGCCGTTCATGGTCCCCACAAATATCGCTTCTTCGACGCTGATGCGCTGGTTGGCGCCCCAGACATGCCCCGTCATATCGGTGCGCGTAACCTCTGATTGCAGCGCCATCATGGCGGGAAATTCGCCCGGCGGATAATCCGACGCCTGGGTCGGACGCAGGCCTGCGTCCAGAAAAGTGCGCAACGCGAACATGTGCTTCAGTCGCTCCTCGCCGTAGTACTGCATCTTCTCGCCATGGTAATAGACGTACGTGGAGAACGGAGTCGGGATCACGTTCAAGGCTTTCATGCGTTGAATGATCGAATCGTTGATCACGGTGCAGTGTTCGATCCGGAAGCGCGGATCCCTTCGTGGGATCTCGCGATTGATGCGCTCGTAGACGTTCAATACTCTTTCGATGGCCACATCACCGTTCGCGTGCGTGCCTAATTGCCAGCCAGCAGCATAAGCCTTGTGTCCATATTCATACAGCTCTTCCTCGGTCGCTGAAAACGTCCCGTAGTCATTGGGATGACCGACATACGGTTGTGAGAGCCGTGCCGTGCGTCCTGAGATTGCGCCGTCCGCCACCTGCTTCATGCCGCCCAGCCGCACCCACTCGTCCCCGAAACCAGTCCGTACCCCCGCGGCAATCATGCGATCAATCCAATTGGAATGAATGAAGCAATACACGCGGAAGAGCAGATCGCCGCTGTCCCGCGCGTCCTGGTAGGCCTGCAAATCTTCCGGGGTCCCCAGTGCATCGCCCACGGACGTTATGCCGGTTCTGGTCATCATTTTGGCAATCAGCTTGACGCCTTCGCGGAAGTCATCCCGGGTGTAGTTGGAGGGAATCACTTGGTTGAAAGGCTCGAGGGCGCGCTCGTTGATGCGGCCGCTGAGATGACCGGCCGCATCGTGCTCGAATTGTCCGCCCGTCGGATTGGGAGTCGTCTCGTCCACCTTAGCCAGCTTCAAGGCCGCCGAATTCGCGAATGCCTCATGGCCACCACGGTGAGTTACCAGCACCGGATGGTCGGGAACCGCTGCATCCAAATCCTGCAACGAGAGCCTGCGTCCGTCGGAAGTCTTGGTGTCGTCATACTTAAATCCCAACACCCACTGGCCTGCAGGAGTTTTCGCCGCACGCTCGCGCAGCGCGGCTTGAATTGCAGCAATCGAGCGGAGATCGCAGTCGACCTGACGGAGATGCAACCGTCCCGACTCCGCCGGATGCGTATGCGCATCAATGAACCCCGGTAGAACTGTCTTCTGACCCAAGTCAACTTTACGAGTGCGGATCGAGGCAAGATGAAGCACATCGTCGCTGGAGCCGACAGCTGTAAACCGCCCTCCACTGATGGCCACGGCCTGGGCCCGAGGCAGTCGCGGGTCGACTGTCCAGAAATTGCCGTTGTACAGAATAAGGTCGGGTTCTGTGCGCTGGAACGACGCTTGTTGTGGATCACCCGCAGAAAACGCTTGCAGAGGCAGTGCTGCCGCCCCCATAGCGAGAGCCGCACCGTTCATAAACCGCCGACGGGTAAAGGCATTTCCCACTGGCGAAGTGGGTTTGCGTCTGTCTTCTTTCAATGATCACCCTTTCATCAATCAGTAGCCGTGAGTGATTTCAAGAATCCGGGTGCCCCATTTCTCGCGCGTTCTTTGCGCGAGAAGTGGGACTCTTGCGACGCCAGCATCACGAACGGATTCCCTGACGGACCACGCTAGTTTTTGTCGCGAACCCCACTCAGAACGTGAGCCGCAGAGCCAACTGCAGGATTCTCGGATCATAGGTCGTGGACACTAACCCAAGAGACGAGGAACCCACGTTGAGGCTCCCGGGGTTCTTGAACTGTGCATGATTCAGAATGTTGAACGCCTCGACCCTGAAGCCCAGCTTCACGTGGTCGCCGACGAGGAACGTGGATTTCTCCAGTGCAAGGTCGAAGTTGACCCGACCCGGCCCCACAAAAGAATTTCTACGGAACGTTCCGTAGAAGCCGAGGGGGCAGGTGCCTGCGTTGATACAGGGATCGTTTCCGAAATCGAAGGGGCTGTAATAGAAGTTCCCCGTACGCACGTCCGTAGGGTCCGCCGGATTCGTAAATGTCTGCGTCTTGCGTGGATTGAAAGTCTGTACGTGACTGGTGAACTGATCGGGTCGAACCAGTTGCGGATCGCCTGCACCCGAGGGCCCCGGATCTGTCGGCGTTGGACTACCCAGGCCCGCATTTAAGTCGAGCGGAATACCTGACTGCACGAAGAAAATCGGGTAGAGACTCCAGCCCTCGGTCAGCCGCTTGGGGCCATTCGTCCACAGATTGGCGAACGGCAGGTCCCAACCTCCGCTGAATACGAGCCGGTTTCTCATGTCAAAATCCGAGTTCGAATAGAGTTCGTGCCGGCTGTAGTAAGGGATATTGGAGGTGCGCTGGTTGAATCCCGAACCATTGTCGAGATTGTGCGACCATGTGTACGCCAGAGTAAAGAACATGGAGCCGTAGGAACGCACCGCGCCCATTCGCTTGGTAAGACTGGCTTCAAAGGCGTTGTAGTTTGCGTTGTTCAGGCCGGCGAAACTGTTTGGCAGAGGGGCAAAACCGGTTTGCGGCGTGAGCCCCTCCTGCACGTTGATAAGCCGGTTGGTGGTTCCGGGAATCATGGGATTGATATCGGACCAGGTGAGCAGCTTGTGAGAGGAACTTCCTAGGTAGCCCGCCTCAGCCATGAAGCCATTCGCCAGTTGCCGCTCCACCGTAAGGTTGTATTGATAAATATAGGGTGTCTTCAGGTGCGGATCGACAAAGAGATCGCCGTAGCCAAACGGCAAGTACCCGGCAGCGCCGAAATCGAGATTTGAGGGAGGTGGGCTTGAAGGGAACGGATCGGGAGCCTGTGCCGTCTGGTACGGCATGGCCATGCTTGTGTTCTGGGCGTTGGCCGGCGCGGCGGGAAAGAAAATGTCAGCCGACGACCACCAGGGAAGGACGCCGTTATTCCAGTCCGACATCCATCCATTCAGAGTGTCGAAGAACATCCCCACGCCGCCACGCACGCTGGTTTTTCCGTTGCCGAACGGATCCCAGGCAAAACCGAAACGCGGGGCGAAGTTCTTGTAATCCGGGAAATACCAGCCGTGGGGCGCTCCCCGATCACCGGGAACTAACAAGCCCAGGGGCGCATTCTGGAACCTGGTGGACTGCAGTCCCGGGATAATGCTGTAACTGTGCCCGTGAATATCGGTTTCCGGGCTGGTGTATTCATAGCGAAGCCCGACGGTAAGCGTGAGACGCGGAGTCACCCTCCATTCATCCTGAACAAACGCGGCCAGTTGTTTCTGATGCTCGTTATTATTCCCCGTGGGAAACTGCAGATACTCGTCAGGGGCGCCAAACAGGAAGTCGGCAAGATCAGTTCCTGAGCCGACCCCGGTTTGAGACCCATAGAAAAGGAACCAGCCGTTGGTGGCGTAGCTATAAACCGAGTTTTCCTGCAAAAACGCGAACTTGCCGCCCGCCTTCACCGTGTGCCGTCCCTTGGTCCAGGCAATCGAGTCCGACACAGCGTAGGTGTTGTCTGCCTTCTTGCGGGGCACGTTTTCATTGAACCCGAGGTTCAGGCCGCTATCGAAGAGGTTGATGATCGGTGGAGCATAGGGCAAATCCGAGTTGATCTGAATGCCCAGAGCCGACAGCGTCGGAGGGTGGCTCGCGGGCGTTGACTGGTTGAAGTAGCGGGCCGCGGTCGCGTGGAATTCATTCAGCAACGCGGCCGAGATCGTCTTCGTGTAGCCAATGTTCAAAAACATGTTGGTGGTAGTGGCGTTGTCCGGAAAGCCCGGGACGCTGGGGTCTCCGTAGTTCAGCGAAAACGGGGTGAGCGCAGGACCGCTGCTCGATCCCACGGTCACCGAGACGCGGTCGTTCTGCGTCACATAAAAATCAGCTCGACCCGTATATTCGTTGAAGTTATCGGTCGAGCTCCCCCTGGGGAAAAGCAACCCGGTCGGAGAGGTCGGAATCAGGCCCGCCTTGATGAAATTCTGGGCAACCGGATCGATCTTGGTAGGGTCGATGATGGCGTTGGCTGGGTTCCCGCCCGCCGGTACAAAATACGGATGGCTGGCAAGGAAGGCAGCAACGTTGGGGTCGGGGCCACCGCCGGCGGCTTGCGAGAAGTCGCCGGTCAGCTCCGCGGGCGTGTAGGTGCCCACTACGTTCCCGTTCAAGAGGGCGGATAGGCGCTGTCCCTCATATCCAAAAAAGAAAAAGACGCGGTCTTTTACGATCGGACCACCGACCGTACCACCAAACTGGTTACGCTTCAGCACCGGACGAGGCTGGCCGTTGAGATTGTCGAAGTAATCATTGGCGTTAAAGGCGTCGTTGCGCAGGTACTCGAACAAGCTTCCGTGAAACTGGTTTGTCCCCGACTTGGTCACCACGCTGACCGTCCCGCCGCCATTGCGGCCATATTCCGCCGTGTAGTTGTTGCTCAGGATGCGGAACTCGGCGATGGTATCTGGATTCGGATTAAACACCACGCTATTGCCGGTTACCGAGTCGTTCGTGCCGCCATCGAGCAGATAACTCACCGCATCGGCGCGCCCTCCGGCCACGGTGAACTGGCCGCCGCCGTAGCCAGCTTCTGGCGCCGGCACCACTCCGGGCTGAGTCAGCGCCAGATCCAAGACATTGCGGCCATTCAGAGGCAGATCCTGGATCGGTGCGCCGGCGACCGTACCTCCAACCGTGGGATTCACGGTTTCTACCTGCGCCGCTTCCGACTCAACCTGGACAGTTTCGGTGACCGCTCCCACCTTCAGGTGCACGTCGATCCGTAAAGATTGCGCGATGGTAAGTTCCTGGGCGCCGGTGATGGCTTTCTTGAACCCCGCAACCTCGACCGTGACCGAGTACATACCAATGGGAACGTCCAGCACCTGGTACGATCCGGCGCTGTCGGTCACGGTATTCCAGTGAGCGTTGGTGCCGAGGTTGTTTACCGTTATCCTTGCCCCAACGACGGCCGCACCTTGGGTATCCGTGACGGTCCCGATGACGCGGCCGTTAGTGTTCTGAGCAAAAACGGAAACTGCGGGGAAGAGAGTGAGAGATACGAGAATCAAGGCACGGAAGGACCGCCGCAAAGAGAGAGAAAGAGACGAAGGAATCGTAGTTGGCATGGCTTTCCGGGCCTCCTGGGCAACAGATTATTCCGATGACTGCCGGATCACGAAGAAGATGTGGGTAGCCTGAAAGGCGCGAAGCCAGTCGCGCAGCCAACACACGGCCGAGGTAGCCTTGAAGCTCACGGAGGCGACCCCCTGCGTCCGACGCTCTCAGCCGATCCAAACCAAAACAGAACGAGTCTTGTACAACCTTCCTATAATCGTGGAAGGTTAGGGAGCGCGGCCAAGTGTTGTCAAGAGCTATTTTTGGCGTCGGTAGCACCTGTTACGTGTTACGTGCCCCTTGGATTGATGAGACTGGTGGCGCGCGCGCCCCGCGTACGCATTCCAAAACGCCGCCAAGGGTGAAATCGCGCCTGAGCCCCTCGGCTCAACTCGCCGGACCACGTGTGTAACGGGATCGCGGCGCAACCAACGTTCAGCGGATCGCTATCTAATCGATTGGCGTGCGCCGGTTACTGTCGTTACGTCTGGCCTCTTGCTTGCGACGACCCAATTTTATATGTTAAAAACAACGAGGGGTGTTCACGGTTTCTGAGATGTCACGGCTAAGCCATTTCGAAGATCGACGTCGCCGGACCTGGTCTGCGGTAATCGTTTTAGTCGCGGTATGCTCGCTGGCTGTGAACGTAGCGACACGCTATTCCACCCCGTGGGATGTTTCGTCCCCCACGGTAAAGATCGGTACACACCCACACATCTCCCGAGACAACACGGCAACGTCTCGCCAAAGATGCGGCAGCGGACTGGATCTCTCCCGCGGTATGCCTGGGTGTTTTGCGGTCTCCCAGCTTTTATCCCCGAGTTTCGCCGGCCGGACCTCCCGTACCAACCCTCCTTTTTGACGAGAGCCTTTACAACCGGCCTCCTCCATCCTCAGCGCTGCTCTCCTAAATACTTTCGCAGCTCATCTGGGTCCTACTGAACGGATTTCTCCGTGCGTTGGGATATGCGTGGAACGGTTCGAAAAAGAGCCGCCTACCCAAGCCCCGTGGCCGCAGGGAGCGGCGGGAGACTCAAGTGACAGTCGTCAGTGGTCGCGGGTTCCGGTGTGTTTTGCTGGATTTGATGGACCTCAGCGAATGAACGTGGTTTTCTGAATGCCAAGTCCCGAAAGGATATGAGCATGCCCGTTGCACCTTTGTTGACCGAGGAGGAGCTGGACGTTCTTCGCCAGTTCGACACGTGCATGGTCGCAAACGCGATCGAGTCGTTCAATGTCAGGCTGCGCAACGCGGGGTTTGCGGATGCCAGCATTCGATGTCTGTTCGAGGACGCTCCGCCCATGGTCGGTTACGCTGCGACGGCGCGGCTTCGCAGCGGCGAGCCGCCGATTGGCGGCGGCACATTCCATGACCGCGCGGATTTCTGGAACAGCATCCTTCAAGTGCCTGCACCGCGCATCCTCGTGTTAGAAGACATGGACGATCCCCCCGGGCGTGGCGCCTTTGTCGGGGACATGCACGCCGCGATTCTGAAGGCACTTGGCTTCGTCGGCTACTTAACCAACGGGGCTGTGCGTGAACTAGCGTCCGTGCGCACGATGGGCATTCAGTTGTTCGCTGGAAATGTGGCGGTCTCCCACGCCTATGCCCACATCTTCGACATTGGAGCCGTGATCAGTGTGGGTGGAATGGAAGTGAGACCGGGAGACTTGTTGCATGCCGATCGCCACGGAGTTCTTACGATCCCAGCCGAGGTGGCGGCGAAGGTGTCCGGCGTCGCAGCAACGATTGCAGCAGGCCGAGCAAAAGGTGATTGACTTTTGTCGATCCAAAGATTTCTCCGTGGCGAAGCTGCGCGAGGTAATGAAGACGCTGGGTTAAGCAACGGCCGGGGAATACTGGCCAAGGGAAACTCGATGACTCAAAGTAGCAGTAGCACCAACAAAGAGCGCGATCCGCAGAGCAACGACGCTGCATTCCTATGTGTTCTCGGCCATGGTGATGGCGATATCGATGCTTGCGTCGTCCTGTTCGGGGAGTGGGAATGGGCGGGTGCAAGCGAGCGCACCGATCATCACCGTCGGAGTAACAAAGGTGGTGAACAAATCACTTGGGCGGCAAATCACCTTGTCCTCCGAACTGGTGCCCTTCCAGGAAATCGACGTGTACGCGAAGGAATCCGGCTACGTCAAGAAGTTGCTTGTCGACTACGGCACCCACGTGAAGGCAGGCCAGGTCATGGCCGTTCTGGAGATTCCTGAGTTGGAAGCGCAGCTTCAGGAAGATCAGGCGGAAATCAAGAATGCAGCGAACCAAGTCAGCCGCGCGCAGCACGAGTTGTACCGCTATCAGGCACAGTACAAAGCGCTTCATCTGCAATACACCCGTCTGAATGGAGTCTTTGAGAGTCAACCCGGAATTGTCGCGCAGCAGGAAGTAGACGACGCCCAGGGGAAGGACATGGCGGCATCCTCTCAAGTAGATGCCGGACAGGCGGCGTTAGAGGCGTCCCAGAGCCAACTCTCTGTGGCCCGGGCGAAACTGGCTCGCGATCAGAGCCTGTTTGACTATGCCAAGATCACGGCTCCGTTTGCCGGAGTCGTGACGGAACGGTATGCGAACCTGGGAACGCTGGTGCAGGCCGGCACAGGTTCGAGTACGCAGGCGATCCCGATCGCCAAGCTGTCGCAGGATGATCTGTTTCGGCTCGTGATTCCCGTCCCGGAATCTTACGTTCGTTTCATCCACATCGGCGATCACGTGAACGTTCGCGTCCCGTCGCTTAACCGGACGTTCCCGGGGAAGGTGGCGCGGTTCTCGGTGGACGTGAAGGAGGCGACGCGCACCATGCACACCGAAGTGGATGTTCAAAATCGAGATCGCATCCTGATGCCAGGTCTCTATGCCGAAGCCGACGTGGCTCTTGAACATCGCGACGACATCCCGACAATACCGTTGCAGGCGGTGAATCATGAGGGGAACAAGACCACAGTTTTTGTAGTGGACAGGAAAAGTGAAATTGAAGACCGGCCGATCACCCTAGGCCTGCAGACCGCCAATGACGCGGAAGTGGTTTCAGGTTTGGTCGAAGGTGAGCAGGTCGTCGTTAGCGACCGGAGCGGCCTGAAGCCGGGTGAAAAGGTTCATCCCCAGGTGGTGCAGATCCTGCAATACCAAGAGGGCAGTCAACCATAAGCCGTTCCTTTGCGCGCGCATTTAAGAGTGAGATGAAATGACTCGTTTTTCAATTCGAAATCCTTACTTCATCGTCGTCGTCTGCCTTCTACTAACCGTGATTGGTGTGACCAGTCTGGCGCGTATGCCAATCGACTTGTTCCCGACGATTAATCTGCCAGAAGTCGTAGTGGCCACGTTCTATTCCGGAATGCCCCCGGAGGACATCGAAACCGACATCACCGATCCTCTCGAACGATTCTTTACGCTAGCCAGCGGCATCGATCACATGGAATCTCGCTCTCTGCTGGGGGTGAGCATTATTAAGGTTTACTTTCAGCCGGGAACCAATGCTGATGCGGATGTCACGGAGCTATCGAACCTTGCTATGGCGGATCTGAAGCGTTTGCCCCCGGGAACTTTGCCGCCCGTGGTGCTCAAGTTTGATGCTTCCAGCCTGCCGGTCTGCTTGGTCACGCTCAAGGGAGAGGGGCTGAACCAGACTGAGCTCCACGATATCGGCCAATTCACGATTCGCAACCAGATTGCGGTGGTCCAGGGCGCGGAGATCCCGCCGCCGTTCGGGGGCAAGTATCGACAGATCATGGTTTATGTCGATCCTTATAAGCTCGCATCCCGGCAAATGAGCCCGATGGATGTGGTGAACGCGGTGAATAACTCCAACCTTATTCTCCCGGCCGGCGATGTGAAGATGGGGCCCTTCGACTACTACGTTTATTCCAACAGTTTGGTCGACGACATGGACCAACTGTCGAAGGTGCCCGTCAAGACGGTCGGCAACTCCTGGGTTACTGTAGACGACATCGGCAAAGCCGAGGATGCCAATCAAATTCAGTACAACGTCGTGCGCGTAGATGGCCAGAGGTCAGTCTATCTGCCGATTATGAAGCAGGGCGGCGACACCAACACGATCGCGGTGGTGCAGGGCATTCGCGATGCGATCGAGCATCTGTACGACATTCCGAAACAATTGAAGTCCGCGGTCGTTTTCGATCAGTCGGCGTTCGTGAAAGAGGCCATCACTACGCTGCTTCATGAAGGCGTCATCGGTCTGGCGCTCACCAGTCTGATGATTCTCATCTTTCTGGGAAGTTTCCGTGCTACGTCGGCAGTGTTTCTCTCGATTCCTCTCTCCGCGCTGGCGACCTTCGTGGTGCTCTACATGATGGGCAGCACGATCAACACCATGATCCTGGGGGGGCTGGCGCTGGCCTTTTCGCGCATCATTGACAATTCCGTCATTTCGCTGGAGAACATTTATCGCCATCTGGAACATGGCGCCGCCCCCATGGCTGCTGCGGAATTGGGAGGTTCGGAAGTGAGCCTTGCGGTGCTGGCCGCAACTCTGACCACGGTCGTCGTCTTCTTCCCGGTGACCTTTCTCTACGGCGTCAGTAAATTCTTGTTCTCGGCGCTGGCGCTCGCGGTGGTGATCTCGCTGTTCGCGTCGTATGTCGTAGCTATGACCGTGATTCCGTTGTTCTGCTCCCGGTTTCTTCAAGCCGTGCCTCACTCCGTCGGCGATGCGGGCCACGAATACGAGATCGAACCTACATCGGCCTTCGGAAAATCCTGGTGGGAAAGATTCACTGCAGGATTCAACCGGCACTTCAACCGGATGCTGGACGCCTACGAGTATTGGGTGAATCGAGCGCTGGTACGACCCGGCCTGACAGTGGCGATGCTTAGCGGCTTGTTCTTGGTCAGCCTGGCGATCTATCCCTTTCTGGGTCTGGCATTCTTCCCCAGCACCGATGCCGGGCAATTCACGATCAATATGAAAGTTCCCACAGGAACGCGCCTGGAAGTCACCGAACAGTACGCCGCCAAAGTCGAAGACCTGATCCGCAAGGTTGTGAGCTCGAAAGATCTGAAGATGGTGGTGTCGAACATCGGAGTGGTTCCCGACTTTTCCTCGCTATATACGACCAATGCCGGGCCGTATACGGCGACGATCCAGGTAGCGCTCCAGGACGAGCATCGGGTGAGCAGTGTCGAGTATATGGACCGGGTCCGGAAAGAAATGGCGAGCCAGTATCCGGATGTCCGCACCTTCTTTTCGAGCGGCTCCATGGTGGATGCAATCCTGAACTCGGGAATGCCAGCCCCCATTGACGTGCAAGTGAGCAGTCGCAGCTTGAAGCAGTCGTACGGCGTGGCACAGGACTTGGCGAGTCGCATCCGGCAACTGCCCGGGGTGGGCGAGGTCTATATTCCACAGGACATGAACTACCCTGGACTCCGTCTGAATGTTGACCGGGTGCATGCTGGTAAGTTGGGTCTGACGCAGAAGGAAGTGGTCGACAATGTCATCACCGCGCTCAATTCCAATTCGATGATTGCTCCCAATTATTGGGTCGATCGGAAGAGCGGCAACGACTATTTCCTGACGGTTCAATATTTCGAGAACGGCCGTGCCGCGATTCATAACTTCGCCGATCTCACCAATATCCCGATCCGCGCTCCTAATTTGAAGCAACCCACGACACTGGATGCGGTTGTGAAGCTCCAAGACATACGAACGCCAACAGAAGTCGATCACTACCAGATTCAACGAGTCACTGACGTGTACGTGACGCCGGTCGGCGAAGGACTGGGGAAGATCGCGAGCGAGGTGCAACGGGCTGTCGACGAAACGAAACTTCCAGAGAACGTTCGCGTCGATCTTCGGGGAATGGTGAAGGGCATGAATGCCTCGTTCCGCAGCTTTGCGATCGGGCTGTCGCTGTCTGTGATTCTTCTTTATCTCATTCTCGTCGCGCAGTTTAAGTCTTTCAAGGATCCCTTGCTCATCATGTTGGCGATCCCGATGGGGTTCATTGGTGTTCTGATCATTCTGCCTCTGACGGGCACAACCCTGAACGTGATGTCTCTGATGGGCGTGCTTATGCTGGTCGGTATCTCCGCGTCGAACAGCATTTTGATTGTGGAATTTGCTCATCGTCTGGAAGACCAGGGCAGTTCGGTCAAGGACGCCATTGTTACTTCCTGCCGAGTGCGGTTGCGCCCGATTCTCATGACATCGCTCGCCACCATTATCGGAATGGTGCCCATGGCATTGAAGCTCGGCACCGGAAGCGAACAATATGCGCCTCTTGCACGGGCGATCATTGGCGGGCTGACTTCCTCCGTGCTCTTGACCATCTTCATTGTGCCGGCGGCTTACCTGCTGGTCTATGGCAAGCAAGGTTTGAATGCTGCGCAGGAGCCAACTCCCGGTGATGTGGCTTGAGGAGTCAGAGCCCGGATGTCAGAAAGGTCGGGAGATTACAGCGAGATGAGAAACCTACTGCGAATCTGTTTGATTCTGGTGCTACCTGGGTGCAGCTTCGCCCAGGGTGGATTGAGCGCAGCGGCGCCGTCAAATCTGCCTTCTGCTCCGGCGCCCCAGGCCCCGACCAAGTCGGCCGCGGCCACCGCAACTGGTGTGGGCGCGCAAGCCACCGTGCCGCAAAATCCTCCGGGCACGCCCACTCCCCTGTCGTTGAAAGATGCGCAGGCGCTTGCCCTGAAGAACAATCCTCAGATTTCGGTCGCGCGTCTGACCGCGTTAGCCTCGCTCCAGGTCACGCGAGAAGTGCGCTCGAGTCTATGGCCGACTGCGCGCGATTGAATTGACGGCGGTCGATGCCAATCCCGGTACGCGCATCACGGCCGGCGCGCTGAACAATCCGATCCTCTACCAGCGCGCGGCAGCTGGGGCCATGGTGAGCCAGCTAATCACCGACTTCGGACGCACGACAAATCTGGTTTCGAGCGCCAACTTGGCGGCCAAAGCGGAGAACCAGAACGCATTGGCCACGAAGGAACAGATCCTGCTCGCGGTGGACCAGGCGTTCTACAACTCCCTGCAGGCCCACGCCGTTTTGACCGTCGCGCAGCAAACGGTGAAAGAGCGCCAAACCGTTTCCGATCCAGGTGGACGCCTTATTCCAGAGCAAACTCAAGTCGCAACTGGACTTCAGCTTTGCCAACGTGAATCTGGCGCAGGCCAAACTGCTCCTCCTGGATGCGCAGAACAACGAAAACGCTGCGCTCGCCGCACTTTCTGCAGTGCTCGGCTTCTCAGAACCTGCAGAACTTTCAACTGGTAGAAGACTCTACTCCCAGCGTGCCTCCTCCGGGCAACGTGGATGATCTGATCTCGACTGCTTTTACGATGCGGCCGGAAATACTGGCGCTCGAGTTTCAGTCAGAGTCTGCCAGGAAGTTTCAAACGGCGGAACGAGACCTACTGTTTCCAGACATCCGCGCCCTGGGAGCGGTGGGCGACACTCCGGTACGAAATCCGGTTATCTCCAACTGGTATGGGGCAGTGGGCGTCAATGTAGATATTCCGGTGTTTAACGGCTTTCTCTTTCCCGCGAGGGCACGGGAAGCGTCGCTTCGCGCACAGGCCGCCCAGGAGAGACTGCGCGACCTGCGTGATCGAATCGCGCGCGACGTACGCACCAGTTGGTTGAATGCCACCACAGCGTACGACCGTCTCGCGGTCACTCGGCAACTCCTGGACCAGGCCAGTCTTGCGTTGAACCTCGCTCAGTCACGATACAACCTGGGCCTGGGCTCGATTGTGGAACTCAGCCAGGCGCAGTTACAGCAGACGCAGGCCGAGATCAGCAATGCGCAAGCTGGGTACGACTATCGGCTCTCCCTGGCTGTCTTGCAGTACCAGACGAGTGGAATTTGATCGAGTGCTGTCGAATCGTTGCGGTGCGGCCGGTTGAGGACCGGGACTCGAAAACATTTCTTGCAGTGGGTAGACGGCGGCATTCATGACGGGATGGAAAAGGAAGAGGAAACAATCAACGTTCACCACACGGCACGGAATTGTGCTTTCGCTCGCGCTCGCAGCCTTGTTCGCTCTCGTGTTTTTGTTGGTGGGTCTCTACTGGCATCCACCCCAATGAATCGTGGGACACAATCACCGCCCACGCGTGTGTGCTGGAAAGATGTATTTGCGGGCCCTCCCGGATTCCGGATCAGCCGCGCTTATTTGGGGCAAGATCAACGGAGAAGCATCCGGGGCCTCGGGCAAACGAAAGTACGAGGAATTTCTGGTGGGAACGGCGCCGCAATTCAAAGATCAGGGGCCGATGAAGTAAACCTGGGCAACGCTGCCGATGCCTGCATGGAAAACCAAGTCAAAGAGTTCCTGCGAGCGCCCGTTCGCCAACTTGCTGCCGCCACATTGCGTAGTACAAGCCCTTCTGATCCAGCAACTCGGAGTGGCGACCCGACTCTACGATCCGGCCACGCTCGAGTACGTAGATTCGGTCTGCGTGCATCACGGTGGAAAGGCGATGCGCAATGAGAATCGTAACAGCCTCCTGATGGTTTGCGACCTCGCGAATGGTGCGGCTGATTTCCTCTTCGGTGAGCGAGTCCAGAGAAGAAGTGGCTTCGTCGAAGACCAGCAGTTGCGGACGCCGCAACAGGGCGCGAGCGATCGACAGACGCTGCTTCTCGCCTCCCGATACTTTCACGCCGCCCTCGCCGATCAGCGTGTCCAAGCCCCGGTCTGCACGCGCCAGCAGGCTATTCACGGCGGCTTGCTGCAGGACCTCCATGCACTCTTCATCGCTGGCATTCGGGTTCACAAAAAGCAGATTCTCACGAATCGATCCCGAGAAAAGCTGGGTGTCTTGGGTCACGAAGCCGATCTTCTCGCGTAAGACGTCAAGATCCACGCGAGTTGAAGGAATTCCGTTGTACAAAATCGCGCCGGACTTCGGAGCGTACAAGCCAACCAGCAACTTCACGAGCGTTGATTTGCCGGCTCCCGATGGTCCCACGAAGGCAACGGTATCTCCCTGGGCCGCGCTGAAGCTGATCTCATCCAAGGCGAGAGCAGACGAACTCTGATGCTGAAAACTGACTCCATCGAACTGCAGTGTCAGTAATTCATTCACCGGTTCAGGGTTGACGGGTTTGGGATCGCGGGGCGTATCGAGGATGTCCTGAAAATTCTGCAACGACACTTCCGTTTCACGGTAAATGTTGATGACGTTCCCCAGTTCCTGCAGCGGCGTGAAGATGTAGAACGAATAAATCATCAATGAGAAGAATTGTCCGATCGTGATCTCCTGGCGGAAAATCAGATAGAGCATCAGGAACAGGATGCTGGTTCGCAGCGCGTTCACCGAGGTTCCCTGGATGAAACTCAAGCTGCGAAGATATTTCACTTTCTTGAGTTCAAGCTTGAGGATCTTGGCCGTGATTCCGTTCAGGCGTCCAACCTCCTGTTGCGCCAGTCCCAGGCTCTTCACCAGTTCAATGTTCCGCAGCGATTCCGTGGTTGATCCGGCCAGCGCAGTGGTTTCGGCGACGATGGTCTTTTGCATCTTCTTGATCCTGCGGCTCAGGACGGAGCTGATTATTCCCAGCAGCGGAACCGTGATCAGAAATGCGGGCGCGATCGACCAGTGCACGCGGAACGCATAGATCATCACGAACACAATACCGATGAATGAAATGAAGATGATGTTGATGGCGGCGGTGATGAATCGTTCCACGTCGCTGCGAACCTTTTGCAGCTTGCCCAGTGTCTCTCCGCTGCGCTGGTCTTCAAAGACCTGGTAGGGCAAATCCAGCGAATGACGGATGCCATCGGAATACATCCTGGCGCCCAAACGCTGCACAATCACGTTCGTGAAATAGTCCTGGAAATTCTTGGCGACGCGAGAAACAAATGCCACTCCCACCGCCGCCAGCAACAGCAGTCCCGCCCCGCGGATGAATTGTGACTGCGTGTACTGGTGATACTTGGTGGCATAGCCGTCGATCACGTATCGAAAAATCAAGCGGGTCGAGAAGGGAAAAGATCTGGTTGGTTGCCGCCAGCAAGAGTGCGATCAGCACCAGTTTCCAGTACTGCCTAGAGTAGCGGTAGAGAAGCTTCATAGTATCGGCGCCGAAACCGGCTCGGTGTCTAGGCCTTAGATGGTGTGAGGGAGCTTTCGATTCAGGCCCCCGACACGTTCAAGGCGATGGGAGCGCCAAGCCAGCGCCCGCATCGCCCTTTGTGTCGGCCTGTTTGTGGTTTTACTGCACTGGGTTGCCGTCGGCGTCTATCTTGTGGACTTCACCCAGGTTCAGTTCGCGGATGCCGGCTTCGACCTTACTCATGTCTCCGACAACGACCCACACCAGGTGGTCCGGCAAAATGTACTTTTTGGCGATCTCGTTGGCGTTGTCCGGCGTCAGGACCAACGCCTTTTGGGTGAAGGTGTTGTAGTAGTCTTCCGGCAAGGAGTACTGAAGGATATTGCCATAGGCGCCGCCGAGTTGCTGCACGGTCTCAAAGGTGCCTGGCAGTGCGAGCGTGGCATTCTCCTGCTCGTCCTTGAGTTCATCCGCGGTAATTGGTTTGCCGCCCGCGATGTTGTTGTATTCCTTCACCAACTCGACCATGGACTCTTTGGTTTTGTCGGTCTGTACCGCGGAGATGCTGATATAAGGACGCTGGCCGCGGGCGGCCGGCAACACGGCGCGCACTCCGTAGGACCAATGCTTGTCCTCGCGCAGGTTCATGTTGATGCGCGAGCTGAATTTCCCACCAAAGATGCCATTGACCAGTTGTAGCGCGATGGCATCAGGATCATTCTGCGGCGGAGCCAGTTGCGCGCCAAAAATCACGCTCTGCCCCGACCCCGGACGGTCGATGAGATAGACCACATCCTTTTCTGGTTGGCCCACATGCGGCACGCTTCTCTGGGGAACATCGCCCGGCTTCCACGAGGCAAAAAGTGTTTCGAGCTTGGGTTTGATTTCGGCCAGGGTTGTGTCGCCCACCACCAGCAGGGTGGCATTGTTGGGCTTAAACCAGGTCTCGTGGAACTTGGCCAGGTCGTCGCGGGTCATCTTGCTAACGCTGGCTTCGGTGCCGGTGCCGGTGAAAGGCACCGCGTAGGGATGTCCCTTGCCGTAGACCAGCGCCGGCACGACCCGCAGCGCCATGGACTGGGGCGTAACCTTCTCGCGCTGGATGCCGGCCAGGCGTTCCTTTTGCAGGCGCTGGAATTCTTTCTGCGGAAACGCCGGATGCAGAATAAGGTCCGCGTAAATCTCGAGCGACGGGTCCATGGTGCTCTTGAGCGTATTGAGGCTGACCAGGGAATAGTCGAGATTGGCGCCGGCGTTGAAGTTGGCGCTAAGGGACTCCAATTCTTCGCCAATCTTCAGCGAATCGCGCGTCGGAGTGCCTTCCTCCAGCATGCGTTGCGCGAAGCTGGCGGTCCCAGTCGCACTCGTCGGATCGGCGGAATATCCACTGTCCACCATCAGAGTGAAGTTCACCACGGGAGCGGCGTGGCGCTCCGCCAGCACGATTTTCAACCCGTTGCTAGAGCGTGGATTTCTGCAAAGGAGGAAGATTGAGCGACATGGGGTCGCCCAGAGGAGGCTCCTTGGACCGGTCGAGTTTGGCGTCAGTCTTGAACGTGGTGGGATACGGGTGCACCTCCAGGACGTAGTCGCCGTCGCTGAGCCAGTCGTTGGCGGCCTTCTTCACCGTGGCCGGAGTAGCGGCCTTGACCCACTTCAGGTAGTCCTTATAGCAATCGGGATTGCCCCGGTAGGTCTGGCAGCGCGCCAGCAAGTCGCTCTTGCCGCCGAAGCCGCCGATCCGTTCCACGATCCGCGCGTACCTGCCGAGAATCTGCGTCTTAGCCAATTGCAGCTCGGCGGCGCTGGGACCGTTCTTGAGAAAATTCTGCAATTCTTCGCTTGCGGCCTTTTCAACCTTATTTAAGTCTTCGCCCGGATTTGCCGTGAGCGTGAAATCGAACTGCCCACCGATCTCACTCGTGCCATTCGACGCGGTCGCGCTAGTCGCAATCTGATCTTTGTAGACCAGGCGCTTGTAGAGCCGCGACGTTTTGCCCTGGCCGAGCACCTCCGCCGCCAAATCCAGCTGCGCCTCCTCCAGCGAGCCAAACTCCGGCACGTTCCAGATGCGATAGAGACGAGCCTGGGGAACACGGTCCTGCACCCAGCCGCGGTGCGTGCCGGTGCGTTTCGCAATCCAAACTTGCTGCTTGGCGATGGGCGGGCCGGCGGGAATGTCGCCGTAGTACTTTTCAACTTTCTCCCGCGCTACTTCCGGCGTGATATCGCCGGCGATCACCACCGTGACGTTATTTGGACCGTAATACGTCTTGAACCACTCTTGCACGTCGCTCATGGAAGCCGCGTCGAGATCTTTCATCGAGCCGATGACTGTCCACGAGTAGGGATGGCCGACGGGGTAAGTGTTCTCCACGATGAGCTCTTCGGTAACGCCGTACGGCTGGTTTTCTCCCTGGCGCTTTTCGTTCTGTACGACGCCGCGCTGCAGGTCGAGCTTTTTCTGGTCGAGCACGCCCAGCAGATGGCCCATGCGGTCGCTTTCGGCGAACAGCGCGTAGTCGAGCATGGAAGTGGGCACATTTTCGAAATAGTTTGTTCGATCGTTGTTGGTGGTGCCGTTCAGGTTCGTGGCCCCGACTTTTTCCATGGCATTGATATAGGTGTGATTGAAGTCGTCACTGCCACTGAACATGAGGTGCTCGAACAGGTGGGCGAAGCCGGTCTTGCCCGGCCTTTCATTCTTGGAGCCCACGTGGTACCAGGTGTTCACCGCGACAATAGGGGCCTTGTGGTCCTCATGCACCAGTACGGTCAACCCGTTGTTGAGCACAAACTTCGTATATCGAATGTCTGGAATCGGGATATCTACACTCGCAGTGGCAGCCGGCGTCTTGTGGGCCGCCGGTTGTGACTGTGCCGCCACGGAGAGCCCGTTGCCGATCAGAAACGCCATTACTGCAAGCAGGCACATCACAGAAAGGGTCAATTTATTTCTCAAGATTGCCTCCACATAGTCGATATCAAGGCCCGGTAGTTCCGCACAACACTCTACACAAGGAGTACACCTGCCGTCACCCACTTGAAATGGGACTGGGGCGGCAGCGCCTCGCGCTGGTTTCCCACGTTCATGAGAGTTCATCACAACGAATGTGTTCAGGAACTCTTCGACACTCACAGATGAGACCGACGGGAACGACTGCCTGCACCAACTTCATGCCGTCAGTTGCTCACTTGCGGGTTCTGCGGCGCGTTCTTGGCGGTGACTGAGCGCGTAAAGCACCAGTTCTACCCGGTTCGAGACGCCCAGTTTGTCGTAGATTCGCAGCAGTGATTTCTTGACCGTGCCTTCTTTCACACTTAACTCCCCTGCGATCTCCCGGTTGTTCAGGCCCTCGGCGACCAGGTTGACGGTTTGCTCTTCCCGGGTTGTGAGCAGAACCTGTCCTCGCGAACTGATGAAATGCGTAGCCGGTCCGATGGACAGAGCGTCGACCAGAAATCGCATCTGCTCTGTGTTGGTCCAGAACTGCCCCTGATGAACGCTGACGACACACCTGCACAGGGACTTGAAAGGTAGCGATGCCAGGCAGAACAGTCCGCGGGCTCCCGCGCGGAGTGCGTTGACGACCAGTTCCCGATCGAAGTTGTCCATCAACAGCACGATCGCAGCTTGCGGACAAGCGGAATGCACCCCCCGAACGAGTTCATACAGTTGTTGGCGATCGTGTGTTACCCCATCCGCCATCAGGATCACATCGGCGGGATCCGACTCCAGAACTGACAGGCATTCCGATAGCTCCGCCGGGCAACGAGCGACTTTGAACATTCCCTGCCGGCGCAGGGCGCTGCTTAATAGTTGGGATTGCGTCTGGTTCGAATCAGCAACAAGAACACTTATGATTTCTGGACTCAGCCCAGGGGAAAAGCTCATAGACACTTACTCCCTCGGGCAGCACTTCTTGTTTTTGGGGAGGGCTGATTATCCTAGCACCGTCCGAACGTACGGGACGGCGCGGGCATCACAGATTAGGATTGCTGGTTACGAATCTTTCTACACTCTTCGAAACCACCTGCATCATAGCAATTGGGCAACGGTGCGTCTGTGACTGCAGTCACATCAAAATCCGCTCGGATACCTAGGGTCCTGCTGGCAAAGCCTCTGGGTTGAGGATCTAAGCTGGGGTCGCGTGCACCGAAAGTGGTGTCCCAGCGCTGGCGTATCCACTTTAGTGGAGTCTCTCCGTGCTGTCCGTCTTCTTGCGCTGCCTCTCAAGGAGACGCACTCGCGTGCTCCTCACGACCCCACCGCGTTGCAACTCGTTGCTGCACTTTCTTGGTCTTGAGAGAGTTGGCCTCCCGGGATAAGTTATCGCTAGCGGTTCACTATGAACGCCACCTTGGAACAACGGCAGCACAAACGTTATCGACTGGTGGCGTCCGTGAGTTTCTCCTGGGAAACAGCAGATCATCACGTACATCAGGGTCACGGCTTTACGCGTGACTTCAGTATCGCCGGAGCATTTGTCGTCACCTCAAACGAATTACCAATTGGCAGCGTCCTGCAGATGAACTTTTCCCTCCCCCCTTTGCATGCTGCCGGTCGTGGAGCACGATTGAAGACATGCGGTCGCGTGGTGCGTAGCGAGTCAGAAGGCTTTGTCGTACTGGCAGACATGGGCCCTGGTTCGCGGCTTCACCGAGAGGAACACGCGCGTGCCGCTGGTCTCGAAATCGGGACAGAGTAAGCTCCTCGGCTACGGCCCAATAAACTTGGAATGCTGTTGAATGGCTTGTAAGTGATTGTTGTATTTGGCACTTAGGCTACAAAAGAGATCGAACTGAGGGGGCGGAGCTGCATCTACCGACCATGAACGCAACGAATAGTAGTGAACCCGAACTTGGAACTTTGGTAAACGGAGACGGCGTCGCTCAGCGGCTGTGGTACGCAGCCTACACCTCCGCTCGGCACGAGAAGAGTGTCGCGGAGCATCTGCGGCAGAGGGAAGTGGAGTGCTTCCTGCCGCTTTATGAAACCGTCCACCGCTGGAATAACGGTCGCCATCTCGTGCAACTCCCGTTGTTCCCCGGCTACGTCTTCGTGCATATGTCCTTGCGAGAAAAACTGTGCGTTCTCCAGGTGCCCGGGTTGGCTCATCTGGTTTCATTCAATGGCGCTCCTGCCGCCCTGCCGGAAGCGGACATTGCTGCGCTGCGTAATGCCTTAACTGCAGGCGTGCCGGTGCAACCGTATCGTTATCTTACCGTCGGGTCGAGGGTCGAAATCTGCCATGGTCCCTTGCAGGGAATGAAGGGCATCCTCCTGAGGCATCACAGCCAGTTTCGGGTGGTGCTCTCGGTCGAAATGATCATGCAGTCCATCGTCGTTGAAGTCGAAGCCGTAGATGTGATGGCCCTGGATCACAGTGGTCCGCGCGCAAACCCATCAAGCGTCCACATGGCGCAGAACCTTACGAGCGTTTGTGCCTAGGAATCAAAGAAGAAGGCATTCAGAACGTCAGGCGCGAAGCAACAGAGATAATCAAAGTGTCCGCTCAGCGATGAGGCGGGCAAGAAGAGCAAAGGATTAGCCATGACAAGAATCGATCGCAGCGGTTCGATCAGACGATTGGTTGCCGGCGCAGTGTTTGCCTCACTCTCCATCGGCCTTTGGGCTCAAGCACAGCCGGCCACCGTCGCCCATCTGGAAAGTTCAACTACCGCGTCGGCCGGTCTGGAGGGGAAGATTGCTGACCTGGCCAAGCCGCACGACGGCAGCTTCATCATCGGCAACGATGACGTGCTGGCCATCAACGTGTGGAAAGAACCGGACATCTCCCGGTCGATTCCGGTCCGGTCCGACGGAAAGATCTCCTTACCCCTGGTCGGCGAGGTACAAGCAGCCGGGCAGACGCCTCTGAAACTGGAACAGGAAATTGCCGGCAAGCTGAAGAATTATATTTCGGAGCCCGAAGTCACCGTGATGGTGCAACAGATCAACAGCCAGAGATTCAATGTACTGGGTCAAGTGGCGCGTCCGGGCTCCTTCGTAATTTCCAACTCACCCACTGTCCTGGATGCGATTGCCGCCGCGGGCGGGTTCCGGGACTTTGCCAAGCAGAAGTCCATCTACGTCCTGCGGGAGAAGGCTGACGGCACTCAGGCCCGGCTTCTCTTCAACTACAAGGAAGTCATCAAGGGCGTGAATCCGGCGCAGAACGTGAAGTTGCAGCCGCGCGACACCGTTGTCGTGCCTTGAGAGCAGCCATGCGGAATCGAACTTATCTCTGTTGTCTTTGCGCGATTCTGTTCGCCACTACGCCTTTACGGGCGCAGGTGACCGGGACGGGATCGGAGCCGGTCAGCACGCCGAATACTGAAGATCGCATGCTCACTCCGCCCGTCGTCAGCGCAGAGCTATATCCGGTTTCTCCAGAATCGCAAGAGCGCTCGAACTATCTCCGCGGTGGTGTAGCCTTCACCACGGCCTATAGCGACAACGTGCTGGGAGGGACGACGGGCTCGCCGGTCAGTGACGTCAGCTATTCGGTGTGGCCGACTCTGGCAATCGACCAGACCACTTCGCGACTGCACTGGAACTTGAATTACGCGCCCGGATTCACGTACTACCAGCACACCAGCTCACGCAACGAAGTGGATCAGAATGCCGCCCTCGAATTTCAGTACCGGTTGAGTCCCCATGTCACTTTTGCCGCGCGCGACAGCTTCCAGAAAAGTTCTAACTTCTTCAATCAGCCAGACCTGGCGTCGTCGTCGGCGGTGTCCGGTGGAGCCCAAGGCCCCAACCAATCCGTGATCGCGCCGCTCGCTGATCGCCTGAACAATTTCGGCAACGTAGGTATTACTTACCAGTTCAGCGCCAACGACATGATCGGGGGGAGCGGCACATTCAGCAGAATGACCTACCCGAATCCAGCGGAAGTTCAAGGCCTGTACGATTCGAGTTCTCAAGCCGGGTCCGGATTCTTCTCGCACCGTGTCTCGAGAATCCACTACCTCGGAGCTACCTACCAGTACCAGAGACTCATGTCGTACCCCACGGGATTGTCCAGCGAGACACAAACGCAGGCCGTTCTTGTTTTCTACACGGTCTATCCCGTGCCGCGCTTCTCTTTCTCTTTGTTCGGGGGCCCACAATACTCGAACACCAATGATCCTCCCTTCTCGTCACGAGGTTGGACGCCGGCGGCCGGGGCCAGTCTGAGCTGGCAGGCGCATTTCGTTGCTCTGGCAGCCAGTTACCTGCACGTGATCAGCAGTGGCGGAGGGCTGGCAGGAGCATCGCAACTGGACAGCGCGAACGCGAACGTACAGCTGCAGTTTTCGCGGACCCTGAGTGCGGGGGTGTCCGGCAGCTACGGAAACAACAACGTTCTGGGGGCGTCATCTCTCAACGACGGGCATTCAATTTCAGGGACCGCAGCTCTGCAGCGCCAGTTCGGCGAGCGCTTGGCTCTCCAAGTGGGCTACACGCGACTGCACCAGAGCTATAGCAACGTCGCAGTTCTGGCCGGAAATCCCAATACCAATCGCGTGTTTGTTTCTCTCTCCTACCAGTTCTCCAAAGCACTGGGAAGATAATCGTATGGCTGACGATCTCGAAGAAAAAGCGTCTGGCGAATTCGACCTGGAGCATTACCTGGCATTGGTGCGCCGCCGGCACCTTCATTTCCTGCTGCCGCTGTTCCTGGGATGGCTGGCGGTTTGGGGAGCAAGCTGGGTGCTTCCCCCGCGCTACCGTTCCGGCACCTTGATTCTGGTGGAACAGCCCACGATGCCCAGGGATTACGTCACTCCCAATGTAAGTGACGACCTGCAGCAACGGCTGCAGAGCATTACTCAGCAGATTCTCAGCCGCACTCGCCTGCTGCACATCATCGACGACTTGCACCTGTATGCCGATACTCATACCCGCCTCACGCCCGATGAGAAGGTCGAGCGGATGCGCAAGGAGATTGAGATCGAGCTGGCGCGGGACACGCAGAACCGGGTGAATTCCTTCAATGTCTACTACTCGGCGCGCGACCCCTACGTCGCTCAACAAGTAACCCACGAACTGACGAATCTGTTCATCAGCGAGAACCTCGAAGTGCGCCAGCAGCAATCCGAAAACACTACCCAATTTCTCGAGAGCCAACTGGAAACAGCACGCACCACTCTGACGCAGCAGGAAGACCAGATACGCACATTCAAAGGGCAGCACGTGGGCGAGTTGCCCGCACAGCTGGAGAGTAACCTCCAGATACTGGGCGGCCTGCAAACTCAATTACGCACGGAACAGGACGCTCTCAGCACTGCCAAACAGCAACATGTTTACCTGCAGACGCTGGCCGATCAATACCGCGCGCTGCAGGGGTCTTCCAGGAGCTTGGAGGGCGCGCCACTCGGGCTGCCAGCTCTCGATCAGGAACTGGATCGACTGAAGGCTCAACTCGCCGATTTGAGTTCCCACTACACCGATCGTCACCCGGATGTCCGCAAAGTGAGGGACCAGATCGCCAAGACTGAGAAGATGCGCAGCCAGCTTCTGGCGGATCTCCGAACCTCCGGCAACAGCGCAGCAGGCGATAATACGATCGCCCCTGCCCGCGACGCTTCGGACCTGGCCCGCCAATCGCCTCTGCTTCAACTGCAGGGCCAGCTGCAATCCAATCAGGTCGAGATTGCGAACCGCGACCGCGCCGTCGCCGAGTTGAGAGCGAAAGTGAACGACTACCAGGCACGCCTGAATCAGGAACCGGTGCGCGAGCAACAGTTGGCTGATCTGACCCGCGGCTACGAGCAGTCCAAAGCCAACTACGACGATCTTCTGAAAAAGAAAAACGAATCCGCGATGGCGACAAGCATGGAACTGCGCCAGCAAGGAGAGCGGTTTCGCATCCTCGACCCGCCGAGCCTCCCCGTGAAGCCCGAATTTCCCGACCGGCTCAAGTTCTGCGCCATCGGCCTGGGCATCGGTCTGGCATTGGGCGCGGCCGTGGCTGGAGCCTTTGAGATGATGGACGACCGCTTGTACCAGGCGAAGGAGATTAAGAGTCTTCTGCCGGTTGCAGTGCTCGTGGAAATTCCAGCCATCGTGAATCCAGCAGACGAAACCAGTAACCGGCAAAAAGCCTGGCTGGGATGGGCGACGGCGGCAGTGGTGTGCACAACCATCTTGGCGGGATCTATTTTCAGTTATTGGCGCGGCTAGCCAAGTCAATGTATAAGCGCTTCTACAATCTGCAGCGGAACCCCTTCGAGATCACTCCCGATCCGTCGTTTCTGTTTGCCACAAAGAAACACAATGAGGCTCTGGCCGCTCTGTACTACGGCGTCCGGCGCCGCAAAGGATTCGTGGTCATGACGGGAGAGGTGGGCACCGGCAAGACGCTCCTGGTCCGCTGCCTTTTGCAGGTGCTGAGCCGCGCCAACGTGGCCTATGCCTATGTCTTCAATCCGCGCTTGAGCCCGGTGGAGTTCCTGCAGTACATCGCGGGAGACTTTCGTCTGGCCGCCTCGGGAAAAAACAAGAGCGATCTCTTGCTGGCTTTGAGTGACTATGTGATCTCCCGTCACTTGAAGGGTCTCACCACCGTGCTGGTGGTGGACGAGGCCCACCATCTTTCTACCGACGTGCTGGAGGAAGTCCGGCTTCTCACCAACCTCGAGACTTCCGAAGAGAAGTTGCTGCAGATTCTTCTCGTGGGCCAGCCCGAGCTGGACGACAAGCTCGACGCCATAGAATTACGGCAATTGAAGCAAAGGATCGCATTGCGCTCTCATTTGGGGGCCCTCAACCTGGACGAGACCCAGGGCTATATTTACCGTCGTCTGCAATTGGCGGGAAGTGCGAGTCCTGCCCAGCTTTTTCCACCCGACACGATCCGGGAAGTTCACCGCCATGCGCGCGGGATTCCGCGCCTGGTCAACACTCTCTGCGAAAACGCTCTCATCCACGGATATGCTCAGCAGGCGCAGGCTGTCACTCCCGATATCGTTGAGGAGATCGCCACAGATTTTCGTCTGAGCGTGGTGCATACCGCGGCGTCCCAGCACGTATCCAGCGACGACCATGCGGCCGAAGTGCAGCGCGCGGCAAGGACCCTGTTGGATCTGTATGCCAGCTTGCAGCGGGCGCAACGGAGCGGAGCGGATCTGAGGATGGTCGTCGGCGCCGGAGCCACCAAACATGAGCCGTATATTTGACGCACTGCAAAGGTCGGGGACCGAACAGTCCGGGGTTGAGTACGCGGACATGGTGTCGGTGGCCACGGAAGTATTTGAACGTACCGCGGAACAAGTACCCACCGCGAGCGCTGGCGAGTTTCCTTCGCTGGCGGTGTCGGTGGCGCCGGTGAACCGCCTCGTATTCCTGACCTCGCCCGAGAGCTTGGCGTCGGAAAAATTTCGTTTCCTCGGTGTCCGGCTAAGACAATTGCAACAGAGCCGCCCCCTCAAGAAAGTGCTCGTGACCAGCGCCATTCCGGAAGAAGGAAAGAGCATGGTTTCGGCCAATCTTGCCGGCGTGCTGGCGCGACGAAAGAAACAGAAGGTCCTTTTGCTCGAAGGCGACTTGAGGCGACCCGTCCTGGCGCGACAGTTCGGCTTGGGACATCTCGCTGGACTAGCTGATTGGCTGGAGAGCGACCTTCACCTCGCCGCGAACATCTACCACCTGCAGGGACCGGATTTCTGGTTCATGCCGGCAGGAAAGCCGCCCATCAATCCTCTGGAATGGATGCAGTCCGGGCGGCTCTCGGAACTGATGGCACAACTCAGCACCTTGTTCGATTGGATCATCGTGGACTCGCCTCCCCTGCTCCCGCTCGCCGACACCAGCGTCTGGTCGCGAATGACCGATGGCACCTTGCTGGTCGTTCGAGAGGGAAAATCAGAAAAGACGCCCTTGCAGCGCGGCATCGAGATGCTGAAAAAGTCCGACCTGCTTGGGGTAGTGCTCAACGCCAGCTCGGATGGAAACCATCACAACTACTATCGCAGATATGCTGAGGCAGCGAAGTAAGATCAACGCCTAGTCCTCCCCCATTCCAGCCACGGAAGCCCAGCTCCTCCCCCAAACGGCTGCGACACCAAATCAATCATTCATTCATTCGAAGTGTCTCTGCTCTACAAAGGGAAGGTGGAACAAATGGAGACGAAACAGGTGGAGAGAATCGTGAACCAACCTCACAACAAACTTTCGTATTTAGTACCTGTTCCGACAAGGTTCCTGACGGTGGCGGACCGGAGCGTCCTGCACGAGGAGGCCTTCCGTCGAATGCTCTCTCTCGAGCGGAAAAGGGCAGAACGATCGCGGAAGCTTTCTCTGCTGACGTTGCTCGACATCCATACTCCGGTGCCCTCGGAGAAGACTGGAATGGTGCTGGACAAAATATTATCTGCCCTGGCTTCGGCCACCCGAGAGACCGATGTGACTGGCTGGTACCAGCGTGATCGTGTCGTCGGCGTGTTGTTTACAGAGGTTGCTGTCGAGGATCGTAGGTTGGCTCTGGCAACCATCAAGGCCCGCGTGAGCCAAACTTTGCGTTTCTGTCTAACGGCGGAGCAGTTCAGTCAGGTCGGCATCTCCTTCCAGGCGTCCCCGTCAGAGCGGGACAACAAGATCATGCCGAGGCCCAGTCTCCCGCCCGTCTATGCAGGTACTGCCGCAGCTGACTAGGTTGGGAGCTGATGGTCTGTCCTCCTCCATCCCGCACGCCAATCAGCACTCTACACCAACCATTTCTTGGCTGCGGGCAGCAGCTGATTGCAAGCGGATGTATTTCCGGGATCCTCCCATCAAACCCGATTTCCAACCCATGAGCGAGTATCGAGTGCTCTTGCAGAACGAAGCCGAGCGGAACTAGGGGAAAGACCTGTGCGGTTGCGTAGCCCAAATTCGATGATCGCGCCTCTGCCGGTTCAGCCTGTGACGAAGCGCGAGTGCAACATCCTGGATGAAACAACGTTCCGCAGAATGATCGCCGTGGAAAGGAAACGAACCGAACGCTCCCGCCAGCCATTCCTCCTACTGCTTTTGGATGCGGGCAGTTGCTTGCCTTGCGATACCAGCGGTCGAGTGCTGGGCCAGGTTCTTTCCGCCTTATCCCGGACCACGCGTGAGACTGACGTCACAGGTTGGTACAAGACCCACTCGGTTATAGGGGTCATGTTCACCGAAATCAGCATTGACGAGCGCGGCTCAATTCTTAGTACGGTGATGAGCCGGGTTAGCGAGACGCTACGCAACAACCTTACCCTGCAGCACTTTAGTCAAATCAGCATTTGCCTGCATGTTTTTCCAGAGGATTGGGATCAGGACGTGACGCAAGGGAATCCCACTTTCTATCCCGATCTTCTTCATCGCAATCAAGCACGAAGGCCGGCGCGGACCATAAAGAGACTGATGGATCTTGTCGGAGGCTCGGTCGCGCTTTTATTCGCTGCTCCGATATTTCTCCTGGTTGCGTTGCTGGTCAAGCTCAGTTCCAAGGGACCGATTCTGTTTAAGCAAGAGCGCCTCGGACAATTCGGCAAACCGTTCACTTTTCTGAAGTTCCGATCCATGTATGCGGACAATGACCACAAAATCCATGAAGACTTCATGAAGAACGTCATCAAAGGCAAGCACGACGGCAGAACGGACGACGGGGGCAAGGTCGCGTACAAGATGACCAATGACCCGCGGATTACGAGGATCGGGAGGATTCTCCGCAAGACCAGTCTCGACGAACTTCCGCAATTCATCAATGTCCTGAGAGGCGATATGTCCCTGGTGGGTCCACGACCTCCCATCGCGTACGAATGCGAGGAGTACGACATCTGGCATCGCCGCCGCGTCCTGGAAGTCAAGCCGGGGATCACTGGTCTCTGGCAGGTAAAAGGGCGAAGTCGCGTACCCTTTGACGAAATGGTGCGACTGGACCTGCAATATGCGCGTACATGGTCCCTGTGGCTGGATATACAGATCTTGTGGCAAACCCCTCGAGCCTTATTCAGCGATGACGCCTTTTAGCCTTGAGAGTTCATTCCGCTGGGCGCGCCCGTCAACCTGCATCCAAGGCACCGTCATTGGGTAGTGGTAGTTCAGGAGAGGACATTCCTATTCTTTATGTCGTTGCTTGAGTGTCTGGACGAGCCCGAAGTTCAATCAGTGGCCAGTGATGCAAAAGCGGCTTCTTGTATCGAGCCGCTTAACGATCGCCGCTGGGACGAATTTGTGCGGAGGCACCCGCGGGCCTCGGTCTTTCATTCCTCCGCATGGCTAGAGGCGCTTTCGCGCACCTACGGATACAAACCCATTGCCTTTACCACCTCACCGGCGGGCCAGGATTTGCAGAATGCCATGGTCTTTTGCCGGGTTGAGAGTTGGCTGACGGGGCGACGACTGGTGTCGCTTCCATTCTCTGATCACTGCGAGCCGCTCGTGGATACTACGGAAGATCGTGTTGTTCTTTCTGCTGCCCTGGAGCAGGAGTGCCAGCGCGAGCAATGGAACTATTTAGAGATCCGCCCACTCGGTCCTTTCAGGGTAATCACTCCTTTCCATCACACGACGATTACGTATGCCTTTCATCAACTGGATCTTCGACCGCACATCGATGCGATCTTTGGCAATTTCCATAAGAGCTCAACCCAAAGGAAAATTCGCCGTGCCGAGCGGGAGGGCCTTACGTATCGTGAAGGATCCACGAAAGAGCTCCTGGAAGATTTCTACCATCTTTTCATTCTGACCCGAAAGCGGCACGGCCTGGCGCCGCAGGCCAAGAAATGGTTTGCGAATCTGATGAGCTGCTTCGGCGATGCGCTTAAGATTCGCGTAGCGCTCAAAGGCGGGCGGGCCATCGCGGCGATCATCACCATTCGCCACAAGGACACGCTCACCTACAAGTACGGCTGCAGTGACTCCCGTTTCAACAACCTTGGCGGCGTGCACTTGCTCTTCTGGAAAGCGATCCAGGAAGCGAAAAGCCTGGGGCTGCGTTACCTGGATTTCGGACGCACGAACGCGGATCAACCAGGCCTGATCACGTTCAAGGATCGTTGGGGCGCCGCTCAGTCCGTCCTGACCTATTCGAGATACGGCGTCGCGGAGAAATCTACACACCTTTGTGACCTGCACAGTTCGAAACGAAAAACATGGGCGGCCAAGTGTGTGCTCAAGCTGGTCTCGCCAACCGTCCTCCCGGTCATCGGCGAGATCCTTTACAAACACATCGGATAGAGACCATCACTTCTTTATGAAAATGAATGTCGAGTCTTCCGCATTGACGTTGCTTCCGCCATCGGAGCCGGAGCGGTCAACGGTCTCCGTGGTCATCGTGGTCTGGAATGCCAAGAAATATGTGATCGAGTGCCTCGAGTCCTTGCGAGAGCACTGCCGAGACACTTGTGATGAAGTGATCGTCGTGGACAATGCTTCGAGCGATGGAACTCCGGAGTTGGTGGCGGCAACGTTTCCGGAATTCAGGTTAATTCGCAACTCCGAGAACTTAGGATTCGCCAAGGCCAACAACATTGGGATTTCCCAGAGTTCGGGCCAATATGTCTGTCTGGTCAATTCCGATGTCAAATTCACGGACGACTGCCTTTCGCCCATGCTCCGATTTCTCTCGGAGCATCCCGAGGTCGGCATGGTGGGACCCAAGATGCTGGCGGCTGATGGTGAAGTCAGACGCTCCACGATGCGTTTCCCGACGGTCTGGAACCAGTTCTGCCGTGCCCTGGGGCTCGACATTGTCTTTAAGAAATCGCGTTTGTTTGGCGGACTGTTGATGGCTGACTTTGATCATCAAACCACGACCCCGGTCGAGATACTCAACGGTTGGTTTGTCGTCGTCCGGCGGACCGCGTTGAACCGAGTCGGCTTACTGGACCCCCAGTTCTTCATGTACGGAGAGGACCTGGATTGGTGCTACCGGTTTCACCAAGCGGGAGAGAAGGTCGTTTTCTTTGCCGGCGCCGGGGCGATTCACTATGGCGGGGCCAGTTCGTCGAATGCGCCTCTTCGCTTCTACCTGGAGATGTGTCGCGCCAACTGGCAGTACTGGCAAAAGCATCACGGATGGTTCGCACAAATGGCGTTCCTCGCCAGTTCAGCCACGTACCATCTGGTTCGGCTCCTGGGTTCGGCCGCGACCTATTTGTTCTCGCCATCGCAGCGAGCCGAAAACCTGGCAAGGCTCCAGAGGAGCGTCATCTGTCTGCAATGGGTAAGCCAGCCACAGCGTAATCCGCTGGAGCGGGGAATGGGGCTCGGAGGAGCAAACAGTTCTCCAGCAATCTAGCCCTGGACGGTGATCGGCGAATTCCCAATGGACCGATCGACCGCGGGATATCGAACTGGGAAAGGACGATAATTCTTGGAACCGCAGAACCTGAGATTTGGAGGGGGCACAACCGAGACCGTCCTGAACCCGCTTGTTCTGCTGCTGGTTCTCGTCGTGGGCGTGCTTGTCTTATTCTGGCCGCGGAGCAAGATCATTGCCCCATTGATCGCCGCTTTCATTCTAATTCCGATGGATCAGGTTCTGTTAATCGGCGGTATGCATTTTCCGATGCTGCGCTTCCTGGCCCTTTTCGGGATCGCCAGACTTGTTCGGGAAAAGTTTTCTTCGCGCGGTCAGATATTCAGTGGTGGGGTCAACAAGATCGATCTTGCAGTCATCTCGTTTGCAATCGTTACTGCCTTGGCCGGGATCCTCCTGTTTCAAGAATCGGGCGCGCTGATCTATCAGCTGGGAAACATCTACACGATCTTCGGCATCTATTTTATCCTGCGTTACTTGGTTCGCGATGAGGGTGACGTCATCCGTATGTTTCGCACCCTTGCTTACGTTGCGGCTGTAGTCGCGGGGGTGATGACGTGGGAAGTGGTGACCGGGCGTAATCCGTATGCCCTGCTCGGGGGAGCACGAGCGGCGGATTATGCAACTGCCCTGGCGCGCGGCGACCGCTTTCGCGCCACGGGCTGCTTCGAGCACCCTATTCTGGCCGGGACCTTCGGCGCGATACTGCTTCCCCTGTTCGTGCTGTTGTGGCAAAGCGGCAAGAAGAATCGAGCCATCGCCGCGCTCGGAATCGTCTCGGCGACGGTGATCACGCTGGCTTCCAATTCCAGCACTCCCATCTTGGCATACGCCGGCGGAGTGCTCGCCCTGTGCCTGTGGCCGGCCCGGAACTACATGCGAGTTATACGCTGGGCCATCGCAATCACGATCGTGTCCCTTCACCTGGTGATGAAGGCGCCGGTTTGGCATCTCATCGCCCGGATCGATGTCTCGGGAGGGTCCTCGTCCTATCACCGCTTCATGGTGGTCGATCAATGCATACGGCATTTTTCGGATTGGTGGCTGGTGGGCGTGAAGTCAACATTCGCATGGGGCTGGGATATGTGGGACACGGCCAACCAGTATGTCAGCGTCTGTGATTGTTCGGGCCTCCTCGCTTTCATTTTGTTTCTGGCAACCATCGTGTACGGCTTTAAGTACTTGGGGAAGGCCAGGCGGGCTGCCGAAAACACGAAGCAGCAGATGTTCTTGTGGGCCTTGGGGGCTGCGCTGTTTGCCAATGTCGTCGCCTTCATGGGCATTTCTTATACCGATCAAACCCAAGTAGTTTGGTATGGCCTTCTCGCTGCGATATCGGCTGCGGCAGTGGTTCACCCGAAGCTGGAATCTATTGAGAGTTCCAACCGTAGTGCGCTCGAACGCGCCAGACTGGGTTGTAGAAATGGCAGAGCCCGAAGCTGATCTCGAGAACGGCCCAGTCGACACAGACCCTGTGGGATATCCAGCACGTCGACGTTTTCTCGCCTTCTAAATTATGTCCACATCATCAAGCCTGCAGACTGATCAACAGCCATTAGGGACCTATGTCCTGATGACGGCCGCACACAATGAGGAGGATTTCATCGAAGCAACCCTCCAAAGTGTGCTGGCTCAGACGTTGCTGCCGCAGCGATGGGTGATTGTCAGTGACAACTCCACCGATCGGACTGACGAGATCGTTGAGAGCTATGCGCGGCAGCACGACTTCATTCGTGTCCTGCACATCACCCGGGCGCCTGGTCGTAACTTTGGCGCGAAAGTGATGGCGCTCCAGCAGGGCAACCAGCTTCTCGAAGGCATGGAATACGACTTCATCGGCAACTTGGACGCCGACGTCACGCTGGAACCTTCCTATTTCGAACAGCTGATCAGCCACTTCCGGCAGCATCCGGACCTGGGCCTGGCGGGTGGTTTCGTCTACGAGGATGCAGGAGGCGAGTATCGCAGCCTCAGAATGAACGATGTTCGCAACGTTGGTCACGCAGCGCAGCTGGTGCGACGCGAGTGTTACGAAGCGATCGGCAGGTACGCGATCCTGAAATATGGTGGCGAGGATTGGTATGCGCAGACCAAGGCCAGGATGCAGGGATGGCACGTCGAAGCTCTCCCCCAGCTGAAGATTTTTCATCACCGGCATATCAGTGGGGGCAGCAGCCCCTTAAGGAATGCGTTCCGCTTGGGCAAGCAGGACTACTCGTTCGGCAGCGCCCCGCTTTTCGAGATGATGAAATGCCTTCGCCGAATACCGGAAAGGCCCTACTTTGGCAACGCTCTGGCCCGGCTGGCGGGATTCCTCTGGCCCTACATCTGCAAAGAACCGAGAGCAGTGCCGGATGACCTCGCTTTATTTCTCAGACGGGAACAAAAACAGCGCGTTTCGCAACTGCTGAATCGCGGGTGGTCTGCCTAACGCATCATCGAAACAGCAATACATAATCGATTTTCGACGTTTCTCCACTCTCGCTTTGGCAATACCGCAATGAGTTCCTGCACAATTGCACACACGCTGCCCCGGGTTCAGATCGGCCAGGCCATGGTCCACGCATGCCGTTTTGACGACATGACGGAGGCAATTGTGCGTACGGCCGCCTCGGGGCGAAGAGCCTAAGTATGCGGTCACTCCAAATGTGCAGCAGATTCCGTTGCTGGCGAAAGATCACTACTTGCGCCGAGTTTACTCGGAGGCGACGTTCGTGTTGCCAGACGGTGTCTCGATACTCCTCGCCGCTCGTGTTCTGGGCCAGAGAATTCCCGAACGCATTGCCGGAGTGGACATGTTCCAAGCCCTGTGCCGACGGGCGGCACGAGAAGGCTTACGCGTCTTCTTACTTGGCGGCCTCCCCGGTTCCGCTGAGAAAGCAGCAGCCAGGCTGCAGAGCCGATATCGCGGACTTATTGTCTGCGGCACTTGCTGTCCGCCGCTCGGGTTCGAGAAAGATTCGTCTCAACAGCGCGAAGTTGAATCTCGCATAAGAGCTGCTGGTCCCCATCTCCTCTTTGTGGCCCTGGGTGCTCCTAAGCAGGAGTACTGGATCTACGAACATGCGCGCCAACTCGGTGTTCCGGTAACCATGGGCATCGGAGGCAGTTTTGAAATGGTGGGTGGGGTGGTTGCGCGCGCTCCCAAATGGCTCCAAAACATCGGGTTGGAGTGGCTATATCGCATTGTCCGGGAACCTCGGCGTCTTTGGAGGCGCTACCTTATCTGCCTTGTTCAATTCGCGGGGGTCGTTTTGCGCCAGCGGCTAAATCAACTGTGACGGCGTTGTCATTTGCCAAAAAGATTACCCCCAGTGGAGAACCCGTTTGAGATCGTTACCGTTTGATCGATATGCCGTATCTCCAGGTCCGCGTCCCACTCCCAGGCCGCTGAAGGGCGGAGGAGCAGGAATCGCCGAGAATGAAGATGTCGAGCGTGACTCGGCGCTATTTTCCCTGCCGACCCGGCGAATCGGTCCCGTGGATGTGGCGGTGGTCGATAGGGACACGGCGCTTTCAACCGTTGTAAAGATGCTGGATTCCGGCGCCGGCGGCATCGTCGGCTTCTGCAACGCCCACACGGTCAACATGGCCCGAGCCAACGATGATTTCGCCGCCGCACTACGAAAGGCCGTTGTCTTTCCTGATGGCATTGGGGTCGATCTCGCGTCGAAGCTCCTTTATGGCAAGCCGTTTCCTGAGAATCTGAACGGTACTGACTTCACGCCCGCCTTCCTTGCCACCTTGCGTAAGCCGACACCCATCTTCCTGCTCGGCAGTGCGCCCGGCGTAGCCGACCAGGTCGCGCGCGTGTTCGAGAACCGCTACCAGAACGTGCGCGTGGTTGGTACTCAACACGGCTTCTTCAGCGATGTCCAAGCTCCAGCACTAGTCAAGCGCATCCGCGCTTCGGGCGCGCGGATGGTGTTGGTCGGGATGGGCCATCCACGACAGGAGATCTGGGGTGCATCGTATGGTATCGCCACCGGCGCTCTGGTAATACTGGTCGGCGCCATCCTTGACTTTACCGCCGGGCGCGTGCGGCGCGCGCCGGTGCTGATGCGCAAGATGCGGATTGAGTGGATGTACCGATTGCTCCAGGAGCCCAGGCGTCTGTGGAAAAGGTATCTGATCGGGATGATTCAGTTTGCCCAAGTCGTCATGCACCAGCGGTTGAACTTAGAAAAAGCTGCTCGGACCCTAGCTGACGGCAGATGAATTTCGCCATGAACCATACACTCGAGTTGGTAAGCGCCACTGAGACAGCAACCAACGGGTCTGTAGAAACCAGACAGCAACCCGAGGTATGCCCGATTTGTGGTGGTGGGAAGGTGGCTGATCTGCTGGCAGCGCCGGACAGGTTCCACCTGAGGAAGGAGCTCTATCACCTCCTTCACTGTCACTCCTGCCGCAGCGTCTGGTTGGCAAGTCCGCCGAAGTCCGAGGAAATGGGACGCCACTACACCGAGGAGTACCACAAGGACATCGTTGCCGCAGGCGAGGGTTCCGCCGCACATCGTTGGAAGAACCAGGTGAAACTCGTTTCGCATTACCAGCGCGGAGGAGTAATTCTCGACATCGGTTGCAGTTCCGGAGGCTTCCTGAGCACGATGAAGGGATCTGACTGGAAGCTGTACGGAATCGAGATGGAGGAATCGACGGCACAGCGAGCCAGGGCAACGACCGGCGCAGAAGTGTTCGTAGGAGACGCGGTTGAGGCGCCCTTCTTGCCGGAGACCTTCGATGTCATCACCTGCTTCGATGTACTGGAGCACGTGTACTGTCCACGCCAGTTCTTAGCGAAGGTGCTGGAGTGGCTGAAGCCTGGCGGCATCTTCTATGCGATGATGCCCAACATCGATTCCTGGGAAGCCCGCCTGTTCGGAACATACTGGTATGGTCTTGAGTTGCCTCGGCACCTGTTTCATTTTTCGCCCGCTTCGCTCAGGTATCTCATGGCCGATCTCGGCTTCGAGGAAGTGCAGCTGGTGACCCCTAGAGTTGCCTATATCGAGCGCAGCCTCGGATACGTCGGTTCCAGCTTGCTGGAAAAGGTCGGTCGTTCGCCGATCCCTCTATCAAGACCAGAGCCGCTAAGTCTTCCCCTGAGGATCGTTCGAAAGGCGTTTCGCATGGCAGTGGTGGCACCACTTGCTATGGCAGCTTCCCTGGCGGGTGCCGGGCCGAGCCTGGAAGTAGTTTTCAGGAAATCCCCAGCGGCCGAGCCAGCAAATTGCCCCGATCGGGCAGGGGTCCCAGATGAGCCCTTTCTGAGTTTGAGTTCCGAGAGGGAGCGCCCCTTTAAACTTTAGTGCATGTCGCGCCAAAACGTTGCATTTTGCAACAGTGGGAATATCGCGGCCAGACCTTGTACTTTCGACACAACCCAGGGTGCGCGACGGTCGTTTGCCCTTGTACTAACGTGACTTTTCTTTGTTGCTTTCGCTGTGCGAGGATCGCCAATAGGATGAAACGTTCACTTGCTGCGATCGCGTTTTTGCTGCTGGCCGCCTCCCTCGGCACAGTCGAATCCCTATTCGTCATGGTCGAATTTTCCACAAAGCCCCAATTTTTTCCCGATCGTGCTTTGGCTGCAAAATCCCTCCTGGTCGATGGGTACGGGAGCCGCTTACGCCTCGCAGCCCTTGGCGATGAAAGGCTCAAGATAAAACTCTTGCTCGCCATCGACGACGGAGGAGGGAGCGTATCCGTCGGTTGCGGCCAGACACGAATGGGCTGTTGCAGCGGCGCTCTTCGCTCAGGGGATCTATCTTATTGCCGGAGCCGTAGCACCACACCGGGAACACCGGCAACCTCGGTGGCATCCTTACAGGCCATGGCCGTGAGTATCGGCCATCCTAATTTGGTATTGGGTATAACATGGGAGACGAACCGCAGTGTACCACGAACAGCGCACAAGGTCCTGCCATGTCGAGCCTTGGCACGGTTGTGCCTCAAGTGGGGATATGACTCCACGCGTCCCATCTTCTGGAATCTATGCAGGCCTATTGGGCATGGTGTAGCTGGCCCTTAGCAACAACCGAACCGGCATCGACACAAATGTCCTGAAGCCATCACGGTCGGATCCATTCGATCTGTATCCGCTGATCAGCCCGTGGAACAGTGGTAGCAGCATTCCCACATCGTCACCGGGCCCCGCAAGACATCATGTGGATTCAGGGTTGGCGGTGGCCAGCATTTGTGACCAAGGCCGGACCGGTCAGCCAATTTGGGCCTATTCGATTCCGGACACGGCCAACTCGGATATCATCCCAAACGGGAGCACATGCAGTGCGACACGAATCTGTGCAGCAACGGCAATATCCACTAATACCGGCCCCCAGACGAATTGGTCAACGCCGAAACTGGATGAGATCATCAATGGAGCGATGGGCGTGGAATGGTTCTGTGATGACACGACGGCGGCGGACAAACCGCATACAACTTCTGCATGGGGGCAACCACAATGCAGACGGTGCGGCGGACCAGCAGCGATCGCGGCCGAACATTAATGTACATCAACATTGCACTGATTCTGAACTTCGCGCCACAGTTGAACTCCGTCCGTGCTTGGCAGTTGCACTATGAACCAAGCCACAGGGGCATCGGGTACTAGTAACTGGACTACGGTGCCCAGTTATACAGGCTTTGCCACCTCGTGTTCCAGCGGCATCCTCACCATGTCCACCGGAACGTCGACTGTGCCCGGTTCTGCCATCGTCAAGAGTTACAACGGCACACCTTACTTGTTTGCTGACTCCGACCGAATGGTCAGGCGAAGATGACATTCACCCTGTCCGGTCACGGGGGCTACACGGCTACAGTGGTCTATGACTCTAACGCCCAATATGATCCGCCACTCCAGCGTGGGACCAGACTTCACTTCTCGACGGCAGCGGACAATTCTCCGATACCTTTGGCGCCAACGGCCACAATTACCAGCCCAAGATTTACAAGATCACAAGCGGCGGTCCCGCTGGCCCCAACCGGGCTAACCGCAATTGTTCAATAGCAGAGGACAAAAGAACACAAGAACAGGTTTGAAACCCCTCGCTCGTTCGGCAAGGGATTTGAAGTCATGAGCCGTCGTTTTGGCGAGCAATAGACACATATCAGCCCCAACCCCTTAAGGTCACCCGACCCGAAACACGGTCTTAAATTCAGGTCTTTCTTAATCCCAAGCCGTTTCCCAGGAACGCAAAAGGCGATGTCAAAAAAGATCCTCCAACGGGAACATCCCGCCCGTAATCTAGCCGCCAGTATCCAGCGCAACACGGTGTTTGGTGTGGTCGCCCGGATTACCCAGGTTGCAACGCGGCTGGTCACCGTGCCGATCGTGATCGGCCACCTCGGTATGGACGGATATGGAATCTGGGCGATCATTATGACAGCTGCCGCGTACATGCGCTTTGGGAGCATAGGTGTCAAATCAGCCTTTCAGAAATATGTGGCAGAGTCCACCGGCAATCGGCAGTTTGAGTCTGCCAACAAGCTGCTGAGCACGGGATGCGCGGTGGTGCTCATTTGCTCATTGGCTGGGCTGCTGCCAGCAGCGATCTTCTCGCGAGACTTGGCAAACCTAGCAGGAATTCCCTCGAGTTCCTCATCGCCACCTCACATTCGTTCACCATGCTGGCAGTCATCATGGTGATCTCAAACGTCGGAGCTGTCTACGAAGCCATCGTTATGGGAGGGCACCGTATTGACTTGGCGCGAAACTTTTCCACCCTCTCTATGGTCGCTGAAGCAATTGCGATAGTTACGCTGCTCCATTTCGGCTTCGGATTGTTCGCAATGGCTGCGGTTATGGCAATCTCGGAAATAGGATTCGTTGTCAGTTGCTACTGGGCGTCAAAGAGAATTGTCCCTGAAATCCAAGTCAGCCGGAAACATTTGACGACTACGGTTGTGCGAGAATTGTTACGCTTTGCAGGAAGCTATCAGATCGCCAACATTTTGCAGGTGCTCTATGCGTCAATCGTTCCCATCGCTTTGCTTCGACTGTTCGGACCCGCCGCAGCCGGCATTTACGCTCTCACATACCGGGTAGCAAGTTCGGCCCTCATGCTTCCTGATGCCTTCCTTCAGCCGATCCTTTCCGGTGCTGCCATGCTATTTGCTACAGGATCTGCCGATCAGGTGCGAGCGTTACTGTACAAGTCTTTCAGGGCCACATTAGGTCTCGGACTTTTTCCTCTTCTGCTAACTGCGGTATTTGGACCAACAATTGTGTTCGCTTGGACTGGTGTGAGCGCCTCGCCCTTGCCGATGGCCTTTTGGATGGTCTGCGCTGCGGGACTCTTCCAGTCAGTCTCGACTCTGGGGCTTGTGTTGTACCGTTCATCTGGCAAGGTGCTGCTAGACAATATTCGTTTAGTGAGCCAAATTGTGATTTTGTTTGCTATCGCGATGATGGGTAGGCACCTAGGTTTTGTCGGAGTTCTGGCTGGACTCGCATTTAGCGAGTTCTTTGGAATGTTATTCATGCTGTTCGCACTCACAAAGGCCTTTCCTGCCTTCCGAATTAGGCCTTTATTAACGGATGCGCTTAGACTTGCCTCTGCGAGCGCTCTCATTGTCTCTAGTGCCGGCGTGGCTTTTCTTCTGCCGTTTCCAACAACCGCCACCCCCCGACTCAAAGCCGTCATTGATTTGGCAAAAATTGGGATCGCCAGCTTGATTTCTGTATGGCCTGCCTTAGCCGTCACCAGTTCCCTTACGACACTTGAGAGCAAAGCTATCGTTCGGGCAGTCTTCCCTAGCTTGGTTCGCTCGGAACCAAGTGCGCCAGGAGCGACAAGCTGAAGCTTGTCTGACAGTCTCAGTCAGTCTCCCAATCGCCTTGAGGAACGGGTCAGGGCCGCGCAGAGACTGTCCTTGTGTCTTGCGAGGGCAGAGATCGAGGTGCCACTCCTTGTTCTCTGCGATAAAACCGACGTGCAAGAAGGAGAATCATCCTTAGGAACGCAACATGGCAAGTGAATCAAAGCCCGTTATAGTGGCGCCGCACGCAGCCGGTAACGGGCGGACATTCTCAAAGATACTTCGAGAGATAGCGGCTTCATCCAGAATTGCGGTTCGCGATGCGGTACTTAATTCCGTGGCTGCGTCGGTCTTGCTGCCACGCGGCGTTCGCTGTCTTATCTACCGGTTAGTTGGCATGGATGTAGACACCATCGGCATCAGTGCACGATGTTTTGTTGGCGGACCCAACATATCAATAGGTTGCGGTACGCATGTGAATTATGGATGCTTTTTTGACACTTTAGCCCGCATTTCGATCGGCGAAAACTGCGCGATCGCGATGGGGGTCTACCTGATAACGTCGACTGACGCAATCGGAACATCATCCGAACGCGCCGGGGCCCTCCTCGGAAAGAGTATCTCCATCGGAAATGGGTGTTGGATTGGAGCACGAGCTACCGTGCTTCCGGGCGTAAACATTGGTGAAGGATGCATCGTAGCCCCAGGGTCCGTGATCACGCACGATTGCCAACCAAACGGGTTGTACGCTGGAAATCCTGCACGATTCATTAGACGGCTGGAATAACATCATGCCATCGGCCCGTCTGAGAGCTTAGGCAATAAAACCGCAGCCCCTCGTTGCGAGAACTCAAGTCGTCGAGATCAAAACATTTATGTGCGGTATATCTGGATTCGTAAATCGGCACGACCGTCGGGTTGATTTGGATCAACTTCAGGCCATGATCTCTACCCTCGCCCATCGCGGTCCCGACGCAACTGAACTCGTGTGTTCGGGCGCGGCCGGCTTGGCTCACGCCCGCCTCAGCATCATCGACCTGGAAGGTGGCCGCCAGCCCATGTCGATCGCCGAGGGCAAACTCTGGATCACGTTCAACGGAGAGATCTTCAACTACGTCGAACTGCGCCAGGAACTGATTCAAAAGGGCCATAAGTTTGCCACGCGCTCGGACACAGAAGTAATTCTGCACCTCTATCAAGAGGAGGGTGAAGAGTGCGTCCGGCGGCTCAACGGCCAGTGGGCGTTTGCCATCTGGGACGTTGACCAGCAAAAACTCTTTGTCTCTCGCGACCGGATGGGAGTAAGGCCGGTGTTCTATACCCAGACTGCCGACAGTTTTCTGTTCGCCTCGGAGATCAAAGCGCTTCTGACCCACCCTGAAGTCGAGGCTGCCCTCGATCTGGAGGGCCTCGACCAGATCTTCACCTTCTGGTTTACGCTGGCCCCACGCACTGCGTTCAAGAACATCTGGCAGCTCCCGCCAGCCCATTCGCTGGTCGTTCAAAATGGAAAGATTCGGACCTATCGCTACTGGAATCTCGATTATTCCCCGATCGAATTGCCCTCCAGGGCTGGGGAAAGGAAGCTCAGCGAAGACCTGCTGAATCTGTTGCTGGACGCGACCCGCATCCGGCTGCGGTCTGACGTCCCGGTCGGCGCCTACCTGAGCGGAGGCCTCGACTCCACGGTCATCACAGCGCTCACCCACATGCTGGTGGGGAATCGTCTGCGCACTTTCTCGGTAAGTTTCGAAGATCGGGAGTTTGACGAGGGATCGTACCAGCGCGAGGCTAGCGCCTTTTTGAACACGCAGCACAGTGATATTCCGTGTACCTACCAGGACATCGCGGAAATATTCCCCGAAGTAATCCGCCACACCGAGCAGCCGATCTTGCGGACCGCGCCAGCGCCCTTCTTCCTGCTATCGAAGCTGGTGCGGGAGAGCGGCTTCAAGGTAGTGCTAACCGGGGAAGGCGCGGACGAAATGTTGGGCGGCTACGACATATTCAAAGAAGCGAAGATCCGCCAGTTTTGGGGACGGAATCCCTCATCGCAGTGGCGCCCATTGCTCCTGAAGCGCCTATACCCCTACATGGACGGAATCCAGAGGCAATCGCCGGCATACCTCAAGAAATTCTTCCATGTGACGGAAGAAGATCTCGCCAGCCCGTTCTTCTCGCACCTGCCGCGCTGGGAATTGACTGCCAGGCTGAAAATGTTGCTTTCTGATGCGACTCGTGCAGAGCTGAGAAATGCAAGCGCTGTGGCCGATCTCGAGAAGGAACTGCCAAGCTCTTATCGGGCATCGGGAGCGTTCTCGCAGGCGGAGTATCTCGAAGCCATGTATCTGTTACCCGGCTACATCCTGTCGTCGCAGGGCGATCGCATGGCCATGGCGAACTCAGTCGAGGGACGTTATCCCTTTCTCGACTTCCGCGTCGTGGAGTTTGCCGCCAAGCTGCCGCCCAGTTTGAAAATGAAGGTACTCAACCAGAAATATCTGCTGAAGCAGGCGGCAGGCGGAATGATCCCGTCGTCAATCCTGCACCGGCACAAGCAGCCGTATCGAGCGCCCGATGGAAAAAGCTTCTTTCACTCCCCCAACAGTTACGTAGACGACCTGTTGTCTCCGGAACGGATTCGACAGGATGGCGTGTTCGACGCGGCCTCGGTCAGCGCCTTAGTAACGAAGTTCCGGTCAGGCCGGGCCAGCAGCGTCAAAGACAACATGGCGCTGGTTGGAGTGCTGTCCACACAACTTTTGGTCGATCAATTTATCAATCACCGCACGAAGGGGAGTTTTCCATGTCACTTGCAGCAGACCTGCGTAGTTTCGTCATAAACAATTTTCTTCTTGGCCGCCAGGAATCCCTGAACGACAACGACTCTTTTCTGGAGCAGGGAATCATCGATTCGACCGGCATTCTCGAATTGGTCGCCTACCTCGAAGAGACTTACGGGATCGAGATCACCGAGGCGGAACTGACTCCTGACAACCTCGATTCGATCAATCGAATCGTGGCCTATCTGAGCAGAAAACTTGGATCAGGCGCGGGCGCGGATCCGGTCGCTGCTGCGAACATCGCCTGTCCCGCGTGAACTAGTCCTCGTCCGTTCCGCCAAGAATCTGCCATGAATGCTTTTAGTTATCTTCTCGAAGGGAAGCCGGAATCCGCCCCGGCCCTGCTGACTCTTTCGGCTGAGCACTCGTACGGAGAACGTGAAAGCGGCGGCAGAGTCCGTTGCCGATTGCCTTGTTGCCGCGGGCGGCAAGAAGGGCGAACGCGTTCTCCTTCTGGCGGAGAACGGACTCTTCTGGGTTGCGGCCTACCTGGGCATCCTGCGGGCTGGGATGGTGTGCGTCCCCCTGCCTACCAAGATCGCCGCGGAGGATCTGGAATTCATCTTGTCCACGACCGATCCCCGATTCATCTTCGCGGAGCCGCGTGCGGCAAAACTGATTCCGGAATCGTCGAAGTCGGTTGCCCTCGTCACTGAGATTCCTGCCCCGGCACCGAGCCGCCGCGACAGCATGCCTTCGGTCACCGAAGATGATCTGGCTGCGCTGATGTTTACTTCGGGATCGACCGGACGGCCCCGCGGAGTCATGATCTCTCACCGGAACATCATCGCCAACACCGATTCAATCATTCAGTATCTCTCCCTAAGCTCGCGCGACCGCATGCTGGCGGTGCTGCCGTTCCATTATTGCTTTGGAACTTCACTGCTGCACACGCACCTGCGTGTGGGTGGGAGCCTGGTCCTCGATTCCAGATTCATGTATCCGGAAGTAGTCTTGCAGCGCATGCAGGAAACCGCGTGTACGGGTTTCGCCGGCGTGCCGAGCCACTACCAGATTCTGCTGCGTAAATCGAACCTCGCCCGGAAGCAATTCCCGCATTTGCGCTACGTGCAACAAGCGGGCGGCCAGTTAGCGCCGGCGTTCATTCAGGAACTCAGGCGGGCGCTGCCCGGCAAGCAGATCTTTGTGATGTACGGACAGACCGAGGCCACGGCCCGGTTGTCGTTTCTTCCACCGGATCACCTGAACCAGAAGCTCGGTTCGGTCGGCAAGGGCATGCCGGGAGTCAGACTCTCAGTGGTGCACGAGAATGGGCGCCCGGTTGCCGCGCAAGAGACAGGGGAGATTGTGGCCGAAGGCGACAACATTGCGCGAGGATATTGGAAGGCTCCCGAAGAAACGGCCCGTTGCTTCCGAGACGGCAAACTGTATACCGGTGATCTGGCTACGGTCGACGAAGATGGATTCATTTACATCGTGGACCGCGCAAAAGACTTCCTGAAGTGCGGTGGGAAAAGAGTCAGTTGCCGCCACTTAGAGAACGTTCTGCTCGAATATGACGAACTGATCGAGGCCGCTGTCGTGGGCGTTCCCGACGAAGTGCTGGGCGAAGCCGCTCTGGCCTATGTGGTGCCACGGAATCCCAAGGCTCAGCCCACGCCAGAACAGCTTAACGTCCATTGCCGCCGCCGGCTGCCCCTGCCGTTTGTGCCCAAGCAGTTTATTTTGCTCTCTTCGCTGCCCAAGAACAGTTCTGGAAAAGTCTTAAAACCGCTGCTGAAGACGCAGGCGCTGGCTACTCTCGGAACCTGAACATGCTTGGCGACATGCATCGCGAACGGTTTGCCTTCCGCATCATGTCTCTGATTCTGACGGTTGCTCTGATTTCCTGTGGGAGGAATTCTGTGACACCTGCAACTACAGCTAGCCCCGGTACCGCTCAACTGCGGTGGACTGAGCAGCAGATTCGGACGCTGGCGTCGAACAGAGTGTTCTTCGGACACAAGTCCGTCGGAGCGAACATTCTTGAAGGCCTCAAGGCTTTAATGGTGGCGGATTCGAGGTTGCAACTCAATCTTGTCAGTTCAGCGGACCCGGCCTCCGTCCGAGGCCCAGCTCTCATTGAAACCGAGCTTGGTCAAAACGGAGATCCCCTGTCAAAGAACGCCGCTTTCGCCGCCGCTCTCAGCAGAGGCATGGGAACCCAGGGAGGAATCGCGATGTACAAGTACTGCTATGTGGACGTCACGGATTCTACGGACGTGCTACATCTTTTTGAACAATATCGGCTGGGGATGGAATCTCTCCAAGCCGAATACCCACACCTCAGGATCATTCACATCACCGTGCCACTGACCACCGTTGAGCCCGCCGCCAAAGCGTGGGTGAAGGACATTCTGGGACGGCACACCGCGCGGGCTGCCAACGTGAAGCGCAACGAGTTTAACCGGCTATTGAAGGAGACATATCCAGCAGACTCGATCTTCGATCTGGCCGAGGTGGAATCTACCCGCCCCGATGGATCCCGTTCATACTTCTCGACAGGCAACGAGAGGATCTACACCCTTGCCGAAGAGTACACCACGGACGGAGGGCATTTGAACGCACTGGGGCAGCAGGCGGCCGCGCAGAAATTGCTGGCGCTCCTCGCCACGACGTAAGGCCCATGCGGGTCCCGTGAATCGAGCACCCGAACACACCGATGATGACCGCGATCTGAACGTAACTGAAAGTCAGTCGATTGCGAAGAAGCTGCTGATCAAACTCACCAACCTCCGGATTCCAACCAGATGATTCCTTCTCAAGTAAAGGCGCTCAGGATAAGTCCTATTCTGGGTACTCATGCGCACGTGCTTTTCGCCATCTGTGTGGCCATCTCGCTGCTGATCTTTGCGCCCATTGTTGTCGAACTCGCTGGAATCTCGCTGGCCAGCGACGAATTGTCATACATCGTCTTGATCGTCCCAATCTGCGGAATCACTCTCTGGATTGATCGGGAGCAGGTTTTCAGCAAGGCCTCCCCGGAAAAGACATTCTGGAGGCTGGGGCTGCTGGCAGCGGCTGTGGTCTTTTCTGTTTCCATCCTCAGGATCGCCCAGGGCATGGATTCTGCAACCAGAATCTCCGTCTCTGTTCTCACCATGATCGCATTTTGGATTCTTTCCTTCGCTTTGTGCTACGGCCGGGCTTCCTTAAGGCCTGCTGCATTTCCGCTGTTGTTCCTTTTACTGCTCCTCCCCCCTCCCCCAGTCCTGCTCGAAAAGGTGACCCTCGCGCTGCAAACCGGCACCGTCGGAGTCGCGAACGGCATTTTCCATTTTGCCCACATCCCGGCGGTGCACGACGGCTATGTGTTCACCCTGCGCAACACCGCCGTTGAGGTGTCCCGGGAGTGCAGCGGAATCCGTTCTTCCACGGTGCTGCTGATATTTGCGCTTCTGGCCGGGCATCTGATGCTTCGTTCCGCAGGGAGGAAACTCTTCCTGGTCGGAGCGATGATCGTCCTGGGAGTCGTAAAGAACGGGCTCCGCATCGTCGCGTTAACCGCAATCACTGCCTACATCGCTCCTGACTTTCTTGATGGGAACTTCCACCGTTATGGTGGGATTCCTCTTTTGCTGGCCGCTCTCTCAATTTTGTTTGTATTCACCAGATATCTGCAACGAACCGAAGCTGCAAAACAGACTTCGGATCTTGGATAAAGGAGTTTTTATGAATCGCATTTCCTCATCGGAACAAAACCTCGAGGCGCCGAGTCGAACGTCGATCCGCGCCGGCTTCTGGCTGAGAGCAGCCCTGGCGGCTGCTGCTTTGTTGTTCGCTGGAGGCGTCATGACTGCTCAGACCCAACTCAATCCAGACGACAAGCCACGATCATCCAAAGTAGACCGCAGGAAGTGCCCCGAAGCAGGCTCCCTCCTGTTGTTGGGCAGCAGTCTGTTGAGCGCCGGGGGGGTGCTCCTCTTCGCCAGACGGAAGAAGAACTCAAACTCCGAGTAAGATCGGCGCGCGGCGTTCGCCATCTTCGCTGGCGCGTGAGCAACACAACCAGACTTTCTAACATTGGAGGATCTCGCCATGGGAGTAGCAAATATGATCGCGGCGCAGCCACTGCGCATTGACGCCGCTGCCGAAGTCGACCGCATCTCGGCCGGCATAGAGGACATTGTTTTTTCTCAGTTCCGCCGGAAGGGTGCGATCGTCGCGGTGTCTGGGGGCATCGACAGCAGCGTTGTGGCCGCGTTGTGCACTCGAGCGCTGGGACCAGAGCGAGTGATTGCGCTTTTTCTGCCTGAGACCGACTCGTCCAGTGAAAGTCTGCGCCTGGGCAAATTGCTCACCGCAAAACTCGGCATCCGGTCTTTCGAGGAAAACATCGGACCGATCCTCGACGCCGCCGGATGCTATCGCCGTCGTGACGAGGCTATCCGCAGAGTGGTTCCGGAGTATGGCGAGGGCTATAAGAGCAAAATCGTGCTCCCCAACCTGATTGAGGCCGACCGCTATGCCCTGTTTTCTCTGGTCGTGCAGGCGCCCTCCGGCGAGCAGAGGAAAGTGCGGCTGCCGCTCGATTCCTACCTGGGGATCCTTGCCGCCACGAATTTCAAACAGCGCACCCGCAAGATGATGGAGTACTACTACGCCGATCGCTACCATTACGCCGTGGCCGGAACTCCCAACCGCCTGGAATACGATCAGGGATTCTTCGTGAAGAACGGGGACGGTTCCGCCGATTTCAAGCCGATCGCCCACCTCTACAAGAGCCAGGTCTACCAACTGGCCGCGTATCTCGGTGTGCCGGAAGAAATCCAGCGCCGTCCCTCAACGACAGACACGTACTCGCTCGAACAATCGCAAGAGGAGTTTTACTTCGCCCTGCCCCTCGAAAAAATGGATCTCTGCCTCTACGGGAAAGATCACGCGCTGACTCCGGAGGAAGTAGCTTCCCTGACCGGACTGACCACGGAAGAGGCGATCCGCGCCTACGACATGATTGAGTCCAAGCGCAGGGCAACCCATTACCTTGGGGCTCCGCCTGTACTTGTATGTCCCTTGCAGTGAACTAGCCGGCAGCGCCGCACCGGCCGTTTCCTCACTTCCAGGTCCGCAAACTGAACCCTTCATCTTGGGTTTCGAAGTGCAGAGGGTCAAGATGGATGCAATCGCCAGCACCTCTCGAATTGTCGCTATTGTTGCGTTGGCTGTTGGCGTCTTGTTGGATACCTCGAGCGCAGCGAGGCGCCCAGTTCGCGCCGACCACCAGTCCGTTCTTAAATCTTCCGAGATGGGAGCCCAGTCTGCTTCGAGCAGTGACACATTCCCGTGCAGCAGCAAGAACTCACAAATGCCGACTGCTGAGGGCCCCAGAAGCAGGCATACTGTCACCTTGTCGTGGAACGTCAGTGTATCTCTGGCTACTCCCCTTGCAGTCGGTGAAGGCTACAACGTCTACCGCCTCAATCCTGATGACTCGTGCACGAAAATCAACGGAAGCGTGCTGATCAGTGGCACGACCGCACAGGATCCCGCTGTCGAACTGGGAAAAACCTATAGCTACGGAGTTAGAGCCCTGCAACAGAACGTCGAAAGTAATTCTTCGAATGTGGTCGTAGTGAAAATTCCGCCTGACTAATCTTCTCCAGAAACACGGGACTCCCCCTGCGTCCACTCCGGCATTGGCCGTGAAGCGTTGCCGGACCGGCTTTTCTTACGAAGATCCGCGAGAGTTCGGCCAACTCCAGGCCTGGTGGGATACCCTCCATTCTCACTCACGGAATCACAGTCAGCACCGGAGCGGAGTAGGTGCTCTCTGCTCCGGTGGAATCCACTGCGGTGGCCGCGTAGTAATACGTAACCCCGGAAACGACAGTGCTATCGGTGTACTCCGTGCTGGGGTCAAGCGTGGTATTGATCTTGGAATACTTCCCTGGGGCTGTGCCGCGATAGACGTTGTAGCCCGACACCGGAGAGGTACTCGGGCTCCAGGACAGACTCACATACGGCGCGGTTCCCGTACCAGCGAGAGATTCAATCGTATGAGAAGTCCCGGGAGTGCTGGTGAACGAGAGTGAGGCCGTGGTCGTACCCTTGCTCGTTGGTGTGAAAGTCACCGTGATCGGGGCGCTTTGACCCGCACCGACCGTCAGCGGGAATGTGGCTCCTGAAAGCGCGAATTGTGAATTGCTGCTGGCCGCTGAAGAGATGGTGACGCTTCCACCGCTCGCATTCAGAGAGGCCGTCTGCGTCCCCGTCGATCCAACAATTACGCTTCCCAGGTTCAACGATGCAGGGGTAACGGTCAGCTGCCCCAGGGTTGTCCCAGTTCCAGTGAGTGGTATGTTCAGCGCGGGACCCGAAACGAAGATACTCCCCCCGGCAATGCCCGCGGCTTGCGGGCCGAAAGCAACGCTCAGGGTGACGCTTTGGCCCGGGCTCAGGGTCAAGGGCAAGGTCGGACCGCTGACGGAGAAGCCCGCTCCGCCGGCTTGGATTCCCTTAAGCGTTACCTTCCAGGTGCGAGCATTGGTGAGCACGACGGAAAGCGTTGCGCTGCTTCCTACAGCCACCTGTCCGAACGAAAGACTTGACGGCGCAGAGGCCAGGGAATCACTAAGCACACCCGTACCACCGAGTTGAAGTTGGAGGTTCGGATTCGAGGCGTTGCTCGTGAATATCACTTTGCCTCCAGCCCATCCATTTGCCGTCGGAGCAAAAACCACGTTCAGAGCAACACATTTGTCCGGCTGCCAGAACCGCTGGCAGGTGCAGGCCAGACACGCTGAATTCGGAACTGGTCATGCTGATCGCCGAAATCGTCGCGCTGGTTTGTCCAGTGTTGTTCAAAACGATGACTTGAGTTTCCGACTGACCCACTGGCGATCGTGCCAAATTTCAGGCTTCCTGGGGAGCAGAGCAACTGTTGTGTAGCTCCGCGAGCCACCCAAAGGCACCAGGGTCGCCAAAACGATGAGGATAGTAATGGAAACGAAATGAACAGAGAGAGGTAGACCGTTCGACTGGGGGAGTCGCATGACATCAGTGTGCGGCTTTCCATCGCGCACGGAAAGATGCCAGGAGGGCATGCGAGCTTGGGCCACGTAGACCGAGTGCCCGATCGTCCGAAAGGACAATTCCTCGTTGAGACAATTGCCGCGCGCCTCATCAAAAATGGCCCCGTCATGACAAGACGGGGCCAAAACTTTTTTGATCGGATCTGGACTTGCGCTGCGCAATCTTCTGCGTTGGGCTACGGAGGCGGAATCTGAAGGTTGGAAACGATGTTCGAGTAGCCGCTCTCCTCGTTACTCGTATTCACCGCGGTCGTGGCGTAGCAGTAGGACGTACCGTCGACCACTGAGGAGTCCGTGTACAGCGTGCTCGTGTCCAGCAGGGAGTTGATCTTCGCGTAGGAACCGCACGAGGTCACGATACACCGCCCGGTAGATGTTATAGCCGGAGATGTTCGATGACGTGCTCGCGTTCCACGACAGGTTGACCGTGTGTGTCGGTGCCGGCGTGCCAGTCCCGGTTAGCGCTTCGGTCGTCGTAGAAGGCTGAGCATTACTGGTAAGGTGAGCGTGGCGCTCGCCGCTCCGGTCGATCTGCGGACTGAAGGTCACCGTAAACGGAGCGCTCTGGCCCGCCGGAATCGTGACCGGCAGCGGAGAGACCGCCCACGCTGAACACCGAGTTGTTCGTGCTGGCGGCCGTGACCGTAACACTCGCGCCGCTGGCGCGTCAAGCTGCCGGATGCTGTTCCACTGGTCCCGACAACCACGCTGCCCAGCCCCAGGGTCGTCGGGGCCACGGTCAACTGCCCCACCGCTGTGGTACCCGTGCCCGAGAGTGGAATCGTCAATGTCGGATTCGATGCAGTCGAAGTGATAGTAACGTTGCCGCTCACTGCTCCCGCCGACTGCGGAGTGAACGAGACACTGAAGGTTGCGCTCTGTCCGGCGGTGAGGTCAGCGGGAGCAGTAATCCCGCTAAGGCTGAATCCGGTCCCGCTGATTCCGACCTGAGAAATCGTGACACTGGAGCCGCCCGTATTCGTCACCGTTTCTGAAAGAGTCTGCTTGCTTCCCACGGTCACCTGCCGAAGCTGAGACTTGTCGGATTCGATCCAAGTGCACCCGGCGAAATTCCCGTACCAGACAACGCCATGGTCAACGTGGGATTCGGAGCATTCGACGTGATTGTCACTGTGCCGCTTGCAGCTCCCGCTCGTCTGGGGCGCGAAAGTGACTGTGAAGGTCGTGCTCTGCGATGCGTTGAGCGTTAGCGGAGGAGTGATCCCGCTGAGCTGAAACCCTGTGCCGCTGATCGAGGCCTGCGAGATGTTGACGCTCGATCCACTGTTATTGGTGAGTGTTACGGTCGCCGACGTTGTCGTTCCGACGGTCACGCTGCCGAAGGCCTCACTGGTTGGATTGAGCGTGAGCTGCCCGCTCCCTACTCCCGTTCCGGAGAGCGAAAATTGGTGACAGTATTCGATGCGTCGCTGTTGATTGTAACCGTGGCATTGAAGGTCCCAACTGCGTTGGGCGTGAACTTAATGCTGAGCGTGGTGCTTTGTCCCGCGCTGATGGTAACGGGAAGGCTTGGGGCGGTGAGAGAAAAATACTTGGCTCGAAATCGAGGCGCTGCTGACCGTGACCGATGCGGCCCCGGAGTTCGTTGCGGTGACCGTCAGCGTCTTGCTGCCGCCTGCCGTCACGCTGCCAAAATTGACACTCAGGCTTGCCAGCGAGAGATTGCCATTTTGCTGCTGGTTCGAGCCGGCACTGACTCCCTGACATCCCACCAGGCAGGCGATGCCCGCCAACAGCAGCAACCCACCCGCTGCTTTCCCAAGATATTGCGCTGAGGATTTTCTGACCCGATTCTTTCGCATCTCTCCAAATCACATCCCACCGGACCAAATGCGGGGGATGGCTCAACATCAGTTTGGAGCCTTCGACCGCATTGAGCTAGATTTCGGAGGTACATAGACTAACTTGCTAAAAGGCCAATCGGGAGGGTAAGAGGGTAAGTGGATGGCCTGTTGCGAATTTCAACACTCTTCAGGCCCACTGAAAGCCGAGTGGATGGAGCAATAACGGGCTTCGTCAACAATTCAACCCCAGCTCACGCGCGTTAAGGTAAGGTCTGGCTTACCAGGATTGCGATTCGCCATCGCTCGAGGTCACGATAGCTTTTTCACGCGCGTGCGGACCTTTTCGAACTGGTAGGTTCCCAACCCGCGATTGGCCGCCATTTTCAAGTAAGGCAGAGCGGCAACCTCCAGGTTCCAATAGGCCTTCGCCACATAGGCATCGAGGGCGACCGGATCGGTTCCCGCCACCATCGTCTTTTTGAGGAGCACGTCTTCGAGATTCCCTCCGGTTGGCCCGTTGCGCACCAGTATCCGATAACAATCGATGATCGTGAGTGTCGGACGCACGAAATCGGCAAGGTCAACCAGGCTCTCGTGGATCTTCTGGTGTAGCTGGTTGCGCTGCCCGCCGAGCATCCCATACCAATTCTTCATGCCCAGGGTTGTGCCCGTGAGGGCGTGATGCTTTGCGATGGGAATATTAATGACCTTGTCGACATTGAGGAAGGGATCGAAAACCTGCCACGAGCGCAGCACCTCGCCTTGCAGGTCCACTTCTTTGAAGCGGGCGGGATCGGGAAGAATCACGTCTGCGCCCGCGCGCTTGGCCGCCTCGGCAATGCCGGACCTCTGAAAACAGCGGCGCGGGTCGTTGCAACTCACGTCGGTGACGATGACCTTCTTTGCTCCCGCATTCATGCACTGCCGGACAATTTCCGCGACCACGTCGGGATTGGTGTTGGCCGCCTGTTCTGGAGTGCGGTCCCAGCCGATGTTCGGTTTCACCAAAACGACGTCACCCCGCGCGATAAAGCGGCGCATGCCTCCCAGTTCTTCCACCGCCTGTCGCGCCAGCTGTGCCGGATCGTCACCCTGGATGATGACCATTTCTGGGAGGCCCGGGTCGGCCGCGACCGTGTGTCCATGCTTTGCAGTCATGGCCAACGCGATCTCAGGGCGCGAGCTGTGTTCACTGAGCCACCAACCTAACCCCGCGGCTCCCGCGCCAGCCCCGGCTACCCGCAACAACTTGATTAATGCCGCACGACGATCCAGCACAACATTGTCGGTTTCCATAAACACTCCCTATTGTCGGTTTCCCATAAACACTCCCGAGCAGAGTGCTGAAAAACTCGCGATTCGTATCAGGGCATCGCTTTAGCGATGCCGTAAATCCAGCAAAATCAATTCCGGCTTCAGCCGCTGTACGGCTCTATCGGCAAGAAAGTCAGCTTTTTCAGCAACCTCCTAGAAACGATCAAAATCAAATTATTACCGCCTCGCATCTGCATTCGCAGTGATCGGAGGCACACTCGCACGACTTTCCTCACTGCGACAATCGCCGTTCGATCTCACGCCCCAATTCCTGCAGGGCCGCTTGCACCTCCGGCGTTTGTTTGTAGGCGACGATCCGCACCAAATAGCGTCCTTTGCAGAAAACCAGGCTGCCGCTGTACAAACGTCCGCTATCGCCGAGATGCGCCGGCTGTGCCTGGCTCGCAGGTTCTGCTTCGAGAATCGTCATAGCGCCCTTGGCATCGCCCATCGTGTAGACGTCAGCCACCGCGTCGAACTTGTTCGCAAAGTTGTAGTCGGCGGTGGAAGCGGTCTGCACTCCGGCCTTTACGTATCGCTCCGCATCTCCGTCGATGTAACTCCAAAGCTCTGCGGCCGAAAAGGTACGCGTGTCTCCGGTCTTCACCCAGCCGGCGACTTCGTTGGAGGCCGGAAACGGCGTGGCTGGAACTCCAGCGCGCCGGCTGCAAGCCGGATCAGCCAAAACCGCCAGGCACAAGGCCGCCAGCAGCAGGCCGCCGATTCTATGTTTGAGGATCATCGCTAGCTCTTTCTCCGATTCAGCAGAATCTGATTGGTGCGCGAGCGGCTCTCGCCGACGCTGGTTACATACACGGCCGGGCGATCCTGCACCGGGCAAACATGCTCGCAGGCCCCACACCCGACGCAGCGCGCGGGATCAAGATACGGCTGCTTCACCTGCTTCCCATGGCCTGCGGCGTCCACTACTTCCGCTGGAAGAAAGTAGATTGCTTTCGGCGACGTGGGGCACCATTCCTCGCAGACAATGCAATCGGTAGCCATGGCCCAGGGCAGGCAGCGGCCGCGATCGTAAAATGCGGTGCCCAATCGGATCGGTTTCGCCGCGCCACTCACGTCCACCGACCATCCCTTTTCCTTTGCCGTAATCTCCCAGATCGCGCCCGTGGGGCAGACCTGTGAGCACAGCACGCAACTGGTTTCGCAATAGCCGATGCGCGGCACCAGAACCGGGGTCCAAAGTCCTTCCAGCCCCGCCTCGGTCAATGTGGGATGCAACGCGTTGTTCGGACAAACCTTCATGCATTCGCCACAGCGAATGCAGCGCGACAGGAAGAACTCCTCATCGAGCGCTCCCGGAGGACGGAGCAACCGCTCATGGCGCTCTGCCGCGAATCCCGGAGTGCTGCGCACCAGAGGAACCAGCGCCGCCCCTGCGGCGAGTCCGGTGAGAACCTTGCGTCTCTGCAGATTTGTGCCTGCCGTTTTCTGGGCAGGAAAGAACGTGAAACGCAAGCTGTGTTCCGGACACTCATCCACACAATTCAGGCACAGGTGGCACTCGGGCTGGTGCCAGGGCACGCCGCCTGCGGGATCGTCGCCGCCCTGGCAACGCAGCATGCATCGGTTGCAATCGTTGCAGTGCTCGGCATGCTTCACCAGTCCCAGCACAGACCAGCGCGACACGATGCCCAGCAGCGCACCCAGCGGGCAGACCGCGCGGCACCAGAACCGGCTGATGCGGAAATTCAGCGTAATAATAAAGATGAAGATGAGACCCAACCAGGCTCCCTGACGGAAGTATGGCTGTTTGAAGCTGAGCAGCAACGCTCCCAGGATGAAGTGCAGTACACCACCTGCGGTTTGGACGAACCCAAACCGGCTGTGCTCCAGCGCGCTCAGGGCTGCCTGCAGCCCATAGTTGGTTGCGGGCAGAACCGACAAGCCAACCGAACGCACCAGGAATGAGAACGGGTCCAGCCAGCCAACGATTCCCGTACCCATCACCGCCGACAGCAAAGCCACAATCAGCAGGTAGTACTTCGTCGTCTGCCAGCGTTTGTAGCGGTTCGACTCAATGAGTTGCTTCCCGCGCTTGCGCTCTGATTTGAAGCTGCTGAAAAAGTGGTGAATGGATCCGAGCGGGCAGATCCACCCGCAGAAGAAGCGCCCCAGAAACATCGTCGGAATCAGAATGACCAGGCTCCACAGCAGGCCGCGGTAGAGGGCATGGCTGGCGAGAGCGTTCGAGATTGCGACCAGCGGGTCGAGCTGAAAGAAAAGTCCGACGGGATAGGGAAGGCGAATTTCGCTTCCCGAGGCCGCCACCGATCCTCGAAACTCGGTGCGCAGCAGAAGCAACAGAAACAGCAGAAAGAATACGATCTGCGCGAACAGCCGGAGCCTGGTGGGTTTCAGAAAGCGCACAATGAGCCCTCAACCGCGGCGGCCAGGATGGCCGGTCGCATGGCAGACTGGGCTTGGCGAAGTCGACCCGCGTCTTGCGACGCTCAAATCTTCGATCCGGACCCGGCTATCTTACTGTGACCGAAATCACTCCCCTCCGTGTTTCCCGAGACGAAGAGGGGTCACCGCTCCCTGGTGCGAGTGCCTAGCGCCCTTCCACCAGCCTGCGGATGCGCTCGAAGGCCCAGTCAATCTCCTCCCGCGTGATAGTCAGCGGCGGAGCGATGCGAATCACTTTGTCGTGGGTCTCCTTGCACAGGATGCCTTCGTCTTTAAGCGCCTCGCAGTATGGACGCGCCGGACTGTGCAGCTCGATCCCAATCCAGAGTCCTTGGCCGCGAACTTCTTTCAAGTCTGGGCTGCGCATGGTTCGCAGCCGGTTCAGGAAGTACGCCCCCAGTTCCGCAGAACGCTCCACCAGTTGTTCTTCGACCAGCACACGCAGCGCGGTTCGAGCCACGGCGCAGGCCAGCGGGTTGCCACCGAACGTGCTGCCGTGGTCTCCCGGATGGAAAACGCCGAGAACTTCCTTCGACGCCAGCACAGCGGACACGGGATAGAAGCCGCCCGAGAGCGCCTTGCCGACGATGAGCACGTCCGGCTTTGCGATCTCGTGCATGTAGGCGAACAGCTTGCCCGTCCGGCCCAGGCCGGATTGAATCTCGTCGCACATCAGCAAAACGTGGTGCTCGCGGCAGATCGCCTCGGCCTCTTTCAGAAATCCAGCCGGCGGCAGGACGATTCCCGCTTCGCCCTGGATCGGCTCGACCAGGAAGGCGCAGGTGTTAGGAGTGATCGCGTCGCGCAGCGCGCCGGCATCGCCGAACGGAATGATCTTGAATCCGGGAGTGAACGGGCCGAAGCCATCCCGATACTGCTGGTCGCTCGAAAAGCTGACGATCGTCACCGTGCGTCCGTGGAAATTATTGGCGCACACGATGATCTCGGCTTTGCCGTCAGGAATGCCCTTGACCTTGTATCCCCACTTCCGAGCGGCCTTCACCGCCGTCTCCACCGCTTCCGCGCCCGAGTTCATGGGCAGCGCCATGTCGAAGCCCGTGAGTTCATGCAACTCTTGGCAGAGCCGGGGCAACTGGTCGTTGCGGAAGGCGCGCGAGGTCAGCGTCACCCGGAAGGCTTGCTGGATCAAGGTATGCAGAATCCGGGGATGGCAGTGCCCCTGGTTCACCGCGGAGTAAGCCGCCAGGCAATCGAGGTACCGCTTGCCCTCCACGTCGTAGACCCAGACCCCTTCCGCGCGCTCGATGACCACGTCGAGCGGATGATAGTTGTGGGCGCCAAATTGCTCCTCGAGCGCAATCAGTTCCTGAGCGTGGGTGGTTTCTGCTACGGACATAAGGTCTCCTGGTTCAAAATATTTGGTTCAAAATGATTGATTCGAAATATTCGGTTCGTTAAGCTTCATTTCTTTCCAAAAGCATGGTCAGCAGCGCCATTCGTACGAACAAACCGTTGGCCGCCTGCTTGAAATAGAGCGCCCGGGGATCGTCGTCCACGGTCTTGTCCAGTTCCACGGTTCGCGGAAGCGGGTGAAGGATCAGCGCGTCGGGCTTCATCTTTTGCAGGACCGTGGAATTGATGGCGTAGCGCTGCAGTTCCTGCCGGTCGCGCACGCGCTCCGGGCGGATGCGCGTCTGGTAGACGACATCCACTTCGCGGATCACGCGGTCAATGTCGGCCTCAAGCTCGTAGCGGACGCCGTGCTCGTTCAGATAGTCAAGAATGTCGGGCTTCATCTGCATTTCTGGAGGGCTGACAAAGAAGATTTTTACCCGCTCGAATTTCGCCAGCAGGTAAGCCAGGGACCGGGCGGTGCGGCCTTTGTCGAGTTCTCCGATGATGGCAACGCTCAACCCGACCAGCGGCCGTTCGCGATAGATGGTGTACAAATCCAGCAAGGCTTGCGTGGGATGCTGGCCGCCATCGCCATCGCCCGCATTGATGACCGGGACGGGCGACACCTGCGCCGCCCGCTTGGCGCCCCCGGCTTCGGGATGTCGCACGACAATGACGTCGGAGTAGCTGCCGATGATGCGGATCGAATCTTCCACCTGCTCGGCTTCGACCTCGGACGAAAACGCTCCCGCATGTTCGGTGGAGAGCACCTTGCCGCCCAGCCTCTGCATGGCAGCCTCGAAGCAGAACCGCGTGCGGGTCGAAGGCTGATAGAACAGAGTGGCCAGGATCCTGTTCTGGTAATCGAGCGTGCCTCCACGGGCCACAACTCTCTCCATGCCACGCGAGCGGTGGAACAACTCCATCAGCAGCGGCACCGTCAATTGCTGGGACTCGACCAGATGTCTCAGTTTCGTGGCGCCGGGCAGCGTGGCGGATTCCGGATCGAGGGTGCCGGGGATTGCGGGCGCGAGCGTCGTGTTGGACATCGTTATCGTCCTCCCACCGGTACGTTGAGGTGCACTGGCATCTTGCTGGTGACCAGCTCCGCATCGGGAACAACATGCGTGCCGGCGCGTCCCGCGATCGCTTCGCACAGATGGCCGTTCGAAGTGATCACCACTTCGCTGCCGCCAGCTTTCAGGAACTGCAAGGCCGACTCTACCTTGGGGCCCATGTTTCCCGGCGGGAAATGGCCCGCGCGATAGTGCTCTTCGAGATCTGCGGCAGTCACCTGGAGCAATGGCCGCTGCGTCGGCTTCTTGTAATCGAGATACACGTAATCCGTGTCGGTGGAGATAGCGAATATGTCCACGCCGAGGTTGGAAGCCAGCAAGGCGGAGGCTCGGTCCTTATCAATGACAGCTTCCACGCCGTGAAGACAGCCCTCTACTCGCACCACAGGAATTCCGCCTCCCCCGCAACCCACCACCAGCACTCCCTGGCTCATCAGCGATCGGATTACTTCCATTTCGACGATCTCAATCGGCTCCGGCGAAGGCACGACGCGGCGATAGCCCCGCGCGGCATCTTCCACGATTTCCCATCCCAGCAACCGTTGGCGCTCCTCGGCCTGGGCGCGCGAATAGAACGGCCCGATCGGCTTGGTGGGATTCTTCATGGCGGGGTCCGTGGCCGAAACGATGCTTTGCGTCACCAGGCTGACGACCGGCACATGCAGCCCGGCCGCGGCCAGTTCGTCCTGCAGAGACTGCGACAACAGGTAACCGATCTCACCCTGGCTGGCCGCGCCGCAAACGTCGAGCGTCTGGCCCGGTACCTGGTCCGCAGCCCGCTCGGAACGCAGCAACTGCGCGCCCACCTGCGGGCCCGTTGCCGTGGGTGATGACCAGGTGATAGCCATCGCGAATCAGTCCGATGATCGCCGCCGCCGTGCGCCGCGCGTTGGCCAGTTGTTCGACAACCGTCCCCTTCTCCCCGGCTCGGATGAGGGAGTTGCCGCCGACGGCGATCAGCATGGTCTTCAAGTCAGGTCTCAGTTCTCTAGTTCTCAGTTCAGTCCGAACTCGTTCTCACAGCGCTGCGTCAGTTCGTGCAATCGGCATTCGCCGGCTCCGCCACCTCGCGGTATTGCATGAGTTCCAGAAGAATCGCCTTCTGCGCGTGCAACCGGTTCTCCGCCTGCTGGTAGACCACGGAGTGCGGGGAATCGATGACTTCATCGGTCACTTCGTCGCCGCGGTGGGCGGGCAGGCAATGCATGAACACCGCATCGAATTTCGCATGGCGGAACAAATCGGAATTCACCTGGTAGGGGAGAAACACCTTCCGCCGCTCTTCTTTCTCTGCTTCCTGACCCATGCTCGTCCACACGTCGGTGTAGATCACGTCGGCATCCGCCGCCGCCTCGACCGCATCGTGCGTGAGGGTGCAGGTGCCGCCGGTGTGGGTGCCGCGCTGCAGAGCCCATTCCACAGCTTCCGGCTTCGGTTCGTATCGTGGAGGAGTGGCCACCCACACCTGCGCTCCCAGTTGCGCTCCGGCAAACATCAGCGAATGGCAAACGTTGTTGCCATCGCCGATGAAGGCTACTTTCAGGCCCGCCACGTCGCCTTTCAGCTCCAGCATCGTGAGATAGTCCGCCATCGCCTGGCAGGGATGGCTGTAGTCGGTCAGCCCGTTGATGATGGGAATGCTCGCGTACTCCGCCATGCGCTCGACGATCTCGTGCGCATAAGTGCGGATCATGATGGCCTGCACCATGCGCTCCAGGTTCTTGGCCACGTCGTACACCGACTCCCGCTTGCCCAGGTTGATCTCGGCATTCGAGAGATAGATAGAGAAACCGCCCAGTTGCTGGATGCCCACGTCGAAAGAAACGCGGGTGCGCAGCGACGGTTTTTCGAAGATCATGGCCAGCGTTTTGCCCTTCAATACTCCTGTGTGCGCCGAGGGATGAGCTTTCATCTCTCGTGCCAGATCGAGCAAGTATCGGATTTCTTCCGGGGAGAAGTCGCGAATGGAAAGAAAATTATGACGGCCCATAGAATGCCTCATTCTTCCAGGCACGCATGTTGTGCCTGGTCTTGAACGTCTCGGCATTTCTGGCCGAGATTGGATCGACGAAGTAAGTAGGAAGATGGTGCAGCCGTACTGCGGAATGTATTTGAGGGGGCGTGTTCGCAGTCCTGTCGCTATAACTCATTGAGCCCACGGCGACATCCTGCTGTAATGGTCTCTTTTCGCGGCCTGGACGGGCAGTGAAAGGCGTCACTCGGCAGGGTGATGGGGGTCACGTGCGTTCTTGGCACCAGAGGCGGAGAGGAATCTCGGCCGGGGTCTCACTCCGAACCGGATGGTATGACCCCAGCGAGTCCGGGTTCGTCGAACCGCTTTCGTTTCATTCGCTTGTGTAGTTAATTTCCATGCGCCGCACCTGCAGGCTCGAGGCATAGAGCGCGAGCATGGCGACGATCAAGATCCCCAGCACTGCGACCGGGGCTGAGATGGGATCGGAGCCGGAAATCAGCAACGCCATCACCGGCGGTGTTCCCGGCGGAGTTGGGAAATCCACGGGGCACAATGACTTGAGGTAATAGATCACGCTGAGCTGCTTGAGCACCGTCGGCAGGAATGGATTGATCGCCTCCCAGATCAAGATCGCCGCTGCCGGGAGGATTGGATTCCGGAACAGCATTCCCGCCACCAGAAAGAACGCTCCATAACCCACACACGCCAGCACGGTCACGCCCACGTACATCGCTGCGTGTTCGAGGCCGTGATTGTGATAGAGATAAACGTCCCGCGCACCAGGACTGAAGTGCCACAGAAAAGCAACGGTTTGAAGCAATTCACTGGTAACAAAAATCGCGCAAGTGGCCAGCAACCCGGCCAGAAACTTTCCCGCCATCAGGACTTCGCGCCGCACCGGGGCCAGAAAGTAAAAGTGCAGACTGCGGTCGAGGATTTCGCCGCGAAACAGGTTCATGAAAATTCCCAGGCAGCCGAAAAAAATCGCCAGCCGAAGAAAAAAGAATTGGAAGACGCCGGCGAACATGACCGAATCCTGGCCCAGGTTATTCCCTTCGCGAATATTGATGCTCTCGACCTGCCCGTCCGCCAGCCCGACAAACAGATCGTTTTGCCCATCCGAGTAGTGATAATCCTCGTGCTGAACCTCGATGGGCGCACTCTGCTCCGTTTCCGGCGGGCGGTTTTCCGTCCAGTGGAACGTGATCGGAGGCTTTCCCAGGATGGCAATCACTTCCTGGCTCGTCATCCCGGGATGAACCGCCAGCAGATCCTGGTAGGTCAGCGGCTTCGCGCCCTCCTGGGCAATGCTCACTCTCCGGCCCTGCTCGTGGGACGTCGCAATCGCGTAGGCAACGAAAAGCAGCACCGGCAGGGCGGCGAGTACGTAGATCCAAAGTCCCCGCCTGGCGCAGAAAAGTTTTTCTTATTTCCAGCCGGATCACGGCCTTGATCTGTGCCCACCAGATTCTTGTCATCGGACACCCTCTTCCGTCCCGATCAGATACTCGTAAACGGAAAGCACGTCGTCGTCTGCCGGAGCTACGGATTCGATGTCGATCCCGTTCAAGGCAATCTCGTTCAGCGCCAGGTAGAAGCGGTCGGCATCCCGCGTTTTCACCAGCAGGCCGCGCTCGTCTTTGTGGATGGAGATTTCGATCGTGTGCTTGTACTCCAACATTTTCGCCGCCAAGTTCGCGCGGCCGGCTGCAGCGTATCAAAATCTGCGTCGGATGCTCCTGGATCTCCCCGCGCACGGTTTGGATCTGGCCTTCCGCCACTACGTAGCCGTTGCTCAGCAGCATGACCTGATCGGAGATGACATCGACCTCGTGCAGGATGTGGCTGGAAATGATCACATAACAACCTTGCCCCGCCGCAGAGCGAAACAGCGCGATCATTTCCGAGCGGGCGAGCGGATCCAGGCCGTTCAGCGGTTCGTCCAGCACCAGCACTTTCGGGTCGTGGGCCAACGCCTGCGCCAACCGGATGCGCTGCCGCATCCCCTTGCTGTAGCCAGCAATATTCCGTTTGGCAGCATCGACCAGATTCACACGCTCAATAGCCTGCCATGCTAATTGCTCAGCGCTCTGAGCGTCCCTGCCCGCCAGCCGCAGGTAGGAATACAGAAACTGAAATCCGGTCAGGCCCTTCGGAAATGCGTCGAATTGCGTGGAGTAGCCGACAATTCTGAACAGGTTCTCGGGATCGTCAATCTTGCAGTCCGAGCACCTGAATCCGCCCGCGCGTGGGCCTCACCAGGCCCGTCATCAGGTTCATCAGCGTCGTCTTGCCCGAACCGTTCGGACCCACCAGGCTGGTAATTCCGGGTGGAATCGACAGATTCACCCGGTTCACGCCCAGAATCTCTCCATAGAACTTCGACACGTCTTCGAAGACGATGCGATCGTTCACCGGACCACCTCATAGGCGCGTACCTTGCGCATGAGCAGGCCGAGGCAGATCGCGCAATAGAGCAGCAGCGCCCCCCACGCCTGGGCCACCGGAATCGCATGCACCCTGTCCACCTGGAAGAGTGCATTCCAGACGGTCCTCATCAGGTAAGCAACGTTGAAAAAATGGCCCACCTGGGTTTGCAGCACAAGCGTTGACGGCTTGTGCGAAGCCGGCTCCGAAGAACATCACCGCCAGCAACAAGGCGCCGGCCACAATTCTCCACTTCACCCACGCCGACAGCGCCATCGCCAGCAGCGACAAGATCGCGATCCAAATCAGGGAGGAAATGACCAGGCTGCCCGCAATCCAGAGGTTATCCCAGGTCCAGCTCGCTCCGGCAAGACTGGCCTGCACCATGAATAGGACCAGCCCCGGCACCCACGTGATCTGTGAAAGCAGAATCGCCAGCACGGAGGCTTTGCCCAGCACATATTCGGCTCGTGAGAACGGGCGGCAGAAGTACAACGGCAGCGCCCCGTTGGCGAGGTCCGGTGAAATCAGGCCCGGCCCGGTGAACGCGGTCAAAAGGAACGCCAACACCCCCTGCGCGCTGACGAAACGGAAGAAGAACTTATTGTCAATGGAGAGCACCGCTTTGGCATACTCCAACTTGCTGGAGAAAGCTCGCGTTGTGAGCGAGGTAGATCTGGAGCAGGCAAGCGAGCGGATAGAAGAAGCAGATCACGAACAATGCCGTCAGAAACTTGGAGCGGAACAGGTTTCGCCTGGAGTAGCGAAACAGAACAAGACACCGCGACCACGTCCGGAGTCAACGCCCCCGAATATGGCTTGTAGCTACGCCTGTAAACAGCCATCCGTGCTCCTTGGCCCCGTCAAGTTGCATGTCAACTCTCCATGGCCTTCAGGAAAATATCCTCGAGCGTGTCGCGCCGGAAATTCAGCCGCCGGATGCGGACCTGGCGTTCCGCCGCCAGCCGGAAAATGTCGCGGGTCTCGACCCCATCCGCCAGAATCATCTTCATGCGGTTCGCCGGTAACCGCGCACTCACAGCCCAGCCTCTCGATCGCTTCCGTGAAATCCCCATTCGCCCCATAGATTTCCAGTTCCAGAAAACGCTTGTTCGCGCGCCGCTCCTCGTCCAGATTCGAGTAATGAGCGATCCGCCCCTGCTTCAGGATCAGAACCTCGTCGCAGGTATCCTCGACATCGCGCAGCAGGTGCGAGCACAGCACAATCCGCATTTCCTGGCCGTCTCGTATCTCGCGGATCATGCGGATCATGCGCTGTCGCGCCGAGGGATCCAGCCCATTGGTGGGCTCGTCGAGGATCAACAGCTTCGGCCCGTGGACAATCGCCTGGGCCAGCTTCGCCAGTTGCTTCATGCCCAGCGAATAGGTCCCCAACTGCCGGTAGCGCGCTTCCGCCAGGCCCACATAGAACAGCGCCTCGTGCGCCCGCTCCAGCGCCATGTCCGAAGGCAAGCCCGAGAGTTCCCCCATCATCTGCACGAACGACACTGCGCTCATCTTGGAGATGAAGGCGTCATTCTCCGGCATGTAGCCAACCAGGCTGCGGATCTTTCTGATTTCCGTGCCGATGTCGTAGTCCAAATACTCGCGCCGATCCAGCGGAGGGTTTGTAGAAACCCAGGAGGGTATTGATCAGCGTGGACTTCCCGGCGCCGTTCGGACCCAGCAGGCCGATGGCACGCCCGCGCAAAGAAGCGGTCAGACTGCGCAGAATCTCCCGGTTGCCAAACTGAACCGAAAGACCCTGCATTTCAACCAGCGGCACCGCGGAGCAGCAGGCGGCGTCTGTTCCACTCTCGCCGTCTGCTGCTCCGCGTTGTGCCGTCGTACTCACTGAGTTTGGGGCGTGCCGGATGGTTCATGGCTCCGCCCAGAAACATCTGCGGCAGGAACGGCCCATTATGCCCCATCGTCAGCAGAGTGCCCAGATCAAATCCCATGAAGCCGGTGTTGCTCGCCACCACGATCCGGTTGGGCTCGCCATAGGCATAAATCAAGCCAGGCGCGGAGTTTGCCGTGAGCGCATCGATCGGACTGCCGTTGCTGCGGAGTCAGGGCTCCGCTGGCCTTCAGCTGGTCGGCCAGTCGGGCCGACGACCGGTCCGATGTTGTGATAGAAGATCGCCGAAAAATTGGTGTATCCATCGTTCGGCAACAGCGCCTGGAAGGTCGACGAATGCGTCAGCGTGTATCCCGCCTCGCGCGATCTGAATGGCCCGCGAAATCGTGCCCATATCGGGCGCGGCAATCAGATAGCTGTCCACAAAAGTGTAGTCGATCTCGGAAGTTGGGCTGGCTCGGGCTGCTGATGCGTGAAGTAGGTCTGCGAACCGATTTGCTTCGCTTCGTCAACTGCAGCGAGTGGCCCTTGCGCATTTCCTCCCGGTTGAAACTGTCGACCAGCTTCGCAATCGTCGACTGCAGCGTTGTCGGATCGTACACCTCAAAGATCAGCTTCCAGCGTGGGGT
>CAVPXW010000008.1:0-445719 GCA_963709865.1 uncultured Acidobacteriota bacterium
AACTGCTGCACTGGATCGTTCATCCTAATAGTCGTCGCGCACAGAGAAAATCGACAGGGCGCCCACCGGGCCGGAGATCCTTCGCCAAGAACCCTCAGGATTTCGGCTCCCCCCTTCGACTGCGCTCAGGGTCACGCCCGCAATGCGCCGCAAGTTTATAGACTTCCGGTTGGGACTGTGCCGGCACGCTCGTAATGCACGAGAATGACGCCTTTCGAGGTGACCGTGCTTTCCGTCACCTTGAATGCCGCCGTGATCGTGCCCTCGGCAAACAATCGTTTTCCACCGCCCAACGTGACCGGAAGTATCGTCAGCCAGAAGGCATCGACCAAATCATGCTTCATGAGCGTCTGCACCAGATTTGCGCTTCCCTGAACGTGCAAATCCGGCCCTGCCTGTTGCTTGATTTTGGTGATTTTTTCCGCAATATCTCCGTTTAGAAACACGGACGGCTGCCATGGGTGAGAAGTCATGGTATTCGAGGCGACGTACTTGGTGGCTGTGTTGACGCCCGGCCACATGTCATGATGTTGCGGCCAGAATTGTGCCCAAAGTTCAAAGGTTCTACGCCCTAGCAACAAGTCAAACGGCAGGTTCATCTGCTTTTTTATGGCCGCTCCGGAAACCGGGTCGCGATATGGCCTTATCCACCACGGCGGGCCACTGGTATCTTCCCCGGGCCCGCCTGGGGCTTCTATGACACCATCCAGGGAGACAAATTCAATCACATTGATTTTTCTCATGACTGAGCTCCTTCGAGTCCGATCTGATTTTTTTTCTTTGCGGGCGCGGTGGCCCGCTCGCCCTGCCTTCACGATATAGTCGAACGCCGGACCCGAATTCGACAAACCGTCCAGGAAAAATTCCTCACTGCCCCGAACTCTGCCGCGACGCTTTGGACTTCTCTGCTATATCAGCTTTGCCAAAGGCGAATGCTTTGCGCAGCGCAGACTTCCAACTCGCGCTGAATCGTTGGGAGACTTCGGCATCCGGCACGAGGAGGTCAAATCCATGAAAGGCACCACGCACGACCACGAGCTCGGTTGCGACTCCGGCGTGGACGAGCCGGCGCGCGTACTCCATGTCTTCTTCGACGAACAGGTCGATAGAACCGACACCGATCCAGGCAGGGGGTAGGCCGGCGACGCTGGCTACCCGGGCGGGTACGGCAGCTACCGGCACCTTGGACGAGCCCGCTGGAACACCGAGCAGCGAGCTCCAGGCCAAACGATTGGCACGCGCAGTCCACATAAAGTGGCCAATGGCGGGCGGCGCTGGGTGGGAGCTGCCCGTTCGGTCGTCTAGCTGGGGGTAGATGAGCAGCTGGAAGACGATGGGAACTTCGTTGCGGTCGCGCGCATGAATCGCAAGGCTCGCTGCGTGGCCGCCGCCCGCGCTCTCACCGCCCACGGCAATTTTGGAGCGATCAATGCCGAGCTCCGCCGCATGGGCGTGAACCCATTTCAGCGCGGCGTAATTGTCCGCAAGCGAGCCGGGATAGCGCGTCTCCGGAGCCAGCCGGTAGTCAACTGAGACGACGACGCAATGGCAATCCGTCGCGATCCCCTGGAGCCGGGGCATCAACAGCGGATCGGTCATCATGAAGCCGCCGCCGTGCATGTGAAGCAACAACGGCTTGCCCTTCTCCAACGGCGCAGGATCAACGACCCAAAGACGAACCTCGGGTGCTCCGGGCGGCCCGGGGATATGCCGCTCCACGGGCTGCGGCGCGGGAGCAGGTAACGGGGGCACGCCGGGCGTTTGCCGAAACTTGCCGACCATCTCCGCTGAGAGGTCAAAGGCGGGAAACTGCTTGAGCGCAGGAAGAAGTTCCGGATCGACGAGGGAATATGGGTCCGCAACCGCCGGCGATGTTTCTGAGCGCGACGCTCGCTCAGCCTCGGCCAGCGTAGCTGCAGGTGTGAGTCCCATAGCCAAACCAAAGCCGGCGGTGCGGATAGCGAAGTCACGACGAGTAAGTTGATTGCTCATTTGAGTAGAAGTCGACTCGCGTTGCATCGCTTCGCCGCGACAGACGGGTCGTAGTTGTTGGGGTGAATCGCAACCAACTGTGGCATCATTTCTCCTTAGTTATCCTTGAACGATGTTCGAGCGGAAAAACGGGCGCACTTCGACCGGCGCCCGACAGGCGACGACAGCCTTGCGCCCCCACGCCAGCGCCTCGTCCAGGTCAGCGGCTTCCAGTATCCAAAAACCGCCGATGTGCTCCTTGGTCTCCAGGTACGGCCCGTCGGTGATGAGCACCTTGCCACCGGGCTGCGCCCGCAGCGACTTCGCGTTGCTGGCCGCGGTGAGGCCACCAGCGAAAACCCTGACACCGGCAGCCATCATCTCCTCGTTGAGCGCGTGGATGTCGTGGATCATCGCTTCGCCCTCGACGAGAGGGGTCGTAGTTGTCGGGGTGGTGAATCGCAACCAAATACTGCGCCATGATTTCTCCATTCTCCTGTAGCGGTCTTCTTCCTGTAACGTCTGGGGCGGGCCGGTTTGCCCTGCCTTCACCATATAGTCGAACGGCCGGCCGGAATTCGACAAATCGTCCAAGAAATTTTCTTCTTCCTGTTTCTTCCCCATTTGTTTTATTTCAACTGCCGGGTGCCCCATTTCTCGCGTCCTTTGCGAGAAGTGGGGCTTTTGGCTTGAGCTCACGATGAGTCCGAGCTAGCGCCAATGTTCATCCGGCACACACGTGTCCTCGCATTACCGCTCCTATACTTACCGATTGCTGGGATTGGTTCGGATCAACGACTAGACGTGGTGGAAGAACAAAATTCGACAATGCGCTGGTTGAGGGTCGGGGAGGGTGTCGGCGAAAAGCCCCATCCTTCGACTTTGCTCAGGGCAGGCTTTCTCGCAAAGAACGCGAGAAATGGGGCACCCGGCTAGGAGTAGCGGCGTATCATCTAACGTCGATGGCGACTGCACCCAAAATAACAGAGCTAACGCGGACTGACATCGTGGATGCGCTGGTGCTCGACAAGGTGCCGTTCATAGGCAAGCTCGATATCATCTCGTTCCTGAAACGTATCTGGCCGCTCGAAACGATGCCCTCCCAGGACTCCCGATTCAAGAACGCGGAGGGCGATATCTGGCAGCACATCGTCAACAATTCCGATTACACGGAGTCCGAACTGCTGTATCAAAGGCTCAAGATTTGCTCCATTCCTGACGAACAGTTCATCCGATTCCTCGAAGTCTGCATGCTCCCCGTTGTCGCTCGCGATCCCCAGCGGATCGAGGAACTGGCGACGCTGTTCAATAAGTTTCTAGTGAACGACGGTTTTGTCGCGAAGCCCGCCGGCAGGGTGTCCGGGCGCACGATTTACAAGGTCGTCAGCATGACGGGTGGGGATATTGGTGAGACTTACGAGATCGTCCTGTCGTTTGCTGGCGAGGATCGCAAATTCGTCGAGCAGGTCGCGGAACTGCTGCGTCTGAACGATGTTTCGCTGTTTTACGACAGTTATGAAAAGGCGTCGCTATGGGGCAAGAATCTGATCGAGCATCTGCATAAAGTTTACGGCAGCTCGGCGCGGTACTGCGTGATGTTCATCTCACAGAACTATGCGGAAAAGGTCTGGCCGACTCATGAGCGGCGCAGCGCTTTCGAGAAGGCGATCGAGGCGAAAGAGGAGTATATCCTCCCGGCGCGCTTCGATGACACGGAGATTCCAGGTCTGCATAAACACATTGGGTATATCGATCTGCGCAAGGAGACTCCGGAATCGCTGGCGGTGCTGGTCCTGAAAAAGCTGGGACGCAGCGACGACGAGATTGTTCCGTTTTGAACTGGCGGGAGCGGGAGCAACCCGCGCGGCTCTTACGCCGTAGGACCCTTTTGTAATTGTGGAGGCAAACTCATGGCATCCGACTTTTCGATTCAGGCTTGCTTAACGTTGGCCTTTCGTGCCGCGGTCACCTGTAGCAACCCTGAATGCTTAGCAGTGACTGCCGGTCCTTCGGATGCCTATCCCGACCTGAAACTCAAAGTTGGAGAGGCAGCCCATATTTGTGCGGCGCGTGACAAACAAGCTCGCTACGAAAAAGACATGACCGACAAAGAACGGTCCTCACCGGAGAACGGAATATGGCTTTGCGCGCACTGCCACGCTTTGGTAGATAAGAATAGAGGAGCTGACTTTCCAACTCCGTTGATTCGCGACTGGAAGCGCCAACACGAAGATCGCATACGCTCCCTGGTGATGAGTCACCGTAGTTTGCTTCCAGCCCTACGCAGGAAAACGGAGGAGGGGCAAATCGCACAGGATGTCGTCGACACACTCGAAATTCACGGCGCGCTTTTTACTGATCATCAGATGGAAGTTCCCCTACATGTGAACATCTCCATAAAGGAACTTCGCATGCAGCTCAAGCGACTGGCAAAGGAGATTAGGTGGGATAGCCAACTAAAGCTAATTATCAAGGACCTAGCTGACAATTGCCGAGCCTACATGAACGAGACAAGTCGATTTCCTGAAGGCAATCAGAGCGAACTTGAAACGCTACGGCGGCGTGTTGGAATCAAGACGCGGAAGCTCAGAGATGAATACGGTTGCAATATTCGCGGGCAGCTAAATCAAGTAATTCCCGCATGATCACGATCTGGAAAACTGGGACGGTGGAAAACTGGGGACGGACATTCACCAGTTCCCATTCACCGAATGAGTCAGGATCGCTCGGTCTGTCCGCGCGGTCTTCTGCCATTGTCGTCGCGCAGAGGCGGACTATTGTTTTTGATTCCTGAAGTTTCATTTCAATTCCTCGAGCCGCCTGGCGAGGAATTGCCGCTCTGGTTCCTGTTGGGTCAGCGCCAGCGCTTTCTCATACGAAGCACGAGCCTCAGCTGTCCTGCCTAACCTGCGGTACATATCGGCACGGGCAGAATGCGCCAGGTAATAATTGGCCAATTCGCCATGCTCCAACACCGCGTCGATATGCCTTAGACCGGCCTCTGGACCATCGCACATGGCAATGGCCACGGCGCGGTTCAGCTGTACAACTGGCGAAGGCTGAATTCGTGCCAATCGGTCGTAAAGCGCAACAATCTGCCGCCAGTCGGTCGCTGCGACCGATTCTGCCTCCGCATGAACGGCCGCAATCGCAGCCTGGAGTGTGTAGGAGCCGAAGCGGCGGGACTCTCCACGGGACTTTCCACGGGATGTCCCACGGGCCGTCCCACGGTACCCCAGGGCTTTCTCCAGCAATGCCACTCCCTCCGCGATCTGCTCCCGGTTCCAAAGCGCGCGGTCCTGATTTTCCAGCAAAATCAGCTCTCCGGTCGAAGAGGTTCTCGCGGCGCGGCGGGATTCGTGTAGCAACATCAGGGAAAGCAGCCCCATGACTTCCGGAAACATGATTTCCCAACCCATGTTTTCCGGACCCATGTTTTCCGGACCCATGATCTCCGGACCAACGCCTTCCGGCTCTGGCCGGAGTTCCATCAGCAAGCGGCCCAGCCGAATCGCCTCGCCGGTCAGCTCGGCCCGCGTTACCTCCGCTCCCGCCGCGGCGGAATAGCCCTCGTTAAAGACGAGATAGATGACCTGCAGCACCGCGCCCAGCCGCTCCGGCAATTCCTCGGGCGTCGGCACCTCATACGGAATCGGTGTCTCTCGAATCTTCGCCTTGGCGCGCACAATGCGCTGCGCCAGCGTACGCGGAGTGGTGAGGAAGGCCTTTGCGATCTCCTCGGTGGTCAGCCCGCACACCTCACGCAAGGTGAGCGCAACGCGCGCTTCCGGCGCTAAAGATGGATGACAGCAGGTAAAAATCAGGCGCAGCCGGTCATCTTCAAGGCGATCATCCTCCAGTCGATCATGCTCAAGGCTGGCCTCTTGATTGGACCTTTCCCCCGAACTCCATTGCGCTTCGAGATATCGCACGAGCTCGTCTTGAGATGCATCCAATCTTGCCCGTCGACGCAGCGTATCAATGGCTTTGAATCGGGCTGTCGAAATCAACCATGGTCGCGGGTTGCCGGGTACGCCACTCCTCGGCCACAGGCTCAGCGCAGCCGCAAAGGCTTCGTGCATCGCCTCCTCGGCAAGATCAAAATCACCGAGCAAACGGATCAGAGTTGCCAGGATTCGTCCCGAATCCACGCGATAAAGGGAGTCGAGCAATTCGCGTATCTGTTCGGTGGGACGCTCGGACATGACACGCTCGGACATGACGATGACCTTAGCAAACCAGCGACCCCGAATCAATTTGGCAAACGGCGGATCGATGCTGGCAGATCGAGGCAAAGGGCCGAGGTCGTGACCCAGCTATTCCTGCCAGGAATAATCGGTCGTTCGATAGGTTTTTGATCGGCGAGAAGGAAAACCGTGAGAGAAGCCCGGCGGAGAACCCGCCTCCGGAAAATACTATTGCGCGAAAAATTAAAATACGTCTGCAAAGCAATTGATAAAAAGCGAGATAGTGGTGGAGGCGGCGGGAGTCGAACTAATCACTATGTTGACAGCACGTAAGTTATTGATTCTAGGAAGTGCCACAAGGGCAAAAAAGGCCCCATTGCCCGATCCATTGTACGTTTATTGTACGATTTTTTGTTTCGCTCCGGAGTTCAGCTGACGCCAACATTGAGCCCAGTATCCCACAGATTCAGCAGTAAAGGTCTGAAGAAAACCAGCCAGCTTCAAATATTGCCAGTCACAAACTTCTAGAACAGCGCACCTTGGGGTTGGGCAAGTTTCACGGGCACCGAGCATTCTGCGTCATCATTAGCGACATGATTGACCCTGGCGCTCACGGGGTAGGACCGCATCATCCGAGCATCGCACGGTTTCAACATTTCTTGTACCGCTTCGAGATTCGTCATGCCCGGATCGAGCCACAGATCGTAACTGTCGGCGGCAAGAATGACAGGCATACGGTCATGAATGGATGAGGTCACGGCATTCGGCGTCGTGGTCAGGATCGAACAGGACTTGACCCACTGCCCATTCAGGTTTTTCCAGCGGTCCCACAATCCCGCGAACGCGAACAACTCACCATCGTTGACTTCGAAGCAATATGGCTGCTTTGCACGACCCGCCCGCTGCCACTCGTAAAACCCGTCCGCTGGAATCAGGCATCTGCGAAACTTGAGCGGATCGCGGAACGCAGGCTTCGTCGCCGCCGTTTCTGATCGGGCGTTAATCATCATGTCTGCTCCAGACATGTCCTTCGACCATGACGGTATCAGTCCCCAACGCATCAGGGACAATTCCCGGCGAGGTTCTTTTGGGTTCTGACGAACAACAGGGACGGGCTGAGTTGGAGCAATGTTGTAACGAGGCGACCAGTCTGGCTCGTCGGAGATAGCGTCAAAATGTTCCTCGATGATCTGCTTCCTACGCGACAGTCGGTAGCGCCCGCACATCTGGAGATTATAGATCGGCTCGGTACCACAATCTTGATTCGATCCAACGGGATTCAAGTGACGACCATCGCTGGAATTCTCTCCCGCCATTCCTGCGAGGAATAGATGTCCGCCGAACATTCATTGGACAGCGCCAATGACTGAGGTTACTTTGCGCCAAAAGCAGCCACTTTTGCGCGGCTGTTGGAGGTGCATATGGTGCGTCGCACCAAACTTGATCTGATTCGCCGAATCCAGTTCCTCCGTTGGTCGAAGTGGGTCCATCCAAACGCAGCGATTCTTACCCTTCTTTTCCTCGTGCCGACCACCGCCGCGATGGCACAGGGCTCACCGTTCGACACCGGCTTTAGTGCCATCCAGAGCCTTTTCACCGGCACGATCGCGAAAGTTGCCAGTCTGGTTGCAATTGTGATCGGCGGCTATGGCTTTGCACACGGTGAACCCGGCGCGAAAAAGGCGCTCGCCGGCGTTGCCGCCGGAACGGGCATCGCCGTTATGGCAGTGAATGTCTTGAGTTGGCTCTGGGGCGTATAGGCGCTCCACTGCGCCCCATCTTTGGACGAGGGACTTATGCCAGACAAGCCACAGCAGAAGCTCGCACCAACAGCGCGGACTTCAGCGTCACCAATCTCTCGCTGGCAACCAAGTCCTCCTACAAGAAGGATGGCAAGTACATCTCGCACACCGAATGGCACCGTTGCGTCGTCTTCGGCAAGCTCTCGGAGTTCGCCAAGACGCTCACCAAGGGCGCACATATCCAGGTGGAAGGCGAACTGCGCAGCCGGGAGTACGAGAGCAAGAAGACGGACACGAAGCAGCGCGTCTGGGAAATTCGGGTCGCTTCCATCCTGAAGCTGGACCGAGCCGAAAAGGCCGCCCCGGAAGATCAGGATCACGATGAAGTGCCCCAGGAGGAAACGGCTGCATAAGCCATTGCAATTCACTCTCGGAAGCCTGGCTCAACGCTGGGCTTCCATCGCTGTGAGGTTCCCGCTATGAGCTTCGAGTTGATCCTGCCATTCCTTCGGCCCATTGAGCCGCTGTTGCTGGACGAAAGCGTCAGCGAAATCATGGGCAATCCCGGATGCCTCGTGGTGGTACGAACGCGACGGCATCATGTTACGAGAGCAGAACATTTCGTTCGACGCCGGCAAGCTACAAACCGGCCTCGAAGTCATTGCTAATCAACTCGGTAAGAAGCTCGACGAGGACAACCCACTCCTGCACGCACAACTCCCGGACGGGAGTCGGTTGGCGGCGGTCATCCCGCCGGTCGTGCGCTGTACACCTGCGCTCATCATCAGGAAATTCACCAGCCGCCATTACACAGTTGATGATCTGATCACTCGCGGCACGCTGACGCGGGCGCTTGCGGACTTCTTAGCCGAGCAGATTCGCAGCGGTAAGACGCTCCTAATCAGCGGCGGTACCGGTACCGGCAAAACCACGCTATTGCGCATACTGGCCGACTTTATTCCCGAACAGGATCGCCTCGTTGTCATCGAGGATACTTCCGAACTTCAGATCCAGAAGCCGAACATTCTGCCGACGGAATGCCAGACCGATACGTTCAAGGCCAAGATAACTTTCGACGACCTTCTAAAGTCCGCTCTCCGCTGGCGACCGGACCGCATCATTCTCGGGGAAGTCCGCGGAATCGAGGCACGAACGCTGCTCGATTCCTTCAACACGGGCCATGCGGGTTCAATGGCTACGATCCACGCCAACTCGGCGGAGAAAGCCCTTCACCGTTTCGCCAATCTCGTGATGCGCAGTCACGCGCAAAGCACCTTCTCCGATACCGAAGCCGAGATCGCAGAAGCTGTCGATTTTGTCGTCCATGTTGAACGTCAGCCAGGCCGCCGCATTGTCCGCGAGGTGCTTGCGCTTCGCGGCTATGACCGCGACGCGAAACGCTTCCTTGTTGAGCCCGTCTTCGAAGTACAACATGCCACAGCATCGGCACGGAGTGCGGCGCCTATTGCTGCTGACTTGCTAACCAATTCTGCGCAGGAAGATTCCCTGATTCCACTACCTATAAAGGAGAACCAACATGCCACTGCTTGAGATCAACCAGATCCGCCACATTTGTGCTTCTGTCCGACTCGATGAGGTCACCGCCGCACAGGTCGATCAGTACGCCGCCTTCATCCACGCATCCGCGGACGATGTTGTGGACAAGGCGCTGAACTATGTCTTCTCGAAGGACCGTGACTTCCAGGACTTCCTCAAGACGCCGCAAGCCAAGCAGGTTGCGTCGACTTTGCGTGTCCGTAAAGGCCCGAGCAATGGTGCGGCGGAGCAGCCTGCAAAGAAGCTTGTAGCCGGGGTGGAATCCACGCCTTCTGTGCGAGCGGTGAAGGCATGATCGTGCCATTCAATTTCGTGGTGGTGCCAAAACGGTGCTTCGCACCGGAAGAATTTTGACACTCCACCCCTTCGAGGGTCGTGTAGGTGCACCACGGTGCACTTCCAGCGATTTCAACAGACATGACAATTTCCGGTGCACTTGAGTGCACCTGTGAAATGGATGGGCGAGATGGCAATTTTGAAAACAATGCCAGACAAGAGTTCTCATGGCGATCGCACTCTAAATCGCGTCTTCCCGGTGACCGCGAAGCTAACAAAAGAGGAACTGGGGAGGGTGACTGACTTTGCCAGGTCGCAGGGACTTGCACGCGGGGAATGGATACGCGATGTGATCCTCCGGGAGGCAGGAGGAGGGCCAACGAGCGATCCATCGCTGGCGGAGATTCTTGGAGTTCGCTTGCTCCTGGTAAACGTGTTGCGACCTCTGGCCGCTGGCCAGCTCCTCGCCCCCGAAGCATTCGACAAACTCCTGGATGAAATCAGCGATGCGAAGTACAAGCTCGCGGAGAAATTGGCAACTTCTGCAGGAAGGAAATAGGCGATGGCAATGACCAAGTGGGGGCGCAAGGAGACAATGATCTGGCCGCCGCACAGCCCGATTTACACCTATGGGGCGGTATTCATTGCGGTCGTTTTGACTGGATTTTTCATTTACTGCCGGTTCACCTTCGGCAACGGCCCCTTACAGCGTTTCTATACGCCGACCTACATCCGATCGAGCGTTGCAGGCGCAATCGGACCGAGCCGCCGGGACAACTATCGAATGCTCATGTTGGGCGCTCGCGGAATTCCACCGCGTCTGGCGACGAACGCCGACGTGACAGACGGCACAACGCCGGAACCGGGCGGCAAGCCCATCCCACTTGCGCTCTCGCGGTCCGCCTTGCAGAGCGGCTATGTTCTTCTTTACCTGGGACCGGAGCAGAACTATATCGACGCGTCCTTGAGTGCCTATCTCAAGAGTGCGATTTACGGTGGCGACAGCCTTTTCGACATCTACAAGCTCCCACTGCTTTTTCGGTCTGGTATCACTCATCATCCAGCTCCCATTTTCTATCGCCAAGGACGTGCGACGGCGGCGACAACTGAGATACGGACGACGCCTGAAAGGCCCCGAGATGATGACGCCGAAAGAGTTCAACAGCAGGGTCGGTGGAAATGGCATAGGCATCAAGACTGACGGGATGAAGACGATGATTCGCATACCGGAGCGAGCCGAAGCGCAGCACATGCAGATCATCGGAGATACCGGCGCGGGCAAAACCGCGATCATGCTGCAGATCCTTCGACAGATAAAAACTCGTGGCGATTCCGCGATCGTTTACGACCCCGCACGAGAGTTCGTCCAGCGCTTTTACGACCCGAAGAACGGCGACGTGATCCTGAATCCGCTCGATAAGCGGTGCCCTTATTGGGGACCCTCGGAAGAACTCCGCCGGCGCTCCGAGGCGAAGGCTCTGGCGGTGTCCCTGTTCCAACCGCCGCAGGACAGGAAGGGGGAATTTTTCATCGAGTCCCCGCAGAAGATCTTCGCATTTCTGATGGCCTATGGCCCAACACCCGAGGAATTGGTGAAGTGGATGTCAGACCCGCAGGAGATCGACCGGAGGCTCAAAGGGACGGAGCATGCCCACCTCATCGACCCGAAGGCGGAGCATCAGCGTGCCGGTGTTCTTGGCTCGCTCGGACTGGTCGCTGACAGCCTCCGTCTGCTTCCCGAAGAAGGGCGAGGGGAATGGCGAATGGTCGGCCACGGAGTGGGCCGAAACACGGCAGGGCTGGATCTTTATTACTTCGCTTCCTGCGGAGCGCGAAGCCCTTCGTCCGCTTCAGAGTCTATGGATCGATCTGCTCGTCTTGCGTCTTCTAAACGAGCCGAAGGACGGACAGAAGCGGGCATGGTTCGTGATCGACGAGTTGGCAAGTCTGCAGAAGCTCCCCCAACTCCATACCGCCATTACCGAAAATCGGAAGAGCAAGAATCCGGTGATTCTGGGTTTCCAGGGTAAGGCGCAACTGGAATACCTGTACGGTCACCTCGCTGAGGTCATGCTGTCCCAGCCGGCAACCAGCATCTGGCTCAAGACAAAGGAGCCGAGTGCTGGCGAGTGGGTCAGCAAGTTCATCGGAAAGGTCGAGATCGAACGGCTTCGCGAGACCCACTTCGACGGCTCCCGCGCTGGGCGAAACTTCGCCTTGGACCGTCAGATTGAACCGCTGGTGATGGAGTCCGAAATCTCCGGACTCCCGGACCTCCACGCCTACATGAAGTATGAGAACTATGTGACACGCTTCTCGTTCCCGTACTTTGATATGCCGATTGTCGCCACGTGACTTCGATCTCCGCGATACGCCCGAGGACAAGCTCCCGTACGATCCCAAAGACATCGGAGCAGCTAAGCCCCAGGCGCGTCCGCTTGAACTGAAGCCGGACGCAAATGTCCCCGCGCCGCCGCAGCGAAAATCGCCGCGGACAGCGACGGAGATACCGCCAGGACACAGACCTTGAGACGAGCGTCAACGCTCAACAAAGCCTCAATCTTCGGGGATAGTTAACTGCAATGCTGACCATTTCCAAGCCGCTCTCCGCTGGCCAGGCACAGACCTACCACCAGAAGGAGTTCACCGCGAAAGAGCAGAACTATTGGTCGCAACGCGGCGTCATCGCGGGTGAATGGCAGGGGCGGCTGGCCGGGGAGTTCGGACTTACCGGGATGGTCTCTGCCGAGGACTTCGCGAAACTCAGCCAGGGCCAGCATCCACAGACGGGCGAGCAGCTGGTGCGCCAACGAGCGTCGTATGAATATCAGGATGCTGAGGGCAAGACCATCAAAACGATGGAGCACCGGGCCGGATGGGATGCCACCTTTTCCGCTCCGAAATCTGTCTCGCTCACCGCGCTTGTCGGCGGCGACGAGCGCGTCCGCGAAGCGCATCGGGAGAGCGTTCGCGTTGCCCTCGACCAGCTCGAACGCTACACACAAGCCCGCATCGGCGGCAATCATCCGCCCGAAACTACGGGCAAGTTTGTCGCCGCCAAGTTTGAGCACGATACCGCCCGCCCGGTCGACGGCTATGTCGCGCCTCAACTGCACACGCACGCGGTGGTTTTCAACGTCACCGAGCGCGACAACGGCCAGCCTCGCGCGATCCAGCCGCAGAGCCTCTTCGCCTCGCAGCAGTTTGCCACGGCCGTCTATCAATCCGAGCTGACCTACCGAGTGCGCCAACTCGGCTACGAGATTACAGCAGGGCGAAGCGGCGCTCCGGAGATCAAGGGCTACACCCAGGAATACCTCGACGCATCCAGTCCTCGCAGCCAACAGATTCGTGAGTACCTCGAACGCACAGGCCGCTCCGGAAAGGAAGCTGCCGAGATCGCGGCGCACTCGACTCGCGACCGCAAGGAGATCCATTCGCCGGCGGAGGTAATGGCCGCACACCGGAAGCTGGCAGCCGCCTTTGGGCACCAAGCCGACGCTGTTGTCCGTGCAGCACGTGAACGGTCGCAACATCAGGAGAAGCCCGTCAACTCGTTGGACCGGGTTCGAGAATCTCTTACCTTTTCCCGCGACAAGAATTTCGAGCGCGAGGCGGTCGTAGATGAGCGGGCGCTGATCCGCGACGGCCTCCGTCGCGGAATGGGCGAGATCACGCACACCCAGGTTCGCGCCAATCTTGACGCTCGCTTGGCCTCGGGGGAATTTCAAATCGTAGAGCGGCCTCAGAGCGTTCCCGGGCGCCAGTTCACGACCGCGAAAACCATCGAAGCAGAACATGAAATTCTCCGCCGGATGCGTGAGGGGCAAGACCATCTGGAGCCAGTTCTTTCGCGTCCGCAAGCCATCGCGGTTGCCGATCAATACTCGCATCTCAACCGGGCACAAAAGACCGTGATCGAGGATGTGCTGAGCTCTCGCGATCGCATTCAAGGAATCCAAGGCTTCGCCGGCTCAGGCAAGACGACCACGCTCGCCGCCATCCGCACCGCTGCGGAAGGGCAGGGCCACCAAGTCGAGGGTTTCGCCCCGACCTCCCGCGCTGCGCGCCAGCTGAAAGAGGCGGGAATCGAAGCTGGAACCCTGCAAGCCTTCCTCGCTCGAACAGCAAATCCAGATGCAGAAGAGCGAAAGCACTTGTACCTTGTCGATGAATCGAGCCTCGCCAGCACTAACCAGGTCCGCGAGTTCCTCTCGCGGCTGGGTGCCGATGACCGCGTGCTTCTGATCGGCGATATCCGCCAACATCAGGGCGTGGAAGCGGGCCGCCCCTTTGAGCAGCTGCAGGAGGCCGGAATGCGCACAGCTAGACTCGATGAGATCGTCCGCCAGCAGGACCCGGCTCTGAAATCTACCGTCGAATTGCTGGCCACGGGCCAAGTCTCCGCTGCGCTCGACGCACTCCAACAGCAGGGACGCGTGAAGGAAATTCCCAACGCAGAAGACCGCCTCCGCACAATTGCCAAGACTTACGTTGAATCGCCCCAGAACACTCTCATCGTTTCGCCGGACAATGCGTCCCGCCGCGAGCTGAACGTCGCCGTTCGCCAGGAGTTGAAGCTGATTGGAACCCTTGCCCCGGAAGATCATACTCTCCGTGTCCTGGTTCAGCGGCAGGACATGACTGGGGCGGAACGCTCCTGGGCAAACCACTATGAGGTCAACGACGTAGTTCGCTACACACGTGGCAGCAAAGCCATTGGAATCGGGGCTGGAGCTTATGCGTCGGTAGTTGCAATCGACCCGGCCGCAAACCTGCTCACGGTCGAGAAAGCGAACCATGAGCTTGCAACCTATGATCCCCGCCGACTCACCGGCGTCAGTGTCTATCAAGAAATCGACCGCGAGTTCTCCGCAGGCGAGCGTATCCAGTTCACCGCACCCGACAAATCGCTCGGCGTTGCGAATCGCGACCTTGCCGTCATCGAATCGATCCATCCCGATGGCCGCGTCACCGCAGGCCTGAGCGATAACCGCCAGATCGAATTCAACGCCCGCGAGCATCCTCATTTCGACCACGGCTATGCCGTCACCAGCCACAGCTCTCAGGGCCTTACCGCCGAGCGCGTCCTCGTTCACGCCGACACCAGCGTTCACCCGGACCTGCTCAACTCGCGCTTTGCCTACGTTTCCGTCTCGCGCGCCAGCCACGATGCCGTACTCTTTACCGACGACATGGCGAAACTCGGTCCCCAACTAGCAGCCGATGTCTCGAAGACATCCGCTCTGGAAATCAATCAGGCGTCATCCATCGCCCAGGGAATTGGGCTAGGGCTATGACGGTGCCGACCAGCGGACTGGCGAAAGCTCCATTTTCCGAGCGCGATTCCATGATCGATATACGTATGTACAGGCATACTCATGCAAGATATTGATAAACGCTATAGTTATTAGCTATAATGCATGAAATATTACTAAAATAATTGACATTTTGACATCTAGGCAGTAGCATAAGCATGGAGAATCAGGAACATGCGGACGAGCACACTTGACCATTTGAAGCGACGCCTTCGCCCTGGACGTGTGTACCGCAGAGAGGATCTTCTGCCTTGGTCCCATAGTGTCGATCGACACCTCAAAGAACTTACCGGCGACGGGACCCTCCAGAAGCTCCGTAACGGCTTGTACTACAGCCCTCGCAAATTTGAATTTGGAGAGGCTCCCGCGGACGAGCACGAGCTGGTGAAAGCGTTCTTGAAGACAGACCGTTTTGTCGTGACCTCCCCGAATGCCTACAACCAGTTGGGACTTGGGACAACGCAGCTCTACAACAAACGGGTTGTCTACAATCAGAAACGGCATGGGACATTTCCGCTCGGCAATCGAATGGTCACCTTCGAGCGCCGCATGAATGTTCCCAGGCAACTGTCTCCCGAGTTTCTGCTGGTCGATCTTGTTAATGAACTAGGCGACCTTGCGGAGGATCGGGACGCCGTTCTTTCTCGTGTTCGCGAAAAAGCCAAAGAGATGGACCCGAAAAAGCTCTCACGGGCGGTTTCTCTCTACGGCAAATACTCCACGCAGAAAAAGTTTCAGGAGATGCTGCAACATGCCGCCTGACGCTTTTCTGCACGAGCGAAGCGATTTCAAGGCGCTTGTCGAGACCGTTGCCGACAGCGAGAAGATCAATGATCCGGCTCTCGTGGAAAAGGACTACTGGATCATGCATGCCGTCTTTGGGCTCAAGCAACTAGGCTTAACGTTTGAGCTCAAGGGCGGCACTTCGCTTTCTAAGGGCTTCGGCGTCATCCATCGCTTTTCCGAAGACATCGATATTCGCATTGAACCCTTCGACGAATTGCAGGTCGATACAAATCCAAATCACGAGAAGCCGCAGCACATCGAGTCGAGACGAGCAGTTTTATGAAAAGCTCCGCGACAAGATCAAGATCCCAGGAATATCGGCATGGTGCGGCCCGAGATTGGCCTCTATCCCACGCAATGCCAGATTCATCTTGGCGAGCTTCCAGGTAGTGGGGTTTGATTCCTGCCCGAAGATGGAAAGGTCGCCAATCCGCCCGCCGTGCTTCTCAATAAACTCCTCGCTCTGCACGAACATCCCGGACGATCCACAGCACGGATCGTACACGCGCCCCTTGTACGGTTCGATCATCTCCACCAGAAGCCGGACGACACAGCGCGGCGTATAGAATTCGCCGCCCTTCTTTCCCTCCGCGCTGGCAAACTGGCCAAGAAAGTATTCATAGACGCGGCCAAGGATGTCTTTGGAACGATTCTCTTTGTCGCCGAGACCGATGGTTCCAACGAGGTCAATCAACTCACCGAGACGCTGCTTATCCAGAGCGCGACGGGCGTAGTCCTTGGAAAGCACACCCTTGAGTTGTGGATTGTCTTTCTCAATGGCCAGCATCGCCTCATCAATGATCTTGCCAATTTCAGCCTGTTTGGCGTTGGCCTGAAGATGTGGCCAGCGTGCCTTCTTGGGTACCCAGAAGACGTTGGCTCCGGCGTACTCGTCGCGGTCTTCGGGATCGGCGTGTTTCTCCTTTTGCAACTCAGCGTGGCGCTCTTCAAAAGCGTCAGAAATATACTTGAGAAAGATCAGCCCAAGAACGACGTGCTTGTACTCGGAAGCGTCCATGTGGCCGCGTAGCTTGAGCGTGTCGAACGGCACAGACACAGGAGAATCTACCCATAATGAACCGTCGGAAAGCTTGACGACGGTCATGCGGGTCGTAAACATGACGCCCGTGTCGCGGACATTCGGGCCGTCGACGATCCACACATTGTCAGCGAACACCTGAAGATCGGTCATGGCAATATCTTCCTGAGAGCATCAAACCTCTAAATGCCGGACGTGCTTTTGTTCGAGAGGCCCGCTCTGGGCTCTCGCATACAAAGCGGCCTGTGCATTTTGATCGTGCTGCCACGAGGGTCCGATAGCATCCTGACCATTCGGCAGTCGCCCGATGCCGATCACGACTGAGTTTTCGCCCTGCTTGCCATCCGGCTTATAGGACTGATCATAGCCCGGTGGCCTCTGCGATACCTTTCAGATGTGACCGCTGCGGACTTTCTGCAGAAAGTCCTCGGCATCGGCACGTGCCTTCTCCATGATCCTCGGATCATTGCCGTGCTCGAACTCCGTTTCTTGAAGGACAAATCCCACTGCGTCCTTTGGTTTATATCCTCGTTTTATGAACATTCGAGCTCGCTCTGCGAGATTGGTGTCGCTAGAAAGACTAACTTTCTGCGTCGCCGCAGGAACGACGGTCTGCGCTTCACAAGTGTGCTCCTGAAACTTAGAAGTGGCCAGGCGGTCGTAAGCCTCTCTAGCCTCCTGCGAGCTAAGCAACGTGGGGACGGGGAATCTCCATCGACAAACCGAGCAGGCCCACCCCCTCGCATCGCCATCGATCCAGAACAGCGTCCGCTCCATTTCGGTGCCCTCGCCTAAGGTTTCGAGCCCCCAGAATAGCCATCATCACAACCTAACAATGCTTCCCTCCGTTCGACTGTGTAACCCAACATGTACTAGGTCACCAAGGGAGGATCCAGTTCGTGAATGCTCGGTGCGGTTTACCGTGACGATCATGAGGTTGCGCTGCCCGCGGTGCTACGCCATCTGCTCCGCCAATGGTGTCGCACTTGCTTCTCTTCGCGACTTGTTCAATGCACTCCACGAGTTCCTCTATGGCTTCTATTTTGGTAATGAACATTTCGACTTCTACATAGATGTCCAGAGATACTCTGGTGTCGTCGGAAACGACCACTAAGGGAAGATGCGGATGCTTTCGTCCAATCTCGCGCGCAAGAATGGATCCATCCTGCGAACGGTCAAGCACCACGCAGTTTACGGAGCAGACGTCACAGAGTTCCAGACCATGCTCACCACTTGACGTGGTTAGAACTCGAAGTCCGCTTAACTCCAAGACTGACCGATAGAGCAATAGGGCATTTGGATCATCAGCGATACAAAGGATTGTCCAATTCATTGATCGCCCTCCGTAGGGTTGTTGGATACCGTACTGTCGCCTGTTCCAGCACAGCCTTCTCGCCCGAAGAAATAGGCAGCGACCAATGCCAAAGGGAAGGTCAGGAAGAGGCAAATCGGCTGTATCTCTTGCCGAAGCAGTACTCGCCCAATTGGTTCAAACAAGAAAAATACGAAAACAGAACCGGCGCTAAATCGACGCGCGTCAGGTCTCGCAAACCCCATGAGTAAGCCTAGGGCGCCTACTATCACGACAAACAAGACGTGCGATGCATCGCGGTTCATAAGCCTGGTGGGGATGATGACGGCAATGAGCGTCGATATCACTGTGGACGCTACCGCAGCCGTCAAGAGTTCTTTCATCGCGACAGCACCGCGTTTCACGAGCCTATCTTTAGCCTGTGTCGTCATCTTCATCCCTCTGCAAAATCTCGATAACGCTTGAGCACATCCTGCTGCGAAATCACTCCTTCCAGTTTTCGGTAGTCAGCACGACTCACAACCGGAACGAGGGGCCAACGATCGATGTACCGAAGTGCTGTATCTAAGGCATGATCCGGGTGCAAAAAGGGAAGCTGGCGACTGACCAGAACAGAACCGAGGGTGAGATCGCCTTTGCCTTCCTTCAGCATGGTCTCAAGCTCTCCTCTTGCAACGCTGCTCCATCCGCTGGGATTCAACCGAACGAGCAGGACATCACCTGTTGCTTCGACCGTTTGCCGAAGCGCTCGGTCAACTGACTCCTTGGCGTCCAACACCGGGTTCGTTGCCGGTCGCATCGCATCCTCGACACGCAAGATGCCTTCTTCGCGCTGTTCTTCCATGGAGGGCAGGTCCAACCCATCCTGGCGCGTGAGTGCATCAAAAATGGCCGTCGGCTGCAGCCGACGTGAAATTACATAGGCGAACGTGTTCGCCACAATAACCGGCACAATGATCGAGTAGTTTCCGCTGACTTCGAGAACCATGAAGACGGACGTCATGGGGGCACGCAGAAATCCGGCGAAAAGGACTCCCATGCCAACCAGAGCATAAGTCCCCGGCGACCCGCTCAGGTGCGGCAGAAAAACGTGCTCCGCACCTCCTACTGCCGCGCCGAGCATGGCGCCGATAAACAGCGTCGGGGCAAACATGCCGCCTGGAGTTCCGCTGACGAAGGAAAGGAGGGTTGCAACAATCTTGAGCCCTGCCAAGATGGCCAGCATTTGCCAGGTGAATCGGCCATGCATGGCTTCGTCAATGTACTCGTAACCTGCCCCCATCACTTGCGGCGCACCAAGGACCGCGATCAGGCCGATCAGCAAACCTGCGACTGCAGGCTGAAAATATTGCGTCCACCGCGGGAGAGCCCTAAACCGCGGACGCAACGTCGCAATACCACTGGAGAACGCCACTGAAGCAAGGCCGCCCACAATTCCCAGGATGGAATAGGCGATGAGTTCCGACGGCTTTTCCAATTGCACGGCGGGGATTCGAAACAGAGACTCTGAGCCCAGAAACCATCGCATTACCACCACGCTAGAGACCGCGGAAAGAACGACGGAGCCGAGTATGCCGGCGGTCCAACGTCCAATGACTTCTTCGATCACGAACAGTACCGCCGAGATCGGCGCGTTGAAGGCGGCTGCCAATCCAGCAGCGGCACCGACCGGAGCGATCAAACGCATTCGATCTCTCGATAGGTGCAATCGCCTACCAAGCGCCGAAGCTAGGCTGGCACCGATTTGCAGAGACGGGTCTTCGGGCCCCAAGGAGTGTCCTGACCCAATGGCCAACGCTGCCGTGATGAACTTACCGACGGCGGTGCGAATGGGAATATGGCCGTTGTAGATGTACAGGGCCGCCTTGGTTTGATTGACTCCGCTCCCACGTGCCTTGGGGAAGACATGAATTACCAGCACAGCGATAATCAAACCCGCGAGCGTGGGCGCCAGCACAAGCCGCGTCGGCGAGAGGGTAGACCCTGATCCCAAAAGATAGATACGGCACCAGTCGATGGCGAAACGGAAGCAGACAACCGCGAGGCCCGAGAAAACTCCGATGAACACCGACAGAATTAGGAAGAATCGTTCTTCACGAAAAACCGACCGCAAAAGAGCTGCCGGAGATCGATCGGGGAGCGAGGCGGACGGTTCGGTTTGCTCGTCCTCCAGTAGGATCCCCGTCTCCGAGTTAGGCGAAGTGTCCACGCTAGTTCCCCTCGTGCATTTTTGCGATCAGCAGCAGTGCCATATCTGTTCCCGAGGGAGCTCCACAAGCGGCATTGGTTTGGTGTTCGATATCGAATACCAGATCCATCGCCGACTCCATCAAGTCCGGGTCGCGCCTCAGACCTAGCTCGGTAATATGCGGCTTCATCTTCGCCCAACTCTCGGCGAGGCTGCTCGATGTTGCAGACGAGAGAGGTCCCGCCGAGCCACTTTCGCCGAAGCAGGACCTGAGGCGCTCGCCTGCTGCTGCAAACGCTTCAATCACAACCCGGTTGTGTTGCGCGACGGAGAGCTGTCGTTGGAAGGGATCCATTTGCAGCACCAGTTCCGTGGTCTTGAGCCGGGCGGCGTTTTGTGCATCGCTGGGATTGGTGGCCACAGCGGATTGCAGGTAGCGCTGAGCGAGCGCGTAGCGACCGAGTTGGAATGCAGCTATTCCCGCTCCCGTTATGGCTACCGAGTTGTGGCGGTCCGCCTTGAGGCTCAGGCGGTACTCGGCGAGAGCATTCTCGTAGTCCTGTGCCCGGAGAAAAAGATCCCCGACGCGTGCCTGCTGATACGGATCGTTCGGCAGATTCGCCGCGAGCGCAATCAACTCCGACTGTGCTTGTGCCTTGGCATTGTTATTTAATAAGAATTCGATCAGTTCCAGGCGGGTGTCACGCCTTTCCACTTGCTGGTCGCCGGGCCAGGTGGAGTAAATGGCGTTGTGGTAATAGCGAAGCGTCTGTTCCGTTTCCCCTTTTTGCGCGGCGATGCGTGCAAGTTCGAGGTTGACGAACCCATTCTCGGGCTCCCGCTCCCAGAGGTTGATTAAATAAGACGAAGCTTCATTCGTCCGCTTCAGGCCAATGAGCGCCTCAGCCAGGCTCAACTGGTAAGAGTAGTTGTCGCGCGAGTAACGTAGCGCGGCTTGAAAGTCGGACACCGCACTCTCAAACCGTCGTTCTTTGAGGTCTGCAGCCCCGCGCGTAAACCATCGGGTCCCAAGAGACTCCTGTTGGGCATGATAAACGTGGGACAAGCCTGTCACCGCCAGAAAAAGGATTACCGCCAATGCTGAGAGCAGCGTCAGGATCACGGGTTCTTCGGCCAGATAAGGCCGAAGAAATCGGCCTTTCGTTCTCGCGGTCATGTTGTCTCCGTGCGACACGAGCTTAATGAAGTCTCCGGCGTTGGTTTCGTGAGCGAAAAACAGAAGACTTCTCAAATGGCCCACAGGTTTGCGGAGCAGAAGGCGGCCAACAATCAGGCCGCCTTCCCTGGACGAAACGATTCAGCGTTGTAGTTCGAAGTGGTCAACCCTGTTCTGTTGCCAGCACTGTTCGTTGTCTTGAGTGCAAAACGGTTTCTCCTTACCGAAGCTGACAGTTTTGATTCGATCCGGCGAGATCCCACGCTGCACAAGGGCTTGCTTGACGGAATCTGCCCGGCTCGCTCCGAGAGCAAGGTTGTATTCCTCCGATCCCCGGTCGTCACAATGCCCTTCGAGAACCACTTTCAGACTGGGATGTTGCGCGAGGAAGACGCTGTCATTTTGCGCAGTGGGCATCTCGTCAGAGCGCAGGGTGGGCTTGTTGTAGTCAAAAAAAACATCCTTCACGTTCTTGGCGAATAGGTCTTCATCCGTCGGCGAGGGCGCCATGCTAGCAGTCCTCGCGTTTACTGTGACGCGCGCGGAAGCGTCCTTCGTTCCTCCCGATCCCTTTGCCAACAGTGTGTAGGTGGTGGATTCGCTAGGGGTTACCGACCGAGAACCGGACGGCGAGACTGTGCCCAACCCGGGGATAGTAATTTCGCTGGCGTTGGTCGTTTGCCACGTAAGTACCGTTGCTTGGCCCTGCTGCAGCACGCTCGGGTTTGCTGCCAGACTCGCCGTCGGCGCGGGTGGTGGGGGTGGGGTGGGTGGCGTCGCTTTGGCTACCTTCTTGTTACAACCTGCGAATGACAACACTCCCGCCAGCGTGGCGAGTAAAGCAAACACCCTGAGTTTTCTGTGCGTCACTTTAGTTCTCCTCCTCTGAAGAAATATTGAATTCGCAAACGGGGTAAAGATCTGCCGGACAACCGTTTTCCGAGTCGCCAAAGCAATGCCTAGGCTGAACGAGGCATTACTCCAGGGATTGGCACTGCGATTGGGTTTTGGTACGACAACAACGGGCGGGAATCAACAGCGGAAGACGGTATTGCATTCGGGCAAGATAACTGACTGGAGTTCTGTCTTTGAAGGTGAGAACTGCGCGAAAAGCGCGAGCGCCGAAATCAGGCAGCTCGCTAGGGAGATTAGTGCGGCCTGCACTATGGCCAGCCGCAAATGAACCGCGGCTCGTGCTGCCCGCAGTGCAGTAACCGGTCCGTGGAGAACCGAATACGGACCATGCATCAGGGGAAACAAGAAGATCATGAGGACGCAGATAACCGTGAGCACGGCTATCTCGCATCCATGGCGGCCAGAAAACATTCTGGTAAATTATATCGCATTACGATGCAGAACCAGCTGTAGATCCGAACTTGTTGATGGCAAACTCGATACACGAAGGTCCATGTTCTGCTGGGTCTTTCAAAACCCTTGCCCACATGCCTCGAAGTGCGAGTTGATAAATCGCCCAAGATGAGAACCTGAGACTGTATGACCGCGTATCACTTTCCTGTGGTTCAGAGCTGCGGACGACCTGAGATGAAATTGCGATCTGGGGTCAGATCGCAGTCTTTTTAAGGCGTTCGATACGCTCGGCTAGTTTCTCGGCAGCACGTTTGGTTTTCTCGGATTCCGAAAGCAAGCGGGCGGCCTCGACTCGCAATTCATCAATCTGCCTACGTAACGAATCGGAAGTCTCTCTTTGCTGCATGACTGGACCTATATTCAGGGAAGTTTTGTCTTTCATCCGTCCGTGCAACATGAACTCGCCGCTGCTAAACCCGGATTCCATTTCCCATGTGTACTCAGGATAGTCTCGCTTTGCCACCTTCATTGCCTCACGTGCATTGCTCTGGCTCATTGCGGTCGCCTGCTGGGGACCGCGGGCAAGACGAAGCCGAAAAGAATTGCTTTTGACAGTTCCTTCGATTTGCAACCATACGTCCATAAACGCATTTTCTCACCAACGTCAAGACAACAATCGGTGTCCACGGGCTGAGGATGCAAGGGGTTTTGCGCGTAAAAGCCTGTTACAACAGTGACGCCTGAACCGTTGAGAGTAGGCCCAATCAAATTCGCCGCAATGAGCCCCGCCTCACTACAGAGATCTATATCTCGCAGCGGCCCTCCGTGCTTGGTGCGAGCGAGAGAAAACTCGAGGATAGATGCGTATCTTTCAGGCCTGCCAATGCCAGATCAGTAAACCTAAAACGGCCAGCAGCGGCCAAACCCACCACAAGTCCGCAGGGAGCGGCGGCAACATTGGGAGATCCTCAGTGCAATCAAGGCGCAAGGCGACTACGCGGTCGCGTTTGGACAGGAAATCTTCGAGATTGTCCTCAATCCCCCACGAATTGAGAAACGGCTTCCACATTGGGCTCGTCCTTTGGACTTGATCAAAAACGGCAGAGAGTTCGCTCTGGTCGGTTACACGGCTGGCTATGGCCGAGAAGCTTTGGCCCCTGCGCTGCACGGTTACATGCGGGTCCGCTTGAATATTCCGATACCATTGCGTGCGTTCACCCCATCCGGGAACAACGTAAATCTTTCCCTCGACAAAACTGTGCTCGACCATGACGTGCCGTGGACTGCCAGTCCTTCTCCCATGCGTGGTCAGCAGAATCATCGGCAGAGGGCGCAAAATGAGTCCGAGCCCCAACCTATAGAAAATGAGCGGCAAGCGCCAAGCAAGTTTGCGCCAACTAGAGCTCGGATAAACAAAAACGCCGCTTTCGTGCTGTTGGAAAGTCAACGTTTCTTCTTATCGTTTCACGTTCACGGTGTCGATTCTCATCTTTCAGGCTTGGCTTGTGCAACGTTCAGAGCGGACCGGTCGCACGTGATGTCTTCGGCCTCGCATGCCAGAGCGTTCCGTTGGCGCTGGACAAAAGCCACGTCCTTTTCGTCGGCCGGACTTAATAGAGCCTCCTCACAGTAGCCGCTGCCTGTCTTACACGCCAGCAGGTTCCGTTGATAATTTAACTGGGCGATATCGTGCGCCTCTGACGGCGTTAGTAACGACGTATCGCACGGGTCCGGGTCCGTCTGACAGCCAAGAAGATTGTGTTCGCGCTCCAGGCGCTTAATTTCCACAGCTTCGGAAGGAGTCAGCAAAGAGTAGTCGCAGGAATTTGATCCGGTCTGACAATTCAGCTGGTTCTGTTCGGCCCGGATTCTCGCCACCTCGTCGGCCTCAGCTGGTGTGAGCCGTGATTGGTCACATGTGCCGATCGTTGTCTCACAAGCGAGAACATTCCGCCGCTGCTCCAGCGTAGCCACCTCCTTGGACTCCCCCGCAGTGAGCATGGAATGTGCGCATTCGCCGTTGCCCGTGAGACATATCCAGAGATTCTGATCATGCTGCAGATTGGCGACCTGACTCTCTTGTGCGCTGGTAAGAAGGGAACGATCACATGTCTCGAATCCGTCGATACAAGCGCGGATGTTCTGGCCCCTGCTGCTCGCGGTGTTGCCGATCTGGGCGAATGCATAACCGCCGACAACCGCGAGCACCAGGGAAATTACGAGTACACGTTGCATTTACGATCCTCCGTTTCTGAATTGCGGAATATCGTCAATTCAGTCTTGCTTCCGCGTGCAATGATTTGTCGCTAGTCGCAGAGTTCGCGGCCGATTCCACCTTCCGCAAACCCGGCTGAGCCCGCTGCCAAAGAATCCGCGCGTCTGCCGCATCATTCGGAAACGTCTCCATGGATTGTTCTCCCGTGGGTTCAAGGACGACGTCGACTCGGCGGTTGTATGCGAGCCAGGTGGCGCTTGAGTGATGCATCATCCACTTCTCTGGCTTTTGCGCGTCTTCGGCTTGAAGCGTCGAGACTTCCTGTTTACTCAGTTCCTGTCGTTTGCCCTCAGCGCGCGTCTGGATCTTATCCGCCGGAATACCGTGTGCAACGAGATAGCTTTTCACGAGCTGGGCTCTCCTCTCACTGAGCTTCAGGTTGAAGTTTCTCGACCCACGAATATCCGCATGCCCAACAATCATGAGGCTAGCGTGGTCGTTGGCGTATTGTTCGTGTTTCTCGAAGCGGCTGGCGGCGTCTGAGAGCGCTGCCTTTTCAGTGGCGACGAGGCCAATCTTCGGATGTAGCGGTCTCGGATAGGTCGTCGGATAGAAGATGCTGGCGAGCGTTACCGGCGGTGCTGGATCGATCGCGCCGACGATGTGAAGAGCTGCGGTCTTTGTGAACGATCCGCCGCAAGGATTGGAAGCTGACAGAGTGTAGTCAACGACCTCATCTACTGGGCCCGTGCTCGTTTGCTTCGGTTGCGCTTCGACCGTTTGGCTCCCGCTCGTGCCCTCGCTGCCTAGCGGGGTAATCGTCACCTGGTTGGCGTTGGACGCTGACCAGTTCAATGTGGTCGTATCGTCTTGCACGACCTTGTCGCCGATCTTGTGAAAGTGTACCTCAGGCTGGGTCAAGGTTAGGGTTGCCGTGGGTTGTGCATTGATTTTTATCGTGGCCGTCTGGGTAGCTTCACCGCCCGGACCTTTTGCCACCAGCTCATAGCTTGTTGTCTTTGTCGGGTCGACTGTGCGATCCCCAGTTGCCATTACATTTCCGAGATTTGTTATGGAAACTGCCACCGCGTCCGTCGATTTCCAGTCCAACTGAGTGGGTTGCCCACAGCCGAGTGAGAGTGGATTGGGCAGTGAGCTGTGCGGTCACCGGGGCAATAGGTACTTCTGCACTAGCAATGCCAGCCTCGAACCGCGGCAGCGCCCCGAGGGTGTTCCCTTGCGGCCAGTCCTTGGTCTTCATCGCGCCATTGTTGTTGAGGTCAACAATCACTCTCTGTCCCTCGTTGACCTGCACAGGGCCTGACCAGATCGTGTTTCCTTTCCTTGTCACCATCACCTGATAGGTGCCGGGCTTCACCAGTAGACGCTGGTGCCAGATCCAGTTGTTGTCGAATTCATCCACATGACCCACGAAGTAGTCCGGCGTCGTACCGTTGAGCAGGACTGCGGCGCGCGGGTGGCCTTTGAACTCGATGTATCCGAACGCACCGGACACCTTGTCGCCGGACGCCTGCAGGGCTACGCTGATGTCGGTAGTCTTCTTGGAATCGATGTGCACCTCTTGGGTGTTCGGGATGAATCCGTAGTTGTGCACGCTGACCTCGTGAGAACCGGGCTGAAGATCGATCGTCTGACTGCCATCCCGGATCGCCTTACCGTCCACGAACACGTATGCCTGTTTGGGGCTAACATGTATTTTCAGCCTGCCATCCCTTTCGTTGCCTTGTGCGAATGCTGACGATGCAACCAATGAGAAGCTGACGGCAATCAGGAACGCGAAAAAACATTGAACTTTTGGGAACATCATAAGGGAATTTCTCCTTGTTCAGCACATTGACGTGCGCCTAAACACCAACGATTTCTCGCCGAGGTGGTGCGATGGTACTCAACGAGACTCAAGTGCTACCTCCGATAACTTCGATTCATGGCCAGTACAATATCGTTGTATCGTGCAACGATATAATGATAATGATGCTCAGAAGAACGCTTTCATGTCGGGTCGCAAACCCCAGGCACAAAGGCGCGCGAGCCAACCCAGTCAAGGAGACGGTCAGCGTGCCTTTGCTCTTCAGCGTCAATGACACCTTCGACGCACTCTAATAGTTGCGCGACTCGCATGGGCTTCGCGATGAACGCCCCCACTTGTGCCCGAAGTTCCCACGGGGGATCTGACCCGGAAACAAGGATCACCGGTGGGGCAGCGGCCAGTTGCGCTAACTGTTTGACGACGGTCGCCCCGTTCATATCTGGCATCTCGTAGTCGAGGATCACGCAATCAACCTTGTGGTGCTTGAGTGCATCCAGGCCCTCCCACCCATTCGAGGCAAGGATCACCTTGTATCCGTGTTCTTCAAAAAGTCGTCCATAGAGCTGAAGGACCGGGTCAGCATCGTCCACGCAAAGAATTGTTTTGTTCATAGTCTCTCTCCAATTAGTTCGTCGGGAACTGCTAGGAGCGATGGCGCACGCTCCAGAACACTTTGAACCACGCTCGTCCAGTGAGCCGTCGCTATCCGGCTTTTGCCCTCCTCAGAGCCGTACCCACGACCTCTGCCTCAGCACGCATCCAGTCTTCCTGAGCATGGCCGTCGTCACGTCCCCGTTCTTCGTACAACTCGTAGGCGCGCCGACGAACGATCTGTTCCATGTGCAAGGGCAAGGAAGACGGATGAGCATCTGTATTTGACGATCTCCTGATAGACGTAACGTTAGAAACTATCTTCATCTGAGACGCCACAGCCCCAGTTGTTCCTTGTTCCGTTTTGTTCCTATGACGTTTAGACATAAATCAATCCTCACTTTCATCGGCAGATCAAATTCCTCATCCAGCGGCGGGTTGTATCGCCCTCTGAAGCTTATGTGTATGTGTCTCTCTGAAACTCCGTCGTCGGAAAACAGTCATCAGAGCAGTCATCGATGGCTGTCACAGCAGCGAACGCGACTTCTCGGATGAGTGGGCGGAAAGAGAGTCTCTGGATAATCAGCAGCGAAGGAAGAAGACTTTCCCAGGAGGAGACGATCGAAGTGAGAAAGCACGGCCAGATAGGACGTACAGCGCAGAACGGCTGACCGCCAAACTGCAGCCTAGAATGTGCAAGGCTGCTAGCGCCATCACCAGCCACATCTTGAGTCTGGTTTGGACAGACCGTAGAGCCGTCACCGGTCCATGCACGGCGGAATAGGGGCCACGCACCGCCGGAAAGAACAAGACCGCAGCAGCACACAGTATCGCCACAACGGCGAATTCGGAAGTTAACTGTCGAGAAAACATCCAGCAACTCCCCTTCAGAAAACGTGCGAGAGCCCGAGATCCAGATGGTTGGATCAAGTCAATGGCTAAAAAGGTTGCCTTCCCAACTCCCTGCAGCAAATCTGCGATTGTCCGTGCCGTGGCCTAATTGAGAGCCGTCCCGCCTCGGGTGGGCTTACTACTTAATAGTTCCGATTTGCACCCCACGGGCCTAGTAGCGGAGGCGGTAGAAAAATCTACGCATTATGGTATATCGTGGTACGATACAACGAAAACGGGCGAGCAGGCATTCCATCTTTAGAGAGGACGATGGATTGAGGTGCTCGGAGATGGGGCTTCAGATGCCCAGTGTTACCTTTCGCGAAACGACACAATCCGCGGTCGAACGCACTGGGCAGTAAATTCCCTTATCGCTGATTCAGTTCGAAGGAGGGCTTTAGCTGACCCGAACTCAGAGATCCAACTCAGATGACGTGAAGCCTGTTGGCAGAGCTGAGTAAGGGCGCAAATGTGGAACGAGGCCCAGCATCACTCGGGCCAATGGAGGATCACAATGCGTATGCTCGCTTTCGGCATTGTTTTAGTCAGCCAATTAACACTTCCAAAGTGCCGGTCAGCAATTGGCCTCGACCGGGCAATCGGCCACCGCCCCATGCACGTTTAATGATGGAAAACAGGTGACCGTCCAATACAACAGTCTAGCGTCGAACGGCGAAGAGCGACTTCGGCGCGGGAAACCTTGGGAAGCAGGGGTGTACATCCATGATCTTATTCACCCAGACCAGGCTCACACTGGAAAACTCCGAAATCCCAGAAGGGGCATACCGTCTTTACGTGATCCCCGAAAAAGAGACTTGGACTCTGGTGGTGAACAAGAACGTCACCGCTGGCAGCAAATACGATGAGAAGCAAGACCTGGCACGTGCCCCCATGGAAATTGGACAAATCGACAGTCCTGCAAAGCAACCCCAGATATTATTCGGGCACACAGGGGCGAAGCAGTGCAACATGCGGTTGTATTACGAAACGACAGGCGCGTGGGTGGAATTCAAGGAGCGATGAAGTTGACACCAACCATTCGATTCCTTCGAACTTCGGCCATTGGTAATTCGATTCTGTAAGGCCCTCCGAGGATCACGGTCTTTGCACGGAACTGCGCCAATGATGGGCGTCTTCCTTCGCCGTTGAGCAGCTCCCGTGCTGAACAAGGTTGGCTTTGCTTTGAGACGAACGCCAGCCTGGGCAAGCCGTGCTGCGGCTGACTCAGGAGGCGTCATCAAGCCTTTAATCAGGCGGCCCGGCCAGCGACGATCTTGTGTCCGCTGGACGTTTGCATGTCGAATGTACGGATCAAGGGCTCAGCGGCAAGGAGGTGCCGAAGCGATTCCGCGATGTTCTTATATTGTTCGCGGTGATACCGTTCGGCGTCGTCTCTCGTTTTCCAAAAACTGAGCGCGAGGACGCGATCCGGCTCTGCATTTGACACGAGCAGAATTTCGTCCACGAACCCACCTTGTTTCTGCAGGATGGGAAGTGCGCTTCCATTGATTGCGTTGGAGAGTTCTTTTGATTTGCCTGGTTTGCTGGTCAATTCGACAACACGTGTAAACATCGTGAGCTCCTTTCGCTGGCTGAAATTAGAAAGGAAACCTCGCCGCAAGATGCGGCCGTGGGCTTTCCTTTTGTCGTTTCAGAGAGTTTGGTTACGGCCCAGACACTGGTTGCAAAGTTAGTTAGGTTGACGGCTGGCAGCTGCGATTAGATAAATAGAACTCTGGCAATCGACTGGGCCTTTCGTCGACTGTCAGCGTCGCTGCCATTCTTGTCTAGTTGAGGTTGTGTTGAAGCATTTGCTCTTTTCGATACGATGAGCGAACTACAGTCGATGGTTGTCTGGCGCGGCACAGCGTACGCATTTCTCGACACATCGTGGCACGATATTATTTGGCAACCGGGGATTGCGACCTTGCATCAGTTCTAAATGGGAGCGTATTGTTCGCCAATTGGGTAGCTCTTCGCCTAGTTGCTGACGCGGCTCTCTGATTCCTTATGGAGGAAGTAGCGAAATGAAATGTGCGAAATGCCTGGCGCTTATCTCGACTTTGACCCTGCTGTTTCCACTCTCGATGTGGGCGAGGAACAAAAGTGAACACTCGGTGGATATCCCTGATTCCGTGCAAATTGGCACGACACAATTGAAGCCTGGCACCTACAAGGTGGAATGGCAGGAGGCAGGTCCAAGCGTGCAGGTGGAGTTCATCCAGAACGGCAAAACGGTCGCCACGGCGTCAGGAACATTGAAGACAAATGACTCCCAAGTCATTCAGGATGACCTTGTGATTCAAACGACCGGTGCCAATAAGAAAGTGCTGAAGGAGATCGACTTCAGTCGTCAGAAAGAAGCCTTGGTCTTCGGATAGTCATTACCCACTCTTTCACCATCGAACAAATCTTGAGTGCAGCCCATGGAACCGTTTCAGTCGTACTGGATGCACCAGAGAAAGTCTCTGCGTACCGTCAACCGAGAGATTTCGACAGAACCGGTCAAAGAATGTGACGTGTCGAACTGATAAGGGGGGCAACAATGCGATCAGCAGTCGCGTCTCGAAACCCGCGGATAGAAACACAGTCAGAGCCTATGTCTTTTGAAGTATCGCGTCTATCGCCGCGACTTGGAACTGCTATTTTTGCGCTCTCTTTCTTCGTGATACGCATTGGCTCTGACTGGCTCTTTCGGTGGTTTATCGCTGATGCGCCGGTACCGCCCCTTTGGACCGTATTCATTACGACGGGGATCGGGACAGCAATATCCTCCGTCCTCGTTTACTTGTTGCTCGTCTCTGTGGAAAGACAGTTTCGCGCGGTTCGTCTCTTGAACCATGAACTACGGAATTCGCTGCAAGTGCTGACTTACATGGTGTCCAATCTGGAGCCTAGGATGGCTGTGGCGGCCAAGGGTTCTATCGAACGACTGCTACAGGCGCTCAGAGAGGCCTCCAAGCTCCTAGGGCAGGGAGACACTTGGTCATAATGCGCTGGAATTGCAATTTCCTCGCTTTCTGCACGTTCCCAAACACTTGCCGGTCGCAATGAATTGAAATACAGGCCCGAAAACTTAAATCCAGGTGCACGATGCTCACGTGTTTGGAACAGTGTTTGCGCAGCGACATGACAGAGTCTAAGCCCAAGTTGATCGCCGTTTTGCGACGCTTCGTTCTGCGCCTGATGCCTATGCTGCTTGTGCTGGGGAGTACTGCTCTTGGGGACAGTGCTGCATTTGATTTGCCGGGCCCGCGAATGGAAGTGAAAGTGACTCGAGGCGGTAAGACATTGCCTATCTTCGAGGTGCCGGAACTCCAGGCTGGTGACCGGCTCTGGCTGCACCCCGATGTCCCTCCGAGCCAATCAGTGCGCTACTTGCTGGTTGTCGCCTTTCTTAGGGGCTCCACGGACCCACCGGCCGATCAGTGGTTCGTGAAAGCAGAAACATGGAGCAGGCAGGTGCGGCAGGAAGGAATTGTGGTGGCGGTTCCCGAGCAGGCACAGCAGGCTTTGCTGTTTCTCGCTCCGGAGACCGGAGGAGATTTCGCTACTTTACGTTCGGCTGTCCGTGGCAGACCTGGAGCATTTGTCCGCGCCTCTCAGGATTTAAACCAGGCAGCATTGGACCGCTCCCGGCTGGATACATATCTTGCCGGCATTAAGGAAACGGCCAACACCGATCCCAAGGTGCTCAAGGAGCGTTCGCTCGTCCTCGCGCGAAGTTTGAAAATCAAGGTCGACGAGCAATGCTTCGACAAGCCTACCCAAGAACAAGCTCCCTGCCTGATGAAAAACACAGATCAGTTGGTGCTCGATGATGGGCACAGTCAATCGATGGTTGCCGTTCTCACTTCTGGCCCCGGTTCAGATCTGGTCGGAGCCCTCAGTACCACTAGGATCGCCGGAGGAGGAGCGTACAGTCCCTACGTTGGATCGGTAGTCGATGTCGTCCGAATGATGGAGAACTTCCACACCGCGGCATATCAGTACATCCCGGCACTGGCATTGCCAAAGCACGATGAATTGGATCTCAAGCTGAATAATCCTCCCTCCTTTCATAAACCGATGTCGGTCCTGGTCACCGGTCTGCCGGCAATCGAGACCGCACAGTTCCCCCCGCTTCGCGCCGTAGAGCCGAAGCAGGTGTTCTGCCTGCAACACTCTGGATTGGCGCTTCCCGTGGAGGGCGCTCCCCTAGTGTTTTCAACCGGCTACATGCACGATGTCGTTCTGCACGTTCAGATGAAGGCAGGTCTTTCCATTGATTTGCCCGCCACCGCGGATGCGACACGCGGTGGTTTCGTGATTGACACTCATCCACTGCGCGCCGGCGAACTCGACACCGGAGTTACTGGAACGTTACATGGATACTGGGGATTCCAAGCCTTCGATGGGCCTACGTTCCAACTGCAAAGTCCGCACTCAGTGAAGTGGATTCTCGCCTCCGACGATGCGAATGCCCTGATCGTAGGCCGCAACGATGCTTTCCACCTTCAATCGGAGACGGCCCCATGCGTAGATCAGGTCACGATGAAAGATGAGCGCGGGAAACAGCTGAAAGCGACCTGGAAGCTTTCGAAGGCGAATGAACTGGAGGTCGAAGTACCGCTGAAAGACGAATCCGCCGGCCCGGTGTTAACCCTAGTCGCACAATCCGGACTAAGCACGCCGGATGAGATCCCCTTGCAAACTTATTCCGAGGCTGCACACCTGGATCATTTTGCCTTGAACGCCGGTGATCAACAAGGCGTCTTGACTGGGACGCGATTGGATGAGGTGGCTGGTCTGGAATTGGATGCCATCCACTTTGTCCCTAGGGCTCTATCCCGTACTGACGGGAAGGACGAACTGCACTTGTCAGCCTCGAACGCTACGGCCGCGGCCGCGCTCAAAGCGAGCGAAGAACTGGTGGCACACGTAGATCTCAAGGATGGGCGTGTGCTCGATCTAGACACGGTTGTTGAACCGCCCCGCCCACGAGTGACACTCCTAAACAGAAGCGTACAGATTGGTTCGACTCCTTCGGTAATTCGGTTCGGCAATTCGGATGATCTTCCCCAAGACGGGCAAATCTCGTTCTTCTTGAAAACTGAGGTACCGGCGACCTTTCCACGCACCGAAAAGATCGAAGTCGCAACGGACGACGGCTCAGCGCACGTTTCCCTGAGCCTCGCTGACGGATCACTGGTCCTGGAAGACTCTCGCACCTTAATGGGCACTCTCCAGCCTCTGAAGAGTTTCGGCCCGTCGGTTTTCGGCACGCTGCGTTTGCGCGCGGTTTCGGAGAACGGTGTGAGCGGAGACTGGCAGCCCTTGGCAAACTTGGTGCGCATACCGTCTTTGAAGGAGGTTCGGTGCCCTGACAGTCCTGACAAGCCGTGCAACTTAATCGGGAAAAATCTGTTCCTGATTGATTCCGTGGCCTCTGACTCGCAGTTTGCTCACAACATTGTGGTTCCAGTAGGCTTTGCGGACTCCGCACTGAGCGTGCCCCGTCCCAATGGCACACTTCTATACATCAAACTGCGCGACGACCCAACCTCTGTAACCAGGGCAGCGCTTGCGGTTCTGCCCGAACCGTGAGTTTCGGATGCCCGATTCACCGTCGACTATTTGAATATCTTCCGTCAAGCTAGGGAAGGCTCTTCCTGCTCTTCGTTCAAACAGGCGCGTCTTCTTCACATCGACCCGCGAGCTACTGTGCGCGCTGTGGCGCCGGCCGTGACGCCACATCCAAAGCATAAGTGATCAGTCCGCGGACACTTTTCGCCAATTCCACAACTTCTCCTTCGCCCCGGACTTCAAAATCGATCTGAAAGTTTCCCGACGCCGCCTGATCCACGGCTTCCTTAAGATCAAGCAATGGCTTTACCACTTGGCGAGGCAGCACGAAGCTGATCCAGACGCTCAGCAGAAACGTGAGCGCCGAAACTATGCTGAGCACCCATTCGGCACGAAAAAGAAGATGTCGCGCTTGCTGGTGATCTCGTTCCACGCGCGCCCAACTTCGGCTTTCCAATTCGGATGCTCGTTGCAGTACCTGCTGGCTTGAGGCCAAGAGACCAGGCGTAACCCGGCGTAAAGTCGGATCTCCCGCCTCCAGCGTCTTCAGGATTTGGAGGTCGAAGGAATCAACTTGACTGCGTAGGTCCTCGATTAACTGAGAGCGAGTCTTGTGCCTGGCTTGTCTCAAAAGCTCATTCAAATTGTCTTCGTAAGCTCGCACTACCTCAGTGGCTCTCGCGATGGGTGTACCTCCTGGCGTTTTGGTCAGGGACACCGCATCCATAAACTGTTGGCCATACAGAGTCACATTTTCGAGTGCCTGCTGGGTGGCAGACTGTTCTGCGGATGCAATATCATGAATATGTTCGAGGGCATGTTTTGCTTGTGCGAGTGACGCCTGGTTTGTCTTGAGGTATTCCGGATCGCGAAGCAGGAAGTAGTTGCGCTCCGCACGTCGAGCATCAAGCATGTCAATGGATGCCTGCTCCGCCAGTCTTGCAACGGGAGCGTCTACACTGACGATGCGGTCTACAATCAGGCCCATCGCGTACAGGTAGTACACCGCGAGAAAAATGACGGGCACGAGAATCAATCTCACGATGGCAAGGCTGTAGGCAACTCTTCGCCGCAGGGAGCTGCCGGGAGCAACTATCTTAAACGATTTGCGCAGTCCTAGTTCCACGAGCCCCTCCACTCAAAGATTTTCCCACGAAGATGTCGACAGAAGTATTTTCGGTGGGAACGTCTTCCAGTCTTCCAGATCATATTCATGACGGCGTCAAGCTCCAGTCATATGACGGCGGTACCTGTTGTGGGCCGTAGCATCCCTGAGGAGGATGACCTAGAATATCGAACGGGAGGAGAATGGAGTGCTCCGTAATCGTCCCGTGCGCGTGTTGGTCGCATTAAGTGGCGTTGTTCTCGTCACGTTTGTCGGCTATCGCGTGATTCCCGTGAACGCGACAACGGTCGGGTTCGCATACTTGCTACTGATCCTGATCGTCGCCAGCACTTCAGGTTTTCTGGAGGCGGCCCTGTCCTCGATTCTCGCCACGCTCCTGTTCAACTTCTTCTTCCTGCCGCCAGTCGGAACGTTCACTGTCGCCGACCCGCAAAACTGGGTTGCGCTGTTCAGTTTTCTAGCGACTTCTCTCATCGGCAGCCAACTATCTACGAAGGCCAAAACGAGGGCATCAGAGGCCATCGAGCGCCAGAGGGATCTTGAGCGCCTCTACGCCTTCAGCCGTGCGATGTTGCTGATCGACAGGAGCGCTCCCTTTGCGCAACAGCTTGTCGAGAAACTGGCGGAGATCTTTAGCCTAGAGGCTGCCGTACTGTACGAACGCCATACCGGAGAGTTTTATTGTTTCCGGGTCTTGGGATCCGAGGGATTGGAGGACGACCTTCGGCTTGCGGCATTGCCCGATGGGCCCACTACGAAGAGCCGTCCCCCGTACGTGATCGTTGGCGTGCGTCGCGGCTCGGAGCCGGTCGCTAGCATGGCTTTACGTGGCGCTACCATGCCGGACTCTGTTTTGCAGGGTGTCGCGAACCTGGTCGCGATCGGCCTCGAACGGGCACGAGCGCAGGATCTAGCCCAGCAGGTCGAAGCTGCGCGGCAGAGTGAACAGCTAAGAACGACGCTCATTGATGCCATGGCCCACGAATTCAAAACGCCTCTGACTTTGATTAAGGCTGCAACCACGTCACTGCTGGCGAATCCGGACGTGCCTACGGAAAGCAGGCAGGAACAGCTTACGATCGCGGACGAGGAGGCAGAACATCTGCGGGAGTTGATAGACGATGCGATTGAAATGGCGCGTCTCGATACCGCGCGCATCGAACTGCATCCGGAGATGGCAAACCTGCACGATACACTTCAGGATGTGCTTGCTTCCATGCGAACGGAAATCGATGAGCGTCCGGTTCGCATACTCTGCTACGATCCCCTGCCTTCCATGGCCTTCGACAAACGCCTTATGAAATTAGCCATCCGGCAACTGTTGGACAATGCACTGAAATACACGTCGGCGGAAACCGCGGTTGAAATGGGAGCGCAAGTGAAAGACGACTTGTTGAGTGTGGAAATCACCGACTACGGTAAGGGCATACCAGCCGACGAGCAATTGCGGATTTTTGACAGGTTCTACAGGAGCCCCACGATCAAGCGTCAAATACCGGGTTCCGGTCTGGGTCTCAGCATCGCTCATGGCATTGTGCGCGCCCACAACGGCGAATTGACGGTTTCGAGCAGGCCAGGACTAACTACCTTCCGAATCACCCTGCCCTTGCTCCAGCAGGAGATCTACTTGAGCGCGGGTCGCATCATTGTTGTCGATGACCAGCCGAAAATTCGCCGGTTCATGCGCACGACATTGGTAGCAGAGGGCTATGAGGTGGACGAAGCCAAGACCGGCGAAGAGGCGCTAGAGAGCATCCGGGAGCTACGACCGGATCTCGTGGTGCTCGATATGAATATGCCCGGAATGGGCGGATTGGCGGCCTGCAGGGCTATTCGCAGCGACAGCGACGTAGCCATCGTCATGCTTACCGTCCGAAACTCCGAAGAAGATAAAGTAGCCGCGCTCGATGCCGGAGCCGACGACTTTGTGACCAAGCCATTCAGCACTCCGGAGCTTATGGCACGCATACGCGCCGCCCTCAGGAGAGTGCCTAGTGCGCAGTCTTCGCCCAAGAAGATTCGCGTGGGCGAGATTGTGATCGACTTTGATGACCGCACCGTGTCCAGAGAAAGCGTGAGCACGCACCTAACCCCGAAGGAACTGGATTTGCTGCGCTATCTGACGCAGCACGCCAATCAAGTTGTGCTCTCATCGAGAACTGCTGCAAGCCGTCTGGGGTCCGGACTACGGAGACCAAGTCGACTACCTGCGGGTCTTCGTCAAGAACCTGCGAAAGAAGATGGAGCCGAATCCTGAACATCCGCAATACATCACCACTGAGCCATGGGTTGGCTATCGTTTCAAAGGAAGCGTCGAGTCTTTATAGAATCTTCATGCTTTCTCCAGTACTTCTTTAGGTCTTTTCGCTCATGATCGAACGTGAAGGCCTCAAGGAGGACTAGTCCATGACTGCGTATTTGCTTGCCCTGATTCTGGCTCTGGGAATTCCATTCCTCCTATATTGTTTGTGGAACTTCGGTCGCGAGCTCAGGCCCCGCACGTCCAGGGCTGTCTTATCTTCCAGTTCGTCGCACCGCATTGCCCTCAGCGCCATACCAATGTCTCGGCTCAGAAGCCAACCGTACAGCGTTCAGTTGCGTGACGAAGGTCGCGCTGTCTCCTAATCTGGACCTCTTCTTCGGACACAGTTATTCGAAGACTTGTGTGAGACTATTCCCCTCACGCCCATGCTGCCGGTACCCGATAGCAAAATCCTACGAACGTATCGTGTTCGCGTAGCGCTGTTCCTTATCGGCACTGTGCTGTCGCTTCTGTTACTGACCTACCTCTACCAAGGCATTCAAACTCTCCGTGCGTTGGACCTAATCGAAAGGGAGCGAGATCATTGGCAACGGCCATCCGATGTGATTCAAGCGTTGAATCTCCATGAAGGCAGCATCGTGGTGGATTTCGGTTCAGGAGTTGGCTACTTCGCCCTCAAACTTTCCCCTGTTGTCGGCAAGAGGGGCAGCGTCGTAGCGGAGGACATTCGCCGGGAATCATTGATCTTCCTTCGCATCAGAGCGTTCTTGGGAGGCCAGCACAACGTCAAGACCATTCGCGGAGAAGCGGATGATCCCCGACTCCCCACAGGATTCTCAGACGCCGTCCTGATAGCAAATACGTATCACGAACTAACCGAACCAATACCAATCCTGCGTCGCTTGGCCGACTCGCTGAAACCTGGCGGGAGTCTGGTGATCGTCGATCGAGGTCCGCGATCCGGTCCTGTGGAATCTCGTGAGAAGCAGGAAGAACATCACGAGCTGCGCCCAGATTCGGTTGAAACGGAAGTTCGCAATGCGGGACTTGAGATCGTCAGCCGACAAGATCACTTCATAGACCGCCCAGCAGATGACCAAATTTGGTGGCTGCTTGTCGCCCGCAAGCCATGAGTAAGGGCGGGCACAGCGAAAACTGGAGCGGGCGACGCGGCAGAGCTGCCAAGGAACCGCAAGGTTCAGATCGCTTTTTGCTATCATCTGCGTCGTGCCGCTTGTTGACGCTGCCCGTGCTCAGGGCCGACCCTAACTGGATAGAGGGAACATCCGGCACTCTTACTTTTCCAGACGTTAGGACCGGTCTGATAAACCCCTATCCCGCGCGGCAGGCAGCCTCTATCGTGGCTTTGGCAGCATTCAATGTTGCCTGGGTCTCGCGGGCGATCTTACCTTTTGCGATTAAGTTGAGGAGCTTGGCTTTCAGGGTTGTCGTCGAGTAATAGTGGCTGATTTCCACCTTGGTTGACCGAGGGCCGAGCGTCTGGAAGGTCGTTTCCACTCTGTAATCGCTGAGAATCTTGCTGATACCGAATGTGTCCTCCGGCAACACCGTGACGATCTTCTGCAGCGGGACAATTTCGATGTCCTTTTCAATGCACCAATGCTTCCCGCCCGAAAGATGACATCGATAGGACGCACCTGATTCGCGGTGGGTCTTGCCAGAAACAAGATCAACCTTGACCACGCGAGGATGGAACTCCGGGATCTTCGTGAGATCCATGCTGACCGACCACACCGCTTCCAAAGGCGCGTTGATGATGACTTCCTGCTTGGAGCGGAACGGTGTCTGCAAATCTCGCCTCTTTCGTTTGAAGTCACGCGGGCGCAACTAATTCGGCTCTCACAGAAGTCCCGACCAGCCCCGGTGTCATTGATTCAATCTGTGCTGCTGGAAAATAGGGCTCGGACTCTCGGCCTTAATAGATAGAGCAACAACGCACCAGCGATAATGACGCCGGTTCCCCCTCGCAGCAAATCGCCCCTTACGACGTTGACGAAGTCTCCAATGACTTGTGTGGCGATGATAGCGACAGCAAGCCTCCATCCCCAGAGACGGCGTTGGAACCATCCGATTCCCGACACAACGAGGACGACGGCGAGGAGCAGGAAGAGAATGCCGACCTTTGTTCCCAGAGGAGACAGTTGCTTGTACGCTGTTGGATTGAGGGTCCAAGCACGATCAAGCGGTGTTCCTGGCAAAAGCAAAGTCGTCGCTGCGAGACCCGCCATTACCCCACCAAAGAACAAGAAAACGACAATCGCAGAAAATCCGAGTGGTTTACCGTCGTCCTGTTGATAGCGATTGCTGTGCAAGTGGGACTTCTCTTCCGGTGATGGTGGAGACACGAACATTTGCAATGTGGACTCGTCACTACTGTCAGTAGCCCTTGTCTGCGTCCGTTGACCACCCCTCAGAGTGGCCTCTACCAACTAAAGGTCAGACCTTGGAGCGATCTGGCGCGTCCGCGTCGAGTCCCATGGCAGCGTAATCATCATGCAGAAATAAATCCGATGTTTCCGAATCGTATAACAGATACTGCATTTTCGACGTTTTAGTATATTCAACAGATGCATAGGGCCACTTTGCGATGACGGCGATTTCCGGAGTGGAATTCCTAATTTGGCTTCTGATCGCCGCATCGGCCATTGCGTTGTTGACGAAGTATCTGCGGATTCCTTACACCGTCGCACTGGTTCTTGGGGGATTGCTCCTAGGCCTGCTTCGTTTGCCGTTTCTCTCGCCGCTTCAGCCGGACCAGCGTCCGCACTGGCTAACACCCGATGTAATTTTGATTCTGTTTCTGCCTGCCCTTGTCTTCGAGGGCAGCGTCAAAATTGACGTGCGAGATCTCTTGCGCGACTCTGCGCCACTATTGATTCTAGCCAATGTAGGGGTCCTTCTTGCCACCCTTGTGACTGGTTCATTGATTCACTGGATGATTGGTGTACCGCTTCTGATAGCGCTGCTATTCGGGGCGATCATCTCTGCAACAGATCCTATTTCCGTCCTCGCCATCTTCAAAGACCTCAAAATGAATAAACGGCTCTCCGTCATTATTGAGGGCGAGAGTCTGTTGAACGATGGGACTGCCGTGGTCGTTTTTCAGATCCTGCTCACTGCTGTCATTGCGGGCGGGTTGAGCGCGGGAAAGGGAGTCGGGCAGTTTCTCTTGGCCGTTGTAGGGGGAACTGCTCTCGGGTCTGTACTGGGGTACGCCGCGAGCAAGGTTACGCAAGCGATTGACGATCCTCAAATCGAGATCACTCTTACCACAATCGTTGCCTACGGCAGTTATCTCCTTGCCAATCACCTGCATTTGTCCGGTGTCATCGCAACCGCATCCGCGGGGTTGATTGTCGGCAATTTCGGCGCGAAGAAAGGGATGAGCGCCACGACCAAAGTTGCGTTGGAGTCGTTCTGGGAATACCTCGCCTTTGTGATGAACTCCTTAGTATTTTTGCTCATCGGTCTGGAGGTCCACCTCGATGCCCTGGCTCACGCTTGGCGTCCTGTACTCTTCGCAATCGCGGCCGTGCTGATCGGCCGGTCCCTTTCTGTTTATCTTCTGGTTCCGGTGAGCAACATGTTTGCCGAGAACATTCCCATTCGTTGGCAGCATGTGATGGTCTGGGGTGGTTTGCGCGGTGCTCTGGCTCTGGCTTTAGCACTCAGCCTCGACAATACCTTCCCCTACCGAGATCGGATACTGGACTTGACCTTTGGGGTTGTAGTGTTTTCAATACTGATACAGGGACTGACAATGAAGCCGCTCCTCAGGGCTCTGGGCCTTGCAGATGGACAAGCTTAAGCCAGGCACTGCGCGGTCCAAGCCTCAAATCTGGGTCCGATTTGGGTCTCGTAAGGATCAAGAATGGGCTGTCAGTACCGTTGAAATCCAATAAGTTGCACGTCATTGTTGCCTATTACGACAGCACGCTAGGCCTTCAATTCCGGGTCGGAATTCTTCTTCCAGTTTGACGGAAACCGGCAAAGAGCGACGGGGTACAAGTGCGCAACGCCCGAGAACCTCCGTCTGGAGCGGTTTTTCGATGCACGCGATGAAAATATTTGTCAGGTCTCCCAGAAACTTCTCAAAGCCCACCGGGTTCTAAGGTCATAACCACTCGTCGCTTTGCACAAATGGCAGGACGAAATTCCTGGTATCACCGAACTCTTGGGCGGGGGTTGGACCAGTGTTTCCCAACGTCGAAGTACGCCACTTGCACGCAGTCATTGCCTTGGGCGAGGAGCTCCACTTCACCAAGGCTGCCCTCAGATTGAACCTTACCCAATCTGCGCTTAGCAGACAGATCACTGAGATCGAAAAACAGCTCAGATTTCGTCTGTTCATTCGTGATAATCGACGGGTTGTCCGTGTAGAGCTCACCGACGCTGGCCGAGTCTTCGTCGAAGAGGCTCGCTCTTCGATCTCGCACATGGAGCGGGCTTTTCATCTCGCTCGTGCCGCCCATGACGGCGCAGACAACGTTCTAACGATTGGGCACTCCCACGAAGCCGATAAAGCCTGGGTTTCGGACCTTCTTGCAGTTTGTCTCCCCCTGTACCTAAGCTCGCCATTCGACTGATCGGCCAGTTCCCAATCGAATTGGTCCGCAGCGTTCTAGCCGGTGAATTGAATCTGGCCCTGGTAACTGCGCCGCCGGAGGACTCTCAGATCACGGCTGCCCCATTCGCTCTGACGCCGCTTTACGCGGCTCTTCCGGAGGGCCACCCGGCTGCCGAAAAGGAAAACCTCTTGCTCAAAGATCTGGCGAAGGACGAATGGATATTGTTTGCACGTAGGGTTCACCCGATCATTCATGACGCAATCATAGAGACGGCAAGACGTGAGGGAATCGCTGCCAAACATGCGCACGAAATTATTACGGCCGGACACGCGATTCACTTGGTATCTGAGCACGTTGGCGTCGCAATCATCACTAAGCCTGCGGTACTGGGGTCTCGGTCTGAAAGTGTAGTGGTAAAGCCTCTTTCTGATGCCTCATTATCTTTCCAAACATGTGTGGTTATGAGAACCGACGACGATTCGCGATTGGCAAACGAGTTCGCCCGATCCTTCCTCCGCAGATATGCTGACCAGCGCCGCCCACCAAAGCCAATTGAACTGTCCCTGTCCGCCCGATTTGTCAGCATGAAAAGGGCAAACCCGGCGAGATAGACGTTAAGTCCTTCCTGTGATTTCAGTCTGGAATGCCTTCGGCCGGGGAGGCGAGAGCTCTGCATATTCAACTACGAATCGCCGGGCGGACTGCCAACGCAAAAGCTGCCTCCGGCGTGGTTGTTTTCGGCCATCTATTCCCGCTGGGAATAGATGTCGGCTGAGAATTCATTGGACAATCGAAGCATCCGGAATCAAGTTGGCTAACATCAGCGACAGTTGGAGTGATGCCATGTCTGAATTCGCCCGAAAGCCCGCAGAGTCGTCTCATTCCCTCCATGGTCTATCTGGTCCTTCGCCTTTGGCCACGATTGATCTAGCCAGCGAGAAGCACTATTCGCTGATCGAGATTGCCAAGCTTTGGGCGCTCAGCGAGAAGACCGTTCGCAAAATCTTCGAACGGGAACCAGGCGTGATTAACTGGAGCACAGAGGAAAGGTTGCACAAGCGCGGATACCGGACCCTGCGGGTGCCAGAGACCGTTCTTCACCGCGTCCACCGAAAGCTGCGCAGAGCAAGCTAAGGCTAATCCCCAGCCAAAATACAAGACGCAAGAACGAGCTCATTAGGCGCTTTTCGCCCGCTTCGGTGGCCTGCGGCCCGCAGCTTTGTCGCCCGCATCAAGCACACTCCAGGCCTTGCGAACGTTCGCCGCAAGCTGTTCCTGTCGAGCCTTGACCCACGGAGCATAGTGCTTCTCAGTGATCTTCACGCTCTTGTGACCAAGCAAGATTGAGACCTGTTCTAACGGCAGACCGGCTAGCAGCATCTCGACCGCGAATGTGTCTCGAAGCATGTGCGGATGGCAACGCTTCAACGAGCCGTCATCGCGGCGCAGGTTGGCAATCTTGAATAGTCGCCGGAAGCTTCGCTGCCAATTTCCGACCACGGACTTAGGTGAGCCGTTCCCGGACCAAAAGAAGTATCGGGGATTGGGGCTTGGGCCGGGCGGAATGTTTCTCAGTGACTCAGCCACATCGGGAGGCAGTGGAACGTATACCGGACTGCCGGTTTTGGCACGATAGAGGAACAGTTCGCCATGTTCATTGAGGCGGCGCCTTTCCAGCGTTACAGCATCCCTAATCGCAAGTCCACTCCAACGCATCAGCAACGTGAGAACACGAAGTCGTGTTGCCTGATTTCTGCATTCCACCCAGCCTTTGGGCTGATAGATGTATGTTGCGTCCATGATCTTGTCGAACTCACTCTTTGGAAAGTAGTCCGTAGGAGGCCCATCTGCTCTGATTCGCCCAAGCAGAACCGCGGGATTGGATTTGATCCAGCCGAGGCGCAAGCAGTAGTAAAAGAAGCCGATCAACCGCTCCTGTTTCTTTTTCTTTGCGAGGGGGCCATCGGTCCAAGTGTCACGAAAGCCTTCCAGGTCGGCAGTCGTGATCTCAGTGATGTGTACGAATCCGTAGGATGTGGCCCACGCGAGGAACTGCTTCTCGAAGATCGTGGTCAGCTTATCGATAGTCGAGTCGGCCAGATTCTCATTGCGCTTGCTGTTGAGAAAACGTGACACGGTCTCTTTGACGGTTACGAGTGCAGGCTTCGGCCGCGAGGCCTCTTCGAGTCCTTGCTGCTTCGCCTCATATTCCTCTTCCAGTTTGCGTTTGAAATCCTCAGCCTTCTCCCAACTGCGGGTTTTGGCACTGCGACGGATGAAAGGACCATCCGATCCGAGTAGACCATTGATCCACTTGGGACAGCGGCAACGTTTGTAGTTGATGTCGCTTGAGGGGCAGGGAGGATAGTGGCGAGAGTAAACAGAGAGCATGGAATTCGGCCCCTTTGCCGAATCCATTGTACGTTTATTGTACGATTTTTTCTATCGTTTTTATAACTACTTTATTTTCAATAGGATATAGTGGTGGAGGCGGCGGGAGTCGAACCCGCGTCCGAAAATGTTACTGGTCAAGAGAACTACATGCTTAGTCGTGTTCATGCCCCAGGCATTACCCTGGGACGTTCGCGGCCCGCGCTCAGAACCGACAAGAAACGCGTCCCGCTAGCCTGTGATCTTAGCCTTCCGCCCCAGACGTAGACGGAAAGAGCAGCCCGCTGTGTGACGTCGTTCGGAGGCCCACGGGCGAAGCCTCCTCGGACGGCTGCCTAAACTAGTTAGGCTGCGTATGCCATCTGTTGATTGGCAATTATCATTTTGCCCACGATTACGGGTGTGTGCACCCCGGCATGCCTCTTGGCCGCAAGCATCTCCGTCGAAGCCGTGACGCCCCCACTGGTGGGATGGCCATTGCAAAGAACTACCAAACAGGCTCTCGGAGCCAGTTCCAGACTAGGTGCTACGTGCTGGGAAGTCAAACCCCGAACGTACCCTATCCCGTCACTGTTCTGTCAGATGCGGCGTGGCCCCTTTGGGTTCCTACGGCCCCGGATTCGCCATCTTCTGCCCGATCAGCACCGCGTCCTGCATCTGCTTATAGAGGTCGCTCACCGCGCCGGGGGAATGCGACATCAGGATCGTATTGCTGCGGTCGTTGCTTCCAATCTCCTTCATGGTGTCCAGATACTGCGTGACCAGCACCAGCATCATCACGTCTTTGGGCGTCGATCCTTCGACCGCCTTGGAGAACGCTTCCACCGACTCCTTCAGTCCCTCGATAATCGCCTTGCGCTGGTTCGCAATTCCCTGCCCTTGCAGCGCCTTGCTCTCCGCTTCCGCCTCGGCCTGCTTGACTTTCAGAATTTTTTCCGCCTCGCCGCGCGCCGTCGCCGCCACCTGTTCGCGCTGCGCGGCATTGATCTCATTCATCGCCGCCTTCACCTTGTCGTCGGGCTGAATGTCGGTGACCAGCGCCTGGTCGATGGCATACCCGTAGGTCCGCATCACGTCATCGAGCCCCTGCTTGATCGCGACGGCAATGTCGGATTGCTGCAAAAACGCGTCGTCGAGATTCATCTTGGGCACGTGTCCCAGAATCACGTTGAACACGTAAGACGAAATCTGCTGCCGCGGATTGGCCAGCTTGTAGAACGCCTCGTACACATGGTCGGCAATCACGTGATACTGCACCGACACCGGAATCTTCACAAATACGTTGTCTTTGGTTTTCGTCTCCACATCCAGCGCCAGCTGCTGCACCCGCAGGTCGATGCGCCCCGCAATCTGGTCCAGCCACGGCAGCTTGAAGTTGATGCCCGCACTGGCCACGCGCTGGAATTTTCCCATGCGCTGCACCACCACAGCCTCGGCTGTATGGACCTGGAAAAAACCGCTCAGAATGGTTCCGAGCACGAAAATGCCAACCATCGCGGCGATCACGAACTCCAGAACCTGCGTCCCTTCCATCAGGATCCTCCCCGTAAGATTTTTCTTGGGAACGATTCACGCGCGGGGCATCGCCCGCACAGGAATCGCACGCATCATAACGGTTCGGCTGGCTTCTCACAACGAGGGACTGCAATCGTTCTCGATACGCTAACCACCCCGCCGCAACCTCTGATAACATCCTGCAGCAGAATTGTCTTGGGAGGGCTGCTTGCCTGAGAATATGATCCCTGAACGAAAATCCGCCTTCGCCGTGGAAGGAGCCTTGCACATTCGGGTGTTGGGCATCGTACTCGCCGGCGGCAAAGGAACCCGGCTCTTTCCCCTGACGCGGGAACGCGCCAAGCCCGCGGTTCCCTTCGGAGGCAAATACCGGATCATCGATTTCGTCCTCAGCAATTTCATCAATTCCGGAATCAACTCGATCTACGTGCTCACCCAGTTCCGCAGCCAGTCGCTGCTGCAGCATCTGAGCGAGGGATGGCAGTTCGGCGGACTGCTGAAGAGCCACTTCATCATCCCCGTGCCGGCGCAGATGCGTTCGGAGAACGAAACCTGGTACCAGGGAACGGCCGACGCCATCTTTCAGAACATCAACCTCATCGAGCAGTCCGACCCGCACGTGGTGGCGATCTTCGGCGGCGACCACATCTACCGCATGAACATCGCCAGCATGATCGACTTCCACATGGCCCGGCACGCGGAAGTGACCGTCGCCGCCATCCCCGTTCCCCGAGAGTACGCCGCCGAATTCGGCGTCATCGAGGCCAACGAGGACGGACGCATCCTGGCCTTTCACGAAAAGAACCCCAACGCGCCCACCATGCCCGGCGATCCCAGCCAGGTCTACGCCTCCATGGGCAACTACATCTTCTCCACGCGCACTCTTGTGGATCTGCTCAAGGCCGACGCGAATGACCCCGACAGTCATCACGATTTCGGCAGGGACATCCTGCCCAAGCTCGCCGGCAACGCCCCCATCTATGCTTACAACTTCCAGACCAACCGCATCCCCGGCGAGGCCGAAGACTCCATCCCCTACTGGCGCGATGTCGGCACCATCGACGCCTACTACGAAGCCAACATGGACTTGAACGCACGTCAAGCCCGAACTCAACCTCTACAATCGCCAGTGGCCGGTGCGCAGCACCAGCTACCCCGATCCGCCCGCCAAGTTCACCTTCGACGAGGCCAATCGCCGCGGCGAGGCCATCGACAGCATCGTATCCGGCGGATGCATTCTTTCCGGCGGCGTGGTGCGCAAGTCCGTTCTCGGACGCGGCGTCCGCGTTCACACCGGCGCCCTGGTCGAAGGCTGCGTCATCATGGACAACTGCGACATCGGCCGCCACGCCAAGGTGCGCCGCGCCATCCTGGATAAGAACGTCCGCATTCCGGAAGGCGCCCTGGTCGGCTACGATCTCGACGCCGACCGCGCGCGCGGATGGCACGTGACCGATTCCGGCATCGTCGTCATCGGCCGAGAACACAGCACGGTGCCGGTGGCGCCGATGTTCTCCTGAAGCCTCGTCCGGTCGCAAGGATGACTCCTGTTGTGGGACCCTTCGTTGACATGCTATGCATGAATATGCAAGAATAGCATGCATAGGCAAGGAATCCCGATGCACTCTGCCACGTCGATCTCCGACTCCGACCTCGTCCGCCAGCACGCTGCTGAAGCCTACGTTGCCTCCGCACGGCGTCGCGGCGACAGAACCCTGGCCATCAATGTCGGCACCGTGCACAAGGCTCTGGCCCTGAGCAATCGCGTGCCTCTGGTGTGCGCCGCCCTCGGATCGAAGAAGTTTTTGACCGAGAACCACCTTCGATTGATCTCGAAAACTGGCCCGCCATCTGGCCAAAGCACAACCGTCACCTTCACCTACGAATTCCTCGAGGCTCAACCATCCCCCGGCAACCAAGACGCTTGGACCAAACTACGAGGCGCTCTCAAGGATGTCTTTTCCGAACACGGTGGAGGCGAGGCCTATCTGCGCGCTGAACGCAGTGCCTTTCGGGCCGACCGGGATCACAAGTGAGCCGGATCTATTGGGACTCGATGCTGTTCATTTACTGGCTCGAGAACAATCCGCTGTTTGCGAAGAGAATCGCAACCATACACACTCACATGCAGGCGCGGCGGGATCAATTGATCACCAGTGCCTTCACTTTTGGAGAGGTACTCGCAGGCGCTTACCGGCAGGGTGTTCCGCAGCGGGCGGACGAGACGCGCGGCCTGTTGCTCAGCGTAGTTTCTGAGGTCGTACCCTTCACCATCGAAGCTGCCAGTCACTACGCACGCATCAGGGGAAATCTGGGCATCGCTCCGGCCGATGCGGTTCACCTGGCTTGCGCCGCCTATGCGGGCACCGATTTATTCCTGACCAACGACAAAACGCTCCTCGGCAAAGTGATTCCAGGCATCCAGTTCATCGCGGGACTGGACTCCAACATTATCTGACGTGCGCGCCCATTGCTTCCAGCCGCGCCTTCACCTCCGGCCACTCGTTGTCCAGAATGCTGAAGTACACCGTGTCGCGCACCCGCCCGGTCCACGTGACCAAGTGCCGCCGCAGCGTACCTTCCTCCTTGCGCGCCGATGCGCAGAATCGCATTCCGCGACTTCTGGTTCAGCCCATCCGTCTTCAGTTCCACCCGCATGCATCTCCACACTTCAAAAGCGTGCCGCAGCATCAGATATTTCGCCTCGGTGTTCACGCCGGTCCGTTGCCAGGCGGGTGCGATCCAAGTCGACCCGATTTCAACCCTCCGGTTGACGCGGTCAATGTTCATGAAGCGGGTGCTGCCGATCACCCGCCCGGAAGTCCGCTCCACGGTGGCAAATACCACCGACTCCCCGCGCTCCTGCTCCTCGAACGCCTTATCGATCAGCCGCTGGAAGTCCTCTGGCGTTTTCATGGAATAGGGAATCCATCGAAATATGTCCTCCAGATCGTTCTTCGCGACTTCCCAGAACAGTTGCGCGTGCTCGCGGCGAACCGGTTCCAGGCGAACCACGGAACCTTCCAGCGTCAACGGCAGAACGATATTCAGCGGACCGACATTCAGCGAACCAGCACTCATGCTTCCCTTTCGCAGGTGCAGCCTTTCCAGCATTATCTTGCATCTTGCACCGCTTTCATGCATCTCTAGTACGACGCGGCTCTGCGGGATTTCTGTCTTCGAAGGATTCTGTTCGATAATAATGATGAAGGGCGCCGACTAGCGGTGTTGACCCGACATGATCTCACACGTCCAACCAGCGGCCATGCGACCAGCAACACAGCGATGTTGTCAGGAGAACTCCCAGTGAAGTCGCACTGCCTTCCCTTCTCGCAAATCCCGCACACCACGCGCTTTTTCTCCGATTTCCTGGCATATTCCCCCGCCAGTCCAGCCCTTCTATCCCAGGCCGCCACATTTCAGCGAATGGCTGAAAGAAGAAGCGGCAAAGATCTCCTACGATTCCTCCCGCCGCGAACGCGTCACCACAATTCTTGAGCGCCAGAACAAGTCGTGGGCTGCCTCTCCGAAAACGCTCGCCAATGTCGACCGCCTGCGCCAAGGGGCGGCTGCAGTCGTCACCGGGCAGCAGGTTGGACTGTTCGGCGGACCGATGTTCGCCATCTACAAGGCGCTCACCGCGGTCAAGCTGGCGGAGGAAGCCACTGCGGCCGGAGTCGACGCCGTCCCGATTTTCTGGCTGGCCACCTACGACCATGATCTGGCCGAGGTGAATCACGTATCCGTCCTCGGCCCGGACGGCGCTCTGCAAGTGCTCACCACCTCAAGCCACGATGTTCCCGGAGCGCCCGTCAGCGCCGTGCGTCTGGGCGACGAGATCCTTCCGCTCGTCGAGCAGGCGGCAAGCTTGCTCGGCGATTCCGAGGCGAGCACAGTTCCTGCGCGAGTGCTATCGTCCCGGGGAATCCCTGGGCACGGCCTTCGCCCGTCTCTATACCCGCATCTTTGCCGAGTGGGGCGTGATTCTGCTCGATGCGTCCGACGGCGAACTTGACCGCGTCGCTGAGCCCATGTATCGCGCCGCCATCGAGCGTGCCGACGAACTCGACGCCGCCCTCCTGGCGCGGGGACCAGGCCCTCGAAGCAGCCGGCTATCACCAGCAGGTCAAGGTCACTCCGTCCTCCGTATTGCTGTTCACCATGCAGCACGGCGCCCGCACGCCGATTCACCGTCGCGTCCACGAAGGTACGCGTGGAGTTCGTCATCGGCAGCGATGCCAGGGCCGAGAAGATTTCGCAAGCCGAACTCCTGAGCCGCATCGCTGCCAGCCCCGAACAATTCAGTCCCAACGTCCTGTTGCGCCCCATCGTCCAGGACTACCTTCTGCCCACGCTTGCCTACACCGGCGGCGCTGCCGAAACGGCGTATTTCGCGCAAGCAGGAGCGGTCTACGAAGCTCTTCTCGGGCGCGTGACGCCCATCGTCCCGCGCTTTTCCGCCACCATCGTGGAACCCAAGATGCAGCGCCTGCTCGAGCGTCACGGAATCGTCGTGCCCGACGTGTTCGCTGGCCCTGATGCATTGCGCCGCCAGCTCGCGGAACGCGGCCTGCCCGGAGATCTGCAGGCCGCCTTCGAGGCAGCACAAACAATCCCTGGACTCCCACCTTGTCCAGCCATCCAAGAGAAGCTGGTAAAGCTCGACCGCACGCTGGTCGACGCCGCAGAAACCGCCCGCTCGAAGATTGCAATACCAACTCGAAAGACTTCATTCCCAAGCCGCACGCGCGGAAGCGCAAAAGAGTGAACTCGTGACTCGCCACGCGGAAAGTCTGAGCCAGGCGCTTTATCCCGACAAGGGCCTGCAGGAGCGCGGCATCGGCGGCATCTACTTCCTCGCCCGCTATGGCCGGGAGTTTCTGCAGCAACTGCACGATGCCATCCAGCCCGATTGCCACGACCACCAGATCCTGGAGTTGTAGCGCCGCCGTCTCGGCGCTACTTGCTCTCGCTGGTCGCCAGATAAGTCCCCAGCCCGATCATGATCGCTCCGGTCACGGTTCTCTGCCGGCGCCGGAAGGTGGCCGACGAGCGAATGCGTTCTCCCAGCGGTCCCGCCATCGCGATCACAATCAAATCTGCCGTGGTGTTCATCACCACCGAGATCGTTCCCAGCGCCACGAACTGCAGAAACACGTGCCCGCCGCCGCGATTCACAAACTGCGGAATGAACGAAAGGAAGAACAGGGCGGTCTTGGGATTCAGAACTTCCGTCGCCACGCCCTGCCAGAGCGGATTTCGCGCGGGCTTGACTCCCCTGCGGGATCGCCTCGACGTTTCCCTTGCGTCTTGTCTCTTTGCGTGCGTCAAGAATCATCCGCACGCCCAGAAAGCACAGGTACGCCGCGCCGACATACTTCACCGTCGCGAACGCCACCGCCGACTTCGCCAGCACAATCGACACGCCCAGCGCCGCCGCGAACACATGCACCATGCCGCCAAAAAACGTGCCCACCGCCGACAGCACTCCTTCGCGCTTTCCACCCGCCAGACTGCGCGCGAGAACATACAGCATTCCCGGGCCGGGCGCGATCGCCAGCAACACGCCCGCGGTCAGAAACAGAAGGAATCGAGTGGAATCGAACATGCTTATGCCAACCTCGTCGGTTTAGTTATTGCTGGAGCCAGTCTTCCAGGCCCGCCAGCGACTCCACGCGCGGAAACTCCCGCTCGCGATACGCTCCGGCCACGTCGAACAAAACGGCCTGCATTCCCGCGTTGCGCGCGCCCACATAGTCGACAGAATACACGTCGCCCACGTAAAGGCTCTCGCCGGCTTCGGCCTTCATCTCGCGCAGCGCCGCTTCGAAGATCGCCGGATGCGGCTTCTCGTGCCCCACGTTCCCCGAGTCCGTGATGCTGGCAAAACAGTCGGCAATCCCGCAGCGCCGCAGCACGGCGTCAATCCTGCCGTCGGCATTCGAGATCACCGCGATCGCATATTGCCTGCCGAAGACGTTCCAGGGCATCGCGCGTGCCCGGCAGAATCTGGTCCCAGTTGGCCGAATTCTGCGTGTTCTCGACCAGCGTATCGCGCACGCCATCGTCCAGGGCATTCAGCTGCTGCAGCAGATACGTGTGGAAGGTCCACCAGAAGCCGTGATCGACCTTGCCGTCCATGAGGCCCTGATCAAATTCCTGCTTGGTGCGCCGCTCCAGAGCCTGCCATGCCTCGAGCGTGGGATGGCGGTCCGCGGGCAGCGGCGCCAGCATGCGCGCGCGATTAGGAAACAGCAGCGTATTGCCGACGTCGAAGAAAATGAAGCGGCGTTTTGCCATAGCTCCATATATATTAACCAACGCGCCCGCATCCGGCGCGCCTCTTGACCAGAAGGTTGCTCACGCCTTCTGAGGTCGTGAACCGAAGCGGAAAAAGATGTAATATCCAATACTCGGGCCCGGTCTGAGCAGTTGGCCTTCAGGCCCTCGTTCCACCTATGGCGCTACCTGCTGCAGTGTCGCTGATGGCGGGCTTCACCCGAACCACGCGGGCCGCACTGGTCGTCTATCCGGTGGCGCGCGCCTACGCTGCGGTGTTCTTCGGAGTTGCCGTCGCCGCCTTCTATCGCGGGTCGCGGCAGGATGTTTACAACATCCTCTGGGCGGTCGTGTTCGGCTTTGCCACGCTCAACATTCTCAGCCTGGCCGCCCGGCGCCTGGAGCCGACGCGCCGCGGCCTGAGTTTCGGGGAACTGATGGCCGTGATGGTGGTGCTGTTGTCGGTCTTCCTGCTGGGATGGGAAATGCTCAACCTGTTCCACATCTTCCCCATCAAGCTAAAGCATTGAAAACGCAGGGGCAAAGTTTTCCACAGTGTTCCTGCGGGAACATTTGTACGTACACCATGATACGTACAACGTTCAACCCGCCGCCTGGGACATCCAGCCCTTCGTCGCGGACCCTGTTTTGCGGTATGATTCGCTCACATGGCGAAGAATCCCCCCAATTTCGAAGTGACCTGCCCCTGCTGCAGCGCGGTGCTCAAAATCGACACCGAGACCCGCGCCGTCATTGCCCACACCGCGGCGGTCAAGCCCAAAACCTTCAGCGACATGGAGGCGGCGGCCAAGGCCATGCGCGAGCAGGACAGCCGCCGCGAGTCCATCTTCCAGCAGTCGGTGGAGGCCCAGAAGCACGCCTCCGACCTCCTCGAAAAGAAGTTTCAGGAGGCGCGTGAAGAAGGCGAAGGAGACTCCGGACACCGGCAAGCCGATTCGAGATTTCGATCTTGACTGATGCGCAGCGCATGAGCCGTCCCCTGCTTCTCGGCCACCGGGGCGCCCGCGCCCTCAAGTCGATTCCGGAAAATACATTCGCCTCCTTCGACCATGCCCTGGCCGACGGCTGCGACGGTTTCGAATTCGATGTGCGCCTCACCGCCGACGGAGAGGCGGTCGTCTGCCATGACCCGAAGGCATCCGGATTTGCTATTTCCCGCTCCACGGCGAAGCAGGTCTCCCAGTTGCCCCGGCTGCGGGACGTTCTGCAGCGCTACCGCGATTCGTTCCTCGACATTGAACTCAAGGTCAAGGGTCTGGAGAGAATCACGCTCGATCTGTTCCTCAGGCAAAAGCCACGCCGCGGATTCGTAGTCTCATCCTTTATTCCCGGAGTGCTGAAGTCCTGCGCGCGGAGGACGCCACGATTCCGCTTGGCCTGATTTGTGAGTCCAAGACCCAACTCCGCTTCTGGAGTGAACTTCCCGTCGAATACGTGATTCCCCACCAGGACCTGGTCGAGCCCGAACTGATCCGCAAAATAAAAGGCGCCGGAAAGAAAGTCATCGTGTGGACCGTGAACGATGCCGACGAAATGCGGCGCCTCTCAGACATTGGCGTCGACGGCATCATCTCCGACGACACGAGCCTCCTCTGCCGGACGCTGAGTACATAGCGCGGATGCAATCGTTTCGCCGCGTGGGGCGAGCGAGACGCATTTATAATGACCGCTATTTCTGAGCCCAGAAGGAGACCCCGATCATGCGATCTCTGGCGCTGTTTGCCTTTCTGACATCCCTGCTGATTTCCACTGCTCTGGCAGCGCCGTCGCAGGCCGACCTCGAGGCCCGCAGAAAAGCCCTGAACGACTTGCTTGCCGAACGCTGGGAGTACACGCTGCGCACCAACCCGATCTTTGCTTCCATCCTCGGAGACAAGCGTTGGAACGACAAACTGGACGACTTCTCACAGAAGGCGATCGACGATGATCTCGATCAGAGCCGGAAATATCTCGCACGCTTCGAAGCCATCGACATCACCGGGTTCCCCGAGCAGGAATCCCTAAACAAAATCCTGATGGTTCGTGACCTACGTAATTCCATCGAGGAGGCACGGTTCAAGCCGTGGGAAATGCCGGTGTCGCAATTCAGCGGGGTTCACATCGATCTTCCGCAACTGGCATCCCTCCTCTCGTTCCAGAGCGTGAAGGACTACGAGGACTACATTTCGCGGCTGCAGCAGATTCCTCGCGTCTTCGACGAGAATGTAATCCAGATGGGCAAGGGCATGTCCGATGGACTGATGCCCCCGCGCATCCTGTTGGAGAAAGTAGTCGAGCAGGCCAACGGCCTCGCGACCAAAGCTCCTAATGCCACTCCTTTCGCCGAGCCCTTTGCCAAGTTTCCCGACGCCATTTCCGTCGCCGACCAGAAACGGCTGCGCGAGCAGGGTCTGGTCGCAATCCGTGAATCAGTCCTCCCTGCCTACGTGAGATTCACCACCTTCGTGCGGGAGGAATATGCCCCAAAAGGACGGACCGACCCGGGCGTGTGGTCACTTCCCGATGGCCCCGAGCGCTACGCCTTTCGCGTGAAACAGAGCACCACCACCGACCTCACGCCGGAAGAAATTCACCAGATCGGCCTGGCTCAAGTCAAGGAAATCGAAGCGCGGATGCTGCAAGTCGTCAACCAGCTCGGCTACAAAGACCTCAAGACCTTCAGCGCTTCCCTGGCGACGAATCCCAAGGTGCACGCGCATTCCCGTCAGGCGATTCTTGACCTCTATCAAAAGTACATCGATCAGATGTATGGGAAGCTTCCGTCGATGTTCGGACGTCTTCCCAAAGCCAAGCTGCAAGTCATGCCGATCGAGGAGTTCCGCGAGAAGGAGGCCTCCACGCATTACGTTGAGGGAGCGCAGGATGGGTCACGACCCGCTCACGTCATGGTGAACACGGGTAACTTTGAGAAAGGCACGACGCTGGACTGCGAAACCACGGCCTATCATGAAGGGGTCCCGGGCCACCACCTGCAGATCGCGATTGCTCAGGAACTGCCGCAGCTTCCTCCGTTCCGGCAAAACGAGTACTACACGGCTTACACCGAGGGGTGGGCGCTCTACTCCGAGCGATTGGGGAAGGAAGTCGGATTCTTTCAGGATCCCTACAGCTACTACGGTCACCTGCAGGACGACATGCTGCGCGCCATCCGACTGGTGGTTGATACCGGGTTTCACTACAAACACTGGACGCGGCAGCAGGTGGTTGACTTCTTCCACGATCACTCGGCCATTGATGAAGCCGAGGTGCAGAGCGAGACCGATCGTTACATGGCCTGGCCAGCGCAGGCGCTGGGTTACAAGATCGGTCAACTCGAGATCCTCAAGCTGCGCCAGTACGCCAAAGACCAGTTGGGCGACAAGTTCAGTCTGAGTAGTTTTCATGATGAAGTGCTGGGCGCGGGCGCGCTGCCGCTGGACGTTCTATCGACCAGGATCCACGAGTGGGTTGCCGCGCAAAAGGTGAGCGCAGTGGCTCCCCTGCAACGCGAGAGGAACAAAACGCCGAGCGCTTCTCAGTAGGAAAGACTGGCCGCAGGAGGACAGGCCCGACATCTCCAGTCGGGCCTGCTTTAGTTTTTGAATTGCTCTCTGAGTTTATTTACTGCGCCCCGGCCGCGGCCGCATTTCCCGGGGACATGGCCGCCTTCGCTTCCTTGATGCCGGCCTGGATGTGCTGTTCCCAGTCGAGATGCGGAATCGGAGACGCCGCCGCAACCTGGTAGAGCGCCAGCGCATCCTGCGGGCGATTCAGACGCTTCAGGCAAAGTCTCGCCGCGCTCAGTTGGGCGGTCAGCGCCTGCCGCTCACCGGGATAGGCCTGCGCGAGTTCCTGATACTCCGCGAGCGCACGCTCGAACTCCCGCATTTCTTCCGCGCCCTTGCACAGTTCAAGCCAGGTAGCCGCCGGCATCTTGCTGCCGCCGCCATCGATGAACTCCGCATAGTCCTGGAAGGCCGCTTCGATGCCGTGCGCCTTCAGGTGCAGGCCACAGGTCTTGACCGTCGCCTCCAGGTACGCCTTAGTATCGTTCTGCCCCTTGTAGATCTGCCGCAGCAGGTTCCAGGCGTCGAGCGAGTTTGGCTTGGCCGCAACGTAATTCGTCAACAGCACCTGCGCTTCGCTGAGTTGTCCGTGTTCCATCATGCCGCTGGCCTGTTCGAGTTCAGGATCAGCGGTCCAGGCGATCTTATCCTCAATCGCCTTATTGGCTTTATGCTCGAGTCCCGAGTGCTGGATCGCCACCGCCGCCAACGCTCCAAACAGAAAACCTCCCACGTGCGCCCAGTGGGCCACGCCGCCTGAGGATCCGGAGACCGCTCCGTACAACATTTCGATCAGCAACCACAGCGGCAACAGCCAGTAGGCGGATGCCTGAAAGCGCCACATGCGAAAGGGATTTCCGGTGCGGAAGAGCCGGATCAGGCTGATGTACCAGATCCACGCCATCTCAATCTTCATCTTCGGGAAGCGCACCAGGAACGCTCCCATCAAGGCCGCCACCGCGCCCGATGCGCCCAGCGTGGGAATGATGCTGCCCGCATTCGACCAGGCGTGAAACTGCAGCGCGACCGCACCCGCAATCAGGTAGAACACCGGGTAAAGCCAGCGGCCCCACACGTCTTCCAGCACAAATCCCGCCAGCCACAGGAACCACATATTGCCGATCAAATGCATCCAGCCGCCATGCAGGAAGTTCGCCGTCAGATAGCTGATGGCGGTGGGCTGCGCCGGAATGAAGGCATACTGCTCGGTGATCGACGCCTTCGACAGGGTCGACAAACTGGGCATTGAGCGAGTCCATCTCGGCCTGCAGCTGCGAGAGGGCCTCAGCCTTTTGGTTGGCATTGCTGTTGTGGTTAGCGCCGTCATTATCGTTGGCGTCGTTGTTGTCGTTGGCGTTGGCGTCTTCGTTGTTGTTGTCGTTGCGGTCGTCGTCAGTGATTTCGCGAGGCGAATTCTGCACCTGTTTCCACTGCTCGGGATTGCTCTGCTTGAATCCGTCGACCAGGCGCTGCGACTCCGGCTGCAGCTTCAACTCTGGATGCAGTGCCGCCAGGATCAGGATGTGCGACTTCATCTGGCCCAGTTGCCGCTCCTCATGCTTGATCGACGATGTGGTGAACAGGAAGACCAGCACATTGATCGCAATCAATGTCAGCGTAACCACGGGCCAGCGCCGGGCCGCCATGTTCTCATGCTTGATGGGAATCAACATCGCACTACGCCCCTGTTACCGGGAAAATCCCGGCACACTCGCGCCAGTGTAGTTTTCCCCGGAGTCCATTCCCAGATGACTCAAGGTCTTGGCCGATCTTTAGTAACCAGGTTGCGCAATTCCGGTGAACCCTGCTCTGCTTTTCGTTGGGACCTCCTGCTGCTTGTGTTCCGGTGCGGAGGTACGGAATGAAGGCGGGTAACTTAGCGCGCGGTGGGCGGGGGTTAGTCGGCCGCGGCTTCCAGCGCAACCGCGCCGCGGGACGGACGCTGCAGGAATGCGACGCGCTCGGTCTCAAACGATTCCAGATTCGCCCCCAGGGCCTGCTCGTTCCAGCCCAGCACGGCGCCTATGCGCAACGCTGCCTCGCGGCTGCAGGATTCCGACCAGCACGCCCCCATGGCCACCGGGATGCGGCGCAGCAAGACGTCTCCCAGAGTCACCGCAAATTCGTTGCGGTAGGCCTCTACCACTTCGGCCACGATGTGCGAGGTATGCGGACAGATCGGCGCCCGCAGTTCGGCACTGACCAGCGCCATCCGGGCAATGTCCATGGCGCGCGGGCCGTGCCACTCCATCATGCCGCGCGCGGTTTCTTCGCTTACCGACCCGGCGCGGGCGACCTCCACCACTTCCTGATCGAGCATGGGATCAAGCGAACTTCCCGGGCCCATCGCTACCCTGCCCGGCTCGGGGACGGCGATGCCAATCTTGCGCGCACATTCCCGTGCCAGGGAAGCCGCGGTGGTCAGTTTGCCGCCGATAACGGAGATCAGCCGCGCCGCGCCATCCGCCGTATGGTCGTGCAGGAAATGACGCCGCGTCACCGCCGACGCCTTACTGCCGGGAGAATTCGGCAGCGGCCGTATTCCCGCAAAGGCATACCTGATGTCGTGTGCCGAAATCTTCGCCTTGGGAAACAGCTTGGCCACGGTGCGCAGCAGGTATTCGATCTCTTCGCTGGAGGCCGCAGTCCTTCCCGGGTCGCCTGTGTCCGGGACCTCGGTGGTGCCCACCAGCACCTGCTCATTCCAGGGCAAAACAAAAACCGGACGCCCATCCGCAGCCTCGGTGTAGAGCGCCGAGCTGGGAGCGCCGGAAAAACGCGGCAGCACAATGTGCGATCCCCGCACCCCGCCCAGCATCGGCTTGGCGGTGCGCACCGAAGAACGCTGGCAAATCCGGTCCGCCCACGGACCTGTGCAGTTCAAGATCCAGCCCGCATCGACGCGCTCGTCTTTTCCCGAAATGCGGTCGCGCAACAGCACGCCTCGAGCCCGGCCCTGGGACACGTCCACTGCCAGCACTTCACAGTGATTGCGCACCACCGCGCCTGCCTGGGCCGCTTCCGTCATCCATTCCGCCACCAGGCGTTCGGGAAACTCGCACTGCGCATCTTCGTAGTTGAAGATCGACCACTGGTGGCCGGCATCCAGCGCGCGCTCTACCCGCTTCAATTCCATCTCGCTCAGGTCGCTGGATTTTCTTCTCGCAAAACGCTGGTAAAGCCACAGCCCGGCTCGCACCTTCAGAGCGCTGCGCTGGCTCTGCTCGTTGAGCAAGAACAGAAAGTGCACCGGATGCACCAGGTGCGATCGTTCGCGCAGCAACCGTTCTCGCTCCCGCACTGACTCGCGCACCAGCCCCAGTTCGCCATGTTCCAGGTAGCGCAGGCCGCCGTGAATGATCCGGGTCGACCGGCTGGTCACGCCGGAGGCAAAATCGTTCTGCTCGACCAGCAGCGTGCGCTTCCCGGCACGCGCACACTCGCGCGCTACGGCCACGCCGTTGATGCCGCCGCCGATGACCACCACGTGGAAGTGCTGCCCTTCCAAGGACGGTCGAGGTTTAACCGCTAAGCTCATGTATTTAAATTGGATACAGGATGCCGCGAGTAATTCAGGACTCCTTGCCCAAGTCTAGGACACGCTCCCTTATTATGATTCTGCTCCCGCTGGACACAGAGATACAGGTAACGATGGTCCACCTGATGCGCGGACCGATTCCAGATAAACCTGCGCGAGAATGATGCCGAAAGTAACCGGCAGGGTGCTTCTCGCGGCGAATACAGACTGCTTCGGTCCGAATTCACCCGGGCCTGTTTCTCATTTTATCGTCCTGCGTCCCGGCAGGTCACGCGTGCGCCCGCGCATTGCCTCCTGCCTCGACCGTCATTTACATTGGTTGCCGCATGCCCACTACAGGAGAACGTTTCGAGCGAGCCGTCGCCATCATGGAGCGCCTGCGCGCCCCCGGCGGCTGCCCCTGGGACCGGGAACAGACTTTCGATTCCATCAAGCCCTATACCCTGGAAGAAACCTACGAAGTTCTGGAAGCGATCGACAATCGCGACTGGCCCGAACTCGCCGGAGAACTCGGCGACCTGCTGCTGCAGGTGCTTTTCTACGCCGAAATGGCGAAGGAGCAGTCTTCGTTTTCGATTGATGACGTGCTCGATCGCCTCTCCACCAAGCTCGTCGAACCGCCATCCGCACGTGTTTGGCGAGGTGAAGGCCGACACGTCCGCCGAGGTCAAGCGCAACTGGGAAGCGCTCAAGGTGGAAGAGAGAAAGAAGCGGCAAGCCAGTAGCGCGGAAGCAGATCCTGCAGCGAAGGAGCGAGAAGCATTCGATCCTGGCTGGAGTCTCTTCCGCGATGCCTTCTCTGCTTGAGGCCTACAAGCTCAGCTCTCGCGCCGCCCAGGCCGGGTTCGACTGGCCGAATGTCGAAGGCCTGTTCGAGAAGCTGCACGAAGAGACCAACGAACTCCGCGAGGAGTTGCAGGAATTTCCCGCCCCCGGGCCCCGGCCCCAGGGCCGCGGCATGGCCGGATCGGGACGAACCGTCGTCCCCGAAGACCTGCAAGCCCGGCTGGAAGATGAAGTCGGCGACCTGTTTTTCGTTCTCGTCAACATTGCGCGCTACCTCTCGCTCGATCCTGAATCCGCGCTGCGCAAGACGAACCGAAAGTTCAAGCGGCGCTTTCAGTGGATGGAGGCCCGTCTCCACGAATCCGGCCGCTCCGCCGATCAGGCTCCCATGGAGGAACTGGAATCGCTCTGGCAGCAGGCCAAGGTTCACGAGAGAGACGAATCACAAAAGTCAGCCGAGGAGAAGCGAGCGTGAGCACCGACTCGATCGTGCTTCGCCGCTGCCACACCATCGAGGAATTCCGCGCCTGCGTCGCGTTGCAGAAAGAAGTGTGGAATTTCACCGACGCGGAGCTGGTGCCCTTGCGCATGTTCGTCGTCGCCGACAAGGTCGGCGGCCAAGTGATGGGCGCCTTCGACAGGGATGTCATGGTAGGCTTCGCGCTCTCGGTCCCCGGCACCCGCACCGGCCACGTCTACCTGCACTCGCACATGCTCGCGGTGCGCAAAGACCATCGCAATAGCGGCCTCGGCCGCCGCCTGAAGCTGCTGCAGCGCGAAGACGCGCTGGCCCGCGGCATCGAACTGATTGAGTGGACCTTCGATCCCCTGGAAATCAAGAACGCCTATCTCAACCTGGAAAAGCTGGGCGCCATCGCCCGCCGCTATAACATCAACCAGTACGGCATCACGTCGTCCCCGCTGCAGGGAGGTCTGCCCAGCGACCGCCTGATTGCCGAGTGGTGGCTGAGGTCGAAGCGGGTCGAAACCCTGCTGGCCACCGGAAAGAATCCGCCCATCGTCAGCGAATCCGGCATCCAGTGCCGGCGCAGATCTATGACTGGAAGGCCGCGCCAGAAACCCGCGGTAAGGCGCGGCAGGTGCAGGAACACAATCGCGAACAGTTTCTGCGCGCGTTTTCCCGTGGACTTGCAGTACTGGGCTACGAGCGCGACCCCGAAGGCAACGGCAAGTTCCTGTTGGGACACTGGGATGAGAAATGGTCATACGCATCAGAAGGTTGACGTAAAGTAGCGCCGGCATCCTGCCGGCTGTGCGGGGGCGTCTCGCGGCGCTATGCGAGGGCAAGATAACTCGCGACAGCCGGCAAATTGGCGTCACACTCTTAGAACTGATATGAAGATTGAAGCCATCACGCTCCGCGAAATTCACATGCCGCTCGTCCACTTCTTCGAGACGAGCTTTGGCCGTACCTACAGCCGCCGCATTCTTCTGGTCACCGTCCACAGCGAGGGCGCCGACGGCTGGGGCGAGAGTGTGGTCGGAGAAGATCCTTTCTACAGCAGCGAATGGATCGAAAGCGCCTGGCCGACTCTGAAGCAGTACCTGATCCCCGCGCTGCTGGGCAAGCGCATCGATTCCGCCCGCGAATGTCCGGCGCTGTTCGCCAAGGTGCGCGCCCACCGCATGGCCAAGGCCGCGCTCGAAAACGCTCTCTGGGATGCCGAAGCCACCCAGAAGCAGCTGCCCCTGTGGAAGTTGCTGGGCGGCACGCGCCGCGAGATTCCCTGCGGCGTTTCGATCGGCATCCAGGACTCGATCGAGCAACTGCTGGAAAAGATCCAGATCGAACTGGCGGCCGGATACCGCCGCATCAAGATCAAGGTCAAGCCCGGCTGGGACGTGAACGTACTCGAACGTATCCGCTCGCGCTGGGCCGACATCACTTTGAGTTGCGACGCCAATTCCGCCTACACGCTCGATCAGGTCGAGCACCTGCGCAAGTTCGACCAGTTCAATCTGCTGATGATCGAGCAGCCGCTGTGGAACGACGACATCTACTATCACGCGCGGCTGCAGAAAGAACTGCGCACTTCGGTTTGCCTGGACGAATCGATCGTCAGCGTGCGCAGCGCCGCCTTCGCTGTTGAAACCAGCGCTTGCCGCATCATCAACGTCAAGGTAGGCCGCGTCGGCGGATTCTCCGAAGCTCTCAAGATCCATGACCTCTGCCAGGCCCACAACATTCCGGTCTGGTGCGGCGGGATGCTGGAAACCGGCATCGGACGCGCCCAGAATATTGCTCTCTCCACGCTGGAAAACTTCCGCCTGCCCGGCGACGTTTCCGCCTCAAAGCGTTACTGGAAAGAAGACATCATCGACCCGGAAGTGGAAGTCTCGCCGCAGGGGATGATCGCCATCAGCGACCAGCCGGGAACCGGCTACCGCGTCAAAGAGGAATTGATTGAGAAGCTGACGGTGCGAAAAGAAACGCTGCGAGCGTGAGTTCCGGCCACCGGTTCCCAGAATGGAATCGGCTTGCTTGACAATTGCGCTGAGTGTGCAATTCTGAACAGCCTGTCCGCGATCTCGACACTTACTATCCGCTTTGAGCAAGCACCGTCGACGGTTCTGCCGACAGAGTTGTTTGCCTTCCACGAGGTGGACCCAGGTATGTCGGGATTCGAAAAAATACGCCGCACCATTGTTCATTTCGGCACGGATCGCATCATTCTGTGTTTGCGCGCTTGGAGCCTCAACGAGATGGGCTACCGCGTTCTGAACGCACACAACGGACATGAGGCCATCAAACTGGCCGCCCGTGCGCACGTGGATGCCGTGGTACTGGATGTGGACCACAATCATGCTGAAGTTGCCCTGGTTGCCACCAAGATCAAGCGCTGTCGGCCCCAGGTGCCCACGATTATGCTGATCAAGGCACCGCGCTTCCACACCGCACTCATGAGTTGGCAGACGCGCTAGTGCCGAAGAGAGACAACGTGGAAATGCTGATCACGACGCTGGAGAATTTATTCGACCGCGGCGGAGAACCACCGAAAATCGGCTCCCTGAAATGAACAATTCCCGGATGAAGAGCTTCTGATCTACTTACTGCGGCGCGTTCTTTGTTTCTGAAGCCTCGCTCGAGTGGCTGTTGTGCGCCAGTCTTTCCTGCTCGGTCTTCAACCTCTCCACGCCCTGGGCAAACGTCAGATTTTCCGGCACCTTCCGGAAGTCACTCAACACTTCGTCCGATACCATGCTCAGGCTCTTGAACAGCAGAATCTTGCCGGTCACGTTCAAGCTGATTTCGGTGATGCCCCACGCGCCATCGCCTAAGCCCAGGTCGCCCTGGCGCACCAGAAAGTGTCCGCCTTTGTCGAGATGGCCGATGATGCCCCAGCCAAACGTGACGTCGCGAAACAGCGTGCCGTCGATTTTCGCGATGCGGTGCGCCTGGGTATCGATCAGCAGATCGCCCTTCATGCCCTCCAGCACCTGCTCCACGCGCGACGGTGGCGAGTAGGCCGGATTGGGTGCGAACTTCAGCTTCACCAGTGGGCCTCCGGCTTCGCCCATTCCGCTCGCCCCGACTTCCTTCCCGGCATACTCATAAAGGAAAGCGTCGGGCAAGGCTTTCACGATGCGCATCGTCCGGTCTTCATCTTCTTTTTCGCGCGCATGTTTCTTGCGAAGCTGGTCGGGCGTATTCATCAGCCACGTCAGATGGTTCATCTCCCCCTGCTGCTGTTGCGCGGTCAGCGGTTGATCGTTCATGGCGATGAGCATTGCCGCCAGCGCCTCATCGGTTTCCACATAAAGGCGGGTTTGCGAGCCTTTCGGTGTCTGCCGGTGCGAGCGAAACATGTGCTTCGTCTTGATGTCGTTCGCCGCCGCGACTTCATTGGCTACCGTAACCCGCACCAGCTCGCCGGCCGACATCTCGGGGGCTTTCGAGTCCTGGGCGGGAAGGCGCACCGCGGCCAGCAGGACCAACGTCGCGTACACCTGCCGCCGACCCGCTTTCCACCGGCTTTGTCCCGCCGCATCCATCTCGTCTTTAGAGTAGCAGCCTGCCCGCCAGGTTGCAGTGAGTGTTGCCGGCAGCCGTGCGCTGGCGGCGGTCTCGTCCGCTCCCACAGTGCCGCGCTTGCCGCGCGCTCTCTTAGTTGGGTATAGTCGAGACAAGCGACGCGGCCGTTCCGGTACCTGCCTTCCCAGTTATCTTGGTATTGCAGTATCCCGCTTCCTTAAGGAGAACATCCATGAGTGCTCCGTTGTCGGCAGATTTGGCGCAGATTGGCAAGTCCGTAGTCATCAAAGGCGAATTGTCGGGCAGCGAAGACCTTTACGTTGATGGCCATGTCGAGGGCAGCATCGCTCTCAAGAACAACAGCTTGACCGTCGGTCCTAACGGCTCGGTGAAGGCCACCGTTGACGCCAAAGGCGTGGTGGTGCAGGGCAAACTCGAGGGCAACGTGCAGGCCAGCGACCGCGTCGAATTACGCAAGTCCGCCGTGGTAACCGGCGACATTTCCACCCAGCGGATTTCCATCGAAGAAGGCGCCTACCTGAAAGGCAAGGTCGATATTCAGGGCAAAGCCGAGAAAGCGGCAGGAAAGTAACTCCCCTCCGGCCACCTGGTGAGTTAAAGTGTTGGTTTTAGAGGTCGATTCAAAGTCTTGGGGAGCGGCCGCCATGGGCGAGGCGGCGTATAAGGTCTGATGGCATCAGTCACCCAGAATTTCATGAAGCTCTTTCGCGGCTCATCGGGCGGAACAGAGGCGGCCACTCCACAGGCCGCCCAGAAACTCACGCGCCGTTCCAGCGGCCTCGGCGAACTCTCCCGCATCTGGGACTCCGACTCTCCGCTGTGCGTTCTCGATCTCGGCTCCACTTCTCCGTCGAATATCCGCTTCTTCACCGAACGCCGCCACAAGATTTATAGCGAAGATCTGCTGGTCGCTTCGACCGAGCCCGGCCTGGTCACCAAAGACGAGCAGGGGAACGTGATCCTCGACAGCCGGCGGTTCCTGGCCGACAACCTGGTCTATCCCGCGGCGCATTTCGATGTGGTGCTGTGCTGGAACTTGCCCGACTACCTGGATGAGAGCCTGGTGCGTCCGGTGATGGGACGGTTGTGGTCGGTGCTGAAGCCCGGAGGCATGCTGCTGGCGTTTTTCCACACCAAAGATGCCGGGCCGGATTCGCCTTGCTACCGCTTCCACATCATCGGCAAAGACACGCTCGAAATGCAGCGCATCGTGCTGAAGCGGGAAGCGCGCCGCGGTCCCACGGGTGCGGTTCACACCGCGATTACCGACGGCTTCCGCCTGCAGCGCGTTTTCAACAACCGCCACATCGAAACCCTGTTCCGCGACTTCGCCTCCATCAAGTTCTTCCTCGCCCGCGACAACGTCAGGGAAGTGCTGGTCGTCCGCTGATCGGCCGTCGAGAGATTCTATGTGGGAACAGCCGCCTCGGCTGTTCCGTCGAGCGAAGCTCGACCGGGAGACTCTTACGCGGCTCGCACGTTCTGGTCTGCTCGCATGTCTTCCACGCGATCACTCCCATGCGAAACAGAAAGTGGCGTGAGATCTCGACTCGCGTAGCAGGTCCGCGCCCGACGAAAGAATCTGCCGCATCTCGTCGGGAACATAGGCTCGCCGCACCGACGCCAGTCCATCGACCCGCGACACATAGCTCCGCATCAGCGGGAAGCCCGCGTACACCAGCGCCAAATGCAGGGGATGCCGGATCAGATCATTGATCAGCACCGCGCAGCGGCTCACGCGCAACGCCTCGCTGGTAAAGCGCGCCAGTTCGGCGGGTTCCAGGTGATGGGCGAACAGGCTGCAACTGACCAGATCGAAACTGCCATCCTGAAAGGGAAGTGCCAGCGCGTCCGCGACCACGGCGCGTTCCCCATGCAGCAGATGGGAGCGCACGCGATCGAGGTGCGTCACGTCGATCGCGATTCCCTTCCGCGCCAGTTGCTGGCCCGCCGCCTTGGGCACTTCGCCAAATCCTGCGGCCACTTCCAGCACGGAAAAACTCTTGTGTCCGGTGGCGGAGGCGACGCGCTCGATCAGCCTGCGCGTGGTGGCGACTCCGCCGAACCAGCGGTTGATGCGGCACAGATCGCGCAGCGAAGCTTCCACTTCGACTGGCGGGCAAGCATCTGAATCGAGGATTTCCTGCGTGTTGACTCGCTGCATGGCGGGTGCAAGGGGGCCCCAATCCCCAGTGTAGACAGACCGACTCTCAGCGTTGTCACAAGAATGTCAACGGCACTGCCTTAGACGACGTCCCCAGGAAAATGTTACGACGTCGCGTCAGACTTCGGCCAGTTCTTCTTCCAGCAATTGCTTGTTATACAGGTCGCTGTAGTAGCCGTTCAAGGCCAGCAGTTCGTCGTGGGTGCCGAGCTCGACGATGCGTCCGCTGTGCAGCACGGCGATGCGGTCGGCGTTGCGCACGGTGGAGACGCGGTGCGAAATGAAGATGGTGGTGCGGCCGCGCATCACGTCGCGCAGGTGGTTGAGAATCTTGTCTTCGGTGTGGGTGTCGACGCTGGAGAGCGCGTCGTCGAGAATCAGAATCTTAGGATTGCGGATCAGAGCGCGCGCAATCGCCGTGCGCTGCTTCTGTCCGCCGGAGAGCGTGATGCCGCGTTCCCCCACCATCGTGTCGTAGCCTTCGGGGAAGCCCTCGATGTCGGTGGCGATATTGGCGGCGTCGGCGGCGTTGTGAATCTCCTGGTCTTTATGCGCTAAGTCGGTGGCGGAGTCGACGCCGAAGGCGATGTTCTCGCGAATGCGGTCGCTGAACAGGAAAGTTTCCTGCGGAACGAATCCAATATTTTTGCGCAGCGATGCCACAGAGTATTCGCGAATCGGACGCCCATCGATCAGAACTGCTCCCGGCTCCGCGTCGTAGATGCGCGGGATCAGGCTCACCAGGGTCGTCTTCCCCGAGCCCGTCGGTCCGACAATCGCCAGGCTGCTGCCCGCGGGTACGCGCAGGTTCAGGTCGTGCAGGACGGGCTTGCCTTCGTAGCTGAAGTTGAGTCCGCGAAATTCGATCTCGCCTTCGATCTCGCGGTCTTGCGCGCCCGGAGCATCCTGGATCTCGGGCTGCTCCTGCATGATTTCATTGATGCGGATCAGCGAAGCTGTGCCTCTTTGAAAAATATTGATGACCCATCCCAACGCGATGATCGGCCACGTCAGTTGCATCATGTAGGTGCTGAAGGAGACGAACTGCCCGACGCTCATCGAGCCGGAGAGCGACAGTGTTGTCGTGATTGCCGGGGCCGTGATTCCTGGATGCGACGTTCCGAGATTCGAAACCAGCTTCACGGTTGAGAGTCCGTGGATGACTTCGCGCCCGCCCAGCCACAACACCAGCACTACGGCACAGCCCAGCATGAGTTCGAGTGTGGGCCAGAGCATGCCCATGAGCCGCACCAGGCGCAGGCTGCGGCGGATATATTCCTGGTTCTCGGTTTCGAAGGCGCGAATTTCCGCGTCTTCCTGCACGTAGGCGCGGATCAGGCGCGCGCCTGAGAAGTTCTCCTGCGCGCGCGCAGAAATGTCGGAGAACATGGCCTGGATTCTCTCGAAGCGATCGTGAATGCGGCGGCCGAAGGTCTGGATCACGATGCTCACCGCCGGCAGCGGCAGGAACGTGAAGAGGGTCAGCCAGGGACTGATGGAGATCATGAACGCCAGCGCGCCCGCGGTGTAGACGATGGTGTTGGCCGAATACATGATCGCGGGGCCCAGCAGCATGCGGACCGCGTTCAGGTCGTTGGTGGCGCGCGCCATAATGTCGCCGGTGCGGTGGCGCTGGTAGTAGGAGTAGGACAGGCCTTCCAAACGCGCGAACAGATCGTTGCGCAGGTCGAACTCGATGTCGCGGGAAACCCCGATCACGATCCAGCGCGTCAGGAACTGGAAGATTCCCTTGGCGGTGGCGATGGCCAGCAAGATACCGGCGTAGAGCAGAAGCTTGTGGCGGGTCACACCGGCATGCAGATCGTCGGCGGCTTTGCCGAGCACCAGCGGAAACAGGATCCAGATGCCGTTGGTCAGGAACACGCAGAGCGTGCCCGCGACGTAGCCCCAGCGGTAGCGTTTCAGATACGGCAGCAGCGGGCGCAGACTCTTCGGCAGCATGCAGATTCTGTAGATGAAATTCTAGCAGGCGGGGTGCAGGTTTTTGGGCGTTCCCCCAGCCAGCGAGCGGGTTAGCGCCGGCGAGGGTCTGCGGGGCGCATGTCCTCTGCGGTGTGAGGTGGCTGAGCGGGGTCGGGGAACGCTTTGGAGGGGAGCACATCGCGGCCGAAGGCGGCCACGGTGACGCCGGCGATAACTGCGATCCAGGCGGCGAAGAAAAGCCATCCGGCGTTGAACAGAAACGTGTCGGTCGTCATTAGGTTTTTCTCCACGTCAGCGGCGCGAGGCTTGGAGGCCCCAGCCTCGCGCCGTTGATCACGGACTCTCCCAGGAGAGTTCTATCCCCTCAAGCCTATTGCTCCGGAGAAGCGGGCGGCGCCTCGTTCATGTGCTGCTGCATGCGGGCTTCGTGGTTGGCTTCCATCTGCTTCAACTTGGCCTGCTGGTCCGCGGTCAGCAACGCGTACAGTTGGTTGTGCACGCGCGTCTGCTCTACCGTGAGTTGCGACCTCGATCTGCGCCTTCTGTGTGGCTAAGGCCTGCACTTTGGCCTGGTCGAAAGGACCTTCCACATACTGGCGAAGCTGCTGATCGATCTGGTGCTCCTGCTGGAACAGCGGCTTCATGGCCGGGTGCTCCTTCTGCATGATGGCCTTCATCTGCGCCTTCTGGTCATCGGTCAGGTTCAGTGCCTTGGCGAAAAACCCCATCCTGTGGCCTTCGCCGTTCATGCCGAATCCGTGGCCGTGCATGGGTGGGGGTGGGGGAGCGTCGGTGGTCTGCGACTTGGCGATGGCGCTGCCCAGCAAAACCGCCATGGCGGCGATCAACAAGCGAAACGAATCGATTTCATGTCTGACTCCTAAGGGTTCTCCGGATGTCCCGGTCTGTGCGTACACTGATAGGAACACGGATCGGGGAACAAAGGCGGTAAAAAGACGGTCAACCGGAGTAAAGTTTTGTCAAAGCGGTTCAGGGTAGGGCCTGTTTTGACGCAAAAGGCGCGACCTTAGACCGGGGCACTCAGAGTCATCAGAGGGATGACAATTCTTTACTACGGGTCGCTCTCCCCGGGTGCACAATAATGTCTGCGATGGAACGAATCTTGGTGATTGACGATGACGTGGAACTCTGCCACCTGGTGGGTGAATATCTGCGGGCGGAAGGATTCACCATCGAATGCGTCCACGATGGCGAGAGCGGCCTGAAGAAAGCGACGGCGGGCGAGTACCTGCTGGCGGTGCTGGATGTGATGTTGCCCGGCATCAACGGATTTGAAGTGCTGCGCAGGATTCGCGCGACTTCGCGCCTGCCGGTGCTATTGCTGACGGCCCGGGGTGAGGATGTGGACCGGATCGTGGGGCTGGAGATCGGCGCCGACGATTATCTTCCGAAACCCTTCAACCCGCGCGAACTGGTGGCGCGCATTCGGGCCGTGCTGCGGCGGACGCGGGCGGACGGCAGCGCCTCGACGGCGCCGGACGTGGTCAGCGTGGGCGATGTGGAACTGGATCCGGCGACGCGCACGGTGCGCCTCGAGGGCAAGCCGGTGGAACTGACGTCGGTCGAATTCAATTTGCTGGAAGTGCTGCTGCGCGAAGCCGGGCGCGTGGTGCCGCGGGAACGCCTGGTGAATGCCGTGCTCAGCCGCAAATTTTCGCCCTTCGACCGCAGCATTGATATGCATGTCAGTAAGGTGCGCAAGAAGCTGGGCGATACCGACAGCGACGAGCACATCAAGACAGTTCGTGGTGTAGGCTATATTTTTGCGCGTCCCCGGGAGAAGGTGAAGGCTTAGAAAAACGAGTCCAGCATGAGAAGCCTGTTTCTACGAATTTTTCTGTCGTTCTGGCTGGCGCTTGCCATCTTTCTCGTGGCCGCCATTCTGTTGACACTGGCGCTGCGCCCGCGGAGTTCTACCTGGGAGGCCCTGCGCACAACCGTCTTGAACGATGCGGTGAGCGCCTATGAAGAGGGCGGCGAGCAACAACTCCGTCAGTACATGCAGGATCTCGAAGGCACCCAGCACGTGCGTGCCTATCTTTTCGATGAGCGCGGCGAGGAAATCTCGCACCGGGCGGCTCCGGACTGGGCCATTCGTGTGGCGGCGGGCGGGCCACGCAATCCGCGCGATGGATTTATTATTCCAGCGCCCCCCATGCAGCGGGACTCGCGCGCTTCGTCCGATGGCAAGCATAGGTACACGCTGGTGTTGGGTCTGCCGCCGGGGCCGCGCGTGTTTATTGGTCCGCGTGGGATGCCACTGCCGGCGCTGATCATCCTGGTCATCTCCTCAGGAATTGTGTGCTATTTCCTGTCCTGGTACTTGACCAAACCGATTGTGCGGCTCCGGGCAGCGGCGCGGCAGCTGGCAGCCGGAGATCTGAGTGCCCGGTCGGGCGCACCCGCGACGGGAAAGCGAAATGAGGTCGCCGGCCTGATGCGGGACTTCGACGCTATGGCGGAACGGCTAGAGAGTCTGATGAAGGCGCAGTCGCGCCTGCTGAATGACATTTCCCACGAGCTGCGGTCGCCGCTGGCGCGATTGAGCGTTGCCCTGGGCCTGGCGCGGCAGCGCGCCGGCGCAGAGAGCACGGACATGCTGGACCGCATCGAACTCGAAGCCAGCCGGTTGAACGAGTTGATCGGCAGGATCCTCACCCTGGCCCGCCTGGAAGACGGAGAGCACCGGGTGCCACAGACTCCCGTGCCCCTGGACGAATTGGTGGCCAATGTCGCCGAGGATGCGGAGTTTGAAGCGCAGGAGCGGCATTGCCATGTGCACACGGCAATCCCTGAGGGCGACTGGGGAGTGCGCGGCAATGATTCCCTGCTGCACAGCGCGGTGGAAAACGTCGTACGCAACGCCATCCGCTACACCCAGGAAGGTACTTCGGTCGAAATCGATCTGGCGCGCGAGCAACGAGCCAACGGGCACGAGGCAGTCCTCCGAGTGAGCGACTCTGGATCGGGTGTTCCTCCCGATGCTCTGGAAAAACTGTTTGAGCCGTTCTACCGCCTCGATGATGCCCGGGGACGCCTGACCGGAGGAGTTGGCCTGGGACTGGCCATCACCGAGCGCGCCGTGCGTTTCCACGGGGGGAAAGTTTCGGCCTTCAATCGCGCCGAAGGCGGGCTGATGGTGGAAATTCGACTCCCGCTGATCTCCCGGGAGGTGCGCACTCAGGCGTTGCCTCAGCCAGTTCCATCGGGCCGGGCCGTGTAAATACGGCCTCGTCCCGTGGGACCTCAAACCTCTGAGGGGTCCGAGGTCGGAAGTCAGGCATCTTCTCCGATCCTCTCGTATACTGGAAACTACTGGGAAAACGGGCAACTCCGTAGCGCTCCCAGGGTTCCAATAGCGGTTGAGGGAGTTTGCTCTTCCCGCGCTTTCCTGATACACAAATGGGTTGAGATTTCCCGCGTTTTCCAGAGTGCAGAACCCGGCCGGCGGGGCGCCCGCGGGTGTGTGCACGCTTAAACCTCACAAACCTAATGGAGATCAAGCTGAGAATGTCGAAACGATTCGCGTGGCTGCTCGGGGTGGTGGTTCTGGTTTCAATCGGAGTGTTGGTAGCGTGCGGAAGCAACTACAATTCCTCGTCCGATGGCCTGATGGTGGTCGGGAGTCAGGGTTCAGGGCTGCTCGAGACGTTCAGCTTCAGGTTGAACAACGGCAATGTCTCGGCGATCAGCAACACGCCGGCAAACACGGGAAATTTGAACTGCGTCTTGAATGGCTTGCCGACCTCGATTGTGGTAGACCCAGCGGGAGCGTTTGCCTATACGATCATCAACGCCAGTTCGTTATGTTCCGGCAGCAAAACCGGGATCCTGGCTTTTAAGCTGAACTCCAACGGGACGACTTCCCCGGCCGGAAGCCTGGTTGCGTTTGGCCCGGGAAAAGTCACGATCCAAGGGACTGCCACAACTGAGCTTGTCAGCGTGGTTCCGAGCACGATGGCGATGGACCCAGCCGGGAAGTTTCTTTTTGTGGCCGATCGAGCCACCACCGACGGCGCGGGACTCTTCGTGCCGGGCTCAGTTTCGGTGTTTGCCATCGGGAGCAGCGCCAGCCTGACGGAAGTGCCAGGATCGACTTTCTTCCCATCGAGTCCGGCCATGACGGTCCCGCAATCGAGTCTAGACATCGTCGCCGTAGCTCCGACGCCCACGGTGTTCCCCGCCATCGGTGTCAACGGAACGCAGAATGCCGTGTGCTCAGCGGTGGGCCTGAACCCGCCCACCTCGCAGTATCTCTACGCGGTCGATGGATTGGGGAACCAGGTGTTTGAATTTGGGGTGAAGACTTCTTCGGGCGTTTTGACGAATCCCTCGACTATGGGTCCGGCACCCTCTTTCCCTACCGATGCGGTGCCGGCCGGGGTCGCCGTGGATCCTTGCAACCGGTTCGTATACGTAAGCGACAGCCTAACCAACAAAGTCAGCGCCTACACCATGTGCAACGGCTCAGCGACCCAGTCGACAACCTGCACCGCGTTACCTGCGGGAGCCTTGGTGCCGGTCGCGGGCTCGCCGTTCAGCCTGGGGGGGAGCGCAACTGGTCCGGGACCGCTGGTGGTCGATCCGTATGGCAACAACGTCTACGTTCTGGATACACTCTCCAACACGATTTCGCCGCTCAAAATCAGCCCGGTATCGGGGAGTCTGTCGCCGCTGACTCCGCAGGCCGTGGCTACGGGTTCGGGGCCCACGTCGATGGCAATTCGCGGGGATGACAACTGGCTCTTCGTGGCGAACTTCAACTCCAACAGCGTGTCGCAATACGCGATCACGCCTGCCACGGGTGCGCTGTCGGTCCTGCCGCCAATCAACACCGACAACAGTCCGTGGGGCGTGGCGGTAAAGTAGAGAACCGCACCTTATCGAACGACGGCGGTCGCCTGCCAAGCCGTGGATACTTTCACGATGCGCGCCACCGCCTCCCGCAGGGTTGCCATCGACGATGCGAACGAGAAGCGGATGAAATCCTTGCCGGATGGGCCGAAGTCGGCGCCGGGGATGGCGGCAACGCCAGCGTCTTCCAGCAGAATGCGGCACAAATCCTCGGCGCGCATGCCGGTGCCCGTAATGTCGACCCACGCGTAGAACGCCCCTTCGGGCGGAAGACAGCGGAACCCCGGCACGCCATTCAGATCACGCACGAACTGTTCGCGGCGGCGCGTGAATTCCCCTACCATGTGCGGCGTGTTGCCCTCGCGGTCGCGGAGAGCGTCGATGGCGGCATACTGCGTGAACTCGGCAACACAGGTGTAAGTGTTCACCGCCATCATCAGCAATGCGGGAACGACCTCGGGCGGAGCGACCGTGTATCCCAGCCGCCATCCCGTCATGGCGAAGCTCTTGGAGAATCCGTCGATGATCAGCGTGCGCTCGGGCATCCCGGGATAGCGCAGCATGGAAAGATACTCGCCGCCATAAAGAATGCGCGCGTAGATTTCGTCGGAGAGCACCCAGAGATCGTGCTTGACGGCGAGTTCGGCCAGGGCGCGCTGCGCCGCGTCGGTGTAAACGGTTCCGGTGGGATTGCCGGGCGAGTTGGTCAGCAGCATGCGCGTGCGCGGAGTAATCTTTGCAGCAACTTCTGCCGGATCCGGCTGGAAATGGTTGCCAGACAAGAGCGTGAAGGGCACGGGAACTGCACCCAGGCCCAGCGTGATTGAGGCGTAACCGGGGAATCCGGGATCGGGATAGAGGACCTCGTCGCCGGGTTCGAGCAGGGCCATCATGGCGAGAAACAGGGCGAGCTTGCAGCCGGGCGCGAGCACAATGTTGGCCGGCGAAACCTTGATGCTGCGCGTGCGGTCGAGGTAGGCCGCGAGCTCTTCCCGCAGCGCGGGGACGCCGGCCACGGCGCAGTAACGATCCTTGCCCTCCGCCAGCGCCTGGGCGGCCGATTCGATCACCGATTTGCCCGGATGGAAATCGGGCTCGCCGAGTTCGAGGTGGATGATGGACCGGCCCTGGGACTCCAGTTCTTTGGCTCGGGCGAAGACCGAGAGCGCGCCTTCCCCACTCATGACCGACATTCTTGAAGCGATGGATCGCATGAATCTCCTGGAGCTGCGAGCTATGAGCTACGAGCTACGAGTCATGAGCTACGAGTCATAAGCCACAAAGCCGTTGCTCGTAGCTCATAGCTCGCAGCTCGTGGCTCAAAGCTCACAAACCTTTATACATGCCGCCATCAACCAGCACGGTCTGGCCCGTGACGTAGGACGCGCGCTCCGAGGCCAGCCAGACGACGGTCTCGGCCAGTTCGCGAGGCTCGCCCAGGCGCTTCAGCGGAGCGTCGGCGGCCCAGCCGTCGAAGATTTCCTGCTCTGGCTTGCCTGAGGCCGCAGAGCGCGCTTTGGCCAACTCTTTCAGACGGTCGGTCGCGGTAAATCCGGGGCCAACGTTGTTGACCAGGATTCCGTCTTTGCCAAACTCGTTGGCCAGGCTTTTGACCAAGCCCACCACCGCGGCCCGCACTGCGTTCGAAAGCACCAGGTCGGCCACTGGCTGCTTGGTGGTGATCGACGTGATGGTGATGATGCGGCCCCAAAGCTTGCGCTGCATGTGGGGGATGACTTCGCGGGCAAAATAAACTGTGCTCAGAAAGTTCAACTCGATGGCGTGCTGCCAGTCCTCGAGGGTGGCCGCCAGGAACCCCTTGGCAGGCGGGCCTCCGGCGTTGGTGACGCAGATATCGACGCTGCCGAACTTGGCAGCCACAGCCGCGACGAAGCGGCTGACCGCGGCGGAGTCAGAAACATCAAAGGCTTCGGCGAAGACTTGCGCGCCGTGCCGCTTTCTGATTCTGTCGGCGGCGGCTTCAAGCGTCTGCCGGTTGCGCGCACACATGGCGACGCGGCATCCCTCGGCAGCAAAAGCTTCGGCGGTGGCGAGGCCGAGTCCCTGACTGGATGCGGCCACCAGGGCTACACGGTTTTTCAGACCTAAGTCCATGGGCTGGTGAACGAACCGGGCATTATAACTTGTGAACGAACTGGGCATTATAAATGGTGCGCCGCGCGGGTTCGTATCAGGGCGCCGCTTTAGCGGTGCCGCCGACAGACGCGAATCGTCGACGGCTTTAGCCGCCGAGGTTTGTCCCCCAGCGGCTAAAGCCGGCCATGCGCTGCCGTGCTTGGGTGGCGTGCCTGAAGGCATGCCCTGATACAAGTCTTTCTCCCAGCTACACCCTGCGGGTTTCCCTTGCCGGAGTCGAATCGGCGCAATTACCCTTGGGAGAAGCGAGGCATACATGAAACGGAACACGCGTCGCCCTGAAACCGCCGCCGTACACGGCGCGGCCGACATGGAAAAGAAGAATGGCCCCGTCGGCACTCCGATCTATCAGACCTCGACGTTCGAAGTCACGGACAACGATGAGCAGCAGCGCGTGACCACGACCGACCGCTACTACACGCGCTGGGGGAATCCCACGAACACGGCGGCCGAGCAGGCCGTGGCCGCGATCGAAGGCGTGGAGGCGGCGCGGACGTTCGCCTCGGGCATGGGAGCGATCACGACCACGATCCTGGCGCTGCTGAAGACAGGGGATCACATTGTCGCGCAGCGCGACATCTATGGCGGGGTGACGAAGTTCTTCTCGCAGTGGCTGCCCAAGATGGGGATTGAGACGACCTTCGTCGATACCACCGATTATGAGCAGTACGCGCGGGCGATCCGGCCGAATACGCGCATGCTGTACCTGGAATCGCCGACCAACCCGTCGCTGCGCGTGGTCGACTTGAAGAAGGCCGCGGAGTTGGCCCGAGAGCACAAGCTGATCAGCATGATCGACAGCACGTTCGGCACACCCATCAACCAGCATCCGGCGGAGTACGGCATCGACCTGGTGATGCACTCGGGCACGAAATATTTGAGCGGACATGCGGATTTGACCTGCGGCGTGGTGTGCGGGCGGCAGGAACTGATGGAGCAACTTTGGGAGACCCGCACGACGCTGGGCAATTGCATGGACCCGCACGCCGCCTGGCTGCTGATCCGCGGGTTGAAGACGCTGGCGGTGCGGGTGGCGCGGCAGAATGAGAATGGGCTGCGCGTAGCGGAGTTTCTGGGTCAACATGCGAAAGTTCGGCGGGTGCACTATCCGTTCTTGAAAAGCCATCCGCAGTACGCCGTGGCGCGCCAGCAGATGAGCGGGGGCGGCGGCATGGTGACGTTTGAGGTCGAGGGCACGGGCGAGGACGCGCGCCGGGTCAGCGAGGCGATGCGTCTGTTCACGCTGGCGACCAGCCTGGGGGGAGTGGAGTCTCTGGTGTCGATTCCGGTGTTGACGTCGCACGCCATGATCTCGGCCGAGCAGCGCGCCGAGATGGGTGTGACCGAGCAGATGGTGCGGCTGTCGGTGGGAATTGAGAGTGCGGAGGATCTGGTCGCAGATCTGGAACGCGCGCTGCAGGCCGTGGGAATGCGGCAGACGGTGCAGGTGGGATAGGAGAGTATAATAAACCGCAAATTCGCCCTACGATCTCGAGGCGCATCGTGATCAGACCTGCTCTTCTCTCCATTGTTCTGCTGCTCTGCGTGCTTCCAGCCCGCGCTCAGATTAAGGACGCGTATATTCCTGGAGTTCCCCCTCCGCCTGCCTCCCTGGACCAGTCTCACGGGAATACTTCTCCGGACAAACCGAAGTTGCCGCAGTATCATATCGATCTCGTGAAACTGCAGCAGGAAGCCGAGGACCTGGCCCGTAGCGCGCAAACCATCCCTACGGATATGGCCGGTGTCCGTCCAGGCACACTGCCAACGGACATCATCGAAAAACTTAAGCGGATCGAAAAGCTGTCTAAGCGAATGAGGAGCGAACTGAACCCCTAGAAGGGGTCCCGTCCCCTTTGGCGACGCGCGAGCGAAAACATATTCAGTCGTCGATCACAAAAAATCCCGGCCTCTTGCGAGGCCGGGCTTCGTCGTTCTGGGGGTGATAATCGGTTAGAAGATGAACTTCGCGCCCAATTGCAGCACGCGTGCAAGGTGCGCATTATTGATTTCAAGGAAGCCATCGCTCCCTAAGCCTCCCGAAGCTGCGCCACCCCACTCCGTGTGGTTGAAAATGTTGAAGGCTTCGGCCCGGAATTCGAACGACATACTTTCTTTGACGGGAAAGCGCTTAAACAGCGCCATGTCGAAGTTGGTCCGGTTGGGATTGCGCAAGAAATTTCTCCCAACAGTGCCGAAGGTCAATCCGGTTGGCGTAGCAAAAGCAGCCGGGTTATAGAAATAACCGGCATAGGCGTTTGACGTAACCTGACTCCGCGAGGGAACGTTTGCCCGGGGATTGCCGACCAAATCCGGGTACGAACCCGTCCCCACCGCGTTGCCGACACCGGCGTTGTCGCCGTACGTCGTGCCGTTGGTCACGTTCAATGGCGTTCCCGTCGAAAAGGCGAAGATACCGGACCACTGCCAGCCGCCGATCAACGTACGCGTCAAACCTGGCTTTCTAAAGAACGGTAGATCGTAGACATAACCGACATTCAGCATGTGGCGTTGGTCGAAGTTCGAGCTGGCACGGTTAATCGAAGGATCGTAGGAGTTGACGAAGGAACCATCGTAGCGATCGGATGAGTCGTCGATGGAGTGGCTGTATGTATATGCCGCCGTCAGACTCAGGGCTCCAACGTTCTTGCGTCCCGAAACCTGAAGGGCGTTGTAGGTGGAGGATGCTTTATTCTCTAGCCGCGTGATAGTTCCGATGCCGTAGTACGGGCGATAGGGATTGGCGTCGTTTGCGCACGCGGTCTGCAGGTTGATGGCGGCCTGACCTGTGATCGTCTGTCCATTAACCATTCCCGTTACATTCGGATCTCCGATATTCGAGAGACTGCTACAGTCCGCAGCACTGATTGCCTGACCGGGCTGGTAGGGGTTGGCCGATGCCGACAGCGGAGTCAACTGGTTCAGATCACGTTGGCGCCCCAGCTTCGTGCCCTTACTGCCAACATACGAGACCGTGACCACGGTGTGATCTCGCAGCTCATGCTGCACGTCCAAGTGCCACTGCTGCATGTAAGGCCACACCACCTGGTTCGGAATGGAATAGAAGCTGGCCGGGAAGGAAGGTGCGAATCCCAGGCTCGCGTTTCCAATATTCAGATATCCAGGGATGTTGTTCTGCGATTGAGATTGCAGTAACGGCGAGGTTTGGCCCTCCATACCCTCGGTGTTGGCTTCGTTTCCGTTCGCATGCTCGAAGAATATTCCGTAACCGCCGCGAATCGCGGTCTTACCATTGCCGAAGACGTCCCACGCAAAGCCGACTCGTGGTGCGGGATTGAACAGGTGGCCTTTGGAGCAACCGACAGGAATGCCGCCCGTGCCGCACTGAACCAATCCATCGAGCGGATTCCCTATGACCTGCCCACTGGCATTGGTCACCAAGGCACCCGCAGTCCCCCCGGTTAGGACGCTGCCCGCAGGTGCATTGGCGGGAGCGTTCCCATTCGCATCGTAGATGAAGACCGCACTGGCGGGGTCGAAGACCGCAGGATCCCAGTTATAAGCGTGCTTATACCGGTCGCGATAGGTTCCCTCCAGGCTAATCCGCAAACCCAAATTCAAGGTGACGCGGTCGCTGATGCGCCAGTCATCCTGGAAATAAGGCTCGAAAATCTTGTACCGGTTATAAAACTTTAGCTGGTTGCTGCCTTGGCTGTAGCTCGCGATATTGCCCATCAACAGGTCGGCGAATGCGTTGCCGGTGCTCAGGGTCGAGCCCGTGTCAAACGTGAGCGAGCCGTTGACCTGAACGCTGCTCAATTCGTTCTTCTGGGCGGCTACGAAGTAGGCGCCAAACTGCAGGTTGTGGCGTCCGACGATCTTGGTCATGTTGTCGCGATAGGTGTAGGTCGGATTGGAATTGTAGGCTCCTTCCGGCCATATTCCGTCCGGGTCCTCGTACAATCCATCGTACTTTCCACCACTGAGCGTGATCGCCGGCAGTTTTCCGCCAAAGCCGTTATTGAAAATGGCGCCCATTTTGCTGGACAGGTCGGAAGGACGCTGCCAGGCGCCCACGGATTGGAACGAGATGTGGTCGGTCGTGTAGCTGGCCACAAATTCGTTGAGCAGGGTGGGAGTCAGGTTGCTCGTAAGCCGCACCACAGCACTAACTCCTGGGCCATTGAAGGCCGTCTGCACGGTCGGAAAGGAAGATCCGGTCCAAATCGTAGTCTGCTCTACGGTGTTCCACGAATCGTGAATGTAGCGTAAGGTGAGTCGATTCTTATCGTTGATGTTATGGTCGACACGGACCAGTTCCTCTCGCCAACTGGTGGGCAGCGTAATGTTTGCGTTATATGCCGAGGCCCCGGGTTGATCCAAAGTACCGACCGGGATCAGCGGTAGGATGTCACCCGCCGCCGGAGCGACCGGAACCTGGTTATTCGGAAAGGGTAACCCTGTGCTGGGATTAATCGGACAGTCTGAGCCCGGACAGACGTCATTGAAGTTCCCCGTCCGTTCGGCGCTATACGGCACCACCGTATTGAAAGAGCCCGGCACACGCTCGCGGCGCCATTCCTGAGACCAGAAGAAGAAAGTCTTTTGCTTGTCCTTGTTGTACACGCCGGGGATATACACCGGTCCGCCGATGGTGTAGCCGAAATCGTTCTTTTTGTAGGGAGGAACGACCCCAGTGCCACCGAACCCAGTATTGTTGAAGTAATTTTGCGCGTTGAATACATCGTTCCGGACGAATTCGTAGGCGTTGCCATGGAAGGATTTCGTCCCGCTCTTCGTTTCAACCTCTACCGTGCCCGAACCGTTGCGGCCATACTGCGCGCCATAGTTCGAGGTCAGTACCTTGAATTCCGCAATAGCGTCGATGCTGGGATACACGTTCAACGTGCCGTTACTGCCGTTGTCCATGTTGTCGCCACCGTCGAGTTCCCACGCGTTGTACTCGGTGCGGCCGCCGTTCATGCTGAAGGCCACGCTCCCGTTGATGCCGACCTGGGGCTCATCCATTCCGGTCTGGTTGCTGACGCCGGGAACCAGGCTCACAAGAGTCGTAAAATTTCGGCCGTTGAGTTCGAGCTGGGTGATTTCCTTTCCCGTCACCGTGCCGGCGAGTTCAGAGGACTGGGTCTCGACTTGAGCCACATTCTCGCCCTGCACAATGACCTCTGTGCTGAGCGAACCGACTTCGAGGGAAACGTCGATACGCGCTTTTTCTCCCACATCGAGCTTCACGGCCTTGGCCTGATATTTCTTGAAGCCGGTGGCGGTCACGATGACGTCGTAGGTACCCGACGGCAGGGCGGACTGGTTGTATTCGCCGGTAGAGTTGGTGGCCATCTGGCGGGTGATGGCACGCTCCGGACTGGTGACCACGACGGTGGCGCCGGCAATCGCGGCTCCCGAAGGATCCTTCACCGTGCCGGTAATCGATCCGGTTTGAGCCCAGGCGGCTCCGCAGAACGTTACGACCAACAGCACTGCCTGTAACAGCACACGATGTGATTTCATGGTCACACTCTCCCCGTTTCGCGCGGGCGTTGCCCGGCGCCAGTTCAGTCGGCTTTGCCGTGCTTGTCCGAGCCTTACGGCTCGGGGCTTCATTTTTGACGACACTACTACCCGATGGATTGAGACCCAAGACGGGTGTATTAAAACGTATGAATAGTGCTTTTATAGGGCAACCACTGTCAAGAAAAAAGCGACACGGGAATGGTCGGAGGTGCAACCTTTTACAAGATCTCCCCGGGGCGCCGCTGCGCCTCGCAGCCAGTCCGCACCGGGCCGCTCCGCTGGTCTACAGGAGGCTGCGCGTCGACTCGCGCACCACCAATTCGGGAGCCACCTTGCGATGGGTGGCGCTGATGTCGCGTTTCTCGAGCACACCATTGATGCCTTCGACAACGATCTCCACGGCGGAAGCTCCCATCGCTTCCATGGGCTGCCGGACAGTGGTGAGCGAGGGCGTGTATAGCGCCGAGGTGGCCACGTCATCGAAGCCGATTACCGAGCACTGTTCCGGTACGCGCACGCCCGCCTTGGTCAAGGCCCGGATCGCACCGAAGGCGCTCATATCATCGAAGGCCAGCAGGGCCGTGAAGGGACGTTTCTGCCGGATCAATTCTTCGGTGAGCTTATGACCCTGCTCGAAGCTGGACATGGGATCGCGCGATTCGGGAAGGTCCATGATCAGGCGGGAATCCAGTTCCAGGCCGCACTCCTTGGCACAGTTGCGAATGCCGCGCCAGCGCGGAGAGCTGTCGGTCAGCGCCTTGGGCCCGCGGATGAAGGCGATCTTGCGGTGGCCGAGAGAGTGCAGGTGTTCCAGAGCGAGGTGGCCGCCGACCTCGTTGTCGACGATGACTGAACTGATCGAGTCCGTCTTCAGTTCGCAGCCGATCATGGCCGTGGGAATGCTGCTCTTTTCCAGATCGCCCAGCAGGTTGATATCGAGGAAGAGCCAGTTGGCGAGAACGATCAGGGCTTCGATGCGGCGGTCGAGCAGCATTTCCAGGTAGCGCTCGAAGCGGCTGCGCTCGTTGTGCACGTCGGTGAGAATGGGCAGGAACGACGACTGGTAGAGGGTGTTTTCGATGCCGCGCAGAATCAGCGTGCAGAACGGGTCGGTCATGTCGAAGACCATGACGCCGACGGTGTGGCTGCGCTTGCTGCGCAGGGAGCGAGCGAACTGGTTGGGGCGGTATCCCAGCTTCTGCGCCGCGCGCTCAATGCGCTTCTTGGTGACCGCAGGAATATAGCGGGCTAATGGCGCATTGTTGAGCACGATCGACACCGTGGTCGAGGAGAATCCGCTTTCTCTCGCCACGTCCCGAATAGTCACCATCGCCAACCCTTGCGCCGGAACCGGAATCGCGGCGCGGTTCTGAAGTTATGTGGGGACAGCCGCCCTCGGCTGTCCGTCGACTGAAGCTCGACGATTTTGGTACAAGCCGTCCGTCAGATGATCAGAGATCGGGCCTTCGGCCCGATGGACAGCCGAGGGCGGCTGTCCCCACATGTTGCAGGTGCGCTTTCACACTTGGCGTTGCCGCTTGTATTGAAAGCGTACACTGGCGGACACTACAGCAGAGACCCATACCAGTGTCAAGCGCACGAATCACATCAGAATGTTCTGTCTTGCTTCTGTTGGTGGGGATGGCGATGGCCGTTGCGCCACCGCAAGGCACGCCTGCGCCCGCGAGAAGTGGGCCCGGCGGCACGTCCGCAACCGAGTCTAAGAGCGTGAGGCCCTCCGACCCGGCGAAACTTTTTCAGCTCGGGCAGGACGCGCTCTTTCACGGCAGGCTCGACGACGCGGAGCGCGATTTCCGTGGAGTGCTGCAAGTGGATCCGCAATCCGCAGGCGCGTATGCCAATCTCGGCGTGGTCTACATGCGGCGCAAACAATGGAACAAAGCCACGGAGGCCCTGCGCAACGCCGAACGAATTATGCCGCAAGAGGCGGGCATCCGCCGCAATATCGGCCTGGTGTACTACCGGCAAAATGATTTCCTCAAGGCTATTCCACCCTTCGAGTCGGTGCTGCGCGATCAGCCGGACTCTGCGGAGGTGCGCAGTCTGCTGGCGCAGTGCTACTTCTTCACCGAGCGCTGGGCGGACGCCGCCCGCACCCTCGAACCGCTGTGGCCCCGGAAATCAGAGGAGCCGACCTACCTGTACATGCTCTCCAAGGCGGCCCACTTGGCCGGGCAGAAGGACCTCGACGAGCGGGCATGGGCGCAACTGATGAAGGTGGGCGAAAGCGGCACCCCGGGGTTTCATCTGTTGATGGGCAAAGATCTTCTGCAACTCGAGCGCTACGATGATGCCCTGAGCGAGCTGCAGACCGAAGCCCAGGCGAATCCCAAACTGCCCTACGTGCACTTCTATCTCGGCCAAACTTATCTGAAAAAGCGGGATTACCCGAACGCGCGCGACGAATTTTTGAAAGACACGGCGATCGAGCCGGATCTGGCCCTCAACTACGAAAACCTGGGAGACGTCTACTGGCTGATGCAGGACGACAAGAACGCCGAGAAGAACTATCGCGAGGCCTTGCGCCGCGATTCCCGGCTGGTCAATTCTCACCTGGGGCTGGCGAAAATCTATCAGCGGCAGAAGCAATATGCGGCCGCGCTGGCGGAAATCAACGCCGCGGAAAAGATCGACTCGCTGCGCCCCGATGTTCACTATCTGCGCGGACGCGTGCTGCTGCAGATGGGACGCAACCAGGAGGCCAAGCAGGAATTGGATGCGGCCCAGCAAAGCCAGAAGCAGGGATTGAGTCCCGCGCCCTCCCCCGAGCTACGGCAGGACCCGCAGTGATACACTGGCGGTTCCAGTAGTTTCCCGCAATTCCGACCGCAATTCGCCGTTCCGGCAGGAGGTACGAATCATGAAACGCATCCTGAAAATTCTGGCCATCATCGTAGCGGTGCTGATTGTCATAGCTATCGCGATTCCCTTCTTCGTGGACGCCAACACGTTCCGGCCGAAACTGGAGTCGGAACTCACGACGGCTTTGGGACGAGAGGTCAGGGTGGGAAATCTTTCGCTCTCGCTGCTCTCAGGGGGCGTAACCGCGGACAACATTTCCATCGCGGACGACCCGGAGTTCAGCAAGTCTGCGTTCGTGCAGGCCAAGTCGCTCAAAGTGGGCGTGGAGATGATTCCGCTGATTTTCTCCAAGACCCTGAACGTAACGGAAGTGACGCTGAACCAGCCCGAGATCAGCCTGGTGCGATCGGAGAACGGGGAGAAATGGAATTTTTCTAGCCTGGGAGGGGAGAATACGTCCGCGCCCAAACCGGCGGCCCGGTCTTCCTCTGCTTCCCCGTCTACCGGTTCCCCTGCTTCCTCCGGCTCTGGCAGCAATCCGAATTTGTCGGTGGCCAAGCTGAGCGTGAATGACGGGCGCCTCACGGTTTCGCGGGCGGGAACGACCGAGAAGCCCCATGTATACGATAAAGTTAATATTGAGGTAACAAACTTCTCACCCACCGTCTCCTTCCCTTTCAAAATGACGGCGCGGCTGCCGGCCGATGGAAGCTTGAAACTCGCGGGCAAAGCGGGACCGATCGACACCAACAATGCCGCCCGTACCCCGCTCGAAGCCAAAATCAACATTCAGAAAATGAACCTGGCAGCGTCCGGTATCCTCGATCCCGCCGCGGGGATTTCAGGCATCGCGGATTACGACGGAGCGGTCACCTCCAACGGCCGCGAAGCAAAAACCAGTGGCAAGCTGACAGCCACGAATTTACAGGTCGTGCAGAAGGGAGCTCCGGCGGGCAGACCGGTGCAGGTCACCTACACGGTGATGCATGATCTGGTCAGGCAGACCGGCACCATCCCGCAGTGCGAGGTTGCCATGGGCAAAGCCATCGCGCACCTGACCGGCACCTACGACGCGCACGGCAAAGTGACTGCCGTCAATCTGAAAGTGAACGGACAGGGCATGCCGGTCGACGATCTGCAGGCCATGCTTCCGGCTCTGGGCGTGATATTGCCTCCGAAGTCAACCCTCAAGGGTGGCACCCTCAACACGACCATGGCGATTGCCGGGCCGGTTGACAAACTGGTTACGGTCGGGACGGTCCGGCTGGAAAATTCCTCGCTCGCCAACTTCAACCTGGGCTCGAAACTGTCGGCGATTTCCGCGCTCTCGGGCAAGAACACGGGCAACGACACCACCATTCAGAATTTCAGTTCCGACGTGCGCGTGGCTCCCGAAGGCACGAAGGCCGACAATATCAATTTGACTGTCCCTGCCATTGGCGTGGTCACCGGAGCGGGCACGGTCAGTCCGTCCAACGAACTCGCGTTCAAATTGAACGCCGCCGTGGGGGGAATTGGGACTGTCCCGATCAACGTCTCGGGGACAACGTCCGACCCGAAATTCGCTCCGGACGTCAAGGGATTGGCCACCAGCCTCCTGAAAGGAGCGCTCAGCGGCAAAGGCAATACCAACCAGCCGAACCCCGTCAACAGCGTGATGGACATGTTCAAGAAGAAGCAATAGCAAGTTACACCAGAGATGCGCGATACCCTCCCGCCACGCCCGCCCGGACGTGGCTTTTTCTCAAGCGCTGAATTTACCAAAGCGAACAATCGTTTTATTATGAGGAAATGATGACGGGCATGACCAACACGATTTCCGAGGGCCTGGGACGGTATTCGATCGGCGAAAAGCTGCGTTCCCTGCGCCTGCGCAAGAGCATGGGACTGGTGGAATTGGGCAAGCACACAGGCCTGTCGGCGGGCTTGCTTTCCAAGCTGGAAAGGGGAAAGTTGTTTCCCACTCTGCCCACTCTCTTGCGCATCGCCATGGTGTTCGGGGTTGGCCTCGAGTATTTCTTCACCGATGAACGCAAGCGCCGGGTGGTAGGGCTGGTGCGGAAGGGGGAGCGGGTGCGCCTCCCGGAGAGGCCGGGACGCAGCCCGGTGCGCAAGATGTGCAGTACTACTTTGAGTGCCTCGACTACCGCGCCACGGAGCGCAAGCTGAGCGCGTTCCTGGCCGATTTTCAGAATGTACCGGCAGAAAAACTCAAACCTCACCAGCATGCCGGAGTCGAATTTCTCTACGTAATGAAGGGATCTCTGACGATCAAGATTGGCAGCGAGGAGCTTGTTCTGGAGCCCGAAGACGCCATCTACTTTGATTCGGCCGTGCCGCACAGCTACCGAGGCGAGGCTCGAAACCGTGTAAGGGCGTGATCGTCACCGTACCGTAACCAGGCAGGCGCCAAGCCCGTTTTTCAACCGCCATCGGAAAAGAGAGGCTGTCCCCCGCAGTGGGAAGGTCCGGCCGGCGGGTGGGTGGTACCTTAATTGCACTGTCCACCTGATTGACAAGACTTAGCCGGCAGTTCCATACTCCCGGCTAAGCTGCAAAGATTTGCAACCTTACGGGCTCCCGAGAGAGAGACGCGTGGTTCGAGTATTGGGTTCGCACTCAGACCGAGTCTAATCTCACCAAGCTGTGTTTCAAGGTTTCATCACAGGAGGACTGTCGTGTCCAAGCCATCTACCCCCAAAATGTTCAAGCCTGCCGGTTGGATCGTCGCGGTGGCCGTGCTCGCTCTTGTCGGAGTCGTGGTCGCTGGTTCCCCGAAGTCGAACCGGCACCAAACTGCCTCCGGCGCAACTGTGTCTTCGAAACCGGCGCCGGACGCCCGGAAGGTGTCGCCCACACCGCACGCCCGCATCCAAGCCAGCTATGCGGCGCTTCCATTGGCTTTCGAGGCGAACCAGGGCCAGGCGGATCCGCAGATCAAGTACGTGGCACGGGGCAACGGCTACAAGCTGAGCCTGACATCCTCGAAAGCGATCATGTCCCTGCCGGCGAGGAAGAGGATGTCCGAAGTTCGGGACATGATGATGAATAAGAGGCGTGGAGCGGCCGGCGTCCGGGCGATGCTGAAGAAGCGCGCCCAGACCTCTCCGCACGGCTCGTCGGCGACGGCAGCCGTGGAGATGAACCTGCTGGGAGCCAATCCTCATACCCAACTCGTCGCCGAAGATCTGCAGCCGGACAAGGTCAATTATTTCCTCGGCAACGATCCTTCGAAGTGGCACTCGAATATTCCTCTCTATGGGCAAGTGAGCTACCGCAATATCTATCCCGGGGTTGATCTGGCATTTCACGGCGCGGGCAAACAGTTGGAATTTGACTACCTGGTGAGCCCCGGCGCCAACCCCGCAGCCATCGCTCTCAGTTTCCAGGGTGCGGACAACTTGCACACCGACCATGCGGGAAATCTGGTCCTTGCCACCAGCGCTGGATCGATACAACTGAACAAACCGGTTGCATACCAATCGAAGAACGGCGCACGGGAACCGGTCGATGCGAAGTTCGTACTGACGGGCAAGAACCAAGTGACGTTCGAACTTGGGTCCTACGATCACAATCGCGAACTGGTGATCGACCCGACGGTTACTTACTCCACGTATTTCGGCGGCGACGGTGCGGATTACGGTGTCAGCATCGCCGTCGATGCCAGCGGGAATGCTTTCATAGCTGGCGCAACCGACTCCACAACGCTACCGGGTAGCTCGAGTGCCGCGATCGGCTTTGACGTGTTCGTCACGGAGATCAGACCTTCCGGTGTACGGGCCTTCACGACCATCTTCGGCGGAAGCCAAGATGAGTTTCCCGGCGGAATCGCCATCGACAGCACGGGTATCTATATTGCTGGGACAACGGATTCCAGCGACTTCCCGGTCCTCGGAGGCGCGCAGACCGTTTTCGAGGGCGGAGTCGTAGGCGGCAACAACGATGCCTTTGCGGTGAAGCTCGCCCTCAATGGATCTTCCATCGCGTGGGGAACCTACATCGCCGGGACCGGTAGCGACTCTGGCCTGGGTATCGCCGTGGATAGCGGTCAGAACGTCTATGTCGTCGGCGAGACTTTCTCGACCAATATAGGCGGAGCAGTGGTTAGCCCTCTGCCCGGTGGCGGGGCTCTCAACCTGGGATTGAACACGGTGGACGATGACGGCTACATCGTCAAGCTCAACTCCACGGGTGCCAGCTACGCCCTGGTCAGCTACCTGGGCGGCAGCAGTGGGGATCTGGCTACGGGTGTCGCTTTGGACGGAAGCGGCAACATCCACGTCTCCGGGGAAACGATTTCCGCCGATCTGCCCTTCACGCCTGGTGTCGTGCAAACCGGGTGTGGCACCGACGGCAACTGCAACGCGACGTCTTCCACTTCGTTTGACGATGCATTCGTGGCCTCGATCAAAGCAGATCTTTCGGGCTACAACTACTTTACCTACTATGGCGGAAGCAATGTGGACGATGCTTTCGCCATTGCAGCGGATGCGGGAGGAAACGCCTTTATCACGGGCACCACAGCATCGACGGACCTCCTGTTCTCCGGAACCACTTTCCAGAGTTCCCTCCTGGGTACGCAAAACGCGTTCCTGCTGGAACTGAACAGTACCGGCACCGCGGTCACCTATAACACCTACTTCGGCGGCGACGGCACCGACTCTGGCCTCAGCGTGGCACTCGACTCTTCGGACAACGTCTACCTCACAGGGCAAACCACTTCATCGAGTGCGTCCTTCCCCCTGTTAAATCCAACTCAGCCGCTTAAGGGCGGAACCAGCGATGCTGATGCTTTCGTGAGCGTCCTCGGTCTGAGCCAGGGTCAACTTCTGTTTTCCACCTTTCTCGGCGGAGGAGGCGACGAAGACCAGTTTGAGGGCAGCATTGGTTTGGATTCCGCTCAGAATATTTACGTGACCGGCGATACGGATTCCGGAAACGGCACGACTGCCGTGTTCCCCACCACCACAGGCGCCATCGATGGCACCTACGCCGGGGGATCTTGCAAAGATTCCGTTGGGAACACCGTTCCCTGCACCGATGCTTTCGTAGCTGCCTACGGTCCGGCCACGGTTGCAGACTTCTCAATCTCGGCGACCGGGTTGAGTCCTGCGGCGGTGAATCCCGGCGGTTCAGCCACCTCCACTGTGACCATCAACGATCTCAATGGGTACTCGGGCACGGTCAACCTCGCCTGTGCCGTTACCGGCGGTGGCACTCCGCTGCCCGGGTGCTCGCTGACGTCGGCGAACCCATCGACCTTGACGGTGACGACGACTGGTGCAGCGCAAGCGATGAACCGAGGGGCGAGCAGTATCTTCTACGCCATGTGGCTGCCAGTGGTTGGGTTGTCACTGGTGGGGATGCGCTTCAGCACCACGGGCTCGCGGAGAAAGAAGCTCCTGGGCTTTCTCCTCCTCGGATTGATCATGGCTGCACTGTTCTTCTTGCCCGCTTGCGGTGGCGGAGGCGGCGGACCTCCGCCACCCGGAGGTTGTACCAGCTGTACCCCTGCCGGCTCCTATACGGTGACCGTTACAGGAACCGATTCCGTCAACCCGAACCTGACCCACGCGGTGGCCCTGACGCTCACGGTCAACTAGTACTTATGCGGTACTGCAACGGCCGCCTTCCCATGCGGGAGGCGGCCGTTATCTTTTGGCCCGGGCACAGGCGGGTGTCCAAGTTCCTGTGGGGACACAAGTTCGTATGGGGACAGCGTTCCATGACATCCTTTACACATTGTTCCGGGACATCCTTTACACTCCCGCGCGAGCGTAGCGAGCGCGGGGGCGCGACCAGCGATGACTTGGAGAAGCGTGGACGTTCAGGAACAACGCGTGCGATTTGTAGTGGCGGCGAGTCGGCAGGAGAAGACGTTTCGGGACTTGTGCCAGGAGTTCGAGGTGTCGCGGCCGACGGGATACTTGTGGCTGCAGCGCTATCGCGAGCAGGGTTTGGCAGGCATTGCCGAACGCAGCCGGCGACCCCATTTGAGCCCTCGGCGCACCGGGGAGCAGTGCGAGCAGCGAGTGGTGGAGTTTCGGCAACGCTATCCCGACTGGGGAGCGCGCAAGCTGCAGATACTGCTGGCGCAAGCGGGAGTGCGGCTGCCGGTAAGCACTATCCACCGCATTTTGTTGCGGCGAGGCTTGGTGCGGGCGGAGGATCGGCACCAAGCGGCCGTGCAACGCTTCGAACGGGCCGCGCCCAACCAGCTGTGGCAAATGGATTTCAAAGGCTCCAAGGGCTGGGGATGGGACACGGCGGTGGGCCCGTTGTCGGTGCTGGACGATCACAGCCGTTATCTGATCGCGCTACGCGGGACTTGGACGACCAAGGCGGAAGCGGTGCGCGAGCAACTGCAATCCGCTTTTGAGGAATGTGGAATGCCGGAAGCCATGCTGATGGATCATGGCACGCCGTGGTGGAACGCGAAGGCGCCGACGGGGGCGACCTGGCTAACGGTGTGGCTGATGCGACAAGGCATTGAGTTGCACTGGAGCGGCTACCGTCATCCCCAAACCCAGGGCAAGGTGGAGCGGTTTCATGGCTCGCTGCAGCGTGCCCAAAAACAACGGGGTGTACCGGACCAACAACGGCAACAGTGGCTGGACGAGTATCGCCATGAGTACAACCATGTGCGACCCCACCAAGCTTTGGGCATGCACACTCCCGCCAGTCGGTGGAGCAAGAGTATTCGAAGCTATGATCCCCACCCCTCGCCATGGCAGTACCGAGAAGGAGCCACGGTGGTGAAGGTAGGCAGTCAGGGTCAGATCTGGACCGAACATCGACGCTGGGAGATCAGCTATGCCCTGGCAGGGCAGTGGGTGGAGTTGGTTCGCCTTGACGACCGAGTGCTGGTCTATCACTGCCGTACCGTGATCCGGGAACTCGATCTCGCCAGCCAGCGCGCCACGGCCGTGGCGCGCTGGCTGGCGGATTGAGTTCCCCCTAAAATCTGTAAAGGATGTGTCGGAACAAAATGTAAACCATGTCATGGAACTGGACACGCCTCGGCTGTCCGTCGAGCGAAGCTCGACTGTTTCTGCTGCCGAGAGGCTCAATCACGTGGACAGGCATCGGGCCTTCGGCCCGATGGACAGCCGAGGGCGGCTGTCCCTACACGAACACTATCTCCACAAGACCGTATGGCCGTCACGGGGATGGTAGTATGGATGATTCCGTGGGAATGATTCCGGGGAACTGTAGCGCGTGGTCTCTCGGGAAACGCCTGCGGTAAAATGAGGCGCGGTTTTCGCGTCTTCCGGCGGACCGTCCAGCCGCGCTTATCCGCAGACCGTGAGGCAGTTCGCCGGCGGAACCGGGCAGCCTTTGTGTTGTTCTATGAATCGAAGCTACTTGAACCGAAACCTGCTCATGTGGAAATCTGAGTCCTCGCAGCCCGAGTCGTCACCATCCAGGCGGAAAATCCCGAGCCGGACACTCCGGCATCCCGGTTCTGTGCTTGTTGGCCGCTGTGCTGACCTTGCTGTCGGCGGCGGCGGCGCAGAACTTCACTCTGCAGGCGGCTCCGTTTTCGCCGGAAGCAGTCGCCGCCGGGGGGCACTTCGCTGTCGAACATTACGGTGGGGACCCTCAACGGCTTCAACGGCACCGTCGACTCTGAGCTGCCAGGTGTCGCCGTCGAATTTGACCTCGACTCCGGGCTGCGCGGTGAGCCCGGCAACCGTGACGCCCCCGGCCAGCGCCACGGCTACCATCACGACGACGGGCCTGACCACCACGGTGGGTTACACCATCACCATCACTGGCACCGCATCGACGGGCACCCAGACGACGCCAGCGCTGCAACTGACGGTGCTGGCGGTTACGCCGCAGTTCACCATCACGGTGCAACAAGCGGTGGTGCCGAGCAGCGTGCCGGCCGGCAGCGGCGGTGTGGGGATCGTCAACATCAATCCCATTAACGGGTACACCAGCCCGCCGGACCCGAATAATCCCAATGGGGGCGTACAGTTGTCGTGCGCGACCATCACCCCGCTGGTCACGATTCCGCCCGTGTGCTCGTTCAACCCGCCTCGGTAAAAGTGATCGGAGCAGTCGTCTCGTCGACTCTCACCGATCAGCACCTATGGACCGGTGACCACCGGCGCAGTTGCTCCTCCCCGCACTTTCTACGCTCTATGGTTGCCCGTACCCATGCTGGCGCTGGTGGGACTAGGCGCCGCGGCGGGTGGAAAGCGATCGCGGAAAGCGTGGGGCCTGCTGGCTCTGTTCGTCATCAGCGGGGCACTTTTCCTGATGCCGTCCTGCGCCACCAGCTACAATTCCACTACCACGACCACGCCCAATGGAGTGACTCCGGTGAACTCCTACACCTTCACCCTGATGGGGGTCGACAGCGACGGGGTAATCTCCAGCAACACCGGATCCACCACCATCACCGGCACGAATCCTACCGTCACCCTGTCGGTCACCGCACCGGTACACTAGTCATGCGCCAGCGCTGGCATCGCACGCCGCGTGGTGGTGCTGGTCCTGGCGCTTCGCTTCCTTGCTGGTGCCGGATGCGGGGCGCGCCGTCTCCGGCCAAGGCAAACCCAAGATTCCTGCCGTGCGCTGGGATGAACAGCATCCCGGCTGCACGTTTTCCCGCGGGGACGACGGCAAATACCGCTACGGACTGTGGTCCGGCGATGTGGGCATCACCGTAGCCGTCGATTCCCAGGAACTGGAAAAAGTTCACCACCGGCATGAGCCGTTTTTCGCGGTGCTGCTCGACGTGCGCTACCGCGGCCAGGGAATGCTGGAATTCAGCGTCGAGAATATCTCTCTCGAGTTTGTGAAGCATTTCCAGGTGGTGCAGACGGCGCTCGATCCGGATGCCTTCTCCGAGAAAGTTCAGAACGACGCCGACGAACTGGATCATCAGACCGCGCGCGAAGTGGAAAAACATCCGGAAACGAAAGAGGCCAAGGAAGCCTACGTGCGGGCGTTCCTGAAGGATTCGGCCGAACTTCTGGAGTTTGTGGGCAAGAACAGTTTGCGGCCGACCCGGCTGGGGCCGGGCAATCCGGAAACCAGCGGGTGGGTGCTGTTCAGCACCGACAGCAAGTGGATCAGTGGATGGAAGAAGCAGGAAGAATTCATCCTGCGCGTGCCCGTCGACGGAAAGATGTTCGAATTTCCCTTCCAGCTTCCGCCCCCGCCCGGAGAGGTGATGCTGCGAAAGCGGCCGTGATGCTGGGTGTCAGGTCTGCGGTGTCAGGTTCCTGGTTAAGCCGACCTAACAGCTAACCCATCCTTACGATGCTGCTCGGCGCGACTGGCGCTCGATTTCGGCGGCCTGGTGCATGAGGATATCGCGCAGCGAAACCAGTCCCGTCAAATCCTTGCCGTCGACGATGGGCAGATGGCGAAATCCAAACTCGCGCATGATGAACAGACATTCTTCGACGCTCTCGTCGGCCGCGACGGCGCGCGGGTTCGCGGTCATGACTTCCGACACGGCGGTGGTGCCGGGAGTGCGGCCCACGGCGACCACGCGGTTCATGATGTCGCGCTCCGACAAGATGCCCGCCAGTTGTCCGTTGCGCAGTACCGGCAGGGCGCCGATGTTGTGTTCCATCATGAAACGCGCAGCTTCGAGCACGGTGCGGGTGGCTTCCACGGAATAGACTTTGCGGTCTTTCACCAGATCGCGGAGAGTGGTCATGGGATGACTCCTTCGGCACAGCGAAAACGGCGTGGATTCGGCCAGCCCCACGGCCAGCCTTTGCGGTGGGCAATACTCTATCACAGGCGCCCCCTGAGCACAGGAGAAAGAGCGTTTAACCGCAGAGGTCGAAGAGCCTTTAACCGCAAAGATCGCGAAGAAATGCCGCGAAGTCCGCAGAGTGCTTGGGCGGGATTCCCTTGGCGTCCTCGGCGGCTTTTCTTGCGATCTTTGCGGTTAAGGGCTTTTTCGCGAAGCGACGGGGAGCATGCCGAATTCGCAAAGTGCTTCGGGCACGATAGTTCCCTTGGCGTCCTCGGCGGCATTTCTTTGCGATCTTTGCGGTTAAGGGCTTTTCGCGAAGCGACGGGAGCATGCTCCGCGTCGCTTCAGGTTGGCGGGTCGTTACTGCAGGTGATTCAGGTGGGAAGGAGTCGCATCGGCCGTGCTGCTGTCGGAACGCGGAGTCATCGAGACCACGATATACTCGCGCTCCTTGCTGTCGAGATCTTCCACGCGCAGCAGCATCTTGTCCTTCTGCAGGCGGAATTGCGCCTGCTCCCCCACCGGCAGAAGCACCGGATGCTTCTCATCGCGCGGGCGGATGCGATATATCACTCGCTCGGCCTGCAAAACGTACTCCTGGCACAGAAGGTCGTGAGTTTTCTTGCTGCCGGAGTCGGTGCCCAGCATTTCGCCGGCGACACTGGTTGCGTCTTTCTCAGTCGTGCCGCACTGTACCGAATCCATCTGCACGAGCTTTCCGGTCTGATAAGGCTTGGGATCTTTGGCATAAGCCGCGGAGGCCAGGCCCAGGATTACGCACAGCATCCATTTGGAACGCATTACGGGTACCTCCAGAAAATAGAAATCCCAGGAACGTGGAGCCAAGGCGAAAGAGTCCCGTGGTTACTGCGTATTTTTGTATGGCGAGGGGACCGGGGACAGGTCACGACAGTAATAGCTCGGAAGTTACCCTCGCCTAAGAAGGGCGAGGAGAACGGGGCCCGGTTACTGTTCCGTGACGGCTTCCAGCGACTGAAAAAAGGCGGGGTAGGAAATGGCGGCCGACTGCGCCCCGCGGATCAGGGTTTCGCCCTGGGCTCGCAAGCCCGCGACGGCAAAGGCCATGGCGATGCGATGATCGCCGAAGGAGTCGAGTTCGGCGCCGTGGAGAGTTTGCCCTCCGGGGATTTTCAAACCGTCTTCGCGCTCTTCCACTTGCGCGCCCATGAGCCGCAGGTTCGCGGCTACGGCTGCGATGCGGTCGGATTCCTTCACTCGCAGTTCTTTGGCGTCGCGCACTTCAATTCCCTGCTCCGTGTAGGGGGCGATCGCGGCCAGCACGGGAATCTCGTCGATCAGGGCGGCCGAGTCCGCCCCGGCGAGGGTGACTCCCTTCAGGCCGCCGCCTTCGATCTGCAGCGAGCCGACCAGTTCGCCGTGCCTCTCATCGAGTTGAGTTACGGAGATGCGCAGTCCGATTTGCATCAGGATGTCGAGCAGGCGGGCGCGCGTCGGATTCATCAGCAGGTTGGGGACAATCAGTTGCGAGCCGGGGAACAGGGCGGCCGCGCACAGGAAAAATGCCGCGCTCGACAGGTCGCCCGGAATGCGGGCTTCGATGCCGCGCAAGCGCTGGCCGCCGCGAATACGGACTTCATTGCCTTCGCCACTATTTCTGTGCGAGAGCTGCGCGCCAAAGGCGCGCAGCGCCACCTCGCCATGATCGCGGGTGCGCAGCGGCTCTTCGATGCGGGACTCACCGTCCGCGAAAAGTCCGGCAAACAGCAGACACGATTTCACTTGCGCGCTGGCCACCGGCATTTTGTAGTCGATGGCTTTGAGGGCCGCGCCGGTGATGCGCAGCGGCGGCTTTCCCTGGCGCGACTGGATCTTGGCGCCCATGGCCGACAGCGGGGTGATGACGCGCTCCATGGGACGGCGGGAGAGCGACTCATCGCCCACCATCTCGCTGGTGAACTTCTGCCCGGCGACGATCCCGCTGAGCATGCGCATCGTCGAACCCGAGTTGCCGCAATCGAGCACGCTGGCGGGAACTGCGAGCGACGGACCGCGCCCCTTCACTTCGATGGTGTTGCCGGTGTCGCTCTTGCTCGTCCACGACGACGCCCAGCGAGCGCAGGCAGATCAGCGTGCTGGCGCAGTCCGCTCCGGTCGAGTAGTTCTCCAGGCGCGACGGCCCCTCGGCGATGCCCGCCAGCATGGCATAGCGGTGGGAAATGGATTTGTCCCCCGGCAGTTGCACACTGCCGCGCACGTTGCGCGCCGGGCGCACCAGCACTTGCGAGTCGTTCATCATGCTTCATTTTTCATGCTAGATCAATATAGCGGATTCGGGTTGGGCAAATGGTGGGATCGATTTTAAATAGGTGATTGTTGATGGTTGATTGTTGATTGAAAACCATGCAGCCTCTCAATCTGCAATCAGAAATCGACAATCCACAATTCCTACGCGAGTGCCTTCGCCTCAGCCCGCGCATCTTTAAGAATGTTGGCCGGAACTTCTTTCAAGGTCACGCCGAACTCGAACATGGGCGTCTCGGTGCCGCGGCCCCAGCGCGCGACTTCCCAGTGGGCGCGGACGAATTTCACGTCCGCATGCGCGGTCAGATCGAGCAGGAGGGGAGCCTCGCCGCAATAAAACTTCTGGGGAAACGCGGCGATGGATTTCGCGCCCCACGCGGCGCCGTCGGGCGAACCATAAATGCTGAGGTCGAGCGACTCCTGCTCGATGATCTTCGTGATGGCAAGGGTTACCAGAAACACCCGGCTGGCGGCGCCGCTGACATCCACGGCGGCGCCATCGCCCTTGGCGCTGACCACTGTCTGGGGAGGAATCAGGACCGTATCAATCATGGCGAGAGGATTCTAACAAATCTGGCTCGCAATGACCCTTGGGTTGCTGGCCCCGACACTCCGGGAGGCAGGCTACCGTCGCGAACCCGCGCAAGTCATTGAGCCTTGGTGTAAGTGATGGAGAATTCGTAGAACGGCCCTGGGAGGCTCAGGGACGCGCGATCTTACGACGGATGGACCTGACCCTCCTCCCGGCGAAGATCGTCGCTGCCAGGGCCCTTGGCGGCTCAGGAAATGGCATTCTAGGGGAATGCCCAGGCCTTCGAAACGCAGGGTGGCGCTTCTCTTTCGCATTGTACGTACATATATGGCTTACGATATTGTACGGATTACAGATTATTCCGACGGATGCGGCCCGGTGAAATCACTGCAGCAGGGTTTCTGCGTGGGCTTGAAGTCCATCAGTTCCACGCGTACCAGGTCCGGATCGTACAGGTTGAGCTGCCACTTGCCGTCCTTGCCCAGCTCCGCTTTTTCCTCGCCGTGCGCCTTCCAGCCGTGCGCTTCCAGAATGGCCTGCGCCTTCTTCATGTCGGCCACGCCCAGCGAGATGTGGTTCATCACGCCCGTCAATTGCAGGTCGGGATGTTCGGGCTGGTTCAGCATGTACTCGATCCAGTCAGTGCCGTCGGGAACCTGCAGGGCGAGCCAGTCGGTCTCATCGTCTTTCATGCCACCGTGCCAGTAGGGGCGGAAGCCCAGGATGTCGCGATAGAAGTGGTCTTCGGCGGCGCGGTGGTAGACCAGGAATCCGGCGTGGATCATGTGGCGCGAGACCGCGGAAGCCGCCGGGGGCGCGGCCTCGCCCTTGCCGCGCTCCACAAACTCGACCGGATGCCCTTCCGGATCGTTCACGACGAAGAAGAGGCTGTGGTCGGATCGTCCCTGAATCTGCGGAACCTTGATTCCCTGTCCCGCCAAATACTGGCGCAGCGCGACGATGTTGTCGGTGGCGAGGGCTACGTGATCCATGCGGTCGGTAGACTTAGGATCGGGCGCGGGGCTGTAGCCGACCCACTGCCGGCCCACAAGGTAGCGCAGGGTGCCGCCGGGTTCGACCGGTTCGGCGGAAGCCAGACCAAGCACGTCGCCATACAGCTTTTTCACGCCATCGGGCGCAGTGGTGTAGAACGCCACGTGGTCGACGCCCAGAATGCGCGGCCGTTTAGCGGGAGTTTGAGCCGTAGGCACAGATCTGGAGCAGAAGGAGGGCAAACCCAAGCGCGAAGTTCTTCATCATGCCACGATTCTAGACCAAGCCAACCCACAGGGGGAAAGCTCAAATAGCGCGCGTGAATCGGCAGGCTCCTTCCGCACGATCGACCGCACGATCGACCGCGCGACTCATCCCAGCCCTTCCACGCGGCCGCGCTGCAGGTCCGGGGAAGGGACCACACGGCTCGCCTGCCTGTCTTTCCCGCGCAGCATCTCCTGGATATTGCGCACAAGTTCATCGATGTAGAAAGGCTTTTGGATCAACATCAGACCGCCGTCCGACTCTGAAATGTTGCCCAGCTTATCGTCCGCATAGCCTGACATGTACAACACACCCATATTGCGCCGCACTTTTGTCAGGCATTTGGCCAATTCAGGGCCGCTCATCTGCGGCATGATCACGTCAGTGATCAGCAGGCGAATCGGCCCGTTATGTCGCTCGGCGACCTGCAGGGCTTCTACGCCGTTGGACGCGACCAGCACCTGGTAGCCCCTCGATTGCAATCCGTCGCGCAGCAGGTCGCGGAAGGCGCGTTCATCTTCCACGACAAGGAGCGTCTCCGACGCAGAGGGAGGCTCCGCCGTGGTGGCAGCGGGCAAGGAAGCCTCTTCCACGGGCAGATCCACCTGCGGCAGATAAACCTTGAAAGTCGTCCCTTTCCCCAGTTCACTGTCGGCAAAGACATAGCCGCCACTCTGCTTGACGATGCCATAGACCGTCGCCAGGCCTAACCCCGTGCCTTTCCCCTCCGGCTTGGTGGTGAAGAAAGGTTCAAACAGACGCTCCCGCGTTTCCGCATCCATGCCCGTGCCGGTGTCGCTGACCGATAACATCACGTAGGGCCCGGGCGGAACCGGTACGCCGTCGAAACTGGTGGGGTCTTCGAAACTGATGTTCGCGGTCTGAATCGTGAGCTTGCCGCCCGTGGCCATGGCATCGCGCGCATTCACCGCCAGGTTCATGACGACCTGCACCATCTGCCCGGGATCCGCCTTCGTTTTACCCAGCGCCGGATCGAGCACAATCCTCTGTTCGATATCTTCTCCCATCAGGCGCTGCAGCATTTTTTGGGTTTCTGCCACAAGAGAGTTCAGGTTCAGTACCTTGGGCTGCAGCACCTGCCGCCGGCTGAAGGCCAGCAATTGCGAAGTCAGAGAAGCGGCACGCACGCCCGCCTTCTTGATGGTTTCCAGGCGCGCGCTGACCTGACCTTCGGCACCCAGGTCGGCGGTGAGCAGTTCGCTGTATCCAATAATCACGCCCAGCAGATTGTTAAAATCGTGCGCCACGCTGCCGGCCAACTGTCCCAGCGCTTCCATTTTTTGCGCGTGCCGCAACTGCTCTTCCAGCAGGCGGCGGGCGGTCACGTCTTCGGCAATGATCTCCAGGACATCGCCTCCGCTCTCCTCACTCAAGGTTCGCCGTCCGCTCGCCCGCACGGCTACCGGTTTGCCGTCCTTGCGCTTCCAGGTGAACTCCACCGCGCTGAAGAAATCTGCCCGCGTCGGCTGCGCCCGGAATCCGCTGGCATCTCCGTCAGAATACAGATCGCGAGAGACGGTCAGCGCCAAAACCTCCGCTTCGGAGCTGTACCCAAGCAATTTCACCAGCGCCGGATTGGCGTGTACAAACCGGTCCAACTGCACGGCGATGGTGCCGATCCCATACGGAGCGTTCTCGACAAAAGACCGCAACTGCGCCTCCGATCGACGGACGGCCTCCTCGGCCTGCTTGCTTTCCGTCAGGTCAATGCCCACGATCGCGAGATACGGATTGCCTTCCAGTTCCACCCGCACTCCGGTGAAAAAGTAGGGGGCGGTACCGCCGCCCCGAGTTAGCAGGTCCAGTTCCAGTTGGCTCGACCCTCGATCGAAGACGTCATCTTTAGCCCGCTGCGCCGCCGCTTTGTATTTGTCCGCCACATTGCCCAGTACAGGGACCTCATCCGAGCCGATAGCGAGATATCCTTTCCGCGTTCTTGTTCCAGCGCAGGTTCTTCCCCGCCTTGTCTTGCAGGAGGAAGATTCCCGGCAGGCTCTCAATCACGGCGTCCGCCACAGCCTTCTCCTGGCGCAGCGCCTTCTCGGCGCGCTGGCGCCGTTGCATGCTGAACAGGAGCGCCAAAATGAGGATGGTTTCCAGAATGCAGAGAGAAACCACCGCGATGATCAGGTAACGGTAGCGCTCCCACACCGAGGGTTCACGGTATAGTTCCAGGGTTGCGGGTGGCAGACGGCTCTCGCTGATGTGCCAGCGTTGCAGCTGACGCCAGTCCACCGTATCGTGCGCCGAGTTGTCTAACGCAATCGGAATTTTTGCCGCGTTCTCGCCCTCCAGCACCCGGGCTGCCGTCCGGGCAATCTGCCTGCCCGCATTCTCCGGATCGGTCATTCGGCCGCCGACCACGCCATGCCCGATATCGTTGGAATAAATCGCGTAGACCGGCACGTGAGCCGCGCCCGCCACCAGATCCAACGCCTCTCCTTCCAAATAGAACTGCCCTCTTGCATCCTCGAAAAAGAAAGTGTTCAGCACGACACTGTGTGGAGGCAATTCGGCGACGTCGCGAAGAACCTCGTTCATGGTCAGGCCCGTCAGGTAGTCGACCTCGACCGTCTGGCGATAGGGCGAGAAATCCTGTTTCAGCTGATCGACCCAGTATTTCTCCACGGGCGAACAGCCCACCACGACGGCGACCCGCTGCGTGTCCGGTTGAAGCCGCAGGGCCAGGTCCAGCGTTCGAGAGGGCTCGTCCGTACTCGCAACTCCGGTGATATCGCGTCCTGTCGTTCCGGCCGCGATGCGTTGTTTCAGTTCGTCGAGTCTTCGGGCGTTGAACAGCGCCACAGCCGGAGTTCCGGGGAAGAGTTCTTTCCCGTCCCCCAACAGAAACTGCATCGCCGAGTAAGACACGGGTACGATCAAGTCGGGCTTCTGCTCCCCGAACTCCAGCTTCAACAGTTTCACCAGATTCGCCGCATGGGCTGGGCTGGGGAACCTCACCAGGTCCAGGTACTCGGTGTAGAACTCGACCCTTTCTCGCACGCCCGATCTCAATTCCGAGCGAAGGACGTGGTCGAATCCGGTATACATCCCTTCGTCGTTGTCGAAGGAGTAGAGAAGCAGAACTCTTTTCGGTGCGACTGCCAGAGTCCTGGGTATGGATTGGGGCGGAACCCAGGAAGAAAACGAGAGCGGCGCAGAAAACGGCGCATCGTGCGGCGACCGTGCGGCGTCGGCAAAGAGGCGAGTCAAACATCAACCAACCACCTGCTCTTTCGCGAATGCCAGTGCTTCAGGACGGCCGGTCCGGACCCGAGTTCCAAGCCGGCTGACAGCCCCGGGGGAGTGCCTGATATTAGACCATTTCTCCGGTTCTGACCAATGGGACGTTGGTGGGGATATTCGGGCGGCGCGATTCCATGGCTTCTGACAACACAACGCTCCTCTGCCCGTATAATGTTGCCCTCAAAGAACGAAACTATGTCTGCCACGTTCGTGAGCCGCAGGATTCTTCTGGTGGAGGATGACGAGGAACTTCGTTACGCCTACGCCACTCATCTGAGCGCCAATGGATTTCAGGTCGAAGAAGCCGGGGACCTGATTGCGGCGCAGAAAAGTTTCGCAGCGACGCGGCCCGATGTCGCGGTGCTCGATTTCCGCCTCCCCGACGGCACGGCTCTCGATCTTCTCCCGAAATTCAAGGAACTCGAACCCGCCGTCCCCATCATCGTCTTGACCGGGTTTGGTTCCATGGAGTTAGGTGTTTCGCTCATCAAGAATGGCGCAGAACAATGCCTGGCCAAGCCCGTCGAAGCCTCAGCCCTGCTCATGATCGTGCATAGACTGCTGGAGAACTCGCGCAACCAGCAGAAACAACTGGCCAACAATACCCGTCGCCGCCGGGTGGTGCTGGATCCATTCCTCGGGGAAAGCCCGGCAATCCGGCGTCTGGCCGAAGCGGCGGCCAAAGTCGCGCATAGTCCAAGTCCGGTCCTGATTCAAGGCGAGACCGGGTGCGGCAAGGGAGTCCTGGCAACCTGGCTCCACGAAAACGGGCCGCGCTCGGAGGAACCGTTCGTCGACTTGAATTGTGCCGGGCTCACCCGTGAGTTCCTGGAGTCGGAGTTGTTTGGTCACGAAAAGGGCGCGTTTACCGGAGCCATCAACGCCAAGCCGGGCCTGCTTGAAGTGGGTCATCGCGGCACGATTTTTCTGGATGAAATCGGAGACATTGATCCCAACGTCCAGCCCAAGCTGCTGAAGGTAGTCGAGGAAAAGAGATTTCGCCGCATGGGAGACGTTCGCGACCGCTTCATCGACATCCGCCTGATCGCCGCCACGCACCAGGACCTGCGGCATTTGATCGAGACCAAAGTTTTTCGCAGTGATCTTTACTTTCGTATCAGTACAGTACCCCTTGCGATTCCGCCGCTGCGCGAGCGCCAGGAAGATATTCCTGCCATCGCTCATTCCCTGTTGCACCGCATCTGCTCCGACATGGCGCGCCCTCGCGCCCAAATCTCTTCGAAAGCGGTAGAGCGCCTGCGCTCCTACTACTGGCCGGGAAACATTCGCGAGTTGCGCAACGTTCTCGAACGCGCTCTCTTGTTTACGGATCGGACGAGCCTGGAGCCTGGGGATCTCGCCTTCGAGCCTGGCCCCGAACATCGTTCGAACTCCTACAGTTCGGACTGGACTCTGGAAGAACTGGAGCGCTTCCACATCTCCGCGGCTTTCTCCGGCGAGAATCAGAACGTGGAAAAGACCGCACGACGGCTGGGCATCGCCAAGAGCACGCTTTACCAGAAGCTCAAAACCCTGCACCTGATCTGAGCTCACAGTTCGATTTCCGTAAGCGTTTTCTGGAAATCAAACTCCACCGGCTTCGGACTCCGCTGCGCGTGATTCTTTAACAGATTGGCCCTCAGTGTTTTAGCCCCACCACCCATCCGCGCACGAATTGGCCACGCGATTGCCATAGCACTCTGGGATCAAAACATCGATCCCACAGCTGTTCCCCCAATACCCGACGCGGTGTAGAGGTCAACGAATGCCGAAGAAAGTCTTACTGGTGGACGATTCGACCACCACGCTGATGATGGAAGAAATGATTCTGAAACAGCGCACCGCCTACGAGTGCGTGACCGCCAAAGACGGCCTTGACGCCATCTCGCGCGCCGTGGTCGAAGCGCCCGATCTTGTCCTGATGGATGTGGTCATGCCCCGCATGAACGGTTTTGAGGCCTGTAAGCGCATGCGTCTCGAAAGCACTCTGCGCGATACGCCCATCATTCTCGTAACCACTCGTGGCGAAGAAGAGTACGTCGAAGCCGGCTTCCAGAGCGGCTGCAATGACTACATCACCAAACCGATCGACAGTTTTGAACTGGTCACACTCCTGCAGAGCTATCTCGGGGAGTAAACGAATTCAACTGGAAAGGATGTTGCGAGGACGCATGAGCAAGAATTCCGACTCGCCCGCGGAGCTCGAAAGCAAAAGCTCAACCCAGGATATCGGCTCACAGGCCAAGGTGTACGCGGCGCGTATGCGCCTGCAGAAGGCCATCGATCAAGCCGACGCCCTGGACGCTATTCGCGAAATTGCCGCGAACCTGATCGGCACAGAAGAAGTGGCGGTGTTCAAGGTGGACAAGAAACGCTCGGAACTGTGGCTGTACTGGTCGTTTGGGGTCGATCCCAACAAGCACTCCGTGCTCGAGGTGAGCCGCGAGCCCAAGCTGAAGCAGGTACTCAGCGGCAAGCCGGTGTACCGGCTCCGGTTGTCCAACGAAAACCTGCTTTCCACGGACGATCCGGTGAACGCGCTGATTCCCATTCTTGTCGACGGCGGTCCGTCGGCGGTGATCGTGTTGTTTCGCCTGTTTCCCCACAAGCCAGGAATCGAGCCGGTGGATCGGGAAATTTGTAATGTGCTGTCGCACTGCGCCGGCCGGGCGATTGAACCCCGGCACTCACGCTAGGACCACAGAAAGAAACGGTACATGACCTTCAAACCGAAAACGCGTAGTTTCAACCCGGCCGTGCTGCCCATGGAATATTTGCCGCGAGTTCTGGACGCCTCCGACGACAAGCATGCGCGCCACTATCTCATCCCGGGCAAAATCTTCGCCGCCGCGCAACCGTTCGCCATCAGCACCATCGTCGGTTCCGGCATCGCGCTCTGCCTGTGGGATTCCGAACACCGCATCGGCGGCGCCAATCATTTCATTCTGCCCGAAGGCCCGGAGGACAGTGTTAACGCCACCCGCTACGCCAACGTCGCCAATCCGGCGCTGCTCAAGCGGATGATCGATCTGGGCGCTCAACTTAATTTTCTAGAAGCCAGAATCTTCGGCGGTTCTTTGCCTGCCGTGACCTTCAGCAGCGGCGGGGATTGTCTGGGCGAACGCAATGTCCAGGCCGTTACTCACTTCCTGAAAACGAACAGCATTCGCCTGGTGCAGAGCGAAGTTGCAGGCACCCAGGGGCGCAAGCTGGTGTTTCATACCGATGACGGCCGCGCCTGGTCGGATCAACTCTGATGGCCATGACGCACCCCAAGCCGCAGCAAGCCCATCCCGTGGACGCACCCGCGTGCCTGGCTTCGAACAGGCCCGCCCTTGGGGAACGCCAGCGTGCGTATCTGCTGCCCGGAGAACTCCACGTGAGCGCGGATCCCTGCCAGATCCGCACCATCCTGGGATCCTGCGTGGCCATCTGCCTCTGGGACAGCCGGCTGTGTGTGGGAGGCATGAATCATTTCCTGCTGCCGGCGTCGAGCGAAGGCCACCCTGCGTCCTCGCGCTGCGCGGATGTGGCGACCAGGACGCTGCTGGAGACGTTGCAGTCGCTGGGCTGCCGCCTCCCCCATCTCCAGGCCAAGATTTTCGGCGGCGCGTCCATGTTCCAGAGCGCGGATCGGCGTGCCATCAGCCTGGGCACGCAGAACGTGGCCGCCGCGCTCGAGTTGATGAAGAACGCCGGCATTCCGGTGATGGTTCAGGAAACCGGAGGAACTCACGGCAGAAAAATCATGCTCAACACCGACGACGGCATCGTCTGGTGCCAGCGCATTTAAGGGGAAAGAAACGAAGCAATGGATTTTGATCGCGAAAAAGTCGTGGCTGCGTTTCTCGCAGAGTCCGAAGAGGGTCTGGAGCGCACCGAGCAGCACCTGATTGCCGCGGAAACCGATCCCGGCAACCTGGAACTGCTCGACGAGATGTTTCGCGTCGCCCACACCATCAAGGGCAACGCCTCCGCCCTGGATTTTCCCGAACTGGCGGGCTTCGCGCACGTCATGGAAGACTTGCTCGAGGCGCTGCGCAAGCATGAGCTGGCCATCTCCCGCGAAGTGATTTCACTTCTGTTGCATGGAGTCGATGCGCTGCGCGCGTTGGTTCCCGCGGCCGCGGAAGGCAATGATCGGCTGAGCTCCACCCATCAGGAACTGAAGAAAGCAATCGCCAGCCACGCCTCGGGCATGAAGACGGCGACGCGCGCCGCTGACCTCGGTTCCGATCCAGTGTCCTCCCCCACGGTGGCCTCCCCCACCACGGTTCCGGGCGCCGTACCCCTAGGCGCCCGGAACCGCACCCTTCGCGTTGACACTGACAAACTCGATCGCATGCTGAACCTGGCTGGAGAGATCGCCATTGCCCAGGGGCGCATGCGCCGCTTGATCGAAGATCTCAGGACCGACGCTGGACGCCAGCTTCTCGAAGTACATCGCGAAATCGAGAGCCTGCAGAAGAACCTCCAGGAACAGGTCATGGGGGTGCGCCTGGTTCCGGTGGGACCTCTGTTTCAGCAATTCGCCCGCTCCGTGCGCGACATTTCTCAGAGCCACAACAAACTGGCGCGACTGGAAATCGTCGGTGCCGATGTTGAGGTCGACACTCGCGTCCTTGAGCACCTCAAAGATCCTCTGCTCCACATGATTCGGAACGCCGTCGATCATGGCATCGAACTGCCCCGGGTCCGCCACTCCCTGGGCAAACCTCCGTGCGGTTCCCTGACCCTCACCGCGTTCCACAAGGCGGGCAACATCCTCATCCAGCTTTCCGACGACGGCGCCGGCTTTAGCCGCCAGCGCATTCTGGCCAAGGCCCGTGCCCTCGATCTGCTGACCGAAGGGGAGAAGATCACCGATCAGGACCTCTTCAATCTTGTCTTCAAGGCGGGTTTTACGACGGCCGACGCGGTCACCGATCTATCCGGACGCGGCGTTGGCATGGATGTGGTTCGCCGCAACATCGAATTGCTGCGCGGCACGATTGCGATTCAGAGTACGGAAGGCCAGGGAACGACCATCACCATTCGACTGCCGCTGACTCTGGCGATCATCGACGGCTTTTCCGTCATTGCCAACAACGAGACCTACGTCATTCCACTCGAGATGATCAGCGAGTGCGTGGAGCTTCCTCCGGATCAGATCTCCAGCGAGGCCGTCGGCGTCCTCAGCCTGCGGGGTGAGCCCTTGCCGTATATCCGCCTGCGAGAGGTGTTCGGCAAACCGGACCGGCGCCCGGAGCGCGAAAACGTAGTCGTTGTCCATCGCGACGGTGGTTATGCGGGCATTGCCGTCGAACATTTGCTGGGAGAATGCCAGGCCATCATCAAGCCGCTGAACCGGATCTTCCGCGGTGTGCCCGGCGTGTCCGGTTCCACCATCCTCGATAACGGCCGGGTGGCGCTGATTCTCGACGTGAGCACATTGCTGCGGGAAGTGGTTGCCCAACAGGCCCAGGCCGTGAACTGAGTCACAAGAAAGATTGGAGGGCCGGGGAGACTCGGCGCTCAGGAAATTGAAAGCGAAAGGAACACCGTATGTTGAAGAAGTCTTCGATTGCTAAACGTCTCGCCCTTGGATTTGGAGTCGTACTGTTTCTGCTCCTGGTCGTCGCTGTGGCGGGCTACTGGGGCATGGAATCCGTGACCCGCGAGACCGTCTCCATGCTGCGTGGGGATTCCAAGATCTCCCAGCTGGCCGATGAAGCCAAGATCACTACGCTCGAACTCCGCCGCTATGAGAAAGACACGCTGCTCAACATGGATAACAAGGCAGTGATGCAGAGTTATCAGGAGAAGTGGAAGGCGCAGTTGGCCGATCTCCGATCCACTGTGAGTGACCTGGATTCGCGGGTCGCCTCCGACAGCAGCAAGCAACTGGTGACCGCGATGGAGCGCGAGATCTCGGCATACGAGCGCGGCGTAGATGCCGTTGTGGCCGGCATCAATGATGGCACCATCAAGACGCCGCAACAGGGCAATGCCAAAGTCACCGAAGTGAAAGACGAAATCCACCGCATGGAAGCCGCGGCCACCGAATCTATCGGAAAAGCATCGCAAGATCATGGCCGACAAGGAAGAGACCATCACCGCTTTCGCGCGCCAGACGGCTCTCGTCATGTTCAGTGTGGTGCTGGTTACCTTCATTGCGGCCACCTTTGTCACGCTCGTGGTGTCGCGCGGAATCACCCGCCCCGTCCGGGCGATGGCCGATCACCTCGGCGAGATGGCCCAGGGCGGCGGTGACCTGACCAAGCGAATCGAAATTATCTCCCACGATGAAGTCGGCCAGATGGCAAATTCCTTCAACGCTTTTGTAAAGAAGCTTGAGGAGATCATCAGCGAAGTTCGCGTCAGCAGCGATGGCGTTGCCAGCGCCGCGTCCCAGGTCGCCGCCTCGGCGGCTTCCCTGTCTCAGGGAACCAGCGAACAGGCCGCCTCCATCGAGGAGACCACGTCGAGCCTGGAACAGATGAGCGCCTCCATCACGCAGAACGCCGAGAACAGCCGCCAGATGGAACAAATGGCCGTCAAGGGGGCGCGCGATAGCGAGGAGTCCGGCGGCGCCGTGCGCGAAAGCGTAAACGCGATGAAGCAGATCGCGGAAAAGATCTCCATCATCGAAGAGATCGCCTATCAGACCAACCTGCTGGCGCTCAACGCTGCTATTGAGGCCGCCCGTGCCGGCGAGCATGGCCGCGGATTTGCCGTGGTCGCCACAGAAGTTCGCAAACTGGCGGAGCGCAGCCAGACTGCCGCGCAGGAGATTGGTGGTCTCGCCGCCAACAGCGTGGCCGTCGCGGAGCGCAGCGGCGAACTGCTGCGCGAGTTGGTTCCCGCCATCAAGAAGACTTCCGAACTGGTGCAGGAAGTCAGCGCCTCGTCCCGGGAACAGTCTTCCGGCGTCGTCCAGATCAACAAGGCGATGTCCTCGGTCGACACGGTGACCCAGCGGAATGCGTCCTCGGCCGAAGAACTCTCCAGCACCGCCGAGGAGTTGGCGGCGCAGTCGGAGGCCTTGCAGCAGCTCATGGCATTCTTCCGGGTGGCCGGAGAACGCATTGCCTCCGCTACGCGACGGCCTTCGCTGGAGCACAAGCCGTTCCAGCACCTGACTCCGACTCCGTCGGTTCCTCCCAAGAAGGCGAACGGCTCCGCAGCGGAACACAATTTCACCCGGTTCTGAGAGGGCTCAATTCCCATGCAGATTACACGAGAAGAAATCAACCGGGACACCGAGCAGAACGTCCAGCAGTACCTGACGTTCATGATCGGCGGCGAGGAGTACGCGGTCAGCCTCCTCAAAGTCAAAGAGATCATCGAGTACGACACCGTCACCCAGGTTCCCAAAACTCCGGAATGGATTCGCGGGGTCATCAATTTGCGCGGCAGTGTCGTGCCCGTGATTGATCTCGCCGTCAAGCTCCGGCAAGCCCCCAGTGTCGCCGGAAAGCTCACCTGCATCGTCATCACTGAAGTCCAGAGCGGCGATGAAGCGGCGGTGATGGGCATCATGGCCGATTCCGTGCGCCAGGTGATCGACCTGAGGCCGCAAGACGTCGAGGAGCCACCCACGTTCGGTACTCACATCAAAGTCGACTATCTGCTCGGCATGGCGCGTTCCGGCAAGAAGTTCTGCCTCCTACTCGACACCGAGAAGGTTCTGTCGACCGACGAACTGCTCGAGCTTCCTGACGCTGCGGAACAAGCCACCGAGGGTTCACAACCTGAACTCGAACTTCCGCCGGCGGATGTTCCTCTCGCATCTTCCACAACTCCGGAAGCCTCAGAAGAGACCCAAACGGAGTAGACCACAGGGATGCCCAGAAACCAGACAGATCCGGGCTTGCACGCTGCCGCCGCCCGGCAGCGTGAGATCAGCGATCGATCGACGCTGGCTCCGGGTTTGTTCAGGAAGTTTCAGCAGCTGATCTACCAGGAGGCGGGCATTTGGCTGGCCACCCACAAACACGCGTTGCTGACAGGCCGGCTTGCCCGCCGGTTGCGGCTTCTCGGTCTGAACAACATGCAGGAGTACTACCAGTTGGTGACGCAGCCCGACCAGCAACACGAGCGCGCCGTGATGATCGATTGCATTACCACCAACGAGACTCATTTCTTCCGCGAGCCCCGGCACTTCGATTTTCTCGAGCGCGAGGTGTTTCCTAAATGGCAGCAGGCAGCGGCGGCAGGAGAGCGGCTCCCACGGCTGCGCGTCTGGAGCGCCGGTTGCTCCAGCGGTGAAGAGCCCTATTCCCTCGCCATGCTGCTGCTGAAGCACTTTCCCGAGGCCAAAGGCTGGGAGCTAGAAGTCCTTGGTACCGACATTTCCACTCGTGTCCTCGAAAAAGCGCGGACGGCGATGTACCCCCTCGACAAATCGAAGGACATTCCCGCCGAGTATCTGCGCGCGTACATGCTGAAAGGCAAAGGGGACCACAAAGGCGTAATGAAGGTCAGTCCCGAATTGCATCGCGTCGTGCGATTCGCGCGCGTCAATCTGCACGCCGATTCCTATCCCATCCTCGGTTCTTTCGATCTCATCTTCTGCCGCAACGTCCTCATCTACTTTGACCAGGAATCCAAGATGAAAGTGCTCAGCGGAATTCTCCGTCATCTTTCTCCGTCGGGCCTGCTCTTTGTTGGCCACTCGGAACACCTGGGGGGAATCGCACCCAACCTGAAGACGGTTGCGCCCACCGTCCATGCCTTGGCCAGTTCGACGAGCACGCCACCCCAAACGCGAGCGACCGGTGCCGCTAATCCCTTCTGATCCTGAGCGCTTCTGTGATCTCCTACTCGCAAAAACCGAAAAAGCCAGACGGCATCATCCACGTTCTCGTGGTTGACGACTCTGCCGTGGTCCGTCAGGTCATGCAGGGCATCCTCAGTGCGGACCCGAAGATCAAAGTCAGCGTTGCCGCTGACCCCATCATCGCCTTGGCCAAGATCGAAAAGGAGACGCCGGACGTAGTCATCACAGATCTCGTAATGCCGCGCATGGACGGTCTGACTTTCCTGCGAAAGATCATGGCAGAAAGGCCTCTGCCCGTTGTCGTCTGCTCCGAGGTCGCCCATCGCCGCACCGAAGACGCCATCTCTGCGCTGGAACTGGGAGCCGTCGAGGTCATCACGAAACCAAAATCGGCGTCCGCGACTTTCTCCACGAATCCGCCGTCATGCTGATCGATGTTGTGCGCAGTGCCTCCCAGGCCAAATTGACGCCAGCACCGTTTCTTCCCGTTGCTCCGCGACATACCGCCGACGTGATTCTGCCGCTGGGCCCACTGCCGCGGCAACGTCCCGCGGGTGACAGAATCATTGCCGTGGGCGCCTCGACCGGGGGCACCGAGGCGCTCCGGGAATTCCTGCAAGCCATGCCTCGCGACTGCCCCGGAATCGTCATCGTGCAGCACATGCCGGAAGTCTTCACCCGTGCCTTCGCCGACCGCCTGAACCGGGATTGCAAGATCGAAGTCCAGGAAGCCGTCGACGGCGACCGCATTCTCAACGGACGTGCCTTGATCGCCCCCGGAAATCATCACCTTCTGGTGCAGGGAAGCGCCTCCGGCTACGTCGCTCAAGTCAAAGATGGACCGTTGGTCTCGCGTCACCGGCCGAGCGTCGACGTGCTCTTCCGCTCCGTCGCAAAATCCGCGGGACCGCACGCCGTCGGCGTGATCATGACAGGAATGGGAAATGATGGCGCCCAGGGCCTGCTCGAAATGCGCAATGCCGGCGCTCTCACCGTCGCCCAGGACGAGGCCAGCTGCGTGGTCTTCGGCATGCCCAAAGAAGCAATCGCACGCAACGCCGTCGTAACCGTCGTTCCCCTGCGCTGGATCGCGGACACAGTATTGAGGATGGCGGTGCGCTAGCCCAACTTCGATAGGGTCACCGGAATTTCGAGGAGAGATCCTGACATCGTCAACCAAGAACCACTAGCCAGCGTGCTCTATGTCGGCACTTTCAAAATCAGATAGCCGCCGACCAGGATGAAGATCAGGTCTGGCGACCAGGCGGCCAGGGCGGGAGGGAGTTGGCTGAGGTCGCCCATAGCCTCGAACAGGCGAGAGACGACCGTGTAGAACACGGCAATTCCCACCGCGACGGCCACGCCGGTGATCGCTCCCTTCTTATCCGGTTGACAAGCGAGAACGGAATCGCAAGTACAGCCATGATCAGCGTGATCAGGGGGTAGGAGAGCTTTTTGTGCAGTTGCACGCGCAAGCGCACCACGTCGAATCCGCTCTGTTGCAAATCGCGGATGTAGCGGCGCAGTTCCTGGTAGTTCATCTCGCTGTACTGCTTGACTTCTTTCTTGAAATACGACGGCGTTTCCGGCAGGTCGGGAAACGTGGCCACTTCGAAGGGCCGGATAGTTGGCGATGGCCGAGACGTTCAGGGAACGGTCCCATCCCTGCTCGTAGATCCAGCGATTCAGATTCTCGGCCCAGTGGGCGCGGTCGGCGTGGATGCGGCGTGTGATGGTGAAACTGGCACGGTCGAGCTGAAAGACGGTGACGTTGCCGAACTGGTCGCGGTCGGGATCGAAGAACTGGTAGTAGTAGATGTCGTTGTGCTGGCCGAAAATCCATTTGCGGTCGGGGCGCAGGTAGGTTTGCGGGGGCTTGCCTTTGATCTGGTTGTGCAACGCTTCCTGGCGCTTGTTGGTGTGGGGCAGGTAGAACTGGTCGGCGAAAAACAGTCCTGCCGCCAACACAGCGGCGGCCGCGATCACGGGCGTGACGATGCGGTAGATGCTGGTTCCGGCCGCCTTGATCGCGGTGATCTCGTTGGACCGTTGCATGACGCCAAAGGTGACCAGCACGGCCAGCAGCATCACCAGCGGAGCCACGTTGTACAGCAAGTAGGGCGCCACGTTGAGCAGATACTCCGCGACCACCGTGGCCGGAACCTGGTTGCGCAGAATGTCTCCCAGCAACTCGAACAGGGTGAAGACGATGACCAGCACGAGGAATGTGGAGAGAATCATTCCCAGATATACGAAGAAGTCGCGCAGCACGTAGTCGTCGAGCAGGGTGGGAAAGCTGGCGCTGAACATGCGGCGCCGGGTGGAGGCGCGCTCGAAGGCGTTTTCGCGGCGGCCGCGGGCGATGGCCGGCTGAGAGCCGGAGGCATCCCGCTTCCAGATACGCCCGGAACGAGGCCAGCTCAAAGGGACGCTTCTCGGCGCGCAACAGCAAGAAAAACCGCCAGGGCCAGAAAGATAAAATCGGCCAGCCACGCTCCGAACCAAGGCGAGACGCGTGCCTTGCCGCGCCAGAGAAACTCCGATCAGCGAAATCACGTAATACACGAAGACCAGCAGGATGGTCAGGACGAATCCGCCGGATTTGCCGCTCTTTCTTCGACGATAGGCCCAGGGGAATTCCCACCAGCGCGAGCACCAGGCAGGCCGTGGGCAGCGCAGAAGCGCTTGTGGAATGCGATCAAGATACCAGCGGGCGGAAATGGGATCGACGCGGCCCGCCTTCTGCCACAACGCCCAAGTATCCATCACGTCGGCAGGGAGCGATTCATCGGGCTTGTTCTCGGTGGAGGGAGGTCGAGCGGAATGTCGGTCTGCTGAAACGTGGAAATCTGGTAGTGACTGGCATCTTTGGGGTCGGTCTCGTGCTCCGAACCGTCGATCAGGTGCAGGTGAAGGCGGTCTTGACCTTCGCTGACGACGATGCCTTCCTTGGCCAGGGTAATCTTGGGATTGGTGGCGTCGCTCAGATCGGCCATGAATACGCCTTTCCACACGGCCGCACCCTGCGCGCTCTTCACGTCCTGCACGTAGAGAACGACCTTGGGGAATCCCTCGTAGAAAACCCGCGGCTGGATTTCGAACGAGACCTGCGAACCTTTGAGGCGGTCTTCCAGGTGGCCCAGCGCCGCCTGGGCGCGGGGCGCGATGTAGAGGCCGTTGACCAGCGCCATGAGCCACGCGGCGATGACAAAAATCGAGAGCGCGCGCAGGAAGCTCCAGATGCCCATGCCGCTGGCGCGCATGGCGGTGATTTCGCTGTCGGCAGCCAGACGGCTCAGGCCGATCAGGATTCCGACCAGCACGCTCATGGGCAGCGTGTAGGTGAGGGCGAGCGGGACCGTGTAAGAAGAAAATTTCGGCGACGCTGGGCAGGGGAGCGCTGGCGCGGACAACCAGTTCGAGAATGCGTCCCAGATCGCGGGTGAACAGGACAAAAGTGAAGATCGCCGCGCCGATCAGGGCGTGCGCGGTCACTTCGCGAAGGATGTAGCGGGTCAGAATCCGCATGAGGGCGCGCTTAAGGCGAGGATAGCACGAGGCTGGATATTACGCGGGAAGGGGCTTTCGGCTTTCGTTGTAGGCAGCGAGCAAAACAGCCCACGAGCGGCCTTCTCGCGCCGGCAAGCAGCCGGGCCTGGCCCGTCCGGACAGCCGAGGCGGCTGTCCCCACACGACCGGTTGCTTGCCTCAGGCTCTTGATCGCGTGCAAACTTTTCTCTGGTACACTGGCGCGCATGAACCCGACAACGCGGAGACAATTTCTTGGACAATGCGCCGGCGCGGCCGCAGGGGCATGGCTTTTGCCCGAATTTGCGCGCGCAGCGGCGAATTCTGGACCATCGATTCAATTTCCTACGGCTCCGCGGGAGCGGGTGGCGGTCGCGGCATATCCCTTTCGCGAATTCATCGTGGGATGGAAGGGCTGGGATGGCAAAACTCCCAGCAAGGTTCCACTGGCGCAGCAGATGGAGCTGAAAGATTTTGCGGCGCACGTGGCCGAGAAATTCAATGTGCACAAGATCGAGCCGTGGAGCCCGATTTTTCCGTCGACCGATCCGAAATATCTCGAGCAATTTCGGGATGCAGTCGAGAAAGCGCACTCCGCCGTGGTCGATATCGCGGTAGATGCCGGTCACAGCCAGTATTCGACCGACGCAGCCGAGCGCGAGGAATCCGTGACTGGGAGCAGACACTGGATTGACGTTGGGGTAGCTCTCGGTTCGCCCAGCATTCGCACCCACATTAACGACTCTAAGGATTCCAAACCGGATGTAGGACGAGCGGCGGACACGCTGGCGCGCGTGGCGGAGTATGCGGCCAAGAAGAATGTTGTCATTCATCTGGAAAACGACAATCCCGTCAGCGAAGACCCGTTCTTCATCGTGCAGGTCATTGAGAAGGTCAATAGTCCGTGGCTGCGGGCGCTGCCGGATTTTGGCAATTCGCTAGCAGCTCATGACGAAGCATTCCAGGACCGAGCCATGGAGGCGATGTTCGCGCACGCGTACGGAATTTGCCATGTGAAGGATGGCGAGGTGGATGATCAGGGCAAGGCTTCGCACGTGGACCTGGCGCGGGCGTTCGCCATTCTGAAGAAGTCCGGCTACAAGGGATATTGTTCAATTGAGTACGATGCGCCGGGCGATCCGTACAAAACCACTGCGGAGTTGGTGGAAGCGACGGTGAAGTTCCTCTCGTAAGCGAGGAATGACGATCAGCGTAGGAGAACTGGATGGCAGGACAAGGGGTTGGACGGCGGCAGATCTTGCGGATTCTAGGGACGGCAGCGGCGGCAGCCCAGTTTCCCGGGTTCAGCAAGTGGGCATTCGCCTGCGGTCATATCGGCAACGCCCGATTACAAATCAAGCCGGCCGTCTATCATCCACAATTCTTCACGGCCTCGGAGTACGCGATGGTCGAGCGACTGACGGAGATCATCCTGCCCAGTGACGGCACCCCGGGCGCGAAGGAAGCGGGCGTCGCGGAGTTTATTGATTTCATGGTGGCCAGCGACCCTGAGGCGCAATACGGCTTCCGCACCGGACTCACCTGGCTCAACGCTCATGCGGTGCAGACCGCCGGTAAACAGTTTTCGGAACTGATGCCGGAGCAACAGATTGCCCTGCTCGAGCCGCTGGGATTCAAAGACAAAGCGCGTCCCGGCGGGGAAGACGGGCGCAAGTTTTTCAGCGTTCTGCGGGAGTACACGGTGACTGGTTTTTATACCAGCGAAATTGGGTATAAGGAACTGGATAATCCGGCGCTGAAGTTCTACGCCGAGTCGCCGAAGTGTCCGCACAAGGGCGATCCCGAGCACCGGCATCTGCCGCAGGCATCTTCTTGAAAATGTGGTACGGGATTTGGCAAGGGCAAGAGCTTAACCGCAAAGTTCGCTGAGAAAGACGCGAAGGGCGCGAAGAACCTCGAACTACTGCAGAGATTATGGCTAAGAACATCTACGACGTGATCGTGATTGGGACGGGCGCGGGCGGCGGCATGGCGATCAAGACGCTGTGCGAGGCAGGGCTGAAAGTGTGCGCTCTGAACGCGGGGCGCAGGCTCGATCCGGAGAAAGATTTCCGCTACCACCGCATGCCGTGGGACATGAAGTTCCGCGGGCTCGACGATCCCATGCGGCGCGGCGAATCGTACGGCTACATGGACAACGAGTACACCAAGGCGGCGTGGGACCATGAGATTCCGTTCACGGTGGCGCCGGGAACGAAATGGATGTGGCCGCGGTGCAACGCGGTGGGCGGCAAGACAAACTTCTGGGGACGCAGCTCGGCGCGCTTTGGCGATATCGACTTGCGCGCGGCCTCGCTCGACGGCAATGACGTGGACTGGCCTCTCACCTATGACGAGATCAGTCCGTACTACACGCGGGTCGAGAAAATGATTGGCGTGGCCAGCACGGTGCAGAACCGGCCGAGCAATCCGGATGGCTCGTACCTGCCGCCGTTCAACTTCCGCTGCCTGGATTTCATTCTGGAGGCGGGGTGCAACAAGGTGGGTGTGCCGTACTTGCCGGATCGCTGCGCGCAGCTGACCGAGCCCCATGAAGGGCATCCGGCTTGCCATTTCTGCGGAGAATGCACGACCGGTTGCGATGTGGGAGCATTTTTCTCGACGCCGTATTTTCTGCTGCCCAAGGCGGAAGCGACCAAGAACCTGGAATTGCGCACGAATGCGCTGGCGAAAAATGTCCTGGTGGACGAGAACGGGCACGCGACTGGGGTAGCTTACATCGACCGCCAGACGAAGCAGGAAGTCGAAGTGTACGGACGCGCGGTGGTGGTGGCGGCGTCTTGCGTTGAATCAGCGCGCATCATGCTGAATTCGAAGTCGCGGCACTGGCCCAACGGAATTGCGAACTCCAGCGGGCAGTTAGGTCGGAACCTTTGCGATCATCTCTACGGCGAGTCGGCCCGGGGATATCTGCCGCAACTGTTGGGACAGCCAAGTTTCCCGGACCACGTGGGCGACAGCACGATTGCGTGGATGCCGCGCTGGCAAAATCTGAAGAATCCGCACGAGGAAAAATTCATTCGCGGGTATTCGGTCTATCCGGACGGCGGCTGCACGGAGTTTCCCAGCTTCGCCACTGAAATGGATGGCTTCGGCAGCTCGTTCAAGCGCGAGATCAAGCGGCGGTATCCCACACCGGTGAGTTTCGGGATTCAGGCGCCTTCCCTGCGCTCCGATACAAACTTTGTCGATCTCGATCCCGAGGTGAAGGATCCGTACGGGATTCCGGTGGCCCGGATGCACTTCGAGTGGGACGAAAACGTGCTGCAGATGTGGGAGCACTCCAAGCAGGTGTGTGCCGAGGTGCTGCGCGCGGCAGGCGGGGTGCTTGAGGCCACGGGGGACGCGCCGGAGATTCCAGGCTTTAGCCTGCACGAGACGGGCACGTGCCGCATGGGAAATGATGCCAAGAAGTTTGTGACCAACCGCTTTGGGCAGGCGCACGATGTGCCGAACTTGTACGTGTGCGATGCCAGCGTGTTTCTGAACTGCACCGACAAGACCACCACCATCAGCATTCTGGCGTTCTCGCTGCGCACATCTGAACATCTGATCGAGAACTTCCGGCAAGGTGAGCACAAAGCGGCGTGAGCAACGCGTACACGCCGGCCGGGGAACTCCCGCCAAACGCCGACACCAGCGTGGCCCGGCTGCGCGAACTGGCAGCACTCTTCCTGAAACTCGGCACCATCAGTTTCGGCGGACCGGCGGCGCACATCGCACTGCTGGAGGCGGAGGTTGTCGGCAAGCGGCAGTGGGTAACGCGGCAACAATTTCTCGACATGCTGGGCGCGGCCAACCTGATCCCCGGCCCGACTTCCACGGAGATGGCGATCAACGTAGGGTTCGTGCGCGCGGGCTGGATGGGGCTGTGCGTGGCAGGAGCGAGCTTCATACTCCCCGCGGCGGTGATCACCGGAGCGTTTGCGTGGGCCTACGTGCGCTTCGGAGCCCTGACCCAGGCGGTGTCGGTGCTGGCCGGGATCAAGGCCGCGGTGATTGCGGTCATCGCAATCGCGATCTGGCGGCTGGGAAAAACTGCGGTGAAGGACGTGGGGCTGGCGGTGCTGGGCGGACTGTCGTTGGCGGCATTTTTTCTGGGCGTGAATGCGATTGCGATCTTGTTCGGCGGCGGGCTGGCGGGCATGCTGGCGCGACGGGCTGCGAGCTTTCGCTCTAGCGGAGCTTCCCTGGTCGCGCCTCTGCTCGCGCGCCAAGCAGGTACCGTTCGGGCTGCGGGAGGGACTTGGACCTGGCTTCGCCCTTTCGCAGCAGTCGCTGTGGCGTCGGCCGCCGCGGTGGCCCGGCCCTCCGTTTACAAGATCGGCCTTTTCTTCCTGAAAGTAGGCGCGGTGCTTTATGGCGGTGGCTATGTGCTGCTGGCCTTTCTGGAGCAGGGACTGGTGCAGCAGCAAGCGTGGCTGACTCATCAGCAATTGCTGGATGCGGTGGCGATCGGACAGTTCACGCCCGGGCCGGTGCTCTCGACCGCAACCTTCATCGGCTACATTTTAGGCGGCGTGCCCGGGGCGGCGGTGGCGACGGTGGCAATTTTTCTGCCTTCGTTTTTTTATGTCGCGCTGCTGGCGCCGGTGTTGTTCCGGCTGAGGCAATCCGCATGGATGGCGGCATTTCTGGATGCGGTGAATGTGTGCGCCGTGGCGTTGATGGGCGGCGTCACGTTCAGGCTGGCGGCCGACGCTCTGCGGGGATGGCCCTCGTGGGGTATCGCCGCGGTGGCGCTGGCCGTGTTGCTGCGATGGAAAGTGAATCCCGCGTGGGTCGTGCTGAGTGGCGGAGTGGCCGGGCTGGCCTTGGCCGGTTTCCGCTGACGGTGGTACTCTTGCGAGTCCCGTAGTCAATCCAGTCGTGAGGAGCCCCATGAAACTACGCACGATCGTTGTGGCAGCATTGTTTCTCCTGGTTTGTGTCGCAGCCGGCGCGGCCGACCGCAAGTTCATTAACAATCCTCGACCGGCGGACGCCAAGGCATTACCGTTCAGCGACGGAGTGCTGGTGGGCAACACGCTCTACATCGCGGGCCACATCGGGCTGGACGCCAAGACTGGCATGCCGCCCGCCAGCGCGGAGGAAGAAGCGCGCATGGCGATGGACGAGATCAAACAGACCGTCGAATCTGCGGGCTTGACCATGGACGACGTGGTTTCTCTGCAGATTTTCTGCACGGACCTGAAGCTGTATGACACATTCAACGGCGTGTACAAAACTTACTTCCACGGCGATTATCCGGCGCGGGCGTTCATCGGCACCGACAAGCTGCTGCGTGGCGGGAGATACGAGGTGCTGGGGATCGCGGTGAAACGGGCGCAGTAGGCCGCGGGCGGCATAGATTCGTTTTTTCTTCGCCTGGCGATCTTTTTGTGGTAAATGTAGAGGCCATGCGCAAGGCCATCCACCACCTCAAGAAGTCCGACCCTGTCCTGCGCGCCATTATTGAGCGCGTGGGACCGTGCCGCATGGAGTTTGCGCCGGCGGAGTTTTCCAGTCTCGCCGAGGCCATTGTCTACCAGCAACTGAACGGCAAGGCGGCGGTAACGATCTTCAACCGCTTCGTGGCACTGGCCGGAGAACCGCTCACTCCGGAAGGAATTCTCAAGCTGAGCGATGAGCAACTGCGGAGCGTCGGGCTATCGAAGCAGAAGTCGGCATATCTGAAAGATCTGTCGGCGAAGACCACGGCTGGGTTGCTGGACTTTGCGCGACTGCCGGAATTGACGGATGACGAGGTCATCCAGCATTTGACCCAGGTAAAGGGGATCGGAGTGTGGACCGCGCACATGTTTCTGATGTTCTCGTTGCGACGTCCGAATGTGCTGCCCACAGGCGACTACGGGGTGCAGATGGCGATCAAGAAGCACTATAGAAAACGCAAGCTGCCCAAGCCCAAGGATATGGAGAAGATCGCGAAGGCTTGGGAACCGTATCGCAGCGTGGCCTGCTGGTACATGTGGCGGAGTTTGGATATCAAGACGGTTTAACCACAGAGGACACAGGGGACACAGAGGAGAACCACGTCTTTTTCACGACCTTGCTTTTCACGTTCTTGCTTGCCTCTGTGAACCTCTGTGCCCTCTGTGTTTAAATGGAGTTCGATGGCTGACACGAAGATTCGCGTGCTGGTGGCGAAGCCGGGTCTCGACGGGCATGACCGCGGGGCGAAGGTGATAGCCCGCGCGTTGCGCGATGCGGGCATGGAAGTGATCTACACCGGACTGCGGCAGACGCCGGAGATGATCGTTACTGCGGCCCTGCAGGAAGATGTGCAGGTGATCGGGCTATCGATTCTTTCCGGGGCACACAACGCCATCGTGCCGCGCGTCATGGACTTGCTCAAGCAGAACAAGATGGATGACGTGATCGTGGTGGTGGGGGGCATCATCCCCAACCAGGACATTGAGGGGCTCAAGAAGATTGGCGTGGCCGCGATTTTCCAGCCGGGCACGGCGATGGACGACATCGTTCAGTTCATTCGCACGCACGTGAAGGGACCCGGCGTGCCGGCGGCCGGCTGATGGCCGGCATCAGCGCCTCCCGCGCTCGAGAGATCCTCGCGCAAACCATCGGGCCCGTGCCCTGGTACTGGAAAACCTTTCCCGCTTTGCGCTCGCTCGCCGGACAGCGGTTCGTCTGGACGCATCACGGGGAGCAGGGTCCCATCGCCCACCTGGTTACTCTCGGCCTCGAGCAAGAGCCGGACAAGGCGCGCCTCGCGCTCAACACTTACTGCCGTCCATTCCTGGTGCCGCCGCACTTGGTCGGCATCTGGTGTCCGGAGGGACGCAACCTTCGCTTGGCCTGCTTCGATCCCGATCAACTGAAGGCGTTTGATCTGGCAGAGGTCGCGGGCTGGTTCAAACCCTCCGCGGACCGCATCTACTCGGCGACGGTTCCGGTTGCGGATTTCGAAGTGCCGCTCACGTTAGGCCCGGGCATGCACAAGATCGACGTGCCGGCGGAACTGGCGACGGTGGAGGAGTTGATCGTCCCGACCAGCTACAAGGCAATGTCGGACGACGATCCGGCGTTTGCGCTTTTTGTTTTCTACCCGCACGCGGGACTGGTGGAGGTCTTGCCGCAGAAATGGTTTACCGCCGCGCAATACCGCGTGGGGCAGCAATGGATCACGCGCGCCGCCCGCGATCCCGAGTCGCACCGCATCGTTGGGGAATGTTTTGGGGTGGGCACATTTCTGCTGGAGGAAGACGGAAGCCGGCTGGCGGAATGGGTGGAGCGGAGGGAATAGTTCTCAGTTCTCAGTTCTCAGTTTTTTTGCTTTCTTGCGCCAGGTTGGCCGGGTTCCTACCATCGATGTCCGCAACCGCGTTTCAGATTGAGCAGCGCGAAGAAGTGCGCATCGTGCGCTTGCAGTCGGACGATGGCACCAACCGGCTGACGCGCGACTGCGTGGTCACGCTCACCGAGGCGGTCGAGCAATTAGCCCGGGAGAAGCGAGCGGTGGTGCTTGCGGGGAACGACAGATTCTTTTCGGCGGGCGCCGAACTGGAAGAGATTTCTGCCCTGAATGGTCCGGCTGCGTATGAATTCTCGAAAATGGGGCAGGCGCTGATGGCCGCGATCGACGGCTTCCCTGCCCCGGTGTATGCCGCCATCTCGGGGTACTGCATGGGCGGGGGGCTCGATCTGGCTCTGGCTTGCCTTCATCGCGTCGCGTCGGCGCATGCAGTTTTCGGACATCGGGGCGCGGCCCTGGGGCTCATTACCGGCTGGGGAGGCACACAGCGGTTGCCTCGGCTGGTGGGTAAAGCTCGCGCGCTGGAAATGTTTGTCGCGGCTGAGAAAGTCACGGCCGCCCAGGCATTGCGCATCGGACTGGTCGATGCGATCGTCGCCGATCCGGTCGCCGAGGCGGTGCGTCGCCTCCGGCAGTGACTCGCGATGGAGAGTTCTTTGGAGTAGAGTATCCGGGCGATGCCGCATTGCGCCGCTCTGCCCGGCTGGTATACCGTAATCAGTCCGCGCTCCTTCGACCCATGGCTGACCGTCACGAATTTCCACCCGCGAACTCGTCCGCACCGGACAACGTGCTGACGACCAAGGTCGATGCCACGTCTGCCCGCTTTGAAGCCAACATGCGCTTTCTGGCGGACTTGATGTCGCAGGTGCGCAATGAGGAGGAGAAGATTTCCGAGGGTGGCGGCGCCAAGGCCATCGAGAACCAGCACGCCAAGGGGAGACTGACCGCCCGCGAACGCATTGAACTGCTGGCCGATCCGGGGACGTTTTTCGAGCTGGGCCTGTACACGGCGCATGGCATGTACGAAGAGTGGGGCGGCGCACCCGCCGCGGGCGTGATCACGGGACTGGCGCGGGTTGAGACCCGGATGATCATGATCATCGCCAATGACGCGACCGTGAAAGCGGGTGCGTTTTTCCCGATGACCGCAAAAAAGGTGATTCGGGCGCAGAACATTGCCCTGGAGAACCGGATTCCGACGATCTACCTGGTCGATTCCGCGGGAGTTTTTTTGCCGCTGCAGGAAGATGTGTTTCCTGACACCGACGATTTCGGCCGCGTGTTCCGCAACAACGCGGTGATGTCGGCGATGGGCATTCCGCAGATTGCCGCCATCATGGGCATGTGCGTGGCGGGCGGCGGCTATCTGCCGGTGATGTGCGATCACGTGCTGATGACCGACGGCAGCGGATTATTTCTTGCGGGCCCGGCGCTGGTGCAGGCCGCGATCGGACAGAAAGTATCGGCGGAGGAATTGGGTGGCGCGGCCATGCACTCGGCCATCAGCGGCACGGTCGACTTCCGCGAGCCCGACGACCCGAGTTGCATCGCGCGCATCCGGTCGATTGTGGCGAAGTGGGGATACCGCCGGCTGTCTCCGTGGGATCGCAGGAAACCGGTCGAGCCCGAGCTGGCGGCGGAAGAGATCTACGGAATCTACGATTCGTCGCCGGCGCGGCCTTATGACATGAAGGAAGTGCTGGCGCGCGTGCTCGATGGCAGCCGCTTTGACGAGTACAAGCCGGAGTACGGAAAAACTCTGATCTGTGGTTACGGGCGTATTGGCGGCTTTGCGGTAGGCATCGTGGCCAATCAGAAGCTGCACGCCCAGCAGACCGATCATGAGGGCCACAAGCGAATCGAGTTCGGAGGCGTGATCTATACGGAGTCCGCCGAGAAGGCCGCGCGCTTCATTATGGATTGCAACCAGAATCTGATTCCCCTGATCTTCTTTCACGACGTGAACGGATTCATGGTGGGACGCGATGCGGAGTGGAGCGGCATCATCAAGGCGGGCGCGAAGATGGTGAACGCGGTTTCAAATTCCGTGGTGCCAAAGATTACGGTGATCGTCGGCGGATCCTTCGGCGCCGGACATTACGCGATGTGCGGGAAGGCGTACGATCCCCGCTTTGTGTTTGCCTGGCCGACGGCGCGCTACGCGGTCATGAGCGGCGATTCGGCGGCCGGCACGCTGGTCGAGATCAAAGTGAAGCAACTGGAACGCGGCGGCAAGAAGCTGAGCGAGGAAGAGAGCAAAGAACTGTACGAGTCGGTGAAGCGCACCTACGACGAGCAGACCGATCCGCGTTACGGCGCGGCGCGGTTGTGGATCGATAAGATCATCGACCCCATTGAAACCCGGGATGCGATCACGCAGGCGCTGGAGGCCGCGGCGCTGAATCCGGACGTGGCCGAGTTCAAGGTGGGAGTGCTGCAGACGTGAGTCACTTCCGCCACGGATTTGCACGGATGAACGCGGATTAGAACGATGACTATTGCAATTTCGATCTGTGAGAATCAGTGTTCATCCGTGGCTCAGATGTTATGACTGATCCTGTCAAACTGATCGAATGTCCACGCGATGCCTGGCAAGGGCTGAAAGGGATGATCCCCGCCGAGTTGAAGGTGGACTACCTCAAGGCTCTGATCAGCGTGGGATTCAAGCACATTGATGCGGTGTCGTTCGTGTCGCCGAAGGCTGTGCCGCAGATGGCCGACTCGGAAGAGGTGCTGAAAGAACTCGATCCGCCGGATGATGTGGAAATCATCGGCATCGTGGTCAACGAAAAGGGTGCGCAGCGGGCGATCGCGACGAAGGCGGTATCGACGCTGGGATTTCCTTATTCGATTTCCGAGACGTTCCTGCGCAAGAATCAGAACCAGTCGCCCGAGGAGTCGCTCGAAGAACTGGAGAAGGTTCAGAAGAAGGCCGACGAGGCTGGGCTCGACGTCGTGGTTTATATTTCCATGGCGTTCGGAAATCCGTATGGCGACCTGTGGAACCCGGAAGAAGTGATCGAGGCGATCTCGCTGATGGAAGTGGACAATTTGCGGATGATCTCGCTGGCCGACACGGTAGGGATGGCCAGCCCGCAGCAGATCGGCGAACTGGTGGGCGCGGTGATGGCGAAGTACGACTACCTCGAGATTGGCGTCCACTTGCACAGCCGTCCCGAGCAGGCCGCGGACAAGATTCTGGCAGCGTACGATGCGGGCTGCCGGCGCTTTGATTCTGCGTTGGGAGGCCTGGGCGGGTGTCCCTTTGCGCAGGACGCTTTGGTTGGTAACATCCCGACAGAGAAAGTCATCGAGACGCTCACGCAGCGGGGCGCCGAGTTGCCGAAACTGAAGCCGCTGGATTCGCTGCTGAAGGCGACTGAAGGGATGGGCGCAAAGTTCTCCAGTGCGCAGGCCGCGGATTAGTTGGCCATAGATTTAATCGGAGCCTCGCGGATCGATCCAATGGATTGAATGTTGATCCGTGAACATCCGTGAGATCCGTGGCCCGGCTCTAGAGATAAAGATATGGATTACAAAACGATTCAACTCGCGTACGACGGCGGCGTCGCCACCCTCACGCTGAACCGTCCGGAGAAGCGCAACGCCATCAGCTTCGAACTGATTGACGATCTGCTGCGCGCGCTGGATGAAGTGGCGAAGTCAGACGCGATTGTTCTGATCGTGACCGGCGCGGGCAAGGCGTTTTGCTCCGGGCATGGATCTGGAGAATCTGAAGGCCCTGCTGGGCCGTTCGCCGGAGCAGAACTTGCAGGATTCGCGGACCATGGTTCAGCTGTTCCGCTCGCTCTATGAGTTTCCCAAGGTGACGATCGCCGCGGTGAACGGCGCGGCCATCGCCGGCGGCACCGGACTGGCCCTGCTCTGCGACTTCACGCTGGCGGTGCCGGAAGCGAAGTTCGGCTATACCGAAGTGCGCATCGGATTCGTGCCGGCGATCGTCTCGACATTTCTGTTGCGCCAGGTGGGCGAGAAGCAGGCGCGCGATCTGCTGCTGACCGGCAGGATTTTCGGAGCGGAGGAAGCGGCTCGCATGGGACTGGTCAGCGAAATCGTGCCGGCGGAGAATCTGATGGCGCGGGCTCGGGAATTGGCCGCGCTGCTGATGGAGAACAGCCCGGCATCCTTGCGCGCGACCAAGCAGTTGCTCACCGATCATGCGCGCGCGGAACTCGATGCGCAGATTGACGCCGCCGTCCGCGAAAATGCCGCGATCCGCACCACTGCGGATTTCCGCGAAGGGATTTCGTCGTTCCTGGAAAAGCGCAAGCCGGTGTGGACGGGAAAATGAGTTCCAATCAGTCATGCATTTCATGAAACCCGGTTGCGCGTGCGCTACGCCGAAACCGACCAGATGGGCGTGGTCTACCACTCGAACCATCTGATCTGGTTCGAAGTGGGGCGCGTGGAACTGATGCGGCAGATGGGCTTCTCCTACCGCGACATGGAGCGCGAGGACGGGCTGCTTCATCGCCGTCGTCGAAGCGAAGTGCCGCTACCGGGCTCCCGTCTATTACGACGAGGAGGTCATGGTGCGCACGTGGCTGAAGAATGTGCGCGAGTCGGTCATCGTCTTCGGTTACGAACTGGTGCGGGCCGACAGCGGAGCGCTGCTGGCCGAAGGCGAGACCACGCACATCGTCACCGATGCGAAGATGAAAATTGCAGCGCTTGCCGGAGAAATATTTGACGGTGTTCCGCGCGGCGATGGAAACATAGCTCGACGCATTCTTGACGGTCGGGCACGGAACGCTGAGACAATTCACGGGGAACCTTCTTGAACGCACTCCACATCAACGGAAACGATCTGACGCTCGAAGCGGTGCGCGAAGTGGCGGTCGAGCGCCGCGCCGTGCTTCTCGCTCCCGACGCGCGCGAGGCGGTCAACCGGGCGCGCGCCGTCGTCGACGAGATCGTCGCCAGCAACAAGGTCGCCTATGCCATCACCACCGGCGTCGGCAAACTGAGCGACGTGCGCATCGCCGGCGACCAGATTCGCGAACTGCAGGTCAACCTGGTGCGCTCGCACGCGGTCGGCGTGGGCGAGCCGCTGGCCGTCGCGGAAACGCGCGCCATGATGCTGCTGCGGGCCAACTCGCTCGCCAAGGGCCACTCCGGCGTGCGGGCCGTCGTCATCGACACGCTCTGCGAGATGCTCAACCGCGGCGTCACTCCGGTTGTGCCGTCGCAGGGAAGCGTGGGCGCGAGCGGCGATCTGGCTCCGCTGGCGCATCTGGCGCTGGCGCTGATCGGCGAAGGCGAGTGCTTCGACGAGAAAGGCGTGCGCGTTCCCAGCGCGGAGGCGTTGAAGCGGGCGCAGATCAAGCCGCTGGTACTGGAAGCCAAGGAAGCCATCTCGCTGATCAATGGCACGCAGGCCATGCTGGCTGTGGGCACGCTGGCGCTGCTTGCGGCGGAAACACTGGTGGATACCGCCGACGTGCTCGGCGGCTTGTGCTGCGACGCGCTCAAAGGGACCGACGCGGCATTTGACGAGCGCATTCACAAGGCGCGTCCGCACGCCGGACAAATGAAGACCGCGGCCAACCTGCGGCGCATGCTGGAAGGCAGCCAGATCCGCGAGTCGCACCGCGACTGCGGCCGCGTGCAGGATGCCTACTCGCTGCGCTGCATCCCGCAGGTGCACGGCGCGGTGCGCGACACGCTGGCGCATTGCCGCGGAGTGTTTGAGACCGAGGCGAACTCCGCGGTCGACAATCCGCTGGTCTTTCATCACCGATCCGAAGAATGCCGAGGGCGACGTGATCTCCGGCGGAAATTTTCATGGCGAGCCGCTGGCGTTCGCGCTGGACTTTCTGGCGATCGCACTGAGCGCGCTGGCCGGCATCAGCGAGCGGCGGATCGAAAGGCTGGTGAATCCCGCGCTCAGCGAGGGCTTGCCGCCATTTCTCGCTCCCGGCGCCGGCCTGAATTCCGGCTTCATGATGCCGCAGGTCACCGCGGCGGCGCTGGTCAGCGAGAACAAGGTGCTGGCGCATCCCGCGTCGGTCGATTCCATCACCACCTCGGGCAACAAGGAAGACTACGTCTCCATGGGCATGACGGCCGCGACCAAACTGAAGCGCGTGGTCGAGAACACGCGCAACGTGCTGGCGATCGAGGCCATGGCGGTGGCGCAGGCGCTCGACTTCCTGGCCCCGCTGAAGACTTCGAAGCGCGGGCAGGCGGCGCATGCGGCGATCCGCTCGGTGTGTCCCACCATGGAAAAGGACCGCGTGATGTACGGAGACTTCGCGCGCATCGCCGAGCTGATTGCGAGCGGTAAAGTGGCGGAAGCTCTCCGCTAGGTTTGCGATCATACCCGACCGAGACTTCTGGAATGAAGACGCTCACGGAATATCTGAAGTTTCATACCAAGACGCATCGCGCCTACGTGCACATCACGCCGCAGGTGGAACAGATTGTCGGCAAGAGCGGAGTGCAGCGAAGGCATGGTGCTGGTTTCGGCCATGCACATCACCGCGGGCATGTATGTCAACGACAATGAAAGCGGCCTGATCGAGGACATCGACCAGTGGCTGGAGCATCTGGCTCCGTTTCGCAAAGACTACAAGCATCACGAGACGGGCGAAGACAACGGCGACTCGCACCTGAAGGCGCTGCTGATCCATCACGAGGTCATCGTGCCGATCACCGCGGGCAAACTGGATCTGGGCACGTGGCAGCGGATTTTCTATGCGGAGTTCGACGGGCAGCGGGACAAGCGGGTCATCGTGAAAGTGATGGGAGAATGACAGTATGAGTCGGAAGAGCTGAACGAATTGCAGGAACATGCGGAACATGCCAAGCACGATCCCACCCTGGCGCCCGTGTCGTTGACGATGGCGGTACTGGCGGTGCTGGTGGCGGTGGTGTCGCTGCTGGGGCATCGCGCCCACACCGAGGAGGTCGTGCTTCAGGCGAAGGCGTCCGATCAGTGGGCGTACTACCAGGCCAAGAACATTCGGCGGCATGACGGACGAACTGTTTACCGATCTGACTTCGGTGCAGGCAACCACCGACGCGGCGGCTCTGGCCAAATTGCAGCGAGAAGTATTCAGGGGAAGCGGCGCGCTACAAGGACGAGCAGAAGGAAATCGAGGACAAGGCCCGCGAGTTGGAAGCGGAGGTGGCCATCGAGCGGCGTCGGGCGGATCGATTCGACCTGGCCGAAGTATTTCTGGAAATCGGACTGGTGATCACGTCGATCACCCTGCTCTCCGGGCGAAGAATCTTCTGGGGCCTGGGCCTGGCGATGGGAGCCGTGGGGATTGTGGTGGCGGCTTCGGGATTCCTGGTGCACTGAGCGGATCGCGTCTTATCGACTCGTCGCTAGGCAGTCCTGCGCTTCTCGGCACGGACGAAGCAGCTAATGTGTCTTCATGGCCCGTGGCCTTCACCGCCATGAAAGGACCGATCGCCAGCACATCCATGCGGGTGCGCTGGAAGCAATCGATGGCCTCTTCCGGCGTGCAGACGATGGGCTCGTTCTCGTTGAAGCTGGTGTTCAGGATGACCGGAATCCCGGTCTTGCGATGGAAGGCCGAGATCAGATCGTAGTACAGCGGATTCTCTTCGCGCGTCACGGTCTGCAGGCGGCCGGTATCGTCCACATGGTTCACCGCACATAGTTCCTTGCGCTTCTCCGGCCGGATCTTGTAGACGTGCAGCATGAACGGCGAAGGATGGTCGTGCTCGAAGTATTCGTGCTGGCGGTCGGCCAGGATGGACGGCGCAAAAGGACGGAACCACTCGCGGTGCTTGATGCGGGCGTTGAGAACATCTTTCATGTTGGGCAGGCCGGGATGCGCGACGATGGAGCGGTTGCCCAGTGCGCGCGGCCCCCATTCCATGCGCCCCTGAAACCATCCGACAACATTGCCGGCGGCGATCTGCTCTGCTACCTGCGTCAAGCAGTGCGGCGCGCTCCAGCTTGCGATACTGCAGACCGGCCGCTCTGCAGCGCCGCCTGGATCCGCGACTCAGAAAACTCCGGACCCAGGTAAGAGTTCTTCAATTCATGGCGGCGAGGCTGTTTGAGCACCGAATGATAGGTGTGCAGAGCGGCTCCGATGGCCAGGCCTTCGTCGCCCGCGGCAGGCTGAATGTAGGTGCGGCGGAACGGCGTGCAGTCGAAAAGCTTGCCATTGGCCACGCTGTTGAGCGCGCAACCTCCGGCCATGGCCAGATCTTCGAGGGGAACACGCTCGTGCAGTTGATTCAGCAGGTGGAAAAAGATTTCTTCAAAGCGGTGCTGCAAGGCGAACGCCAGGTCCATGTCGCGCTGCGTGATTTCAGTGTGCGGGTGGCGCGGCTCGCCGAATAACTTCTCCATGCGCTCCGAAAAATGGCGCGCCAGCTTGACCGTGCCGTCCGGCAAGACCTGCATGCCCTGGTTGCTGCCGAGCGGCTTGAAATAGCTAAGGTCAAGTTGGAAGCCGCCGTTCCTGGGCGCCACAATCTTGCCGATCTCATCGCAATACGTGTCTTTGCCGTAGGGCGCAAGGCCCATGACTTTGCCTTCATCGCCGTACTTGCTGTAGCCGATGAATTCGCAAATCATGGTGTAGACGCTGCCCAGCGAGTGCGGAAGGAACACGCGGTCGAGCACTTCAATGTCGTTGCCTTCGCAGCGGGCCATCATGGTAGAAACAAAATCGCCGGAACCGTCATAGCTGAAGCCCGCCGCCTTTTCCCAGGGCGAGCAGTAGTAGGCGCTGGCGATGTGGGCGATGTGGTGTTCGAGATGGTGCTCCTGAAAACGGAACTGCGCAGGATCGAGATCGAGCGCCTTGGCCAGCAGCGAGCGCACGTCGCGCATGGCCTCTTTGCGCTGGCGCAGGCGAATGAAATTCAGAATTTTGGCCGGGTTGGCGAGCGCGTATTGAACTTTCTTCGCCAGGTTCGCATCGCTGTCCTGGCCAACGGCCACGTGTTCGACGTCAGAGATCTTTGCGCCGACGGCATCCAGGCACGCTTTGACCGCCAGCGCCGGAAAGCCGCCGAAGTGTTTGTGGCGGTTCAGGCGCTCTTCGGCAATGGCAAACTTCACTTCGCCGTCGAGCACGATCGCCGCGGAGGCGTCGGCATGAAACATGTTGAGGCCCAAAATCAGCATGAACTAGCGTTCGTCTCCTCTGGCGTTGCGGCTGTGCTTGGATCATTCGTTCAGGCTGGAGTTGACACTCGATGTTCTCTGAACCGAATTGACGAAAGCGGCGGCGTCCACTGCGAGCCGTTTTCCAGTGGCCACCGACTCATCGATGCGGAGGGTTGCAAGAGTAGAGCACACCAGATCTTCGAACGGGATCGGGGCTTCGTCCCGCCGCTGCACAGACTGCGCAAACGCGGCCCACTCGCCGCGATGCCCTTTGTCCTGACGCCAGCGCGAATGGATGGTTTCTTTGCGGCCATCGCGCACCAGTTCGAGACGGCGAAAATCTTCGAGGACCGCGCTGCGCCTCCGCCGAACACTTCGATCCGCTCTTTGGAGAACGACCGGTCACCGTTGGCGAGATAGCTGATGGTTCCCTCGGAGCCGTTGCGAAACGAAGCGAGACCAGCACGTTGTCGCCGCTGTAACGGCCCGAATTGCCGACGGCGCGCGCCTCGACTTCGACGACGGGCGAAGCGGCCAGAAACATCAGCAGATCGACGAAGTGGCAAACCTCGCCGAGAATGCGGCCGCCTCCCTGCTCGCGATCGTTGACCCAATGGTCGGGCGGAAGATATCCGGCATTAACGCGATAGTGCAGCGCCAGCGGCTCGGTGACCGGCGCGAGGAATGACTTCATGCGCGCGGTCATGGGCGCGAAGCGGCGGTTGAAGCCCACCATCAGCGCGGGCCGCTGGCTCGCAACAATTCCGAGATACGCACCTACGATCCAGCGCAATTCGTCTTCTGTCAGGCAAAGCGGCTTCTCGCAGAAAACATGCTTACCTGCCGCGAGCGCGGCCAGAACCTGGTTCGCGTGCAGATGATGGCGAGTAGCGATGACCACAGTGTTAACGTCCGGGTCTTGAATGACGCTGAGCTTCGTCGGTGGTGCAATAGCGGAATCCGAATTTGCGTTGCGGCATGTTGGGCGTGAGATCCGGTGGCCGCACAAACCGCCACCAGAGCGGTATCGGATGAGGCCTTCAGCGCGGGAAGCAGCGTGCCCGCGGCAAAAACTCCGGCGCCGAGCAGGCCGACCGAAACGCCAGCGGCAGACACGGGCCGCGGTGGAGCAGTTGTATGCTCGGGCACCAGCGCCAGAGTGCGCGCATCGTCTCCGCTCCCCGGATACTGAATCACCACTCCCAGGAAAGGCTCACGCGATTTTCCGGTGATCAAGTCGTATGCGCTCTGGGCGCGATCGATGGGGAAGCGGTGCGTGATCGAGCCCGCCGACGTCGACTTTTCTTCGGCGAGGAACTGCACGAACGCTTCCATGTTGCGGGTTTCGGTCCAACGCACGTAGCCGATGGGATAATCGCGGCCCTTCTGCTCGTAAGCGGCGTCGTAACGGCCGGGCCCGTAGGAGCGCGAAATGCGGAAGTCGAGTTCCTTCTCGTAATAGGCTTTGCGCTCGATGTCCATGCCGACGGTGCCCACAGCAACGACGATGGCGCGATCGCGTGCAATCGGCTCCAGCCAGATTGACCGGATCGCTGCTGGAGGTTTCGGCGGTGATCAGAACCGAATCCACGCCTGCGCCGCGCGATGTCTCCATGCACAGATCGCGAAACGCCGCGGTCGAACTGGCCGTGGCATCGGCGCCCAAATGCTGCGCGAGGTCGGCGCGCGATGCATCAATATCCATTCCTAGAACGCGGCAGCCGGCAGCCTTCAGCAGTTGCACGGTGAGCTGGCCCAGCAGTCCCAGGCCGATCACAGCGACCATGTCGCCGAGTTTCACCTCGGCGGTGCGAATGCCGTGGAGAGCCACCGCGCCAAGAGTAGCGAAAGCGGCCTCGTCGAATGAAACTTCTTTCCCGTTGATCGGGGCCACGGGAATGCGCGCCACCAGCAACCGCGGCACGCACGCAATCTCAGCATGCACGGCAAATCCGGCGCCGGCACAAGCGACGCGGTCGCCGGGCTGCAAGATCGGTGACTCCCTCGCCCACGGCGATTACGGTTCCCGCGCTGCTGTAGCCAGGGCTCTGCGGCTGGTCGAGACGGCTGCGAACCGCCTGAATCGCCGAGAAGATTCCGTCGCGCTGCACTTTGCTGATCACTTCCCGCACAAGATCGGGGCGGGATTGCGCTTTCTGCAACAGGCTTTTGCGGGCAAATTCGGCGGACGCGCGCTCGGTTCCGGCAGACACAACCGAGGCCGCGATGCGCACCAGCACGCAGCCGGGCAGAAGTTGCGGCGCAGGAACTTCCTCCACCGTGATCTCGCCGGTCCGCGCGTGTTGGAGAACTTGCTTCATGCCGTAGCCACTTGCCGGGAAGGAGCGGACTCAGATTCAAATTTCCGCGCCCCGCCGTCGAGAAACGTCTGCATCCACAATTCCAGCGTCAGGAATTGCCAAATCTGCATCGACCAGTCCTGGCGTGCCACTGCGGTGCTCGTCGACGAAACGCTGCACCGCCTGCCGGCTGGAACAGGCCGCGCTGGCGCAGTTGCTGCGGCTCGAGAGCAGGTCGTCCACCATTTCCTTGAGATCGTGGGCCAGCCAATAGTCTACCGGAGCGGCAAAGCCGGCTTTCGGTTGCTGCAACACCTCTCGCGGCAAAATGTCGTGCATCGCCTGCCGGAAGATGTATTTCGTGGTGGGCCGCAGGAGCCCTTCAGCTTCATGCTGGGTGGAACGTTCCAGGCGACAAATTCGGCCAGCTCGCGGTCAAGAAACGGCACCCGCACCTCGACGGACGAAGCCATGCTCATCTTGTCGTTGTAGGTGAGGTTGAGGCTGGTCATGAAAATCTTGGTGTCGAGATAGAGCATCTGGTTCAGGAAGTCGGCTTCGTCGGACGCGCTCGAAAGCGGCACGGTGCTGGCAGGCAGGATCGGATCCTGACGCTTCGCGCCGCGAAGGCAGAACTGTAGAGCGCCTGACTTCTGCTCGGCATCGAGATAGGTGCAGTTCGTGATGAACCGCTCGACCGGCATGAGGCGATGCGCTGCGCGCCATTTTCTTGGCAGGCGCAAGCTTCCCTTCAGCGGCGTGCCGCGCAGGCTGGGCAGCGCAGCCAATCCGGCTTCGGTCATGGTGCGCGCAGCGGAGGGGACGCGCTGCGTACGCCTGCGCCCAGTAGTGCGCCGACGTGCTTGCGGTATCCGGCAAACAGTTCGTCGCCGCCGACGCCGGAGAGCAGCACCGTGGCCTGCTTGCGAGCCTCGCGGCAAACCAGGTAAGCGGTGATGATGGCGGGATCGGCGGTAGGCTCGTCCATGTGCCAGATCAGCGCGGCAGCAGATCGGCCACGTCGGGCTCGACCACGATGTGCTGGTTCTCGCACCCCAGGTGGCGCGCCAGCCGGGTGGCGACTTCGGGATCGTCCAGCGTGGTCTCGCCGACGCGGTACTTTCGCGGAAACGTGATGGTGTAAGTGCGCACCGGTTGCTGGGTGGCCCGGGCCATCATGGCCACGATGCTCGGAAGAATCGAGCCCCGCGCTGAGAAAGGCTCCGATGGGAACATCGCTGACCATCTGCGCTTCGACGGAACGCCGGAAGCGCTCGCGAATTTCTTCGGCAAGCTCGTCTTCCGAGCGCGCGATAAGTCTGATTCGCCGCGGGAAACGTCAGATCCCAGTACTGCGTGAGCTTGAGTTCGCCGTTGCGCAACGTCGCGTAGTGACCTGCGGGCAGCTTGAGGATGCGCGCGGAACATGGTTTTGGGATCGGGCACCCAGAGGAAAGTCAGATACTGGTGCAGCGATGCGGGATCGAGTTCGGCTTCGATCTCCGGAACCTGCAGCAGCGCCTTGATCTCCGACGCAAACGCGAAGCGCTCGGCCATCGTGAGAATAGTAGAAGGGCTTGACGCCGAAGTGATCCCGCGCGACGAACAGCATGGGAGTCGCCGGAGCGGAGATCGCAGATCGCGAAGGCGAACATTCCGTTCAGACGCTTGACGCAATCGGGTCCTTCCTCCTCGTAGAGATGGACGATCACCTCGGTGTCGGTGTGGGAGGCGAAGCGGTGGCCCTTGCTTTCGAGTTCGCTGGCGCAAGCTCGGCGAAGTTGTAGATCTCGCCGTTGTAGGTGATCCAGACCGTGCGGTCTTCGTTGCACATCGGCATGTGGCCGATCGGGGGAGAGATCGAGGATGGCGAGCCGCCGGCTGCCCAGGCCAATGTAGGAGCCGTCCGGGAAGCTGCTGGTCCCACAGGCCGGAGTCGTCGGGGCCGCGATGCGCCTGGACCTGCAGTCATCCGCGCCAGCGTCTCCCGATCTCCGCAGTTCACCACCCCGCTGATGCCGCACATGCAGGTCTGTTCCCCTTGCGTCGCTTGCGTCTTAACTCGTAGATTTTGGCTTTGATGTGAAAAAACTGCACGCCTTGCAAGCCCGCAGTAGATCAGGCCGGGGACACCATCCAGAAATCCCATGGAGAAGAGTATTTATAAAAGAAAAACAGAATCGGCGAGCCGGGCATCGCGAAAAACTTTTTGCGCAACCAGCGGCGGCGCTGGGCCTGCGATCCGAACAGCGATGGGGCGAGATCCCTGGCATTGGCGTCGCCGGCCAGCCACACCCGCGCTTCCCAGTTGGAATACTCATCGTGCTTGCGGATGTAGTGGGAGAGCGACTCGACGTTGTGATGGAGCAGAGGGTGTTTGAGCCTGGCAGCTCTTGCCCTTTGGTCTCCCCTTCCAGCACGATATGTTCATGCACTTCCATGTCGGCCATGGACTGGTCCTGCTCTTTGAGGCGGCACTCGAAGCGGCCTTTCCCGCGCCGGAACAGCGAAAGCTTGTAGAAGCTGGCGCCGCTGTGGCGCAACTCGCGGCCCAGAAAAAACATGCGGAGCGCAATGTAGTAGCCGTCGCAAGCCGGATCCTGGATGGCACGCCGGATCTCGCCGGCAAGTTCCGGAGTCAAGGCTTCATCGGCGTCCACCAGAAAAATCCAGTCATAGGCGAGAGGCAGGGATTCCATGGCCCACTGGCGTTTCTTGGGCCAGCCTCCCTGATAATGAAACTGCACCACGTGCGCGCCGTACGATTGCGCGATCTGCACGGTCGCGTCGGTGCTTTGCGAGTCGATGACATAGACTTCTCCGACATCGCGGAGGGATTCCAGGCAGCGCGGCAGGTTGCGGGCTTCGTTGCGCGCGGCAACGATGACCGTCACGGGAAGGAGCGCCGAGGAGCGCCCGGTCCGCAGTTGTTTTGAGTCTTCCAGCTTGGGCATCGGGAACAGAGAGGCTTTCAGCATTCTACTCTGAGCGCGGCCTCGCGGAGCATGGCCCGGCGTCCAGCGCGCAGCTATACTGGTATCCCAGAATATCGCGTTGCCACCGCCATGAATCCGATCGCACCGCAAAAAGAAGAAGTCCGGGAGTTCTGGAACGCCGATCCCTGCGGTACGCGCTACCTCGAAGGCAAAGAAGATTTCGAAGCCCATGCGCGGGCGCGCTACGCGCTGGAGCCATACATCTTCGAATTCGCGCAGTTCCAGAGTGCCCGGGGATTGAAAGTGCTGGAAATCGGCGTGGGCATGGGAGCCGACTATCTCGAATGGTTGAAGGCCGGGGCACAGGCCACGGGCGTGGATCTGTCGGCGGCATCGATCGAGAGGGCCCGGCAGCGTTGTGAACAGGCGGGATATCAGCCTGACTTGCGCGTGGCGGACGCGGAGCAGTTGCCCTTCCCCGACAACTCCTTTGACATCGTCTATTCCTACGGCGTAATGCACCACAGCCCGAACACCCAGCAGTGCCTTCGCGAGGCGCGGCGTGTTCTGAAGCCGGGAGGGCAGGCCCGGATCATGGTGTATCACCATCCCTCGATCACGGGCGCAATGCTGTGGCTGCGTTATGGAATCTTGCGGGGAAAGTCGCTGCGGCAGATCCGTGTTCGATCACCTGGAGAGTCCGGGGACGAAAACATACACTCGCGACGAGGCGCTGCAACTGCTGGATGGATTCCGCGACGTGGAAATGCGCGTGGTATTCAGTCCGGGGGATTTGTTGCTGCACCAGCCCTCGGCAAGATTTCAGTCGGGGTTCTACCGCGTGATGTGGAAACTCTTTCCCCGTGCGCTGGTGCGCCGGTTCGGACGCCGGTGGGGGCTGTTTCTGCTGATTACGGCGACGAAGGCCGCCTAGTCGCCGCCACGCGTTTCTCACGGCCAGGTGCAACTCACACCAGCGCTGCAACACGTAGAGCGACCACGGACGCGACCACGAGACTCTTCGCTGCAGAAAATCTTGCCAGATCTGCTGTACCTGGCTTGGTCGAGCAATCCGCCCAGCGGACCGCTCCGAATTCGCTTCGCATCCAGGACAGGCTCGATCTCCGAGCGAAGTTCCTGCCGCATCCAATGCTCGAAAGGCAGGGTAAAGCCGCGCTTGGGGCGATGCACAATTTCGTCGGGCAGCGATCCCGCCAGTGCCTCGACCAGAAGTTTTTTTGGCGTGCCATTCAGCTTTCCACGCTCCCGGAAGCGCCAGCACGGCCTTGGCTAAACGGTGATCGATCAGGGGAACTCGGACCTCCAGACCCTGCGACATGCTCATGAAATCGGCGTCGCGCAACAGCGTATTGAGCATGTAACAGCGCGACTCCAGATAGGAAACGCGATTGATGGCGTCGAGCGGCAGCGCACGCTGCAGACTCTCGTGTTGCGAGGCGGCGGCCATTTCAGCCGCCGACCTATCTGCATTGCGGAAAAGAAGATCGCGCTGGCCGGGCGTGAACAGCATGCGGCTGAGAAAGTAGGGATGCAGGACGCGGCCATTGTCGCGACGCCAGCGACGCCAGTTTGCGATTCTGATCGGTGGCCGGGGAAAAAGCGGCAAACGCGGACGCGAACGGAGCCACGCATGACCCATGCGGCACGTGTTTCCAGAACTGCGCGAAGCGTTCCATGCGCGGGACAGTGCGGAATGTGGAGTATCCGGCAAAAACTTCGTCTCCGCCCAGGCCGGAGAGGGCAACTTTCACTCCGGCCCGGCGGGTTTCCCGCGAAACGAAGTAGGTGTTGACTCCGTCCATGGTGGGCAGGTCCATCGCGCCAAGCGCGTCAGGAATAGCGGCCAGAACATCGGTCTGCGAAACATTGATCTCGTGATGATCGGTGTGAAACTTGGCGGCGATGGCGCGCGAGTGTTCCGCTTCGGAAAAATCAGCTTCCCGAAAAACGATGGAGAACGTGCTGGCGGTTACACCGCTGCGGCTGAGGATGCTGACCAGCGCGCTGGAATCGATGCCCCCGGAAAGAAACACTCCCACCGGTACGTCGCTGACCAACTGCATGCGAACGGCTTCTTCCAGAATCGGCTGTAACCGCTCGCAAGCTTGTTTCTCATTCTGGGCGGAGACAGACTCTGATGTCCCTCCGGCGTCAGATGGTTCATCCACCAGATCCCAATACGAGGACCGGCGCAGACTTCCGCTTTCCCAAGTCAGGGTGTGGCCGGGAGGAAGGGCGCGAACACCTTCCACCAGAGTGAGCGGATCATAGGCAGAGCCGAAGGTCAGGTAGTTGATGAGCCCGGCAGAGTCGATTTGACGCGGCACCAGGCCGGTACCGAGCAGCGTGCGCACTTCGGAAGCAAAAAGAAAATAGGAACCGGCCTGAGCGTAGTACAGGGGCTTGATGCCCATCGGATCGCGGGCAAGGAACAGGCGGCGCCGTCCCGCATCCCAGATGGCAAAGGCAAACATGCCGCGGAATTTCGCCAGACATCGCTCGCCCCAGCGCGCGTAGGCTTTCAGCACAACCTCGGTGTCGGAGTGGCTGACAAACCTTGTGCCCGGTTCGAGTTCGTGGCGGATCTCGCGGAAGTTGTAAAGTTCGCCGTTATAGACGATCCAGTTGCCGGTTTCGGCGTCGTGCAAAGGTTGGTGGGCGAAAGGAGACAGGTCGAGAATCGCCAGACGCCGGTTGCCCAAGCCGATTTCGACGGGGCCCGGTATGGAATCGCGCAGCACGATCGTGCCGGAGTCGTCGGGGCCGCGGTGCGCGAGCGATTGCGTGCCGCGTTCCAGCACACCGTCCGGGATTCGCGCGTTATGCGCAACCATGCCGAAGATTCCACACATTCAGAAAGTCCCTGGCTCGCGAGCCTTCCATACTAACGCCAGAACGCCCGTGCAAATCAGCCACCGGATTGCAGCCCAATTCCCAACCCACTAAGATAACCCCTGATCCCATGAGCCTTCGTCGTTTGGCTGAAAACTTGAGCCGAGGAGTGGTGCTGCGCCGCCGTCTTCCCTCAAGGTTTGGGCGGCTGCCCTTGTATGTGACGCCCGAAGCAGGCTTGCGCTACTGGTCGGCCATGTCGCGCGTCGATTCTGTTTTGTACAGCATGGCAGAAGAACTGGTGAAGCCAGGAGCGGTGGTTTGGGACGTGGGCGCGAATGTAGGTCTCTTCAGTTTTTGCGCCGCGGCGCTCTCGGGCGCATCGGGCTTCGTGCTGTCGATTGAGCCCGATTTCTGGCTGGCTCACCTGATGACTCGATCTTCTCAGGAACTGCCTGGCGGCCGGTGCTCGAAGGTTGAAGTGCTGTGCGCATCGATTTCAGATTCGAATCGGGTTTCGAAACTGGAGATCGCGGAAAGGGCCAGAGCGTCCAACCACTTGCTGGAGGCCGTCGGGTCAACCCAGGCAAGAGGCGCGCGTGGCGTCCAGCCTAGCGTTTCACTCACTCTGGATTTTCTCCTGGACTATTTTCCCGCGCCCTCGGTTTTGAAAATCGATGTAGAGACTCACGAAGTCAGTGTTTTGCGTGGAGCAGCCCGGTTATTGAGGGAGGTCCGCCCGACGATTTGGTGTGAGGTCTCGCACGAGAACTCCACAGAAGTCACGGAATTGCTGCATGCCGCCGGATATGAACTTCAGGGGGCAGCCACCCGGCCCCACCCGAAAATCGATCGGGCCTGGTTCCACACGTTGGCGGTTCCGAGCGTTTCCTGATCGCAGCCACTGAGCCCGCGCGGGTCAGGCCGTTTTTTCCGCCAGCGATGCTGCCGAGCGCACACAATTCAGAATCAGGTGGGTATAGGGGATGCGCAACAGGTCGTGGCGGACGGCCGGTTCGACGCTTCCGAAGACCTGGGACGCGATTCTCACGTACTCCTGCTCGCTCCTCACGTATTCGCCCCGATCTCTGGCCAAGAACCAGCGTGCTACCGGGGACTGATCGCTAGTAAACACGCCATCGACCGTCACCAGCCTGCCGCCCGGCTTGAGGGCTTCACGCGCGATCTCGAACAACTGCTTGGCCTCTGCATCGTCAAGATGATGGATGATTCCGATGGCAATCACGAGATCGAAACCGTGCTGTTGGGCGAGCGAGAACTTGCTCACTCGTTCGCAGATGAATTTTGCCTGAGGAAAACGCCTTCTGGCCTCTTCGATGTATTCGGCACTCAGATCGAATCCCAAATAACCAGACTGCGGCAGGTAAGGCACGATGGTCCCCGGTCCGCACCCGATTTCGAGAATTCGGGCATCCGCTTCCGGTCGAATGTATTCGTTCACCAGAGCTCTGGCAGACGTGGATCCGCCGACCAAGTGGCCCCAAAGTTTGTACACTGCGGGGAACGCCAAAACGGAACGAATGGATTGAAGCATATACCTATCCAACCGGGCTCAATCCATCGGGGGATGATGGTGATTGATGCGGCAGTTTATCACAAACGATGCGGCCTGGTTCTCCGCTTCTCTGCTGCTGGCAGCGGAGGAGAGAATCATTGCACCTTCTCGAGCGCGATTCGCAGGGCGTAACTGCCCGCTCCCGCCGCACACGCTGTGTACGCGGTTGAGTAAGTGATGGCTGCGTTCCCCGCCGACCAGAGCGAAATGGTGCCGCTGGCGAAATTCGAGGTTGCCCCCAACGACAAGCTGTTTCCTCCGGAAATACCCGTACCCGAGAGCGGCACCCGAATGGTTCTGGCACTGGTTTCGTCCTTCCACCCTATCGTGAGGGCAGTCGATGCGCTTCCGGGGGATGGGCAAGCCGTCGTCGAGTCCAGGTAATAGCTGACCCGATACTGACCCGAACCACACAGAGTAGACGCGCAGAGATTAGTGGACGCGATGCCAGCCTTCTGGCCGGTCAGGGAAGCAGCCCACCGCGCCGCACCTCCGCTCGAAGCCGCATTGCCGGGGCCTCCTCCGCAGCCCGCACAATTTCCGGTCACCGTGAGATTTCCATTGATGGTCACCGGAACATTGAAGGTCTTGGCCGCCGCAGTCAGCTTTTCCTGCGGATTGCCATCGGGAAGTTTCCCGATGTATTCACGAATCTCGTTCTGAGCGCGGCTGTAGAAAGTGTCAATATTTCCTTCGTAGCCGAGATCAAGGTCGTTGGCATCGGCGGCCGGGCGATGATTGGCAGTCGCCCAGGTCTTCCCCCAATTGCTGTCGCCCAGGGTGATGATGGGAGTGAAGCCGGAGGTCTGGCCCCGGTGTCCGAAGTTCAGCCTTCCCTTGTGCCCAATCAGGGAGACTTGCGGGAGGTTGGCGGCTTTCAGGATGGTGGCGCCGGGGAACGCGCCGACTCCGTTGGTGTGCATTGCCTCCACGTTCGCGGCCGCGGCAGGAGTCGCGGGCGACAAGAAGACCGTGTTGGCTTCCGCTGCGACCGCCCACGATGGAAGGGTCGTGACGACTCCACCGACACCCACGACATCGGCTTGCAATGGAAGCGCCGGGGTCGAATACGTAGCTGTAGACATGTCTTCGTCGGGACTGAGCACGATGCCTCCCGGCCAAAAGTCCAGGCGCGGCATATACAGGTTCGGAGTCAGACTCTCGCCCGCGTTGGTGTAGGAAGAGAGTGTTCCTCCGTTGTCAGTGAATTGACACGTTAAGGTCGCGCAGGAACCTTGCTGAACCGTGGTCAGAAGGTAGTTGCCTTTGCCCTGCGGATAAGGCCGGGGCATGCTGCCTCGATCCCAATCCATTTTGAGGATCTTGTAACTGGACGCTCCCGCAATCTTGGGGAAGGTTCCCGTGATGCTTCCGGACCCACTGGTGACGGCATGTCCGGCGGGCAGCGGGACGCCGTCACCAAATTTGTCGTGAACCGGAACCACCCAGTAAAGCCAGTCGTGCGAGCCCGACTCCGCGCCCCAGTTGGGATACACGCCGGCCGGACTGTTGGCCGCCAGTCCCGTAATCTTCACCTGAATACCTTCGGCGATGACGGCCGCGCTGCCGACATTACCGAACGGACTGTACTGCTTACAGGAGGGAGAAGCCTCGAAGTAGACATTGTCGAGCATCAGCCCGGCGTAACCGCCTCGATGATTGCTGACGCGGACCCCGAAGACCGTCCAGCCCTGGATCACGCTGTCGGAGATTTTCAGGCCGTTGCCGGAAATCCACTCGACCCCTTTGCTCGCGCATTGCAGGGAAAGGTTGAGATGCTTGAGCCAGCCTACGGCAGACCATTTATTGAAGGGTCCGGGAGCCATCACGAACGCGCCGCAGTATGTCGGATTACAGGTCAGCGCGGACCCTCCGAGGGTCGTATCCAATCCGTCGAGCAGAAATGCCTGATCGTCGTCCACCTGGATGTACGAGCCGAAACTCCCACCGCGGGGAGGCCAGGCCGTGGTCAGGTTGAAAATCCGGGTCTGCTGCGCGTTGTCTTCGATGAACGGCTGCGTGCCGGCAACCAGCATCGGGCGGCCGCGAGGAGCCATCAGCGTGATGCTTTCGAACAGGTTGGAATTCGTGTGGTCGCCAACGAACAGGCAAGGATCGTTGGACGTGTGGCAGTTGAGGATAGAGCCCGCGAACTCGACCGTCTGGTTGGAGGCGCGAATGGAGATGGGCGCGAAGACATCGTGCTCACCGGGAGGAATCACGACCCTGCCGGACTGCGGAGCCCCTTTGGGATTGACAGGAGCGAAGCGCGCCACGATCGAAGCCTCCTGAATTCCGCTCGACGCGCTGCTGACGACATAGCCCGCAGGATGGGAATTGGCCGTGGTGAACTCCAGCGTGCCCGAGTGCCCATCTCCTTTGCAGGTTCCGCCTGTTACCCGCACGGCTTCCGCGGTTCCAGTCCCGGAGATGTACACGTAATACCAGGGCTCGGTTGCGATCACGCCCGGCGGACAGGGGTCGAGGGTCACCGAGTTCTTGCCTGGCGAGTTGAGGGCCGCCGAAGGACTTTGGCGCCAGTCGGAATCAGCCGCGGACCGGACCACGTTCGTCGCCAGCGGCCCCGAATCGGAGGCGGCCGCGTAGGGCGCGTGGTGGAGCGAGATGCAAACGACGAGCGCCACGACCAGGAGGCCGGCCGAGGCGGCCAGAGTTCGCCAGCGAGATCGCCATGAACGAAACCGGCTGTTGGAAAAACGGTCAGAATTGAACATGGTGCCTCCTCATCCGCGGCAGCGCCGATGGGTGTTGTGGAGTTTCAGAGTTACTCTTTTCACGGTTACTCTAAGGTGCGGGGCGCGATTTCGCCAAACCAGCGGGCGGAATCGGGCTGCTGGCGTGGAAAGCCGCACCATTGCACCATTTGAGCGGCAGTTGATGCCGGCACAATTCTGTTGTATCGTGCGATTTGCCCCATTTTGAGGCGCGGCGGAACCCGCGCGCGTCCAGCACTTCCGGTTCGCGGATCGAGCCGAAGGCAACGATCTTCATGCCAATTTCTGCCAACGTTGTCCTGGGCCACGGAGTGAAGATCTTCCACCCTGATCTGGTCAATCTCTACGGCTGCACGGTGGGCGACGAGACCAAGATCGGGGCCTTCGTCGAGGTTCAGAAAAACGCATTGGTGGGGAAACGGTGCAAGATCTCTTCGCACACTTTTATTTGCGAAGGGGTCACGATCGAGGATGACGTTTTCGTAGGCCACGGGGTCATGTTCATCAACGACCTGTACCCGCGTGCAACCGAAGACGGCCGTTTGCAGACCGAGGCCGACTGGCAGGTGGTGCCCACGCGAGTGAAGCGGGGCGCGTCCATCGGAAGCGGAGCGGTCATCCTGGCGGGCGTTACCATCGGAGAAGGCGCGCTGGTCGGGGCTGGAGCCGTGGTGACGCATGATGTGCCCGATCATCAGATCGCGAAGGGTGTACCCGCGCGACTGGGGCGCGCCGTCCCGCGCAAGCAGACGACGGGCCGCTCGGCAGGTTAACAGGGAGGAATCTTGATTCGGATTGGCGTGATCGGCTACGGCTACTGGGGACCGAACCTGGTGCGGAACTGTTTTGAGGCCTCGGGCGCGCAGGTTGCCTGCGTCAGCGATTTGCGGGCCGACCGGCTGGCGCTGGTCAGCAGCCGCTATCCCACCATCCAGACCACGCAGAATTTTCACGAATTGATCGGAGACCCGTCGATTGACGCGGTGGCCATCGCTACTCCGGTTTCCACACACTATGACTTGGCCCTGCGGGCGCTGCAGGAAGGCAAGCATGTGCTGGTCGAGAAGCCTCTGGCTTCGAACACGGACCAGGTACAGGATCTGATGGACGTGGCACAAAAACGAAACCGCGTGCTCATGGTCGATCACACTTTCGTGTACACCGGTGCGGTGCGCAAGATCCGCGAACTTGTCGACAGCGGAAGCTTGGGCGAGATCTATTACTACGATTCGGTGCGCGTAAATCTTGGCCTGTTTCAGCACGATGTCAACGTGCTGTGGGATCTCGCCGTGCACGATCTGTCGATCATGGACTATGTGCTTCCCTTCCGGCCCTGCGCGGTCTCGGCCGACCGGACTCAGCCATGTGCCCGGAGGCACGGAGAACATCGCCTACCTGACGCTGTTCTTTGAAGGCAGCCAGATCGCGCACATTCATGCCAACTGGCTGGCTCCGGTGAAACTGCGGCGCACGCTGATTGGCGCCAGCCGCAAAATGATTGTCTATGACGACCTGGAGCAGAGCGAAAAGATCAAGGTCTACGATAAGGGCATCACGCTGAACAATCATCAGAATCCGGAAAAGCTCTACCAGATGCTGGTCGGGTACCGTACGGGAGACATGCTGGCGCCGCAAATCGACGGGACCGAGGCGCTGCGGCGGGAAATCGATCACTTCCTGCGCTGCATCGAGCAGAAGGAGGAACCGGTGACCGGAGGCGGCGCGGGCCTTCGAGTGGTGGAGATTCTGCAGGCGGCATCCCAGTCGATGGCGCAGCGCGGCCGCCCAGTGGAATTACGCCTGACCACGCTGGAGGCGACGGCCTAGGCGGGTGAGAGGATTGGAGTCAGCGGATTAAGCCGAACTTTCATGCCAAACATTTTCATGCCAAACATTAAAGTTCCGTATCTCGATTTGAAAGCGCAGTACCAGAGCATCAAGCCGGAGATTGATGCTGCCATCGCGCGCGTTCTGGACAGTTGCCAGTTCGTCCTCGGCCCCGAAGTGGCAGGATTTGAACAGGAATTCGCGGCCTATTGCGGCACGGCGAATGTATCGCCCTGAATTCCGGAACGAGCGCTCTGCATCTGGCCTTGCTCGCCGCCGGAGTTGGTCCGGGCGATGAAGTCATCACCGTCCCGTTTACTTTTGTCGCCAGCGTTGCCGCGGTCATCTACGCCGGAGCGAGGCCGGTGCTGGTGGATATCGATCCGCGCTCGTTCACCATGGATCCTGCCGCGATCGAGGCCGCGATCACGCCCCGCACCAAGGCGATCCTGCCCGTGCATCTCTACGGCCAGCCGGCCGACATGGACCCGATCATGGAAATAGCGCGGCGGCACGGACTGGTCGTGATCGAAGATGCCGCGCAGGCGCACGGCGCGAAATACAAAGGGCGTCACGGTGGGCAGCATCGGGGATATGGCGTGCTTCAGCTTTTATCCCGGGAAGAATCTGGGAGCCTACGGCGAGGGCGGCGCGGTAACCACCAGCAACGCCGAGTACGCGCGCACCATTCGCATGCTGCGCGACTGGGGACAGGACCGCAAGTATCATCACGTGCTGCGCGGATACAACTACCGGATGGAAGGCTTTCAGGGCGCGATTCTGCGCGTCAAGCTGCGCCATCTGGAGCGCTGGACCGAAGCGCGCCGTGCGGTCGTGAGCCAATACAATCAACTCCTGGCGGACTCCGGAGTGAAGCGCCCCACCGAGATGCCGTGGGCCCGGCATGTCTATCACGTCTACACGCTGCGCACGGACGATCGCGACGGCACTGCGGCCGCGCTGCAGGCGGAAGGAATTCAGACGGGGATTCATTATCCGGTGCCGGCGCATCTGCAGCCGGCCTATGCTGATCTGGGTTATGGAAGAGGCGCCTTTCCGCACGCAGAAGCGGCCGCGGAACAGGTTCTCTCTCTCCCGCTGTACCCGGAACTTTCGTCGCAGGCGGTCGCGGAAGTGGCCGGGGCGGTGAAGAAAGCGGTTGCCAACAAAACGCAGACCGCGGTATCGCGTTAACTGGGCTCCAAGGGCTGGTCATGGCTACGTTCGATGTGATTCCCGACATTCTCGAAGTGACGCTGCGGGATGGGTCTTACCTCATCGACTTCCAGTTCACCGCGGAAGACACGGCGACGATTGCGGCCGCGCTGGAGAGCATCGGCTTTCGCTGGATCGAGGTGGGGCACGGCTTGGGCCTCAACGCCTCGCAGTCGGGAAAAGGAATGGCGGCGGCGACCGATGAGGAATACATGGAGGCGGCCGCCCAGGCGCTCCAGCACGCGAAGTGGGGCATGTTTTTCATCCCCGGCATTGGCCGGGAAGAAGATCTTCGTCTCGCCGCCCGCTATGGCATGTCGTTCATCCGCATCGGGACCAACGTGACTGAGACGGCCCAGGCCGAGCCCTACATCGCTCTGGCCAAAGAGTTGGGGCTGATCGTCTCCTATAACGCAATGAAGTCGTACGCCGTCTCCCCGGCGGAGTTTGGCAGGGTCGTGGCCCAGGTGCACGCGTGGGGCGCGGACATCGCTTGTCTTGTAGATTCAGCAGGCAGCATGGATCCAGACGCGGTTGCGGCTTATCTCGCGAGCCGCGAAGGCGGAGAGCGCGTCTCCTCTCGGCTACCACGGGCACGACAATCTTTCACTGGCCATGGCCAATACTCTGCGGGCAATTGAAGAGGGGGCGGTGCTGGTCGATTCCTCGCTGCAGGGGATGGGACGCTCGGCCGGCAACACCGTCACCGAGGTGCTGGTAGCGATTCTGCAACGGCGCGGAGCCTTGCCGCACATCGATCTCAAGGCCGCCATGGACGTGGGCCAGGGACTCATTCAGCCGCTGCTGGGCAAACGCGGCGTGGATCCCATGGCGGTCACGGGTGGGCTCGCGAAATTTCATTCGTCCTTCACCGGGAAGGTACAAGGTTACGCCCGCAAGCATCACATCGACGTGCGCGACCTGATCGTGCGGCTGTGTCAGGAAGATCAGGTGTCGGCGCCCGATGAATTGCTGGAGCGCCTGAGCCACGAACTGGCCACGCTCAAGATGCCGCGTGTGCTTTCGATCCCCGCGTTCCGCGTTGAATCGGGCAAGGATAAGAGTTCGGCAGAAGCCTTGGACGTACTGTTGAAGGAGCTCCGTGCCCGGGCGGTGAAGGCGGGAAAGTTTTCGGCGCTGAATGTGGTTACAGGAGAGAAGCCGCTCGCCGAGTTCGTAGTCTCGGGCAACATCCATTCGACACAATCGCACGTGGTGGGGTCGGTGGCCCTGACGAGCGATGCGCACCTGGATGCCGTGTTGCGCGCTGTCGATGGCCGGGCGGATGTCGTATTGCTCGACGTGGACAGGAAACCCTTTGGTCCGGCAAAGGCTGCGGAAACCGCGGGCACAATCCTGAAGAAGACGGCGCTGCTCACTTATCTCGACAGCCGCGTGTGGGTCGAGGCGGTGGAAGATCAGGTCGTCCGGCTTCTGCACGAAGTACTGCATGATTCCGAGATTGTGATCGCCGGCGACCATCCCCGCAGCCGTTTCCTGGCGTTACGATTTGCGGAACGCGGCGCACGCGTCACGCTGCTGCCCGACCCTGAGCAGACGGGAACTACCGCGTCACTCGACCAGGTGCGGTCGCTCTCGCTGGCGGGGGAGGAATTGAAACTGTCCCACATGAAGGCGGACGCGGGTTGTGCGTTCGAGGCCTTGTCGCGTGCCGGCGTGGTTGTCGTCTGGCCCTCTGGAGCGCCTTGGTTTGGCCAACGGTTCGCAAAGCACCTCTCCAGAAAAACCTACGTGCTGGACGCGGGGATCGGGACGATCCTGCCGGATGGAATCGCCGAGGCGCAGCGTCTGGGATGCTTGCTGCTGCGAGTCAACATCTGGCCAGCCTTGACCGGAAGCCTCTCCGCCGCGCACGAGTCGTTGCTGGAAACCAGCGAGGCGCTGGGCTGGGAGACCTTGGACGGCGTCCCCGTTGTAGCCGGCGGGGCGATGGGAGCATCCGGCGATGTCATCGTGGACAGCATTCATCATCCGACGCGAGTCATCGGCATCTGCGACGGGCAAGGGGGCGTCCGTTTCCGCTTTGGCGACGAGGAGATGGAACGGGTACGGCGAGTTCAGGGGGAGATCAACCGGCGCCTGGTCGCACCCCAACTGACAGGCACAAACGCAATTTCGATCTGAATCCAACGACACCTTCCAATGCATTCCAAGCGGATTCTCATTCTCGGTGGCGGTCGCTACAATGTTCCCTCCATTCGTGCGGCCTCGGAAGCGGGATTCGTGACTTTGGTCGCAGACAAGAATCCTGAGGCACCCGGGCTGAAGGCCGCCGATCACGCGCTGCCGATCGACCTCAACGATTGCGAATCGCTCGCCCGCGCAGTCACTGAGCACGGAGGAGTCGACGGAGTTGTGAGCATGGCGGAAGTCGGCGTCCGCGCGGCGGCCAACATTTCCGCCCGCCTCGGCTTGCCTTCCATCTCTGAGGAGGCCGCCGCCAATGCGACCAGCAAAGCCGCGATGCGCCGTAACTGGCAAGCGAATGGGCAAGTCCTCCGCGGCTTTCGAAGTGGTGGCCACCTTGGATGAAGCCATGCTGGCCGCGCAGAGGCTGGGACGATTTCCTCTGATCTTCAAGCCCGACCGGAGCTTCGGCGGCTCGCGCGGCGTCACGCGCGTCGAGAGACCCGAAGACGTCGCAAATGCCCTGCATGCGGCTCAAGCCGGCGGCTTGGCCAATTCCGACGTCGTCATCGAGCATTGGATCGAGGGGAGCGAACACAGCGCCGAGGTTCTTATCTGGAACGGCAAGACTTCCCTTCTTTGTATCGGCCAGAAGATCAAATCGTTGCTTCCCTATCGCGTGGATGTCAGCGTGCAGTACCCTGCCCAACTGACGGCGGCGCAGGAATCGACCGTGGCCGAAATGTGCCATCGCGCGGTGACCGCACTGGGACTGACGCAAGGTGTCGCGCACATTGAGTTTGCCTACACGGATCACGGTCCGGTGCTCTTTGAACTCGGCGCGCGCTGTGGAGGCGGACACACTCCGCAGATTGCACATCACGTCAGCGGGGTCAACGAATTCGTCGAAGCCTGTCGTATGGCGTGCGGATTGTCCCCGAGCCAATTCGAGCCGAAGAGCCGACGGGGCGCCGATTACCGATTTCTGGTGTTTGCTCCGGGAGTGGTGAAGCGGGTAGCGATTCCGGATACGCTGGCCGCGGATGGTGGGATCCTGGATGTAGGAGTCACCGTTCAAGCCTGGTGACGAGATTCGCCCCTTGCGGAGCACCTCAGAGCGAGCCGGATTCCTGGTCGCGATCGGCGAGACTCTGCCAGACGCCGTCGAACGCGCCGACCGCGGCTGCCGCGAGATTTCCATCCACTATGCGGACGGCACCACGCGCCATGCAGCGGAACTGGTGGAGTTTCGGGAACTGGCGCATTCATGACGACCACACCAGTGCTCGACCCCGAGGATGTGAGTCAGGTCATTCAGCGATACCAGCGGCGGATCGCGGAACACGGAGCGACCTTTGCATCCTTGAATTCGGGCAGCGAAGCAAAACAAGCGATACGACACCTGATCCATGCCTCCGCGTTGCGTGGAGAGCGGCCGTCGATCCTCGAAGTCGGCTGCGGCCTGGGCGATTTTTACAAATATCTCATTGCACAGAAGCGGAATTGCTCCTACCACGGCTACGATATTGTTCCCGAGTACATCGCCGAATGCCAGCGAGTTTACCCGCAGGCAAAGTTTGCCGTGCGCAATATCTTCCTCGAGGGGATTGACGGCGACTACGACTCCGTGGTGATGTCGCAGGTGCTCAACAACCGCTACCAGAAATCAGACAACCTGAAGGTGATGCAGCGAGCACTGGAACTGGCGTTTCAACACACCCGCGTTTCGGTCTCGGTGGACATGCTTTCCACCTATGTCGACTTTCGCAACCCTGATCTTTTTTACTATTCGCCGGAAGAAATCTTCCGAATAGCGAAGGCGATCGCGCCGCGTGTGGTGATCCGCCACGACTACCGCGCTTTCGAATTTTGCGTTCAGCTCTTCCATCCAGGAAGCCGAGGGCTACGTGCGGTGAAGACGCATCTGCTGTGCCTGACGGTGGACACCGATCCCGATGGCCTGAGCGGCAAAGTTACAAACCGGCAAGCGCTCGAACTGGGAGGGGCTGGAGCGTTTGCAGGGTCTGCCGGACGAACTAGACGGCTTCGCCAAGTTAGGCCGCGTGCCCATCACCTGGTTCATTCGGGCGGACGGTCAACTGGAAAGCATTCTGGGAAGCCCGGCATACCTGCTCGAGACCTACGACAGTTTTTGGACAAAAGTGAAAGCGGCTGGTGACGAACTGGGCTGGCATCCTCACCTCTACCGGCAGGCAAGGCCAGAAGACGCGGCGCTGCTCATCAGCGATCCCATCCAGGCGCAGGAGGAACTGGAGCGATTGTGGAACAAGCTGAATGCCACGTTCCATCCCACCTCCTTCCGCAACGGAGAAGGCTGGCAGACGCCGGAAACCTACGCCACTGTCGAGCGACTCGGATTCCGCTGCGATTCGACCGCGATTCCCGGACGCACCGGGGGATCAGGGCATCCCATGAATTGGGACGGGGCGCCGAACCAGCCCTACTTCCCTGCTGCGGATGATCTGTGCCGTCCGGGTCCAGAGCGTGCCATGCTGGAGCTCCCCATGAACACCTGGCTCCTGCGGGCGCCCCACGACCAGGCGCCCCGGGTCCGGTACATGAATCCCGCGGTGCATCCGCGTCTCTTTGCAAACGCCCTGCAGAACTGGGAGAATGCATGCAACGTTTTACCTGCTGACTTTTGTATCTGGTTGATGATCTTTCATCCCGACGAGGTACTCGCCACTCGGGGGGAGGACGCGCTTTACTCCCGGTCAATGCAGGCGCTTGGTGCGAACCTCGCTTCCATGGAGGAAAGCCTGCAGCGCCTCGGGCACGACTTCGAGTGGGTGACCGTGTCGGATGCGGCGGAACGTTGGAGAGGATATCGGCAACGACTGAGTGCATGAGTTCACTGCTGCAAAAAGCGGAGACCAACGAAATCCTGCAGCCGGTCGAGGACGGCCTGCTGCGCGAAACCGGCGGCACGGCGATGGAATGGTCTGGCAGGGCTGCGACCGCGCTCTATCGCGCTTACACCGTGGCCCGGCACTCGGCCGGGGCAAAAGCTCAGGCCGCCGAAGTGATTCTGCCCTCCATCTCCTGCGCGACGCCCGCGAACGCTGCCTTGCTGGCGGGCGTTACGCCGCGATTCGCGGACGTTGATCCCCACACCGGCATGCCCACGCTGCAGAGCATTCAGGACCGCTGGACTCCGCAAACCTGTGCCGTGGTCTTCATTCATCTGTTTGGGCAAACTGCGGACTTACGCCCCCTGGCCGAATGGTGCCGGACGAAGAACGTTCTACTCATCGAGGATCTGGCGCAGGCTCTGGGTGCGCGGTTACCGGACGGCTCGGCTGCAGGCTCGGTCGGCGACTTGTCGGTCTACAGCTTCAACCCAACCAAGATTTTGGAGTGCGGAGGCGGAGCGTTGCTGATCCGCTCTCAGAAACTGGCGCCCATCTGCGCGGAATTGTCCGAGTCTGATCCAGTGCCACCGGAGATCGACGAAGGCCGGGCGCGAACCCTCGCCCTGAGTTATCGCAATCTTCACCATTCTCTGGTTGGACTGTTGCGAACTCGCGCCGTGGATGAGGTTTCCAGCGCGTTTCTTAAATTGCAACCTGCTTTTCGGGCTCTTTACCTGCGTCGTATGAAGGACCCAGCCGCCCTGGTTGGCGCCTGGGCACAATTGCCGAATTTGCTGCAGCACCGGTATCGTAACGCACAAGAATACGAGGGAGCGCTGGCCGGGGAGAATTGGCAACAAATTGGCCGCGGGCAACCAAGCGGTGTTTGCTGGCGTTACTCCCTGTTGGTGAATTTTCCCGAGAAGCTGGTTGATTTCAGCGAGGCGGTACGGCGTGATGGTTTTCACGTTTCAAACTTGTACTGGCCGGTGAACGATTTCTTCCGGCCCAGCGATGCTTGCCCGCAGGCCGCGCAATTCGCCCGCCGGATCGTCAACCTGTGGGTGGACCAGACCGTGGACCGGCAGTGGGTGCAGAAATGCGCGCAGAGCCTGCTCAGGAATGCCCGGCAGTTTGCGTCGTGACTCCGATACACTAGAAGCGAATTGCATGACTTTTATGGGCGCCCCCGAACTCAGCATCGTCATTCCCGTATACAACGAAGAAGCCGTACTCCCGGTACTGGTGGAGCGTTTGCGGGGATTCGCGGACCGGCTCAATCCGCTGGTCACGGAAATCATTCTGGTCGACGATCATTCCGCCGACCGTTCCCCGGAATTGCTGAAGGAGATATGCCGGCGGGATTCCAGATTCCGTTACGCCCGACTCGCCAAGAACAGCGGTAGCCATGTCGCGATCCTCGCGGGACTGGCACAGGCGCGGGGAGAATGCGCCGTTTTTCTGGCCGCCGATTTACAGGATCCGCCGGAGCTGATTTTGCAGATGCTGGATTTGTGGCGTGCCGGCCATCATATCGTGTGGGCCATAAGAGAAGAGCGCGAGGGAGTCTCGTGGGCTGATCTGTTCCTGGCCAACACTTTCTACCGCTTGCTGAATCTTCTGGGAGAAGTGAATCTGCCTCCGCGTGGGTCCGACTTTGCCCTGCTGGACCAGAAGGTTGTAGACGCCTTGCTGAAATCGGCGGGGAGCCATCCCAGCATCGGCGGGGAGATCGCCCGGCTCGGGTTCTCGGCGGCGCAGATCAGCTACACCAAGGAGAAACGGGCCGCGGGCGGTTCCAAGTGGACGCTGGAACGCAAATTGAAGGCGTTCGCGGATGCATTCGTTTCCTTCTCGTACGCACCGTTGCGAGTTATGTCGTACCTGGGCATGCTGTGCAGCCTGTTCGGGTTTGCGTATGCGTTGCTGGTGATTGCTCTGTGGCTGCGGACGTCCACGCCGGTCCAAGGTTGGTCGTCGTTAATCGTGGTCGTGCTGGTGCTGGGCGGCGTTCAAATGATGATGCTGGGGATTTTGGGCGAGTACCTGTGGAGAACGCTGGAAGCGGCGCGGCAGCGCCCGACTTATTTCCTGGAAGAAACGTCGGAGGCGGAGGCCGGCTCCGACGCGCAACCGCAAAAAGTGGAGCGGCGCTTTGGGACGTAAGGTCCGCGTCCAGTCGGCCGTCGTCGGGCTTCTCGTCGGCCTTGGATGTGTTGCGATTCTCCTGCGGCAGGTAGACCTTAAACAATCCTGGAACGCGCTGGGGCGGCTGAACGGACCGTTCATGCTGGTGCCGCTCGCGGTGTTTGTGGTGAATCTGCCTTTGCGCGCCTGGCGCTGGCAATTGATTTTCCCTTCCTCGTGGCGTCCCGCATTCGGAGCGTGCCTGACTGTGCTGGGGATCGGCAACATGGCAAATTTTCTTTTGCCGGGTCGCGCCGGCGATCTGGCTCGTTGCGTTCTGGTGGGACGCGCCGGTTCCCTCAGTGAAAGTAGCCGCACGCTGGCCACTCTGGCGGTCGAAAAAGTTCTGGACGGCTTGGCGCTGGTGGGGATGGTTCTGTTTTCCGTGTGGGCTTTGCATCCGCCGCCATGGGTACTCGAACTGTTGCGGGTGGCGATTCTAATCTTCGGCGGAGCGCTGCTCCTGCTGGTGCTGCTGCGCTATCGGACCCGTTCCCTGATTGACTACGTGCGGCGCGCGTTCCGTCTCGTGCACCTTTCTTCTCTTGAGGAAAAATTCGACGGCCTGCTCACTTCGTTTGCCGAAGGACTCTGCGCCGTGAGTTCCGCGGGTCAGATGCTGATTTTGTTCCTGATGACGGCGGTGATCTGGACCACCGAAGCCGCCGTCATTTGGGGGCTGGCGATGGCCCTGGGGCTCGCCGTGTCCTTAAAGTCGGCGGTGGTGGCCTCGGCCGTTCTGGGCCTGGGCTTGATGATTCCCGCCGCACCCGGCGGTCTGGGCACGTATGAACTGTTCGGCACGGAGGCTTTCAAGTTGGCCGGAATCGCCGCCAGCAGCGCGCTGGCGCTGACGGTGGTGATCCATGCCTGGGTGTTCGTGGCGAATATTGTTGTGGGGATTTGCCTGCTCGCCGTCAAAGGCATCAGCCTGGCACAACTCAGGAACCGTCTTGAGGTAGAACCCGGGGCCGGATCCACAATTCAGCCGTAACGGCTGAGCTCTCGACTTGATAGAATCGATATTCGAATTTTCTGAATATTCTCTGGGGGTAGGTTCAGATGAAGAACCAGCGAGTTCTCATTACGGGCGGCGCGGGATTGATCGGCTCCCACATCGCCGATCTGCTGGTGGAACGCGAGGTCCGTGAAATCATCGTGCTGGATAACTTCGTCCGCGGGCGCCGCGAGAATCTTGCAGGCGCACTGGCCAGCGGGCGCGTCACCATCGTGGAAGGTGACATCCGAGATCGCAAACTGCTGGCCGAGGTCATGCAGGGCATCGACCTGGTATTCCATCAGGCTGCGATCCGCATCACGCAATGCGCCGAGGATCCACGGTTGGCGCTCGAAGTTCTGGTTGACGGCACCTTCAACGTCGCCGAGCAAGCGGTGCAGTCGAAGGTCTCCAAGGTCGTGGCCGCGTCGTCGGCTTCCGTGTATGGAATGGCGGAACAGTTCCCCACCTCCGAACGCCATCATCCCTACAATAACCGCACGTTCTACGGGGCCGCCAAGAGCTTCAACGAAAGCCTCCTGCGCAGCTTCCATGAGATGTATGGCCTGTCCTATGTTGTGCTGCGCTACTTCAATGTTTACGGGCCCCGCATGGATGTGTACGGCGCCTACACCGAAGTGCTCATACGCTGGATGGAGCGCATCGCGGCCGGCAAAGGTCCGCTCATTTTCGGTGACGGCACACAGACGATGGACTTCGTCTTCGCGGAAGATATTGCGCGCGCCAACATGGCAGCCGCCGAGCCAGAGGTCACCGACGAGGTGTTCAACATCGCCAGTGGGACCGAGACCAGCCTCAACGATCTGGCGCACATGCTGCTGCGCGTCATGGAATCGCATGCGCCGCTCGAGTATGGACCGGAACGCAAGGTAAATCCCGTTCCGCGCCGCCTCGCTGACGTGTCCAAAGCCAGGCAGTTGCTGGGCTTTCAGACGACCGTCTCGATCGAAGAGGGTCTGCGCCGACTGGTCGCTTGGTGGCAAGCGGAGCGCCAGGCCAGCGAGGCGGCCCATGTGTGATCCGCAGCCTGCCTCGGACCCATCCCGATTAGAAAACGCAGGATGGACGCGCAAGACCAATGTCACCCATGCCTAAAGAATTTATTCCAGTGGCGCGACCGCTGCTCGGGCCGGAAGAAGTTTCGGCGGCGGGACGCGCGATTCTATCGGGCTGGGTCACGCAGGGCCCGGAGGTTGCGGCCCTGGAGCGCGAGTTTGCCGCCTTTGTGGGCGCGCCGCATGCCTGTGCCGTTTCCAGTGGCACGACCGCGCTGCACCTCGCCCTGCTGGCGGTGGGAGTGCGCCCCGGCGATGAAGTCATCACCGTAAGTCATTCGTACATCGCCACGGCGAACAGCATTCGCTACTGCGGGGCGAGGCCGGTCTTCGTGGATATTGATCCGGGCACGTTCAACCTCGATCCCAGAAAAATCGAGCCGGCGATCAGCGAACGAACGCGTGCGATTCTGTGCGTTCACCAGATGGGAATGCCGTGTGACCTGAAAGCGATTCTCGAAATTGGGCGCAAGCATGGACTTCCGGTGGTGGAAGATGCGGCTTGTGCCATCGGGAGCGAAATCCTCTGGCAAGGACAGTGGGAGAAGATCGGCAAGCCGCATGGAGAGATTGCGTGTTTCTCATTCCATCCCCGCAAGCTTCTGACCACCGGAGACGGCGGAATGCTGACCACCGCGGACGCTGCAATCGATCGCAAGTTCCGTCTCTGGCGGCAGCATGGCATGAGCGTGCCTGACACGGCACGGCATGCGTCGCGGGAGGTGGTGTTTGAATCGTATCCGGAACTGGGCTTCAATTACCGTTTGACCGACATCCAGGCGGCCATCGGTCGCGAGCAACTGAAACGGCTTCCGGAAGCGATCGCGCAGCGGCGGCGAATGGCCGCCCGCTACCGCCAACTGCTGGCCGACATTCCGGGAATCATACTACCCGCGGAACCGGAATGGGCGCGTACGAACTGGCAAAGCTTCTGCGTGCGTCTGCCGGAGAACACGGACCAGCACGAAGTAATGCAGAACATGCTCGACGAAGGCATCGCCACACGCCGGGGAATCATGTGCGCGCACCTGGAGCCTGCTTATCATGATCCCGCGACGTGGCGCTGCGCGCAGACTGGATGCAATCCCGGGGGAAGCTGTCCGAACCTGCGAGAAAGTGAACGTTCGCAGAACCAGGGTGTGATCCTGCCACTTTTCTCTCCAATGACGGAAGAACAGCAAGATCGGGTCGCATCCGCCCTTCGCCTCGCCTGCTGTCAAACTAAGGTCTAGACCGAGAGGTTTCTTGGATAATCATCGCACGCCCCTCACACGCCGGTTGCTCACGCTGGGTGTGATCCTGCTGATTCTTGGCATTTATTCCTATCCCGCCATCAAGACGACTGCGGCTACCGGGTCGCGGATTCTGCCTCCAGTCTCCGCCCCCGACCTGAGCCTGTATCTGAACATCAGCCAGATCAAAGCAACCCCCGCCGGGGCCCTCGATCCTTACTACGGGGTCCCGGTTCCGCTGACGCGACTGGGATATCTCAAGTTCCGGCTGGCATTCCTTCTATTTGGACAACTGAGCACAATCCTGCATGGCGACCTGTGGTGGACGTTGTTTCTTTGGAACTTATTCTGGTGGGGACTGTTGTGCATACTCGCGATCTGGTTTTTCCAGCAGTTCCTGCCCGACCGCTCTCCTGACCTCGCGCTGGTCGGACTGGGCTTTCTGATGTTGTTCAACTTTGGAGTCCTGCAGGGCCAACTAGGCGCGTGGGCGCACCCGCTGTCACTGCTCGGTTTCCAGAGCCTGGAACTGCCTTACATTCGATCCTTCTTCCCCCAGATTCCGATTCCTTTGCTGATCCTGTATCTCGGCTTGCAGATCAAGGCTCTGCAGAAGGGGACGTGGTGGCTTTGGACCGCCATGGGACTCACGCAGTTTCTCGCCTTCACAATTTTTCCCTACGCGATGTTGATGATGGCCGGGATCACTGCCGTGGGAGTGTTCGGGCAGTGGATTGCCAAGGAAAGCCGAGTGCAATGGCGCACCCTGTCGATGTATGCGATCGCATGCGCCGCCGGCGATCTGCTCTTTTTCTTTCACGGCAGTGGAGTCGCTCGGACAGGAGCATCCGGGCAGTATTCCCTGATCCATGTTCACCTGGCGATCTTGCCACACCGGATCGGAGGCATGTGGCTGATCCTGGCCGCTCTCACCGCGCTGGTGTTCGTGGTTCGCGATTCTACTCCGGAAGTCCGTTGGTCCCTGGCCGGCTTGGGCTTGAGCACCTTATTTCTTCTCATCGGCGACGCTTTTTTCTCCGAAACCGCGATTCAGATGTCGGTGCATGCCGGGTACTTCGTGCAAGTAACGGCTGCACTTCTGTTCATCTTTGTGGCATCGGCGGGGTATCGATACCTGGCGAACAGGACGCGGATCTGGCGTTTTGCTCTGGCCGCGGTAACTGTTTTAGTGGTGATAAATGGAATGCTGATCGCCCACGCCACCTACCGGGTGTTTCTGCCATTCAATCAGGAGCAAGCCCAGTTAGCCGGATTTCTGCAATCCGATGCACTGCAGGCGAACGACCTGGTGATCGCCCGTTCCCTGGTCGTTGATGACGACTGCGCATGGGTGCCTCTGGCTTCGCGTTCGCACGTGCTTTTTTGCCGCAGTGCACAAGTCCTGCTCAGCCCGGAACAGAACCAACAAGTGCAACGTTTCCGGCAGGCCCTTTACCTCTACTTCACAAACCGGGACAGCCACTGGGTAGAGCAGGTTCTTGACGATCCGAATGCGGCGAACGAATTGACCCGCCTGATGTTTCTGGGTCAATTCGCGACCGACGCGGCGGAAAAGAAAAAGGGGGTGGACTCGGTTCGAGACGAACTGCTACCTCTGTTGACTCGCGTGGAACAGAGAGATCCTGAGGTGCAATCTTTTTTCTCGCAGTACCGGCGCATCATCGTGGTCGACAACATCGCTCATCCCTATTTTGCCGCGCCACGGCTGGCGGCGTATCTGAAGATTGAAAGACAGCAGCAGCTGGGAAACTTGCTGATTCTGTCTTGTAGTCCGCAAGAGCACTCTGGCAACCTGTTCTGAATATGGAACCAAACGCTTTTGTAGCCGAAGTCTATCGACGGATGTCGTTGCGTCATCAGGCCGAGCGGCGCACGTTCAGCTTCGCCGACGTCAGCAACGACAATCGCGTTCTCCAAGCCGTCTTTGAGTATGCCCCCCTCCTTCCCGAGAGAAGAATGCGCCGATCCTCGACATTGGTTTCGGTGGCGGCTGGTTCATGGCCGCCTGCCTAAAGTTGGGTTACACCAACATTTCCGGGGCCGACTTCGGCATCGCCAACAAAGCGTACGTTCAGGCTTGGCAGCCCAATTTCATCACTTTGCACGAAATCGAGCAGGACATCGGCACTTTCCTCGCCGGTCGTCCTGAGCAGTACGCCTTCGTCCACATGTCGCACGTGATTGAGCACATTCCCAAATATTCACTGTTTTGGACAGTGGACGCGCTCTACCGCAGCCTCACGCCAGGAGGCACACTCTGCCTGCGCACTCCTAATATGGAGGGCCCTACCGCCAATTCCAGCTACTACGTGACTCTCGCGCATGAGTACGGCTTCTGCGGCTCGAACCTGACATCAATACTCGACATCTGCGGATTCGACGACATCCACTTCCACTCGATTGGGATCTGGCGTCCAACCCTGAAGCAACGTATCGGTAACCTTGCGCGGAAGCCCTTCCTGCTGGCAAGTCAGATTCGCCACCGACTCTTCGGCGTGAATTTGGGGGGACAATTCGGCACCGAATTAGTCGTCACTGCCAAACGCAAATCGTGGCCGCCCTTTTTCGATCCCAAATACCGCTAAGGAGCCTGCCGGCGATACGATCCTAGGCGCCCTCCCAGGCTTTTAGAGTCCATCAGTGTGCGAGATAATTCCAGAATCTTTTCCACGTGTGCTTTCCAGGAAAACTGGCGCGATCGCTCCAGACCCACCGCGGCCATGCGTCGCGAGGTCTCGTGCGAACCGGCGACTTGCGCGACCGTTCCGGCTAACGCTTCTGCAGAGAATCGCGGGAAATAGGCAGCTGCCTCTCCACAGATTTCCTGATGCACCGCGAGGTCGGAAGCAATCACTGGGAGTCCGCTGGCCATCGCCTCCACCAAGGGATGGGCGAAGGTTTCCGTGTAGGCCGGAGTTACGTAGACGTCGGCCCGGCGATAGAGATGATGCAGTTGACGGTAAGGGATCGCTCCGAGTTCGACGATCATGTCCGACACTCCGAGTTTTTTCACCAGAGCTGCGGCTTTTTCAGGGCGATACGCGCCTGGATTTTTCCCTGCACTCAAGCTGCAAGTCAACAGCAGTTTCACCGGACGGCCCGCCATGCGATCGCGCAGCAGCGGCAGCGCCCGAATCAGCGTCTCGAAGTTCCGGTAATAGTTGTAGTGGCTGACAAAAAGCAAGTTGCAGCGACCCTTCGGCGGCATGCAGCTTTTCCTCGACCTCTGACGCCAGAGTGCGACTGGAGTCACGGGTAAAGGCTTCATGATCAAATCCATGATGAATGGCCAGGACCTGCGCACCCGTCCAGCGGCGCAGTTCGGCAGCAAACGCCTCACTCGGCGCGACCGTGACATCGGCCCAACGGATCGACCTCTTGGCAATCACAGCCCTCAGGCGGGTATCCAGCCAGGCACGATACTCACGTCGCGAACGCAGGTCGCGGTAGATAATCTGCGGAAGTGTAAATCGAATTGCGCGAGAGCAGAATTTGCGGTACTGGCGATTTTCGCAGAGCGAAGTTTCCGGTGGAAAGCAGGACATCGGCGCGGCAACGCCGGATCAGCTCGGGAGCGCCGACTGTTCGTACCAGAATCGGCGAGCGGGAGAGACTTCCAACTCCAGCAAATCAACATTGGTGAAGCCGCGAAACTCTCCCCTGAGGCCGGGACTCAAGGCCACTGTGACGCGCAGGTCGGGTTTGGCGGCCAGATAGCGGGAGCACATTGCGGATGTAGGTAAGACCTCCACCCGCGCTGGCGGCGAGGGAGTTGATGAACAAATGCATCATCGGCTCGGCGCGACGCTCACCCAGAGCCTTGCCGCACGGTCCCGGTCGCGCCAGAGGAAAACGCGGCGTGAATCAGCGAGTGCCAGCGATGGCGCCTGGTCCACGAACACAAATGCCATACTCCAGATAAAACACACAGAGGTAGTAGCCGGGAGCAAACAACCAATCTTCCAGACCGGCATGCAGCATGCCGGCCAACATCACCATGGCCAGAGGAACAGCAGGATGAGATGCATTCCCGGTCCTGAGCATCCACACAACGGTTTGAACGATCTTCCTCAGCAGCACAAGCAGTAACATCGAAGAACGGCAGCACCCCCAGCATCCCGACCCACGTAGTGATCGCGAAATAGCTGCTGCCGTGCTCTGTGAGGTTGCGCGAGGTGGTGGAGAATGTTCCCACGTCTTCGGTTGCATCCTGCCCGTTGTCCGACGTTCCGAAGCCGGTTCCAAACCAAAAGTGGTTGCGGATCGAGTCGACGCGCATCCTGCCACGGGGACTCGCGAGAAGCCAGCAGTGCCCAGGCCTGGATCCTTGCCCTTGTATACGACCGATGAAGTCAACGAGGAAACAGTTCTGCGAAAATGCTTCCGGCTGGAGAATGGCGGCTGCGGCGACGAGAATGACGATGATTACCAACGCCCTGCGTCAGCAACCTGTACCTGCGCAAAGCCAGGCAAAGCAATCCACAAGATAGGAAAGCCGCAACCATGCCGGCCCGCGCGTGACTCGCGAAAGTCAGGTACATGGAGATGGCATACAGCGCCAACCGCCTGCGGCGAACGAAAGTTTTCTCGCTCACCAATGTCCCCCACAGGAGAATTGGGGCTCCCACCACCCCCATTACGGCACCCAGCGAGTTGGGGTTGCCCATGACTTCGATCCCGACGAAGTAACAAGGCCGCAATGGCGCCAACAAACACTTCACAGCCGGTTAGCAATCCGGCAAAAAAGCGGTTCTCCCGCCCCGTCACCGCGAGTCTGGCTCCGGTGCCGGCGTAGACGAACAACAACAACAGGCTTAGAACCTTCAAGAGAGACAGAGCTGGGGTAGCGGGAAACCGCCGCAGACACCAGAGCCGCCAGCACGGCAAACAATGCCAGCACATGAAACAGGCCAAAGTGATACCGGCGATCCTTGAGCATGATGACCGAACCAACCAACGCTCCCACGCCAAGAATCAGCCAGCGCGCCGCCGTCCAGATCTGAGCCTACCGGCAGATTCACACCCGCGAGCAGGAAGGTCACCATGACGAGCGGGAAGAAACACCGCCGGTACATCCAGACGGCGGCAGCCAGAAGCTCCAGAAGAAGCAGACCTCCCAGATAGGTTTGGCTGGTGAAATACCCCGGCCGCGAATAGGCGAGATACGCCAACACGAGCGGGCCCAGAACCACGCCGCCACGAATGACGCTTTTGGGAATGCGCTCAGTCACGCGTTCCTCCCGTCGCTTCGACCATTCGGGCAATCCCGCGGACCAATCCTTCGGCGAATAGCGGGAAATAGTTGCAAGCTGTTAGCGCCCATCGTCGCACAGAGCTCAGGTTGACTGGCAAGACTTCGCATCGCCGATGTCAGAGACGACACATCCCTCGGCGAGACCAACAACCCGTTCCAGTTTTCCCTCACCAGGTCGGCGGCGCATCCGGCCACGCGGCTAAGAATCACGGGCAAGCCGCAAGCCATGGCTTCATTCACCACCAATCCCCAAGTATCAGTATACGTCGGCAGAATCAGCATTTCGGCGAGCGCATAGTAGGTCGCCAACTGCTCCCGCTGGGCAAAGCCAGCGAATCTTATCGCTCCCGGCGAGATGGAGGCCGCTTGCTCCTCCAATTGCTGTCGCGACGCGCCGTCGCCCACGAACACCAGGCCGACCTGCCGACGTATCGACTCATCCAGTTTGGCATAAGCAGACAGCAATTCAAACACTCCTTTTTCCCGCACCAGTCGTCCCACAAACAGAAAATAGCGCTGCGGCAAAGCTAGCTCCGAGCGGCATGCGGCCGCATTTTGGCGAGCGGCGGCTGCGGCCCTCGGCAAAGAGGTCGTTGTCGACCGCATTCGGCGCAGTAAAGATGACGTCTTCCTTGATCTGCGTGGGCCAGAAGGTATTCCCGCGCCGAACGTCCCGGCACCACGAATCCGCTGCACTGGTGCGAGAAACTCGCTCTTCAGGAATTCCACCATGGCGTGGCCGCGACGCAGATCCTGCGAGGTGCTCTCCGACCAGAGAAAGAAAGGGACTTTGTGAGCCCGCGCCCACAGCAGGGCTTGCCAGGAGGCAATATAGCTGTAGCCTCCACAGAGGATCACATCTGGTGCAGCCTTCGCCAATGCGCGGCCCACGCCACGGTTCAGCAACGCGTTGTATTTGCCCACCCGCTTTCGCCACGAAGGAAGGACCTGGTATGAGAACTGGATCTCTTCTTTGTAGATCTGCCATTGCCGCAGGCTCGGATCGGTCTCGGCCAGGAAGATAACGTGCAGATCCACTTCCGGATGCTGCGCCAGCGCATTGAACAGCGGAATGCGATAAGGAGAGATGATCTCCGTCAGAATGACCAGGCGGCGCCTCATACCACCGACTCCCGGTAGATTCGGGCCAGGCTTTCGGCTTGTTGCGCGAGCGTAAGTCTTTCCAGAATCGTGTCTCGTGCGGCAGCGCCAAGATTGCGGCGGCGCGATTCGTCGCGCAGAAGCATCGCGAGCGCCAGCGTCAATTCCCTCTCGTTGTCCGGTCCTACCAGAAAACCATTGGAACCATGCTGGATGATCTCGGCAATGCCCTGCCCGCGGCAGCCAATCACGGGCTTGCCCGCGGACATGGCTTCAAGGTAAACGCATCCCAGGCCTTCGTACCGGCTGGGCAGCGCGAACACGGTGCACCGGCGCATGGCCGTCGGCGACCTGCTGCCGCGACTGCCGCCCGAGAAAGCGCACGCGTTCGCTGATCTGAAGCTGCTGGGTCAGAGCCTGCAAACGGGACCGTTCCCGCCCGTCTCCGATAATTTCCAGGGTCAGCGCAGGAAAGTCCGGTGCCAGCGATGCAATTGCCCGGATGAGCAACTTCGTGTCCTTTGATCGGAATCAGGTTGCCCACGCTGAGCACAATCGGCACCGCCGGAGGAAGCCTCGCTGCCCGGTGAAAACAGTTCCGGATCCACCCCGTTGTATACGACTGAGGTCCGGCAACTGCGTCCCGTGCCTTCCAGCACCTGCTCGCGGACGCGCTCGCTGATGCAAATTACCCGCCGTGAGGATCGATACACGCGCTGGGAGATACGGCGGCACCACTCGCCGGCCCGTCCGCTGACCTGCTCCGTCGAGAAGGCGTCGAGACCATGCACCGAGACCACATACGGCAGTCCCAGCTCTTGGCTCAACAGCATGGCGGCATGTCCGCAAGGCAGAGGCGCATGCGCATGGATAAGGTCAATCCGCTGCGCTCGCTGCAGGTCGCGCACGCGTCCCACTATCCTTGCGAAAAGGAAAGCGCCCGCGGTGGGAAGTCCAAAGGCTCCGGGCAGAGACCAGTAGCGAAGCCATTCCGCACGCACGCCAGATCCTCTTGCGTGGACCTTCCCGCGATAAACCGGCTGCACCGCGAAGACGGTGTTCGCGACTCCGGCCTGGGCAAGCGCGTCCAGAGGCTCCGCCACAAAGCAACCGCCGGCATCGTCTTCCTCGCTGGGATAGAACGGTGTCAACGTGAGCACCTGAAGCGGCCTGCCGGTCGCCTTAGTCCCCTGCACGCGCTCCTGCCCGAGGACGGGCGGCAGTTGTGGATTGCCGGTCATGACGCCTTAGCCCTGCCGGAGAAGTCTGGCGCGTGGGTACCGGTCTGGTCGGCGAACGGCGGCGTGAAAATCGTCATCATTCCGGGAGCAAGATGAGTCAGTCTCGGGTCAGGAAGCCACTGCCGAAGCCTTGTCTGCTGGTGATTTCCATTCTAGCTGAAGTTCGCGGAGGCGCGCCTGCATCCGGGTTCGCCCGTCACGCTGCTCGCTCGATCGCCGCAGATGCTCGCGCGCGATTTCCAGCAAACGCCGCCGCACCGGCATCTGGGCAGCAGGCGCAAGCGCTGCTTGCTCACCCGGGTCCTCTTCCAGGTCATAACAGTTCCTCCGCGGCCGGATCGAATTGGAGCACGAGTTTGAAGCGTGATTCTCTGACCGACAATATCGCTGGGCCCCATGCGATTCTCGGGGTCGGAAGGGATTCGTGCAGCCCGCTACGCACTCCGAAATCGCAACACTCTCAAAACTCTCCCCCTGTCGCAACTCTCTCCAATGACTGCGCCCCTGGAAGGCTGGGGGAATGGTCACCTGCGCGGCTTCCAACAACGTGGGCGCAAGATGCAGCAGGCTGAACGGAGAATTTCGCCACACTCTTGCTTCGCGCTTCCCGGTACCCGCATCAGCAGGGGCACATGAATCAGTTCTTCCATGCAGTCGCTGATGGCGGATGATAGCGGCCGCCGTGCTCGAGGAATTCCTCTCCATGGTCGGCAGTGAGGGCGAAGATGCAGTCGTCCCACCGATTCGCGCCCCGCAGCGTCTCGATCAGGCGCGCCATTTGCGCATCGACCCAGCGAATGCCGGCATCGTACAGCGCGACGACCTCGTCGCGATGGCGGGCCAGCCGGCTCGGTCCGAGATCGGAGCGGTTCCAGTAGGAATTCAGGTAGCGCGCCCGATAGGGCGGAACGGGGCCGTGCCCCATGAGCCCGAGCGCAGTCTCCTTCGGGTAGTACGGCGAATGCGGGTCCATCAGATGCAGCCACAGGAAAAACGGCGCGTCGCCGACGGACGAAAGCCAATTGCAGGCATGGTCCACGATCACGTCGGCTGCAGGAAATCGGCGCAGGGCATCGAGCGAGTCCGCCACCGGCGTCACCCGCTGGCAATACTCAAAGTAAAGCTCGTCGTAAATCATTCCCAAGAGGGCCCAGAGCCGGGCGAATCTTCTGCAATTTCCGGTTCATGCGGCTTGCCCAGCCGTTGCCTGTCCGAGCGTTTGCTCTTGTCATCCGAGAGCGGCGCTGGTTCGTCTTCCAGAAAATCGCGAAACGTGTCGAATCCATGCTCATAGCCGAAACCGCGAGGAAATATAGGGATTGGCCGCGCCGAACGAAGCCGTGGCATATCCCGCCTGCTTCAGAACGGACGCGAGCGTCGGCTCGTCCGGCCCGAGACCGAGCACATCGCGGCCCAGCGCCAGCGGATAGCGCGAAGCCAGGATCGCCGGAAACGAGTAGTAAGTCGGCGCCCCGGCGACGATCGCAGCGGGAACTACAAAGCTCTCGCCGGCCAGAGCGTCCAGAAACGGAGTGGTGGGGCGATGGTAGCCCATAAAGCCGACATGGTCGGCCCGCAGGCAATCCACCGTCACCAGCACAATCGATTTCTGTGTCCCCATTTACGCTTTTCCTTGCCGCATCACCCGGGCTTTCGTGAATTTCTTCTGGATCACTTTTACCTGCGCGCTGCCGTGCGCCGTCTCGTAGAAACCCTTGCTTACCAAATCGTGCAGATCCTCATCGTGAAGATACAGCAGATCCGCGTGCTTCGATTCCAGAGCCGTGAGGAATTCGTCCAGGCATTGCAGCGTAGCGGCTGCGAAAATCCCGCACCGTCGAATGGAAATTGATGGAATGCACGGAAACAATCGCGGGGATCCCGCGTTCGAAACAACTCTCCGCCTGCCGCACGACAGGCCTCGACTGAAAAAGCCGGATCGGTTCCCGGCTCAAACTCCACCGTGCGAAAAAGATGCAGAATGTTCGTGGCGACCGAAGTGCGGCGGAACCAGCGCCCCCGGACCATTCTGCGCCACGCGAATTCCATGCTGCGCCCACGCGCGATGAGTGTCGTCATTGGCGCGGTAGCCAGGAGCACAGGCCGAACGCGGAAGCGACGAGAACATTCGGGCAAAGGCCCCACCGTCTGGCCAATCAACTCGCTCTGCGTTTCCGCAGGCAGAAACCGTTCCTCCTCAGGCTTCTCCGGATCCCAGTATTCATACCCGATCCACGGCATGCGCCAGTGAATGTAGGGAGTCCCGGCTCGCCAGAGCGTGTGCAACAGATTGGCGCGCTCGCCTCCTGCGTTTGCATTTCGCTCGACCGCCGAACGGCAGAAGTGCGTGGTTCCGTGCAGAGACGGGTGGAAGACTCCGTCGGCAATTCCCTCGCGATAGGCGTCCATGAGGCCCGGGCGGGTCCAACCCGCGGGAAGGCCGTCGGCAAGAGAGAGAAGGTGAATCTGCCGAAATGCCTCGCCGCTCATTTTGGCGAAGTCGAGATTCGCCAGAATGAAATTCATTCCCAGGCATGGATGACGGCCGCTGGAGTCGCGATGCCGCTTCAGCGCAGCGCCTAACGCAGCCAGATCTTCTGCCGTTTCCAGCGTGTAGAAATCGTACGGATGCTCGCCGAGCGCCAGCCCCGCGGATCGCAGTTGCTCCAGTCCTTCCCGATCGCGCAGTCCCACGCGGCCCCAATCATCGCTCTGCAAAAGCACCAGCGGCCGGTCAAAGTGAAACCCGGCAATGGGAAGCAGATCGCGGCCACGCTGCCAGAGTTTGCGAGCAAATGTCACCTGGCTTTCACCCGCGGCTTGCGCAGAACCAGCATTTCACAGCCGCCCTCCGCGATCGATCCATACGTCAGAATCGCCCACAACACTACCCGGCCGACCACCGGCAGTTGCGTAAGGCTTGCCACCAGGCGCGTTGATTTTGCCGCAAAGCCAGCGCTCGACCGCTTTCGCAAGAACTGTTCGCGGTGCAGATCCAACACTGTGTAGTCCGGGCCAAGGGCTGCCAACAGTTTTCGCAGTCGCGCGATTGGTGGTGTAGGTCAGTTGATTGAGCATGGCCGGACTGCGCCCTCGCAAGCGAAGGTAGATCCGGCCAAGAGTTTTCGGCAGCAACGGCACCCAGAAGATCTTGTAGTGGGGTTCGTAAAAACGCAAGTAATTCGGGCAAGCGACATAAATCGACGCCTCCCTCGCGCACCACGCGAGCCGCTTCCCTGACAACCATCGACTGGTCGGCTACATGCTCGATCACTTGGTTCATGACGACAAGATCAAAACAGGCATCGGGAAAGGGCAACCCTTCTCCGACGCCACTGACAAACACCGGACGAAGCCAGCCTCCGCCGCGCAATCTGAATCGATGTGATCTTGGCGCCCTGTCCAATCCGGTCGGGTTCCAAACCGAATGCTCGCAAGCCTCGCCGCCGGCAGGCCACCACAAAACTGCCGACCCCCGAGCCAAGGTCGAGTATCCGCGAATCGGCAGAAATCGCAAGGTAGGGCTCGACTTGGCGCAGCGGTCCCTCGGCATCGCCATGGATGAGATCTTCGACGATCTGGCGTTGAGTTGCCTCAGGCTGAATGCCGTTCCAGTTCTCGCGGCGGTACTCGAGAAGCAACGCGCGCAGCTCGGATTCCGCAATCGGGATGGCACCTGTGGTCGGCTGGTCGGTCATTTCTTTGCAAATGCGCTGAAGTTAGCGGCAAATTGATCGTTCGAACTGGTAAGCAGTCGATTCCAGCGAGACGGCCGTGATGTTCATCGCGGGGATCAGGGTGAATCGCAGCAGCCTGCCGAGGAAAGCGGGCCGGGCAAACATGACCAGGCACACACCGACCGTCCGAAAGAAGCCGGCGACGCTGGAGCCTTCGCTAGCAACTTCCACATCATGGAACGAACGCAGCAGATATCTCAAACTCTCCGGCAAGAAACGCCAGCTGTCATGATCGGAATCTCGCGGAAAAACCGCCGGCACACTTAACAACAGACAACCTCCCGGTTTCAGCACGCGATGAATCTCCGCGATGACCGCCGCAGGCTCAGGCACATACTCCAGCACTTGAGTACAAATCACCAGATCAAATTGAGCGCTCGCCAAGGGAATCTGTTCTCCTCGCGCCACGACGTTCACCAGCGGGGTCTGGCGCAAATCGACCGCCACATAACGGCGGAGTCGCCCCTGCAGCAGCGGACGATACGGCTGAATCCGCCCACCCACATCGAGCACATCCAGGTCTCGCCCATCCACTCGCGCCAGCCATTTCCGGAAGATCTCGCGCCGTCGCCGCAGCACCAGCCAATTGGGATTGGTCAGCGAAGGATTCAGCCGCTCTCTGCCTTCGCGATTGACGGTTTCCAGTGTCTCCATGCTCTCCGTGAATTCGAGACGGCCTCGACATGAGATCGAGGCCGGAGTTGTGAGATTCAGAGATAGCCAAGTTCGCGCAAGCGCTGCTTCAACCAGTCGCTGCTCGGCCTGGTCGGCGCTGGAAGCTTCATCGCGCGACAAATCGCGCAGAACAAAGACCAGCAACTCCTCCAGGCTGCCGAACACATGGCCGAATTTTTTCTCCGTGGCCGCGCATAGGTCCGCTGGAAGCCGCACCTCTCTCATCTCCGTCATGCTTCAACTCCGCCGCGGGCGAACGCGGCTCGAATCCGCGACCACATTGCATTTGCAATCAGCCGGTCATCGTCGTCCAGCACGCCCATGAGAACAATGACTGAGAACACCAGGTAAGCTAACCCGAGCGTGACGCCGATGGCCAGCCAGTCGTGATGGAACAGGTACGAATATTTCCTCAGCACCAGCGTCAGAACAAAGGTAGCCGCCGTTGGGGGCAAGAGCCGCCAATAGCCGCGGTTGTAGGGAGAAATCCCCAGGGCCTTGCGCACTTCCAGGAGATTCCAAACATTCATGCCCACGTTGGTGATCGCCGCCGCCACAGCCGCACCCACGATCCCCCAAACCGGAACCAGCGCGGCGCTGCATGTCACCATCACCACCGCCATCGCAATCTGCACCTTGATCAGCCGCTTTTCGTTGCCCGACATCAGGAGTAGATAGCCCACGGAACCGACTCCGCAGTTTACCAGTTGCCCGAGCGTCCCGATGATCAGAATCGGCCAACCCACTTCAAAATCATGCCCGAAAATGCGCATGAACGGGCGCGCAAAAACAATGATCACAAGTGCCAGCGGCAAGGTCAGCCCCACCACCCACTTCGTGAGCGACTGAAACAAGCGCGCCAGCAAGGCATGCTCTCCGCGTGTGTGCAGATCGGAAATCGTGGGAGCAAATATCTGATTGATCGAGCTCAGCACCAAGGGAACATATACCACCAGCGCCCCCGCCACCGAGTAGATGCCCACCTCGCGCGCTCCCTGGTAGAAGCCCAAAGCAATCTTGTCGACTTGGCTCATGACGAACTCCAGAAAGCCAACGCCCAGCATGGCCGCGGAGAAAGACCACACCGCTTTTTCGGGAGAAGATCCCGCCTGTCCGGAAAATCGTGCTCCGGTCGGGGTCAACTGGCGTACGGCGGCCAGCAACATCACGCATACCATCGCCGCACTCAGAATCTGCGCCATAAGGTAGCCGCGCAACCCCATTCCTGCTGAGATCAGCAGAACGGCAACCAGCATGTTCAGCGGGCTACCCACAAAATTCACAATCAGGGTTCTCAGCTTGATGTCGCGGTATCCGGCAAGCACTTTGCCGTAGAAGGCACTTAGAACACTGAACAGCATCATCAGCGCAAACAGCGGGAGGTACTGCACCAGCGCTGGAGCGCGGTAGAAGCGAATCGCGAGGAACCGGCCAAAGGTCAGCAAGACCACGGCGAGAACAGCATTGGCCGCCAGCAGCAGTCCCGCGCCACGCCACAGCAGTGCGTGCAACTCCCTGAATTTTCCGGCTGCCTGATAAGCGGCCACGAAACGCACGGCCGATTGTGGCAGCCCCAAAGTGTTAAAAATACCGATGAACCCAATCAACGTTATGCCCAGGGCGTACAACCCCAGCGCCTCCGCGCCTAGAACGCGGGCGAGATACACCTTAAACACGTAGCCGAAGGCGGTCGTGAAAATGGTCCCCGCGAAAAACACTCCCGACTGGCGTGAAATGTGTCCCACCTGGGAGCGGAATTGCTGGGTTCCAGCGGCGACGCTGTCCGGCGTAGCTTTAACCTCTTGATCGTTCACGAAATGATCGTTCACGAAACCGACCTCACGCCGGACGGACTAGGAAAATTTGCTAGCCAAGTCAGCCACATCGCCAGATTGACCACGGACAGAAGGCTGAGCTTCACAACTAAGAACTGTCGATTCTTCCCCAAGTCAGCACTGTGATCCCGTAGCTGCGCGGACCAGGGTCCTCGGTCCGGCGAATGTTCGGGCTGCAGCAGGGGAACTCGCATGATAACAGTGGATTGCATCGTCAAAGGCGGGCCGAGACCGCCGAGGCAGGCGCCTTCTGAAGCATTTGGACTTTACTCCTGATCCGCTGCCAACCCAGAACCCGCCTCCGTATCAATGAGTAGCGCCGTTGAAAACCGGCCTTCTCCAGGCCTCGAATGGAGGCGACGTTGCTGGCCGCGCTGAAGATCCAGGGCTTCTTTCCTTTTTCCCGCATCCGCCCGGCGATGAGGCTGATGGCTTGCCCGTAGTATCCGTGGCCGCGTGCTGCGCCGGGCGTCCAGCAGTCGAAAAGCATCACGCAATCGGCGGATGGCGCGTCCACCTTGGCGTTCAATTCTGAGAGATAGAATCCATCGAAGTCCGTCACCCACGCAAAATGCAGAAACGTTTCCGCGGAATCCACGAATCCGAATCCTTCCGCATTCTCGTTTCGCAAGCGGGAGGCGGAGCGCAACAAATAGGCGAGAGTAGACGGGTCGTCGAAATCCTGCGATGCCGCCGAGGCCAGGTGATTAAGATCGAGTGGCTCCAGTTTTGCCGCGCCCGCATCGGGCGTGACCGCGCCGCTCCACTCAAAAAAGAGGACCTCGTCGTTCCCCCAGAGGAATGAGCCTGCTCGCTTCGCCAGCCGTTCGAACGTAGCCACCACCCCGTCGCGGCCGAGGCTGCCTCTCAATCCCTGGAGGTACGCCATAACTGCGCGCACCCCTGCCTCTACCCTTGGAGAAGCCTTGATGATTTCGGCCAGCGTGGTAGCGCAATATCTCGCGAGCATGCTGCACCACCGAGGCTCGGAGCGTCACATACAGCGTTTCGCGAGTTTGGTTAGCGAATCGTTCCTTGTACTCCTCGGCGCCCAGTCCGAGGTCGACGGTGGTCAAGGCAGGATTCTCCGCCGCTTCTTCGATCAGCTTGGCCAACAGACAAAAGCCGGGAGAATATTTTTCCAGGGCACTGTCGAACGTGGGCTGATACCAGAACCAGGTATCGTAAAACTGGAACCCATAATTCCACGCAAAGGTGCTCTCCCCGCCATCATGCGCGTCAGCGTCAGCCAACCGGACGCGGAAAGCAACTTCGCCAGTTCCTCCAGAAACCGCCGCCGTTCCGGGTGCGCCATGTTGCTGATACGTCCGGTGGCCAGAAACCGCGCCACGTGCGACTGCATGAACTGAGGCAAGATGGGTCCGGCCGCATCCCAGGAGCGAGCGTGATCGAGTCGCACCGGAGCTTCACGCCCCATCGCGTTCAGAAACCGGCGCAGCATTTTCTTCCGGGGCAAAACCGGCTTGTCCTCCCCGGGCCGGCGCTCCAGTTTGCCCAGCGACACCTGGGCGCAAACGTAGGCGGTGCGTGCAAAGCAAAGATAGCCGTTCCGGACGGATGTTTTTTGCACCTCGGCGGGCGTCGCGGAATCGGCGGGCAGATTGGTTAGCGTGACGTCACCGAAGCCTTGCTTTCTCAACTCCGCCAACACTCCCGCGACGAAGGCAGGCTTGTGCTCGGGCAAACTGATGAAGTCGCAATAGTCGCCGGTCGTGGCGCAAAGAAAAGACACCTGCTTTCCGTCCGCATCCGCAGCCAGCGCGGCGACACCGCAGAGAGCTCCTTCCTGGTCATACTCGAGAAAAACCAGAGGGTGCAGTGTAGCCTGGTACGCGCGCTGCACCGCCAGCGACCATTCGTAGGTGTAGAAAACCTGTGGCCGATCCACACACTGCACCAGCGCGTTCCATTGCTGGCGCAGGCGTGCATCTTCCGGAATTTCTGTGAGCAGGACCAGTCGCAAGGTTTGATTCACTTCTCGCAAGGTTTGGTAAATACGTAATAGTACCAATCTGTGGCGTAGAGGATGAGGCGGTTGGGGATAGTCATTCCCCAGGATGCGCTCGGGGCGCAGCGGCAAGGCATTCAGTTCCGACGATCACCCGAGCCGGAACCGAATAGTGCGTCAGCAGCCCTCCATGGGCGGAATCGACGAGGGTCCCCTCGCCGCGCCAGAACACCCGCGAGGGAATCCGCTGAAGCGCGCTGCGCAAGGTGGCGCCCACCGCCTGACCGCAGGCCACCGCCGATCGCCCGGCCGTGAGCAGGGCCAACAGCGGCCAGTACAGAACCTGCGAATCAGCGGAGAAGCGCCGCGCCGTCCGCCGCAGGCGCTCCCGGTTCCAATGCGGACGTATGCAGAACTGCCCGCGCATTATGCGAAGAGAAAATCACCACGCCCCCGGCCTTGAGAACGCGGTGAACATGTTCGAAGCAGCTTCGCCGGGATTCGTCCGGGAGTACATAGTCGATTCCATTGAAGGCAAAGACCACCACGTCGAACGATGCATCCGGAAACGCCGCGAGGTTCGCGGCATCCGCGACCACAAATTCCAAGCCCGGAAACTTGGCCTGGCAAGCCGTGACCATCGCCGCGGCATAATCGACGCCCACATAGCGCGAGGCTCGTTGCGCCAGATAAGACGTGGTGCGTCCGCCTCCGACGCCGAGATCCAGGACCGCGCTCCCCGGCGCAACGTAAGTCTCAAACAGCAAGCGCTCGCAGGGCGTCAAATAATCCAGTGCCGCGTAGTGAGCGGCGACTTCCGGCGCATCATAAATTTGAAGATTCGTATCTGCGCTGCGGTCAGTCATTCGCCGCCTGGCCTTACGCCGTCCCTAAACCTTGCGAGGCGCGGCCTGCCCGCCGCTGCAGCCGCGCGTAGAAGCCAGACACCTGGGCCTCGAACTCCGCCAAACTCATCCCGGAGGTGACGTGGATGCGGGGCAGCGCATAGGGAGGCAGATCGGCGCCCAGCCCACCGCCAAAGTTCAGGAAAGCCGCTTCGTACCCCGCTTCCTGTGTCATCGCCAGCACCTGCGGCGTGACGGACTGAGGGTCCCCGAAGGGATAGGCAAACGCCCACACTCGTTTCTCGAGAGCAGACTCAAGTTTGGCCCCGCTCTCTGCGATTTCAGCGCAGGCCAACTCCGGTGGCGCCTGGGAAAGCATGGGATGGCTCAGCGTGTGGGCGCCAATCGTCATTCCAGCCGCAGCCAGTTCCCGAAGTTTCGCCGCAGGTCAGCAATTGAAATCGGCGGCACGATGCGGAATTTCCCTCGTCGAAGCAGCGCCATGCGTCCAATCCAAATTGAATCCGCGCCGCACGCAGGAAAGCTATGACGGCTTCCGGCGGCAACCTGCGAGAGCCGTTTTACGGAGTTCCACCAGATCGCACGCCGCTCCTCACGTTCCCGCAACTCGCCCCTGAATGGACACTCCCTCCGATTCGAAATCTCGAAGGGCCCGGCGGGTGCGCGGAGAAACAGCAGAAACAGTTCTTCGTACCACAGCATGGTCCGCGATTCTCCGGCGGAAGCCCCGGTCACGAAGAACAGACAACTCACCCCTTCCTGCTGCAGAACCGGCAACATGTCGGTCAGGCAATTCAAGAGTCCGTCGTCGCAGGTCAACAGCACCGCCCGCGGCGGCAGCTCGCGCCCGGCCTCGCGCCAGGCCAGCGCATCCTCGGGCGAAATCACGTGGTAGTGCGCCTTCAGCAGACGCAGTTGCCGGCGCAGCATCTCGGCGGTAATGAGGTTCCCGTCAAACGCCGCATCCACCGGGTCGTAGCCCGGCGGAAGCACGACCATGGTAGGTCACCACCGCGAGTCCCGGAGCCGAGGTGCGGTGAAAAAGCCCCGCCATCGACAACGACGGATATAACACTCGCTTCAGGAAAGGACTGACAATCCTCATCGGGGGTTGACCAAGATGCCCGATGGACATGCTCAGCCTCGGGCCACTTTACTTTGCCAGCCGCGTAGCCATCTCGGCGGCATCGTTGAACTGCTTCTGGGTGGGCAGGCTCCAGATTTCCGGGCTGCGAAGCACCTGCATGAACGCCTCGGCGCAATTGCCACGGCCAAAATGATGGATGGGTGTCAGCCCCTTCGGCAGGTTCGCCAGGGCACGCCCGATGGCCTCACGCTCTTCGGAAACATCGACAATGGAACTGCAATGGAAACGGCGGTTCTGCCGGGTCCCGATGTTGAGGGTCGGCACCGCGTAGGCAGGAGCTTCCCGCACGCCCGCGCTCGAGTTCCCTACCATCACGGCGGCGTGCTTCATCAGCACCAGGAAATACTCGAACCGCATCGAAGGAATGAAGCGGAACCTGGGCAGCCCGCGCAGCCGTTCCAGTTCCTCCAGAATCGTCTCCCCGCCCTGATCGTTGTTGGGGTGAATGACGACGAAATTGAGATCGCTGGCCAGCAACGCGTCCACCAGTTCCCGGGCATGGCTTCTTACCTGCGCGTGCTCGGTGGTGACGGGGTGATACAAAACGATTCCATACCGGTCGAACGGAACTTCGTAGCGCCGCTTGACCTCTTCCAGATCAGGCAGGTTCGCGGAAAACATGATGTCGGTGTCAGGCGACCCAATAATAAAAATCGACTTCCAATCTTCCCCCATCTGTCGCAGACGCTGGGCCGCCTCGTCATTCGCAACAAAGTGAATGTGCGACAGCTTGGTGACCGCGTGCCGAAGGAGTTCGTCCACCGTTCCGGAGACTTCTCCACCTTCAATGTGAGCCACGCGCACGTTGTTCAGCGCGCCCACAATGGCGCCGGCCAGGGCTTCCACCCGATCCCCGTGAACCACCAGCAGATCCGGTTGTGACTCCCGGATATGCAGGCCAAGTCCATGAACCGTATTGGCGAGGACCAGATCCATTTGGGAGTTCACGGATCCGTCCTGATTGATGTAGGGATGCACGTTGCGGAAACCGCTCTTGTAGATTTCCTGGATCGTCGATCCGTAACGCGCCAGCATATGCATCCCGGTGGCGAAGATCAGGCACTCGAACTGTTCTGCGTCGGACACGCTGCGCATCAGCGATTTCAGTTTTCCGAAATCGGCGCGCGTCGCCGTCAGAAACATGATTTTGCGCCTGGGATTGGCCATCGCCATGGTTATAGCAGATTCGCCCACTTGATCTGGGTATTCCGGGGCAGCGCTTCCTTCACCTTTCGCCCGAGAAGTTCGCTGTAGTGCACCGCCTTGATCTCGCCCGTGCCCGGCCGCTTGACCCAGACGTTCTCGGTGGTCAGTTCCTCCCCGGCGCGAACATCTCGCGTAGTCACGACGCAAGCGTAAGCGAAGGCGATGGTGGGCTGTTCCTCCGGCAAGATCGTCTTGCTCCCCCCAGCGCCTGGTGGATGGCCCTTGAACCTCGGATCAGTTCCTGCAGTTCGACTGGATCGATGGAGATGGAAACATCTGGACCCGGCCATCGTTTGTCGGCGGTGAAATGTTTCTCCAGCAAACTGGCGCCCAAAGCGACGGCGGCATAACAGGTGTAGTTGCCGAGAGAATGATCGCTCAAACCAAGCACAGCATCCGGAAAAGTCTGCCCCAGTTCCTGCGAGCGCGCCCAGACGAACTTTCTCGTAGGGGGTGGGATACATCGACGTACAGTGAAACAGGGCGTAGGGGACGCGGTATCGGCGCAGGATCTCGACCGCCGTGGCAATGGAAGTCAGATCATTCATTCCGGTCGAGAGCAGCACTGGCTTTCCAAACCTGGCGATGTGTTCGATCAGCGGGTAGTTATTGCACTCTCCCGATCCAATCTTGTAGGCCGAAACACCCAGCCGCTGCAGCCGGTCTGCCGCCGCCCTCGAGAATGGCGTCGAAAGATACAGCATCCCCAGGGACTCCACTTTTTCCTTGAGCTGCGCATCCTCCTGCTCCGAGAGCGCGCAGCGCTTCATGATGTCCCAGATGCTCTCCTGGGCATTTCCCGGGATCACATCGTTGGGGATCATCTCGTCTTCGATCACGTGGGCCTGAAATTTCACGCATTCGCAGCCGGCACGCGCAGCTTCCTCCACCATCTGCACCGCCTTCTCGAAGCTGCCCTCATGATTGATTCCGATCTCGGCGATAACCAGCGGAGGATGCGCCCGGCCGATGAGGCGTCCGGCAATGGACAACGCCGGGACTTGGTGGCTTGCCCCTGCCATCAACTGAACCTCTCTTGTATCTGTTTTCATTCAGGCCTGACTTCGCGGATTGTGATGCTGCAAGCGAAACGCGAGTCTTTGAATTATATTCTGTAGGAATTCAGAAAGTCTTGGTGGAAGGGTTGCGATCCGGCAATTCTCGCTCCCGGGCGCTTACACGTCTGTCTCTGCACCACGCTGCATTTTGTGCCAGACACGAATTCAGGAGATCTCGCCGAAGAGAACAAGCATGTCAGTTCACATTTTTGTTCCACGCTGGATGAATCGGAGCATCACGAATGCGCAGAATTCGAATGCCAGGGCGCTGTTATCCCGCTTCTCCGATTCCCGCGCGCGTTGGACAGCCGTCGGCAATGACCAGCTGCCCGAAGCCGTCATCAGGAATGGCGTCAAGATCGTACCGCTCTTCCGGTCCCGCTTGTGGAAATATCAGTTGGCTCTTACTTACCAGTCGAGATTCGACGCTATCTTTTATCCCGGCGTCGGCTGGGAGGACGAACTCGGGATGAAAATTCGCCGGCTCTCGGGCAGGCGCACCCCGGTCATCGCGACCATCGAGGGCATCATTGCCGACCACACGGCTCTCGCACGGATTTCGGATCTGGTGGGCCATCCGGTCTTTTCCCAGCCCGGCGTCGAGCATGCGATTCCGCGAATTCGCCGGATGTATGAAATGGCCGACCACATCATCGCCATCAGTCCGTTTCTGGCCCGGGTAGCCGCATTCCTTTACGGCAACAAAGTCTCTTGCCTGCCTCTCGGAGTGGAGAGTGCCATTTTCCATAGCACGGGCCGGCGGGACCCGGATCGGTGCCGGGTGATGGGATGCGGTACCGTCAAGAGTTCCAAGAATCCGCAGATGTTCCTCCGCCTGGCCGCCCGTTACCCGCAGGCAGATTTTGTTTGGTACGGAGACGGGCCCATGGTCCAACCTCTCACCGCCGAGGCCAACCAGATGGGCCTTAAGAACCTTCGCTTCCCAGGAGGAATTCAGCCCGCAGCGCTCGCCGAAGAATTCCGGAATTCGTCTGTTTTTGTTCTGCCGTCTCACGCGGAAGGTGTTCCCAAGGTCACGCAGGAAGCCGCGGCTTGCGGACTCCCCATTGTCCTGAACGGCTACTACGAAGCGCCGACCGTGATCCATGGACGCAACGGCCTGGTGGCATGGTCGGACGAAGAACTTTCCGAGCATGTGGGGGCACTGATTCGCGATCCCGAAACCCGCAGGAAAATGGGCGACCAAGGCATCGAAATGGCAAAGGATTGGGATTGGGATCGGATCGCGCCCCAATGGGAAGATCTCGTGATTCGCCTGGCTACATCGAAGGCTTAGCCCTGAACCAACCTTTACCTTACGGGCCTGTAACCTGTCATTTTCGAATGTAGGCGGGAATATGCGAGATGGGCAGCTTCTCAATCACCCGCTCTGCCTCGGCCTTCTGCAGAAATTCGTCGATGGCGCGAGTCTCACCCTCCACCGTTCCGTAGTCGTCGAACACCACCAGCCCACCTTTCACGACCCGGCTAAAAAGCTGCTCCAGGATGACCTTCGTCGGTTGATACACGTCGACATCGACGTGCAATAGCGCGATTTTCAGTTCTGGGTGATCGAGGACATATTGCGGGACCGTGCGGCAGATGTCGCCTTCGATAAGTTCACAATTGTCGAAACCCTTGTACGCGAGGACCTCGACCATAGACTCGCGGCCGATGCCGTCCCCGCCCGCGGCGGAGAAGCGGCGAATGAAGGACTGGTTGGTGGCGTCTTCGTTGTCCTCCGGAAAACGGCCAAACGCATCAAAGCCGATCAGTTTTCGCGAATGCGGACTTTCGAGAATTTCGCGAAACGTCGCAAAGCGCAGGAAGGATGCACCCTTATACACGCCGCATTCCACCACGTGCCCGGGAAGACCAACGATGGTTTTGTAGAGTTCATAGTGCGCCAGCATCTTGGCCAGCCGAGTCACGTGACTGGTCAAATAGAATCCGTTCTCATAGTCCCAGCACTTCTCGGTTTCAAATCCCAGAAAACTCTGGCTCATATCCGTTCCCTCTCGCTCCTCGGTGCAACCGGTCTTCCAACTTTTCTGTCTCAGAAATGATGCTTGCGTCCGCGCCTATGCAGTCGGGAGCAGGACTCCACTGCTGGCAGACCGGCGCGCATCCCAAATCTGCAGGAAGAACTTGGCCAGCGCCTGCGGCTGACTCGGCGCCAGGAATTCCTCCAGCCCGCCGCGCCGGACCGGAAGGTTGCCCTCAATTCCCTTTCGCACCAGATCCTCAAAGTTGCGCAGGTCGGACGGCGAAGTGAAAGATCCCCTCCTCGTCAAACTGGCGTTTGTTGGGGAACCAATGCCAGCCGAAGCTCACCATCGGGATGCCGTGGCGCAGGCAATCGAGAAACATGGTGGAAAAGTGCAGCACGGCCACGCACGAGCGCGCGAACACCTCGTCCGCTCCTGGCCCTTGCGAGTAACCAACCTCTGCCTGCAAGCGCAACTCCTGCTGCAACTCGCGCGACGGCTTGCTCATAGGCCGAAATCTTCTCGATGGGGTGCACGCGAATCACCAGGCGGCGATTGGTCGAGTGCGCCACCCGCAGCAGCGAACGCAGGATGTCGCGCAGATCCTCGCGGTGAAAGAGCGCGGGCACGTCGTAAGGCGTCGTAATGAACAGGATGTCCTTGCGCTCCGTGTTCCCCGACTGCGAGACGGTGGTGCCCGGCTCCGGGAAATTGTGCAGCACCGTCTTGCGGCGGAGTCTCTCGTTGACCGCGCGCTGGAAGAACGGCCCCCGCAGCAGAAACACGTCCACCGGTTCATCGCTCACCGCATAGATCCAATGCATGATGCCGTGCTGGAGAAGAACGACGGGCACCTTTTCGGCGCCTTCGCGCAACAGCAGGGCGCGTTCCCAACCGGAATTGCCGATGACAATCATCTCCGGACGTACCGCCTGACGCCATCGTTCGAGGACACGATTGTTGAACAGGGCAAACGGCAATCGGCGTGTAAGAAAATGGTGCCACCACTCACTGTTCAACAGAACCGTCCGCAGCGCGCCTTCTTCGGCGGAAAGCGGCGCCCCGGCCACGCCCGCCGTAATTCGGGCCGCCAACGGAGCGCACCTCCCCAGACGACGGAATATCGGAAATTCGGGACCAGGCATACAACCAGTACGACTCTCGTCCAACCTCGTGCAGCCGCTTTCCGCCGGTGCGCAGATCCTCCACCATGAAATTCATCTTCTGCGGCAAATACGGTTCGTACTGCAGCCCGATCTTCGTGCAGTTGTAAGCCGTGGAGTAGAACCAGATCCCGCCGCGGGGCGCATCTTGCGCGGGCTGGCGCAGTGGGATGGCAGACAGGCCGCGCGACCACAGCGGCATCACGCGGCGGAAGAACTCCGCAGGCGCCGGCCGGGAGTCCCATAGTTTTTGCAGGGCGCGGGCAACCCGGTGGGTTTGCAGAAGCGGCACATCGGCAGCCAGCGCGTAAGCGGAACCGGTAACTCGCCGCACCTGCAGCAACCGGTCCAGCCACGGCGAGTACGACACGAAGCGGCAACGGGTAAAGCCCTGCGCGCAGATCCAGCGATCAAGCTGGAACGCCTGCACAATGTAACTGACCTGTTCGAGCAGCAATTCCTGGAAAATGGCGAGCATCGGCAAACCGTCGATCACGGGCGTGCTTTGCAGCAGTTTCGAGACCAGCGAGTAGGCCACCGGCAAGGCCGCATCCACCGAGCCGAGGATTTCATCCGGCCCATAGCAGCGCTCGGTCGCCTGCAGCCACGGGCTGTCCGGCGCAAATTCACAAAGCAGACCGGCGATTCCCGTCGCGCCGCTGAGATCGCTGTCGCTGCTGTAGAGATGAAGATTCTCGGTCATGAACTGAAAGTCGGGCTGCCGGATCCTGCTGCCTGAACCGGATCGGCAGGTTGAAGGTTTTAGCGAGCCGACGACAGGTTGCGTGCAGATTTCAGTTTCCGCTCCAGCAAGTCCCACTGTTCCTCGGTGTCTAAATCGCAGGCCTCGTCCTCGGGAGACACGACGCCCGCTGTTTTCGTGCCATACAAGGACCCGTGAACCAACACGGACTGCGTCCTGGCCGTGAACACGCTTCCGTCGCGGTGGTAAGCCGGAGGCAGCAATTGACGGGCAGGAATCGGCTCGCCGTCTCCCAGGCTGGGCTTCAACAGGCCCTCGGGCGTTTCAAAGTAGACCCAGTGCGGATTGTATTCCGGAGGGACCGGCCGAACCGAGACCACACAATCCACGTCTCGCTCCCATAACCGCGCGATACAGCGGTCAATCGTCTTTGCACTGCGCAGCGGGCTGGTCGGCTGCAGCAGACAGATGGCATCGTAATGCTCGCCCTGGCTCTGCGCCCACCCGATGGCGTGGAGCACGACTTCGATCATCGGAGTGGAGTCCAGCGCAAGTTCCGCAGGCCGGAGAAAGGGCACGTCGAGTCCGGCGGATTTCCCGACCGCAGCGATTTCCGGGTCGTCTGTGCTTAACCAAATTCGCGTCAGACGGGCGCTCTGCCGGGCCGCGCTCGCCGTGTAGGCAAGCAGCGGCTGGCCGGCGAGTAAGCGGATGTTCTTGCGAAGGATTCCTTTGGACCCGCCGCGCGCCGGAACAATGCCCAGAACGGTGTGCTCGGAAGTTTGCTCCTTCATGCTAACCAAACCGTAACCTACCGGACTCTCCGCGGCTCCTCGGAAACGCCTCCAGGCGCAGCGAACCAAACCACTTCTGGAAAGACCGCTCCCGGCTGGGTCTCGGGTTGCCGGCTAGTATAGCGGACTTGCCGGAAATCGGCGGCGGAGCACAACGTGCCGGGACTGTCTGGCTGAAAATTCGCCGCGGCTTTTTCCTCTTCCAATGCTAAAATGTCGAGCGAACTCTCCAATTATTGGTGCGAAATAATTCCCTGCGCGACAGACCAGCCTCTTCGAACCGGGATTGAGTTGTACCTGTGCAGAACAGCCCTGTTCGGGCCTTTGGAGCGATCACAGAATCGTTGAGGAGCAGGCATGGATTTCGGACCCCTGGTACCGGCGAGTAACCCCGTCATTCGTGAAATACAGCCGGCCCAGAGTTTAGACCTGGGTAGGCCGATGGGGCCGCGCCTCTACCCCGATCTGCCCTCGCAGGAATCCGCCTTCAGCGAGTCTCTCCGGATTTTGCTCAAGCGCAAATGGTGGATCGTGGGCTGCCTGGTGACGATCTTTTCCGTCGTGGCCATTGCCAGCTTGAAGATGCCTAAGGTCTATGAAGCCGGCGGCACGATCGAGATCAACAAGCCCGATGCCAGCATGAACTTTCAGAATTCTCCCACGTTCATGCTGGACTACTACGACCCCACCGAGTTGGAAACCGAAATCAAGATTCTGCAGAGCGATCTTCTGGCCCTGCAGGTGATCCGCGAGTTGAACCTGGACCGCCGGCCGGAGATCGCTGGTCAGGCGCCGCCTCTCGCCCTCTCTCGATCTCGCCCCCGACCGCTGCAAAGCGATCCCGCGCGGGCCTCGGCCATGATCGGCGAGCTTCAAGGGGAATCTGCGGGTTGCTCTCAGTCCCGAACACCCGCATCATCGAGGTCCACTACCGCAGCCTCGATCCCCAGACCGCCGCCAATGTCGTCAACACACTGATGCAAACCTACGTCGAGAACAACTTCAAGGCCCGTTTCGAATCCACGATGCAGGCCTCGGACTGGCTCTCCAAACAACTGGTCGACCTGCAGATGAAGGTGGAGACCTCCCAGGAAAAACTGGTGCGCTACCAGAAAGAGCACGAAATCCTGGGCATCGACGAGAAGCAGAACATCACCATGGCGAAGTTGGATGAGCTGAACAAAGCAGCTCACTTCCGCCGAAAGTGAGCGCATGGACAAGGAGGCTTTGTACCGCCTGGTCGAGTCCGGCGATCCGGACGCGGTCGCCTCCGGCGCCGGCGGCCGTGGAAGACGCGGGCTCCGGGCAATCAGCCTCGCAATTGCTGGAGAACCTGCGGGCCAAGCAGGCCGATCTCAAGATCCAGGCCGCGGATTTGAGTACGCAGTTCGGTCCGGCTTATCCCAAGCTCGACGCAGTTGAACAATCAACTGAAGGAAATTGATTCGCAGATTCAGGGAGAGATGAAGAAGATTGCGAGCAAGGTTCGTGGCCAATACACCACCGCCTTGCAGCGCGAGAACATGCTGCGCGACGCCTTCGAAAAGCAAAAGCAGGAGGCCAACAAGCTCAACGAGAGCGCCATCGAGTACAACCTGCTCAAGCGCGACGTCGGAAACCAACCGCGCAGCTCTATGAAGGCATGCTGCAGAAACTGAAAGAGGCTGGCGTCTCGGCGGGATTGAAGTCCAACAATTTCCGCATTGTGGACAGCGCGCGGCCGCCCGCCGGACCCGATCGAGCCAAACATTCCGCGAAACCTGCTCTTTGCGCATGGTCCTCGGCCTGGCATCCGGCGTCGGCCTGGCTTTCCTGCTGGAGGGACTGGACAACACCGTGCGGACCACGGAGCAGGCGCAAATGATTTCCGGCCTGGCGTCGCTGGGCATGATTCCGCTCGGTTCCAAGTCTGCCCGGGAAGGCCCGAACGCCAAGCGCCTGGTGATTGCCTCTTCCAAAGAAGCCGTGGAACTGGTCACGCAGGTCCAGGCCGCAGTCGCAGATGGCGGAGTCCTACCGCGCCCTGCGCACTTCGCTGCTGCTGTCGAACCTGGGAGCGCCTCCCAAGGTCATCATGGTGACGAGCGCTCTGCCGCAGGAAGGCAAGACGCACCACCAGCATCAACTGCGCGGTCGTGCTGGCTCAGAAGGGCGTGCGGGTCCTGCTGATCGACGCCGATTTGCGCCGGCCCAGCATTCACAAGACGCTGGGCATGGGGCCGCACAGCGGGTTGAGCAACGTGTCTGACCGGCAGCACCACGCTGGAGCAGGCGATCACGCGTACCTCGATTCTGCCCAATCTGTTTGTCTCGCCTGCGGGAACGCCGCCACCCAATCCCGCCGAACTGCTGGCGTCCTCCAACATGCGAGACATGCTGGCGCAGTTGCGCGAGGAGTACGACCACATCGTGATCGATACCCCTCCTTCGCTGTCGGTGACCGATGCGGTCGTGCTTTCGCCGCGGGCGGATGCCGTCGTGCTCGTGATTCGTTCCGGTCAAACCACCAAACAAGCCCTGCGCCGCGCCCGCGATATTCTCATGCAGGTCAACGCCAAGGTCGTGGGAGTTCTGCTCAACGCCGTGGACCTGAGTTCTCCGGACTACTACTACTATTACGAATATCAGGGTAAGTATGCCCGCTACTACCGCGAAGGGGACGCGTCCGGGCACGATGAGGAAGACGGCGACGTGGAAGAAAGCTCTCCGTCGTCGAGCAGCGCGTAGCATGAAGTTTTCCAGCCACACGACATGAAGATTCCTTTCCACACTCCCGCCCGCAAGTGGCTGGTCGCCGCTGTTGCCGCCGCGCTCGCGCTCGGATACGTTGGCCTGGCCGCAACCCAGTTGATCGCCTCCTGGTTGGGAAGCCGCGTCACCCTGACCAACCTCGAACGGGCAGCGCGACTCGATCCCGGCAACGCCGATTACCGCAATCATTTGGGCCGATACTACGATCTCGTAGCTCGTGATCCGGCCTCGGCGGTGGGATATTACCGCGCTGCCGTGCAACTCAATCCTCATTCCGCACGCTACTGGTTCGACCTGGCCAGCGCTTACCAGGTTCTGGGAGACACCGCAAATCAGACCGCAGCGCTGGAACGCGCCATCCAGGCTGACTCCATGACTCCCGATGTCGCCTGGGAAGCGGCAAATCTCTACCTCGTCCAGGGTGAAAACGAAAAAGCTTTGCGCGAGTTGCGGGTGGTCATCGCCAACGACCCTTCCCTCGGGGATGCGGCCCTGAAGTTCTCCTGGCGCATCGAACCGGATGTCGATGCTCTGCTCCGCGACGTCCTCCCCGTCCGAAGCGATGCTTACGCGGGTTTCCTCAACCTCCTGGAGGAAAAGCAGGAGACGGCCGGAGCCGCCAAGGTGTGGCATGCCCTCATGCAAACCAGTCAGCCCTTCGAGCGGCGTCATGCCGACGCCTACTTCCGCTATCTGATTCAGCACAAAGAGGTCGACCAGGCGGTGCTGGTCTGGCAACAGACCGCCGATCGCTTCCGGCTTTCTTCTTATTTGCCCTCGCCCAGCAATCTGATCGTGAATGGCACCTTCAGTCTTGACGTGCTGAATGCCGGCTTTGACTGGCAATATCAGAAGCAGCCGGGCGTCCACCTGACGCTCGATCCCAGCGACTTTCATGCCGGACGGCGTTCTCTGATGATCAATTTTGACGGGCCCGGCATCGTCGAGGCAGGCATCTACCAGCTCGTAGCTGTGCAACCCAACACCACCTACGATTTCTCGGCCTACTACAAGAACGAGGAAATGGAGGGCGCTGGCGGGCCTCATTTCACCATTCAGGATATGTACAGCCAAGCGGTTTATTACGAGAGCGATGAATTGAAAGATTCCGGCTTCTGGAAATCGGCGGACGGGGAGTTCACCACCGGCCCGGATTGCAAACTGGTGGTGCTGCACGTGCGGCGGCTTCCAGCAGGCTATCCGATCCGTGGTAAGCTCTGGGTCGACGACTTTCACCTCACCCGAAAACCGACGTAGGCCGCGGATGGCTCCAAACAGCTCCATGACTGCCCAAAAACAAATGACGGAGGTCCATCAGCGATCGCAGCTGGCGCAGATCGATGCCATCCTGCTGTACGGCACGTTCGGATTGCTGATGCTCGGTCCGCTCGCTTTCGGCGCAGTCGAGCCCTGGTCAAGTTTTTCATCCTCGAGACAGGCTCCGTTCTCCTCGCACTTCTCTGGCTCGCCAAACAGTGGATCGACGGGAGAACTGACCATCCAGTGGAACCCCCTGTTCCTTCCCATGGCGGGGTTCGGCGTTCTCGTCCTCTTGCAGATCGTTCTCGGCGCCAGCGCCTACCGGCACGACACCATCTCGACCGCTCTTCTGTACTGCGCGTATGCCATGCTCTGTTTTCTGTCGGGCCAAACCCTGTTGCGCAGCTCGCAGGCGCGCAAAATTGCCGTGATCCTCGCTCTCTACGGTTTCGCAATCGCGGCATTCGCCCTGCTGCAGGGCGTCGCTCCCAATGGCAAGCTGTACTGGCTTCGTCAGCCGACTATGGGAGGCTGGATTTACGGGCCCTACGTGAATCACAACCATTACGCCGGCTTGATGGAACTGCTGGTCCCCATTCCTCTGGTGATGTCGCTGACTCGCCTGATAGGCGAGAAGGAGCGCATTGCCGCGGGCATCGCGGCTGCCATCATGGTGGGAACGGTTTTTCTTTCCGGCTCGCGCGGCGGCATGCTCGCCATTTTCGTCGAACTCGTCGTCTTCGCCGTAGTGCTGCTTCGCCAGAAGAAGAGCGTCCGGATCGCCATTGGCGTGGTGGCTTTTGCGGTCGTACTGGTCAGCCTGCTGACCTGGCTGGGCGGCAAGGAACTGACGTCCCGCGTTTCCAGCATTGCCACCGAAACCCACACCGAACTCTCCGGCGGGATGCGCCTTTCGATTGATCGTGATGCTTTCCGCATGTTCCGCAACAAGCCCGTGCTCGGCTGGGGACTGGGAGTTTTCCCCGTCGTCTACCCGCAGTTCCGCAGCTTTTACACCAACTTCTTTGTCAATGAAGCCCACAACGACTATCTGCAACTGCTGTGCGAAATGGGATTGCTGGGTTTCGGCAACGATGATCTGGTTCCTGATCGTGCTGTATCGCCACGCGCTCCGCAAAATCGGAAACTGGACTTCGGAGGTCAGCGGCGCGGTCACGTTGGCGTGCACTTTGGGTTTCACCGGAATCCTGGTCCACAGCCTGTTCGACTTCAATCTGCAGATTCCTGCTAACGCAGCGCTTTTCTATGTGCTCTGCACCATCGCGGCCGCGCCACCGCTGCTGCAGCGCTCCCGCAAGCGCCGGCCCGTATCCACGGAAGAAGAACAGATGTTCCCCGCTTCCGAAGTGGTCTAACCGCACAGGCATCCCGCCAAGTCAGAGGGCATGCGGATTTCGGTTCGCCGAAAGCCGCGTAAAGAATTCAGCCCACGGGCGTAAGCCGTGGGTGACATGTGGGATGGGAGAGCGCCGAAGCGGGCGAACGAGCAGCTTCTCAGGGACAAGCCTGCTTTCGCACTTTCCAGTGAGAGCTTTGTGAAGGTATCGCGACCGCCTACGGTTTGGTCGGGCTGGCCGGATTGTCGCTCTTCACCAGCACCCAGGTCGTCACGCCGGCGATGGCCGCCGCCCCGATTCCTATCGCGTACGGAGAATTCATGATTCCGCCCCCCGCCGCTGGGACCGCTCCACCGGCTGCTTCTTATTTTTTTTCTTGCTTGGAATTTTCGGGAGCCGAGGTCTCGTCGCGGGTCGTATCCTGGCCTTGCGCCAGCGTAGCCACATCTCTTGCCGTCGTTGATAGTGAGGTCGCCCTTGCTGCGCGTGCGATCCTGACCGTTCCGTCCACGTCGGTGACATTGAATTCCGTCCAGGCGTTCGAAGCCGGCGTCACTTTGACATCTCCGGCCGTGGCCGCAATGCCCTTCGAGGTCGATACCGTCACGCTGCCGTGTTGAATGTCCACCGACGCGCCTTCGAACTGCACCAGAGAGTCGGACAGGACGGTGATGCTCGAACCCGACTGATTGATATTGGCGACGGAATCGCGAACGCGTTTGCAGAAGATCGCCGGAGAAAATTGCCGAAGAGGAGTGAGGAACGTGCGCGCCGTTTACCCAAGCGGCGCCATTGGTGTAAAGCATGGCCGCATTGGAATCGGCCGCAAACATCGAACCAGGGAACAGAATCAGCAGCACGCAACTTACCATACTGCGCCAGACGGACTTACCCATTCCCACACTCCGTTAATAACTGTTTTGGTGACCTTGTTCCGAATCGTACCCTCCTCGTTGTTGTCCGTCAATGGCTTTTGTGCTAGGGAAACTGCTTTCCGGTGGAAAACTCATCTCCAGATTCCCGCCGCTTTCCGCTCTGGGCAGGCGATTCTGCTCAACGCCACCGCTCCACTGCGTTCCACCAGATCAGCCGCAGCCATTCGTCCAAGAAAGTCTTGGCCCACTGCCGGTGAGTCCACCAACGGGTTCCGAACTGCGTATCGTCGCGAGCCGCGGCCACCGAGAACGACATCCCTTGAAGCTCGTGGCGGAAGATGCTGAGCGATCGGCGGGTGTGGAAATCGGAAGTCACGATCAGGATCCGCGCGCCTTTTTCTTCCGCCAGGCATTTTCCCGCGTCGTGCGATTCGTCCCGGGTCGAAAGCCCCTCGATCGGACAAATCCGGACCGATGCCGCCTGGGGAAGATCCTGAATATATTTTTCGGCTAACTGGACTTGGGTAAACTCGTAGACCCTGGCCGCGGCGGGAACGTCAATCAGCACCCGGTGGCCATAGCCCTGATCCAGAAACTGCAGCGCGCGCGCCGGACGGCGATCGGTCTCACCCGCAAGAACCACAATCACATCGGAAGGTTGTGGAGCGTCCACCACCAGCATCCGGCCCGCATTCGCCCCGAACACCAGCAGCCCCGCGGCCAGCGCGATGGCAAGCATCCAAAGACGTCTTGTTTTCGTCAACCGCTGCATCCCCTCGGCGATCCCGAATCGGCTCTTCTATGCTTCCCTGCTGGCATTTACCGTGCAAGCGGCCCCAGTTGTCGGTGCTAGAATTGAAACGCCTTCATGCTATCCCTCCCACGCGCATCCCGGACAATTTCATGACCGTCTCACTCTGCCGCAGATACTTCTTTCGATCAACTCAAGGCTAGAATTCAGCAGCGCCAGGCCCGCGTGGGCATCATCGGGCTGGGATACGTTGGGCTCCCGCTGGCTTTGCTCTACAGCGAGCAGAAATTCCAGGTGACGGGCTTCGACATCGACCCGCGCAAGGTCGACACCCTGGCCAAGGGCGGCTCCTACATCTACCGCATTGCGCCGGAGGAGATCCAGTCCGCCAAGGCCCACGGCTTTTCCGCAACCGCCGACTATTCCCAGCTCACGGCGATGGACGCCATCATCATCTGCGTCCCCACGCCGCTGAATGAATACCACGAGCCCGACCTGAGCTTCATCACCGACACCACCCATTCCATCGCTCCGCATCTGCGCGCCGGACAATTGGTCGTGCTTGAGAGCACGACATACCCCGGAACAACGGAAGAAGTGATGGTCCCGATCCTTGAAAAGGAAAACAAAGGTCGGGCTGAAAGCCGCTCGCCACGAGGCTCTCACGGGAAAAGAGTTCTTTGTCGCCTTCTCGCCGGAACGCGAAGATCCCGGCAATACCACCGTAGCCCGCCGCGACATTCCGAAAGTCGTCGGTGGATTGAACCCGCAAGCTTCCGAACTCGCCGGAGCTCTTTACGGCTCCATCTTCAATCGCACGGTTCCAGTCTCATCCCCCGCCGCCGCGGAGATGACCAAGCTGCTGGAGAACATCTACCGCTGCGTCAACATCGCCCTGGTCAACGAACTGAAGCTGCTGTGCCTGCGCATGGGCATCGACATCTGGGAGGTCATCGAGGCCGCTTCCACCAAGCCGTTCGGCTTTCATCCCTTCTATCCCGGCCCCGGCCTCGGCGGACACTGCATTCCCGTCGATCCCTTCTATCTCTCCTGGAAGGCGAAAGAGTGGGATTTCCGCACCCGCTTCATCGAACTTGCCGGCGAGATCAACACCAACATGCCCTACCACGTTCTCGCTTCGGTGGCGGCGCGCTGAACCGACACAAGAAGTCGGTCAACGGCGCGCGCGTGCTGGTGCTGGGCGTGGCCTACAAGAAGGACATCGACGATCTGCGCGAATCGCCTGCGCTCACCATCATCGAACTCTGCAGAAAGATGGAGCCCAGGTCAGCTACCACGATCCCTATTTCCCTTTCATCGGCAAAGGCCGCAAATACGATCTGCAAATGAAGTGCGCGGAACTGAAAGATCTGGGGCAATACGACTGCGTGGTCATCGTCACCGATCATTCCGATTACGACTATGGCCACATCGTTCAAGAATCCCAGTTGGTGGTCGACACCCGCAACGCTACCCGGGGCATTGCCAGCGACAAGATTGTGCGCTGCTGACGGCCCGCCCGGCGCCTCTTGGCGAGCCCACTGCGCTGGGAAATCTGGACATAGTATGGTGTAGTTTTTTGCGCGCCCCGCCCTGAAGCGTGGTCCGGTCGCTCCCCTTGTCCCGCAACTCATTGATCGCCAAAGCATTGCCTCGTATCCTCGGCCGCGTGAAATGGCCTTTGTCGTGCATTACTGAAAGCGGGATAGTACACTTTGTTTAGACCCTGTCTTCCCAGGTCCAGCGCTCCAAACGACAGGGGGGAAACTTTTACACTGCAACTGTGTTTACAGCAGTGAACCACCAGAATTGATTATGGCGTCGCCGTCCCTCGAATCGGGCCTGTTCTCCTCCCTCCCGCGGTGGAAGATGCCGTGGTCTGAGTTTGTGCTCAGCTATGGCACGCAAGCGGTCATCATTGCGATTTTTGTTTGGGTCCCGCTGCTCCACCCCGAGATTCTGGAGGGGCCGAAGCGGGATTATCATGCCATCGAACTGGTTCCCACGCCCGTCCCGGTAAATCACGAACCGCAGCGGCAACTTCCGAAGCCAGTGCTGGTGGCGAAGCTCGATCCTCCTCCGGCCGCGTTCCGTCTGGCCGCTCCTCAACCTCTGCCCAAACCGAAGGTGGAAGATGCGCCCGCTCCCGAAGTAAAGATCGCCACCAAGAAGGTCGATCCTCTGCCTCCGTCGAACGGCGCCGGTGATTCCCAAGCAAATCGTGAGAACCAACGTCTTTTCGACGGGAAGCTCGGCGCCGCAGACCACTGAACGCCCCGCCGCAACAGGTGCAGACGGGCGGCTTCGGCGATCCCAACGGCGTGCCCGCCCGGACAACCCAGACGCGAGCCGTCAACATCGCGCAAGCTGGCGGATTTGATATGCCTACCGGACCGGGCTACGGCAACGGCACAGGCGGGGCCAACGGGGCCCGCGGCGTGGTCGCCAGCACTGGATTCGGCAACGGCGTGGCTACGGGAGATCCGCATCCCTCTGCTCCGCGAGGCGCGGTTCGCCAGGCGGGCTTCGGCGACGCCGATGTTCCCGCTCCTCCCACTGTGCAATCCCGTCCTGCCGCACAAGCGGCGGCGAAAATTGTGCCGGCGGAAATCCTTTCCAAGCCGATTCCCATCTACACGGAGGAGGCCCGCTCCAAGACGAATCGAGGGCGAGGTGCTTCTCGAAGTGGTTCTGGAAGCAACCGGCAAACTGCGCGTGTTGAGAATAGTTCGTGGACTCGGGCATGGTCTGGACGACGCGGCGGTACGCGCCGCCGAGCAGATTCGCTTCAAGCCCGCATTGAAGGACGGCCAGCCCTCAGACTCGACGGCCGTCTTGCACATCATTTTCCAGTTAGCGTGATCGACTCCCAGAAGGTTCTTATGCAAATCGTTCGTTCGGGCTCGGTATTGGTTCTTGTGTGGTTGCATGTCTGCTGGCGGCCAGCGCCCAGGATTCACCGGCTCCTGCGGCACAACCGGCTTTGAATTCCACCACCGCTCCGCCGTCTGCGCCCTCGGGTGCGATTTCGCCAAGCCCCGAGCCTCTGCCGCCAGCCGCGGTCACGCTCAACGACGTACTCGATCACGTCGTGCAGCGAGAGCATCTGTTCATGGCACAGATGCGGCACATGCATCCCCTGGTCGAAACCTACCTGCAGAACCTGAAGAACGACAGCACCGGCAACACGATTCCCGTAAACGACCAATATTTTCTCGGCCGCCTCGACATGAGCGACGGCACCGAGGACGTTTCTTTCATCGGCCAGCCCGGTTTCGGGCATCGCATGCTCACCAAGCTGACCGGAGTCTACTCCCTGCACTTCCTGCCCATGGGCTTCGCCCAGATGGTGGTGCTCGACGCCGATTTCCAGAAGAAGTATTACAACTTCACCTTCGTGCGCCGCGAATTTCTGGGCGAACTGCGCTGCCTCGTCATCGATGTTCAGCCCAAGGAAGGCCAGAAGACGGCACGCTTCATGGGCAGGATCTGGGTCGAAGACCAGGACTACAACATCGTCCGCTTCAACGGAACCTATTATCCGCAGCCCAAGATCAATTTCTTTTTCCACTTCGACAGCTGGCGCCTGAACATGCGCCCCGGAGCCTGGCTGCCCGCCTATGTCTACACCGAAGAATCGAACCTCAAGACCGGCCTGACGCAAGACTCTGCACTTCAAGGCGCAGACCCGCCTCTGGGGCTATGACCTGAAAGGCCTGAGCAAGAACGAGGAGTTCACCCAGATTCTGATCGATTCTCCGCAGTCGGTGAAGGACCAGAGCGAAGCCGCCGCCGACGCCACTCCCGTCGTGGCCCAGCGCATGTGGGAACGGCAGGCGGAAGAGAACGCCGTCGAGCGCCTGCAGAAAATCGGCCTGCTCGCTCCTCCGGGAGAAGTCGACAAGATTCTGGCTACCGTCGTCAACAATCTGCTGGTCACCAACAACATCGACCTGCAGGGAGACGTCCACTGCCGCGTCCTGCTGACCTCTCCCCTGGAGTCGTTCACCATCGGCCACACCATCGTCATCAGCCGCGGCCTGCTCGACGTGCTTCCCGACGAAGCTTCCCTGGCCATGGTGCTGGCCCACGAACTCAGCCACATCGTGCTGGGCCATCCGCTTCGACACCAAGCTCGCCTTCAACGACAAGCTGTTCTTCCCCGACGAAGAGTCGTTCCAGCGCCTCGACTTCAAACACAGTTCGGCGGACGAAGAAGCGGCCGACACGAAAGCTCTGGAACTCCTGAAGAACTCCCCTTACAAGGACAAGCTGGGCAACGCGGGATTGTTTCTGAAGGCGCTTGCAGCAGAAGGCGCCCGACCTGCCGAATCTGATTCGGCCTCACCTGGGAAACAGCTTGGCTGGAGGTAAGAGCATGCGCATGTCGACCCTGCTGGCCGCGGCTCCGGCGCTCGACGCGCAAGCGCTCGACCAGATCGCGGCTCTGCCTCTGGGCGGGCGCATCAAGGTCGATCCCTGGACCGATCAGGTGGAACTCTCCAAGGCCAAGCCCGTGGCGCTGACCTCGGCGCGCGAGAAAATGGAGTTTGAGATCACTCCCTTCTTCCCCTACCTCACCCGGTTGTCCACCGGTGGCACGGAGAAGGTAGCGCTCACGACATCGTCGCCGTCAGCGTCTCGAGCAAAAATAGCTTGTCGGGGAAAACTGCGGACGAACGAGAAGGCTGATGCCTTCACGCGCCTCAGGCAGAGGCGCGAAGATTGCGCACGGCGCCGATATGCGCTTGCCATCGGTCACGAACTGCGGAATCGCGCGGCTTACTGAATCGCGCTGCCAACTTGAGAGAACACATTGTTGGCGTTCGACCCGATGAGCCGAATCGTGCCCACGACGATTACCAGAATCACAGCCAACATCACTGCGTATTCCGCAATGTCCTGACCACGCTCATCATTCCAGAGCTGCTGTAGACGTTTTGCCACGGGGCTCCTCTTTCTCACTTCTGCGAATCCGCCTCTAACGACACCGGGTCACACCGCACAGCTAAACCTTACCGGCAGTCGTCCCCCAGAGCTGGTCTGTAGCTAAAACTATAGTCTCCGCACCTTCTGCAGCCAATAGCACAGAAGTGCCACCGGCTCGACTCATTCGGCGACCCTTGTGCTGCTCAGGCAATGCTCTTGAGCGGAAGCGCCTGATTCACCGCAAACAAGCGCCAGTTCCAGACGGGTCGAGACCCCCAGCTTGTCGAAGATATTGCTGAGATGGTGCTTCACCGTATCTTCGCTGATCTTGAAATATTCGGCGATTTCTTTGTTGGAGTAGCCCGCCACCACCGCCGAAACGATCTCCAGTTCGCGCGGCGTCAGGCCGAATTTCTTCTGCCGCGCTTCGTCGTGCGAAGACTGCATCAGCGTGCGCAGGTACTGCACCAGGTTCGAGACGCTCTCCCGTCCCACCCAGTATTCGCCCGCCATCACCGTATGAATCGCCTTGAGCAACAAGCTGCGTGGCGGAATCTTTCAGCACCACGCCGCGCGCGCCCAGTTGCAGCGCTTCGACGATCTGGCTCTTTTCCGCCGCCGCGGTCAGCAGAATCACCCGCACCGGAGTCGCGTTCGCCGGCATGCTCAGGTCGCGCAAGGCTTCCAGACCCGGATGCTTGGGCATGGCCAGATCGAGCAGAAGAATGTCGGGCTTCAACTGCCGCGCCAGCTTCACCGCTTCGGCGCCATCCGAGGCTTCCCCCAGAACCTTCAGGTCTGCCTCCGCCTCCAGCAACCGCCGCAGACCGTCGCGGAAAATCGGATGGTCGTCGGCAATCACAAGGCGGACTGGCTGCGGCTTTTCTAAAATTCATGAGGCACTTCCCCGTTCCGCGGCACGGTGACTTCCAGGCGCGTTCCCTGTCCGGGATTCGATTCTACCGTGAGTTCGCCGGCAATCAAACGTACACGTTCCTTAATGATCATAGGCCCTTTCCCCGCCTCTTCCATCTGATCCTGATCGTAACGGCCCGCGAAGGGAAATCCCTTCCCGTCGTCTTCCACCGTCAGACTCCACTTTTCCTGGCTCGACGCCCAACCGCACCAGCGCATGGCGCGCCCCGCTGTGTTTCCGCACGTTGACCAGTCCTTCCTGCACAATGCGCAGGATCTCCCGGCAGACCCGTTGCGGCATGTCCAGATTCTCGAGGTCGGTGACGAAGCGCGCGCTGATCCCGGTCTCCCGCTGAAAGCGTTCCACCGTGTCGTTCAAAACCCCGAGCAGCCGTTGCGCATCCACGTCGATCGCTTTCATCTGCTGCATCAGTTCCCGCAGCTTGAGCACTTCCTCGCGCAGCAGTCCCTGGATGCGCCCCAGCTCCGCAGCCGATCGGCTTGCCGGCCTCGGCTTGCCGCCGCAACACGTCCACCTGCATTTCGACCGCAATCAGCGACTGCACCGCGCCATCATGCAGTTCCCGCGCAAAGCGCGCCCGCTCCGCTGCCCCCGCCCGCCGCCGCAAGCCGGTGCAGCAGATACACGTTGTAGACGGCCGGACCCACCTGGTGGACCAGATCCAGCAGAAAGCGCAGTTCCTCTTGCTTCTCGCCTCGCCACGACGGGTTGAAAAGAAATACCCGGCCTCTCCACTCGCTTCCGAACAGAAACGCCACCGTAATCAGCGAGTCAAAGGTCTGCACCTCCCGCAGTTGCGAAATCGGCGCCAGGTTCGTCACCGGCACCTGGTGGCCAGTGTCATCCAACGCCAGGGTCGTCCATCGGTCGCCATCGATCGACGCGTAACACACGTCCCCCGGGAAATCGTCCAGATAGGTCTTCGCGTCGCGCGAGGCCGACTCCAGCCAGCGGAACTCGGAGGGCGCGTTGCCGTTCGCCTTGTTCAACTCTCCCACGAAGACCCGTTGGCTGTGCGCTTCCTGCGATGCCACCACCACCCGCGACGCCCCATACATCGACATCGCCTCGCGGAAGATCTGCTCAATCGTCCCCGTCAGGCCCGCTTCCACCCGCACCCGCGACAAGGTTCCGGTCACCACCGCCTTCTCCGCCCGCAGATGCTTCTGCTGCTCGGCCAGATATCCCAGCAACAGACCCATCACCAGCAGGTAGACCGACAGCATGAACAGGCGTTGCGGTTCGAACTCTCTCACATTCACCCGCAGCCCGCGCAACGCTGCGCCAGGGCAGAGTTCCTCCCGGTCCCAGCACTCAGTGCAAAAGCACAAAACTCTCGACCCACAGCAGCGCCACTTCGGCCGCCGCCGTGCCCAGCGTCTCCCACAAGTCCCCAGCGGTAGGCCGCGGCTGCCAGAACAAAAACAAAGAAAAGGAAGAACGGAGTGCGTGGGCCCTTCGGCAAAGATTGAAATCAGCGCCGGCCAGACGATATCGCCCGCATGCACCATGAAGCCGAAACGCAGCCGTGGACTGCTGCCGCCGCCGCAGCAGCATCAGGATCAGAATGCCATTCGCCATATAGAAGACGAACAGGCCGTAAGCCGCCCACGAATGCCCCAGTTCGGTCGGATCCATGCGGATCGCCACCAATGCCGAAACGGCCAGGATCACCCGCGCCGTCGCCAGCCACTGCTCGATCCGGCGGGTCTCCCCCGGGTCGGAGGGAATTCGCAGTCTCCAGGAATGTCGGTAGCGCTCAACGTGAGGATTCAATTGCTTCGATCTCCACGAGGGTGGCGGCTTCGCTGCATATTATTGAATAAGAAAAGCTTACCGGCAAGTGAGACTCTGGTTGCATACCCCGTGCGTCCGCCTCTGCCCGGCATTTTCTGATGCTTAGATTACTACAGTAACCACGGTCACCTTCCGATCCCGTCTAAAATGGGGCCAGAGGAGTGTCTTGAGCAAGCGTTCCTATCTCTGGTTGGCGGCGGTGGCCGCAATGCTGGCGGCCTTCGTGCTGGCGGCGCTGGTGCTGCCCCGATCGTTCCAGTTGACCGCGTTCAGCGATGTTATCCAGTGTGTTTTGTTGGCTTCCGGTACCGCTGCCTTCGTCCCCCTGGTGTTGCGCTCACAGGGACGCATCCGCCTGTTCTGGTCTCTGATCACTCTCGGTATTTCTCTCTGGCTCGTGAATCAACTGCTCTGGACATATTACGAAGTCATCCTGCACCGCGACGTGCCCGACCTGTTTGCCGGTGACGTCATTCTCTTCTTGCACATCGTTCCGCTGATGGCCGCTTTGGCTCTGCGTCCCCACGTGGCCCGCGACGAATATGCCGCCCGCGTCGGCCGGCTTGATTTCGCGCTTTTGCTGGTGTGGTGGTTCTATCTTTATGTCTTGATCGTCATCCCGTGGCAATACGTCGTGGCCGACATCGAAGCGTATAACCGCCATTTGAACGCGGTCTATGTCTCCGAGGAAGTCGCATTCCTGGTGGGCTTGTTCGCCTGCTGGATCACCAGCAAGGGCGAATGGAGAAAACTCTACGCCGGACTGTTTGGCATGAGCTTCTGTTACGCCGCCAGTTCCACCATCGCCAACTGGGCGATCGCCCGGAAGCTCTATTACAGCGGCAGCCTCTACGATATTCCCTACGTCGCCGCCATGGCGTGGCTCACCTGGATCGGCCTGAGCACCCAGGCGGAAAAACCCAGCTCGGACGCCCGCGCCGTCTCCACTCTCTACGGCGTGTGGGTTGCCCGGTGCAGCATGATTGCAGTGTTTTCGCTGCCCCTGTTCGCCGCATGGACTCTGTCCGATAACCTGATCCCCTCGCGCGTCCGGGTGTTTCGGCTTGCCCTGACCCTGGTGGCCGCCTTCTTCATGGGCGTAATGGTCCTGGTGCGCCAACATCTGCTCGATCGCGAATTGATCCACTTGCTGAACCACTCGCGGGAATCTTTTGACAACCTGAAACGACTGCAGGCCCAGATCCTGCAGTCGGAAAAATTGGCTTCGATCGGTCAACTGGTCGGCGGCGCCGCGCACGAACTCAACAACCCGATCACCGCCATGCTCGGCTATTCCGACATGCTCCTCAGCACGGCACTCACCCCAGAGCAGCGGCCCCTCGCCGCTAAGATCGGCCAGTATGTTCGTCGCACCAAGTCTCTGGTGGCCAGTCTCATCAGCTTTGCCCGGCAGACACCCGCGCCGAAGGGTCCCCTCGATCTCAATACCCTGGCCCGCACTGCCGTGAAGCTGACCCAGCCTCAGTGGGAGACTCTCGAGATCGAAGTACGCACCCAGTTCGATTCCGCGCTGCCCAAAGTTTGGGGGGATTCAAATCAATTGCTTCAGGTTTGCCTGCAGTTGGTCGGGAATTGTCTGCACGTGCTGAGCGAGCGTGGCGGCCGAACTTTGACCGTCAGCACCGAACGGCAAGCGGAAACGGCGGTACTTCAGATCGCCACTGCACCAATGCCTTCCGAGCCGTCGGCCAGTGCCCAGGCATCTTCCCCGGTCGATCCCGAAGATGGCCTGGGCCTGAGCGCCTGTCAAGGCATCTTGCAGGAGCACCGCGGACAAATTTCGCGCCAGCGCTGCGAAGATGGCGCCGTGCTGCTTCGGGTGGAACTCCCCGTCACCGAATCAACTTCAAGTCCAGCCAAAACCAAGGAAACTACGGTGCCGGTGCTGTGGCAATCTCGACCGTACGCTTAAGCTGCCCGCACGCGGCGAAAATGTCCCGCCCCCGCGGACGTCGCACGAACGCCGGTATTCCCGCTTCCCGCAGGATAGCTTGAAACTTCGCTACCCGCTCCGTCTCGGGCGTCGTAAACTCAATGCCCGGCCCCGGGTTCAGCGCGATCAGATTCACTTTGCACCGCATTCCGCGCAGTAATTCCGCCACTTCCTTCGCATTCTCCGGCCCGTCGTTCACGCCCCCAAGCAGCACGTACTCGAACGTGATCCACTCCCGGGTGCGCAGCGGGTACGCCCTCGCCGCCGCCATCAGCATTTCCAGATTCCATTTCTTGTTCAGCGGCATCAGCCGGGTGCGCAGCCCATCGTTCGGAGCATTTAAGGAAATCGCCAGCTTCGGACGGATCTTCTCCTCGCCAAAATCATAAATCCGCGGCACGATTCCGGCCGTCGATACTGTCATCCGCCGCTCCGCAATGCCGACTTCCTCCACCAGCAGTCGCACCGCCTTCACGAAATTCTCGTAGTTCAGAAACGGCTCGCCCATCCCCATGAACACCAGGTTGATCCGATCCTCGGGCGGCGATACCTGCTGATCGTTGAGCACCGCGCACACTTGCCCCACAATCTCGCCCGCAGTCAGATTACGCTTCACCCCCAGCAGCGCGGTCAGACAGAACTGGCAATCCACGGCGCATCCCACCTGGCTGGAAATACAAATCGTCGAGCGCCCTTGATTCTGGCCCTGCTTTTGGGGCACGCGGCGCTTCGGCGCGGCGGCAGGCTCGTGATTTTCGAATGGGTCTTTAGCCCCTGAGCCACCGAGGTCCGCGAACCGCTCTGCCTGTTCCCCGGCCTCGCTCCCATCCCCTGCTTCCCCGCCATCCCCCTCCGGCATCCACACCGTCTCCACACTCTGCCCATCCCCCAGCGCGATCAGATACCGCACGGTCCCGTCCTGCGACACAAATCGCTGCTCGATCTTCGGCAGACCGACCGAGACGCCCTTCTCCGCTAGCCTCCCTCGAAGTTGCTGCGACAAAGTCGAGATCGGTTCGATCGACTCCACCCGCTGCCGGTACACCGCGTCCATGAATCTGCTTGGCACGATAGCCGGGCTCACCCATGCTCTCCACCAACGAAGCCAATTCCGCCCGATCCAGCCCCAGCAGCGCGATTTGTGACCGATCCGTCATAGTTTCGATGCGGGCCCCCCCGGGCAAGGACCGCTCCTGCGTCCCACCCCCTGGTCTACGAGGCTCCACTTAACCCACTGATTCTAAGCCACTAAACTATTCTCGCACACCCACCGCCCCTATGTCAGAATAGTAACGATCCTCCCGCATCAGGTTTTCATGGGGTTTTACGAAGTTTCTCTAGTTAGCAGGAAGTTTCCATGGCTCAAGAAGTCCGCAATATTCGTCGTCAAAAACTGCCCAACGGCTTGACCGTCATTACCGAGCAGATGCAGCACATCCGCTCGGCTTCCATCGGCATTTGGCTGCAGACCGGATCGCGCGACGAAGATCCCGAATGGAACGGCATCTCCCATTTCATCGAGCACATGGTCTTCAAAGGGACCAAGCACCGCACGGCGGAAGAAATCGCGCGCCAGGTCGATTCCATCGGCGGCAACATGGACGCCTTCACCGCCAAGGAATGCATCTGCTTCAACGTCAAGGTGCTCGACGAGCATGTCCCCACCGCGCTCGATATTCTGAGCGACCTGGTTCTGAATCCCGTCTTCGATGCCGCCGACATCGTCCGCGAACGCGGCGTGATCATCGAAGAGATCAAGATGGACGAAGATAATCCCGACTATCTCGTCCACGAAATCTTTACCCAGAATTTCTGGAAGGATCATCCGCTCGGCAAGCCGATCCTGGGCACCAAAGAAACCGTGAAGCGCTTCGAGCGGCCCGTCCGTCGTCGATGCGTACGCGCACCGCTTCGCTCCGGGCAACATCATTGTGTCCGCTGCCGGCAACCTCGATCACGACCGTTTCGTCGAACTGGTCACCGGACACTTCGAACCCATGAAGCCCATGAGCAACGGCTTCCATTCCTCCACCCCGAAGACCGTCTCCCGCATCATCCTGCGCAACAAGAAGGCTCTCGAGCAGGTGCAGCTCTGCATCGGCGTGCCCGCGCATCCCATCGCGCACGAGAAGCGGCACGCGGGCTACATCCTGAACACCCTGCTCGGTGGCGGCATGAGTTCGCGCCTGTTCCAGAACATCCGCGAACGCCAGGGCCTGGCCTATTCCATTTACAGCGATCTCAATCCCTACCGCGACACCGGATGCCTGGCCGTTTACGCCGGCACATCTCTGGCTTCCGCTTTCAAGGTCGTGCAGTCCGTGGTCAGCGAGTTCCGCAAGCTCAAGACCGAGCCGGTTCCGGAAGAAGAACTGCGCCGCTCCAAAGCCCAGCTCAAGGGAAGCCTGATGCTCTCGCTCGAATCGAGCACCGCCCGCATGTCGAACCTGGCGCGCCAGGAAATGTACTTCGACCGCTTCTACGATCTCGACGAACTGATCGCGAAGATCGAAGCTGTCACCGCTGAAGATCTGAACAGCCCTGGCCAACGAATTCTTCAAGACTGAATCGGTCGCAGTCACCGCTCTCGGAAACTTGCCCGGCCTGAAAATCACGCGCGACCAACTGGCCTGTTAATCGTTCACCTCCGTGTCCTCTGTGGTGAATAGTTCACTGGTGGGTGGAGGATCTTCCTTCGTGAACCTTAGTGTCCTTAGTGGTTAAAGATTTTCCGTGGCCCACGTAACTTCCCCGACCCAACACATCCCCTCTCGGACCGCAGATAGAGCCTGCGCAGCGCCCGGTTTCTTGCTCGCGAAGTTCAGAGACGGGACGCTAGTGAACCGTCAGCCATACCTCATGAATCGCCGAGATGACGACCTCCGGATGTTCGGTTGGCATTTCGTGGTCGCTGTCTACAATGATCTGCTTGCCATGGGTCGAGAGACAAGCCAACTCGGGCTGTAACTGGTGGACCCAAAGGTCCTCCTCCGCCTTTGCGTCCTTGGGCGGGATTTCCGGAGGGATATCTTCCTGTCTCGTCGCGGTAAGCACAATCAGCGGGCGATCCCCGAGGTTTCCGGCGCTTCGTACCTGGGCCGCGCTTAAAGTGGAGAAAACCTGATCCTCATCGATCGTCGCGAATTGATGTTTGGCCGGAAGCGTCAGGAAATCTTCTTCCTCCCGGAATGCTTTCGGCCAGAATGCTGGCGCATCTCGATCCGCCGTCAGGCGAGCCCAGCCCAGATGGAGCTGAAAGAAATATTTCAGCTTCTTCCAGCCGGGGTGTTTGTGGTGGTCCTGTGACCATTTGCGGATAGACTCCGGCGCTCTCAGGTCCTGATCTTCATGGGAGGCGTCAACCAGCACCATTCCCGCAACATCATTGGGATACTGACCGGTGTAAACCCTGATGTCGTATCCGCCCATGGAGTGTCCGACAAGAACGTACGGACCTTTTTCACCGGCCGCCTGCAGCAACTGTTTCAGTTCGCCCGCAATCTGCAGGCTGCTGCGCGGTTTCGGACCGGAGTCGCTCCAGCCGTATCCGGCGCGGTCGTAGGAACAAACGCGGGAGAATTTCGCAACCTCTGGTTGCACCATCAGCCAGTCAATGGAAGGGCCGCCCGAACCGCTCTCCAGTATGACCGTGGGCGAACCCTGCCCGCTGCAGTCGATGTTCATGCGGATCGACCCAGCCTGGACGAGGTGGCCACGCTGCGGGAAACGTCGCGCGTCACGCCACCTGCCGATCATCTCGTAGAGCGCGCCGCTGATCGCCAAGCGATACGGCAACGAGACAGAGGCCAGCCAGCGACGCGCGCGCGATTCGCTTCATTCGCATCAATTCTAAAAGTCCTGTCAGCTCAGAAAATCTCCCGGATCGCCCACGACATACCCGTTGATGGGAAGCTCTCGAACGGCATGGCATTCCAGGAATCCAACAAGGTTACGGCCAAACTACCATGATCCGTCAACCTGTCACCTGTCCATCTGAGTGCCCTGAACTTCCTCTTTTGCTGGCCTTTCGCCGGTTTTCTAGGCATACTAATCGGCGGAGTCTTCCTGAGGAGCGGTCTAAGCACCCGCATGTTCGAACTGAAGACGTTAGTGCCCAAGACCCATCGTTCCCTACTCGCTGACTCGCGGTCCCCGGGCTCCCAGGAACCGAAGCAGCAGCGGATGATGGTCATTGCTCTGACTCTACTGCTCGCCGCTTTGGGATTGGTTCTCTACCGCGATCGTGATTTCTGGTTTCCAAGTACGCAGGAAGCACAGGAAGTGGAAGACCAGCCCCAGCAAGCTGTTGCCGCCGTCGCTTCCACTGCAAGGCCAGCGCTGCCCGCCACCCGGGCGCCAGCGGTTCATGCGAAGTCCCACAAAAGCAAGCCGCACCAGAAAGCGTCCGCTCCAGCGGTTTCTTCGCCGGCCGCGACGCCTCCAGACACTCCGCCAGTCACCGCGACGACCACCAGAACCGTGCTTCCGCCACTCGAAGTCGAAGTCGTCGCGGGAGATGTTCATCGAATTGTTACCCCCCGCACCAACTCGTTGCGAGTCGATCTGCAGCCCGGCTCACCTCCTCAGCAATTGTCCGAACCTCCCAGCGCCGCCGCGAACGACGCCACGGCTGCCGTGACCAACAACGCCGCCGAGCGCGTGCAGATGTCTACCGACACGGCCGAGATCGTCAGCCGTCCGGTGAATCCTGGATATCCTCTTCTGGCGCGTCAAATGAAAGTGCAGGGCTCGGTCATCCTGCAGGCGCTGATCGGCCGCGATGGCTTAATCCAGGATCTCCGCGTCCTTAGCGGCCCTCCGATCCTGGCCAGCGCCGCGCAGGAAGCGGTGAAACAGTGGCATTTCAAACCGCACTACCAGGGCGCTGACGCCGTCGAGACCCTGGCCAACATCACGGTGAACTTCACTATCTCCACCAACTGAATTCCCGCAACTGGAAATCGCTAGGAAGGGTTGAGCGACGCGTTCTGGCGCAATCGCAAGGTCGGCAAGTTACGGGCGACGCTGGCTGGGGAAAAAGAAGCCCAAAAATAACGAGCGTTCCGGAACTCTTTCGAGTCCAGGACGCCCGGGCAGCCCTCCCCCAGAACTGCTCACCGACAAAAATAAGATGGGAGCCGCTTTCCTGCCTATGGCACTTCCGTGCCATATCGGCTTTGAGCGCGCCTCTTTTCTATCTCCCTGAATTATCGGCCCTTCGCTCGTCCCACGCCCCCGGGGGCCGCCGGCCAGCTTCTGAAGTCCCTGTGGATTTTTGCCGATGAACCCACTAGGCAGGGATCTTCCCTGGACCAGCCATGTCCGCATTTCACGACTCTGAAATCTGCCGCAGCATCCTCGAAAGCCTGCCCTCCGGCCTGTGCGTCGTCGACATGCAAAAAAAGGTTGTGTTCTGGAGCGACGGCGCCGAGCGCATCACCGGTCACCTGCGCCACGAAGTCATTGGCCACTCCTGTGTCGCAGAAACTCTGTTGCACTGCGATCAGCCCGGTTGTGAATTCTGCCACGAAGATTGCCCGGTCGCCCGCGCCATCAAGACGTCCCGCTCCGCCGAGGCCATCGGCTTTCTGCACCACAAAGCCGGATACGAAATTCCTGTCCGCCTGCACGCCGTGCCTGTGCACAACCAGCATGGATCCATCATCGGCGCGGTCGAGACCTTCGAGGAGATGCAAGCTGACGCCAGGCACGACCGTCGTGAAGACATTCTGAAACTTCCCGGCTGCATTGACGACGTGACCAGCGTGGCCAGCCCCGCCCTCATGCGATCTCACTTGCGCCAGACGCTGGCCGCCTTCATCGAAGTCCAGGTTCCGTTCGGCCTGCTCTGTTTGCGCCTCGAGGGACTGCAGCACTTCCGTGCCAGCCTGGGTCCGGAGGCGGCGTCTTCCTTATTACGTGTAGTGGCACGTTCGCTGGAAGGTTCGCTGTGGACCACCGACTTCATCGGACGCTGGAGCGATGATCAGTTTCTTGTCATCTTGAATGGGTGCCGCGAGGAAGCGGTGCAGGCCGTGCGCGAACGCGTCCGTCGCATTCTCGCCGGGGATGGCATCGAGTGGTGGGGAGAACGCCGGATCGCTGCCCGTTTCCATTGGCCAAGCCTCTGCTCAGCGCGACGACACCGTCGAATCCCTCATCGAGCGCGCCCAGAAATCCGTGGAGACGGCTGCCGCCTGGCGCGCCAACGAGGCCTCCGCCAGCGGCGGAGCCTCCGAGAGCTAACCATGTTTGCAATTATTGGCATCGTCATCGTTTTCGGCTGTGTGGTGGCTGGCTACCTGATGGAGCACGGCAATCTCCGGGTGCTCATTCAACCCGCGGAATTGATCATCATCGGCGGCGCTGCTATAGGCACCCTCCTGGTGGCGAATCCGCTCCACATCCTCAAAAAGATCGGGGGCGGCATCGTCGGTGTGTTTGGCGGCTCCAAGTTCGGCAAGCAGACTTATATCGATACCTTAAAGATGATGTATGACTTACTCAACAAGGCCCGCAAGGACGGCTTGATGGCTCTCGAGGCCGACGTGGAAGAGCCCGACAAGAGTCAGGTCTTCCTCAAGAACCCCGCCTTCCTCAAAAACCATCACGTTCGCGATTTCGTCTGCGATTCTCTGCGCATGGCCATCACCGGCATCGATGCCTTCGACCTCGACCAGATGCTCGACCTCGACCTCGAGGTGCACCACCAGGATTCCACGCAGCCCACCGCCGCCCTCAGTACCATGGCCGATTCCCTGCCCGGCCTGGGCATTGTGGCGGCCGTGCTCGGCGTCGTCATCACCATGGGAGCTCTCGGCGGTCCGCCCGAGGAAATCGGACAACAAGGTTGCCGCCGCCCTGGTGGGAACGTTCCTGGGCATCCTGCTGTGTTACGGATTGGTTGGGCCCATTGCCGCCAACATGACCAAAGCCGCCGAGGAAGAGCACGCCTTCCTCTACGTGATGCGCGTTCTGATGGTTTCTTTCCTGAAAGGCACTGCCCCCATCATGGCCGTGGAAATGGCGCGCCGTGCTGTCCCCGGACACGTGCGTCCCTCCTTCCAGGAACTCGAAAAGGCTTGCCGCGGCGGAGGAGCGGAGGCAGCACCAGCGGCCGAAGCCGCCGCAGCGTCTTAAGCATTCCGGTCGCGGATAAAAACCATGGACAAATCCCGCCCCATCATCATCCTCAAGAAAAAAGGCGGCCACGGCGGTCACCATGGCGGCGCCTGGAAGGTCGCCTACGCCGACTTCGTCACGGCCATGATGGCGCTGTTTATCGTCCTCTGGTTGCTCAACTCCAGCAAGCAGGTGCAGGAAGCGGTCGGCGGATATTTCAAAGATCCTACCGGCACAGCGAAAAAAGTTGGTTCCAACATGATGGGAACCGGGGAGAATTTCACTCTCACCCGCGACAACATGCCGAAACTGAAAGAGCAACTTCAGTTTGCCGTGAAGCAAATGGTGGACTTCGAAAAACTGAAGAGCCACATTGAAATGACGGTGACCGCTGACGGCCTGCGCATCGAACTCTCCGAATCCGCCAGCGGCACGTTCTTCGACAGTGGCAGCGCCAAGCTGAATGCCGATGGCCGCGAGATGCTCGTCACCCTGGCACAGGAATTAGGCCGCCTTCCCAACAAGATCTCCATTGAAGGTCACACCGACTCCACGCCTTACGCTCCCTCCGCCACCTACGGCAATTGGGAGCTGTCCTCGGATCGCGCCAATGCGGCCCGCCGTGTCATGCAGGCCAACGGAGTCCGGGCCGACCAGGTGACGCAAGTCCGCGGCTTTGCCGACCAGCGTCTGCGCAAGCCCAACGCCGCCCTGGACCCCGCCAACCGCCGCATCTCCCTGATTGTGCAATACATCGTGAAAAACAACGATGACGAAGATGCCAAGCCTGCCGCCGCCGGTGAACCCAGAGCCGAGGGCAGCAAATCCCCCGCACCCCAGGAAAAATCCGCCGCCAAGCCCTAGACCCCGGAACTCGCAACCCGCTCCTGAAGCGCAGTTTGACTCGCGAGAACGACTGTGCCACACTGCTGATTGGATTTGTTTTATGAGCTGCCGCTGCGCCCTGGGGATTCATCGTCTCGCGCGGCTCTGCTGTGTCCAGCTCTTTCTCCTGTTTTTGGCCGCTACCGCACTCGCTCAGCGCGGTGGCATCAATGACGCCAGGCCTCTGCAAGACCTATCCACGTCCTACAACACTGCCCCCGGCACCGGAGTGCTCGTCTTCACCGTCTATGCCGAGCGCACCAGCGTTCGTCTCGATCGCCAGGCGGTGCTGAAGCTGGTGAACCTTAGCAACCAGTCGGCCACCTGGCAAACCACCGAAGACACTTCGCTGGGAGTCTTCACCAACATCCCCTACGGAAGTTACGACGTGGAAGTGAGTGCCGTGGGCTATCTTGGCACCCACAAGGAATTGCAGGTGATGAACTCCGAGCGCCCGGCGGAGATCGACATTGTGCTGCACCGTGATCCTGAGGCAGTCAATCTTGATGTGGTCAACTCGATCCTGTCGCCCAAGGCGCGCAAGGATACCAAGCGCGCCGTTTTCGCCCTGAAATCCGGAAATCTCAACCAGGCGCAGAAGCAACTGGACGAGGCCTTTAAGTTATCTCCCTCCAGCCCGGAGCTTAACTTCCTGCTGGGCTATCTGTATTTTCAGAAAAAAGATTACGCGCAGGCGGGAACGTACCTGGGCACGGCGGCGAATCTTAACCCTCACAACGTCCAGGCGTTGACCCTGCTCGGCAGAACTGGCTTGGAACGGCAGGATTATCCGGCGGCGCGGTCGGCGCTGGAGCAGGCCGTCCTGGCCGACTCCGAAAACTGGCTGCCCCACAACTTGCTCGCCGACACCTACCTGCACCAGCAAAACTATGACAAGGCGCGCGATGAAGCGCAGATCGCAATCAGCAAGGGAAAAAGCACCGCCAGTTCGGCGCAACTCGTTCTCGGGCAGGCCCTGGTCAGCATGGGACACGATCAGGAGGCCATTCAGGCCCTGAATGTGTTTCTGCAGGAGTCGCCACGGCATCCGATGGCTGGGCAGGTTCGCGACCTCATCGCCCAGATCCAGGAACAGCACTCCAGCCCAGCGCCTTCGGAAAGCACCCCCAAGACCGAGGCTCGCCTCTCCGGCGTCGATCCTTTGTCCGCCCTTCCTTCACCAGGACTCAACATCAGATCGTGGGCTCCTCCCAGCATCGATGACGTCAAGCCCGCTCTTGCGCCCGGCGTCTCCTGTCCTTCTGCCAAAGTGATTGAGCAATCCGGCCAGCGCGTTCAGGAGTTGGTGGCGGACGTGGCGCGCTTCGCCGCCGTCGAAGATTTGTTCCATCAGTCGCTCGACGAGTTCGGTATTCCCGTTCGCACCCAGACTCGCAAGTACAACTATGTCGCTTCCATTTCCGAGCCCCAGCCGGGCGTTCTTGCGGTGGATGAATTCCGCGCTGACAAGCTCACCTTGACCGAATATCCCGACCAGATTGCCAGCACCGGTTTTGCCGCGTTGGCCCTCGTCTTTCATCCGGACATGCGTGACAACTTCGCCATGTCGTGCGAGGGCCTCGGAGACTGGCGCGGACAGGCGGCCTGGCTCGTGCATTTCCGCCAGCGCGCTGACCGCCCCAACCGCATGCATAGCTACAAGGTAGGAAATCAGGTATATGCCGTCGATCTCCAGGGACGAGCTTGGATCACCGCTGACAAATTCCAAATCGTGCGCATGGAAGCTGAGATGATCAAGCCCATACCCGAAATCCAACTCCTCAGCGAGCACCAGGCCGTGGAGTACGGGCCCGTCCCGTTCCCGAAGAAAAACACTTCGCTCTGGCTCCCCAAAAGCGCCGATATTTATTTCGATTTCCGCAAACACCACTACTACCGCCGTCACAGTTTCGATCACTACATGCTGTTCTCAACCGATACCCAGGAAAAACGTAAAGAGCCCATAGCCCCTCCTGCCATCGAGAAGAAATCTTAGGCGCCCATGCTTCGTATCAGTCACATCGACCACATCTTCGCCCGCACAGCTTCCACCCTGCTAGTCGTTTGCGCGCTCGTTGCGAATGCTCTCGCCCAGATCCCAGCCAACAGCCCGGGCGAACTTACCAGAAATCCAAACAACATTCCAAACATCGCGAGTTACAACACCGCTCCAGGAACCGGAGTACTCGTATTCCATGTGTTCGCTGAGAAGAAGACCTCTCGCATAGAAGGGCCGGTCCGGCTGGAACTCATGAATCTCGCCAATCACTTGGGCTTGTTCCAAACAATCGAAGGCGATGCAGACGGCGTATTCGTCGACACCGCTTTCGGAAACTATGAAATAGAGGTCAGCGCGTTGGGATACATCAGCGCTCGTCAACAGGTGCAAGTGGTGAGCACGATTCACCCGGAGCCGATTGACATCGTACTGGAACGGGATCCCTCGGCCGTCAACCTCGACGTCGGGGCCGGCATCATTTCTGCCAAAGCGCGAAAAGAAGTTAGGCACGCTGTATCTAAGCTGAAGGTGGGCGATCTCGCGGGAGCGCAGAAGCATCTGGAGGCCGCTTACAAATTAGCTCCCGCCAGTTCAGACTTGGATTTTTTACTCGGTTACCTGTACTACCAGCGGAAAGACTATGCGCAAGCACGAACCTACTTGACTGCAGCCGCATCCCTCGCTCCTCACAACGCCCAGGCGCTGACTCTGCTGGGCAGAACCGACTTGGAACAAGAAGACTATCCCGCGGCCAGATCCGCCTTGCAGCAAGCTGTTCTAGCCGACGACGACAATTGGCTGCCTCATAACCTGTTGGCCGACGCGTATCTTGGCCAGAAGGATTACGGCAAAGCCCGAGACGAAGCGCTGATTGCGATCACAAAAGGCAACCAGGATGGAAAGACAATTGCCAGCCCCGCCGAACTGGTCCTGGCGCAAGCGCTCGTTGGGCTCGGGCGCAACCAGGAGGCCATTCATGCGCTCGAGATCTTCCTGAAGGATTCTCCCCAGAATCCTCTGGTCTACCAAGTCCGCAACTTGATCGCAGATCTCAAGAAGAACAACTCCGGTTCTCCAGATAGAGACGCGAAGAATTCAGGTATCACCGTGTCCCGCGCTGATCCACTTGGAGCCGTTCCCGATCCTGCCCTTACCCCTCAGACTTGGCGGCCGCCCGACGTTGACGACACCAAGCCAACCTTGGTCCCCGACGTTGCGTGTCCCACCGCGCGAGTCATCGACGAGTCGGGAAAAAGAGTACAGGAGTTAGTTCGGGATCTCACCCGCTTCGCCGCCAACGAAGAGTTATTCCATCAGTCGATCGACGCATTTGGCTTTGCGACTAACACCGAGACGCGACAGTACGACTACGTTGCAACGCTGTCCGAGTCCCAACCGGGTGCCGCTCTCATTGAAGAATATCGTTCAGACAAACCCGGGCAGGGAGGTTATCCCGACGCCATTTCCAGCACAGGCTTCATGGCCCTGGCGCTCGTCTTTCATCCCGACATGCAAAAGGACTTCGATTTGCATTGTGAGGGACAGGCCGACTGGCACGGACAGGCCACCTGGCTGGTACATTTCCGCCAGCGCCACGACCGTCCAAATCGAATGCACAGCTATGCGCTTGGCGGTCAGGCTTTCCCCGTCGACCTCAAAGGCAGAGCGTGGATTACCGCCGACAAGTTTCAAATCGTGCGGATCGAAGCCGACATGGTCAAGCCCATGCCTGAAATCCAGTTGCTCAGCGAGCACCAGACCGTGGAATATGGCCCTGTGCCGTTTCCCAAAAAGAATACAACTCTCTGGTTGCCGAAAACTGCAGAGATCTACTTCGACTTTCGCAAACATCGCTACTATCGGCGACACGCTTTTGATCACTTCATGCTTTTTTCTGTGGACACCGGCGAAAAACGCAAAGAACCCCTGCCCTCGCCTGCCATGGAGAACCAAGTGAAAGACCAGCTGTAAGAGACGCAGCCCTGGAAAGAGTTGCCGCGCCTCCGCCGTCATTCCGATGGTTTCCTTCCTCCACCTTCGTGTCCCGAGTGGCCAGGTGCCTCGCCCCGCACCTTGAAATAACTTTACAATTCTCTGGCCCGCCGCTTCCCATCCCCGGCGGTATAATCCCCGATTGATTCCCGCTCAGGAGCGCTCATCCATGAAGAGGTCTACGCGACTCGTCTGTTCTCTCATCGTCATCTTGTCGTTCGTTCCCGCCCTCTGCTCCCAGGAGAAAGTCGATCTCGAGACCATCTCCCGCATTCGCTATGAAGGTTTCCACAATTCAAAAGTCATGGAGTACGCCTCCGGCCTGATGGACTCGATCGGCGAACGCCTCACCGGATCCCCCAACATGAAGCGCGCCAACGAGTGGACCCGCGACCAGTTCACCGCCATGGGCCTGAGCAATGCTCACCTGGAATCCTGGGGCCCCTTCGGCCGCGGCTGGGCCAATCAATACGTCAACGCCCGCATGACCTCGCCCGATCTCGTCCCCCTCATCGTCTACGCCAAGGCGTGGACCCCCGGCACCAACGGCGTCGTCACCGGCAAATGCATCCGCGTCAACATTGAAAAGAAGGAAGACTTCGACAAATACAAGGGCAAGCTGGCAGGAATGATTGTGATCATGGGGCCCGACGCGGAAGTGAAGCCCATCACCGAAGTTCCCTACAAGCGCCTCAGCGATGATGACCTGGCCAAGACCGGCGAATACCAGATTCCCGGGGAGCGTCCGCCGTTCCGCATGGCCGAGTTCGCTCGACGGCGCCAGTTCATGAAAGACCTCAACCAGTTCCTCGCCGACGAGAAAGTGCTTGCCGTGATCGACCACAGTCGCGGCACTGCCGGCGGCGGCACTGTCTTCGTCCAATCCGGCGGTTCCTACAAGCCCGGCGAAACCACAACCGTTCCCCAGCTCACCATGGCCTCTGAGCACTGGAGCCGCATCGCCCGCCTGCTCGACCAGAAAAAAGACGTCACCCTGGAACTCAGCGTCACCAGCACCTTCTACGACGACGACCTCATGCAGTACGACACCATCGCCGAAATTCCCGGCACCGACAAGAAAGACGAGGTCGTCATGCTCGGCGCCCACCTCGATTCCTGGCACGCGGGCACCGGCGCCACCGACAACGGGGCGGGCACGATCGTCATGATGGAAGCGGTTCGCATCTTGCGAGCCCTCGACATCAAGCCCCGCCGCACCATCCGCATCGGCCTCTGGAGCGGCGAAGAACAGGGCCTGCTCGGCTCGCAGGGCTACGTCGTGCAGCACTTCGGCTCGCGTCCTCCCATGGACGATCCCAACATGAAAGACATGCCCACCCTCCTGCGGCGCGAAGCTGGCCCAGTCACGGTGAAACCCGAGCAAGCCAGAGTCTCCGCTTACTTCAACGTCGATAACGGCACCGGCAAGATTCGCGGCGTTTACCTGCAGGAAAACGCAGCCGTCGCCCCGATCTTCGAGGCTTGGATGCGTCCCTTCAAAGACCTGGGCATGACCACGCTCACCATGCGCAATACCGGCGGCACCGACCATCTCTCCTTCGACGCCGTCGGCATCCCCGGTTTCCAGTTCATTCAGGATCCCATCGAATACGAAACCCGCACCCACCACTCCAACATGGACGTCTACGACCGTCTGCAGCCCGAAGATCTCAAGCAGATTTCCGTAATCGTCGCCAGCTTTGTCTACGACGCCGCCATGCGCGATCAAATGCTTCCCCGCAAACCCATCGAGAAACCGCTGCCCCGCGAACCGGAGAAGAAAGAGAACTAGGAAAACAAAATGTGGCGCGGGCGCCCCGCCCGCACCTTCGTCATGCGCGAGTCAATGGCGCGCGTGAAAAAAGCGCGGTGCCCGTTCAGCACCGCGCGGCAAACCTCAAACGCATCCGGATTCAGCAACCCTGAGTTCCAGGGAACATGACCTAACCGCCGTTCGGTCCATTGTGACAGTCGTAGCAGCTGAACTGGTGGTTGGCCGGGAAAGTCTTCGTCCCTCCATCGGTGGTGAAAGTCCGGGCCACTTTCGCCGCTGACAACGCCCGGCCTTTATAGTCCGACCCCGTGGCAGTACGCACACGACTGATGCCCGTGGCTGTCTGCGTAGTCAGGATGCGCATTCACCCATGCCTGACCGACGATGTGCACGCCATGCGGGCCGCCGTTCGCGGTTGACGCCAAGGAACTGGCGTGGCACGTTGTACACTCTGTGATCTTCGCCACATATCCCTGCAAATTTTTAGGATACACATTGTCGTTCGCCTGCAGCGACGGATACTCCGCGTGCGGTGAGCCGTGACATCCCGAACAGAACACGTTCCCGTGTCCCTTGCTGAAGCGATACAGATCCGCTCCATTGATCGGAACGTTCGCATTGGTAGCAAACGTCACGTCCGTCGTCTGCCGCCACTGCCCCTTCGTAAACGTAGTCGCGTACCGCTGGCTGCTGTTGTGGCACATCTGGCATGAGGGTTCGATGAGCCAGGGATTGCGCGTGCCGTTCGCACCCACGAAACTCACGTTGCCGTGGCAACTGGCGCAGGTCCGCTTGTTCATCGCTCCACGCTTGCACTGCGTCACCGGACCGGGATGGCATAAATAGCACGAGTTCAGGTCATCCGTGGTCTTGTCCAGCGTAATCCCAGTCGCCGGATTCACCTGCGATCCGTGCAGCCCGTGCATATCCTGCGACAGCGAGTTGATCCCGCTCAGTCCCGACGCGGACAGCGCGTTGTCGCTGTGACAGGCGGCGCACAGCACCGGCGTCCCCGAAACTGCTGTCTGGTACAGGCTCGACTGATAGTTGTAGCCCTTCGCCGCCAGTTGCGTCAGATACCCCGATACATTCCACTTGTCATCGTGTTTCTTCAGAATGTTGAACTTCGGGTCCTTCGCCGGATCCGAGTTGTAAACCCATCCGCCGGCGGGTTCGGCAGCCACATCCGTGCCGGAGGCATGGCACTTCGCGCAACTCATTTCATCGCTCACCGCCAGCACGATCTTCGCCGTCGCCAGCACCTTGCCCGTCGAGTCTTTGGCCGTCAGGATCGCCATGGGATAGGGATTCCGCACACCCGCATCGTCGTATGGAACAGTCGGGATTCCCACGGCTTCCCAGTATCCCTCGGTAGCGTTGTAATTCAGGTTGTTCGGCCTTCGTAGTTTGCGTCTTGTAGCCGGCCAGTCCAGTCTCCGGCGGCACATTCGCCAGGAATAGCGTGTTCACGTAGTTCCAGAAGTTTGACTTGCCCGCACTGGAGCTGTTGATCGACTTCTTGGCGTCGGCCGTTGCCTGGTAAACGATGGTCACGCCCGTTGTGATGATCGTCGGCGGCTCCGTTTTCTGGATCAGCTGGGCGTGAATAATGTTGTAGGGAGGCAGCACCGAAAACACTGAGTAGTCCTTGCCATCGATGCAGTGCATCCCGAGTTCACTCCACGCCATCAGGGCATAGCCCGCCGTCGATGCCGGCACCGGGCCCTGCAGGTCGGCTGGATTCGCCGCCGCATGACCCGCCGCGATGCCCGAATTTCCTCCGCCGGCACAAAGCACCAGCGCTGCGCTGAGAAGGGTGAGTAGCAGAACGCGTTTCATAAAGCTTCTCCTTTGATCCACAAACTTCTCTTACCGGCCATGGTTGGGATGTATTCGACGAAGGACGAAGAACAGCGCTTGTGTTGTATCTACACATAGTTGCTAATATGCGCAACTGCTAAAATGTAGAAATGGAAGTATTGTGACTGCGCTCACAGTGAACTGTAGTGGTGATCACCGGACAGGGCGAAGAACTCGGTGGGAAATTTGTACAAGTTCAAGATCCTGTACAAATTCTAGAACTTCAGGGATCGCCTGTTTTGAAATTGCGCGCGCAGCACATCCCGAATCAGATGGCACGCCTGGGTCACGGCAGGAATGGTAAGGAAACAGTAGATATTGCGTCCGTCGCGGCGGGTTTCTACGATCCCAGCCGCTTTCAGGATGGCCAGATGCTGCGACAGATTTGCCTTCGACACCGCCAGCATCTTGGCCAGTTCGCCGACCGCGCGCTCCTTCTGGCCCAGCAGGTCGAGCATCCGCATTCTGGTTGTGTTGGCAAAAGCCTTACAGATGCGTACTTGCTGTTCCAAGGCCCGGGAATCAAGCTCGGCTCTGGTGGCGCGCCTTTTGGCCTTCAACGGTCGCTTCTCCCTTCGATCGCGCCCGTCCCCGGTCGGTTTTCCATGCATTGTCGGTTAATGTAGCACATGAGGCGGGCTCGGCACCGGAGTCCAGTCCGCCGAGTCTTCGAACTACGATTTCTCAGCCCCTGTCCCCGCCGGGCCAGGTAACATCTTTGTCGGGAGATAATCGACCCATGTTTTCGCCGCAACCGATCGGAACCGTCAGAAGCCCTTACCAGAACACTCAGCAAGTCCCCAAAGGCTTGGGCGCTAAACACGAGGCGGAAGGGATTCTCGAAATCCTGCCGCAATTCGAAGCGGGTCTCACCGACATCGAAGGCTTCTCTCATCTGATCGTTCTGTGGGTGTTTGATCGCGCCGAAGGATTTGAGTTACTCGGCGCACCTCCCACCGACGATCGTCCGCACGGCGTCTTCGCGACCCGCTCTCCCCGGCGTCCCAACCCGATTGGATTCACCGTCGTCGAACTCCTCCGCCGTGACGGCCGTTCCTTGCACGTGCGCGGCGTCGACATGCTCGACGGAACACCGATCCTCGACCTTAAGCCTTACCTGTCGAACATCCCGCCGGAGCAGTTGCGTCGCGGCTGGCTGGCCGAGGCTGAAGTCCGTCGAGCAAAATGATCGCAGCCGTCCGCCGAGGGCCGGCAACGCGCAATACTTAAGTGTGCGCTTGACAATTGCGTCGCCACCCGCGTAATACTTAAGCGTCCACTAAACTGATACGCCCGCCAAGGGCGACCGAGGAGAACCCCTTATGCGCAAATTAATCGTTTTCAATCACGTCACCCTCGATGGCTACTTTGTCAGCGCGACCGGCGACTTCAGCTGGGCGCGTGAAGGCAACGACGATCCCGAGTACTCGGCTTTCGTCGCTGAAAACGCCAGCCGCGGAGGCCAATTACTATTCGGCAGGGTCACCTATGACCTGATGGCCAGCTATTGGCCCACACCGCTCGCGGAGCAACATAATCCCGCCGTCGCCGCCGGGATGAATCGCATGTCAAAAGTCGTGTTTTCCAGAACGCTGAACCAGGCTTCCTGGAGCAATACCAGAGCTGGTGAAGGGCGACCTCGTATCGGAAGTCCGAAAGATGAAGCAGGAACCCGGTCCGGGCATGGCGATTCTGGGGAGCGGCAGCATCGTCGCGCAGCTAGCCTTGGAGCACCTGATCGATGAATACCAGATGATGGTCGATCCCGTGGCCCTGGGCAAAGGTCGGTCCATGTTCGACGGCATCCAGGAAAAGTTATGCCTTAAGCTCACCAACACACGGACCTTCGGCAATGGTAAGGTCTATCTGTGCTACGAACCGGCGGCATAAAACGGGAGCGAAGCCATGAGAACCAGAATCACTGTGGTCCTGTTATGCATCTTGTCTCTGCCCAGTCTCTGGGCGCAGGCCACGAAAGACGGATTCTTCCAGACGTCCGACGGCATCCGGATCCACTACCTTGAAGCCGGCAGCGGCCAGCCCATTGTTTTCATTCCGGGCTGGACCATGCCGGCCTGGATCTGGCAGAAGCAGATCGACGACTTCTCGAAGCATTACCACGTCGTTGCCGTCGATCCGCGTTCCCAGGGCGAGAGCGACAAACCACCCTACGGCCATCTGCCCGAAACCCGCTCCCGCGACTACAAAGAACTCGTCGATCACCTGGGCCTCAAGCAGCCGGTGCTGGTCGGCTGGTCCATGGCTTGCGCCGAGCTGGTCAAGTATGCCGAGCAGTTCGGCTCCGGCAACGTTGGCGCGTTCGTCCTGGTCGACGGTTTTCTGACGGACAAGCTCAGCCCTGACATGTTCGCCGCTGTCTCGGGATGGATGAACCAACTCCAGCAGGATCGCCGGAAACAAGCCGACGGCTTCGTTCGCAGCATGTTCAAGAAGCCGCAGACGGATGCCTATTTGAAGAGCGTTGTCGATGCCTCCGTCCAGGTGCCCGCCGATACTGCCGTCGTCCTCATCTACAACATGATTGCCGTGAAGGATTTTTCCGCCGGCCTCGCCAGGATGAACCGGCCCGTGCTCTTTATGTACCAGCCCGAGTCGCAGCCGACCGCCGACTTCCTCAAATCAAAACTCGGCGACCAGGTCCGGCTGGAGCGATTCGAGGGCGACGGCCACGCCCTGTTCATTGATGATCCGGAAAAGTTCGACCGCGTTCTGGAAGAATTCCTGCAGACCCGATCCAAATAATTCATGCAAAGGACGCCAAAAGCGCAACCGCAGAACCCATGAGCCCACCATCCATTACTCACGCCACCTTCGTCATTGAACGCTCGTATCCCGCGAAACCCGAACGCGTGTTTGCCGCTTTCTCCGACCCGGCCAGGAAACGCCGCTGGTTCGCGGAAGGCGAGGGACTCGAGATCGAGGAATTCGAGATGGATTTTCGCGTCGGCGGCCACGAGCGCGCCCGCTTCCGCTCCCAGGATGGTCATGTCTTCACCAACGACACGATCTACCGCGACATTCTGCCCAACCGTCACATTGTAATTTCCTACACCATGAGCGTCGGCGATAAGCGCATCTCGTCGTCGCAGGCCACCACGGAATTCTTGCCCGACGAAAAAGGGACCAATCTCATCTTCACCGAACAAGCAGCCTTCCTGGAAGGAGCCGATGGCCCTCAAATTCGTGAAGAAGGATGGCGCCAGTTGTTTGACCGATTAGCGCAAGTGCTGACCAGTTAGCTCGCGAGTGCAGACGAATACACAGGAAGGATACGGCGCATGCTGAGTCAACGAGCCCATGTCGACCGCGTTTTCCATGCCCTGGGCGATCCCACCCGCCGGGCCATCGTGGAGAAACTGAGCCAAGGCCCCGTTTCCGTCTCCGCCCTGGCAAAACCTCTCGCCATCACTCTGGCCGCAGTCGTGCAACACTTGCAGGTCTTGGAAAAAAGTGGTCTGGTTCGTACCACAAAAGTGGGCAGGGTTCGCACTTGCCGCATCGAACGTACCGGGCTCACCGTGGCGGAGCGATGGATCCGCGACCGTCGTTCGCTCTGGGAGAGACGCCTCGATCGCCTCGGACATTTACTCAGCGAGGAGAACGAAAAATAAAAGACACGTGCAGTTCTGCCGGGCTCACCGTTCCAAATCCAACCGCAGTGCTCCCACAATCCCCGACGGCAGGGCCTGCAGGTTCCCCATGTCCTGAGGTGTAAATCGTTCGCCGTATCTCTCGTTGAGCAACCGGTAAGTCGGCAGCGCGCGCCCCGCCAACGAGTTGATGGCCGTGTTGCCGACAATAATGCGCAGGCTGTTCTTCCCGGCTTTGAGCAACTTGGTCACATCAACCGTATACGGCGGCCTCCACACGAAACCGGCGCGCTCGCCGTTGACATAGACCTCCGCCGCTTCTCGTACCGGCCCTTCGTAATATGCCTTCATGCTGTGTTCCGGCAGCGGGTTCGGTTCCTCAACCGCCGCGCCCGGCCCAAAATCGAGCACGCCATGGATTCCGGAACTCAGGTCCTGTGCCGAGAGGTCGAACGTTCTCTCATAGCTAACCTCGCCCGAATAGTATTTGAAACTCGGCTCTTCGCTCCAGTCGTGAAGCTTGGACATCGCGGCCGTCTGATTCGCGTCGCGGAATGTTAGCTTCCAATCCGTGGTGAGGTCGATGGCTCTTGTACGAGTCTGTCCCGTCGGCTGGGTCTTGTGGACGGGAGTCTCGGAGTCCGTGAAGAGGATCAACCGCGACTCGTAAGGCTGCAAATCGAGATCTACGGCACCGGGATTCTCCACCGCAGAGACCCCGCCCGTAAACGGATCCCACCATTCCGCGTGTTTCGCCGCGTGACGGACTTTCGCCTGAACGTGGTGTGACTGGTTGCTGGTGTTGGCAATGAAATACAAGTCACCCTGCGCCAGCGTTCGATGGATAAACCCGATTCGTGGCGTTCTGGGAGAGAGAACGACATCGGGAGTGAGATAAGTTGCGAGCGCAGCCTCCGAGTTGCGTGTCATCAGAAATAAAGTGCCCCGGAGCGCCGCTCGCACGGAACAGGCGCTGCGAGATTTCCCGAATCTGCTGACCCTCGGACTCGCCCTCCATGACTCCCGGCGCCGTAGCGGGCAGGCTATGCGCCGCAATCACGATTCCACCGTGCCGTGCATATTCTTCGATCTTCCGGTAGGTCGCCAGCGGCAGCCGGTCAATGGCCGGCAAAATCAGTACTTTGTATGGAATGCCCACCCCATCGATGGCGTCGGCGTCGATAAAGTCAACATTGAAGCCGGAATCTAGAATCTGTGGAATGATCGCGCTTACCCGCGAACGCTCCAGAGCTTCATCAACGCTGAAATTCGAGCCCACGGTGTTGAAGCCACCCGGGCTAATAACCGCTTGCGTGGAATCGGCTCTAATCGAGAACGTCGCCCACACATCGTCATTCGGCAACAGCAGCGCCACATCGTTGGCCGGCTTTCCCTGCCGAAGCGCGAAACTAACGCGCTGCAGGTACCCAGCCAAGTCGGGCATCACCAACGACCACGGGTTGTGCGCATTGAGGGCGGCTGCGGCGTACATCCGCCATCCTGGCTCTCCCGCGTCTTTGGGTGAATAAGGCCAGCCGTGCCCCACCAACTGGTTGATGCCCTGCAGAAAATGCAGATCCGCTTCTGCCTTGAGATCCAGTGGCGTAGCGCGAAATGCGGGAGAATGCAGCCACGTCCAGGTTTCCGACGAAATCACCGGCCTGCCGAAAAGATGACCTGCCGACGCTGCCCAGCGCACATCGGAGAATTCCCGCCACATCAGCAACGACGCCTTCCCTTCGCCTTCGGGAAGATCCGCGTAGCGGTTGCTCGAGAGCGTGACGGGAGGATACCCATACGTCTGCGAGCGAAACAAAGTGTGGTGCTGTTGCGCCCAGGTGTGCAGTGGGACGAGAAAACGCTCATTCGCCAATTCGGTAAGCGTCTTCCCCCAATCATGCCGAATCGCAGCGGTCATCGGTCCAACATCGCCGATCAGCGCAGGCAAATAAGGAGTCAGATCGTACCCGCGCCGCGCCCGAAACTGCTCCATCAAATCGCCGGTCCAGTTGGACCCGTAATCCTCCAGGCTGTCGCTGAAGACGGCATACGGAGGCTGATCACCAAATGCTTCCATCAACCGGTCGCCCACGGCATGGAGATGAGTTTCGGTCGCGCTTTGATCATAATGATCCAGCACGAAACCTTCGGCTCCAACCGCCGGACGCTTCACCGTCATGCCGGTGCGACTGGAGATAAAGAAAATCGCATCGTCCGCGGTCTCGGCCGCCGGTATTCGCAGACGGCCGTCGACAATCGTCGACACCTGATTCGCATCGGGCCACGAAATCTGGCCATCTCTGGCGGGAGCCAGAAAGACAGCGATCACTTGCTCCCCCGTATTCACGTCGGGCACAGCGATCGAGCCTGCCCCCGCCGGAACCGGGATCGTTTCCACCCGCAGCTCCCCGGCGGCTTGAGTCACGGGAATATGCGGACCTCCAAACGGCCAGCCGCTCCCCAGCGTGACGTCAACTCGCAGGCCGAGCTTCCTGGCCGTGGTTGCGGCGTAGCGAATCGCGGCGAGATGTTCGTCGGAGAGAAATGATTGATTGTGGAAACCCGCCTTCGGGTCATCCAGCGCAAGCGGGTACAGCGTGGCGATTTCGACCCCGCCAATGCCCTCCGCCTTCATCTGTTCCAGCTCGCGCTGCAACTCCGGCTTGGTCGCTGCCGGGCCAAACCACCACCACCGCATCATGATTCGGCAATCATCCGGGGGATTCGCGAAAGACTTTTCCAGAACCGCCAGACTTTCATCCTGCTGCGCCGCGCTCCTGGCAGGGTGCGCGATGCCGGCAATCAGTAAAATCAATATCACCGCTCTGCAGTTAAGGCTGCCAATGTGCATAAAGGGCCTGGATCTCACTTCACCTCAAAGCTGTAGGAACCTGACCCAACTCCGACCACATACGATCCTTGCTCTTCCTTCGCTTCGACTGGATTACCAGCTTCCGTGACGTGTGCTCCCGCAATGGCAGGCAGGAAAACCTTGGCCGAAGTATTCGCCGGGATCGTCACGTTCAAAATAAATGGACCTGCGGCAGTTCCTTTCCAATCGCTGACGATCTTGCCGTAGATCGAGTCATATTCCCCGCGCGCCGAGGTCATCCGCGCATCAAGATGCGGATGAATGACGATTTCCTTGAAGCCCGGCGAATCCAGCGTCGTATCAATGCCGGCAGCATAGCGATAGACCCACGCAATGACGGAGCCGAACGCATAGTGGTTGTAGGAGTTCATCGCCGGGTCGCCCGTGTCTCCATTCCATCGCTCCCACCAAGTGGTCGCGCCTTTCGACAGCATGTAGCCCCAGGATGGATACGTATCGTTCAGCAACAGGCGATAGGCGACATCGCTTCGCCCGTGATCGGCAAGCGTGAAGAGCAAGAACGGGTGTCCCAAGGAATCCTGTGGAAAGATGCCAGTTGCGCGACTCGATATCTTTCACGAGCTTGTCCACCAGCAGGGGCTCCACAGCCTCGGGAGCCATCTTCGTGTAGAGCGCGACCACGTAGGACGTTTGCGTTCCCGTTCCCACCACTCCGTCGTCCTTGATGTAGGCCTTCTGGAAAGCCGCGCGAATATTCTGCACGACATCGTCATAGCGCTTCGCGTCGGCCTCCTTGCCAACCGCGTGCGCCATCTGCGACATCATGTTCGCGATCAGAGCCCAGTACGCGGTCGCGAGCAGGTCCTTGTTCGTATTCTCGTCGGGAGCCAGCCAGTCCGCGAAGTTGGGCCCCACTCCATTCTTCCGCAGGAAATCAGGATTCCGGCTCTGGATAAATTCCATCCAGCGCTGCATCGCATCCCAGTTCTTCTCAATCACGGCCTTGTCCCCGTACTGCACCCACGTCGTCCACGGAACGATCACTCCCGCATCACCCCACCCGGGTGCTCCCACCATGCCCTCGTTCCACGCCGGAGAGCCCTCTGTCTCCCCTCCGTCGAACGGAAGCGTGTTGGGAGAAACATTGGTAAACGCCCCCTGGCTGGTTTGAGCATCGACAATGTCCTGCACGAATTTCTGCGAGAACGCCGCAATGTCGAAGTTGTAGCTTCCCGTTCGCCAGAAAACTCCCGCATCTCCCATCCAGCCCAGACGTTCATCGCGTTGCGGACAGTCCGTCGGGATGCTCAGGAAATTTCCTCGCTGCCCCCAGATGCCGATCGACCACATCCGATTGACCAGGTCACTTGACGTCGTCAGCTTGGCGACGGGGTCGCCGCTCACGCTGCTCACAACCTCTCCCTTGATCGCGTCGAGACCCGGCGTTCCGGGATAGCCAGTCACCTCGACATAGCGAAAACCGTGAAACGTAAAATGCGGAGCGAAGGTCTCTTCTTCGCCGCCTCGCAAAATGTAGACGTCTGTGGCCTCCGCATTCCTTAGATTCGCCGTGTAGATCGTCCCATCGGGATTCAGAATCTCGGCGAATCGCAGTCGCACCTTGGTGCCCGCTTCACCTTTCACTTTCAGGGTCACCCATCCCACCATGTTCTGGCCCATGTCGAAGACATAGGCTCCGTTTGCGGCAGCAGTCACGCCCTTGGGGTCCAACCTCGCGATCACTCGTGCCGGCGCGCTAATCTGGCTGGACACATGCAATGGCCGGCGCATCCGCGACCACCGCCGGTTCCCACTTCGAATCGTCAAACTCCGGCTTTTCCCATCCCACCTGTTCCCGGCGCGCGTCATACACTTCCCCACCGTACAGATCGCTCCAAACAATCGCCGATGCCGCCGCCTTCCACGACTCATCGGTCACCACTGTCTCATGACTGCCATCGGCGTAGTCGAGTTCGAGTTGTGCCACAAATCGGTCCGGAGGAGCAAAGAAATGCATCCCAACCCACGTCAATCCGCTGCCATACCATCCGTCCCCCAGCAGGGCGCTGATCACGTTGTTGCCGTTGACCAACAACCCGGTCACATCGTAGGCCTGATACAGCACGCGTTTGCGGTAGTCGGTGAAATCGGGCGTTAAGACATCGCTCCCAACCCGGCTGCCATTCAAAAATACGCGGTAGCTCCCCAGGGCCGTCACGTAGAGTCTCGCCCTTTGGATGCTCTTCGAAAGCGCAAGCGTTCGCCTCAGGTACGCGGCCGGTTGCGGCAGGTCTCCCGGATCTCCCAGCCGTTTGTCGGTCAGGTCACCGATAACGCGGGCTGCTTTCCAATGCGCCGTCTTTTCCAGACTACCCTTCCAGCGCGCATTCGTTGGGAAGCGCAAGAAAGAGCCGTTCGCCCGCCTGATCTTTATCAACCCCGCCAGCGCAGCCATCGTGGTTTTTGCCCCGGCGTTCGGTCCGTCGTCAGCGGACTCAGGAGCAGTCACTGTTACTTCGATAGAATTCGTTCCCACGACCAACTGGTCAGAAATATCCCGCCGATCGAAACTGCCCCATCCTCTCTTGGCTCCCACTTCATGACCGTTCACCCGCGCGATGAAGCTTCCCCGCACCGCCAGCAACAGCACTGCCTCTTTTGCTTTCTCAGAAAGCTTGACCGTAGCGCGAAAAGTAGCCGCCGTATTCGGCACCGCCGCGAGCCCGTCTTGACCCGGCACCCATATCCACCGAATCCCCTGGCGGTCCGCCTCATCCTCGGGGTTTTTCCAGCGAATCCATTTTGCTTTCCAGTCCGTTCCATGCAGAAGGCCCATCTCCCACCAGGCTCCTTCCGCCGACTCCGAGACTTGTCCTGCCCCGTCCCAGACACGAACTCGCCAGTAGTATCTTTTGCGCGATTCCAATGCCGGGCCGTGATAGACAATGCCTACCGACTCCCCGGATTCGATTTTGCCGCTATCCCAGATGTCGGCCTTGGCTGCCTGCAGGTTCTCCTCATTGCTGGCCACCAAAACCTCATACGCCACCTGCTTCCAATTGCGCTCCGCGCTGTCGCTCTGCCATGACAAGTGCGGGGACGCAATATCGATGCCGAGAGGGTTCTGCAGGTATTCACAGCGCAGCCGGACCGGAATGGCGGAGGCAACCGACGTCAGCATGACCATGACGATCACCACACTCAGGAATCTGGAGAGCTCCACCGGCCTCTTCTGCCATGGAACTCGCCTGCTTGCTCGGATCGACTGGCGATAAGGGTTCTTCATGCCCCGCAACAATATTCGAATACCATCCCGCCTGACAACCCAAACGTCAGATCGGCCATAAAGAAGTTCTCAGCTCTCACTTCTCAGTTCCCAGCAATGTTTATGTGGGAACAGCCGCCTCGGCTGTCCGCCGGGCGAAGCTCGGCCCGCGGACGAATGCATCCGCGGCTACGCTTACAGCACGCGCAACTCGTTGCGCAGTTTGTCGATCAGCCTCTTCGCAATCTCGCCCGCCAGTCCCTGCCCCGTTTGGCTCCTCTCAGTGTTATGCTGCGTTCTGCTGGTCGAGACTACAACAGTCTGGCCAAGAAACTCGTGATCCTGAGCGGGAAGGATTGTACTCTGTAATTTCCAAGAGAGGCCCCTATGGACGCACTCAAAAGCAAGAAGATCCTTGATGCGCTCGAATCCTTCCGCATCGAGCTTCCTTCCTGGGGCTTCGCCAATACCGGCACCCGATTTGGAAAATTCATTCAGCCCGCCGCGGCCACCACCACCGAGGAGAAATTCAGCGACGCCGGCCAGGTCCACTTGCTCACCGGCGTCTGCCCGACTATCGCTTTGCACGTCCTTTGGGACTGCCCCGAGGGCGTCGACAGTACAGACGACATCAAGAAATTCTCCGAACGTCACGGAGTTCTCCCCGGTTCCATCAATCCCAACCTCTTCCAGGACCAGGAATACAAGTACGGTTCCTTCGGCAATCCCGATCCTGCGATTCGCCTGCGCGCGTTACAGCACACCAGGGACAGCATCGAGATCGCCCGCCGCTTGCACAGCCGGGACATTTCCATGTGGTTTGCCGACGGCTCCAACTATCCCGGGACAGCAAACATCCGGCAGCGCAAGCAATGGTTTACCGAAGGGTTGAGAGAGTCGCACGCCGCGCTATCTCCCGGGCAACGCCTTTTGATCGAATACAAGCCGTTTGAACCTGCTTTCTACCACACCGATATCGCCGATTGGGGCATGTCTCTGCTGCTCTCCCGCGCCGCTGGTCCGCAAGCCCGAGTCCTGGTCGACACCGGACATCACTACGCAGCCCAGAACATCGAGCAGATTGTCGCCTGGCTCTTGTCGGAAGACATGCTGGGCGGCTTTCACTTTAACGATCGCCGCTACGCCGACGACGATTTGACCCTCGGCTCCATCGATCCCTATCAGGTTTTCCGGATCTTCCACGAGATTCACTACTTCGAGTGGGAAACCGGCAAGAAGGCTGACATCGCCTACATGGTCGACCAGAGCCACAACCTCAAGGGCAAAATTGAGGAAGCGATCCAAACCGTAACCGTGGCGCAGGAACTGTTCTCCAAGGCGGCGATGGTCGATGCTCGAGAACTGGCCACGGCCCAGAAGAATTGTGATCTTGTCCGTGCCGAGTCCCTGCTGCAGGACGCATTCGCCACCGACGTTCGCCCCGTGATCCAGGAGTGGCGCGACTCCAAGGGTCTGCCCAAGCAATCCTCTGGAGGCATTCCGCCAGAGCGGCTACCTCGAGCGCATCACCAAGGAACGTGCGGCCCGCAATTCTCGGAACGTCTCCTCCTATGCCTAACGGCCATGCCAAGCCGTATCTCGCGTTCGATCTTGGCGCCGAAAGTGGGCGGGCAGTTCTGGCGCATCTTCAGTCCGGAATTCTCACGACCGAAGAAGTCCATCGCTTCCCCAATGAGCCCGTCGAATACCGCGGATCGCTCCACTGGGACGTGCCTCGACTCTGGCTCGAAGTGCGAAAGGCTCTCGCGCGGCTCGGCGAAATGGAACTGGCGGGCATAGGAGTCGACGCCTGGGGTGTCGACTATGCCCTGCTCGGAGAACGCGGCGAGTTGCTCCAAAATCCTTACCATTACCGCGACCGCCGGACCGAAGGCGTGATGGAGGAAGTCCTCAGGCAAATTGGCAGGGAGGAAATCTACCAGGCAACTGGCATTCAGTTCATGCCCATCAATACTCTGTATCAACTCTTCGCCGCGAAACGTCAAACGCCCACCCTCCTTAAAGCGGCAAAATATCTGCTCACCATCCCAGATCTTTTTCACTACTGGCTGACCGGAAATGCCGTCTGCGAATTTACCAACGCCACCACCACCCAAATGGTGGACCCCGTTAAGCGCACGTGGGCCACCGCCTTGATGCAGCGCCTGGATCTTCCGGCCCATTTGCCCGCTCCCATCGTAGAACCTGGCTCGATCGTTGGGACGCTCCTGCCCGACATCGCAAGTCATTCTTCTCTCGCGGGCACCACCGTGATTGCTCCCGCCTGCCACGACACTGGCTCGGCGGTCGCTGCCATCTCGGCGCGCGATGGCACGGCGTTTCTCAGTTCTGGAACCTGGTCCCTGCTGGGGACCGAACTGGATTCCCCGGTGATCACGCCCGAGGCATTGCGCCTGAACTTCACCAACGAAGGCGGCGTGAATGGAACCACACGGCTGTTGAAGAACGTCATGGGCTTGTGGATGCTGCAGGGCTGCCGTCAATCCTGGGCCGCGCAGGGACACAGTTACGACTATCGCGAATTGATCGAATTGGCCGCCCGCGAGACGTCGTTCCGCTACCTCATCGATCCCGATGACCCGTCCTTCCTGCGCCCCCCGGACATGCTCGCGGCCATCGACAGGTTCTGCGCCCGTACTCACCAGCCAACTCCGCAGGAACCGGGCGCTTATGTGCGCGCTGTCTTGGAAAGCCTCGCGTTCAAGTATCGTCTGGTGCTCCGAAATCTCGAACAGGTCAGCGGAAAACACATCGCACAAATTCGGATCATCGGCGGCGGCTCCAAAAACCGGCTCCTGAACCAACTGACCGCGGATGCGACCGGCAGAACCGTTCTCGCTGGCCCCGCTGAAGCTACGGCATTGGGAAATGTTGCGATCCAGATTCTTGCTACGGGAGGCGCGGCCTCGCTCCAGGAAGTCCGCGCTATCGTGGACCGCTCTTTCCCCACCGAAGTCTTCGAGCCGCTTGAAACCGCGAAGTGGGATCAGCACGCCGAACGATTTGAGCAATATTGCGGGAGTATCTATGCCTGAGATCAAAGAGATGACTCACCTGAAAGATTTGTGGAACGAAGCCGAGGCTCAGAAGATGCCAGGCGATCTCGCCCTGCTGCGCTATCGCTCGAACCTGCTGGGCGCGGATTTGCGGATCACCAACTTCGGCGGCGGCAACACCAGTTCCAAGCTCGACCTTCCCGACCCGTTCACCGGCCGCCCGGTCCGCGTGCTGGCTGTAAAAGGCAGTGGCGGAGACCTCGGGTCCATCACCGACGCGGGATTTGCCCTGCTGTACCTCGATCGTCTGCAACAACTCAAGGCGTTATACCGTGGCGAACAACAGGAAGATGAAATGGTCCGCTACTACCCTCTCTCGGCCTTTGGCGAGAATCGTGTGGCCGCCTCCATCGACACTGCCCTGCACGCCTTCCTTCCCTTCCCTCATGTCGATCATCTGCACCCAGACTGGGCCATCGCCCTCGCCGCGAGCGCCAACGGAAAACGAAAGCTCGATGAGTTCAATCAACAATTTGCCCGCAAGATCGTCTGGCTGCCCTGGCAGCGTCCCGGCTTCGAACTGGCGCTCCTCATCGAACAGGCCGTCAAGGACAACCCCGGCGCCGAAGGCCTCATCCTCGGCGGTCACGGCCTCTTCACTTGGGGAATGACTCAGCGTGATTGCTACTTGAACAGCATTCACACCATCGCATCAGATGGGTGAATTCATTCTGCAGCATCAATCAAAGAAGGGTCCCTTATTCGGCGGAGTCCAGCACGCCCCCGCGCAGGATCGCACGAACATCATCACCCAGATCCTGCCCGCGCTCCGGGGTGCTGTGTCCTCCAATCGCCGTGTGATCGCCCACTACGCCGACGATGCTGACGCATTGATATTTGCGGGGTCGAAGTGGGCGCAGGAATTAAGCTCGCTCGGTACCAGTTGTCCCGATCATTTTCTGAGAACCAGGGTCTGCCCTCTCTTCCTTCCTTGGGACCCTGCGAAGGAAGATGTCAACGTTCTGAAGGCACGAATCCAGGGTGCCGCCGTCGAGTATCGAACCGCCTACAAAAAGTATTACGACGCCTGGGCAACAGGTGACTCTCCCCAACTGCGCGATTCCAACCCCTCCGTCGTCGTGGTTCCGGGCTTGGGACTATTCGGCTTCGGCAAGAACAAGAAAGAAGCGCGCATCACCACCGAGTTCTTCATCAATGCCATTCACGTCATGGCCGGCGCCAATGCCCTGGAAGATGGGGACGCCTCTCATCCCCTGCCGCAGGCCCGCCACACCGGGCAGTCGCAACAGTTCACGCAGTTTCATAATTATGTGGCGCTTCCCAGATCGGAGGCGTTCCGCATCGAGTATTGGGCTCTCGAAGAAGCTAAGCTGCAACGCATGCCCGCCGAAGCGGAGTTCAGCCGCAAGATCGCTCTCATCATCGGCGGCGCCAGTGGCATCGGCCGCGAGGTCGCGCTGCTTGCTCGCCCGCAAAGGCGCTCATCTCGTGGTGGCCGATTTCGATCAGCAGGGTGCCAGGAAAGTCTCAGATGAAATCGCCGCCACGGCATCTCCGGAGTCTGTCGCGCACACTCGTGTCGACCTCGGTTCCTCAGTATCCCTCGCCGAGGCCGCGAATTTCACGATCGCCCAGTTCGGCGGCATCGACATCATCGTCAACACCGCCGCCATCTACCCTGTGCCCGGCGCCGATGGCGAGCTCGCCGACACGCAATGGGCCGAGACCTTCCTGGTCAATGTCACCGGCAACTATCTTCTTGCCCGCCAAACCGAGTGGATATTCAAAGATCAGGGTCTGCCCGCCGCCATGGTGCTCACCAGTTCCGCCAACGCCGTCGTGCCCAAGAAAGGCAGCGAAGCCTACGACACCAGCAAGACCGCTCTCAACCACCTGATTCGCGAACTGTCGATCAAACTCGGCCCTCACGTGCGCGTCAACGGCATTGCGCCCGCCACGGTCGTCGCCGGTTCCACCATGTTCCCGCGCGATCGCGTGATTCAGTCTCTCGAAAAGTACAAGATCGCTTTCCAGGATTCGGAGTCGACCGACGAACTGCGCGCCAAGCTCGCCGATTTCTATGCGCAGCGCACCCTGACCAAGCGGCCCATTCTCCCTCAGGATTGCGCCGCCGCTATCGTGTGGCTCGCCGGGGATCAGAGCGCCAAAACCACCGGGCACGTCATTCCCGTGGATGGCGGGCTTTCCGAGGCCTTCCTGCGTTAAGGAGCCAGTATGCAGCGTGTCTGCTTCGTGTTGCAGGTCAAGCCCGATCGCATTGCAGAATACAAACAGCGCCATCGCAGCGTGTGGCCCGACATGCTGGCCGCTTTGCGTGAAACCGGGTGGAGTAACTACTCGTTGTTTCTGCGCGACGATGGTCTGCTCGTCGGCTATCTGGAAACGGAAAACTTTGCCCGCGCCCGCGCCGGAATGGCTCAGCGCTCAGTCAACGACCGCTGGCAGCGCGAGATGGGTGACTTTTTCGTGCAGCCCGGCGGCGTGTTGCCCGATCGCGGCATGCAGCCGTTGGAAGAAGTGTTTCACCTGTAAATTCGCACTCGAGGATCCCATGAACCCTGCCCTGGGAGTGTTCTTTCACTGGCTCGGAGGTCTCGCCTCCGCCAGCTTCTACGTTCCCTATCGCGGGGTAAAAAACTGGGCGTGGGAAACCTATTGGCTGGTCGGCGGATTCTTCAGTTGGATCATCGCCCCGTGGATCCTCGCGCTCACCATGACCCGCGACCTCATGCCGGTGCTGCATGAAGCGCCCGCCAGCAGCCTCTTCTGGGCGTATGCCTTCGGTGTCTTGTGGGGACTCGGCGGCCTCACCTTCGGCCTCACCATGCGCTATCTCGGCATGTCGCTCGGCATGGCCGTGGCGCTTGGATACACCGCAGCATTCGGCACCCTGATGCCGCCAATTTTCCGGGGCGTCTTCGCCTCCCAAGTCCTCGGCACTCACTCCGGCCTGATCATTCTCGGCGGCGTTGCCGTCTGTCTCATCGGCATCGCCTTCGCCGGCGCAGCCGGAGTGTCCAAAGAACGCGAGATGTCGACCGAGCAGAAGCGTGCCTCCATCAAGGAATTCGACTTGAAGAAAGGGTTGCTCGTCGCCACTTTTTCCGGCGTGATGAGCGCCTGTTTCGCCTACGGTCTCGCGGCCGGAGATCCCATCAAGGCCATCACCATCGAGCATGGCACCCCCGTGTTGTGGCAGGGTCTTCCCGTGCTCGTCGTTGTGCTCGCCGGAGGCTTCACCACCAATTTCATCTGGTGTCTCATCCTCAACATTCGCAACCGCACCGGCTATCAGTATTTCGAGTCCGAGATTCGCGGCAAGGTCCCCGCACGCAATGAAGAACATCATCCTCGAACCCGTCACCGATGCTCCCGCCGAGGAAATGGCGGTGGCCGCAGCCGTCGCACAAGACACCCGTGTCAGGGCCCCCATGCTTGCCAACTACCTATTCTCGGCTCTCGCCGGCACAACCTGGTACATGCAGTTTTTCTTCTACACCATGGGCGAAACCCAGATGGGACGCTACAAGTTCTCCAGTTGGACTTTGCACATGGCCAGCATCATCATCTTCAGCACCCTGTGGGGCATCGCCCTGAAAGAATGGAAGGGCGCCGGGGGCAGAACCAGGCTCCTGGTCGCGTTCAGCCTGTTCGTGCTGGTGAGTTCGACCGTCATCGTGGGTTACGGAAACTACGTTGGCGGAGCACACTGACCTTGTGCATGCTTTAGGAGGCTGCGGAAAAACTAGAAACGCGTGCAACACCGTGGAAGAGCGGCCCTTCCAGGGCCGCGTAAGGCACGTGGATCGCTGTGGGCTTCAGCCCTTGTGGTCGCTTGTGCGCTGATGGGCGCGTTTTTCCGCAACCTCTTAGGAATCCGCCCGCTTTGCCGTCTCGCCCGAAGCTGCTATCCTCCCACGATTGGCGGCCGTGGCATGTTCGTGGCCCACGAGGGTGGAGGACGATTCTCTTCCTCCCTTGCTCTGCATTCTAGAGAGGAGACTTAATTAATGAAGGACCTTTGCGAAGTGTGTGCCCGCACGACGGAGTGGTCGCAGCGTGTCCCGAAGTCGAGGCGCGCGTTTCTCGTCCACCTAGCAGCGCTCATCCTCCTTGCGCTCGCTCCGCAGGCGCGGGCTCAAGTCGTGACCACTCCGGCCGCAGCTGCCCCTTCATCGACCACCAGTCCAGCCGATCGCGTCTACCGTAACGGCATCATCTTCACGGCCGATGCCCGGAACCAGATCGCCGAGGCGCTGGCCATTCGCGACGGCCGAATCGTCTACGTGGGCAGCAACCAGGGCGTCGCCCCGTTTGTCGGCGAGTCCACCACTTCGGTGGACCTCAAGGGGCGATTCCTGATGCCCGGCCTCGTCGACGGTCACATGCATCCGCTGGGCGCCGGGTTGCAGCTGTTGAAGTGCAGCCTGAACTACGAGTCGCTCACCGTCGCCGAGATGCAGCAGCGCATCCAGGCGTGCCTCGACCACTCTCCCTCCACCGATGCGAATGCCTGGCTCGAGGTTGTGGCCTGGTTCCAGGAAAGCATGCGGCCCGCGGGCGTGAAGACAAGCCGCGCCACCCTGGATGCTCTGCAAACCACTCGCCCCATTCTCGTCGTCTCCTCGTTCGGGCACACCGCCCTCGCCAACACGCGCGCCCTCGCCCTCGCCAAGATCACGGCCAGCACGCCCGACCCCATCGGCGGCAAGATTTGGCACGACGCTCACGGCGAGCCCACCGGCCTGCTCGAGGATTCAGCGTACGCCGTCTTCTCCGATCTCATGCCCAAGCCCACAGACGCCGAGTACGTGGCGGCTGCGACCGCCGCCCTCAAGGCGATGGGCCCCCAGGGCATCACAAGTTTCCTTGACGCTGCTGCTTCGTCCGAGTCCCTGTCGGCTTTCGCGGCCGTGCGCCGCGCCGGTGGCCTTACTGCGCGAGCCCACTTTGCTCCCGTAATCGAGCCGTCGGAGGCGGGCAATCTGCCCGCCGCCGTAGCACGCGTGGTCGCATTCGCAAAGCAATATGACGAGGGCGCCACTACTCGTGCCCCCGGTATCACGGTCCGGAATGCCAAGCTGTTTCTCGATGGAGTGATCGCCGCCCCCGCGCTTACCGGGGCAGTCAGCGAACCTTATCTCGTAAACGCCGGAACCGCGGAAAAGCCGCACTGGGTGCCCGGCGCCAGCCGCGGCCCCGCAGTCTACTTCTCTGCCGATGCCTTGGCCACCGTGCTCGTGGAACTCGGCCGCGCCGGCATCGATCCTCACATGCACGCCGACGGCGACGGCGCTGTTCATGCCGCACTCGATGGCGTCGAAGCGCTCCGGAAGGCCCTGCCCACAGCCGACATCCGTCCTGCCATCGCCCACGATGAACTCGTCGAGCCCGCGGATTTCCCGCGCTACAAGCCGCTCAGCGCCATCCCCGTGTTGTCGTTGCAGTGGGGCAAGCCGGCTGGAGACACCCTCGGCCTCAAAGACTTCTTCGGTCCGGCGCGCATGAAGATTCTGGAACCCTCAGGCCTTCTCGCTGCGGCAGGCGCTCGCATCGCTTTCGGCAGCGACTGGCCTGTCGATCAACTGGACGAATGGTTTGCCCTCAAGGTGGGCGTGACGCGCACCAACGCGCCCGACGCCCCATCCGAATATCACGGCCGGCTGGGGGACGATCCCGGCCTGTCGCGCGATGCCGTCCTCCGCGCCGCAACCATCGACGCGGCCTATGAGCTTCACCAGGACACCGCAACCGGGTCGATCGAGGTTGGCAAGTTCGCGGACCTCATCGTCCTCGACCGCAACCCGCTCCAGGTCCCGGCCGAGGAAATCGCCAAGACCCAGGTGCTGCAAACCGTGGTCGGAGGCAATATCGTCTTCGAAGCCTCGGCGTTCACGCACTGAGAAAGGCTTGCCCTCCGCATGAACCTCTCGCGCACTGATCCGGAGCCACAACTTCAACGCGGACTCTACGTCCGCAATCCTCGTGCCCGTACCTGCCAAACCACTTCCACCCGCTCGCCTCGAAACCCAATGATTTCGTCGTTCAGATTGGCGCAGGTACAGGCATGGTAAGGATAGAAGCGGATCTTCTCCCCTCGCTTCACCTCTTCTTCCGTCCGCGCTATGCCGTGTTCTTCGTTGAGCCGCTCCACATAGATCCGCCGGTCCACCGCGCGCGCGATGGCCGCGGGCGCTGCCTGGCCCGTACCCACGCCGCCGGCGTCCCCGCTGAACGTTTTCGTGCCACCGTCGATCGTCACTCGCCCGCTTCCACTCGTGCTCACCACCGTACACAGAACGGAAAGCGCCAGCTGGTCTTCGCTCGCAATGCCGCGATCCAGTTGCATCAGGTCATTAAAAACATAATTGCCGGCGCGCACTTCCGTGACTCCGGCCACCTCGGCAACCCATTTCCCCGTCGGCGTGCTTCCCGCCGTCACCTCGCGGACCTCGATGCCGCTGCCGCGCAGACGGTTCGCTATCTCTACCAGCAATCCTCCCTCGGCATGCCCCGCATCTCTGGGATTGGGCGCTCCCGGAAATCCGGTCGAGCGGTAGGTCGTGATCCCACTCAATCGCAAGCCCGGTAACGGCCGTATCTCCGCCGCCAGGCGCTCGATCGCAGCCGGGTCTTCCCAGGAAATTCCTCCCCTGTGCAATCCGCTGTCAATATCGATCTGCACGCGGATCGTCGCCCCCTCCGCGGCCGCTGCTTTCGACAGCCCCCGCGCAGCTTCCGCGCAGTCGCAGTTCACCGTCAGGCTCGCGACACGTTTCGCCAGCGCCGCGACGCGCTGCCATTTCATCTCGCCCACCACCGGATACGCGATGCAAATATCCTCGATCCCCGCTGCCGCAAACGGTTCCGCCTCGCTCACCTTGGCGCTCACAATTCCGCGGGCCCCGGCTTTCATCTGCATGCGGGCAATCTCCGGAATCTTGTGCGTCTTGATGTGCGGCCGAAACTTTACCCTGCACTGGTCAGCGTGGGCTTGCCACTCGCGGATGTTTCTCTCCAGCCGATCCAGGTCAATCAACGTTGCCGGAGTGTCCAGGTCGTGGACGTAGGATCCTTCCTTTGGGGGTGAGGCCGCCAACTCGTTCTCCGTTTTCGAATTTCGCCGATGCAGGCTGGAGCGTGCCCGGCAGTTCACGTTAACCGATTGCAAAGCGATTGACAACGCCGGCGACGAACAGTCCACACGCCGCCGGCTACTCTTTGCGCCATGAGCAGCTAAGCCTGTATCCTTGCGGAGACAGGCCTTTGATTTGCACCGCGATGCTGCTAAAATCCGCGCCAGCCTCTGCCCCATCCCAATTCGCATGCCTCCCGCGCATTTCCGCCGCCGCTTCGAGCAGAGCTGCCACCGGAATCGGTCTCGCTGCTAAGCTGGTCCTTTGCCTGCTGTGGAGCGCTTTCCGCCTCCCTGCCCAAACTCCACCGGCCACCCCAGTCCCAGGGCCCGCGCCCCATCCGGCAGCGCAACCCCGTCAAACCGCTGCCGGCAAAAAGGCCGGGAATAAACAGGTGCCGGCCGCTTCGGCAATCCAATTCGAGAACGTCATCGAGCCATCGAAGATCAAGTTCAAGCTCAAGAACAGCGTCAGCCCCCAGCACTACACGTTTGAAACCATGGCTGGTGGAGTAGCCCTCTTCGACTACAACAACGACGGCCTGCTGGACATCTTCTTTACCAATGGCGCGGCCATCCCGTCGCTGGAAAAGAGCGATCCCAGTTACTGGAACCGCCTCTTCCGCAACAATGGGGACGGCACTTTCACCGATGTCACCGAGAAAGCCGGCCTGCAGGGCATCGGCTATTCCATGGGAGTGGCCGCCGGCGACTACGACAACGATGGATTTGTCGATCTTTACGTCACCGGCGTCAACCGCAACCAGCTCTTCCATAACAATGGCGACGGCACCTTCACCGACGTGACCGAGAAGGCCGGAGTCGGCGGCATCGTCCCCAAGCTTGGCAAGGCCTGGTCGGTCGCTGCGGGATGGTTCGATTACAACAACGATGGGCTGCTCGACCTGTTTGTCGTGAACTACCTCAATTACAACATCAAAACGGCCACCCTCTGCGTTCAGCAAGGACTTCCCGCCTACTGCTCGCCGGTCGATTTTCTGGGAATGCCGAACATCCTCTATCGCAACAATGGCGACGGCACTTTTACCGATGTCTCCGAACAGTCCCACATCTCCAAATATGTCGGCAAAGGGATGGGCTTGGCGTTTGCCGACTATGACAACGACGGATTCACCGATATCTTCGTCTCCAACGATACCTTCGAAAATTATCTTCTGCACAACAACCGGGACGGAACCTTCACCAATGTCGCGCTGCTCGCCGGGGTTGCCTACAACGCCTTCGGCAACGCCATTGCCGGCATGGGCGCGGATTTCCGGGACATCGACAACGATGGAAGGCCGGATATCTTTGAAACGTGCCATGTTCGGGGAAGGCTTTCCTCTCTACAAGAATCTGGGGGATGGTCAATTTCAGGATGTCACCGCCACCGCAGGACTGAGCGCTCTGACCAGCCGCTCCACCGCATGGGGAGTGGGGGTTTTCGATTTCGACAACGACGGCAACAAAGATCTGTTCACCGCCAACTCCGACATTCTGGACAATTCCATGGAACTGGCGCACCGGCCCTTTCCGCTTCCCAATCGAGTGTTCCGCAACAAAGGCGACCTTACATTCGAGGATGTGAGTTCCAAGGCTGGAGCCTCCTTTCCAGTTCCGGCTCCGCATCGCGGCGCGGCCTTCGGCGACCTCAACAACGACGGCAAGATCGATGCCGTCGTGACCGTTCTGAACGGCTCGCCGGAGATCTGGATGAACCGCTCCAATACCAGAATGGCGGCAACCGAAACCACTGGATCATCCTGAAACTGGTGGGCGTCAAATCCAACCGCGACGGTCTGGGAACAAAGATCAAGATAACAACCTCTCTGGGCACTCAGTACAACCAGGCGACCACCGCGGTGCAGCTACAACTCTTCGAGCGATAAGCGCGTGCACTTCGGGCTGGGCTCGGCCGCCGTCGTAGACGCCATTGAACTCACCTGGCCGAGCGGCATCAAGCAGGTTTTGAAAAACGTCAAAGCCGATCAGATCCTCACCGTGACGGAAAGCGCATCGCAGTGATCTCCACCCGGTGCCCGCAATGCACGATGGTTACGGCGTAGCCGACGAGTAGCGCCGGCATGGTGGCGCTACTCTCGCGTCGCGAGGCAGGAGCAGCGGCCCGCACCCGGTACCGGTACCGACTAAGGCGCCAGATTGGCCGACAAGCGCCGCGCCAGTTCCGATTGCCCGTTGCGCTGAAGAAGTTCGATAAGATTCTTCATGAGTTCAGGATTGTTTCTCCCGTACGCCGCTAGCGTTTCAGCGGTCAGGTTCGCATCCGACACCTTCCCCGTACGGAAGTAAGCGTCGCAAAGCATGTAAAGCAACTCCGGAGTCATGGTTCTGGACTTCGCCAGTTGTTCCGCCGCATCGGACCACCGCCCCTGGCGGTAGCGGACCTCGCCCATCTCGGCAATCGCCATCTGATAATTCGGGTCGTTGCCGAGTTCTGCCTGAAACTCATTTCTCGGCCCCGCTCAGGTCGCCTTGCTTCAGCGCCAGTATTCCCAGATAGGTGTGAGCTCCTCGAACGCTGGGCTGAATTTCCAGCGCATGATGAAGACTGCGCAGGCCATCTTCCGTGTTTCCCAGGAACAGATATAGCTTCCCAATAAACACATACGCATCCGCCGGAGTGGCGGCCGTTCCCTTGAAGTGTTCCCGATACAGCTGCAGCGCATCCGCTTCGCGATGCTCTGCCAGCAATTGACGGGCCTGTGCCTTGATGGGGCTCTCGCGTTCATCGCTCTCCGTGGAGCGGACGAACGTCATCTGTTCCATCATCAACTGATGCAGTGCCGCCTCATGCTCCGCGTCCGCGGTTCTGCCCATTCCGGCAAACGCCCGCGACAGATAGAAATGCGCCAAAAGCCGCGTGGGATCCAGCCGTAACACCGATTGCAGTTTCTCAACGGCGGCCGGATAGTTCTTCAGCTCCACTTCGCATTGGCCCAGCCCCAACAACGACTTCCACATCGTCGGGCTTGAATGCGAGGACGCGTTCAAATGCGCTCTTAGCCTCTGGCCATTTGGCGAGCTTCACATCCGCGACAGCCAGCAGTTGCCAGGCGGTCACGTCATTGGGCTGGGATTCAACTGCCCGCGCGGCATACTGCGCGGCGCCGGACAGATCCATCAATTTGTAATCCGCCGCGGCAATGTCATAGTCAATCCGCGGCAACGTCGCATCCGAATGCTGCGCCTTCAGCAGCCACTTCAGCCCCGCAGCGCAATCCCCCGTGCCGCACAGCAGTTCTCCGTACTTCTGCCACACCGATACATTGTCGGGCTCTGCCTTCAAACTCTGCCGGATGGCGCGCAGCGCCAGCTCGTCCTGCCCGTTCAGGTGATAGGCCTGGGCAAGATAATAGTGCGCGTCTCCGTCTCCGGGAAGAATCCGGATGCAGTGCTCCAGCAGCTTGATGGCTTCTTCCTTTTGGCCCGCGGTCAGTTTGTAGATGCCTGTTTTCAGCAGCAGATCTCCGTCGTTCGGCGCGAACTTCAAGGCCTGTTCATAGGCTGCCGCCGCCTCTGAGGTGCGCCCTGCCTCCTCCAGCAACATGCCCTTCAGCTTGAGTCGCCGGTGCAAAATCAGGATGCTGCTCCAGCAACTGGACGACAAGATTCATTGCCCCCTGTCTGTCGCCGTGCTCGGCCAGGCTGAGTGCCTGGTGCAACTGCCTCATCAGGGGAGACTCTGCGGGACGGCCCGTGCTCTGGCGCCCAGGCTCCTCCAGCAACCAACAGCGCCGTCAAGAACACGACTGCGCGGAAACGCCTTGTCGCTGCGCCGGTGGCCATGCCTTCGATGGTCATACTTCGATCGTCACTGGGGGAGCTTGACGCGGTGCTCTGACGGTTTACTGGAGACCACTCCCTGCCCTTCGCGCACCACATAAAACCGGTCGGCAGCCAGATGGGTGAGCGTTTCCTTTTTTCCATCCGGCCATAAGACTTCAGCCTGATCGAGACGCTCATGGCTGCCCAGTCCGAAGTGTATGCGCAGATCGTGCTGCGACAGGTAACTGCCGCCGCTGAGAACTTCCCCCAACTGCACCAGGTCTCCAGCGGTAGCTCGTACGCGCGCATTCAGGGCCAGACGATTGCTCTTGACCCCTTCCAGTTGGAAGCTGATCCAATGGTTCTGCGGGCCTCCTTCAGGACGCAAAATCATGGGCTGGCCCACCAGGTTTTCAACCACCGCCTCCATCTTTCCGTCGTTGAAAAGATCACCCACGGCAAGGCCGCGACTCACTTGCGCGATCTGAATCGCGTCTCCAGCCAACCGGCTGGCGTTCTTGAAGGTTCCGTCCCGTTGATTGACGAACAGAAGTTTCGGCTCCAGGTAGCGGGCGGCCAGGTGCGCGCTGTCCACCTGCGGATACACGTGTCCATTGACCAGGAAGAAATCCTCCCAGCCATCGTTGTCGAAGTCGACAAAGGCGTCTCCCCATCCCACATAGCCTTGCGTGCCCCGGGCAATGCCCGAAGCGATCGACATATCGCTGAAGTTCATGCCGCCATCGTTGCGGTAGAGGGCGGCGTACTCAATGTCAAAATGTGACAGCAGGAGCGACATGCGTCCGGAGTGCAGGTAGTCGCCCACGGCAACTCCCATATTGGCCTGTTCCAGTCCGTCTTCGTTCGCCGCCACGCCGGTGGTTAGCGCGACATCCTCGAATTTTCCTGCGCCGTCGCCCTGGTACAGGTAGTTTGCCTGGCCGTCGTTGGTCACAAACAGATCGAGCTTTCCGTCATTGTCGAAATCCGACCAGATCGCGGTCAGGCCATAGCGGCGCTCGGCATCGTCGACTCCGGCTTTCTTCGATACCTCGGTAAACGTTCCGTCGCCGTTATTGTGGTAAAGATTGTCGGGAGATCCCTTCAGCCCACGGGGGCCGCACTGCACATCCAGTCCCAGGTACTTGCATGATTTGCCGGAACCAAAGACGGGCAGATCGTCCAGATGGAAATCCACATAATGCGACATAAACAGATCGGCCCAGCCATCGCCGTCATAATCTCCAAAGGCCGCTCCCGTCGCCCATCCGGAATCGCTGGCCAGTCCGCTGGCTTTGGTCACATCGGTAAAGGTTCCGTCGCCGTTGTTGCGATAAAGCACCACGCCGTTCAGACAGGTGACCAGCAGATCCGGCCAGCCGTCATTGTTGTAGTCGCCAACCGACCGCGCCCATCGCCCAGCAGGGATAGCCCACCCCGGCCTTGTCGGTGACGTCCGTGAATGTTCCGTCGTGGTTGTTATGGAACAAGGCGCTCCGCGCTTTGACGCCATGCAGGGCCATCTCCACGCTCTGCGCATTCGTAAAATAAATGTCCGGCCAGCCATCGCCGTCGTAATCGATCAGCGCGACTCCCCCGCTCATCGACTCCGCAATGAATTTCGCCTCCGGACTCGACAGGTGCTCGAAATGAATGCCTGTGGACTTCGTGATGTCGACCAATCGCGGGTAGTTGGCCAGCGTGCCGGTCGCCTTACTCTCAGCCTCCGCTTTCTTGCGCTCAGCGGGCGACAGCGGGGTTGGCGTTCCCATTTGCCCCATCGCGCCCACATTCAGGCAGCAGGATGAAAAGCGCCATGCACAATCGGAGAAACGCAGCCGGCAGCATCCTCGATATTCCAGCAACGCTCTGCGCGCTCCGATCCTAGGGTTCATCCTGCTCGTCCGCACGAATCTCCTTAGGCTGAACCTGCAATTCTTTATACAGCGCGCTCAACTTTTCTTTCATCTCCTTGAACTTCTTGTAGAGTTCCATCTCGCGCTTGGCATCGTCGGCGCGCCCCATCTTCCGATAAAGGGTTGCCAGGCGGTAGTGCGCGGTGGCGTTGGTGGGCTCCAGTTGCACGGCTTCTTCGAGCAACTTCAGTGCCTTGTCCGATTGATTCATCTCAATCAACGTCTTGGCCAGTCCCAGCTTGGCGTCCGCATCGGCCGGTTGCAGCTCGACGGCTTTCGTGTATCCCTTGTAAGACTGCTCAAGATTTCCCTTTCGCGCGTCAATCTCCGCCAGCCTCAGGATCGATTTCTCATCCTGAGGATTCTCCTTTAGCGCGGCGTGGTATTCCTGTTCCGCTTCTTTCTTTACTGCCTCGTCCGCCGAGGTATGGAGCAATTCCGCCAATTCGAAATGAACGCCCGGAAGATGGGGATCGATGGCAATGGCCTTGCGATACTGCGCGATGGCGGCGACCGTATTTCCCTGCCTGGTGTCTTCGTGAGCCAACAACTGATGCATCTGCGCCGAGTCCGGCGCCGCCAGCGACAAGGCGAGCATCGACTCGCCCGCAAGATCGGAATAGGTGCGGTAGGCGGCATAGAGCACCTCCGGGTTATCCGGATCGGCCTTCCGCAACTGCGCGATGACAGCCGCAGCCTTCTCCAGTTCACCGCTTTCCGTATCGAGTCCGACCAACTCCAGCCCAAGTTGCATCTGAAAGCGCCGGTCCTCGAGCAGCAGGCAGGGCGGCTTCCATATCTTTGCGCGCATTGGCGAAGTCCAGGCGTGCGGCTCTCGGCCATTCCCAGCAGCCCTTGAATTTTCGCCAGGCCGGGCTGCCGCTCCAGCGCGGCGCGTAAGTGGGGAATAGAATCGGCTGCCTTGCCCTGAAAGAACAGCAGAACGCCCAGGTTGGCCTGCGCATCCACACTTTCCGGATCGATGGCCACCGCCGCCTGCAACTCCGGAATCGCCAGCGCGGGCTGCTTTTGATCCAGAAAGCCGTGGGCCTTTTGCATGTGCGCCGCAAACTCCTGCTGCTTATCCCCGGCCGCCTGAGACAGGCCCAGCGCAGCGCCCAGCAGCAGCACGAAACCGGCAGAGACCCTTCCAACCTTAGCTATCATGCTGAACCACCCAGATTATATAGTCGGGCAAATCATCAGAGTATGGCGCAAAAAAGAAGAGACGGCGAACATCGCCGTCTCTTTAAGGGGAAGCACTTGCCAGGTTAGAAGCTCACGCGCAGCGCCAGTTGCAGGTTGCGCCCGTTCACTGTCGTCGAATTGATGGGGGTCGTACCCGTGTAAGGAGTTCCGGCGCCCGCAGAGCCGCCAAGTGCCGGTGTTGGCCGGTGTACCGAAGCTGGGATGATTGAACACGTTTTGCGCATCGGCACGAAACTCGACCCTTACTCCCTCCCACGGAACCGCGAACGACTTGGCCAAGGAAAGGTTGAAAACATTGATTCCCGGCCCATACAGGCTGTTTCTCCTCACGTTGCCGAAGGTTCCATCTGCCGGCTGCGTGAATGCCGCCGGGTTGAACCAGCTGGAGGATGCTTTGGTTGGATGGCTTCCAACTGACTCCGGGATTCCAGTTCGGAAACTGCGTGCCGGCCTGCGCGTAGTTAGTTCTGGTTCCCGTAGACGGTGAACGGATTTCCGGTCTGGAGAACAACGGTTCCGGAGATCTGCCAGCCGCCCACGACTTCGTCCAGCAAGGTGCTGTTGTTCAGGAACCGCGCGCCTCTTCCGAAGGGCAGTTGATAAACCGCATAGCCTTTGAAGGCGTGGCGCACATCGAAGTTGGAGTTGCTGTAGTTCGCCGCCGGATTGTTGGCAATCTGATAATCCTGCGGACCCGCGCGGCTTCCCCAACCGGACGAATCCATGTCGTCGAGGAAGTGCGACCACACATAGTTGAAGCTGAGGGCCAATCCGTTGGTCATGCGCTTGGTAATGGATGCCTGCAGCGAGTTGTAGTTCGAGATCGCGTTGTTGGTGCTGCCGCTGATGCCTTGATAGTTCGGATACGGGCGACTGCCGGAATCGTTCGGCGACCATGCTTGTTCTGCGGCACCTGGTTGAGATCCGTCGGGAACGCAAGGTTGAAACCATGGCTTCCCACATAGGCAAGTTGACAACATCATGCTCGGTCAACAGTTCACGCTGCACACCCAAGTTCCACTGATAGATCTTGGGAACCGGCGTGTGGTACTGCTTGTAGTTGACTCCCCCGCCATTGAACCGGGTTGGATCCTGCGACGCCGCTGTATAAAGCAGCGCGGTTCCCGAATCCTGCGGCTTGCCGCTGTAGAAGTTGCCGGGGGCGGGGACCAAAAGCTGTTGCCATTTCCACCCAGAAGGGCAACCGGGTAAATGCCGTTCGTAGGATCGCCGTAACTGCCTGAGGAACCGAAGGACCCGCCCATGCCGCCACCGTAGGTATCCAGACTCCAGTTATACGCATAGAGTCCGAAACCGCCACGAACCGTCATATTGGGTCTCACCGCCCAGGCAAACCCAACCCGCGGCAGGAACGTGTTAGCACATTCGCTTCTAGCGCTGTCCGGCCGTTGGCATGGGTGCTGGCAAACCAAGACGCGCCTAGCGTGTTCGTCGCAGGGTTCATGACCGTTGGATCAAAGGACGTAATGTTCCCGGTGACCTCGTTCCAGCCATGGTTAATCTGCTAGCGAAGACCGAGGTTCAGGGTCAGGTTAGGACGAACCTTGAAGTCATCCTGAACAAACATCTGCGGGCTCTTCAGACGCGCTCCGTACTCCGGACTCATGCCTCGCGTTCCAATTGTTGATATAGCCCAACAGGAAGTCAGCATACTCAAAGCCAGTTCCGATGCATCCGGCATGCAGCCAGGCTCCGCAAGCAGTCGAGTGTCCACTGCCGGGTGTACTGCCCGGAGTACTGCATACACCCGCGTTGACGTTACCCCAAGCGGTGGAATTATCTCGGTACATCAGCAACTCTCCGCCGAAGTGCAGAATGTGTTTGCCGCGAATCATGGTCACGACATCGGAGAGATCGAAGACGTGTTCCTTGTAGATCGATTGGTGCCGGGCTGGAGCCAGCGAATAGGGATACGTGCCGGTGGTCTGCATAGCCCGGGAAATCATCCGCCTTGGCAAACTGCCAACCCAGTTGAGCGGCGTATCCTTTGCTCAGAGAAGCATCGGCAAAGAAGTTCATCTGAGTTGGTGTAGCCAATTCTGGCTTCGTTGATGGTGTGCGAACTGATGTTCCACACATCAGTGATCTGCGCGTTGTTGTTATCCACATAGCCGTTCTGGCAACCGACGGGGCAGTTCGCGATCGAACTCGGGCCGGGATATGAGAAGTCGGCCTGCGTGTCCGACATCGTGATGCCGATGCTTTGCGTTACGTCCCAGTCCAGCCGGCCGAAATATCGCTTCGCACTGGGTTCGACGACTAACTGGTTGTAATACCAATTGTTGTTCGGCTGCTCCCTCGCCATCCGATGGTTATTTGGATCTGGAGCGATCGGGGTGAGAACTGCCGGATGATTAGCGGCCGTCGGATAAGCCACTGCTGAAATTTCGCGGCTACTGCGATCGAACAATTGTCGTGGGAATTTTGTTTCCGTTCCCGTATTCACTGGCAAAGCTCTGCCGCACCGGGTAGGGGTTGCCCGCCGCGTCGTATGCGATGGTTTGCGTGGTGGGATCGTAGAGGGTGTTAATGCCGGTAAAGTCGCCGTTCGTGATCATGGCGTCTGTCGGAAGGGTATTGTAGCCGTTTGAATTGCCATGGTTCACGATCTGGTCGTAGTTGAAGTAGAAGAACATCTTGTTCTTCAAAATCGGCCCGCCGATGGATCCGCCGAAGTTGTTGTAGCGCAGGAACGGAATTGGCCCCAGTCTTGTTCGTTTTGCCGAACGTACGGGTAGGCGGTCAGCATGTCGTTCTGGAAGAAGTCGTAGGCTGTCCCGTGGAACTTGTTCGTTCCACTCTTGCTGACCTGGTTGAAGATGATTCCGCCAATCCCATACTGCGCCGAGAACGACGAAGTGTTGACCTGCAGTTCACTGACATTCTCAAAGGTCGCCGGATTCGCATTCTGGCTGTGCGAGAGCGTCGTTGACGCTCCGTCGGCGATGATATTGCTGTACGGCAGATTGCCATTGACAGCCACTTCCTGACCGGGATTCGCGGTCCCTTGGGACGAACCTTGGTCGCGTACCGGTGGCGCCGGGCAGCAGGATCGTGAAGTTTTCCCAGTCCTGCGTGACTTGCGGCAAAGCGACCATCGACTTCGAATCAAGGTCGTGCTCTGTTCGCTGGTCTCGGTCTGCAGCAGGGGCACGTCCGCTGTTACGGTCACTCTTGCGTCGACGATCCGACCTTCAATTCGCCATTGACCGGTGGTGAACCCGACTTCACCGTGACCGGACCGCGGACCAACTTCTGAAAGCCATCCTTTGGAAAATGTAACCGTGTAGCTGCCGGTTACGATGGAGTCCGTGTCGTACAGACCCGCGTCGTTCGTGACGTGTAATCCTTCGACACGCCCGTCTCGACATTCGTCACCGTGACCGTCACTCCGGCAATCAGCGCCCCCGTAGCGTCGGTTACGGTGCCGCGAATGTCGCCGGCATTTGTGCTCTGCGCAAAGCTCGCCCCGCTTCCAAACATCAGAAGAAGGGGCAGGACCCATCGCTGCAAGTTCGTCATGGAACTGCCTCCCGAGTAAGGCTTCCGTCTTTTCCAACCGGAAAAGAAACTTCTAAACATCGACCCCACTCCGGGGCAAACTACCCCCGGCATGGCATGCACTACCTTCGCCACGAACGACCCACGGTAATGCAAACGCACTAATAGAAAGCCACTACAGGGAGGGTGTCAATACTACTTTCGTACAGCTAAAACACCGTAAACGATTACGCTTCCTCAGTCGAGCGCGATGATTCCCCGTTGCAGGGCCACCGTCGCCGCCTGCGTCCGATCCTTCACACTGAGCTTCTCCAGCACGTGACTCACGTGCAGTTTCACCGTCACTTCCGCAATTCTCAGCTCCGTCGCGATCTCTTTGTTCCCCATTCCCTGGGCCACCATCCGCAGCACTTCCACTTCGCGCGCGCTCAGCGAGCGATGGGACCGCCGCTCAGCCAGGTGAGAAGCCACAATGGGATCCACATATTGCCGTCCTTGGTGCACTTCCCGCACCGCCCGCAGCAATTCCTCCCGGATGATGCTCTTCACGATGTATCCCCGGGCGCCGGTCTGCATGGCGCGATAGATTTCCTCTTCCCCGGAGTGCGTCGAAACCATGAGGATGCGCGCGTCCGGGAATTCGTGAAGGATCGCCGCCGTGCACTCCGTCCCGCTCATGCCCGGCAGCCGCAGATCCATCATCACCAGGTTGGGCCGGTGTTTGCGGTAAGCCTCCAGGGCGGCGTTGCCGTTGCCCGCCTCGGCGACCACCTCCATGTCCGGTTCCACGTTCAACGACGCCGACAGGCCCATGCGGACCATGAAATGATCGTCAACTACCAGAATACGTATTGGCTTTGAGCTCTTCATCGATCCGTTCTGAGGGCTGCACGGGAACCTCCACTGCGATGCGAGTTCCCCGTCCGGGCTCGCTCTCCACCTGCAAATGGCTGCCCATCGATTGCGCGCGCTCCCGCATATCGAGGAGTCCGAAATGTCCCGTGGGAGACGCCTGGCCGGAAGCAAAACCTTCCCCGTCATCGCTCACCGTCAGGCAGACCGATACCGGCTCGTAGCGCAATTCGATGGACACGTGCCGGGCGTGACCGTGCTTCACGGCGTTGGCGACGGCTTCCTGCCCGATGCGCAGCAGGTTCATCTCCACCGGCCCGGGAAGTCGCACCGGACTGCCCTCAATCTTGAAGTCGGCCTTGGTTTGCTCGCGCGGCACCAGCGGCTCCACAATCTGGGTTAACGCGGAAACCAGGTCCCCATTTTCCAGCAGTTGGCAGCGCAAATCCCAGACCGAGCGGCGCGCTTCCACCATGCTGTGGCGGCTCATGTCGCGCGCCGTTTCCAGCGCGTGCTGGGCCACGCCCGGCGCCTGCTGAAAGCAATCGACCGCCAGATCCAGTTGCATGGTGATCCCGGCCAGTTCCTGTTCCAGCGTGTCATGCAGCTCGCGGGCAATCCGGTTCCGCTCTTCGAGCACGGCGCTGCTTCTCAACTTCTGTCGGATGACGGCCATCTGCTCCTGCAGTCGCCGCCCCAGCACGACCACCCACACCATGACTGCCAAAAGAACTCCCCCGGTCACGCCCAGCAGCCAGAGAATGTGACGCGGATTCCACCACGATGGGGTGGTACGCACGACCACATCGCCCGGCAAGCGCAGCAGCATGCGAAACGACTGTGGAGTCTGCCACAAGCCCCCGCTGCGGACAAGACAAATGCCGGTGACGCGCACGCCGCTATTCACTGGGATGGACAGCAAGCGCTCGGTAGCCGCTCCCGGCGGCATGGTCGCATCGAAAAACATATCGCCGCGCTGCAGCATCAGTCGCAGGCCATCCGCCTGCGCCTGGCGGTTCAACAGCTTCGCATCCGTGGTCACGACCGCGCCGTCGAATTGCTCCCAAGGCACATTGAGGTTCAGCTTCACCGGTTCCGGCGCTTTCTCGTGGCCTAAGCGATGAAATACGGCGTCCTCCAGCATCGGCGCTGAATCCCCCATCACCGGAAAACCCAGCACGTCCACCACGTCCCCGATCTCGAGAGGCGTGCTCTGCTTCGTCAGCACGCGCAGTCCCTTGCCTTCACTCTGCAGAAAGAGAGAGTTGCCCTGCTGCTGGTAGCCCACAATGCCCCGCACTCGTACCCGGTGCCGCGTTCCCTGCCCCGGTGCAAACCGCAGCAACTCCGACAGCGGAACTTCGGTGGCGGAGGCTTCCACTCTAATGAAGCTCAAGCGAGGAACGTAGAACAGGATGCCCGTGAGTTGACGGCTGGCGTTATACAAGCTGCCGCACACCCCTTCGATCAGTACTTCGCTGTCCACCCACGAAGAAAAATCCTGTTCGTGGGCAATCGGCACCCTCACATTGAACTCGCCCCCTTCGGACGCGATGCGCAGGGCCAGCGCGGATTCCCGCCAGGAGCTTCGGTCAACCGCCGCGGACCGCACAATGCCTCGCACTTGTGCCCACTGACTGTCCTGTTGCCCATTCGCCAGCTCGGAGAAGGGAAAAAGTTGGGCTTTGGGAAGCTGTCCTTTGCCCAGCACGCGCAGCTTAGCCTCGCGAATCACGGGAGCAAACCTGCCCGGCCCCGTCACTCCTTCAATCTCGACAATCTGGCTCAGCAGGTGCTGATACCGAGGGGAGACGCTGCCCTCTACATAGATACCGGCCGTCGCATCCTGCACGATGAAGTCTGGCGCCGGTGCATCCATCGTGATCACGCCCCGAACCAGCACCGGATAGCCCAGTGCGGCCTGTTCAGGACTCAAGCGGCGTATCTGATCGGCATGGGTAAGAGTGGGGAGTGGCTTCGCGGCAGGCGGAAGCCTGCGCCCCAGGCTCCCAGGCCTAGCGCCCCCGTCACGAACATCGATACCACGACCAGCCTCAACCCTTGCACGAATCGCGCACCAACGCTACGTGCTCTCATGGTTCTGTTCGGCATGGCTACGAAGTGTAAGGTCAAACTGAAGGGCCTGCGCAACAGCATCGACCAATCCCGTGCTCGCACTAGGGTAGCCCAAACCAGCGGCTGGGGGAAGCTCTGGAACGGGCCGCCCAGTCCCTTCCTCGCGGATCCGACCATCAGCCGATTTGACACGCATGAGATTCTTGTCGGCAACGATTACTCTCGAGAGTGATCGCCAACCAGACGGCCAGATGTCGGAACACGAACCCAAGATTCGTCCCGAGCTTCGAACGGATATATCAATCGCGCAATCGTGCTCGACTGTTCCACCTTGCTTGGTCTGTACCGCCTGCCTTTTCATGAGTAGCTGCACCGGCTCGACCAGGACTACGCAAACCACGTCCGGCGGGCCTAGTGTACAGGTGGTCGAGACGACCGGTGACCGGGCTCTGCTGCTGCAGGCGCAGCCCAGCGTCTCGTTTGCGGGAGGCGGAAGTTCCAGCGGTCTCGTCGTCACCGTGGATCCCACAACCCAGTATCAGCAGATGGATGGGGTTGGCGGTTCCCTGACCGATTCTTCCGCCTGGTTGATCTGGAACAAACTCACTGCTTCGCAACAGACTCCATTGATGCAACAACTCTTCAGTCCGAGCGGCGGCATCGGGATCAGTTTCCTGCGCCAGCCCATGGGCGCAAGCGACTTCTCGGCCAGCGGCAACTATAGTTACGACGACATGCCCTCGGGTCAGACCGATCCCAACCTCACCAACTTTTCGGTAGCCCACGATGCCACTTACATCATCCCCCTGGTCAAGCAGGCGCTCTCCATCAATCCGAACCTCAAGGTGGTCGCGCTGCCCTGGAGTCCTCCCGCCTGGATGAAATCGACCGGAACGATGAATGGCGGCAACATGAACAAGGCCTACTTCCCCAGCCTGGCGCAGTATTTCGTCGACTTCGTGCAGGCTTACCAGCACCAGGGCATCCCAATCTATGCCCTATCCGTGCAGAACGAACCCCTCTACTCGACTACGGGATACCCGACCGAATATCTCTCCGCGAGCGACGAAGCTTCCTTCATCGCTAATAATCTCGGACCTGCCTTGAGCACGGCCGGGCTCGGGAATGTGAAGATCTTCGGCTACGAACACAATTGGGACAACACAGCCTATCCGCAGTCCTTGCTCGGCAGCTCCGCCGCTCCGTATCTCGCCGGCAGTTCGTTTCACTGTTACGCCGGCGATCCCAGCGCGCAATCGACCGTCAAGACAGCCTTCCCCGCCAAGGACATTTGGTTTACAGAATGCTCAGGTATTACTTCAAGCGGCTTTGCCGGCGACCTGGTGTGGAACGCCGAGCACTTGCTGATCGGCGCCACCCGCAACTGGGCCCGGAGCGTTTCCATTTGGAATCTAGCTCTCGATCAAAACTCTGGTCCCAAGAACGGCACGTGCTCCAACTGCCGTGGCGTAGTCACCATCGACGATAGTGTTTCGCCCAGCCATATCACTTTCAACGTGGAGTACTACGTCCTGGGACACCTGGGAAAATTCGTGCTGCCAGGCGCGCACCGGATCGACTCCAACTCTTTCGGCTCCGGCAGCATAGAAGATGTCGCTTTTCAGAATCCCGATGGATCGTTCGTCCTGCTGGTGCTGAACTCCGCCAGCAACTCCGCAACCTTCACCGTGAGTTTCAAAGGCCAGACCTTTAATTACACTTTGCCGGCCGGGGCTCTGGCCACCTTTAGCTGGAAGTAATCTGCTAAAGCTATTCGGAACGCTGCTATGTCTTCTCGTCGGAAATTCCTTACCGGCTCCGTCGGCGCAGTCGCCGGAGCCCTCGCCGCGTCCAGTGCGTGGGCAGCCGAGACGCCTGGTCAGCCAGGCTTCACCCAAGTCGTCAGCCTCTTTGGGGATTGGCAATTTCGTACTGATCCCGACAATCAGGGAACGAAGAATAATTGGTGGGACGCAAATATTCCCGATGAGGATTGGCGAACCGTTACCGTGCCTCACACCTGGCAGGTAGAGGCCCCGCTGGCCGGCTATCACGGAGTCGCTTGGTATCGGCGGCCCTTTGATCTGCCCGCGCCGGATGCGCCTGCGAGTTGGAAGCAGTGTGCCGTGCGCGTGGAGTTTGAGGCCGTCTTCCACACCGCGACCGTCTGGGTCAATGGGCAACTTGCAGGAGAACATGCGCGCAAGGGCTACACCGCATTTACTTTTGACATCTCCAACCTCCTGCACTGGGGCCGAACCAATACGATCGCCGTCCGAGTGGATAATGCCTTCAACCAGCACATGCTGCCTCGGGGCTGGTCCAGTGACTGGGCGAATGACGGAGGCATTTTCCGCCCGGTGCAACTCCTTCTCACGCCCAAGACATTTGTCGAGCGCGTAGATGTCGACGCCGTGCCCGACCTCGGCAAGCGAGATGCGACTCTAACCATTACCGCCTACATCCGAAACACAACTCCGCAGGCCTGGAGTGGCAAAGCTTCCTTCCGCATCGCCGAAGAAGAGAAGTCGATCACCGCTTTGACGGACTCACCCGGTAGAGCTTTTTCTGTGAAGCCCGGAGCCCTCGAAACACTCACTCTCCAGGCTCGATTGCCCGACGCCAAGCTCTGGCACTTTGATCATCCCCATCTCTACCGCCTCGAATTTTCCATCTCGGATGGCCGCACCCTTCACTGTGTCACCACCATTTTTGGCGTGCGCAAGCTCGACATTCGGGACGGAGCGTTCCACCTCAACGGCGAGCGCGTGCGGCTTATGGGCGTGGAGCGCATGGCCGGGAGCAATCCCGAGTTCGGCATGGCGGAACCGGCGGAGTGGATCACCCACGACCACGCGGACTTGAAGCATCTCAACTGCGTCTTTACCCGCGTTCATTGGCCCCAGGACAAGCGGGTTCTGGATTACTGTGATCGCCACGGCATCCTTATGCAGACCGAGGTTCCCGCCTGGGGACCTGATACGTTCGATGGCATGAAGGACAAGCCTGACCCTGACATCATGGAAAATGGTCTCGAGCAACTGCGCGAGATGATTGCTCGTGACTTTAATCATCCCTCGGTTGTGGCTTGGGGGCTGTGCAATGAGATTGGAGGTCAGAATCCGCCCGCGTATCAGTTTGCCAAGCGCCTGCTGGAGGAAGCCAAGCGTCTCGATCCCGGCCGTCTCTGCTCCTACGCTTCAAACTCTCTGGGCAGTACGCCGGAGCGTGACGTCGCCGGACTGATGGATTTTATTGAGGCCAACGAATACTACGGAACCTGGGCCCCGGGAACGGCGGCCGACGCGGCGCGTTATCTGGATGAAATTCACGCCGCTTTTCCCGGCAAACCGGTGGTAGTTTCCGAATACGGCTATTGCGCCTGCACCCCCGAACGCCCCGAAGGCGATGAGCCCAGAATGGAGATTCTGCGCTCGCATGACGCCGCGTTCCGCTCCAGGGATGTCGTCGATGGCGCCATTTTCTTCTGCTACAACGACTACCGCACTCATGTCGGCGATCGCGGCACGGGCTCACTGAAGCAGAGGGTCCACGGAGTTGTCGACCTCTATGGCGCGCCCAAGCCGTCCTACGAACTTCTGCGCCGCGAGTCCAGCCCGATCGAATCGCTCACCGTAGAACACCAGCGAAACAAGTTCCAGGTGCTGATCAGGGTGCGGCGCGATCTTCCGATGTACACACTCCGAGGCTACAAGCTTCGAGGCTTGTTCTTCGGACAGGGCAACATTCCGGTCGAACGACAGGAAGCGGACTTGCCAGATGCGCGCCCGGCAGCGAGACGACGCTGGAACTGGCCTTCACCCCGTCTGAAGCCCCATCCCACGTCCACTTTGACGTGCTCCGCCCTACTTCTTTCTCGGCATATTTCATCGATTGGAAACCTTAACTCCCAGTTTGCTGTTCCAATATTTCTTCCATCGCTTGGTTTCCTCTCAACTCCGTTTGCTTTTCCATTGCTTGACTGTTGGAATCGAATATTACCGAGGCGGGCGACCATCTTGCACTCCCGAGCATGACTCCATTCATATTCGGCGAGAGAAAGAGAAGAGAGAAAGTGTCGAGAGCGATTCGCGGATGAAATGCCGGATGCTTACAGGCGCTCTGTTTCTTGCGACGCTTTGCAACGCACAGGCGCCCGAGATCCTTTCTGCGTGCCAGGGGGGCGCTACGATTCCCTGCAATGTCGCAAGTGAATGGGACCCGGTCCCCTCTCCCCCTCAGGAGACGACCCCCAGCGCGCCTGGCGCTTCCTCGAACGCGGCGCCAAATCCGTGGGCATTCGCGCTCACCACCAGCGGCTACATTGTGCCTGGCGGCCCGTCCTACGTGTCTCCAGACCTCACCGCTGACCGTGGCTGGTTGCACCTGGAAGCTCGATACAATTACGAAGCTCTCGAGACCGGCTCGCTGTGGGTGGGGTACAACTTCAGCGCAGGAAAGAAACTGGTCCTCAATGTGACCCCCATGTTCGGTGGCGTCTTCGGCAATCTGAACGGCGTCGCCCCGGGCTACTTGTTCACCCTCACCTATAAGAAAGTCCAGCTCTACAGCAGCGGCGAGTTCGTATTCGATGCCCAGAATCGAAGCGGCAACTACTTCTACAATTGGAGCCAAGCCACATTTTCCCCTCGGAAATGGCTGCAACTGGGCATCGTATCCCAGCGAACTCGCGCCTACCATACCAGCCTCGATGTGCAGCGCGGAGCGCTGGTCGGTTTCACCTACAAGAAACTGAACTTCACAACCAACGTATTCAATTTTGGTTGGACCACGCCCACCGAGGTTCTGGCCCTGGGCCTCAACTTTTGAGTAGGGATGCTGCGTTGACGACCGCGAGCCGCAAGATCGGGCCAGTCCCAGCGTGAATACGACGCGATGGTCGCATCCCACGCTGCCGCGTGAAGGGTTCAACCCAAGCCCAGAAAAGGCCGGGCGCGTTTTGCGAACCCGGCCTTCGTTTTGCGGCTCACAGCTTTCGGTTGATCCTTAACTTACGGCGCAATCAGCGAAATGTTGAGCGTCGAAGTTCCGACGTATCCGATCCCATTGGCGTCATCGCGGCCGTCAGCCACCACATAATAGGTGCCCGCAGTGACTGCCCGCCGCACCGCGGCGTTTCCGTTCGCAAGGACCGTGACTGCCGGCGGATCAGCCGTGCAGTTCGCAATTTGAATGAGGTGAAGATCCATGTTGCCGTTGGTGTTCGTCACCGACAGAGTGTGATTCCCCGTCGTTGGAACAACAATCTTTCGCACGTACTCGCGCCCCGTCTGGCCATAAGCCCAGCCACTGTACGAGGTGAAGTAGTTCGGGCCGTTGCTCGTGTCGATTTTGAACGAGCCTGTTCCCGCCGCCACGCCGGTGCATAGGTTCGGGATGGTTCGATCGGAATAAGCAATCCCGAGATACGATCCCGGCCATCCGCTCACCGCGCTGAATTTGTGAACATTCACCGTGTAGGTTCCTGTTACCGGCGCAACGAAGTCGACCATCTCCCACGTATTGACTACGCTCGCCGAGGCAGCCATCAGCGTGCCGTCGGGTTTATAGACTCTCAGGTCGATATCGGCCCCGAGCTGATCGGAACTGGAACCGTCAGACCACGAATCCCAGGAAATTGCGAAGCGATACCTGTGTCCTTGGGTGAGATTGAGAGGTCCGCCGTAAAAAGTGGCGGCCCAATCGGTCATCGTTGGCGAGAACGTAATATAACCCCAACGGCCGTAACGGGCAGAGTCGTCCGACATGTTCATGACCACTGATCCCACTCCCTGCATGTCTTGCGATGCACCGAGGCTATGAAACGCTGAGGTCAGGACCATGGCTTTGTTGACTTCCGGCCAGATCTGCAGATAAGGCTGGCGCGCGAGCATTAACGCCACCTGTCCGGCAACTTGTGGAGATGCAAAGCTGGTTCCTGCAACCGGTCCCGCGGTCAAGCCCGTGTTATAGGTCGTATTCACCGACTCTCCCACCGCCATGACCTCCGGCTTCTCTTGTCCGGTCGCGGGGTTCACGTACGAAGAGAACGAACTGACGCCATCCGCTGCCCACCAGCCGTCGTAGTTGTCATACTGTGATCCAACGGTGATTACGTTCCATCCCATACCCGGCGAAGCAACGTAGGGGCAGCTGGTTCCACCCGTGTTGCCGGCGGAAATCGTGAATGTAGCCCACAGATTTCCCGTGGCCCAATCCACGTAGCGGCTCATGAAGTCCTGCTGGCCAGTCGGGCAGGTCGTGCCCCAACTCATGTTCGTGGGATTGCCGCCGTTCGCGTGCGCCCACTCAAATGCGTTCACCAGATCGGCGTCATTCCAGGTCTGCGTGTTCGCACTGAGGACGGTCTGCACATTGGGGCTGACCCCGCGATACAGAGGATGCGTCGCGGCAATCACTCCAGCCACTTCAGTCGCGTGATAGCCAAACGCAGCCAGATACTTGCCTTGTGGGCAATTCATCGTGTTGATGCTGGAGCAGTAGAAGATCACCGGATGAGTGTTGTTGTTGAGATACGGGTTTACGTCCGAGACGCCGTCAGGCTCGTGCACGACCGGCCGGACCATCCCGACGCCGAGATTGCCCGCCGCCCAGATGCGAAAACCGCGTTGCGTGGTCGAAGCGTGATCCTCGTACACTTTTCGTTCAACCGTCCCGTACACCATCGCCACATCGACGTTCTTTGCAATCGCGCGGATCTGGCCGGGTGTCAGGGTTGCGAACACTGCCGGTGCGTAGAGTGACCTTCGTCCTGCGGTTCAGCGTTTTCTCTGAAGCCTCGGGAGGCTGCGTCCCTGGTTTGGGAGGGGTCTTCAGTGAGGCCAACTGGTTTGCGAGATCTCTAGCGACGAAGCTCGTGATCTAGAAGGAGAAGAGAAACCGGGACGATGTGAGCGGATGGCCAATCGCTTTGCGGAGGATTTTCGCGATCTTCAATATCGAAACGCGAACCCGCGCGCGAAGCGTATGCGGACTCAGACCAAGTTGTTCTGTCATACTGCGACAGAACCTCGCTTGAAAAAGTTGAAGCCTTCTCGTAAGGCACCTCCTCGGACTCATCATAAGCGGTGTCGCTTATGTCTTCCGCTGGAATTGCGCTCGCAACAGCGAAGGCCGATGCCAGCAGCAATACGAGAAGGAAACGCAAGGTCGTCATGCGCACCTTGTTTCTGGGGGGAAATCTGGCCTAGATCTTATGTACTGCCAGGCCACTCGGGCCTATACTCGGGAAAACGCGATGAATCGTCTTCCTTTTAATCTGATGAACCCTCTCATTTCTAGTCTTCTAATCTAATGAGAATAATTTGTCTGTGACTCGAGTCACTTGATCCGTTCCTCTCAAGATGCACACCTGGTTCCACTGAATTTTCTTGCCATGACCTCAGCGACCGCCCATAGCGAGTCCGAAAACACAGAGTTTGGTCGACCATTCCCCAGACGATAATGGTACGGACAGGCCCTCGAGCGCTTGCCCGTTACGGCACGATGGGGAGAACCAGAGCCGAAGGCCGGGATTTGTCGTGGTAAATGACATTGGTTGCTTTCACCATGTGCGTCCCCCGCGCCTGATCCTCGCCCGTATTCAAGTTTCGATCAAATCGCGGGAAGTTGCTGCTGGAAACCTCGAGCCGCAGTTTGTGTCCGGGCAGGAAGACATTGCTCGTCGCCCACAGATCCACGCTGATGTGATAAATCTCCCCGGGATTTGCGAGTTCCGGGTTCGCCTGCGAATTGCGGTAGCGCAAGCGTAGAATGCCTTCCGTCAAATTCTGCGCAAATCCGTTCGGCCAGACGTCAACCAGTTTCCCGGTAAAGTCTGTATCCACCGCAGAACTGCTGACATAAAGGTCGAGCGCAATCGGACCTGTCACTTCCGTGCTCTGGGTAAATGCTGGCGAGGAGAATACCAACACGTCGCCTCGCGCTTCCGCCAGCCGCTGGTCCTGCGGGCCGACCCCGGTCGGCAGCGCTGAGCAACAAAGCGGTCCGCCAATCGTGGGGATTGCGTCGTTGGGATCGTACACATACTGGTCGGGTTTCTCCTCGGCAGGAGCAGCCGTACTCAGCGCGCCGCCTCCTTCCAGGCCGTTCGCGGGTTTAGTCGAGTGAAGGTAATAGCGCGTTGCCTTGGCGCGCTGCAGCGGCCAGTCATCTTCGTCGCGCCATTCGTTCTTGCCCATGACGAAGATTCTTACCGGCTTCTCCTGATACGGTCCGTTCCCCATCCCTTTCAACAGGCTGTCGTACCAGCGGAGCACGGCTTCATCCAGATCGAATGGCAAATTGTCCCCAAAATCAACCGCGCCAACCTTTCGAGTGTCCGATCCACCCGCGTGTCCACCCACGTAGACCTGCAGGCGCTGGCCGCGACGCGCTGCCTCCGTCCCCGCCTCTTTTCTCAGCCCTGCATAGTTCTTCAGCGTCCCGCCCAGAAAAATGTCGTACCACGCGCCCAGGCTGAATACGGGAACTTGAATCTGCGCGTAGTGATCTTCGATCGACCAGCGCTTCCAAAAGTCGTCATAGTTCGGGTGCGCCAGCCAGTCGGTGAAATAGGGAGCCAGTCCCGCCGCCGAAGGTGCTTCGCGCACGGGATAAGACCATAAGGGCAGCTTTTGTGTCCAGCCCAGCGCGTCGCCCCCCGATTGTGCGCGGCGTTCCATGGTGTTTTCCGCCAGTCCCGTCGTCCACGATTCGTCGAACCATTGCTCGAACGCGCCGCCCTGATAGGTCCAGCCGTCGTGATAGTTGGACGCCGTAACGTCGGGGGAAATTCCCGCCAGATGAGGCGGACTGGCAATCGCGGCCAGATACTGCGTCGCGCCCACGTAGGAGCCACCGAACATCCCGACCTTGCCGTTGGAATACGGAAGCGCAGCCGCCCACTCCACCGTGTCGTAGCCGTCCTGCGATTCGTTTTTGAAGGGATACCATTCGCCCTCCGATGCGTATCTCCCCCGAACGTCTTGCGCGACTACCACGTACCCGCGTGCCGCCCATTTCAGGCAGATATCGGCGTCCCATTTCTTGTCATAGGGCGTACGCGTCAACAGCACCGGAAACTTGCCCTCCGTTTTAGGCCTGCAAACATCCGAGCGCAGCGTGATGCCGTCACGCATCTTCGCCTGTACGTCGCGCTCGATGATCACGTCGTAGCGGTCGGCCGCGTGGGCTCCGGCCGGCGCCAAGACCGTCAGGACCACGACGCAACAGGCTCGCAGCACCCCGGAATGCAGCATTCCTCGATTTATTCGCTCGTCCAATACCGCTCTTGTCATTCATTCCACCTGAGTTGGATCGCTGGAACTGCTTTCCGGTTCGCAGCCTAGGCCACGGAAACCGCCCCTGTCAAGGCAAGTCCGCGCTTCGCAACAATTGCGGACGGATGACGGGCTAACCCAGATCACGAAGCCCGATCGTTGCGATGTGAACCTCCGTGCTGGCTTTGAGAGTTGATAGACCACAGCAACTGCGGATCGTGCGGCTCGTCAGTGGTGGCACCGGCCCAGGATATGGAGACGCGACCACGATTCCGATTCCCTAAGCCCCCTGGCCTTCGCAGAAAATTATGCCTTCTCGCGGAACTGCGCGACCCGAGAAACGTAACTTAAAATCCGTCGTTTCTCGAGGATGGCACAGCCGTCAATCTTATTGCTCTTGCCATCCAGCTGGAGCGGAAGGATACACCGCTTCCGCGGTGATTTGCTCCGCCAGCTCTTCGACAGCGCGCATCACCTCTCGCGAAATTTCCCTTCCGAAACCGAATCGCCGTCCCTCGATCCCGAATACCCGCAGACGCTTCGGAAGCCGCTCCAGAATGCGAGCGAGTTTTATCGCTCCCGCCACGCCGAATCCGTGAGTTGATGCCGACCAGCCTGCTGGCAATCTCGCCGGCCCGCCATCCCACAGCCACACCTTGCCGACGCGTGCCCCGGTCACCACGGCGTCTACCACGATTACATCATCGACCCCCTGCCAAGTCTCGATGAGGGTCAGGGCATCACCCCGGCAGATCTCGGCTTGCCCACCCAGTTCCCGCACGCGCTCCGCGACCAACACCCCGGCGCCGTCATCCCTTCGATCTCGATTTCCGCAGCCGATGATCAGCATGGCTCAGTCGATTTCAAAGCACGCCCGCGTCTTCCCGCTCCACCACGACGTTCAGGAAATGGGTGGCGCAGGAAATGCACGGGTCGTAGTTGCGGATCGCCTGCTCGCACTTCCAGGTTGCTTCTTCGAGCGGCCAAGCCACCAGGTGCGCGGCATACTCGCGCAGGTCGTCCTCGATCTGTTCTGAGGTTTTGCGAGGTGGGCGGAACGATCTTGGCGGTGACGATCAGCCCGTTTTCATCCAGGGCGTAGCGGTGATAGAGAATGCCGCGCGGCGCTTCGGTGATGGCCTGGCCGACGCCGGTGCGGTTCGGAACTTCGACTCGCGGCGGGCGGGCGGTTCATATTCGCGGATGATGCGCAGCGCTTCGTCGCAGGCGAACACCAGCTCGACCGCACGCACCACGATGCTGCGGAACGGGTTCTTCACCGGCGGCCGGAGACCCGCCTCCAGCGCGACGTTGCGCGCAACCTCCGGCAGCTTGTCAAAATTCAGATTGAAGCGCGCCAGCGGGCCGACCAGATACGACCCTCTGCCCCGCACGACCGAATGCAGCGCGTTCGAATGCTTCACGTGCGATTCGAGCGAAGTGGTCTTCATACTCTGCGGCGTCAATGTCCAGGCCGCGGTTCGAAACCAGGCGTCCTTCGTTGAACGGATATTCGTCGGGATGGCGCAGGGCCACGAATTCGTAGTCCTGCTCGAAGTCGGGAAACTCGCAAAGCGGCAGTCCAGCGCACGGTTTCAAGCGAGCTCCAGCGCCCACTTCAGATCGCTCCACCAGTTCGCGCAACTGCTGCTTTGTGGGGGTCTTGTAGAAGCCTCCGACCGCCGCCGAAATGGGATGAATTTCGCGTCCGCCCAGCAGGTGACAATGCGGTTGCCGATCTTCTTCAGCCGCAGCGCCCGCTCGACCACGGCGCGATGGTCCTGCCGCCATCGCGATCACGTCCGGATAGCCGAGGAAAGTCGGGCGCGTGCAGCATGTAAACGTGCAGGGCGTGGCTCTCGATCCACTCTCCGCAGTAGAACAGGCGGCGCAGCAGCCGGACGGCTGGGATCGATGCTGACTGCCGAGCGCGCGCTCGATGGCGTGCACCGCGCTCATCTGGTAGGCGATCGGGACAGATGCCGCAGATGCGCGCGGTGATATCGGGCGCTTCGGAGAAGTGCCGGCCGCGCAGGAACGCCTCGAAGAAGCGCGGCGGCTCGTAGATCTTGAGCTTCACATCCGCGACCCGATCGCCGTTCAGCTTGATGTACAGCGCGCCTTCGCCTTCGACGCGGGCCAAGCGTGTCGACTTGATCGTTCTGGTTGCGCGTCCGCTCATGTGCGCTCACACTCCTCGCTGGCCTTGCGGAACTGCCAGGCCCAGGCGTTGAAGCCGCGGAACGCGCGCGCGATCTGCTCGTCGCTCTGCCCCAGAATGCGGAACTGGTTGGTGAGCGACGCCGTGTTGGGACTCTCCATCGGTCCGTAGCAGCCGTAGCAGCCGCGGTCGAAGCTCGGGCAAGCGCGCCGCATCCGGCCTGGGTCACCGGGCCCAGGCAGGCGATGCCGCGCGCCACCGCGATGCAGACAGTTGCCCTTGCGCTTGCACTCCAGGCAGACGCTGTAGGTCGGGATATTCGGCTTGCGTCCGGCCAGCGTGGCCGTGATCAGCTCGATCAGCTGGTACTTGTTGATGGGGCAGCCGCGCAGTTCGAAATCCACCGGCACATGCTCGGCGATCGGCGTGGAGAGCTTCAGCGTGCTGATGAACTGCGGCGTCGCGTAGACGACGCGGACGAATTCATCCACATCTTTCCAGTTCCGCAGCGCCTGGATGCCGCCGGCGGTGGCGCAGGCGCCGATGGTGATCAGCGTTTTGCATTGCCGCCGCACTTCCTGGATGCGCTGCGGCGTCGTGATGGGTGGTGATCGATCCTTCCACCAACCCGATGTCGTACGGCCCTTTCAGCATGGTGCGCGTGGCCTCGGGAAAATAGGCGATGTCGACCGCGCCGCACCACGCCCAGCAGTTCGTCTTCGGCATCGAGCAGACTCAACTGGCAGCCGTCGCAGGAGGCGAACTTGAAGACCGCGATCCGGCTTGGGCTTGGCGTTCTGCTTGTCTTAGAGCTCATACTTCTCCAGTAGCGGCCGCATCTGCTCGTAGCGAAAGACCGGCCCGTCCTTGCAAATGAAGTGCGGCCCGTACTGGCAATGTCCGCAGAATCCGACGGCGCACTTCATGTTGCGTTCCATGGAGAGATAGATGTCGTCGCGGCTGAGTCCATGGGTCTCCAGTTCGCGGGTGACAAAGCGCATCATGATCTCGGGTCCGCAGACCATCGCCACCGAGCGCGCCGGCTGCAGCCGCGCATACTTGAACAGCGTCGTCACCACGCCCACATGTCCGCGCCAGCTCAGGCCGCCGTAGTCGACCGTGATCAGAACTTGGGTGTCGGGCTGCCGGGCCCAGGCGGCCAGTTCCTTGCGATAGAGCAGATCGCGCGGACTGCGCGCGCCATAGAGAATCACCAGCCGCCCATATTCCTCGCGATGCGTCAGGACTTCGATAGATCACCGGACGCAGCGGCGCCAGGCCGATGCCGCCCGCGACGACGATCACGTCCGTGCCGCGCGCCGCCTCCATCGGCCAGCCGTGCCGAACGGACCGCGCACGCCGACGCCGTCGCCCGCCCGCTGGCTCACCAGCGCGTGGGTCGCCTGACCCACGGAGCGCACGGTGTACACCAGCCGGTCGTGCTCCGCCGGATCGCCGCTGATCGAAATGGGCAACTCGCCCACGCCGAACACCCACAGCATGCTGAACTGCCCCGGCTGGAACGAGCTGCCGTTCGCTGTCCGTTCTCCGGCTCAGCGTCAGCGTGAACGTGTCGGGCGTCTCCTTGACCACCTCGCCGCACCCGGTACGGCTGCGGGAGCATCGGGTCGGTTGTGGCTGCGGTTGCCATGCACGATCATCGTCGAACCGCGTAAACATCGAGCAACTGCAGGCGCGTCGCCTCCAGCCGCTGCTCCATAATCTGGGCAAAGCGCTTCAGCACCTCGTACCCGAGATCGTGGTTCTCCTCGCACTTGGTCCGCAGACATTTGCCGTCGAGCGCGATGGCGCGCACTTCTCATCGCGCGCGCGTGAAACTTCCACTGATAGGGCGGCAGCAGCCACGACCAGCCCAGAATCTCTCCCTCGCCCAGCGTAGCGACGATGATCGGCTTGCGCTGGGGCGCAAAGATTTCCACCGCGACTTTGCCGTCGCGAATCAGGTAGAACGTGTCGGCCGCCTCGCCCTCTTTGAAGATGTAGGTGCCGGCGTTGAAGCGCACGTTGGAGGCGCAGCCCACCATCAGGTCTGGTGAAATTCGTCGTCGAGACCGGCAAAGAAGGGATGCTCGGCGATGATGCGCTCAAGGGTTTCCATGACTGCTCTCCTTCCCGCGATGGCCCGGACTTCTTCGGTGATGTCGATTCCGACCGGGCACCAGGTGATGCAGCGTCCGCAGCCCACACATCCCGAAGTGCCGAACTGGTCGATCCACGACGCCAGCTTGTGCGTCATCCACTGGCGGTAGCGCGCCTTGGCGGAGGTGCGCACGCTGCCGCCGTGAATGTAGGAAAAACTCTGCGTGAAGCAGGAGTCCCATCGGCGCCAGCGCTCGGCGTGGTCGCCGGTCACGTCGCTCACATCCTCGACCGTGGTGCAGAAACAGGTTGGACAGACCATGGTGCAGTTGGCGCAGGTCAGGCAGCGCTGGGCGACGTTGTCCCAGCGGGGATGCTCGAAGTTCTGGTAGAGCAGGTCCTTGATGCCGTTGGTGTCGATGCCGCGCGAATCTGCTGGCGGGCTGCATCGCGTCCACCGCAGCCTTCTGCTTGTCTGAATCTCGTCTGTCGCTGGACGGGAGATCTGCAGCTCGGCCAACACTTCGGCGCCGCGCTCGCTTCCGACTCTCACCACGAAGCGGTGTCCGTTCGGCGATCCGACCAGTTCCGTGAGAGCACAGGTCAAACCGCCGTGTGACGCGCGGCCCCGTTCCCATCGACGCGCAAAAACAGGTTGCCGCCGCCTGAGTGCATTGCACCGCACACGATGAACACACCGGCACGGCGCTGCTCGTAGATCGGGATCGCGATACTTATCGCCGAGCAGCACGCGATCCTGCACCGCGATGGCCGCCAGTTCGCAGGCCCGGACTCCCAGAAAAGCGAACGGGCGCTCGGGCGGCGCCTCATTGTTCAGAATCCGAAAGGTCTTCGCCCTGACGCTCCGCGGAGCACAGACGGACTTCGGCCGGGTGCAGATATTTCTTCCAGCTCTGCGGCCCCACCACATAGCCAAACAAAGCCTGATCTTCGCGCCGCTTAAGCCGGTAGTGCCCGGTGCCTTGTTCATCGGTCCAGCCTGCAGGCAGTTCCTCGGCCGATTCAATGCGGTCGTAGACGATGGCCCCGTCGCGCACGGTGGGGCCAACCACCTCGTAGCCCCGGCGCAGCAACGCGGCGATCAGGTTCCCGAGCTGGCTGGCTTTCAGAATTGCATGCTGTGGTTGAGGCACGTCATCACGCCGTTGTTTGCCCGTCTCGAGCAGGCTGTGTACCACAAGACCTCCACTTCAGACGGCAAGGTCGCTGCCACTCTCGCTCGACCTTGTTCGTCGCTGCTCTCAAGCCGCAATCGGCGGATCCGCCGGAACCAACTTCGCCGTGCAGGTAACGTCGAGGTTCAGGCTGCTCACAATCGGACAGTCACGGCTCGCCTCGGCCACTGCCTCATCGAGACAATCGGAACCTGGGCCCAGTGTTTGTGCGGTGATCTCCAAGGCAAGAGCGTGAGTTGCCACCGGTCGCCGGAGTCATCCACCGTTATGACCGCGCGGGTATTCACGGAAGAGGGTCTGGTTCCCAACTCGGCCATTTTTAGAGCAACGATCGCGGAAATCGAGGACGCTACCGCCGCCGCGAGCATTTCGGCGGGAGTGGTGCTCGTGGTCGTCTCCGCCAGTCCGAAAACGTAGCTGGCATTGCTTAGGATGCGGCTTGGGGTGGACACCGTGCCCTTACCCGAATAGGGACCATCGTTCCAGACTGCAGAGGCTTCACGAAACATACATTCCTCCTGAGCCAAAGAAATCAGGGAGCACAGAAAGGACCGAACCACGAAAAGGCACGCTCGGGCAGAGCAGGGCTATCCACAAGAACTGACGAGCGAACCGCAGCGCAGCATTGACGGATACTTTCATGCCGCACACAGGAAGGCAGCTGGTCGCTACACACGCAGTGCGGTTACTAGTTTCCCCTCCGGGCTGCGGGGCATGCAGTGACAGAGATCACGCCGGGGTGTGATTTCCAGCGATGAGCAGCGCCTCAAATGAACTTTCAACCTGCCGCGGTGAAAGGATCCACGCCTGTAGAAATGGCGTTTCGGAAGAAATAGAATGCCGCCATGGAGGATCTGAACTTGACCAGCCAATCCAGCCCTGCCATACAGAACGGCCACGCCAACCAGCGCTATTTGGTGTGGTCGAGGTCCGAAAAGGTCGTAGCCCGCACAGTCTTCGACGCTGCCCTGGGGCGAGAGTTTCACGAGGTGATTCAGGAAACAAAGAAGATGGCCAGCCAGATCCAGCAGTCGTCGGATCTGTGGGACTTGGAACATTACCTGACCCAACGTCGTAAGGAGATCGACCGCAAGTACGACTACCGATACTCCCAACTCACGCACGTCTTCGGGAAACTTTTGTACGAAAAGCGACTCCGCGAGGAAGAACTGCGCGGCTTGCGGGAGGACAAGCTGAATTCGATCCGTTCTGTCGCCCAATTCTTAGCGAAGTACTCGGCCTGACCTGCATTCTGAGCGTTATGGGCCTTTACGCTCATCTTCCCTTGGTGCAAGGATAATCGAGATTTTGCGCCAACTGTGACAATCATCACTGATCTTGCCATGATCGTCGGAACATAATGATGGCAGCGTATTCCGCTCGCCTCCTCGAAGAGTTTTCTCACGAGTTGAGACGCACACCCCCCGAGGCGACCACACAAAAGGACCTCCTGAACTTTGTTACGTGCCCTTTATTCAGAAGCACGTAGCCGATGGTTGCAGCAAAGGAGACCGCCATGCCACGTCAAGTCTTGGTGGGGCTGCTGTTTCTGCTAGTTGGCATATTTTCTGTGGTCCAAGGCCGGAGCGCAAGCACCGGCCAGCAAGAAAAAGGGCTGAAGAAAGTAGCCATCTCCTACACTGCGCCGACCTCCGGCGCAGAAATGTACAAAAGCTACTGCGCGGCTTGTCACGGGACGGAAGGAAAGGGTGATGGTCCGGCAGTAGAATTTCTCAAGACGCCGCCTCCTGACTTGAGGATGCTGGCGCAGCACAATCAGGGCAAGTACCCAGCGGACCACGTTGCCACCACGCTTAGGTTGGGCACTCCTAGCCGCGCACACGGGACAAGCGACATGCCGCTCTGGGGAGAGCTATTTCGGACTGTGGACGTCAACCAGAACCTTGGTGACCTCCGAGTCAAAAACCTCACCCGCTTTATTGAATCGTTGCAGCTAAAGTAATGCGCAAAAACCTTGAGAACGAATGAGATAAGCGGCAAGCCACCAAATCTTGCCGGAGAGGGGCAAATCATGGCGACCCATCCTGTTATCAGCCCGGAAGGCGGACACACCACTGCCCACAAGTTGGATGTGTTTGCATGGAGTTTCTTTTTCATTTGGATAGGCATTGCATTGCTCTCGAATCTCGGTTGGGGAATTGGTCTCCTGGGAGTTGGGATCATCATCCTCGGCAAACAAGCCACAAGAAAGTACATGACATTGGGATTTGAGATATTCGGGATTATTTGCGGCGTGCTTTTCGTCCTGGGCGGCGTCTGGGAGTTGCTCAGTGTTCGTGTCAGCCTGGTACCAATCATTTGCATTGCAGCGGGTGTGGCGCTCCTGCTATCTGCGCTTTTTGGCAAAGCAACGGACTAGTCGGGCAGACGCTTTCGCGAGCCTCATGGCGGCCTCTGAAGAAATACGCCTTGGCCTTCATTTCTCCGCCTAGGAACGACAGGCTCCGGTATGACTGTTGAGAACAGGCATTCTTCATCAATTACTGGTCGTCGTTGGCCTAATTGGTCTGACGCTCACGCTGATGGAGCGAGGTGTAGGTCTAGGCGTACGGTCGGGTTCTCCGGTGATGAAGTCTCAGTTCCCTGTACGCGGTAAGTGCACGTAACGACAAAAGTCGTGCGTCCCTCCGGACAAGGCGTCGCTACCGGTGATTTGGGTCACCGCTCACCGCTCCGCGGTTCGCGGTGAGCTAGTCTTTATTGTGTAGGGGACATTTTATGGACATCAGTTCTTCGTCCCTGCTACTCACCGTTCTCGTTGGATGGTGGTTGTTCACGGTCGCTCTCGCTGCTGGTGCTTTCAAGATCACAAGGCATCCCCCTCACCGCCACCCTGAGGAACGGCGATATCAAACGAGGCCCGAGAATCGACACACCCGCGTACAGCGGTGGCTGCGGGTGGGCATCACTTTACCGCTCTGTGTGACCCTGCTCGGATGCCTGGGCGCTACGCCCTTGCCCAAACGCGTAAAAGGACAGGGCGGATTGATTGAAAAGCCTTTTGACTTGTCTTTTATTCAGGCGGGACAGACCACGCGCACAGAAGTAGAGGAGAAGCTGAAACATTTCGATGTGCGTCTCCAGTCGCAGAATTTCTTCATGGCCCGATGGTCCACCGCATCTTCCGCTATCATCGTCGAAGATTTAAGAGGAGGCAGCTCGCAACGCCTCTGGCATTACCGGAACCTGCTTGTCGAGTTCAGTAGTGCGGGCATGGTGAAAAGCTATACAGTCTTTTCGGACCACGAGCTCATCTCGCGCCTGACGACTGTAGTGGAATCACAACCGCCCCTGGACTTCTCTCATCCCCTTGAGATCGATGCCCAGCTGGGGCCGGCGCCGTACGGTGCAGGTGCCTCGGGCAAACTTATTCTGACGCTCGGCATGTTCACCTTTAAGGAAGGCGGTACGCCAAAAAAGCCACACAATTTCCAAGTGGCGGTCGCCGACATCACCAGCATGGACCGCGCGAATTTTGTCGATGCCGACCCGGTACACACTGTCCTGGTTATCCACTTGCGCAAGAAGATTAAAGGAGTTACTTTCAGCGGTCTGATTGCTGGCCGCCACCCCAGCGTCTATTTCATTCTGACCGTACCGGATTTTGTAACGATCCTGAAATTTATTGAACAGTCGAAACAAACAAGGTGAAAACTCAACGCGAACTCTACGGTGCGAACAGGATTTTGGGCTTCGCTCGATGATGCAGGGAGGGCCGTTCTTGTGGCTCTCCGAACGTTCATCGACCTAGGTCAAACCCGTGGAATTTTCTCTGGTGCGAAGGATGGGCGAGCTCAGGGACGCACAGCTTTCGGCACACGTATCGTTCGTGGCTAGCGCACCTCGCTCTTGAAAATTGATTCCAGCGGCTGTAACCCACTGAAAGAATGGCTCCTCAGGTAGGAGAGTCGGCCAGTGAAGTGCCGACAGTCTGTGTACTACAGTGAAACGGGCTTCTCAGGAGGGGCGTTGGCGAGAATGTTTGCCTGCCTGGAGGGTTTTGACTTCGGAATCCGTCAAAGACGTTAAAGGCGTTAGAAACTCATTCAACAGGCTGCGTGAAAGAGCGGAGCACGGCTGGGTGCTGCTTGAAATAAAAACCAGCGACGCAATACTCCGAATCTTGCTTCGAACATGAACGCATGCGGCGCGGGACTCTTCGCAAGATGTTTTCCAGAGTTTTACAGACATGGCAGTGCTTGCATTGGCTCCGGCCTTTTCACGAGCGTTAGCTCGATTGCTTCGCACGGTACGTCGTCCACTCCAGGTTTCAGGCTGGCCTGTCCGCCTGAACTCTTCTTTATTTCGCACTCGTAAATCGCCTCTTCTGACATTTTGTTCCCTAAAGTTAGACACACCATCTAACTCGGCGTCCGGGTTTCGGTAAACCTTTCGTGCGTGAAGGAACCTCTTTTTCAAGTGAGCGTTTTGCGTATCCGATCTGGGCCGGACGCAAAACCTAGATTGATTCTCAGAACTCCGCTTACGCAACTCTTTCGCGACTTTGCGTAGCGCAAACCTTCGCTTTGCCATCTTGGCCGCAATCTCATCGACCACAGCGAGCAAATCCTCGACCTAAACCGGTCAGGTACCCTCTTCTTCGAACTCAGCCATCGCGCTGCCTCCGTGCTTTGCTTAATCATGTGGCTTACTATGACGCCAGAATCTTATGAAGGAGGATGCAGCCATCCAATGGCACGTTAGTGGACTACTAATGTCTCCGGTTAATGACGATTTCGACAAGCATCGAAAGGGAAAGGCATATGACCCCTCTTGGCATGTACCCTCGGGCTACGGACTTTCGGCGCGATCGCTCGCGCTGTGGAGCAGAAGCGGTTGTACGTCATCCTTTATTCTGGAGCATCTGAAGTGATGATGCCTCAAGCTACGATCCTCACATCAGAATGGGAAAGGAAGAACTCACTTTTCAGCCATTCGGTCGCTTGAAGGATTTGGGACCGTTTTTATGTTCACAGTGACGATTGCCTGCACACATTTCAACGAATCCTCCGAGAGTATCGACCAGATGAACTTCCCGCGTTCAGCCGGAGTTCTCGGAGAACTGGCGCAGCGAGTTTATGAACTTCCCAAAGATTAGATTCGAAGTCAATGCAACACGGATATAGAGACGAGCAGGACTGTTGCAGAAAAGGCCCAGTTCGCCTTTGGGCGGATCACTGGGCCTCTCACCCCCTCAATGCCGTTACCCAAGGCTGGAAGTTTATACCGGAAACCGCAAAATACAAGACCTGTTCCGAACATTTCTCGTTCGTTCAACACGAGGCGTACAGCCCGTTCATCTTCTGATGCAGGTCCGAACCAGCCATTGGCTTTAGATAGCGAAGTGTGGATTCGAGCGAGCGGTGCCCGAGCAGCATTGTACCGTCCTCAGATCGATCCCACCACGCAGCCAATTCGTGGCTGCAGTTGCACGAAACTTGTGAAGCCAGAACCTGCTGTCGTCCATGCCGGCGTTCTTCGCAACCCGCGTCAAAGCCAGCCGATGTTTCCCGTTCGCCTTGCCGTTTCGTGTGGGGAAGACGAGGTCGGACTGCTTCAGACGCTTGCAACGAGCCTCTAACGCTAGCGCGAGTCCTTCTTCGAGAAGGAATCGTGCGTTCGTGCCAACGCTTCGGGACAAAGCCATACCTGGCTTCGCCTCACCTCACCGTACGATTCTCGAAATCCAAGTCAGACGCTGCAGGTACATTACCTCCTGCATTCTGAAGCCAGTCGCAGATAGAACGTGAACAGCAAGCGATAGTCCGCCTTGCATCCCGCGAACAGCGTGTCCAGTTCTGCCTGTGTGTAAGCCTCTGGTTCGCTCTCCACGTAGCGCGGAGTGTCACCACGCTTCGTCACTCCTCGTATGACCGAAGAACTCAGAATGGACAGCATTGAGATCCAGCGAGTGTGTATCGTCGCTCGGACAGCCCGCCGTTCGAAGGCTGGCAGCGTACTTCAGCAGGTCGAGACGATCCACTTGGTCGAGGAAGGTCTTGGAGCAGGATTTCAGAAATGTTTGTGTGGTGATGCGGTGAGAGGCGAGAGTCTTCGCGCTTCGCTCAGAAGTTTCTGGTCTTCGATGTACTGCTGAAGGGCGTCCGCGAACCGGAGCCGGGATGGATTGTCGGTCTTGACCTCGATCCCAACGGAGATGGCTTGGAGTTCATACTGCTTTCTCACCCTCAAGTGGATGGCGTGAGAGATCGAATCCGCTCGCTGCCATTTCGGCTTGTGGCCTTCTTCCCAACGGATGTACCAGATTCCAGCATCAGCCGGAAACTTGAGCCGCTGTCCTTTATAAAGGACGATCTCGGAACTGATCACACCTTTCGGCGTAACCACGGGAGCCAGAAAGTGGGCTTCCCGTTTAGCTTCACGTTCCTCACCAACCGCACACGCCTGTTCGCCATCGCTATGATCTCCTTGAGCCTGAGGCACTTGGGCAGAGGAATCTTGCCTTAGCCTAGGTGTGAAGACACGTCAAACTTCCGTTAAAGCGTTTTGGGAGTTGCGGAAGTTGCACGTTAAAGAGAATACTGAAAGAATGGCTCCTCAGGTAGGACTCGAACCTACAACCCTTCGGTTAACAGCCGAATGCTCTGCCATTGAGCTACTGAGGAGTGTGGCGGGCCGGGCGCTGAGGGCTCGACCTTCGATGTTCAGCACCATCATAACATCCCGGCCTTGATCGTGAAAACAGCGGATGCGTTCTGGTACGCTAGGCGGTTGCCTTTGAGGTGATTATGTCCGGAGGTTTGCGTTTGCTGCTGGCTCTCTCTTCCCTGTTTTTGCTGGCTGCTGCGGTGTTCGCGGGGGACGATTCCAAATCGTCGGCCGCTCCGTCGGCTCCTCCCAAGACTGCGGTGAAGCCTGTGATCGACATGTTTCATGGCATCAAGGTGCTCGACAATTACCGCTGGCTCGAGGACGGAAAGAGCCCGGACACGCAGAAGTGGGTGGAAGAGGAAATGGCGTATACCCGGGCAGTGCTCGATCCCCTGCCCGGGCGCGACGGCATTCACAAACGGCTGACTGAGTTGCTGTCGATCGGCAGCGTCACTCCGCCGATGATCGCCGGCAAACATTATTTCTATACCCGGCGCGAGGGAATGCAGAACCAGCCCATCCTTTATGTGCGCGACTCGCTCGAGGGTCCCGACCGCGTCCTGGTCGATGCCAACCAGCTCGCCGCCGACGGCACCATTGCGCTCGACTGGTTTCAGCCCAGCGAAAATGGGAAGTATCTCGCCTACGGCACTTCCCCCAGCGGGTCGGAGATGAGCACGCTGCACATCGTCGAGACCAAGACCGGTACGATCCTTCCCGACACCATCGAGCGCACGCGGGCTGCTTCGATCGCGTGGAAGCTCGACAATTCCGGCTTCTACTACACGCGCTATCCCAAAAAAGGCGACGTGCCCGACGGCCAGGAGATGTACAACCGCCATGTCTTCTACCACGAACTGGGAGACCGATCCCAGCGACGACGACAAACTGATTTTTGGCGAAGGCCGCGATGCCGAAGACTGGCCCAACGTGAACCTGTCCAACGACGGGCGTTGGCTGCTGATTCAGGTCTCGCAGGGATGGACCAAGTCCGAACTTTTTCTGATGGACGTGAAGGCCGGCGCTCCGCCCACCCGCATCACCACCGGAAAGAACTTTCTCTATGGCGGCGAGGTCTACGACGGAAGACTCTACATCACGACGAATGAAGATGCGCCGCGCTACCGCGTCTTCGTGGCCGACGCCGGAAATTACGATCGCGAGGCCTGGAAGGAACTGATCCCGCAGACCGACGCCGTGCTGCAGGGCACTGCCGTGTACGGCGGAAAGCTGTTTGCGCAGTACGAACAGAATGCCACGTCGCAGCTTGAAACTTTTCGATCTCGACGGCAAGAAGATCAGTGACATCACTCTTCCGGCGATTGGCACCGTCTTCGGAACAGGCGGCCGCTGGAATCGCGACGAAATGTTCTTCGGGTTTCAGTCGTTCACGTTTGCGCCGTCGATTTACCGCGTGGATCTGAAGTCGCTTGCGAGCAGCGACCCTCAGGGGCTAAAGCCCGCATCCGTGGCGGAGTCTGGCGGCACGGCTGAAAGCCGTGCCCTTCCCAAACCCGTTGATCGAATGCATTCTTCGACGATCGAACCTGTTCTCTGGACCAAGGTCGACGCGCCCTCGATCGATCCCGCGGCCTACGACGTTGCAGCAGGAATGGTTCAAGTCGAAGGACGGCACGCGCGTCCCCATGTTCGTCGTGCATAAGAAAGGATGTGGAGAAAAACGGGCACAATCCCGCGCTGCTCACCGCGTTATGGCGGATTCAACGTGAGCTTGACCCCCACCTTCAGCCGCACCGCCTATCTTATGGATGGAGCACGGCGGGAGTCTATGCCGTCGCCAACCTGCGCGGCGGGGCCGAGTTCGGCGAAGACTGGCACCGCGCCGGCATGCTCGACAAGAAACAGAATGTGTTCGACGACATGATCGCCGCCGCCGAGCACCTCATCGCCGAAAAATATACGGACAAGAATCACCTCGCCATCCAGGGCGGCTCCAACGGAGGCCTGCTGATGGGCGCCATGATGACGCAGCGTCCCGACCTGTTCCGCGCCGTCGTCTGCCAGGTCCCGCTGCTCGACATGATCCACTACCAGGATTTCCAGATCGCGAAATTGTGGATCCCCGAATACGGCACGTCGGAAAACGCCGAGCAGTTCAAGTGGCTCTACGCCTACTCCCCGTATCACCACGTGAAGGCGGGCACGGAGTATCCCGCGATCTTATTCATGACGGCGGATACCGACACCCGAGTCGACCCCATGCACGCGAAAAAGATGGCCGCCGATGATGCAGGCGGAGGCGAAGAATGGCACGAGCCAGCACGCGTCCGATCTTGTTGCGGATTGAGAGCAAGGCGGGGCATGGCGCGGGGAAGCCGGTGACGAAGCAGATCGAGGAGTTTACGGATGTGTATTCGTTTTTGTTTTGGCAGTTGGGGGTGAAACCGTAGGAGCGGTGTCCATGGTTCCCACTCCGGAACATCCCAGATTCACTCCCGTAAAAGTCTCAACCGCAGGCTTGACCCTAGTGAACAGAAGGTAGTGATCGTTTAGCGACATCCCTTCGCATCCTGCTCGCTCCAAGGTAGTTGTAAGAGGCCAGCTAGAATCGCCCTGCCCGCGGAAAAGGAGAGAGGCGCGGTCACCAACCATCTTGCGGACTTCCCTAAGTCGTTCCTCGAACTCCGACAGCCCACTTACATCTTCTCCGTCCATATAGCCCCCTGACGATTATCCATCACACTCGACACTTTTGAGGCGGGTCGGTCAAGATTGCTGCTGAGAGAAAGTCCCGGGGGCAAACGAAGGAGTCGCGTGCTTTTCGCAAGAAGACATGGGAGGCGGTAGCGTCAGCCGAGCCTTCGGTAACCGTGTTGTTCGGATTTTGTAACAAAACGTAGAAAAGCAAATCAGGGATCACCGCTGACCCTAAACTCCTCCTCTTTCCCGCGGGCCCCACTGGAATCAGTCTTCGAAAAAGTTGGTCGGCGACACTACCCTTTGGACTGTTGGACTCACTCACGAGTCGTGTAGCGGGCAGGTTAGGAGTGCAAGATGGGAATCATTGATTTTTTGCGCAGAAAAGACGATGTCGGGAGTTCCGACTCGTGGGCTGACGTACGACGCACTCAGACTGCCATCTTGAGCTTCACCCTTATAGGAGTAGCAGCTCTACTGTTATTCACATTGACATCGGTCTCGCCCTTTTCGTGGAATTCATGCGCAAGACTAACGGGAATAGGGATTCTCTATGCCGGAGCCTTCTTTTGCGTAGGTGCGTTTGCTGGCTTTCTGTTTGGCATACCACGGAGCCTGCAAGGGAAGTCTCGAGGCAAGGATAAGCCCGGGGAGTCAAGCGACACTGGGCAACCGAAATATGCGACGAACACCAATTTGGAGGAGATCTCAGACTGGCTGACCAAAATCATCGTTGGGTTGGGTCTGGTCAATCTCAAAAACGTGCCGGATCTCCTAAAGAAAACGGCATGGTACTTCGCCAATTTTTGTGGCAAGGACATATGCGAAGCGGTTGCCATGGCGGTGATCCTCTATTTCTTCATCTGTGGATTCTTTTTAGGCTATCTCATGACTAGGCTCTACCTAACCGGCGCATTCACCAGAGCAGAAGAGGAAAAGATCGAGCCATTCGACACGATTGACGAACCCATCACTGTGCCCATAGCAGTTTCGACCGAGAAGGGGCAAGAACACTCGGCCGAAACTAGGCAGCCGGGGAAAGACCTGTAACTATATGACACATATAGGCAAACTGTATTCGTTGGACCTATCAGACGCCAAAAAGATTAGTATTGACTTTACCTCCAATGAGTGTATTATGAGTACAAAAGGAGGGCATAATGAGTGATACAAAACGATTGAGGTAGTGACATGCCTGATGAGACCGTTAAGAGTTGTGCGGATCTTCCCATATTGCTGGTTCCGTTTCCTCTCCCGCTTGTGGACCCACACCCAGGAGCACCAGTACGCGTCGATCTTAACGGCTTTGAAGTTTCCATCCGAGATGTGTCGTCCCCTTAATCGCGGACACTCAAAGAGCTCTTCAATGACTCAATATATTCTGCAACGAGGAGTGAATTCATGGCAGACACTAGGGTTCAATTCGACTTCACAGATGCGGCTTTGCAAGAGCTTGACAGCCTGAAGGCGTCTGTTGGAGTAAAGACACGAGCTGAGGTCATCCGATATGCACTCAGGCTTATGCAATGGCTGATTCAACAGATGGCACAGGGTGGCAGAATCTTAGTCGAGCGGAATGGCCAGGTCGAGGGTGTAGTCTTTCCGTTCCTGGGCAATATGGAGACGGCGAAGACGCAGAGAGAAGCCGCAGCCCGTCCATTGGTTGCCGCTCGCTAGAGCAGGATCAAATTGAGGGATGATCCAGGGGCCGGTCCACCCTTCCGCTACCACACCTAGGACGCCCCACGCTTCGCGATTTTCGAAGCGTGGGTACAACGGACTATTACGTCAACCGATTCTTCTGTCATCCCTCCGGACTTAGTTCCTTCTTTGGCTGACTTACCCGGACTTATGTCTCGGGCTGCATTCTGTCGCCGCTCCGCGGCTGGGGTAGGGACTGGGGCGCGCTTCGACCGTTACGTCAAAGTCAAAAGCAGCGGACAGGAGTGTCCGCTCCACACGGGCGGTGCTTCGATGTTGACTCGCGGAGCTTCGCTTCGCCGGCAGCCGAGGCGACTGATGAACATCAAAAACCCCGCCCAAGCAAAGCTTGGACGGGGGCACCCTCGGGGTTGAGATCCTTACTGAGAGCCGGCCACGCGCCCGACGATTTCCACAACTTCCTCCGCGCCCTATGTTCAGATGACCTTGACCGAGAAATTCCCTTCCTCAATACTGACGTGGAGAAGCAAGCAGCAAGAACCCACACTAAGTCCTTGGGGCTCAAGATTTTGCCCCTAACTTGTTGCAGCCCATAGATTAAATCTCGAAATTCCTCTAACTCCATGATTCCAAGATACCGAGGGGGGAGGGGGGTGGGGGAGCGGAACCAAAAAAGGAGAAGAGGAGATGCCAAGGGCAGCGGACAGCGGTGTCCGCCCTACACGTATAATTGCGGGGCGAATGGCACTGACCTCTGGTACCAAGTTCGGCCCTTACGAAATCCAGACGCAGCTCGGCGCGGGCGGCATGGGTGAAGTTTACCGCGCGCTCGACACCCGGCTGGATCGCACAGTGGCGATCAAAGTTCTGGCCTCCCATCTTTCTGCTTCGCCGGAACTGAAGCAGCGCATGGAGCGCGAGGCGCGAGCGATTTCCGCGCTCAACCATCCCCACATCTGCCAGCTCTACGACATCGGCTCGCAGAATGGCACCGACTACCTGGTGATGGAGTTTCTGGAAGGCGAGACTCTGGCGGAGAGATTGAAGCGAGGCGCGCTGCCGCTGAACGAAGCTTTGAAAATCGGGATTGCGGTGGCGGAGGCGCTGGCGCTGGCGCATCGCCAGGGCATTGTGCACCGCGACCTGAAGCCGGGAAACATCATGCTGACGCACGGCGGCGCCAAGCTGATGGACTTTGGCCTGGCTAAGCCGCTGGGACTGCCGAGCGCCAGCACGGGATCGGGAGCGGCGCCGTCGTTCACGGCGGCGGCCACGTTGAGCGGGCCGAGTCCGTTGAGTCCGCTGACCACGGCGGGCAGCATTATCGGGACGATTCAGTACATGTCTCCGGAGCAGATTGAGGGGAAAGAAGCGGATGTACGGTCGGACATCTTTGCATTTGGCGCCGTGCTTTATGAAATGGTGACGGGCAAGCGGCCGTTTGCGGGAAAGAGCCAGATCTCGCTGGCGTCGTCGATTCTGGAGAAGGATCCGGACCCGATCGGGGCCACGAATCCTGGCATTCCTCCAGCGTTTGAGCACGTGCTGACCACCTGCCTGCAGAAGAATCCGGAAGAGCGCTATCTGGCGGCGCATGACATCCGGATTGAATTGCAATGGATTGCCGCGGGACGAACAGCGCCGGCCGTGGCCCCAGCGGGAGCAGCAGCCTCGCATCGTCGCGAGCGGCTGGGATGGATTGCGGCGGTGGTCGCCGCGATTGTGCTGGGCGTGGCTGCGGGGATCTTCTTGAACCGTCCCACGCAATCTGCGCAGGTAGTGCGCACCGTGGTGGATCCTCCGGCGAAGGTGACGCTGAATCTGACGGGAGATTTTGCGGGACCTCCGGTGCTGTCGCCAGACGGAGCGGCGCTGGCATTTACGGGGACGGGTGTGGACGGCAAGACTTCACTCTGGGTTCGCCCGATGAACGCGCTGGAAGCTCACATGATCCCGGGGACGGATGGCGCGATTTTTCCCTTCTGGGCGCCGGACGGCCGCTCGCTGGGGTTCTTCGCCGATGGCAAGGTGAAGACGGTGGATTTGAGTGGCGGATCGGCGCTGGTGGTGTGTGATGCGCCATTCGGTCGTGGTGGTTCGTGGAGTCCGAGCGGCGTGATTGTGTTCACTCCCGGCACGCAATCGCCCTTAATGCGGGTCAGCGCCACCGGCGGAACTCCGGAAGCGGTCACCAAACTCGATCTGGCGCAGCACACCTCGCATCGCTGGCCGTTCTTCCTTCCGGATGGGGAGCATTTCATTTATCTGGCGATTAATCACGATCCATCGCGTGCGGCGAACGATAACCTGTACTACGCCTCGCTGGATGGCAAAGAAAATCGGCCGCTGTTTCGCTCGCAATCCAACGCGGTTTACGGCAGCGGGTATCTCTTGTTTGCGCGTGGCGGCCAGTTGATGGCGCAACCTTTCGATCCCGCAGCGGGGCGGTTGAGTGGAGAACCCCAAGCGTTGGCCAGCGGCGTGGTGGACGACATCAGCACGTGGCACACGGATGCGTCTGCGTCCAACAACGGTCTGCTGGTATTAGGCAGCGGCGGGACCGCCGACTGGCAACTGATCTGGACCGATCGCACCGGCAAGCAGATTGGCACCGTGGCCGACAAGCTCACCAACCTGCAAACGGCGCGCATTTCCCCGCAGGGCGACCGGATCGCGTTGCAGATCGACACGGGGATGAACGACATCTGGGTGCTGGACCTGGCTCGCAACGTGCGCACGCGGCTTACGTTCGGTCCCGTGTCAAACACATTTCCGGTTTGGTCGCCCGACGGTAATTGGATCGCCTATTCGTCCGATCGTAACGGACACGCCAACCTGTACCGGAAACGGTCCGATGGCAGCGGGGTGGAGGAACTCCTGCTGACCGATGACCTGGTGTGTTTGGCCAACAGTTGGTCGCCGGATGGAAAGACACTGTTCTATTCGAGGGGTCCAGCGGGCAGCAATTGGGAGGTCTGGGCTTTGCCGCTCGAGGGTGAGCGCAAACCGAGGCTGGTCGTACCACACTCGGGGAACTCGTTCAGTGCCATGGGGAATCTCTCGCCAGACGGACGTTGGCTGGCCTACGCGTCGAACGAATCCGGTACCGCGGAAGTGTATGTGGTGGCGTATGGTGGCGGGCAGGGTAAGTGGCAGGTTTCCACCAACGAGGGCTCACAACCGCGGTGGAGCAAAGACGGCAAGGAACTCTACTTCGCCAACGACATCAGCCGTGTTTTGTCGGTCGTACCGGTCAAGGAAGCCAACGGAGCGTTACAGTTTGGGACCGCGCAATCACTGGTCACCACACCGGCAACCCAGCAATTTATCTATGATGTGTCGCCCGACGGGAAGAAGATTCTGCTGAACGTGGTTTCGCAGCAAGTCAGCCAATCGGTCACGGTGATTACAAACTTTCCGGCGGGAGTGAAGAAGTAGCATTCCGAATATCTTGGTTTCGGGCCACCGCGGGCGGGGGCGCCCGCGCCACATGACGCTTGTGTGCGTGCCGTCGCAGGCATGCGTGATTGTGATCACTCACCTTCTGCTTCTTCCTGTCCCCAAACGAGTTATCGGGTTCTATTTCATTCCGAACGAGCGTCTTTGGGCTTGATTCCGCGGGGGTAATTGATTCTTAGTAATGCTTGGGCGGTCGCGGCTCAATAGAATGGCGCGACGCTTATGAGACGCCTCGTTAACACGCGGATTGTTTTTCTTCTTGTGCTGCTGGCGGTGGCGATGCCGGCATGGAGCGTCGAGCACCCGGGTGTTGTTCCACTCGACGCCGACTGTTCGTCGTGTCATGCGGCTAAAATCAATGGGAAGTCGGTTCACTCGGCTATGGCGACTTCGTGCACCGTATGTCACGTTGTGAAGGTCCAGGGTGACATGACGACATTGAACCTGGCGATGCCGAAGGAACAAATCTGCTTTGCGTGCCACGAGAAGTCCGCGGAACTGCGGCAGCACCGGCCGGCGGTGAAAGGAACATGCGTGGACTGTCACGACGCGCACAGCAGCGACCAGCGCATGTTGCTGCGAGCAGCGGGCGGGCCGCCGCTTTCCGCGCTCAAAGAAAAAAGATAAGACGGGCCTTCGCGCTAGGGTGAGGGACGTTCCCGATCAAGTCCGTTTTTTCCAGAAACCAGTCATCAGGATTACCTGAGCGGACGGCCAATCTCCCAGTGATGTCCGAAGGGATCCACGACGCGGCCCAAGCGCCAGCCGTGTTCCTCGGTTACGGCATAGACCTGCGCGGCACCGGCTGCCACGGCACGCGCGAAGACGGCGTCGGGATCGGCCACCGTCAAAATGATGCGGACTGAACTGCCTCCGAGGGTCGGAGGACTGAAGTTACCGTGTTCAGGAGACTCGTCACTCAGCCAAAACTGCGCACTGTCGACGGAAAGCTTGGCGACCACACTTCCTCCGCCATCCATGCGAAACACCTCGGTTGCGCCGAAAGCGGACTTGTAGAACTCGACCGCGCGGGCGCCGTTGCGAACGGAAAGCCAGGGTTCGATAGTCGTAGGGAACGCGGCAGTGTCGTTCATCATAGATTCCTCAGGATGGTTTCGATATGTCTGTGCAGTTTAAACCTTCGGCCCTTTCTTAGGAACTTCATCCCAACCCGCGCGGTCCGGTCGAATCTCCGACACTCACCCAACGCTGTGCTCGGGTGTGCTCGCGAGATCCTTCCCTCCGCCTGAAGAACGGGTGCGGTCAGGATGACGCCATACAGATGACGCCCGTGCGGTTCCTGCCGGTCGTGGTAAAATGCTCAAACTTCTGACTGGACGCGGCTGTACGCGGCCTGCCCCGGCCTGAAACCTCTGCCCGGAGGCACCTCATGATCTCCCGTTCCCTGCAGTTCCCGCGTCTGGCCCCATTGTTCGTTGTGAGTTTGATGGCGGTGATTTGTTTGCCTTCCGCGTTCGCGCAGCAGGCGCACGAGCACCACCTTACCAAGCGCATCGTGGGCGACTACGGATACTGGAGCAAGTACCAGACGCCTCCCTACAGTCACTTGCAGATTCCCTACCATAAGCTCACGCATATCAACCACGCGGGAGTGTCGTTCGATGCGAGCGGCAGCCTGTCGGTGCCCCAAGGATTCATCGAGCCGGAACTCAACAATCGTGCGCACGCCGCGGGCGTGAAAGTGCTGCTCCTGCTGGGCGGAGACTTCAGTGGGATCGAAGCCAGCGGTGCGGTAGATACCCTGGTGGACAACATCGCGGCCTTCGAAAAACAGTGGCGCTACGAAGGTGTGGACATTGACTGGGAGTATCCCGAAACTACTGTCGATCGCACGTTCCTGGTAGACCTGATGGCAAAGTTGCGTAAGTCGAACCCCGATTATGTGCTGTCGATCGACGCGGCGCCCTGGGGTGGTTATGGATACGACCTGAAACACCTGCAATTGTCTCTCGACTACTTCAACATTATGATGTACGACTGCGCCGGGCCGTGGACCGCGTATGGGCAGCTCAATTCACCTGTCTTCTGGGACTGGCACGATCCGGCGCCCTGGGAATGTCAGCCGGGCGGAAGCGTGCGTGATACCGCAAAGATTTTTCTGAAGAATGTTCCACCAGCGCAGCTCAACATGGGAACGCCGTTTTACGGCTACCACTACACCAACATCAACCAACTGTTTGGGCTGTGTCCCAACGCGGCCTACACGTCCGATGGAGCCTGCGATGACACCACCGTGGCCTCGGTGAACTACGGCCCGGACGTGAAGCACCGGATCAACCGAGAGGGCTGGCAAACCTATTACGATCCCATCGCGTTCGTGCCCTACATGCTGAAGACTGACGGGAGCGACGGCTATATTACCTACGACGATGCGTTCTCGACCTATTTGCGAGTCTGGTATTCGGACTGGGATCGGGGGCTGGGCGGCACGTTCCTGTGGTCGCTCGATGCCGACTACGACGGCCACTCGCAGGACCTGCTGGACGCGATGTATGAGGCCTCGGTCGCCAGAGGGAAGTAATCCACAACGGCCTGAAAGGGACAATAGACCGCCGCACACCTCGCGCCGGGATGGTGGACGCATTATTGGGAGCCGCTGCAGAAGTATTTAGGATGAAGCGGCTACTGCCGCGAATTGCTGGAAAATGGCTTAGAAAAACGATTCTGCAGCCAATCGGGGAAACTCCCACCGCATCCCTCGTTCGTGGGTTTGACCCCGGTTACCCGACGTGTTATAAACGGCTGTTTTGCGCAGGGGCACCAGGAGTAGGGTCTTCCTTCTCCTGTATTTTCGGGTCGAACCTCGGCGCGCGAAATCCGACTTCGATGCTGCATCCGGAAAGCCGTACCTGACACATTCACTAATTCCTTAAAACCGTTTTCTTTCGGAGGACTCATGATCCGCACCCTGTTCGCCACTGCTGCGTCTTTCACCCGCAGCATGGGCACGAAACTTTCCGCCGTAGCCGCGCTGCTCACCGCGGGCGCCGCTACGGCCCTGGCTCAACCTGCCGGCGAAGCTGCCGGCGGTGAAGCTTCCCTGAAGCTGCCGGACCTATCGCAGGTCAGCTTCCTCAATGGCGCGATCGACGGCCACAAGTTGCTGCTGATCGGAATCCTGTTCTGCCTGTTCGGACTGGGCTTTGGCATGACGATCTTCATGCGGCTGAAGAACCTGCCGGTGCATCGCTCGATGCGCGAGATCTCCGAATTGATTTATGAGACGTGCAAGACGTACCTGGTGACGCAGGGGAAATTCATTCTGTTTCTGTGGGCTTTCATCGCCGTCATAATTGCGGCTTACTTTGGCTGGCTATCGCCGGTGCCGGGAAAGTCGGTGGGGCTGACGCTGCCCATCATCCTTGGGTTCAGTCTGGTGGGGATCGCGGGGAGCTATGGGGTGGCGTGGTTCGGCATTCGGGTGAACACGTTTGCGAATTCGCGGACGGCGTTCGCTTCCCTGCCGGGCAAGCCGTATCCGGTGTATCAGATTCCGCTGGAGGCGGGCATGAGCATCGGGATGATGCTGATCAGCGTGGAACTGCTGATCATGCTGTTCATTCTGCTGTTCATTCCGGGTGATTATGCGGGACCGTGCTTCATCGGCTTCGCGATTGGCGAGTCGCTGGGCGCGGCGGCGCTGCGAATTGCGGGCGGCATCTTCACCAAGATCGCCGACATCGGGTCGGACTTGATGAAGATTGTGTTCAAGATCAAGGAAGATGACGCGCGGAATCCGGGCGTGATTGCCGATTGCACAGGCGACAATGCGGGCGACTCGGTGGGGCCGTCGGCGGACGGTTTTGAGACGTACGGTGTGACGGGCGTGGCGTTGATCACGTTTATCCTGCTGGGCGTGAAAGAACCGAACTTGCAGGTGCAGTTGCTGGTGTGGATCTTTGTAATGCGCGTGATGATGCTGGTGTCGAGCGCATTGTCGTACTTCCTGAATGGCGCGATTGCTAAGGCGAAGTATGGTTCAGCCAACGAGATGAACTTCGAAGCGCCGCTGACTTCGCTGGTGTGGCTGACTTCGATTATCTCGATCGCCATCACCTATCTGATTTCGTACTTTGTCATTCCGCAACTCGGCACCGACGGGACGCAGTGGTGGAAGCTGGCAACGATTATTTCGTGCGGCACGCTGGCGGGGGCGTTGATTCCGGAACTGGTGAAGGTGTTTACCTCGACTGAGTCGCGGCACGTGAGAGAAGTGGTGGTATCGGCGCAGGAAGGCGGAGCATCGCTCGGCATTCTGTCGGGATTCGTGGCGGGGAATTTCTCCGGCTACTATCTTGGGCTGGCGATGATGATGCTGATGGCGATTGCGTATTACATGAGCACAATGGGCCTGGCGATGGCGGCAGGAATGCTGGCGCCGGCGGTGTTCGCGTTCGGACTGGTGGCATTCGGATTTCTGGGCATGGGGCCGGTCACGATCGCGGTGGATTCCTACGGTCCGGTGACGGACAACGCGCAGTCGGTATACGAGCTTTCGCTGATTGAGACGGTGCCGAACGTGCAGGCGGAGATCAAGAAAGATTTCAACATGAACGTGGACTTCGAGCGCGCCAAGTACTTGCTCGAGGCCAACGACGGGGCGGGAAATACGTTTAAGGCCACGGCGAAACCGGTGCTGATCGGGACGGCCGTGGTGGGCGCCACGACCATGATTTTTTCGATCATCATGGCGCTGACCAATGGACTGGCTGCGAACCTGGACAAATTGTCGCTGCTTTATGCGCCGTTTTTTCTCGGATTGATTACGGGCGGCGCGATGATTTACTGGTTCACCGGCGCGTCTACGCAGGCGGTGACGACCGGGGCTTATCGGGCCGTCGAGTTCATCAAGGCCAATATCAAACTCGAAGGCGTAGAGAAGGCCTCCATCGCCGACAGCAAGAAGGTGGTGGAGATTTGCACGAAGTATGCGCAGAAAGGGATGTTGAACATCTTCATTGCAGTGTTCTTCGGGACGCTGGCGTTCGCCTTCGTCGATCCGTTTTACTTCGTGGGATATCTGATCTCGATTGCGATCTTCGGGCTCTACCAGGCGATCTTTATGGCGAACGCGGGCGCTGCCTGGGACAACGCCAAGAAGATTGTGGAAGTCGAGATGAAGCAGAAAGGCACGGAACTGCACGCCGCCACGGTCATCGGTGATACGGTTGGCGATCCGTTCAAGGACACGTCGTCGGTGGCGCTGAACCCGGTCATCAAGTTCACCACGCTGTTCGGATTGCTGGCGGTGGAACTCGCGGTGAAGCTGGCCAGCGATCAGGGGACGACCCTGACTCGAGTGCTGGCAGGGGCATTCTTCGTGGTGTCGTTTACATTCGTGTACCGTTCGTTCTACGGGATGCGGATCAAGCAGGGCGCGGAATAGACGCGGCTGGAAACAGCGACGCCATCTGGAGCGATCCGGATGGCGTTTTGTTTTTGGGAGACTTAGGACCTTGCCGAGCTGCGCTCGGCGGATAGCCGATGGCGGCTGTCCCTACATAGACCAGGTTATTTACACATCAGTCAGAACGTCTGCTTCAATTTCGACTTCACGCTGTGGGCTAGTTTTTCGATCTGTTCGGCTTTCTTGATGGCGTCCGTGGACACGACGCCTTGGCCTGTCTTGTCCAGGTAATCTTTCAGTTCGGAAGTGAGCTGGTACATTTTTTCAGTGTCGCGTCTGATCTCGACCTGGCGCTGCTGGCTGGCGGCGATGGCCTGCGCTTTTTGAATGTCGTCCCCTGAGGTGACGGGCACGTTGCCTCCGGGGCCCTGCGAGACAGAAGACGGATAGTGTGGCATCTGCGCCGATGCGGCGCCTGCAGCCATCAGAGCGAGGAATAGCAAGGTGAGTGAATATGGCTTGAGCATGACAAGCCTCCTTCTGCGAAAGACCCAGGCACGGAGTATGAAGCACCGAAAGGCTGGACCCCACTCGGCATTATGGCGCGGATGTGGGGAGGAGACAATGAGATTCCGTCATTCGACGCAAGTCTAGCTCGTGAGCAGGAGCCAACACTGTATATTTTTACAGTTGCTGTCACTCGCGTGGTCCATTAGGTTGTGCTTTGTTGGGTATGTGGCGTGACGTTTCACGCGATGAAGCAGGCCTCCGATGTTACGAGCAATGTTACGAGCGATGTTTGTAGTTCTTCTCCTTTCCACAATCGGGCTGGCACAAGCCTCCTCGGACCGAACGTTTTCGGTCCGCCATGCCAAGAACACTAACTTTTCTCTCAGCCCAGCCCAGATACGTGAGGCGGAAAGTATCTACCGCAACGCCTGCGTGGCAGTGCAGCACGCGTTTCACATGGACGCTGCTGCACTGCACCCGCGTCTTACAGTCGTCGTCGGGACAGATCACGATGAGGTCCACTCCAGGCGGACCGAGGGGGGCGAGATCTGGATGAAGCGATGGAATACAAGGACGTTTGCGCAGGGAGTGGTGGTTCTCGCGTTCGACCAGGCGCTCACACCCGATGTGATCGCGCAACTGAGCAACCGGGCAGTGCGCTATAGCAACGCCACAGTGGATGTCTCCGAACTCAAGTAGGCCGTTAAGAATGGCTCCGTCGTTTGGAAAAAGGGAGATTCTTAGTTCGGGCCTTTCATTTTTTCTTTGACGCTGTGGGCCAGCTTTTCGATCTCTTCGGCCTTCTTAATCACGTCGAGAGAGAGCACGTTCTCATCCGACTTGTCTACCGATTGTTTGAGTTCGACGGATAACTTCAAGAGCTTGTCGGTGTCGTGCTTGAGGGCGGCAACGCGCTCCTTGGCGGCTTTCTTGGCCATTTCGCTGGTGATGCGGGAGCGCGCTTCATCTTCGTCCGTGATGGGCGAGTTGGGCGGTAACGGCGCCTGGCGCGGGACAGGGTTCTGCGCAAAATCTGGGTAGGCGAACAGACACAGCAAAACTGTCCATACGAAAGTGGATCGCACGGAAACCTCACAGAGCGTCAGGCGAGCACTGCTCTACAAAATTATACGTCGGGGGGGAAGATTAACCACAGAGGACACGGAGGACACAGGGGAGTCATCTGGACGCCGACGCAGCGTGTCCAGAGCGGAGTCGGCACCGAGCGAAAGCCCCGGACGAATGCGTCCGGGGCTACGTGTTTAGAGCGCGCTCATGTTGGCCAGGAATTCGCTGTTCCCTTTCGTCTTGCTGAGCTTGTCGATCAGCAACTCCATCGCTTCCACCGGGGAGAGCGGGTTCAGGACTTTGCGCAGGACCCAGATGCGCGATAGATCTTCCTTGGGAATCAGAAGCTCTTCTTTACGGGTGCCGGAGCGCTGAATGTCGATGGCTGGGAAGACGCGCTTGTCGACCAGTTTGCGCTCGAGGATGATTTCGGAATTGCCGGTGCCTTTGAATTCTTCGAAGATCACGTCGTCCATGCGGGAACCGGTGTCGATCAGCGCGGTGGCGATGATGGTGAGCGAGCCGCCTTCTTCGATGTTGCGGGCGGAGCCGAAGAAACGCTTCGGACGCTGCAAGGCGTTGGAATCGACGCCGCCGGAGAGGACTTTGCCGGAGGGCGGAACGATGGTGTTATAGGCGCGGGCGAGACGGGTGATGGAATCGAGCAGGATCACGACGTCGCGCTTGTGCTCGACCAGACGCTTGGCTTTCTCGATCACCATTTCCGCGACCTGCACGTGGCGGGCGGCGGGCTCGTCGAAGGTGGAGGAAATCACTTCGCCTTTGACCGAGCGCTGCATGTCGGTGACTTCTTCGGGGCGTTCGTCGATCAGCAGGACCATCAGAACAACTTCGGGATGATTGGTGGTGATGGAGTTGGCGACGTTCTGCAGCAGCATGGTCTTGCCGGCGCGCGGCGGAGAAACGATCAGGCCGCGCTGTCCCTTGCCGAGGGGCGTGAGCAGGTCCATGACGCGGGCGCTGGCGTTCTCGCGGGTGGTCTCGAGCTTGAGGCGCTCCTGCGGATACAGCGGCGTCAGGTTGTCGAACAGGATCTTGTTGCGGGCTTCATCGGGCGATTCGAAGTTGACGGCTTCAATCTTGACGAGCGCGAAATATTTTTCGCCCTCGTGGGGAGGACGTACCTGGCCGCTGATGGTGTCGCCGGTCTTGAGGTCGAATTTGCGGATCTGGGAAGGCGACACGTAGATGTCGTCGGGGCCCGGAAGGTAGTTGTAATCGGGAGAGCGGAGGAAGCCGTAGCCGTCGGGCAGGATTTCAAGCACGCCTTCGGCAAAGATGTGGCCTTCTTTTTCGCTCTGCGCCTGCAGGATCTTGAAGATCAAGTCCTGCTTGCGCATACCGCTGGCACCGGGCAGATCCAAGGTCCTTGCGATCTTGGTCAGCTCGGTGATGTTCTTTTCTTTTAGTTCAGCAATGGTCATGATTCACCTGAACCCGCGCACTAAAACGTATTCGTTAGTGTCAGCGGGAGATTTTCAAAAGGAGGGGACGCAGGGAAGACGCAAATACTACCAGGCAGGAAGGCGGGGCTGGGTTAAGCAGCCCGCCGTTGTGCCTCAGCAAAATTCTCTGGTTCCGATAAAACTTCTTGCCGCTCCGCGCCAGCGATCCGGTCCAACACACCGTTCATCGTTTCCTGGATTCTGGTACTGGGCCGGTGGAACTTCCGCGTGGCCTTGGAGGCAAGCTGACAAAGCATATAACGGTTCCGCAGAGTCTGTAAAGCATCAAACACACGATCAGAGCGCATGTGCTTTATTTCTCCTTACTTTATGATGGTGGCCTTGCGCCTTCGTCCTTCTGCCAGGGAGGGTGACCGGAACCCACAGACTGCGCCCTAAGTCACTGATTCCTAGTAGGTTGTACAGGAGTAAGCGTAAAACTCACTTTGAATAGATGCGTGACAGGTCACCGAAGATGCTCAATTTTCTGGGCTTCGCTCCGCAGGCGCAGGTGGTTCGAACAAGGCCCAGAAGCTTCCGGATGTTCCTGGAACTGGTTAATGTAGCTGCACGGGGAGAAGAGGTCAAGTATTTATTTGTCAAGGGGTGGAAGAGGAGGCACTCGGGTGCGTCAGGTAGATGCCTGACCGGGGATACCCGTCCTCGATAGTCTATTCGAATCAGCAAGTTAGCTGCACAGACGGTGGCCTGGCGCGGTTGCAATGGCGGGCAGTGGAAATGCTGGCCCGGGGTCGCGGGTCAACGGGTGGAAGGGCCTTTACGGCGTCGATGGGGGTTAAGGCGATGTTTCGCCAATTGACGAAGGCCACACCCACAGAATCACGATCTCTCCCCCAACGCCAAATAGGAGAGCCAGTAACCACTACTCTTTACCGTGACCAACATCACAGACATAGAGCCGCTGTAGTGTTAAGAAGGCCGCGTTAGCCCTCTCCGAACGAGCACGATTCCCAATGTCCTCGAGGGAGCTTTACCCGTACAGGCAGGGGTACGCGTATGAGAAAGCCGTGCTCCGTTCTCATTTTTTTCGGGCTTCTGGGCCTCGGTGTCTCTCTGATTGTTCCGGCAGAAGATGCGCCAGAAACCGCGTACGATCAACAAGATTTTTTCCGTTCTTCTTGCCTCACACTTGCAACCGGTTCGAACCACGCCCCGAGGCTTCTCTGATTCGCACCGGAAGGGCCCCGAACCCGCATTCGGCTCCTCGGCCCGAAGGCACCAGCAACCCATCAGGAGGAGTTTATGTCGAGCCGGAATATATCGCTATGTGCGTGCCTGTTGCTGATCTGCTGCGTTCTTCCGATGTCGGCGCAGCGGCCGGCAGCGAGTACAACCAGCAGTCGCAACGTCGTGGTGCCGCCATTGATGAATTTCAGCAGCGTGTTGACCGACCTCAACGGCAGGCCTCAGACCAATATCAGCGGAGTGACGTTCCTTCTCTATAAGGAAGAGCAGGGCGGTGCGCCACTTTGGATGGAGACGCAGAACGTCCAGCCGGACAAGAATGGCCATTACGCGGTAATGCTTGGTTCCACCACCAGCACCGGGTTGCCGGCCGACATCTTTGTGGCTGGAGAAGCGCGCTGGCTGGGAGTGCAGGCTCAGGGACAACCCGAGCAGCCCCGCATTCTGCTGCTAAGTGTGCCCTATGCCTTGAAAGCGGCCGACGCGCAAACCGTGGGCGGACTGCCCGCGTCCGCGTTTGTGTTGGCGGCTCCGCCCAATGCCATCAGCGCCACCGTGCCAACCCCAGGCGTGGCGGAACAACCACCCTTGGCCCCGGGAACTACGCCGGTGACCACCGCCGGCGGCTCGGTCAACCGGTTGGCGAAGTTCGATGCCACCGCCGACATCACTAGTTCGCTGATCTTCGACAATGGAACCAACGTCGGTATCGGCAATACTGCGCCGGGCGCCAAGCTGGACGTCAGTGGGTCCGCAACCGTGCGCGGACTGCTGACTCTGCCGGCGACAGGCACAGCTACCGCAACCGCAGGCAAGAACTCGCAACCCATCAAGCTGACGGCCTCGGCGTTTAACAGCGGGACGGGAACAGCGGCAGCGCAGAACTTCCAGTGGCAAGTCGAGCCTGTGGGCAACAACACGGCGAGCACGAGTGGGACGCTGAACCTGCTCTACGCGACCGGAACCAACAAACTTGCCGAAACCGGACTGAACATCGCCAGCAACGGCCGAATTACCTTTGCTGCCGGGCAAACCTTTCCCGGCACGGGGCCTGGCACCGTGAAGAGTGTGGGCCTGACAGCGCCAGCGACGGATTTCACCGTCAGCGGTTCGCCTGTCACCGGCACCGGCACTCTGAACTTCGCCTGGAACGTTGTCCCCACCAGTTCGGATGTCGCCAACGCCATCGTCAAACGTGACGCTACCGGCAGCTTCACCGCAGGCTCGGGTGGCTTCGCCGGCAATCTTGCCGCCGCAGGTGTAGTCTCCGGTACCGCCGGCAGCTTCACCGGCGGCTTGAGTGTCGGTGGTGGGGAAGGTGTCACTGGCAACCTCACGGTTGGCGGGACCGTATCAGGCAATGGCTCGGGGTTGACCAACGTCAGCGCCAGCAACGTGGCCAGCGGCACAACCTTGCGTGGCAACTACGGCGTTGAAGTCAATGCCGCCGCTGCCGGCGCCCGAGGCGTCTCGACCTTCTCCTTCGGGTTCACGCTGGCCTCAGCTCCCACTGCCAACTTCATCCCGTCCGGGGGGGCCTCAACGACGAATTGCCCAGGTAGCAGCAGCAACCCTCTGGCCCTTGCCGGTCAGTTGTGCGTGTACGAGTCTTTTAACAACGGCAACGTCGGTTTCAGTTGCATCGTGCGCATGGGGGGGAGTTACGCATGTTCGGCCGATCCATGGGGGGCGGGCGTGTACCTCACCTCGACCGCCGCGGGACAGACGACCAGCGTCGGTACGTGGGCCGTGACGGTTCCCTAATCCCATCAAGACCGCGCGTTGTTCAGGGACTGTCCGCGCCCCAAAATCCGCCGGGGACTGAAAGAAGAAGCTCTTCGGTAGTCGCAGAACTCCGGTGCTGCATTATCTGAGCTACCACTATGACGGGCTTTAGCCGCAGGGAAACTCTGGGGCTAAAGTCCGTTTTTCAACTTCATCCTTTGCACGCTGGCACGACCTCGCTAGACATGCCCGAGGTTTGCTTAGCGGTAAAGGTCGAGTTGGTGGGCCGACGTCTAGCGGGAACGGCTGGCGAGCGAGGGGGGCGCGTGAGTGATGCAAGTCCTCGGCGCAGCCGAGCATCAAGAAAACGTGACGCGACTTACTGCCTCAAGACTAAAATGTTCTCGGCCTCCGATCGAGGCGGCGCTTTTCTAGATTTCTAGAGCTCTCTTTCTAGAACTCAGTGACTGTTCACCGACATGCCAACCCGCTCCTGCCAGTGAGTTGGATGCGGTCGGATTGCATACCACCGGGGGCTTGTGATTGAAATCACAGACCGGGAATAGCTGGGACAATACGGTTGAGGGAGATTCTTTACCGACTGTGAGGGCCTTTCCATGAGTATTGCGTCCGCGGCCACGCGCGTTTTGAACGCTGACTTAGAGCGAAAGATCATGAGCGCCGCGGAAGCCGCGGCTTTGATTCGGTCCGGCGACCAGATTGGCATGAGCGGGTTTACGGGGTCGGGTTATCCGAAGACGGTGCCGATTGAACTGGCGCATCGCATAGCGGACGCGCACTTCCACGGACAGAAGTTTCAGGTCAGCGTGTTCACGGGTGCTTCGACGGGGCCGGAGCTGGACGGGGCGCTGGCCATGGCCGGAGGCATTCACCTGCGGCTTCCCTACCAGTCGGATCCGGAGACGCGCAAGCGCATCAACGCGGGCGAAATGGACTACATGGACATTCACCTGAGCCATGTGGCCCAGTTCGTCGAGTACGGGTTTCTGGGCAAGCTGGATGTGGCGCTGATCGAAGTGACAGCCGTGCTGGAGGACGGGCGGGTGGTGCCGAGTTCGTCGATCGGGAACAACAAAACATGGGTCGATCAGGCGGAGCGCATCATCCTCGAAGTGAACTCCTGGCAGCCGGCCGCACTCGAGGGCATGCATGACATTTATTACGGTCTCGAGGCGCCACCGAATCGCGGGCCGATTCCGCTGGTGCGCCCGGGGCAGCGCATCGGAACGCCGTATCTCAACGTTCCAGCCGAGAAAGTTGTGGCGGTCGTGCTGACGGATTCTCCCGACCGCAACAGCGCCTTCAAGGCGCCCGATGAGGTGTCGAAGAGGATCGCGGGGCACATTCTGGAATTTCTGAGCTGGGAAGTGCGGAAGGGGCGCATGCCGGCGAACCTGCTGCCGCTGCAATCCGGCGTGGGCAACATTGCCAATGCGGTGCTGTTCGGGTTGGAGGAAGGGCCATTTGAAGGGCTGACTTCCTACACGGAAGTGATTCAAGATGGAATGATTCGTCTGCTGAAGTCCGGCAAGGTGACGTCGGCGTCGGCCACGGCGTTCTCGCTCAGCCCGGAGATGCTCAACGAAGTGAATGCGGATATGGCCAGCTACCGGGAGCGAATTGTGCTGCGGCCGCAGGAGATTTCGAATCACCCGGAGATCATCCGGCGGCTGGGAGTCATCGCCATGAACGGGATGATCGAGGCCGACATTTACGGCAACGTGAATTCGACGCATGTGATGGGATCGCGCATTCAGAACGGCATCGGCGGGTCGGGTGATTTTGCGCGTAACGGATACCTCTCGATTTTTATGGCTCCGTCGACGGCGCAGAAGGGGACGATCTCGACGATCGTGCCGATGGTGTCGCATGTGGACCACACGGAGCACGATGTGCAGGTCATTGTGACGGAGCATGGACTGGCCGACCTGCGCGGACTCTCGCCGCGACAGCGGGCAAAGCTGATCATTGAGAAGTGTTCGAGTCCGGATTACAAACCTTTGCTGGCCGACTACCTGGCGCGGTCGGAGCGGTTGTCGTATGGCAAACATACGCCGCACCTGCTGACCGAATCGCTGGGCTGGCACAACCGCTACCTGCGCTGCGGCAACATGCGGCCGCGGGAAGAGAGTTAGGCGGAGGAGCCTCAGGGGCTAAAGCCCTGATTTATTTCGCGGCTCTAACGGCACGGCTGAAGCCGTGCCCTTCCACAAACCCTACTCGCGGGCAGCAGCAGATCTAGCTCTGACGGCACGGCTGCCGTGCCCTTCCACAAACCCTACTCGCGGGCAAGGGGCAGCAGATCTAGCTCTGGCGGCACGGCTGCCGTGCCTTTCCACAAACCCTACTCGCGGGCAACGGGCAACGGATCTAGCTCTGACGGCCTGGCGGCCCTGCCTTTCCACAAAACCTACTCGCGGGCAACGGGCAGCGGATCTAGCTCTGACGGCACGGCTGCCGTGCCTTTCCACCAAACCTATTGCGGGAACCGGATCTAGCCGTCTGAGAGAGAGAGGAGAGAGAGAGAGAGAGAGAGAGAGAGAGAGAGAGTCCAAAGGCTCCTGCGGTGTTTCCCCTATTGACAGGACGGCGGGGCGGTAGCACTATTCATGCGATTTATTAAAACCGTTCACTGGGGGTGTCCCATGGCAGGCCTACCGGGGCAGTCCACTGCCCGCATTCTGTCTCACCTCTTCTTTGTGGCGCTGACCGTTTTCTCCGCGAGCGATCTGTCCCACGCCGCGAGCGCTAACATCCGGGTCAACCAAGTGGGTTATGTGGGAAGTTCCACGAAACGCGCCTACCTGATGGCAAGTGGCGCGGAAACCGGGGCCACGTTCGCGGTCAAGAATTCCGGGGGAACTACGGTGTATTCGGCATCCGTGGGGACGAGTCTGGGGGCATGGGGGACTTTCACCAGCGTGTACGCGCTGGATTTCGATTCGGTCACGGCCGCCGGGACGTACACGATTTCGGTGGCGTCGCCGATTGCGGCCACGTCGCCGGCTTTCAAAATCGACACGGCGGCGAATCTCTATTCAACGCCGCTGGCGAATTCGCTTTTCTATTACGAAACTTCGCGCGACGGGCCGAATTACATACCGAATGCTTTGCGCACGTGCGCCGGGGCATCTGAACGATCAGAGTGCGAAGGTGTATTTCACTCCCACGTTCAACAGGAAGGACAATGCCGGACCGCTGACGGCGACGGGCGCGGTCATCGACGCCTCGGGCGGATGGTGGGACGCGGGCGATTACATGAAGTTCGTGGAGACTCACAGCTACACCGTGGCCATGATGCTGGTGGGGGTGCGAGATTTTCCGGGGCAGATGGGCTCGGGGTCAAGCGCGTCGAACTTCACCGCCGAGGCGCAGTTCGGCCTGGACTGGCTGCAGAAGATGTGGGCCGACAGCTCGAAGACTCTCTATTACCAGGTGGCGGTGGCGTCGGGGGGACACAATTATGCGGGCGATCACGACATCTGGCGCCTGCCGCAGGCGGACGATAACTACCAGGGATGCGTGTCGCCGTATCAGTTCATCTGCCATCGCCCGGTGTTTCAAAACACGGCGGGAGGGGCGGGGGCGTCGATCAGTCCTAACATCGCGGGACGGCTGGCCGCGGATTTTGCGCTCTGCTACAAAGTGTTTGCCGCGAGCAACCCGACGTATGCCAACCAGTGCCTGCTTTCGGCAGAGCATATCTTCGATCTGGCGAATACGGCGCCGACGGGAAATCTGCTGACTGTCGGGCCGTTTGATTTCTATCCGGAAACTGAGTGGCGGGACGATCTTGAACTCGGGGCCACCGAGTTGTACTTTGCCCTGCAGGGCGCGACCAGCCTGCCGCCGGGTCTGCCCCACACCGATCCTCTGTACTACTTGCCGCTGGCGGCGACGTGGGCGCATGCGTATATCACGGGTCCGAACGATGCGGCCGACACTTTGAACCTGTACGACGTCAGCGGCCTGGCGCACTTCGAGTTGTACCGCGCGATTGTGCTGGCCGGAAATCCCCCGGGACTAGCTACTTCGGAAGCCGCGCTGCTGGCGGACTTGAAGAAGCAACTGGACAAAGCGGTCACACAAGCGGGCAAGGATCCGTTCGGATTCGGATTCCCGTGGAATACCTATGACACTACCTCGCACGGCGGCGGCCTGGTGGTGATGGCCAACGAGTACGACTACCTGACCAGCACGACGGCGTATGCCGCCTACGGAAATCGCTGGCAATCGAACGTGCTGGGGGCGAACGCCTGGGGCACATCGTTGATTGTCGGCGACGGCGGCACCTTTCCGCTCTGCATGCAGCACCAGGTCACGAATCTGGTGGACGTGCCGCCGAATGGACCTCCGTTTCTGCTCGGCGCAGCGGTGGAGGGTCCGAATTCGTTCGCGGCCAAGGGAACACTGTCGGGGATGGTGGCGTGCCCACCCAACGGCGTGGATACGTTCGCGGCCTTCAATGGGAACGGCGCGGTGTTTCAGGACAACGTGCAGTCCTACTCCACGGTGGAACCGGCCATCGATCTGACGGCGTCGTCGTTTCTCGGATTCGCCTGGCAGATTGCGGGAGCGCCGTCGGGCACTCCGTAACTGAATCTCGAAGGGAGCGTTGGGGCATCGCGACCGCACTCCCTTCGTTCCTTCCTATTTGTCCGCCGGCGATGAGTGCCGGTTCGGCCCCGCAGTGAAAAATCAAAGGAGACGCTTATGATGCGAAAGATCGCAGCGCTGCTCTTTGCCGGCGTGACGAGCCTGGTCCTGTCGGGACTGCTCGGGATGGTTCCACGCGCGAACGCTCAAACCCAGTTGCAGGTTTATGGATTGTGGCATTGCTCTTCCGACGCATGCAGTTGGGCCACGGCGCCGAACATGACCACCTTCGACACGCAGAATCACTGGATCATCGATCGGGGCAACGGCTCGCCTTCGGTGAACCTGGTGGTCTTGAGCTTCGTCAACCCAGTGAAGCTGATGAATCTGACGACCGACTCGACCGATACCAACGGCATTCCCAATGGGATGACTGCGGCGGTGGTGAATTACTTCGAGAGCAAAGGAGTGCGGGTGATGTTCTCGATTGGCGGCATCAGCTATACCAAGAACTGGGACAAAGCCCTGGGCAGCAATCCCACGCAGCTTGGGATCAACGCGGCGAACGCGGCCAAGCAATTCAATGTGGGCATTGAAATCGATTACGAAAAGAGCAGCAACCCGAATCTGACGGGGTTGCAGACGTTCGTCACGGCTTTCCGATCCGTGCTCCCGTATGACCCGACAGGCGCGAACCAGGCGGCGCGGCTCACGGTTGATTTGGGCGACGGCGATACGTACCTGACGGCTCTGGCGAATTACGCGACCACGAACTGGCTCAAGACAACGGGCCCGGTGCTGGATTACGCCAATGCCATGGTCAGTTCGCAAAAGACGGCGATCGCGACTTCAGAAGGCTACTGGCAACAGCACATTGACGGGCTCTCCGGATCGGTGCCGCCGCTGGCGCCCGCGAAGCTGGCAGGGAGCGTTTGGGTGGTGGGGAACAGCATCATAGCGAACTGCGACAGCTATCCGAGTTCCGATCAGGAAGTGGCTTCGAACTTCGTGGAGACGATTCCTCCGGCGGGAGCGGGGACGACATCGGGCATGTTGGGATACATGTTCTGGGGCGGAGGATGCCAGGGCAACGGCACGGTTTGTACTTTTCCGCCGGACACGTGCGAGGCGGGCGTGGGAGCAGGCGCAACGGCGCTGAATATTCCTATCCCCATGCCCGCACTTCGCCAGAACTGATAGGAGCAAAGCGGTGTGGCGCCGGAACCGCGCCTTTAGCGGGGCCACAGCCAGCCGAATGTTCCCGCGGTCAGCAGCGCGTAGACGAGTCCATCGACGACTTCCTTGATGGTCATGGTCCAGGTCTGCCCTTTCCAGATGCTGTTGCTCATATTTCCCAGGCCGTAGGCGAGGAATGCGGCCGTTCCCACGACACGAAAGACGGCAAGATAGTACGTGCCCGGCGCCACCGTGTGGGCGGTGAGGTAGGCGACGAAGAAACCGATGAGGAGGCAGTAGGCAAACCACAGTCCGAGGAACTTCGGCATGACGGGCGGGCCGCTGGGGAACACGGTGAGCATTCCGACTGGCCCCTGGTTGTATTTTTCGACCACGGCGGGCGACTTCATGTCTTTGTGGGTGGTGAAGGGGAAGATGTAGAGTCCGCGCTTCAGCCCGGCAGCGCGAAGGGCGGTGAGGACTTTGTCCTCGTCGGGCAGCTTTTGGTAATCACCGTGGTGATAGGGCAGCACCATGTGCATGATGGAGCTGGCAACGAATACGATGACCGCCGAGAGCACGATGGGGAGCCAGAGAGCGGAGAGCGGAGTCATGCGGAGCCTCCTCGTGGAGTAAGGGTGACTGTGTCTACGGGAGGCTATCTTTGCGGCGGGCGGCGGTCAAGGGCTTTAGTCGCCGCCCTGCGCGAGAGATCGTTCCCTCCGCGTGAAGAGCGGCTCGGTTCAGGATGAGGCCCGTACTCCTCGGTGTGGGAACTGTGGCCGGAGTGGGTAGGCAAAGCTGGCTGGGTGCAGCTAAGCTAGGACGATGAGCGCTGAAGGAAATCCGGCCCGCGTGCAAGCGATCAACTCGGAAACCCACCCGCATGCGTCTGCCCAGCTCAATGCCTGGCTGGAACAACTTCTCTCGCGAAATGGAAGTGATCTGCTGCTGGTTCCGCAAGCTCCGGCAACGGTGCGCGTCGAGGGATCACTTATCGCGATCGGCGACAGCCCCTTGACCGGCGACGAAATTGAGGCGGCGGTGCTTCCGGCGATGGCGGCCCATGCGCGCGAGGCGTACCGGCAAAACCGCATCGCGGACTCGTCCTATCGAATCGAGGGGCTGGGGCGGTTTCGCATCAATCTGCATCACGAGCGGGGACGCGCGGCGGCGACGGTTCGAGCCCTGCCTTCCAAAGTGCCGGGGATCGAGGAACTTCATCTGCCCTCGGGAGTGGGGGCGCTGGCGCGGCTGCAGCGCGGGTTGGTGATCATCGGGGGAGCGACCGGATCGGGGAAGACCACGACTCTGGCGGCGCTGGTGAACGAAATCAACCAGCGGGAAGCGCGCCACATTGTGACGATTGAAGACCCGATCGAGTACGAGCACCGGCACATCCTGAGCCTGATCGAGCAGGTGGAAATTGGGATCGATGCTCCGGACTTCCCTACCGCGCTGCGAGCGGCACTGCGGCAGGCGCCGGATGTGATCGTGGTGGGCGAGATGCGCGACCCGGAGACGGCGAGAATCGCTTTGTCGGCGGCGGAGACTGGGCATCTTGTGTTTACGACGCTGCACACGACTGACGCGGCTTCGACGGTCTCGCGCATTGCGGACTCGTTCCCGCAGGAACGGCAGCATTCGATTCGAGCCGAGATGGCAATGGCATTGGCCGCCATCCTGACCCAGACTCTGATTCCGCGGCGGAACGGAGGCCGTGTGCCGGCCGCGGAACTGCTGATCGTCGGGTACGGTGGGCGGCAGCATATCCGCAAGAACGCGCTGCAGCATCTGCAGCAGGAGATCACCATCACCCGCAAGCAAGGATCGTTCACGCTGGAGGAATCGCTGGCGCAGCTGGTATTTCAGAAAGAGCTGGGGCGGGAGGATGCGATGGTGCGGGCGCTGCATCCGGAGGATCTGGATGTGATGCTGAAGGCGAAGGGGCTTTGAGGTTCACCTGCAGCGATCAAAGACCCCACTTCTCGCGAAGAACGCGAGAAATGGGGCACCCGGCGTAGGGATTTTGAGATACGGGATTGCTCACCCCTAGCACCCGCGGTCCGCACGAACGACGAAGGAGTTTCCTAATCGTTCACGCGCTGCCAAATGATGACGGCGCGGCCACCCCGCCTATCATTAACGTGGACGGTACGCTTCTCGTAGTGACAGCCGCTGAAGAGACCGCAGTCGGTCGGTTCGGGCGTTTCGATGGTTTGATTATTCGACTGGTCCTGTTCCACTGTTGCCGGCCCAAACGCGCGGCTGAGGAAAATCCAGAGAAGTGGCACCCAAAGCGGCGATAGCAGGATCAACAAGCCCAGACGCAGGTAGCGTTGGTTGTAATCCGGCGACTGGAGGTGAGGGCGAATCGTAGATAAAGGGGGAAACAGTTGGTCGGAATCTGACCCCTCGTGGTGATTCCGCATCGGGCGCGCAGCCGTAACGCAACCCATAGGCCACAGCGGCGGCTCCGTGTTCCAGCCATGTCGGTGCTTACTAATCCGCAGTTTGTACTTCTTGCCGCCTGGCGTTGGGACACACTCCAGAACCTCGATGGTCTCACCGCAATCGGGGCAGGTTTCCCTCTTCTCGCTGGTTTCGATGGTTGCGCCACAAGAACAGTGAAAGAGGAATTGCGTCGGGACAACGCGCTCGACACCGAGGTCCGATGTCATTCCTGCCTCCAACCAAACAGGCCGTTGGCTTTAGAGAATACACCAGTAAGACATCTTGCCGCTGAAAATGCCTTTTCCGGATACCACACAGTCGAGCTCCGCTCGATGGACAGCCGATGGCGGCTGTCCCCACATTTTGGTAGCTGAGCATCCGGGCTACGCCCAATACGTGCGGTCCAGGCTGCGGTATTGGATGGCCTCGGCGATGTGTTTGGGCTGCAGGTTCGGGGAGTCTTCCAGGTCGGCGACGGTGCGGGCGACTTTCAGGATGCGGTCGTGGGCGCGGGCGCTCAGGCCTTGCTGGGTCATGGCGCGTTCGAGCAGGCGTTCGCAATCGGCGGAGAGTTCGCAGAAGCTGCGGATGTGGCGGGAGGACATCTGGGCGTTGCAGTAGAGTTTTTCGCGGGAGGAGGCGAAGCGTTCCAGTTGCTTCTGGCGGGCGCGGATGACGCGTTCGCGAATCTTGGCCGAGTTCTCCGGTTCGTTGGTGGAGCGCATTTCTTTGTAGTTCACGGCGGGAACGTCGATGTGGATGTCGATGCGGTCCATGAGCGGGCCGGAAATCTTGGACACGTAGCGCTGGATCATCGGCGTGGTGCACTGGCAGTCGCGGGTGCGGTCGTTGTGGAAGCCGCAGGGACAGGGGTTCATGGCGGCGGCCAGCATGAAGCGCGCGGGGAACGTGAGCGACATGGAAGCGCGGGCAATGCTGACCGTGCCGTCTTCGAGGGGCTGGCGGAGGACTTCGAGCACGTTGCGGGGGAATTCGGGCAGTTCGTCGAGAAAGAGCAGGCCGTTGTGGGCGAGCGAGACTTCGCCGGGGCGCGGGATGACGCCGCCGCCGATCAGGCCGGCGTCGGAAATGGTGTGATGCGGGGAACGGTAGGGGCGCGTTCCGACCAGGCCGGTGCCTTGGTCGAGCACTCCGGCTACGCTGTGGATCTTGGTCGTCTCCAGCGCTTCTTCGAAGGTGAAGGGCGGCAGGATGGTGGGCATGCGCTTGGCGAGCATGGTCTTGCCGGAGCCGGGCGGGCCGATCATGAGGATGTTGTGGCCTCCGGCGCAGGCGATCTCAATGGCGCGCTTGGCGGTCTGCTGTCCGCGAACGTCTTTGAAATCGACGAAGAACTGCTGGGATTCGCGCAGAAGCGAGTCGCCGTCGGCTTTGATGGGCAGAATGCCGTTGCCGGAGTTCACGAAATGAATCACGTCGAGCAGCGAGCGCACGGGATAGACGTCCAGGCCGGAGACCATGGCGGCTTCTTTGGCATTGGCTTCGGGGACGACCATGCGGGCAATTTTCTTTCCGCGAGCCTCGATGGCGATGGGGAGAGCGCCGCGGACGCTGCGAACGCCGCCGTCGAGGGAGAGTTCTCCGACGAAGAGGCAGTCCGGCATTTCCTTCTTGGTGAGGCCGCCGTAGGCTCCGACGATGCCGAGGGCCATGGGCAGGTCGAATCCCGAACCTTCTTTCTTGATGTCGGCGGGGGCGAGGTTGATGGTGATATGCGTGGGCGGGATGTCGTAGCCGCAGTTTTTGAGCGCGGCACGGACGCGGTCGCGGCTCTCGCGGACGGCGGCGTCAGGGAGGCCGACGGTGTGGAAGTGGTCCTGATCGCACTTGATGCCGGAACAGTCAACTTCCACCTGGATGATGTTGGCATCGATGCCGTAGACGGCGGCGCTGAGAGTCTTGTAGAGCATGGGTTGTGCGCGTAACTCCCACTTCTCGCAAAGAACGCGAGAAAATGGGGCACCCGGCGAGCAACGGGGCACCCGGCACCCGGGCACACGAAGTCCTGCTGTGCCAGATACCACCTTATTGATTGGCAGGCAGTGCTGGCTGTGACGGATGTCACCGGGGAACTGTGGAAAACGGGGGACGATCCGCCGACCGAACCGCTCGTGATGAGAAACTCGGCGAAAGCCTTTAACCGCTGAGATCGCTAAGAAAAGCCGCAGAGGACGCGAAGGAGAGCGGAACCGCTTTGCCTCTGCGCCCTCTGCAGCTTGTCCTAGAAGAGCTAGCAGGCCCGGTGCGAGGGCAGGGAGCGCGTGCTAAACTTTCGCGTCACGTTGAACAAATGGAAGCAATCAGCAACAGGCAACTACAGTCGGGGGCCCGCATGTTCCGAGTCGCGCTGGTGTGGATAGTCTGGTTGGCGTGGTTGAGCGTCAGTGCGAAAGCGCAGAGCCCCGATATCCCCGAGCCCGGATCGGTTGAGGCGATCGCTGCCGCTACCACCGATCCGCATTTTGTTTCGCCCTGGGTCGGGTACGTTCCGCAGTCCGAAACTGTTCCATCGCCTGAGAAATTTCTGGGGCGGATCATGGGGGCTCCGGGCGAACTGCTGGGTACTGAGAAAACCTATGCTTATGCGCGCGCGTTGGCGGCGGCGAGTCCGCGAGTTCGTGTATTCACGATCGGGCACAGCGAAGAAGGACGCGACATCCTTATGCTCGCCATTGCCGATGAGGCGGGCATTCGCGATCTGGACCGGCTGAAGGCTGCCACCGCGGCTCTGGCGGACCCACGGCGCACCGACCAGGCGGCGGCCGACAAATTGATCGCGGCGTCGCGACCGATTTATTACTTCAACGCGGCGCTGCACTCCGATGAGACTGGCTCCACGGAAGCGATGCTGGAACTGGCATACCGCCTGGCGGTGTCGGAGCAGCCGATGATCCAGCGAATTCGCGAGAAATTGGTCGTGCTGATCAATCCCATTTCCAATCCTGACGGGCGCGACAAGATGGTGGACTGGTTTTATCGCTACCTGAAGGGCAAGACGGACCGCAACACGCTTCCCCGCCAGTCGCCGCCGTACTGGTCGAAGTACACCTTTGTCGACATCAACCGCGATACCCACCAGCAGACGCACGAAACCACAAAGGCGGTGCACCGCATGTTCCATGAGTGGCATCCCACGGTGGTGCATGACCTGCACGAAGGCTCACCGTTGATGATGACCTGGAACGGCACCGGGCCTTATAACCCGAACATCGATCCCATTACTTATAGCGAGTTTCTGGCTCTCAGTTTCCATGAAGTGGAGGCGATGACGGCGATGGGGATGCCGGGGGTTTCCACGTGGAATTTTGGGGAGGCATTTGCGCACTTGTATCTCGATTCCGTGGCCATGAATCACAACAGCATCGGACGCGGCTACGAGACTTTCGGCAACGGCAGCGCGGAAACGGAGAAACGGGCAATTTCGCCATCCGCGGCATCGATGGAGTGGTACCGGCCCCTTCCCGCCCCGCACGAAGTGACCTGGTCAGCCCGCGACAATCTCAACTACCAGGAGACGGGAGCCCTTGCGGCCTTGGATCAAACGGCGAGCCAGGCGCAAGAGATGTTGCGCAATTTCTACAAGAAAGGATGGGACTCCTGGCAGAAGGGCCTGACCCAGCCGCCATACGCGATTCTGATTCCCGAAGATCAGGGAGACCCGGCGCGGGTGGCGGCAATGATTGGGCGACTGATGGGGCAGCACATCGAAGTTGCCCGGGCGCAGGGCGCGATTCAGCTGAAGGAAGGAAACTTCCCTGCCGGCACTTATGTGGTGCGCCTGGATCAGCCTTATCGCAACTACGCGGTGGATTTGCTCACGCCGCAGCATTACCCGAAAGATGGGGAACCACCCTACGATGATGTCTCGTGGGAACTTCCGGCGAACTACCATTTGCAGGCGATCCCTACTGCCGATGCGTCGATCCGCGGCGCGGCGCTGACCCGACTGACCGACGTGCCTCATCCCTCGGGACACGTTGCTGGCAGCGGTCCCGTCTATTTGCTGAAGGACACAGGGCAGGAATCGTTTCTGGCCGCGCGCTATCGCCTGGCGAATTTCGAAATCCAAATTGCCGAACGGGAATTCGAGGCAGGCGGCACGACGTTCCCCGCCGGGTCGTGGATGATTGCCGGGCAATCTGGATTGCACGAGGCCGTTGTGCAGATTGCGGCGGAACTGGGACTCGATTTTTTGCAGGTTTCCACCCTCCCGGAGGTGCCGCGCCACGAGGCCAAAGCGCCACGCATCGGCCTGTGGGTTCCCTGGGCAGACACGGACTCGATCGGGTGGATCCGTTACTCGCTGGATCAGCGCAAGGTTCCTTACACGTACCTGCGTGACGAAGACATTCGCGCCGGGAATTTGCGGGCGCGCATCGATGTGCTGCTTTACGGGCATGTTGACCTGGAGTTGGCGGAGCAGATTGCAGGTCTGCCGAAGAACTGGTCGCCCATGCCATTTAAGAAGACGGCGCAGACGCCCAGTTTCGGCACGCCCGCGGAATCGGAGGACATCACGGGAGGAATTGGCTATGAAGGACTGGGTCAGATCCAGCACTTCATCGAAGAGGGCGGGTTGATGGTGACGCTGGGCAGCGGCAGCATGCTGGCGCTGGAGGGAGGGCTGGTGCGGTTTGTCCGCCGGTCATCCGGGGGCGTTCCCCGCAGCACGGCGGGAGGAGGCGCTGCCTCCGCCGCGGCCTCCCAGCAGGCAGCCACGCGCACGCCGGGAGCACATGTGCGGGTCACCTTCGATCGCCCCGACCATCCCATTGCGTACGGATATCCCGCACACACTTACGTCTTCAGGCAAAACTTTCCGCTGTATAGCGTCCCACATCGCTGGTTGCGCATGGCCTATTGCACCACCTGCCTGGATGGTCCCGAAGACCGCCGCGGTGTGGTGATGGAATGGGGCGATAGCGATGGGAAACCATTCGTCGAGAGCGGACAGGCATGGGGAGAGGAGAACCTGATCGGCAGACCAGCGATCCTGGACATGCCCGTAGGCAAGGGGCACGTGGTCTGTTTTAACTTCAACCCGATGCACCGGGATATGAACCGCGGCGATCAAAGGCTGCTGTGGAACGCGATTCTGAACTGGCAGGCAATCCTTGCCAATCGGGCAAAGTCGGCTGAGCCTTCGGCGCCGGCCCCAGAGCCCGACGAGTAAGAGCTTACCGTTACCAAAGGGTGCAGCCGAGCGATTGTTTCGCCGGAGCGTATAGAATTAGGATGACTGTTAGCTTTGAGACATGACCCCGGACCCTTTGAACACCTCGCAAACGCCTCGCCCTCCTGGCAATCTGGAACGAGAAGAATCCCAATTGTGGCGCTGGGCCCTGGGATTTATGGTCTTGCTGGCGGTCGCGCTGGCGGGCCTGCTGTGGGAGCGGCTGGAGAACATCCCGTTTCAGCTTCGCGCCATTCCGATCGGAGTGCTGGTTCTGTCGATCCTGTTCGCGGTGTACGCCTACGGACGGCGGCGCGAGGTCAGCGACCTCAAGAAATTACTGCAAGGGCTGCAGGAGCACGTAGGCGCGGCCCCTTCGGAAGAGCAGCTCGACCAGCTCAGCCAGGTGATCCTGCGCTCGCAACGCAACTTCAAGGAATTGATCGACTCCTTTGATGACCCGGCGTGCGCGGTGTCGCTCGACGGCACCATGCGAACCGTCAACAAGCGCATCACCGAATTGACCGGGGCGACTTACTCCGAGCTGGTAGGGCGCAAGATCTATGATTTCGTCGAGGAACCAACCCAGGAGGATGTGGGACGCAACCTGGGACGCTTCCTGGAAAAGAAGCGCTGGGCAGGAACAGTGCGCATCCGGTTGAAGAACAATTCACGGCCTCTCTATTTTGAATACGTGCTGAATGGCATTGTCAAAGGCGACGAGGTGGTCGGTGTAAGCCTGCTGGGACGCGATGTGACCGAGCAGCGCGAGAAGGAACTGCGCTTCACCGAACTGTTCGAAACCCTGCAGGAGGGCGTGTACTTCAGCACCCCTGAAGGCCGGCTGCTGGACGCCAATCCGGCCCTGGTCAGCATGCTGGGATATGTGGAGAAGCGAGAGCTGTTGGCGGCGGAACCCGCGGCTTTGAATTTTGACGCCGGGCAACCGGTCCTGGGACGGGCGATTGACGACCGGGGAGGCTTGCGTACGCGCGAGATCAAACTGCGGCGCAAGGATGGAACGGCCGCGATCTTTCTGGATTCCTCGCGGGCGGTTTGGGACACGTCGGGAAACATCATCCGCTATCAGGGAACGCTGGTGGACATCACCGAGAAGCGGAAGATGGAGCGGCAACTGGCGCAGCAGGAGGAGTTCCGCGCCCGCCTGCTGGAAAGTTTCCCGGATCTGATTCTGGTGGTGGATCTCGACGAACGCTACACGTTCGTCAGTTCCCGGGCTCGCGATCTTCTGGGCTGCGAGCCGGAGGACATGCTGGGGAAAAAGATTTCGGACCTGGAAGATCATTCGCCAGAACTGGCGGCTTTGTACCATGAGGTCGTTTCCGGCAAAGAGACTTTCGCGTCCGCGGAATACGGGGCCCGGCACCGCGACGGGAACTGGCGGACCATGCGCGCCGCGGGCAGCCAGTTGGTCGACGCAGAGGCGAAGGTCAGCGGGGTAATCATTTCGGTGCGCGATATTACGGTCGAGCGAAAGCTGGAACAGCAGGTGGTGCAGAGCGAGCGTCTGGCGGCCATGGGTGCGATGATCGGGGGCGTGGCCCACGAACTGAACAATCCTCTGACCAGCATCATGGGCGTAAGCGAACTGCTGCAGGACACCGAGACCAACGAAACTTCCCGCAAGCAGCTGGCGATGCTGCAGCAACAGGCACGACGCGCCGCGGAGATCGTGCAGAACCTGACTTACTTCGCGCGCCCCCCTGCCCCGGGCAAAAGCAGGATCAATCTGGTGGAGGTGGTGGAGCGAACGTTGAACCTGCATGCTTATTCGCTGCGCAAGAACAACATTACGGTGGATTTTCTGAAAGAAGCTGGCGTGCCGTATGCCTTGGGCGATCCCCACCAGTTGATGCAGGTCTTCCTGAACCTGATTCTGAACGCGGAGCATGCGATTCGCGAAGCGCGGGAGAAGGGGACGCTGCGGATTCGGCTGGGCAAGGGAGACAGCTCGGTGTGGGTCAGCTTTCACGACGATGGCCCGGGCATCGCAAAGGAGAACCTGACGAGCATCTTCGACCCGTTTTATACGACGAAGCGGCCGGGGCGCGGGACGGGATTGGGCTTGAGCATCTGCAAGTCAGTGATGAAGGAGCACAGCGGCAGCATCGACGCGGCCAACTCTCCCGAGGGGGGAGCCGTGTTCACGGTGACGCTGCCGGTGTCGCCGGTTGGGTGAGGCGGGACCCTGGAACCGCCGGGGGATGGGATACGAAGCGACTACGGTCGCTTCTCCGCCGTGTAGGTCATCGTCCCGCCGCGCCGCTTGTCTACGGATTCGACACTTATCGATTTGCCATCCCTGGCCACGGTGGAGCGGGCGACCGTGACAGCTTTTCCGTCCTCCTTATCGGTTTCCTCGAGCGTGTACTCATCGATGAGCTTCAGTGAGACCGTGGAGTGGGCATCTCCGCCCACGGGATAATCCTTCCCATCGAACTTGGCCTCGTAGCTCTGGCTGCCGTCGGAGATTTTCATTCCGCCCGCTATGCTCTGGTAGGTGGTCAGAGTGCCGGCGCTAGTAGCATTCTTGACGGTTTGCATGGTCCACTTTCCCGAGAGGGCATGCGAACCGGACGGCCCCTTGCCGATTCTGGTGAATCCCGCCTTCCCGGTGACGGTCTCGGCTTCCATCGTGTTCGTGAACTCCTCGGTCATGGTTCGATCGTCCGGGGAAACCGTTTCGATGCACTCGAACGTGGTCTTGCCATCCTTCTTCATAGTGAATTGGATCGAATGGCTGTCCAGGATTCGTACGGCCAGTGTGTCGTAGGCATGCCCCGCTACTTTCTGATCAGTCCCATCTGTTTTCACATCAACCTTCGGGACGCAGCTCTCGCAGTGGTACCTGCCATTGTCGAACAGGTAGTCCTCGGGCGGGCCGGAGAACTGGAGGGTGTCCATTTTCATTTCCCAGGTGCCGTCGAAGCGGGTTTGGGCCGGCAAAGTAGAACTGGTCAGCAAGAAGAAGAATACGAGCGCACGACAATTCCTCATGGAGACCTCCAATGATCACAGACGATTGGATGCAGGGACAGACTTTGCGAAACCCTGACGGCCGAGAGCCTGCCCTGAGCGAAGCCGAAGGGCGGCCGTCACCACATGAGCTCTCTCCTACCGAGATTTTTCTTAGCGCTCCACGGCCATGGCTACGGCATTGCCTCCGCCGAGGCACAGGGCGGCGATGCCGCGCTTTACGTCGCGGCGGATCATTTCGTAGATCAGCGTGACCAGGACCCGCGCGCCGCTGGCGCCGATGGGATGGCCGATGGCCACCGCGCCGCCGTTCACGTTAACTTTGTCGGGATTCAGTCCCAACTCGCGCATCACTCCGAGCGCCTGTACCGAGAAAGCTTCGTTGAGTTCGTAGAGATCGACGTCTTCGTTCTTCCAGCCAGTCTTTTCCCAGATGGTGCGGACCGCGCCGACGGGAGCCATCATGACCCATTTAGGTTCGACACCGCTGGTCGCCTGGGCGACGATGCGGACCATGGGCTTCGCGCCGAGTTCCTGACGCGCGTCTGGCGCTGGTGACGACCAGGGCGGCGGCGCCGTCGTTGACTCCGGGCGCATTGCCGGCGGTGACGGTGCCATCTTTCTTAAAGGCGGGCTTCAGGGAGCGCAGCACTTCGATGGTGGTGTCTTCGCGGGGGCTCTCGTCTTTTTCGAAAATGGTGGGAGGCGCGCCCTTCTTCTTCGCGGGAATCTCGACTGGGACGATCTGCGACTTGAAGCGGCATTCTTTGATGGCGGACAGCGCCTTGCGGTGAGAGTTCACGGCAAACTGATCCTGCTCTTCGCGCGTGATGCCGTATTTTTCGGCGACGTTCTCGCCGGTGATGCCCATGTGGTAGTCGTTGTAGATGTCCCACAGGCCATCGTGGACCATGGAGTCGACGATCTGCGCGTTGCCCAGGCGATATCCCTTGCGCGCTTGCGGCAGCAGATAGGGAGCGTTGGTCATGGATTCCATTCCGCCGGCGACGACGATGGAACTGTTTCCGGTCTGCACCGCTTGCGCCGCGAGAGCGACGGATTTCAATCCGGAGCCGCAAACTTTGTTGATTGTCATGGCACCTGTCGCGGGAGACAGTCCGCCGTAGATGGCGGCCTGGCGCGCGGGATTCTGACCGAGTCCGGCGGAGATGACGTTGCCCATGATGCACTCGTCAATTGCCCGCAATCGACGCCGGCGCGCTTGACGGCCTCACGGACAGCGATGGCGCCGAGTTGCGGAGCGCTGAAATCGGAGAGGCTGCCTTGAAATTTTCCCACGGCGGTGCGGCAGCCGGAGATGATGACAACATCGTCAAAAGAGGCCATGAATCAAGCTCCCGCGAAGATTTCGCGTTCTCATTATAGATGCAGGAGCGGAGGAATGCGTCGCTCTCAGCCGGGAATGCGAGTAGCGCGGCGCCGCAGGACTCGAAGCAGCGCTCGTTCGTATCGCAACGATGCGAGCGCGACTCGAGTGCGGCGAGGTGTTCGCCGCACGAAAATCGCGCGCGACTCGATGCCGTTTTCAAAATTCTTGTTGACTTTTGCTTCCAAAATTCTCTCGCCGTGACTTTGGTGTCACGACTTGCGCCGATGGATCATCATTTTTTTCTTGACTTCATTTTTCAATAACTCTATACATCAACTAGTTGCAGTAGAAGACCACTGCGACATTTTCCATGAAAAATGGAAGGGAGAATAGGAACAATGGCAACCAAGAAAAAGGCAAAGAAGAAAAAGAAGCACTAAGAAAGTTCAGTACGAGTAAACAGGGGACGCTCAAGAGCGTCCCCTAAGTTTTTGGGCGCCGGAAAACTACTTCGGCCGAGTTCGGCTAATTCGGCCGCCTGGCAACGCTCTCCACGCGATGCGGAATGCGCTTCTCTTTCTCCGGACACAGACTGCGATACGCGCAGAAATTGCAGTGGATCCCGGGCTTCGCTTCGAACTTGCCGTCGGCGATTCCCTGGGCCGCGGCCTCCACGCGGCGCGCGGGCAGCGAGCAGTTGCGACCTCGGTGCGCGTGGTGAGTGACCGGGAACATTCTCCTGCCAGGTTGTGAAAGATCAGCGCGCCGACGGTGTATCCCCACTTCTCCCGGGCAGCGATGGCGTAGAGGGACAACTGCAGGCTCTCGTCGGCGTCTTCCTGATCGCGGGCCTTGCCGGTCTTGTAGTCGACGATGGCCACGCTGCCGTCGGGGCGGCGGTCAATGCGATCGATGCGGCCGGCCACCGCGGTCTCCCCTACGCGAATCTCAAAGGACTGCTCGGTGTGCAGAACCTGCGGCGCGGGGAGAGTCCGGGCCGCGGCGAGGAAGTCGCGCAGTTGCTCGATGCCCTGCTTTTCGTAGAGTTCGTGCTGGTAAGCTTCCTGAATCTTGGCTCCGACCAGATCGAGGCGGAAAAGGTCGATGAGTTCGTCGTCGGTCTTGGGGCGCCCGAGATTGACGGAATCGAAATAGGTCTTGAGCACGCGATGGATCGCAGCGCCGTATTGCATGGCGGCAGCCGGCTTGTCGGATAAGCGCCAGTCGCGCTCGAGTTTGAACTGCAATCCGCAGCGCTCGTAGGTATCGACGGCGGACGCGCTCAGCCGGGTATGCAAACCGTCCAGCACTGGCAGCTCGAACCACAGGGTGGTCTGCGACTCGGCTGGGTATGCGATGGACGCAGCCGCGAAGATGTCGAGAGTCGTCTGCGTGCCGCGCGCCGGGATCGCAGTCAGGTAGCGCGAGAGACTCTTGTCCTCGATCAGCTCGCGCAGGTAGCCGGAGGGAGTCTTGTTGATTTTGCCGGTTCCCTTCTCGCGCGTAGATGTGCAGCGAGTCGCGGGCGCGGGTCATGGCGACGTAGAACAGGCGGCGCTCTTCCTGGTCGTGCAGCGTCTTGTCGTCGGCCTCGGTGAGCGAATCCGGGTCGCGCAGTTCCCGGGGAAAGGCAACCAGCGTCTCCTTGTAGGAAGCGGGGAACGCCGGCGGATTGGCGCGGAGAATGAAGACGTGGGGAAATTCCAGTCCCTTGGCGCCGTGCACGGTCATGAGGCGGACGGCGTTTTCGTTTTCGTGAGCGTCGCTTGGCACCAGGGGAATCACGCCGCCGGCTTCGCGGAAGAGTCCGAGATAGTCGACCAGTTCTTCCAGGTCGGTGGTCTTGTTGACCTTCTTCGTTTCCCAGTCCTCTACGAACTGCAAGCGCCGCCTGAAGAATGGGCGAGGCGGCATCGAGGGCAAACTGCCTGACGATGATGTCGAGCGCGGCGCGGGCTTTCGCGTCCCGGCGCCGGATTTCTTCGCGGGCACGCTGCACGGCGGCGAGAACGTCGGCGCCGCCGTCGACCCGGTCGAGCGCGGAAGAGAGCGGGACGACCTGGCCTTCCCGCTTGTCGCGGGCGATGGCGCGCATCACCTGGCGAAGTTGCTCGGGATCCACGTGGAAGCAGGGCAGGGCCGCGACACGGAACAGACTGACGTCGTCGCCGGCGGAAACCACCGCGTTCAGGCAGGCAAACAGGTCGCGAGCCTCGGGAGTGTCGGAGATGTCCATGCTCTCGATGACGAACGGGAATCCCGGCTTCGGCCAGTTCCTGCACCACGTCGTCGCGGTGGTAGTGGGAGCGGTAGAGGATGCCGAAGTCGGACCATTTGCACTTCGACTTCTTCTGCGCGTCGCGGAGGAAGGCGACCAGATCGGGACCTTCGGCGTCTCTGGTGGTGAGAACGACCACCGACAACCGGAGGGCTGGGCAGCTGCGTGCCTGATCTTGCGCGCTTCCTCGTCGCGGGCGGACTGCAGCGGGGCGCGCTGGTAGGCGAGTTTGCCGTCCGCGTGCTTCGCGAACACCGGCGGATTTTTGTCGATCAGGGCGAAGGCGCTGCGCAGGATCGGCGTGGTGGAGCGGCGATTCTTCTCGAGCACGACTCGTTTGGCGTTGGGGAAGTGGCGGTCGAACAGTTCGAAGGCCGCGCTGGATGCTCCGCGAAAGCGATAGATGGACTGGTCGGGATCGCCGACGGCGAAGATGTTTCCGTCCGGGCCGGCCAGGCGGGCCAGAATCTGGATCTGGGCGAAGTTGGCGTCCTGAAATTCGTCGGCCAGGATGAAGCGGGCGCGGGCACGCGCCTCGGCCAGAACATTTTCATCGCTATGCAGCAGGGCATGCGCGCGCGTGATCATGTGGCTGAAGGTGCCGAGATTCTCTTCTTGCAGCCAGCGCTCCATGGTGGTGAAGACGCGGGCGATCTCGCGGCAGCGGCCCAGAACCTCGGCATCCTCGAGGACGTTCTTGGATTTCACGACGCGCGGCATGGGAACTTCGCCGCGTTCCAGGCGCTCGACGTATCGCGCGTATTTTTCGGGCGTGACCAGTTCGTCGTGGCAGCGGCTGACGAACTCCAGCAGGTCGTTCAGGAACTGGGCAACGTTGGCGGCGCGGATGTAGTGCTCGAGATGCAACTCGCGAATGCGGCGGCGCAGGTAGATCCAGAGATCTTTTTCGTCGAGGACGCCGAAATCCTTGTGCGACGCGCTTCAGCAGGTCGAGGCAGTAGTCGTGAAAGGTAGCGGCATGTCACTTCTTTGCCGCCGAGCAGCTTGCCCACGCGGTCGCGCATTTCCCTGGCGGCATTGACGGTGTAGGTGAGGGCGAGGATTTCGTGCGGCTGGGCGTGACCTTCGCGGACCAGGCGCTCGATGCGGTGGGTGAGGACCGAAGTCTTGCCGGTGCCGGCGCCCGCGACCACCAGCATGGGCCCGTGGACGTGCTCGATGGCTTCGCGCTGGCGATCGTCTGGAGTAAACGGAGCGGGACGGGAGTTAGACTTCGATGGCGGCATTGGGGTCAGCATACCACCTGCTGGAGGTGTGCAAAGCGGGGATGGTGACACGCGAACATTGCCCGCACAAGCATTCTCGGGCGCGCGAAATAACTGCCCGCCTCGAGATAGCCGATGAACTCCTTAATTGCCGGCGTTCGCGTCGACCTGGAAAATACCGAACGTATTCCCCTCGGTGTCGACGAAGTAGCCCTGCCAGCACGTCTTAGGGACTGCGAACTTGGGCAGCGCGACAATGCCGCCCTGCTTCCGGATTGTCGAGGCGGTGGCGTCAAAGTCCTCAACCTCGAGCGAGCAGACAAAGGCATTCGTCCCCGACTGAGGAGGAGGCGTTTTGGCGGGCGCTGCAGCAAACCGCCTCGCGAGCCGCCGGTCTCGATCGTCCAGTATGGAATGGGGACGCCCTTGACCTCGGAAAATTTCCAGCCAAAGATTTGGGAATAGAAATTGATCGCGCGCTGAGTGTCGTCGGCCTGGATTTCGAAGTAGATGTGACCTTTATTCATAGGCCGATTTTCTCGCAGGGAGGGCCCAAATGGCAATCAGCGAGTTGGGAAATCGCGATCGCAGTGGCGGCAATGGCGGCGGTTTCGGCGCGCAAAATCGTCGGCCCCAGGGAGGCGGAGGTCCAGCCGGCTTTCTGAAAGAGCTGCAATTCGTCTTCGGCCCAGCCGCCCTCGGGGCCGATGGCCAGAACGATCTCTTCTCCCGGGTTGCGGGTCGAGAACATCGCGCAGCAGGATCTGCTGTTCGGATTCCGCCAGGACGATCCGCAGAGCGCTGGTGGTCTGGCTGGCGACGTCTTGCAGCTTGATCGGAGCGGCGATCTCAGGTGGGGCGGCGCGGCGGGATTGCTCGGAGGCCTGCAGGGCGATCCTGCGCCAGCGCTCGACGCGTTTCCCGGCGGCGGAGGCCAGGTGTGCGTCGGTGCGGCGCGCGATGACCGGGACGATGCGCGAGACACCCAGCTCGGTGCATTTCTCAATCGCCCATTCCATGCGGTCGAACTTGAAGATGGCGAGCAGGAGCGTGATGTTGGGGGTGGGGGCCGCGGGGACTTCTTCCCCTAGTTCGAACTCGACTCGGCCTTCCTGGATGGTGGCGATGCGTCCGCGCCGCACGACGGCGGCGGTAACGATGTCGAATTCCTGTCCTACGCGGGCGCGCAGGACGCGGACCAGATGATCGGCGTGTGCGCCGGTGAGAGCGGCGTGATTTCCCGAGAATTCATCGGCGATCCATCGGCGTCGGGTCATGGAGATGGAGGGTGCGCCGTCACAGGTCGTTAACCCGTAGCTCTTCGAATGCGCGCCCGCGTGTGAGGACTTTTCTTTCGCCCCTCCGGGGCTGGGGCAATATTCTCGCTGCCAGACCCACGGCTTGCGCCGTGGGCTGCATTCTTACGCCGCTCCGCGGCTGCCCTTCCCGATCAAACCGGGAGCATCACACGTTATCCGAACATGTCTTTCATCTTGCCGAGCAGCGAGCGCAGCAAGGGCTGGTTGTCGACCTTCGAGAGGGCGTCGAGCTCCTGCAGCAATTCTTTCTGGCGCTTGTTCAGCTTGGTCGGAACCTGCACGCGGACTTCGACGTACAGGTCGCCCTTGCCGTGTCCGTTGAGCACCGGCACGCCTTTGTTGCGGATGCGGAACGTGGTGCCGGGCTGCGTGCCATCAGGAATCTTCAGCGTGTGCTCGCCTTCCATGGTGGGCACGCGGATCTCCGCGCCCATCGCGGCCTGCGTAACCGAGAGCGGGACCACGCAATGCAGGTCGTTGCCTTCGCGCGCGAAGAAGGGATGCTCCTTCACGTGCAGCACGACGTACAGATCTCCGGCTGGGCCGCCGAACTGTCCAACCTCGCCTGCGCCGGAAAAGCGGATGCGCGTTCCGTCTTCCACGCCGGCGGGAACCTTGGCGTCGACGGTGCGCTGGCGCAGAATGCGGCCTTCGCCTTTGCACTTCGGGCAAGGATCGGTAATGACGCTGCCCGTGCCCTGGCAGGCGGGACAGGTGCGGGCAATGCTGAAGAATCCCTGCTGGTAGCGAACTTGGCCGCGGCCAGCGCAGGAGCGGCAGGTGGTGGGGCCTTTTCCGGGCGCCGCGCCGGAGCCGCGGCAGTCCTCGCAAGCCTCGTGGCGGCGAACCGTGACGCGGGATTCGGTGCCGAAGAATGCTTCCTCGAACTCGAGGGTCAGGTCTTCGCGAAGATCGGCGCCGCGCTGCACGCGGCTGCGACGGCGTCCGCCGCCAGCCACCGCCGAACATGTCGCCGAAGCCGAAGAACTCTCCGAAGATGTCGCTGAAATCCTGGAATACGGTGGGATCGAAGCCGGCGGCCTGCCCGGCGCCGCCGCCGAGTCCGGCGTGGCCGTAGCGGTCGTACACGGCGCGCTTGTCGGTGTCGGCGAGCACGGCGTAGGCCTCGCTGACTTCCTTGAATTTTTCTTCCGCGTCGGGATTATTGGGATTGCGGTCGGGATGGAACTGCAGCGCGAGCTTGCGATACGCGCTCTTCAGTTCCTGTTCCGTCACGGTGCGGGTCACGCCCAGCACTTCGTAGTAGTCGCGTTTTGCGTTCGTCGTCAGAATAAACCTTTCTTCAATGAATAATCCAAATAGCCTCGGCGGCTAAACAGTTTGCTGAAAAACTGACTTTCTTGCCTCGAGTTCTACAGCGGCTGACGCCGGAATGATTCTGCTGCGTTTTCGGCATCGCTGAAGTTGCTGAAAAACGTGCCATCTGCGAACAAGCGACCACAGGGGCTGAAGCCCACACTGATTCGACATGCCTTACGCGGCCCTGGAAGGGCCGCTCTTCCACAGTAGTGCACGCATTTGTAGTTTTTCCGCACCCTCGGAAGCGATGCCCTGATACGAATCTTGAACTTTCAGCACTCTGTAAATCCGGGTCCTGCTATGCGCCAGCAATGGCAGAACTGGACGCGCTGCGCCACCCCAAAACCGAACCTGTAACAACTAGTTTCAAGGATTCTTGGCGACCTTGACCATCGCCGGGCGCAGCAGGCGGTCTTTGAATTTGTAGCCGCGCTGCAATTCCTCGAGCACCTCGTGGTCGGCCGCGTCGGAGGTCTCCACCATCTCGATCGCCTCATGCACATGCGGATCGAACGGCTCGCCCTTGGCAGGAATGGCGCGCACTCCCAGCTTCGCCAGCGCATCCTGCAACTGCTTGTAGATGAGTTCCACGCCGCTGCGGAAGTCGCCGAGGGTCGGACTTTACCTGCAGCGCGCGCTCGAAGCTGTCGATGACCGGGAGCAGACGACTTGATCGCGTCCGCGGCGGCGTAGTCGCGGAAGTCCTGCTGCTCTTTGGAGGCGCGGCGGCGGGCATTTTCGAATTCGGCCTGCGCCCGCGCCAGGCGGTCGAGCAAGGAGTCGCGCTCGGCCTTCAGCTTTTGCAATTCTGCTCCGGGCCGGAGGCCTCCGCGGCTGCGGTTCCGCTGGCGGCGGTCTCCGAGGAGATTCTCATCGCCGTCCGCGGGAGGAAGTTCGTGTTCGAGATCAAGCCCTGCCATTTCCGTTTCCGATTTTCCGTTTGATTTCTTCATAACAGCGTATGCATTACTCCGATTCATTCAGGATCTTGTCGAACAGGCGCGCGATATACGACACCGCGGTGATGGTGTGCTGATAGTCCATGCGCGTGGGGCCAATCACGGCCAGCGAACCCATGACTTCGTTGCCGGCGTGCGCGGGGGCTCCGATCAGCACGAAATTCTGCATCGACGGCAAGGCCTGGTCGAGTCCGATGACGACGCGGACCGCCTCCTGCTTCACGTCGAGATAGGCGCCGAGAAGCTGGACGACTTTTTCTTTTTCCTCCAGCGTCTTGAGCATCTCCTGCAGACGCTGGCGGTCCTGCTCGCCGGTGACCAGGTTGGCCGCGCCTTCGACGAAGACGACTTGCGAGCCCTGTTCGGCCGCCAGCGCGCCTTGCTTGTAGAGCTGCTCGATCGAGTTCATCAGGCGGTCGTATTCGCTGCGCTCCTGCTCCAGGCGGCGCGCGAGTTCGGCGCGCATCGGATTCCATGGTCCAGCCGCGGAAATTTTCGTTGATGTAGCGCGCGGCCAGGTCGAGGTCCGACTGCGATAAATCGAGGCGCAGCACGCGGTCGCGCACCAGGCCGGAACGCGTGACCAGCACAGCCAATACTTTCTGATCGCCGAGGCGCGAGAAATATACGTGCTCCAGCGCGTTCTTCGGACCGCTCGTGGCCACCGTCACGCCGACGTTGCGCGAGATCAGCGAGAGCACGTGCGAGGTGCGCTCCATGAACTCCTGCACGTCGGTGATGCCGGCGAGCGAGTCGGAGATCATGGTCTCTTCCTGCGGCGCCAGGCGGGCGGTGCCGGAGATTTGCTCGACGTAATAGCGGTAGGCCTCGGTGGTGGGCACGCGGCCGGCGGAGGCGTGCGGCTGCTCGAGGAATCCGGCATCGGAGAGGTCGGCCATCACGTTGCGGATGGACGCGGGGCTCAGGCCTTCGCGGTTTGAGCGCGCGAGCGTGCGCGAACCGACGGGCTCGCCCGTGGAGATGAAGGTCTCCACGATGGCGGTCAGGATTTCGCGTTCGCGATTCCCGATATTGGGGTCAGCGGGCATAGTCGCCAGTCTTGTCCGTTGTCTCAATCCGAACGGCGGCAGCCGGGGGAAGAAACTGCTTCCGATTCATTCTACCTAACTATTTTAGATGCAGAAGGTTGGGTTTTGGAGCAAAGTTGGGGTCCTGAGGGGATTCTAGGAATGGTTCGAGGGCTGTCAACACTAGGACGCCCTCACACCGAAAGCCTTTAACCGCAGAGATCGCAAAGAAAGGCCGCGAAGAACGCGAAGAAAGCTACGATTTCCCTTAGCGTCTCGCGGCTTTGCTTTGCGATCTCTGCGGTTAAAGGCTTTTTCAGTCCTATTCTGCGGGCGCAGTTATGATAGTGCGACGATGAGATCCAAACCTCACATCGCGGTCATCGGCGCCGGAGCCTTCGGCGGGTGGACGGCCCTGCATCTTCTGGAGCGCGGGGCGCGGGTTACGCTGCTCGACGCCTGGGGGCCGGGGAATTCGCGGGCGTCTTCGGGCGGGGAGACGCGGGTCATGCGCGGCACTTACGGGCCCGATCAACCGTACACGGAGATGGCGGCCCGGGCGCTGAAGCTGTGGGAGAAGTATCGAGCGGCGGTGGAAGCGGCAGTTTCTGCATCGCACCGGCGTGCTGTGGATGGCTTCGGGGCACGACGATGCGTTCGAGCGCGGGTCGGTGGAGGCGCTGCGCGCGGCGAAGATCAAGTTTCAGGAACTGTCGTCGGCGCAGATGAGGAAGCGCTGGCCGCAGATCAACTTTGAAGGAATCCAGTGGGGAATCTTCGAGCCGGAGTGCGGATATCTGGATGCGCGCGCGAGTTGCCAGGCCGTGGTGGAGGCGTTCGTTGCGGCGGGAGGCAAGTATCGGCAGGCCGCGGTGCTGGCCGACGGGCTGGAGAATGCGACCGGTGCGGAGTCTCGCGCTGTCGGACGGGTCGCGGCTCAAGGCCGACTGCTACGTGTTTGCCTGCGGGCCGTGGCTGGGCAAGTTATTCCCTCGGGCGGTCGGCGACCTGGTGCAGGCTACCAAGCAGGACATTTTCTTCTTCGGCACGCCTGCGGGGGATGAGCGCTTCAGCGACGCGCATCTGCCGGTGTGGGCCGATCATCGCGGACGCTTTCGTTACGGCATTCCGGGCAGCGATCGGCGCGGGTTCAAGATCGCGGACGATACGCGCGGGGCCCGGCATTCGATCCCACCAACGGCGAGCGCGTGGTCAGTCCGGAAACGTTAAGAGACATTCGCGAATATGTCGGCTTCCGCTTCCCTGCCCTGAAAGATGCGCCGCTGGTCGAGACTCGCGTTTGCCAGTACGAACAGACTCCGGACAGTCACTTCATCATCGACCGGCATCCGGCGACGGAGAATGTATGGATGGTGGGCGGAGGCTCGGGGCACGGGTTCAAGCACGGGCCGGCGGTCGGGGAGATGGTGGCGGAGTTGATCTTGAAGGACCGCGAGCCGGATCCGATCTGGCGGCTGGCGCGATTCAAAAACACCTAACCACGGAGGACACAGGGGACACGGAGGAATTTCTCTGTGTCCTCTGTGTCCTCTGTGGTTTAAGTTCTTACTGGATCTGAATCACGCTGGCTGGTGCGTTGGCTTTGATCTCCGCTGTGCGCGTGGCTACGTTCTTCGCGAATTCGTAGATTGATTTCGCGTGCGGGGAGTTCTCGCCTTCCAGCACCACGGGCGTGCCGCCGTCGCCGGACTTGCGCACTTCCGGGTCGAGCGCGATGTTCCCCAGGAACGGCACACCGAACTGCGCTGCCATTTTTTCGGCGCCGCCGCGGGAGAAGATGTCCACTTCGTGCTGGCAGTGCGGGCAGGTGAAGTAGCTCATGTTCTCGACCACGCCCACGACGTCCACCTTCATCTGGCGGAACATTTCGATGGCCTTGCGCGCGTCCTGCAGCGAAACGTCCGAGGGAGTGGAGACCACCACCGCGCCCGTCAGCGGCACGGTCTGCACCAGCGAGAGCGCGATGTCGCCCGTGCCCGGCGGCAGATCGACGATGAGGTAGTCGAGTTGTCCCCACTCGACCAGGCCGAGGAACTGGCGAACGATCTGGTGCAGCATGGGACCGCGCCAGATGATGGGCTTGTCGCCGGGATTGAGGAATCCGACAGAAATCACTTTCAGGCCGAAGGCCTGGATCGGCTCAATGCGGTTCTCGCCGACCATGCGCGGCTGGTCGTTGACCCCCAGCATGAGCGGGACGTTGGGGCCGTAGACGTCGGCATCGAGCAGGCCGACTTTGTGGCCCATCTTGACGAGAGCGACGGCCAGGTTCACCGAGAGCGTGGTCTTGCCCACGCCGCCCTTTCCCGATCCGACGGCGATGATGGCGTCGACGCCCGGCAGCGGCTGCGGGCCCTGCGGCGCCGGACCTTGTCCATGCTGATGCGGCATATGTGCGTTCAAAGGATCACACTCCAGATCAAAGTATGAAGACTGAAAACTGAGGAATTTTCAGAAGAACCCCAGAGTTTGATTATACAGGCGCACCTCGAGTCCTCGAGCAACCGCAATAGTGCAGACGGCGCACGAGGGCCTCCCAAATTCAGCACAGGAGTCATTCCAAACTGACTACCACTTTTCCTTTGGCGTGTCCGTCTTCCAGATACCGAATCGCTTCCGCAACGTCAGTCAACCGGTAACGCCGGTCGATGACCGGGGTTAATTTTCCGGCGTTCATCATCTCAGCGATGACGATCAGATCTTGTGAGTTGATGTTTGCGATAAACCCGAGAAATTTCCGGTTCCCGAACGCCGACCATACCTGCATCGTGATCGTACGAACTAAGACGCCGATCATCCACCGGCCAGCTTTTCCTCCGGCACCGACGTAAAGCCCTTTGGGATTCAACACGCGCCTGCAGGCTGACAATGAATGGTTACCCACGCAATCGAGCAGGATGTCGTAGCGTTCTCCGCTCTTGGTGAAATCCGCGTGCTTATAGTCGATCACATGATCTGCACCGATCGAACGAACCATCTCCACATTCGTTGTGCTGCAGACACCAGTCACCTCAGTGCCGAACGATTTTGCGATCTGCACCGCGAACGTGCCTACGCCTCCGGCGGCGCCGTTGATCAAGACCTTCTGCCCCGGTTGAATGTGCCCTTTGTCGCGCAGCGCCTGCAGCGCCGTGCTGGCCGCAATCCCAACCGAAGCGGCCTGCTCGAAGGTAACGTTGTGAGGCTTGCTGGACAATTGCGATTCGGAACCACAGGCATATTCGGCAAATGATCCTTTGCATCCCCCGAACACGGCATCACCCGGTTTGAACTGCGTGACCTTCGTGCCGATGGCCTCGACTTCGCCGGCCACGTCCACGCCGAGTCCCGGAAACTTTGGCGTGCGGGCACCAGCCATCAACCGCAACAGATATGGCTCGCCTCGCATGAAGTGCCAGTCGTATGGATTGGTCGAGGCCACTCGAACGCGGATCAGGACTTCGTTGTCCGCGGGACATGGTATGGCGATCTCCTCGATATGGACGACTTCCGGGGGACCGTATTGGCGATAGACAGCGGCTTTCATAGGTGCGTCCCGCGGCCTCCACTTGTTCCTTCCATTTTTCGAAATCGATGACGATGAGTAGGAACCAAGGATCAGCGATAACTCGCGGACGGCACCCCTACGGTGGCTTTAAGTCGCCATCCCGGCAGTACCCCGAGTCACACGAGATTGCTCAGTACCCTTCCCCCTCCAGCCGGACCTTGCCTTTGAACATGCGGAAGAAGAAGACGAAATAGCCGAGCGCCAGGATCATGCCCACGGTCCACCAGATCAATCCGACGACCAGGCCGTGATCTCCGGCAGCGGTGTTGTAGATGGTCAGGTTGCGGGCGGGATCGGTGCTCGGCGGGCAGCACCACGGGATAAAGCGCGAACGCCGCGCCTACCAGCATGCCCACGATGTACAGAGCCGAGGCGACGAAGGCCAGCTTTTCCATGCGCTCGGTCTTGGCCCTTCCGGATGGCGTAGATCATCACGCGCGAGACTGCCGTACACGACTGCGGGAATCAGGAATCCGACGACGTGCTGCCTGTAATTGTCGAGAGCCGCCGGGACGAATGTAGATGGTAGCGACAAGTCCAACGACGGTCAGCAGCACCTGCACCGGCCAGACCCACAGCGCCACCGGCCGCGCGCGGCGGTTCAGGTCGCCTTCGGTTTTCATGGCGACGTAGAGCGAGCCGTGCGACGGTCAGCGTGACCAGCGCGATCACTCCGGTGAGCACCGTGTACCAGTCGAGGATGCCGTTGTTCGTACGCCCGACGCGGAAGTTGGTCCAGAGCGGCTCGAAGAAGTAGCCATCCGGCCCGAGCGGAACGCCGCGGACCACGTTGCCCAGGGCGGCGCCGAAGAAGATGCGTCAGCAGCAGCGCTGGAGCCGCAGAAGACGACGTCGAAGAATCCCAGCCAGACCGGATTCTCCATGTGCGTGCGCAATTCGATGCCGATGCCGCGCAGCATGAGCAGCCAGAGCACCATCATCAGCGGCAGATAGAAGCCGCTGAAGCTCGGAGGCATAAAGCTGCGGGAAGGCGAAGTAGAGCGTGCCTCCGGCGGCGAGCAGCCAGACTTCGTTGCCGTCCCAGACGGGGCCGATGGCGCGCATGATGGTGCGGCGCTCGTCGTGGCGTGCGGGCGGCGCCAAGGTAGATGACGCCCGCGCCGAGGTCGAAGCCGTCGAGCACCACATACGCCGCCACCATGACCGCGACGATCATGAACCAAAGCGTTGCCATCGTAATCCTCGTATGCCCTCAGGCGCTAAAGCCCTGTCGTTCTACGTATTCGGCATCGCGAAGCGATGCCTGATTCAGATCGCATCGAGCCCCAATGCCTGCTTCCGCTTCCGGGCCCTGCTCAATTTCGCGGCGCACCAGGAACAGGAACAAGAATGCCGAGCACCGTGTACATGCCCATGAAGCCCAGCAGCGTGAACATGCCATTCCCTGCGGAGACTGTCTTCGAGTAGCCGTCTGCGGTGCGCATCAGCCCATAGACCAGCCAAGGCTGCCGTCCGATCTCCGCCGTCATCCAGCCGGCGGTGTTGGCGATGTAGGGGAACGGCAGGGCCAGCAGCAGAATCCACAGCATCCAGCGGCTCGGAAACAATTTGCCGCGCCACAGACAGAAAAGCCGCAACGACCATGATGGCGATGAACAGCGTCCCCAGCCCCACCATGATGTGGTAGCTGTAAGTAGAGCAGCGCGATGTTCGACGGCCACTGATCTTCGGGGAAGGCGTTCAGGCCCTGCACCTCCGCCTTCCACGCACGGTAGGTCAGAAAACTGAGCGCGTTGGGAATCACCAGCGGATTGTCGATCTTGCGTCTCGTCGACATTGGGCTGGCCGATCAGCACCAGCGGCGCTCCCGGCTGGCTGGCAAACAGGGCTTCCATGGCGGCCAGCGTGACGGGCTGGTTCGTCGGCGATCAGGCGGCCTTGGCCATCGCCGGTGGGAAACAGCTGCAACACGCTGAAGATCAGGCCCGCGACCACTCCCACGCGCACGAAGATGCGGCCGTGCGCTTCAAACTTGCCCCACAGCAGGTAGAACGCGCCCACGGAGGCCATGACGAATGCTCCCGTGATCACGGCGCCGCTCATGTTGTGGGCATACTGCCACCACGCCCAGGGATTCAGAACCAGCGCCCAGAAACTGGAGAGTTGCACCGATCCATCGGCGGCCTTGACGATAGCCCACGGGATGCTGCATCCAGGCGTCGGTGGCGACGATGAAGAATCCCGAGAGCCACGATCCCAGAAACACCGCGACCGCCGACCACCAGTGGGCGCGCGGGCTCAGCCGCTTCTCTCCGTACAGGAACAGGCCCAGGAAGGCGGACTCCAGGAAGAAGGCGAACATGCCTTCCATGCCCAGGGTCTGGCCGATCACGCCTCCGGCAAAACGCGAGAAGTGCGACCAGTTCGTGCCGAACTGGAATTCCATGGGGATGCCGGTCACCACGCCCAGCACGAAGTTGATGCCAAAGATCCGCGCCCAGAAGCGGGCCGCCTGGTTGTAGGTCTCATCGTTGCGGCGAAGGCCCAGCGTCTTCAGCACCACGATGAGCGGCGCCAGCCCCATGGTGAGTTGCGGGAAGAGATAGTGGAAGGTAACGGTGAAAGCGAAGTGCAGGCGATGAACTAGGAGGGCGCTATCCATGAAGAAACCTCAACGCGCCACTAGGCTAAATGTTTTCCCGGGAGTCGTTATGTGACGCGAATCACGTTCCTTGTGAAAAATCAGCGCGCCTTGCGCCGTCGTTCCAATTCGGAACGCCGGATTTCGCGGCGTCTGCCGGCATCATCGTAGCGGCGTTGTTGCTCGTCAGTCTCGGGAATCACGGGCGCAACCTGCAGATGCTTGCCGGCGCCATCAATGGCCACGAACGTCAGATAGGCGGAGGCCACGTGCTGCGCCGTGTCGGCAATGTAGTTCTCGACGTAGACTTTCACGCCGACTTCCATCGAGGTGTGGAAGACGCGGTTGACCGAGGAGCGAAGGATGACGAGATCTCCGACCCGCACCGGCACCAGGAAATCGATGTGATCCACCGAGGCGGTCACCACGTAGTTTGCGGGAGTGCCGGTGCGCGGCCATGGCGCCGGCCAGATCGATCCAGTGCATGAGGCGTCCGCCGAGCAGGGCGCCGAGCGGATTGGCGTCGTTCGGCAGGACGATTTCGGCCATCTCGGATTGCGAATCGCGGACCGGGCGGGGCACCAGCGAATCGTCTGTCATGGGGTTATCCTTTCGCGGCTGGTTCTCAAGACTTTCTTTCTTCAGGTACGACTCCAGGAAACATTCCGCCATCTTCTGAATGCGAGCGTCGTGGTGCTGGCGCAGCCAGGCCGCTTGCGACAAGTCGAATTCCAGATCGCCGTGTTCCACCGGCCTATGATCTCGTTCGCAGACATAACGGAGAACGAGCACGCGGGCTGGAACCGCCGCGGCGTTTCGTGGTTCGGGACGCGCGGCTGGGTCATGGGGAGCGGAGACGGCGAAGCGCACTGCATCCCAAACGCGTTCCGCCGGGGACCACGCACAACTGCTGGCGTACCCAAGATTGCAGAATGCTTCCAGAACGTCTTGCGGCGGAAGTTCGCCTTCGTGCCCGGGAGCCGTGCAGTGACCGCACCATCCGCTCCCCAGGGGAAGCCGCGCAGGATGCGGCCAAGTGCCATTTTCCAGTCTGGTTCCCGGCATGAAGTACGGGCAGGCCACGTTCGCTCTTCCTACACTCAGGAATGGTTGGAACTGGCAATTGTAACCAGTTGGAGGAGGTCTGGCCAGTTCTCAGCCAGACGCTAGCCAGCCTTTTCAGCACAGCCCAGCAGTGTCTGCAGACACCAGCGCGTCGAGTTTCGCTCGACGGACAGCCGAGGGCGGCTGTCCCGTCTGCACATGGATTGAGACATTACCGCCTGCCGCCTCAGGGCTGCCGGTTGTAGTAATCTCGTCACAAGGGGCCGCTCGACTCTATGGACCGCATCGCCGCGCTCAACGAAATCCTGACGGAGAATCCCAAAGACGCCTTCGCGCGCTACGGGCTTGCCATGGAGTATTCCAAGCAGGGTGACTTTGACCGGGCGCTGGCGGAGTTCTCGATTCTGCTGGAGAGCCATCCGGAATACACCGCGGGATATTTCATGGCGGCGCAAACGCTGGTGCAGGCGCAGAGAGTCGACGAAGCGAAGAAGATGCTCAACGATGGCATCGCGTCGGCGCGGCGCACCGGCAACCTGCATGCGCAAGTCGGAGATGGAAGCCATGCTGACGGAGCTGGGATAGACGAGGTTTCCGGGTCTCAAGGCTTCAAGGTTGCAAGGTTCAAGGGCAGGCTTCAGGCAAGGTTTAGAGGATTTCTGAATACATGGTCGCTAAGACATTGAAACCTCGAAAACATCTTATTTCGCCATTCTTCCCATCGCCCACTCCACCACCGCCGGGAACAGTTGATAGAGCTTCACGGGCAGGTGCATGGTCCAGGGCACAAAGACTTCCCGCTTCTGTTTCCGATATCCGCGCAGGGTGGCGCGAGCCACACGTTCGGCGCTGATGCCGCGCAACGAAAGCCGGTCGCACGTCCTTCACTTCATTTCCGCGGACAGCATTTTCACTGAAAGCGGTGCGCACGTAGCCGGGACAGACCGTAAGCACGTGAATGCCGTCTTTTTTCAGCTCGACTCCCGCGGCCTTGCCGATGGCATTCAGAGCGAACTTGGTCGCGCTGTAGGCAGCGTGAAAGGGCAGCGGGATGTGTCCGGCGACGCTGGAGATGTTGATGATCGTGCCGCCGCCCTGCTGCCGCATGACCGGGATGACAGCCTGCATGGCCGACAAGGCGCCGAAGAAATTGGTCTCGAACAGCTCGTGGCAGAGCAGCCATCTCGGTTTGCGCAACGGAATCCAGCAGACCGTGTCCGGCGTTATTGACCCAGACGTCGACGCGCTTGAAGTGATGCAGCGTAAGCGCGAGCATGCGGTCGATTTCCTCGGAGTTGCGGACGTCGCAGGACAGGGCGACGGTGCGTTCGGGACAACCGATCCGCAGGCGAGCCGCCTCGGCGCGTCCCGCATCGCGCGACAGCAGAACCACGCTCGCTCCTTCCTGTGCAAAACTCTTGGCAATTGCCTCGCCGATTCCCATGGAAGCGCCCGTGACCACAACAACTTTGCCCGCAAGGTCCATGCTCGGGTTGTATTCTGCGCGACTCGGCAAGTCAAGCGCAGGGCAGGCGGTGTCACATAATTCTTGTCGTACAATCCATGTCGTACAAGCGGTTGGTTCTGTGCGTTTTGTAGTACTGTGGATGGCCTCGCGACCGCCGGCGAGAAGCCGGCGCGACAACTGCACGCGCTACAACCGCGTGATTCGGAGATTCCGTGGCCCTGCTTCCCTTGTTCCCGCTCGACGTCGTACTGCTTCCCGGCACTCCGCTACCCTTGCACATTTTCGAGCCGCGATACAAGGAAATGATCGGAGAGTGCCGCGCGACGAGCGCTCCCTTCGGCGTGGTGCGCGCGCTGGAGGAGGGCATTGCGGAAGTTGGATGTACGGCCGAGATCGTCTCCGTCACGAAAGAGTATCCCGACGGGCGTCTGGACCTGATCGCGGAGGGCCGCGCGCGCTTTGAAGTACTTGAACTCAATCAGGATCGTGCATTTCTGCAGGCGGACGTATTGTTGGTTCCGGATGAACCCGGAACTCCCTCTGAAGAGGACAAAGCACGGGCCATCCGGGTTCACCTGGAGATTCTGTCCCTGGCTGGAGCGGTGCAGGACCTTTCGTCGGCGGATCCGGGCGCGCTTTCCTTTTATCTTGCGGGCTCCCTGCCGCTCGATCTCGACTTCAAGCAGAAACTGCTCGCCATGCGCTCGGAGAGCGAGCGAATTCTGGCGGTGGCGGCGTATCTGGAGAGCATCCTTCCCAATCTCCGGCGCGCGGCGCGGGCGCGCGAGAAGGCCGGAGGCAACGGGCACGCACGCTGAGCGAAAGGTCCTGGGAGTCAGGGCTTCGGGGGCGGCGGCGTTGGAAACGCTCTCCGGCTGCGGCGCGTATAATCGGGGAAAGTTGGTTTGTGGGGGGTCCTTTCATGAGTCTTCCGCGCACGCTGGGTGATCTGCGCCGCAGTATTTTTTCCGAAGAGCGTTTGCGCACGCGCCACGTCAAAGACGAACTGCGCGAGAACCTGACGGCTCGGCTGCGCAAGAATGGCGACGCCCCGGTGTTTCCCGGCATCGTCGGCTACGACGACACGGTGGTGCCGCAGATCATCAACGCGATTCTTTCGCGGCATAATTTCATTCTGCTCGGACTGCGCGGGCAGGCGAAAAGCCGCATCCTGCGGGCGTTGACTACGCTGCTCGATCCCCACATGCCGTATCTTGCGGGATGCGAAGTTCACGACAATCCTTACGCTCCGATCTGCCGGCGTTGCCGCGAGGAAGTTGCGCGCCTCGGAGACGCTGCGCCGATCGCCTATCTCTCACCCGACGACCGCTACGTGGAGAAGCTGGCCACGCCTGACGTGACGATTGCCGATTTGATTGGCGACATCGATCCCATCAAGGCGGCTCGCGGCGGTCACGAACTGTCGAGCGAGTTGACGGTGCACTACGGCTTGCTGCCCCGCGCCAATCGCGGCATCTTCGCCATCAACGAACTGCCCGACCTCGCCGGGAAAGATTCAGGTGGGACTGTTCAACATCATGCAGGAAGGCGACGTGCAGATTAAGGGATACCCCATCCGCCTGCCGCTGGATGTGGCGCTGGTGTTCAGCGCGAATCCGGAGGACTACACGGCGCGCGGGAAAATCATTACGCCGCTGAAGGACCGCATCGGCTCGGAGATTCGCACGCACTATCCGGCGACCGTGGAAGAAGGAATCGCGATTACCGCGCAGGAAGCCTGGACGCGGCGCAACGGGCATCCCCTGCACCTGCCGAACTACGTGCAGGAGGTGATCGAGCGCGTAGCCTTCGCCGCGCGCGAAGACAAGAAGATCGACAAGCGCTCGGGCGTGAGCCAGCGGCTGCCGATCTCGGCGATGGAAAACGTGGTCTCGAATGCTGAGCGCCGCGCGATTCGCAACGACGAGAAGGTCGTCGTGCCGCGCATCAGCGACGTGTACGCCGCGCTGCCCGCGATCACCGGCAAGCTCGAACTGGAATACGAAGGCGAGATGAAGGGCGCGGACCACGTGGGGCGCGAGTTGATCCGCGCCGCCATCGCCAAAACCTACGACGAGTATTACACCGGCGCCAACGTGCAGCAGATCGTGCAGTGGTTCGACCTGGGCGGCGAGATTCAGCTGTCGGATTCGGTCGCCGGCCGAGGAGGCGCTGGAAAATCTGAAGGGGATCCAGGGCCTGATCGACAAACTCGGCCCGCTGGGCGTCTCGCAGAAAGACAGCCCGGAGCAGCAGGTGTCGGCGGCGGAGTTCATTCTCGAAGGCCTGCACGCGCACAAGCGCATCGGGCGCAGCGAGGAGCGCGTGTTCAAAGCCGGAGAGAAGAAGCCGGAACCGGTGCGAGAGAAAGCGGTTCGAGCCGGAGGAAAGGCCGTACCGGCAGAGACGGCAGTTTAACTAGAAGAGCCGTTAGCATCTAGCTCCGAGCTCTAGCTAGGAGCGATTTGCTAGAAGCTAGCAGCTAGATAGCTAGCAGCTGTTTCATGAAACGCATCCGCTACTCCAAATACGTGCCCGACCCTGCGGGCGAGATGAGCATGGAGGACTTGCTCAGCGCGCTCTCGGATTACCTGCTGCAGAGCGGGTTTCAGGATTCCATGTGGTACGAGATGCCCGAGGGCGAGCAGACGCTGGACGAACTCAGGCGCGCCATCGAGCAGGCGCTGATGAACGGCGAGACTGTTCGACGAGAACCTGCGCGAGCAGATCGAGCAGATGCAGGCGGACGGGCAACTCGACGAGCTGATCGAGAAGCTCATCGAGCGCATGCAGCAGGAAGATTACATCTCGATCGACGAGCCGCACGATCCCGCGCGGCAGTCGAGCGTTGGCGGACAGACCGGCGAAGCGCAGCAGGCCAAGTTCGAGATCACCGACAAGAGCCTCGACTTTCTCGGCTTCAAGTCGCTGCGCAACCTGCTCGGGTCGCTGGGCAAGTCGAGCTTTGGACGGCATGACACGCGCGATCTCGCGACCGGCATCGAAACCAGCGGATCGGCGAAGACCTACGAGTTCGGCGACACGCTCAATCTCGACATCACGGCGACGCTCTCGAGCGCGATCCAGCGCGAGGGCTTGACGCTGCCGCTCAACATCGAATACTCGGACCTGCAGGTGCACCAGTGCGAGTACCAGTCGTCGTGCGCGACGGTGCTGATGCTCGACTGCTCGCATTCGATGATTCTGTACGGCGAAGACCGATTCACTCCGGCGAAGAAAGTCGCGATGGCGCTGTCGCATCTGATCCGCACGCAGTATCCCGGAGACTCGCTTTCGCTGGTGCTGTTCCACGATTCGGCGGAGGAGATTCCGCTGTCGCAACTGGCGCGGGTGAAGGTCGGGCCTTACTACACCAACACGCGCGAGGGGCTGCGGCTGGCGCAGCGGATCTTGCAGCGCCAGCGAAAAGACATGAAGCAGATCGTGATGATCACCGACGGCAAGCCGTCGGCGCTGACGCTGGAAGACGGGCGCATCTACAAGAACGCCTTCGGCCTCGATCCGCTGGTGGTGAGCCAGACGCTGGAAGAAGTTTCGAAGTGCAAGCGCGCGGGCGTGCTGATCAACACGTTCATGCTGGCGTCCGATTACGGGCTGGTGCAGTTCGTGCAGAAAGTGACGGAGATGTGCCGCGGCAAGGCGTATTTCACCACGCCCTACACGCTGGGCCAGTATCTGCTGATGGATTACATGTCGCGGAAGACCAAGACCATTCATTAACCGCGATCACGTAGCAGCGGACGCATTCGTCCGCCAGTGATGCGAAGCCAGCGGCCCCGGACGAATGCGTCCGGGGCTACGTGTTTGATACTCTTTTGTAAGACATGGCGAACTGTATTCGATGTGGGCGGCAGCTTCCTGCGCTGACGTTGGGCAAGAAGATCTGCCAGTGGTGCGTGCAGCACGAGGCGGCGCAGCGCGGCGAAGAGGGTGACGACGCACTCAGCCAGTCATGGCTGCACCGTGGGTCCGGCGCGAGGCTAGCGTCACTCTCACGCAAGTCATCTTCGGCGCCAACGTGATGGTGTTTATCGCGATGGTGGCTGGCGAGCGGTCCATCGATGGACTTCACGGGACAAGTGATGGTGCACTTCGGCGCCAACTTTGGCCCCTACACTTTGTCGGGCCAGTGGTGGCGACTGGCCACCTACATGTTCCTTCATGGCGGCATCTTCCATATCGGCATGAATATGTGGTGCCTGTGGAATCTGGGCACGCTTTGCGAGTCTCTATACGGACGTTGACCTATGCCGCTATTTACCTCATCACAGGAGTCGCTGGAGGTCTGGCGAGCGTCGGCGTGGAATCCCAGCGTGCTGAGCGTGGGCGCGTCGGGAGCGATCTTCGGACTGACCGGAGCGCTGATTGCTTCGTTCTACTTGGGCGAGTTTTCGCTATCCGGCATCAGCATCAAGGGTACACTAAGCAGTCTGCTGTTTTTTGCCGGCTTTAGCCTCTTTCTTGGACGTGTGTCTCCGGGCATCGACAACGCCTGTCACGTCGGAGGATTGGTCAGCGGACTAATCCTCGGCGCGCTGATTGCGCTCGCCGCGCCGGAGCACGACAAGCCCGTGCGGCGTGCCGGCGTTCTGCTGTTCGTTGTCGTCCTGTTGGCCGGAAGTGCGGTAGGCGTATATCGCTGGCGCGGAGCCGGAATGCGCTTTGGCATGATGGACGCGCAACGGAACATCGACAGGATGATTGGCGAGTTTCAAAAGAAGGTGCAGCAGAACCCGCAGGATCCTTCGGCGCACTATGCCCTCGCGCACGCCTACTTCAACAAGGGACAATTCCCCGAAGGCGAGAGCGAACTGAAGCGCGTGCTGGAACTGCAACCCCAGAACGCGAGAGCCCGCATGGACCTGGGAGCTGCCTATCTGACCCGGGGAGATCCCAAAGATGCGCAGGATGAATTCGCCAAGCTGGTGGCCCAGGATCCGAACAACACCAATGCGCATATCGGGCTGGGGATGGCGCTCGCCGATCAAAATAACCATGAGGCTGCGATCAGCGAGTATCAAACCGCGTTGCGTCTCGAACCGCAGGCCCGGGACGTCTACTACCGGATGGGCATTTCCCAGGTCGAGTTGAAACAAGTATGACAACGCCATCGCTTCGTTCCTGAAGGAGCGGGAGCAGGGCGGCGATGATGCACAGTTGGAGGATGCGCTGGCCGACGCGTATCAAGCCAAGGGCATGCAGCAGCAAGCACAGGATGCACGGAACAAGGCTGCGCAGCTCAAAGGCCAGAACACAGACTGACGTTCACTAACGGCGGCCGAGCTGCGCTCGGCGGACAGCCGGGGGCGGCTGTCCCCACATGAACCGCCGCAGATAAAACCAGCTTCCCACATCAGCCCATTAGCCCTTCGTGATCTCTCCCACCGCTCGCCACGCCTGATTGATGGCCTCGTCCGTGTAGGCATAGGCTCCGGCATCGGAGTTAGCGATGGCGATTCGGCCGTGCGGCTTGCGCGCTACTTCGCACGGAGTCTCGCCGCCTTCCAGCCAGAACGAGATCGAACAGCGAGTTGTATTCGTAGGCGTAGCCGTGGGGCCAGCGATTGACCGTAATGGCCGCGATGTCGCGGGCAGGATCGAACCCTCCGGGCCCCAAGGTGCGCGCCAACTGCTCGCGAATCTTGCGCTCCATGGTTTCGAAGGTCGTGGTGTAGAGTTCCATGCGCCCGTAGCTGTGCTGCTGGCGCGCGGGAAGCCCCGGGTGGCACGCCGCCTTCATCATGTGCACAACGATGGGCTCGTCCGGCTTGCGCGCGCACTCATATCCGCCAATGCTCACTGGCAGATCGAGGTTCACTCCGGTGTGATACATGCCCGGCGCGTAGACGGAATTCGCTCCGAGCTTCTGAAACGAGGTCCAGTTGCGCAGCGACGACGTTGGTGTAGAGCAGAGGAACTTTCTGCGCCGAGGCCAGCGCTTCTTTTTGCTTGTCGGGAAGCTCTTCGCAGATGTACGGAATCACCACATGCCAGCATGCCAGGATCGAGTTCTTCGCCTTGGCGGTGTAGACCTTGCCGCCGCGGGCGTAGCTGACTTCCACTTCCTTCGCGTTGGCGGCATCGCCCAGGTGCTTCACGCGAACGGCCGTGCTATTCAGGCGGATGCGCACGGGCGAATTCGAATCGTCGAGCTTCGCGTAATTCGCCTTGGCCAGAACAACATCGGACGACGAGTTCCCCGGGATCGCATCGGGAATCAGCTTGCGCACCAGCAGGCGTGCGATCGTGGCATTGCCGTCGGGAAAGTGGAAGAAGTATTTCTCCGCTTCTTCGTTGGGGATGGCATCGCGGTTCATGCCCTTGCCGGGCGACGGATCCAGATTCAGGCCGTCAAAACCGGGCAGGTCGAATCCCCACGCATCCTGCGCCGGCACTGCATCGATGCCCACACCGAAGAGGCCGTGCGGAAGGGCCTGGTAGAACTTGACGATGTCCGGATGAACCCCGGCGACGTCCTTCAGAAAACTGGCATAACTCATGCGCGCCAGCTTCGCTTTCTTCTCGTCCGAGGTGAGCCCGGGGAAATAGTCTTTCGGCTCCTGGTACAAACGCTGCAGGTCGCGCTTGGCCTGGTCGGCGATCGGAGCATCGGTGAGAAACTGTTTCAGCATCTCGGGAGAGGGACCTGCCGCATCTTCGCTCTCGCCTCCGCTGCGCGGATTCGGGTTGATCACGAGCTTATCGACGCCAAAGGTTTCTTTATCGAAGAATATCTTTGGGCCGCAGCCCGGCGGAGGGATAAAGTTTCTTGTTGACGTACTTCGAGTAGGAGGGCACGTCGATGCCGAGTTCTTCGATCACTCCCTTGGCGACCGCGCTGTAGGGAGCGGGGCTCTCGATGGAAAATGTGCCGCCGAACCCCAGGCGGAACGCATTGTCTAACGCGGAATTCGTTGCGCTTGGCGTGTCCTCCGAAGTCGTCGTGGTTGTCGAGGATGAGGATGCGCGCCTTTCCGCCGGTTGCCTTGCGGTAGAAGTGGGCGGCGGCCAGGCCGCTGATGCCGCCGCCGACAATGATCAGGTCGTAGGTTTCGCCGGTGTCTTCGGGCTTGCCCGCCGAATCCCAGAACGTGCCGTCGCGCAAAGCGTGAGCGGCGTCAAACGATCCGGGATGGCTGCCGCGCATGCCGGTGAGCGCGGGTGGGTAGTAATTCGGGGAACTCTCGGGACCGACGGCGGCCTGGCCCTCGCCAAGCCCAGCGGCGAAAAGGTCCCACGGCATCATGGCCGCGCCGGCCGTCACCGCGACGCCGTTGAGGAAATCCCGGCGCGTGATCCTGCGATGCATTCCCAGTTCCCGGTCCCGTGAATCGTGCACGATCTCCTCCGCAGAATTCTGTAAGACGTCCTCAGGCGCTAACGCGCAGGGTCAGGAGAGAGGCCCCTATCGCAGCGCTGAAAGCGCTGCGCCACCCAAAAGCCTGAACCAGGCAAGCCATCCAGGTACGAGCTACGACGACGAGTCGCTGTCCGCCTTTTTGACGGCCAACTCCGCACCCTGGAATCCGATGCGGCTGTGCGTGCCGTCGCAGAAGGGCTTGTTGACCGACCCGCCGCAACGGCAAAGCGAAAATGCGGTCTTTCCGGTCAGATCGAACGGTGTGCCATTAACATCGACCAATTCGATGGAGCCTTCGGGAGCCTCGACCCGGAACGGGCCATTGGGCCGGACCGTAATCTTTACCTGCGCCATGGATCCATCCTCCAACCTTACGAGTTTCTAGTAAGCATACGAAGATACCACGACCAGTGGAGCTTGTGCAGGGGCGGGGCCAAGCAGATTTTCTTCGCCGTCACTTCGCCCGACTATGGCCACGTCGGAATGACAGAATCCAGGTTGACCGATGATTTACGCAGCGACGGAGCGAACGGAAATCAGGCTACGGTAAAGCTGCAGGTAGTCGTCGATCATGCGCTTGGTGGTGAAGCGCTCGCGGGCGCGGGAGTAGGCTAACTCGGCGTAGGCGCGGCGCATGGGACGGTCCGCGTTGAGCATCTGAATATTTTCGGCCAGACTCGCGGCGTCGTTGGTGCGGAAGTAGAGAGCGGCGTCTCCCCAGATCTCGCGAAAGCTCGGAATATCATTGGCCACGATGGCGCATCGCGAAAACGCGGCCTCGAGCGCGGCCATGCCGAGGGGTTCGTAGCGTGCAGTCGCGGCGTAGATCGAGGCGCGGCTGTAGAGCGCCCGCAATTGCGCTTCGGTTTGCGGACCGCGGATCGCGACCGAGGTCTGGTCGGTGGCAACTTTCACGTCCGCACGGATCGGAATGCGGGGCACCGGCACGGTATGTTCGGCGCCCACAATGCAGACCGGGACCGAATACGGTTGCTGGGTGAGAAGAAAAACCTGCTTGCCGGCATCCACCAGGCGGCCGACCGCCAGCACGCAATCGTCTTTATTGACGTAGGGATTGAAGAAGATGGGGTTGCGTCCCGGGATAGATTACTTCTCCGCGCTGCGGGGGCCCGTAGCACGCGGAAATGCGGTCGAGCATCCAGGCCGAAGGCGCCACCACCGCATCCGCGCCGGCCAGGCCGCTGAGGATCGTGTTGCGATACCAGGTGAGCGAGCGCTCAGCCCGCGGCGCGTGATTGTGGACTGCATGGGTCCAGGTAATCAGATCGCCGTGGGCCATCACGACACGCGGCACGTCGACGGGCAGGTTCCCGTAGCAAAACTGGTTGAGATGGAGAACGTCGGGCCGCAGTTCGCGAACCAGCGTGGTGAGGAAGGCCGACGATTCGGGCAGGTCCTCTTCCGCTTCCTGCATCCACTCAAGATGGAAGGCGGTTGGCCGGTAGTCGAGACCGTGCAGGTGATCCATCCACGAGGTCTGGTCGGGAAGTGGAATCTCGCCGAAGCTGACCAGCGTGACTCGCACACCGCGCGTGACCAGGCCGGTCACCAGCTCGCGGGTGTAGGTCCATGATCCCGAGAGCGAGTCGGCGGTGACCAGGACGTGCACAGAACCTCCGAAGCAAAACTAGCGGAATGCTGCGTGGGACACGGGATTCCGCCTAGCAGGCGCGTCCATTTTAGTGTGAATCGGACAGGACGGAAAGGAATTTCCGCGTGCCAGTGCGCAAAATTTTGCACGGCGACACGAGTGATGCCCACGCCGGGCTTCGCCCCGGCTGGACGGCCGAGGCGGCCGTCCCCACATAACACGTCCTGCTCCTAATTTGCTCTTCTCCTAGAACGTAAACTTCAGGGCAAACTGGATCAAACGCGGGTCAAGGGCCGCGAGGACCTGATTGAAGGTCGGCGAGCTGATGTCGCTGTCGGGCAGCCGGAAATTCGGGTGGTTCAGGAAATTGAAGAACTCAGCCCGGAACTGGAACTCCTTGCCTTCGGCCACGCGAATATTTTTGAACGCCGAGAAATCCCAATCCGCATAGCCCGGCCCCTGGGCAATATTGCGGCCCGCGGTTCCGAATTGCTGGACTGGCGAGTTAGGGTCCTGGGTGATTTGTTGAAATGCGCTCCGGTTCAGCCACGCGGATGGAGTGCGCGGTCCGGAGTTGGGATTCTGCCCGGGAACCAGGTTCGGCCGGTTGGAGAAGAATCCGGTGATTTCCGGCGCCGAGCCCTGCACCGAAAAATCGGTGGAATCGAAAACGGTAAACGGCGTACCGCTCATCAGGGTGACGATTCCGTTGATCTGCCAGTTGCCGAGCGCCTGTTGATACCAGCCGTGTGGCTGTCTCCAGAAAGGCAGGCTCCACTGGTAGCTCAACACAAACCGGTTACGGGCATCGAACAAGGAGCGCCCGCGCTCGGCAGCCAGATTGAAGGGATCCTGGGCCAGATCATTCTCGCCGGCGACGGGCTTGGCGGCTGAACCGGTCATGTTGAAGGAAGATGCGTCATCAATGGATTTCGAGTACGTGTACGACGCGAGAAACGACAGGCCGTGACTGAATCGTTTCGTCAGGCTCGCCTCAAGCGCGTTATAGGAAGAATTGGCGATGCCTTCAATCAGCCCAGTTGACGAGTAGGTGCACGCTGGGGATGTGGGAGAGAGAGTGCATCCGGAATGAATCCGCCGGTAATCCGCGTTGCTGGATGTGGAGATCGGGTTCCCGCTGGAGTCGACCCCGGGTATGTAGATAGCCGGATTGCCTTCCACAAAACGCGGCAGCTTCGTTCCCTTGGTGCCCACGTAGCCAACCTCGAGCAGGAGATCTGAGCCGAAGGACCTTTGGACGTTCAGGTCCCAATCCTGCGAATAGGGCAGAGGCAAGTTTGGAGCCAGGGTCAGGTTGGTCAACGGCGTAGCAAAAGTGCCGTTGGGCGGAGGGTTGCCGTTGTAGGGATCGGAAAAATTAAGAAACGTGCTGGGCGTAAGGCTGATCTGCTGGGTCTGTAAATAGGGAGGAGCGCTGATCGGCGACTGCAAGGGCCCGCCCTGGCCGGTATAGTACGGCTCGTAGAAGATTCCGTAGGCGGACGTCACCAGCCACTTTGAGCTCCCGGTCGGGTCCCACGCGAGACCGACGCGCGGGGCAAATCCCTTTTTAAAGGTCGGAATCAAGCCTGCGGGCACGCCCGCATCTCCCGGATAGAGCAACCCCGCCGGTGCATTGGGCATGACGGTTGACTGGCGGCCGGGAATCCAGAGAGTCTGCCGGTTGTGGATTTCTGTGTAGGGGAACGGGAGTTCGTAACGCAAACCCAGGTTCAAGGTCAGGCGCGGCGTCACTTTGTAGGTGTCCTGCGCATAGGCGTTCAGGGAATTGCCGCGAATGCCGCGGGAAAAATCACCCCGGCCCTGCAGAAAGAAGACGGGCTGGCCAAACAGGAAACTGGCAAACGCGTCCGGTACCACGGGAAAAGGCGCGAATACAAAGAAGCCGTTGCTCGCAATGCCCTGCAGCACGTTGACCTGCAAGTGCTGGTACCCGCCTCCAAACTTGAGTTCGTGGCGCCCGTGCACCCAGCTTAACGAGCCGGAATAATCAAACGCGTTCTCATACGTGTCACGCGGCCCGGTAATGGGATCGCCGACGATGGTGTAGCCATTCACCTGGATGAATGGAGGGCCGATGGCTGCGTCCAAGCTCGGTTGGTAATTGAAACCGAGGCTGGCGGGCGTGGTGCGGTTTTCGCTCTCCCCGTAGAGGAACTTATTCCGCAGGAACGAGAAGCGAAAGACGCCGATCATGGCGGGAGAGAACGTATGCGTTTCTTGCATGACAAAATTCTGTGCCCGCTGCTCCTGCCCGACGGGAAAGCCGGGCACGCTCGCACCCGAGGTGGCGATGGGGTGGAGTTGCGTGCCATCACTGAAGGCATACCGGAAATTCAAAACGTCGGAGTCGCCAAGATACTGGTCCAGCCGCAATCCGAACTGATTCGTGTCCTGATGTACGACTTGCGTCGCCGTAAAAACATTAGTTCCGTTGTTGGGCGACGGGAAATAGTTCAAGAGATTCTTGGTAAGGGTGCTGACCGAAGACATGTCGAACTGGTTATTGGGATAGGGCTGGTTGAGAAAAACATTGAAGAGCTGGTGGTTGGGATTGTTGCAAAAGCCCCCGGTGAAGCCCTCCGGGCATATGGCCGCAAAATTCCCTTGCAACTCGGCCTGCGAAGGCACGGTGGAGGAATCCGTTTCTCCCTGGCGGTTGCGGAATCCCTCGTAATATCCGAAGAAGAAAGTCTTGTCTTTCCGGATGGGGCCGCCGAAGGTTCCGCCGAACTGGTTCTGTTTCAAGGGTTCGACTTGCCGCCCGAAGTAGTTCGTGGAGTCAAAAACGTTGTTGCGCAAGAATTCCCAGAGTGCGCCGTGGTAGCTGTTGCCGCCCGAACGGGTAATGATATTGGTGGTGGAACCCAGGCTGTTTCCGAACTCGGCGTTGGCGTTGTGGGTGAGAATTCTGAACTCGGTGATGGCGTCCACCGGAGGTTTGAGCACGAAGCCGCCGTCCACGCCGTTGAAATTGTTGGCGCCGTCGATCAGGAAGTTGTTCGACTCGGGCCTCTGGCCATTCACCGCGTAGGCTTGACCGTCTCGCAACGATCCTCCGGCTTCGGCCAGACCGGGAGTGAGGGGAACGACGCCGGGCTGCAGCCATCCGAGCTGCGCAAAGTTGCGGCCGTTCAGGGGCAGGTCGAGAACTTCGCGCTCCGAGACCGTCTTGCCCAGGCTGGTCACCGTCGGTTGAATGAGCAGCGCATCGGCCTGCACGTCCACCTGCTGGGTCTCAGCCCCCACCGCGAGACGAACCGGGATGGTGGCAGTCTCGTTTACGTCCAGAATGATGCCCTTCTGGATATAAGTCTGGAAGCCCTTTCCCTCGACCTGCAGCCGGTAATGACCGACGGGCAACTCCAGAAGCACGTAGCCACCGGACCGATCGGTGACCGACGTACGGGTCAGACCGGTTTCGGTTTGCGTGGCGGTGACCGAGGCGCCCTGAACGCTCGCTCCTGTCGAATCCACCACAGTTCCGCGCATGCTTCCCGAAATTTGTTGTGCAGCGGCGCTTACGCATAGAAACGCTGCCAGCACGGCATAAATCAGATTTCTAAGAGTTGTCATAGGACGCTCATTCCGTCATGCACGACAGGCACACGAGTGGGCGAACGCATGGCCACGCCGTGCGCAAGATGCGCTGGATTTTCCGGGACCCCAAGTCCACAGAACGAATAGCAGCGAAACGTTAACGGACAGGTCCGCGCGCACACAATACTGCAAAAATACTACGCAGCGACGATGCGGAGAGCTCAGTTCACCTGCAGCCGGAGCCGGAGTTCTCGCGCCAGGTTGTCGATGGCGCGGATCTTTTCCGCCGCGGGGTGGGGGACGTCAGGCACCGACATGGCCAGTTCACAGGACAGAAGCATGGCGGTAAGCGTCTCCCGCATTTCGCTGTGCATCTGCTCGACGACGGCGCGCCGTGCAGCGCCTTCCTCGCGCTTGCGGCGATGCAGAGCCGAGCGCACTTCGCGCACCAAGCGTTCCATTCCGGTGACGGCGAAGTTGAGGTAGACCGGGAAAGCGGTGCCCAGATGTTCGATCATCTGATCGCTTTCATCGGGCTCGGTCTCGAGCAGAAACTGGTCGATGACGGCGGCGGAATAGGTTTGTTCGCGCAGGCGGGTGGCGGCCTCCTGCAAGGTTTGGGCCCAGTGCGTTTCCTGGCCGGTGGCGGCATGCAGGGAATCGGCGCACTGCGGCCCGCTGGCTGAAGATGTAATGAGTAGGATCATGCCTTTCCAATAGCACGTCTGCCGCCAACTGCTGCGTCGACTGAAAATACAGCGCTTAGCGAATGCTGGCGGCAGAACGGCTTCCCGTTGCGGTACTCCCGTGCACGGGAGCAGGTTCAAAATCGGGCGCTCACGATTGAAATTCGTGGGCAGCGTAGTCCTTGAGCTTGCGGTAGAGAGTCGTTTTGCCAATGCCCAACAGGCGGGCGGCTTGCAACTTGTCGCCGTTGAGTTCGGTGATGGCGCTCAGAATCGTCTGCTTCTCGAGTTCCGCCATGGGAATGATTTTCCCGTGCCCGTTGCCGTTCCCATTCCATTGGACGCTTCGGGCACAGGCAGATTGGCCACTTCGCGCGGCAGATCGGTGGTGTGGATCAGCGGACCGCTGGTAAAGGCATACGTCCGTTCCAGACAGTTTTCCAGTTCACGGACGTTGCCCGGCCAGTCATAGGCCAGCATCGCCTTGAGAGCTTCGTCGCTGAGCATCTTCTCCTGTCCCGGAGGTTCGCGTCATACGATCCAGAAAATGCCCGATCAACAGGGGGATGTCTTGCCGGCGCTCGCGCAGTGCGGGAATGCGCAGGCTCAGCACATTGAGGCGGAAGTAGAGATCGCGGCGAAACTCGCCTTGCATGACGGCTTGTTCCAGATCGCGGTTGGTGGCGGCCAGGATGCGCACATTGATCGGCACCCGGCGCGTGCTGCCCACGGGACGAATTTCTTTCTCCTGGATCGCCCGCAACATTTTGGCCTGCAGATCGACGGGAAGCTCCCCGACTTCGTCGAGAAAAATGGTTCCCCCTTCGGCCATGGCCATGAGTCCGTCTTTGGACTGGTTGGCCCCGGTGAACGCGCCCTTCACGTAGCCGAACAGTTCACTCTCGATCAGGGTGGGCACGAGCGATCCGCAATCCACCGGGATGAACGGCTTGTCGCGGAAGGGGCCGGAATAGTGAATGGAGCGCGCGACCATCTCCTTGCCGGTGCCGCTTTCTCCCAGGATCAGTACCGGATGAACGCTGTTGGCGGCCTTGGCAATGATGCGATAGAGCTTTTCCATTTCCGGGAGCGCGGCCCACGATGCCGCCGAATCCCTGCTTGGACTTCACTTTCTCGCGCAGCAGGCGGTTTTCTGATTTCAGTTTCAAGTGGCTGGCCACCCGCTCCAGCAGCAGCTTCAGTTCGTCGACGCTGAACGGTTTGGTCACGTAGTCATAGGCGCCATTCTTCATGGCCTGCACCGCCGACTGCACGGTGCCGTAGCCGGTCACCACGATGACCACAGCCTCGGGACGGCGTTCCTTGATGCGGCGCAGCGCATCCAGGCCTCCGGCACCGGGCAGGCGCAGGTCGAGCAGGACAGCGTCGAAGGGCTGGGTGTCGAGAAGCCGGTAAGCCTGCTCGGCGGAATCGGCCACATGGGCGCGTGAATCCCAGCGATTGCGCGACTTCGCGGCAGGCCTCGCGGATCGATCGTTCATCGTCGACGATCAAAAGGTTAAGAAAATTGGCGGGTTCTATCTGCGGTGTCGGCTGCTAATCGGACTCAAAGCTGCTGACGTCATGGCGTTCATTCCTCTTCTTCTTTTATCCTTTGGGTCTAAGTACTGCCCGAGTTGTTTTCGGGATGAAAATCGTGGCATCTGCGGAATTCAGAATCGCTTCCGGAACCAGCGGCAACAGCACGCTCACGCGGGTGCCGCACGCCGGAGCGCTTTCCACATGGATCAGGCCGCCGTTGCTGGTCACGATGTCGTGGACCGTCGCCAGTCCCAGTCCCGTGCCCTTGCCGGCCTTGGTGGTGAAAAAAGCTTCGAACACATGGGCACGGGTAGCCGCATCCATGCCGCTCCCGTTGTCGGCCACCACGAACAGCGCGCAGGGGAGTGAGGCCGTGCTGCTGGCCCCAGAGTGCGGTTCGGGGAGCACCTGCACCTTGCAGTTGCTGGTTTCGACGGTGATCTGGCCGCCGCCAGGCATCGCATCCCGCGCATTGAGCACCAGGTTGAGCAGAATCTGCTGGGCTTGCGTCGGGTCCATCTTGATCAAACCCAGATTGGGATCGAGTTGAAATTTCAGCTCAATGTTCTCGCCGATCAGGCGAACCAGCAGGTTGCGCATGCCTTCGGCGATCTCGTTGAGGGAAAGCAGGCGGGGCTCGGCAATGTCGGTGGGCCGGGCCACCGCGAGCAACTGCCGCACCAGGCCCGTGGCCTGCATGCCGGCGTTGCGGATTTCTTCGGCGTAGTTGCGCACCCGATGCCCCGGTTCCAGACTGGCCATGAGCAGGTCGCAGTACAACAGCACTCCGGTGAGAAGATTGTTGAAGTCGTGAGCCACGCCTCCGGCCAAACGGCCCACGGCTTCGAGCCTCTCGGCTTGCCGCAGACGCTGCTCGGCCTCGTGGTTCCGAGGGGCCTGCTCGACCAGGGCCAGCACATAGTCGGGATCGCCGTTCGCGCCCGGCACCCGCCAGGCCGTCCAGCGCATCGGCTGGCGGTTCGCTCCCGTAGAATCGTGAGTCCAACTGGAAGCTGTTCCGTTGTCGCTCGAACAGTTCCACAAAGAGCTGTTCGGCCTCAAGGCGCGATCTTGCGGATCGATGAGATCGGCAAAGCTGACCGATCGCGCGAGTCCGGACCTGCCTCCAAGCATCTGCTCCAGCGCCGAATTGAGCGCAGGATGTTGCCGTCCGGCTGAAATTGCGCCACACCGAGTGGCGCGTTCTCGAAAAGAGGAGGCAGTTCCGTTTTCGAATCCTGCAGCGTCCACGCGAATTCAGCGGCAGCGCTCATACACCTACTTTGCGCGGGATGATTCCCGGAAGGAACCGTGTTATCCCCTCGCCCGAGACCTTGGTTTTCCCGAAATGGGAATTCGTGGGACGGTTAGGTTCCAAATCAAATCCCAGTTTCGAGCCCACTATAGAGAACAGGCTCTGTGCCTGCGAAGGGCAGATGTCACTAAAACAGGAAATCTTTCTGTGGAAAACTCTGCCGTGAGGGGTTAGTGACCGCTTTGTGCTCGTTGGGTGGCGGCAACATAAACTGGCTCGGTCAGACGAAAAGTGAGCCGGCGGCCTTTTTCGAGGCGAATCACGGTCGCGGCCCCTTCGTCCTGCGGCGGTTCGCTTGGCGACGCTTGAGTTTCGCCCGGGTTGCCGCGCACGAAGAGACTGGAAGTTTGAAGCGGCACGTTCAAGCCTGCGAGGTGGATGGAATCAAGGGCCAGGCGGACGTAGCCACGGTTGCGCTTGAGGTTGGAGGCGCGAGCGGACTCGACGCGTCCTGCGACGGTCGCGCCACGCGGCACCAACTGGGTTCCCTCAATGATCACGGGGGCGTCGACGACCGCCTCAAAAGTGACGTTGGCGCCTGGATTCTCGGCAGATACAGGGTTCTTCAGTCGAACCGTGAGCAGGGTACCAGCCGGCAGATTTTGAGGGTCGTGGAAGGGAAGGCCCGTTTCATGGTTCGAGTCATTGTCCTGAGCGGTAGTTGAGTCGCCGGGACGGGCATTGTCGGGCGGTCTTGCATCCCCATCATGAAAAGGAACCTGATGCTGGTCCACAGGCGCGGCGCCGTTGTCACTTTGCAGCCCGGCCGGACGGGCACAGCCGGCCGCCCACAGCAGGGCCAGCAGTATTGGCACAATGGTCAGACCCTGGGGTCTGCAGAACCGGCTCATCACAATCATCCTCGCCCGCGCGTCTTCGACAAGGAAGTGGCAACCCGAATACCAGACACAGTCTCATCAAATCAATCACTTGGCGATGGCACTTTCGGGGAGGTGCGTGTAGATTCTTCCGCTCGGGGAGTTTATTCCCATCTTTCCCTGTCTGACCGCTCTGCTCAGGACCGAACCAGTACCCTTGAACCCAAAAAAAACGGAGGGCGGATAGCCGCCCTCCGCGTCAGTTTTCGCTGAGACTCTACGGTTACGGTTTCTTCACCGGTTTCTTCGGCGCAGGCTTGCGGCTTCTTGGACTTTCCGGCCGCCGATCAGAGTCAAAGCATCGGTTGAGTTGAACGGGAACTGTCGAGCCGATGATTGGCCCGTCGTGCTCAAAGTGACGTCCACCCGGCGATTGCTCGCCATCCTGATCTCATTGATGTTCTTGAGAACCCCTGCCCGCTCCTCGGTGCTCAGATCGGGGTTCCTTGCCACCGACTCCTTCACTTGCATCAGTGGTCAGGTTTTCATCCATCGCCAAACGCTTTGGTCGTCGATGCTGCCTCGGGAACGCCTTGTTCGACCAGGAAGCTCTTGACGCGTGCGACACGGCGCTCGGAGAGCGCCTGTTGAAAGCCGGAGTCCACGATGATCGGCGTGGCCTCCGAGAATCAAGTGCGCGTCCGGCTTGGTTTCGATGATATTTCTTGAAGTCGGCAGCCAGCGTGATCAACGTTTGCTGTTGACTGGCCAGCAGACCGCCTTTGGGATCGTTGGGCCTGGGCTGGTCGACACAAAGTAGATGCTGTGCAGCGCGAGCCGCGCTTCCAGCGCCTTGTCGACCGGCGGTGGCGGGGATTCTGAGCGTGACCTGGGTCGAGGCTTGTCCCGTCAAACCGCGCGAGTCGGTGCAGGTCGCGCTGACGGTTACCGGACCCGCGCGAAGCTCCGGCGGTGCTCAGGGTTGCCGAGTTTCCGCTGCCCGACAACTGATCCCGCCGGTGGAAGTCCAGTTGGCAACGGAAACGGGAACGCCATCCGGACTGGTGCAAGTTGCCGGTTACGCTTCACGAGCCGCCGATGATGACAGATCGGACGGACTCGCCGAACAACTGACATGGTCGGCGGATTCTTCGGCGGCAGCGGCTTGACCGTGTAGTTGGCCGAGCAACTCGCTTCGTTGTTTTTCTTGCCCTTCGGGTCGGTCACATGCGCCGTAACCGCATAGCTGCCCGGAGCGGCGTTGGTGGTGTCGATGCTGGCGGTGGTATCTTTGCCGGTCACCTGGCCGCCGTTCCCGCTCCAGCGTAAGTCACGGTGTGCTTGGGATTGAAATTGCTGGGTGCTACGGTAGCGGTGATGGGTTCGCCGACCATGACTTCCGTCGGCTGTACCGAGCAGGCGGCCGCTGGAGCCGGGGCTCCGCGCCACCCCAGCTGATACACGATACCGGTGCGCAGTCTGACACCTTCGATCATTGGGACGCCGCAGAGTCGGAAACTGTGGAGCGGCATACGTCGGCGAAGTTGTGGTGCGACCAGACGTAGTCCACCTGGAACAGCGCGCCAGGCAAACATCTTGTTGATCGGCAGATCCATGCCACCACCAGCAATAATGCCGATGCCGTTGGCGCCGTTGTTGAGTCCACTCACGCCCATGCGGTTGTAACTCAGCAAGCGTGAATGAAGAAGTTCATCGAATCGGTGCGCCAGATGAAACGCGGTCCACGCCGAGAAAGTGGTTACCGAGTCACTGCTCGACCAGTTATATCCGAAATCGGATTCCATCCCCCAGTGCGGATCGAAGTTGTAAGTCAAGGCGCCGCCTAATCCCGTAGCCATGTCGGGAACAGTGTAGGAAGTGGGATTGTTGGGGTCGCCGAGCGGGAACGTTGCTACCGGGATGCAAGATATTGATAGCCTGCGAACACGTCCCATTTAGGGTTGGAATCACTCTGGGCGAACGCAGATGCGGAAATCACAACCACTGCAATCAGGACTGCCATGCCGACGAGTAGCGTGTGGCATGTGCGTTTGAAGCTGTTGAATACCATGAGAATCCTCCGAAATGTGCTCGTTTGCCGCGTACCTGCTGGCATCGAGACGTTCATGGGAACTAAAGATGTAGCAGTATCGGCTGAAGACGAGACCTTACCCTGGGAACTGACAATTCTACCGCACCGATGCTTAAAGCGAAAGCGTAGACTCGAAGTATTGCCCTAGGCAACCAAGGCAGGGTTGTTTCGTCTCAAATTGAAATTCTGGCGCGGTGGTCGGCAGCCGGCGGCAGAGTGACCATCCAGACCTTGCCGGGCGGGAAGCAGGCCGCGTATCGTGGGGATTCGATGCGGATTGACGCCTGGGTCCTGGATTAAGCCGGGCAACTGAGGAAAGGAGCAATAGAGTCACAGCAAGCCAGATGAGCCACGAAAAAGTACTGATTGTCGAGGACGAGGAGAACGAGCGATCCGGGCTGGCCGAACTGGTCTCCTCCTGGGGGTTTCGCGTGGAGACGGCCCGCGACGGCGCGGAGGGCCTGGAGAAAGCGACGCAGTGGTCCCCGTCGATCGTGATCACCGATCTGAAGATGCCGCGCATGGGCGGCATCGAACTGCTGGGGCATCTTGCCGAGCAGGCGCAGACCATCGCCGTCATTCTGGTCACCGCCCAGGGAACCATCGACAGCGCCGTGCAGGCCATGCGCATGGGCGCCTACGACTACATCACCAAGCCCATCGACACCAACCGCCTGCGGACGATTCTGGCGAACGCCTCGGCCCTGCTGGGCACCCGCGCCGAACTGGAAGCCACGCGGCGCCGGTTGCGCGACGCGGGATCGCTGGGACGGCTGAGCGGCGCGTCGCGCAAGATGCAGGAGATCTTCCGGCTGATCGAGATGGTCGCGCCCAGCACCGCGTCGGTGCTGATCACGGGGGCCAGCGGCACCGGCAAAGAACTGGTGGCGCGCACCATCCACGAACTCAGTCCGCGGCAAGGACCGGCCATTTGTCGCCATCAACTGCGCCGCCATTCCCGAGACCCTGATGGAAAGCGAGATCTTCGGCCACGAAAAAGGCGCATTCACGGGCGCGATGGAACGCCGCACCGGCTGCTTCGAACTGGCCGAAGGCGGAACGCTGCTGCTGGATGAAATCGGCGAAATGCCGGTCGGAACCCAGGCCAAACTGCTGCGCGTGCTGGAGGACCGCAAACTGCGGCGCCTGGGCAGCAAAGTCGAAACCTCGGTGGACGTGCGCGTGCTCGCCGCCACCAATAAAGTTCCCGACGAAGCCGTGGCCCGCGGCGAGTTGCGCAGCGATCTCTATTACCGCCTCAACGTGTTCAACATCCACATGCCTCCCCTGCGCGAGCACAAGGAGGACATTCCCGAGCCTGGTGCAGCTGCTTGCTGGCGGAGATGAGCAGCAAGCACTGCCCGCAAAGTGGCCGCGGTGAGCGAAGCGGTGCTCAACCAGTTCAACAACTATTCGTGGCCGGGCAATGTGCGCGAACTGCGCAACACGCATCGAGCGCGCGGTCATCGTCTGCGACGCCGGCGTGATCGAGACCAAGCACTTGCCGCCGGGTTTCGGACAGGCTCCGCTGCGTACCGCGGCCAACGATCCCGATGCGGTTCGCCTGGGCGTGGGCACGACGGTAGAAGAAGCGGAGAAGATGCTGATTCTGAAGACGCTGGAGGCGACCAGCAACAACAAAACGCGGCCGCGGAGATTCTCGGCATCAGCCTGAAAACGCTGCACAACAAACTGAAGGAATACGGAAGCGCCGGCCGCCGAGGCCGTTCCCGGCAAGGAAGAAGTACCCAGCAGCTAAGACTTCCTCGCCAGTGGTTGAGCGAGCCGCTTTCTTTTCTCTCCATGTTGCGACGAAAAACCATCATCGTGCTGGTCATCACTCTTATGGTGACGGCGATGGTCACGGCGTTCTCCTACCTCTACATCTCTCAGATTCTGCGCCTGCGCATCGCGAATGCCAACGAGACCGCGACCAGCCTGACTCACCAGCTGGCCTATGCCGCAGGCAATGCCGTTCCCGACTTCAGCAGCACATCCATCGACACCAGCGATCCAGCCGCCGTGCGCCGCGCCTTAGCGGAGTACGTGCAGACCGACGTCGACCTGAACAACCTGCTCCAGTCCGATCCCGGCGACTGGAGATACATCTACGACGTGGCCATCGTTGACGTCAATGGCAAGGCGTTGCTGCACACCAACGCCAGCATGGTGGGCAAGGTGATTGCGCCGCGTCCGGACTTCCAGAAAGTGGTGCACGCCCGTTTCCGCGAGCAGATCCGTCTGGTCTTCAGCCCGGCCGCGGTCTATGACGTGACCTATCCGCTGGAATTGAATGGCGCGCCTTTCGGCACGATCCGCATCGGCGTGCAGACCATTTTTCTGAAGAGCGAGGTGGAGGCGCGGCTGATGAAGGCGCTCTACATCTCGATCGCGTTGATCTTTGTGCTCCTTGTTTCTGGCGGCGGGCATCTCCAATCTGGCGCTGGGCCCGCTGAAGAGAAATCAGCCGCAATCTCGACAGCGTCGAGCGCGGGAGAGCAGCCGCGCTTTCCGGCGACGAGTCCGGAGCACGACGAGTACGGACTGGTCACTCTGAAAATTGCCAACCTGGGCCGCCAGATTCGCGACAGCAAGGAAATTTTCTCGGCCCTGAAGGACAACGTCGATCAACTGATGTCCAAGCTGCAGGATGGCCTGATGCTGTTCGCCCGCGATTCGCGGGTGGTGCTGGTGAGCGCGCCCGTGGAAGCTTTCCTCGGCCGTCCTCGCGCAGAATTGCTGGGACGCACCGTGCAGGAGGTCTTCGACCGCGATTCCCTGCTGGGCGCGGCTCTGCTCGACGCGTTTGAGCGCCGGCGTCCCTTGTCACAGCGCGAGTTTGAAGCAGCGGGCGGAAAGCGCGTGCAGGTTTCCCTCGACTTCGTGCAGGAAAAAAATTCGCAGATCGGCGCTCTGCTGATCATGCGCGACACCGAATCGGTCCGGCGCATTGGCGACGAAATCGAGATGTCGCGCCGCCTCTCCGCCAGCGGACGCCTCACCCGCGGCGTGGCCCACGAAGTAAAGAATCCCATCAACGCGATCGTGCTGCACCTGCAACTGCTGCGGAACAAACTGGCGCAGCAGGAACCCGACACGCGGCGCCACATGGATATTATCGACAGCGAAATCCGCCGTCTGGATCGCGTGGTGCAGACGCTGGTGGATTTCACCCGGCCGCGCGATCTTCATCTGGAGGAAGTCGACCTGCGCCGTCTGATGGAAGACGTGGCGCAACTCGCCGCTCCCGACGCCGAGCAGCACGGCGTCACCATCGAGCGTCACATGCCGGAGCAGCGCCTGCCGATCAAGGTCGACGTTGACCTGATGAAGCAGGCCATCCTCAACGTCGTGATCAACGGAGTTCAGGCCATGCCGCAGGGAGGACTGCTCACCATCTCCGCGCGCCGCGAAAACAACGTCGTGGTCGCCGAAGTTCAGGACCAGGGCGGCGGAATTCCGCAAGGAGATGCACGACAAAATTTTCGAACTCTATTTCACGACGAAGAAAGAAGGCAGCGGCATCGGCCTGGCGCAGACCTATCAGATTCTGCAATGGCACTACGGCTCGGTGGATTTTGAGTCTGCCGAGGGAACTGGAACGATTTTCCGCTTCCATATTCCGGCGGCTGGGGCCGGCAGTGGAGGCTGGTCCCGAGTATGCTGAAGACGCGGCGGCTGCACAGCGTGGCGATTGATTCATTACCGCTCTCGGTCAGGAGAAGATTCGACGATGCGGCTGCGCGGCACTCCGCGCGCAAAGGGGTAAAATCAAGTTGCTTCGGCATGGGATCACTTGGGACCCCGGAATGACTCTGGCCGCAATACTTTCTTCGTCAGTCATCTTCTGCGCATCTTCGGCTGCGCTGGCGGCGGCGAGGCAGTCAGAACGCGCCGCAGGCAGCGCCTGCGAGCAAGCCGCCGGAGACCGCAGGCAACGCAGGACCAAGCGACCGCGCCGCCAGCTGCAGAATCCACCGGCTGCAGTCCCAGGCCTGCCCAATGCAAGCTCGCAGCCTCCGGCGAAGACCTCATCGGGTCAGGCTCGTCCGGCCACTGCCAAGAGGCGACGGCACAAGCAGCGAGTGCTTCCGCCGAACTGCGACAGCACTCCTGCGACCGCTCGGCCAGGCTGCCTCAGCTCTAACCAGCGTCGGGAGATCCCGCCGCCACAGGAAGTGCTCCCGCTCCCGGAACCTCGACTGCCTCGAAGAACTGTCCCCCTCCGAAGGTGATTGTGCGGCAAGGAGGAACCTCAGAGCCCAGCATTCAGTTGGCGGGGGGCGCAGGCGGCGACCAGACGTCGCACACAGCGGGACACTGCCAACCAAATGCTGGGATCGACGGAAGCGAACCTCAAGAAGATCGCTGGGCGGCAGCTCAGTCCGAACCAGCAGGACATGGTCAATCAAATCCGCCAGTTCATGGACCAATCGAAGACCGCGGTTGACGCCGGTGATCTCGAACGCGCCCGCACCCTGGCGTGGAAAGCTCAACTGCTCTCCGAGGAACTGGTGAAGCCGGAAAAATAATCGGCCCTCGAATCACAAAGGACACAAGGTTCCCAGAGCATACCTGTGTGGATCCTCTGCGTCCTCTGTGTTCAAGAGATTTACTGGCCCAGAAAGAACCCTGACAGAACTCATTTCCCTTTGGCCCGCGCGCTATTCACTTTGGTCAGCAAATCCTGCGACATCGCCTGCAGCGGACCTGGAATTTTCACCGCCTCGGTCAGCACTTCGCGAGCCTCGGTCAGCTTGTTCAACTTGCCGTAAGCGAAACCCAGACCGTACAAGGCCCGCGCATACTGCTGCTCGTCCTGACCCTTCAGCAGGGCGGAGGCAGACTTCAGTTCAGTAATGGCAGGGTCCGTTTTTTCCTGCTTCAGGTAGGCCCAGCCTATGGTGTTATGGGCCACTCCCGCCGAGATCTTCCGCGATTTGTCCGCATCAGGAGCATCCGCTTTCGCGACCTCGATGGCTTTCTGCGCATACGTGATCGCTTTCGCCGCACTGCCCGGCTTGGTATCGTCTCCGTAGAAATTAGCCAGCAGCAGCAGCGCCGGCAGCGAATTGGGGTTGGCCGCCAGAATCTTTTCTCCGAACGAGCACCAGGCGCGCATTGTCGTTCAACTGGCCCGGACCAGCGTGTACATGGCGTAGTTCGACACCTGATCCTGAAACTTCGAGTCGGGAAACGCCGCTGTGAACTTCTCGATTTCCGTCATGCGGCTCTTCGGGTCCGTTTCGGCTGGTAATCGCATTGAAGCCGGAGGTCTCCAGAAAATCGCAGCTGTTCTGCGCGGACAGTCTTCTCTTCGCTGACTTTCCGGGCAAAGTCCTCGTCGCTCATGCCCTCGGGCTTGGGCTGCTTGGCGATGGAGAGGCAAACCTCGCCGCCCTTGGCGGCATAGTCCATCATCTTGGCATTGTTCTTGGCCTGTTGCGCCACGCTCGCCTGCGACACCAGGATATCGAGATTGTGGGGAGATCCGGCCAGCGCCTTGTCGCCGTAATCGAGCGCCTTTTGCAGGTCGCCCGTCGCCTGGTAGGCCTGCGCAATCTGCCAGTTTCCGTAGGCCACGGCCGCCGGGTTCGCCGAGAACTTCTGCACGAACTCTTCATACATGGCCAGCTTCTTTTGCGGGTCCTGCTCGCTGGAGATGGCTTGCAGCGCGTGATCTTCATCCGTGCCGGCCGCAATCACGATGTGATCGACCTGGGCGCTTGCGTGAGGAGTCGAAACCGCGAAAGAGAGGAAAAGGACAACCAGCAATAGCCAACCGCTGCAGCGTCTCATAGCCCGCCTCCGGTGTACGCGAGAATTAGGACATCGAACTTCGAGCAGCAGGCGAATCGTAGCGCCGAACGCGGCTGTGCGCAAGGGCCGAGATCACTCAGGCGTGCAAGAATGCAAAGCCTTCAACCACGAAGGACACCGGACAGGCTTCACGAAGGAAACCTGCCCTATGTCTTGGGTTCCTTCGTGATCCTTCGTGTCCTTCGTGGTTCATGGTTTTTGCGCGTCCTCACTCCCCTCGGCTAAAGTAGAACGATGCGTGCCATCCTCGGCCAGCGTCCGTTGCGTTTCGTCTTCGCCGCCAACTTGATTTCCATGTTGGGCAGCGGGATGAACTCGGCTGCCGTGGCCTGGTACATTCTGCAGGCCACGCACTCCGAAGTGGCCCTGGGAACGCTGGCCGTTCTGCAAACCATTCCCGCCATGCTGATGCTTCCCTTCACCGGCGTGCATTATTGACCGCGAAGACCGCCGGCGCCTGGTCATGTGGCTCGACGCCCTGCGCGCCGTGATCATCGTGACCGTGGCCATCCTCGCCTTCCGGCACCGCGTGCAGGTCTGGCAGCTCTACCTGATGAACACGCTGGTCGCCGCCGGGTTCTGGATGTTCTGGCCGACTATCACCGCCCTCATTCAGGAACTGACCCCTGAGGACCGGTTCGTGCACTCGAACACGTTTCTGCTGGCAGGGGTGCAGGGCGGATGGCTCATCGCCGGTTCGGTCGTCGGCTTCATGTACAACCACATCGGTCTGGGCGGCGTTCTGTTGATCGACGTTTCCACCTACGTCGTGTCGTTTCTCTGCTACTTCGCGGTGCGCAAAGGGCGCCATGTCGTGCTGCGCCCGCAGGAGTTGCGTGCCGACATGCTCGCGGCCGAAAGCCAACTGCAGCGCTTCTGGCGCGAGATGCGCGAGGGACTGCACTTTCTGCGCGATCATCGCGCGGCCGTGTTGCTGGGAATCAGCTGGGCCCTTTTTCTCGGCGCCATGATGACCGGAGGGGTGGTCACTCCGTCGCTGAGCGAGCGCGTCTTTCATGCCGGGCCCGTGGGATACGGCTGGCTCAGCGCAGGCTGGGGCACGGGAGCATTCATCAGCGCCCTGTACGCGCCGCAAGCGATTGCCCGCCTGGGTGGCCGCCGCGCCGTCGCGTTCTCCATGGCGCTGCTTGTCGGTGGCTATGGCTTGCGCGCCCGTCTCCCAGTTTCTTGTCCTCGCCATCGCGGCCTACTTCGTCATGGGCTCGGCGCGGGGCGTTGGCGGCGTCGCCATGAACACCAGCCTGATGGAGATGGTCCCCAAACATCTAATGGGACGCGTGCAGAATACCTATTACTTTGCCGGCACGTTCCTGCAAATCGCGCTCGCCCTCTGCGTGGGTGCGGTCGCGCACAACGTGAGTTTGGTGGCCGGCCTTCGCGATCCTGGCGTCCGTCTACGGCCTGTCGTTCGTGGCGGCAAGCTGGCCGGTCAGTGCGCCCGTCGCAGAAGAGGTCGCCGCCGAGTGAGCCTTGTTATAGGTTGGGCTCATCCCTGCGGCGGGTGCCCCATTTCTCGCGTTCTTTGCGACAAGTGGGGATCTTGATCGACAGATGAGCGCGAGAGCATCCGGGTCTCCGTGGTCAATCACCGCCTCCGGCTGTTATTCTTTCCCATTCCTAAGGAGCACCCATGTCTGCAGACTTGCAGGGCCGTAACGCCGTAGTTTTCGGAGTCGCCAACAAGCGTTCCATCGCGTGGTCCATCGCCCAGGGACTGCACGCCGCCGGCATGAAGCTGGCCATCACCTACCAGAACGAGCGCCTGGAACAGGAAGCGAAGGATCTGATCCTGTCCCTGCCCGGCGCCGAAGCCTACATGTGCGACGTGTCGAAAGACGAGGAGATCAGCCGCCTCTTCGCCACGCTCAACGAGCGCCACGGCAAGCTGCATGCGCTTGTGCACTCGGTCGCTTACGCTCCCGCGGAAGAACTGAAGGGCGAGTTCGTCAACACCACCCGCGAAGGCTTCCGCATCGCGCATGGACGTGAGCGTGTATTCGTTGATCGCGGTCTCGCGCGCCGCGGCCCCGCTCATGGAAGACGGCGGATCGATCATCACCATGACCTATTACGGCGCCGAAAAAGTTGTTCCGCACTACAACGTGATGGCCGTAGCGAAAGCGGCGCTGGAATGCACCGTGCGCTACCTGGCCTAGGAACTGGGCAAAAAGAAGATCCGCGTGAACGCCATCTCCGCTGGGCCGATCAAGACCCTGGCGGCGCGCGGGATCTCCGGCTTGGGAGACATGCTCAAGAGCCACGCGGAACGCGCCCCGCTGGGCCGCAATGTTGAGGTCGCGGAAGTGGGATCGACCGGAGTCTTCCTCGCCTCTGACGCCAGCAGCGGCATTACCGGCGAAGTGATCTACGTCGACTGCGGCTATAACATCATGGGGTTCTAGGTTCCCGATTCACTCTTTCACTATGAAACCAAATTACAGATCCTCGTTCACCCTTTGCGCGATGGTGATTTCATTGCTCTGCGCCGCCACATCGGCGTGGGGACAATCGCTTCCTCCCTCTCGCGCCGCCTCCGTGATCGATTCCATGCCTCACGTCAAGGACATCGATGAAGCCGTGATCTCTCCCGACGGAACCCAAGTCGCCTACATCATCGGAGGCGAACTTGCGGTCGTCTCCGCGTCCGGCGGGTCAGCCCGCCCGATCGCGGTAGAAGGCAAGCTGGCGCTGCGCGAAGTCTCCTGGTCGCCGGATTCCAGGCAGATCGCGTTTCTCGCCGACTTACCCGGAGACGTTCCGGCCGCTCAAGTCTTCACCGCAGCGCTCGACGGCAGTGCGCCCGTGAAACGCGCAGAAGTAAAAGGCTATGCCTCCGCCCCGACCTTTTCTCCCGATGGTTCGAAGCTCGCCCTGCTTTTCATTGAAGGCATGCCGCGCGTTGCCGGCCCGGTGCAACCCATGACGCCGCTCGCCGGAGTAATTGACGACAAAGTGTACGAGCAGCGGCTGACCACCATCGACCTGGCGACGAACACGCTGGCGCAGGTCACGCCCGCGGATGTGTATGTCTACGAGTACGACTGGACGCCCGACGGCCAGGGCTGGGTGGCCACCGCCGCCCACGGCTCGGGCGACGCCAACTGGTACATCGCGAAGCTTTATCAGATCAACTCGCAGTCCGGAGAGATGCGCGAGATCTACGCTCCCAAGTGGCAGATCGCCGAGCCTCACATCTCACCCGATGGCAAGAATGTGGTGTTCATCGAAGGCCTCATGAGCGACGAGGGTGTCACCGGCGGCGACGTCTACGTTGTTCCCACGGCTGGCGGCACGCCTCGAAATCTCACGCCTAAAATTAACAGTTCGCCTTCTTCCCTGGCCTGGACGGGCCCTGATCAAATCACCTTTGCAGAGAACGTGGATGGAAAATCTGGATTCGTCGACGGTCAAGGTTTCTGGGGGCACTGCGCAATCCCTCTGGACCGGCGAGGAATTCCTTGGAACCGCGCCTTCCCCGAGCGCGTCCTTCTCCCGCGATGGATCGGTAACGGCCGTGGTGCGGCAATCGGCGAGCGCACCGCGCGAAGTCTGGGCTGGCCCGATTGGCAAATGGAAGCAGTTAACTACGGTGAATGCCGAAGCGAAGCCTCTCTGGGGCGAGATGCGCAACTTCCACTGGACGCAACGGAACGACGAAGCTCGAAGGCTGGCTGATGCTGCCCAAAGATTTTGCGTCGGGCAAGACACTATCCACTGATCGTGAACGTCCACGGCGGGCCGTCTTCGGCCTGCGCCTCGCGCTGGGACGCAAGGATGATGGGCGCCGAGTCGGCGATGGGCTACTTCGCGTTCTGCCCCAACCCGCGAGGCAGCTATGGCCAGGGCGAGGCCTTCACCCGCGGGAATGTCAAGGATTTCGGCGGCGGCGACTTCCGCGACATCATGACCGGCGTCGACGCGATCGTGAAACAGTATCCCATCGATTCCCGTCGCATCGGCATCCGCGGGCACAGCTACGGCGGCTACATGACGATGTGGGCCGAAACCCAGACCCAGCGCTTTGCCGCGGCAGTCGCCGGCGCGGGGCTTTCCGACTGGCTCAGCTATTACGGAGTGAACGATATCGACGAATGGATGATTCCGTTTTTCGGCGCATCGGTCTATGACGATCCCGCCGTTTATGCCAAGAGCGATCCCATGCACTTCGTCAAAGCCGTCAAGACGCCGACGCTCGTGCTGGTGGGGGATCGCGACGGCGAAGTCCCGATGGAACAATCCGTGGAGTGGTGGCACGCGCTGCAGGCCATGAAGGTTCCCGTCCGCCTGGTCGTCTATCCCGACGAAGGACACATTTTCGTGAAGCCCGCCGACGCCCGCGATTACTTCGTCCGCACGCTGGATTGGTTCGACGAATGGTTCGGGAAAATTCCGGCAAAACCCTGATGACTCGCGTGAAAAATCGGTAATCCCTGTAGGCGTCATCCTGAACGGAGCCGTTCTTCAGGCGAAGTGAAGGATCTCGCGCACAGTCCAGTTATGCGTCCGAACGAATCGCTGAAGCAAACCTTGTATGATTTGCATGAGATGAAGAACAACCGGCTCGTCTTCGCCCTGTTCGCGGCTACGGTGCTCTTCTCGATGATCAGGGAATGGAGCGCTCCGGCGGCCTGCGCGCGACGTAATCGACCGGACACACCTCTTCAGACGCGGTCAGTGAGAGCTATGGGGATGTTCCAATAGTAGCCTGTCGTTCCTAGTTTGGCGTCCCCGGTTCTTCTATGACTAGTGGTACGTCAACGCTCCCCAGGTACCCGGTGCGAACGTCACGCACGACAAGCCTAAGCTGGTAGCGCCCCGGGCGAAGCTGCAGACTTGTGTGAAATGGCAACCCGTCTTCGCGGATGCCTTCGTAGCTACTACGACTAGCCCACGTGTTGACTTGAGTGTCTGTGTGGGCGGCCAGTGTGCCGTCTAGCGAGAAGGCCGCTGCATGGAATTCCAAATCGAAATGATGACCACCGTTGGGCTGAGGCTCGGAAGATAGCGTTCGAGTGTCGACCATGAAGCCGATGAGATATTTCCTGGTTAGATAGTCGGAGACCAGAACCGGCATCGGCGCGGGAAGGACCTTGGCGTCAAAGATGACCATGGTTGCAGGCGGCGCATCGCTACGCAGAGCTTGCGCCAGTTCAGCGTCCCGGCTGATCGCTTGTTGACTAGCGTCGGTAGCGAAATAACCATCCCGGTAACGGAGTTGGACACCTTTCCGTGTCACTCGAACATGGATCTTACGAAATTCTCCGTGCCAGGCCTTATTGGAAGGATAATATGCCAGTGTGTAATAAGAAGACCCGTCCGCGACGCTCAAAGCCACGGCGTTATCGATATCATTCCGATTGATGAAGGCGCGACCACCAGTCAGATCTGCAACTTCCTGCATGCTTGCCTGGGCAGTCAGCCTCTCATCGCTGCTGCGAGTGACCATTTCTGCTAGTTCGGCGCCGCTATAGGTCTTGCCGCTTTCGTTTCTCATCGGACTGCTTGCATCCACTATCTCGGCACCAACCAAACCGCGAGCATCCACCGGGTAGATCGAGATTTGCGCGTCTCCCATGATGTTCGCGGTCTGACGCAACTCGCGCTGGTAAGTGCGATAGAAAACGGGACGACTGGTCTCAAAACTGAAGGCGAGCTGCGCTTGATACACGAAAGGAAAGGAACTCGACACCCACACCAGGTTCTTGCGCTCTGGATAGCCAGCGACCGAGCGAGCAATACTACGGAAGGCGGCGAGCGTCTCTGCCACTCTTTGGTTTGCGGTAATCTCGCCGTGATCGGCTTGGAGCTGTTTGAGTATCGCTAACATCCGCAGATAGGCAGTCGTGCTCCTTCCCTCGCTTGGAGGCGGAGGCGAGAAGGCGTCGTCTTGTTGAAGTTCGACGGACGTTCTTGGAGTGAAGCTTTCCACCGCCGTGCGAAGCAACTGAGGGTCCGAGGTGAAGTCCTGGAGCAGATGAAGTTGCTCTCCCAAGGCGAATACCGCGAGTCGCTGACCGGGCTGGACCTGAGCTTCCAGGTAATGCAGCAACTGACTTCGAAAATAGGTCTGGTCCGCGGCTGGGGTATTCAGGGCGTCCAACAAGAGAATGGTGAGCGGACCGGAACTTCGGAGGTAACTGGGCCGGTTCGTGTACACGTTGGGCGGTACTGCCTTGGCCACCTTCTCGTCCAATAAAGTGGGTTTCTCGAAGGCAAAGGCAGCTAGCTTCTGCGCCTTGCCGTCCTCTATCACAGAGAAATCCTGGGCAGTCAGGTCGGTAACCGGGCCAGACTTGTCGGTGGCAACAACGCTAACCAGAATCATTCGCGTGTTGGCCCGAATGGTAGGCACTGGAATTTCGGGGGTCGGCATCTGCGCTTGCAAAGATAATCCGGCCAGGAGCAGAGTGAGGGACGCGAACCTGCGCAAAGTAACCTCCTGGGGAACCGGAAAAACGGTCTCGCGATTCAAGCCTATGATAGCGCGTGAAGGGTGAAGCGATCTTGCCATACAAGAACACGTTACGGCCGAAAAGTTGCAGGCATTTAGCGTTATTGTCGAGGCACATTGAGGGTTCGGCCCCGAAGCGTCGCAGGAGCCGACCCAATAGCTGACGAAATCAGCCCACAGCACTCAAAACCCACCGCGAGACGACTTCCAGAGCTATCCTCTTACCTTGATCCGCCGCCCGGTCTCTCCCACTCGCTCCAAAGCAATCTCCACATCCCGCTCGCCAGCCGCGGAAATTTCTCTCCCCACTCGATCAGCAGAATGCTGTCGTCCGAGCGCAGGTCATCCAGGGCAAGCGTTTCCAATTCGCGGAGCGTATCGATGCGGTAAAGATCGATGTGATAGAGATTGGCTCGGGGACCCGCGATATTCGTGCACCAGCGTGAAGGTGGGACTGGTGACGTCTTCCTCGGCAGCCGCTTCGAAGGCGGCAGCGATTCCCTTGACCAGCGTGGTCTTGCCTGCGCCCAGATCGCCGCGCAGCAGCACCAACTTGGGCGGCGTGAGCAACTCGGCCAGCGTGCGCCCGAAGGCGATCGTCTCCTCGGCGGAGTGGGTGGTGACGTCCCGCAGCACTTCTTTCGCCCGCACTTCTCGCGCCTTGGTCTGGCCGTTCACACGTCCAGTATAGGTGGAAGAGTGGCCCTTCAGAGCCTGCCCTGAGCGAAGTCGAAGGGGCCGCGTTAACGCACAACAATTCCGGGGCTTTAGCCCCTGCGGCTCGCTACGCTCGCGGACAGCCGAGGGCGGCTGTCCCCACACAAGGCCGCTCAATACGTGGAGAATGCGCTGGACTTCATGCCCAGCTGATTCCGGTCCACGACGTGATCGAGCGAGGTGCGCAGGCGGCGATGGTCGTCATCCTCGAGGGCGACGAAGCGGAACGGTTGCAGGACGCCGTCGGCCATCTTCCGCATGGGGCTGAGAACTTCGGCCATGCCGTGCACCGGGCCAGCCTGCGTCTGAAATGCTACTTCGACGAAGTCGCCTTGTCCCAGCGATTGCGCCAGCTGCAGCAGGCCGCCGGTTACGGAGATGGTTTGGAGTTTAGCTTTGGTGCGGCGGCCGTCTTCTAAACGGATCGCAGCCAGGACTGAATCGCCTAGCTGGACCCGGGCCGCGCGCCGCGATGGGTGCGGTTGGGGGAAGTGGGTCATAAGCACTTTGCACTATGGCACCAGCCCGTATTGCGTAATAGATTACTGAAGCCCCTCGTCCGGATTCCGCACTGCGAGCCGAAAGCGGAAGGCATCGACCCCTGCTTTATGAAGCAGTTAGCGAGTATTAACTAGTTGATTAATGTCCCAGAGGACAGGCTACATCCTCGAGAACGGCGGATTCTCAGCCCCGCCCGAACTGGCCGATTTACTATGTCTGTTTGGACCGCTGGGGGACTGCCATGATTCGCATATTTTCCGTCTTCTTCTCGACGTTGTGCGTCACGATTGCGTCACGTTGCTGGTCACGATGTTCGCCGCCGCGCCATCTTCGCGGCCATGCCGGAACACCCGCCGCTCCGCGTCGGCATTGTTGGCCTGGTTCACGGACATGTACACGGATTCCTCGACCAGTCGCGGCACAGTCCCGAGATCGAGATCGTCGGCATCGCTGAACCCGACCCGACGTCTTCTTTCTCAAGCCGCGGCCCGATACGGCTTTGACCGCGCCCTGCTATTTGCCGATCTGGAAGACATGCTCGCAGAAAGCCCATCCGCAGGCCGTGCTGGTTTACACGCAACACCTACGATCACCGGCGGGTGGTGGAGATCTGCGCCCGGCACGGCGTTCCCGTCATGATGGAAAAGCCGCTCGCGGTCAGCCTTGAGGACGCGCTGGCCATCGAGAAGGCCGCGCACGCCGGCAAGATTCACGTGCTGGTGAACTACGAAACTTCCTGGTACCGCAGCAATCACGCCGCCTATGACCTGGTGCATGAAGGAGCGCTGGGTGACGTCCGCAAGGTGGTAGTGCACGACGGCCACAACGGCCCGAAAGAAATTGGCGTCGAACCGGAGTTTCTCGCCTGGCTTACCGATCCCAAACTGAATGGCGGCGGCGCCCTGTTCGATTTCGGATGCTACGGCGCCGACCTGATGACCTGGCTGATGAACGGCCAGCGCCCGCAAACCGTCACCGCCGTCACCCAGCAGATCAAGCCAGAAATCTATTCGCGAGTGGATGACGAGGCCACCATCATCCTGACGTATCCCAAGGCGCAGGCCATCATGCAGGCATCATGGAATTGGCCTTTCGACCGCAAAGACATGGAAGTCTACGGTCAGACTGGCTACGTGATCACGGTTAAGAGCGACGACATTCGCGTGCGCCGAGCCGGAAACGACAGCGAGGAACAAATCGCGGCCAAGCCCGTGCCCGCGCCCTACGACAATTCCCTGTCGTACTTGCGGGCAGTGATCCTCGACGGAGCGAAGGCAGACGCGCTCTCATCGCTGGAAACGAATGTGACGGTGACGGAGATCCTCGACGCGGCGCGCCGTTCGGCGGCGGAGGGAAAAACCATCGCGCTGCCAGCTTCGCGATAGCAACCAGCAATTTGACAACCCTTACCACGACGGACACGAAGTCACATGAAGGACAGCCCTGCAAACGAAGTCCTTCGTGAAACTTCGTGCCCTTCGTGGTTTATGATCTTTGCCCTTGCGGCCGCTGCCGTTTGCTTTCAGCCGTCCCAACCCACGAACTTCCCGCGTGCGGTTCTCTGCGCGCGCTCGAAGGCATCCGGCCATCCGCGCAGCAGATCGGTCGCAACCATCGAATGTTCTCCGACAATCTCGCGCATCACGTCCCCCGCGAGCCCATGCAGATGCACGGCGGCACAAACCGCCAGCAGCGCGTTGTTTGCGGTTCTGCGCGATCAGCGCCGCCACCATGCCGGTCAGAATATCGCCCGTGCCGCCGGTGGACATTCCCGGATTGCCCGTCGTATTGACCCAGGCTTCGCCATCCGGCTGAACCACCAGAGTGCGGTGTCCCTTGAGCACGACGATCAGTTCATGCTCGCGGGCAAACTGCCGCGCCACGCCCAGGCGATCCTTCTGCACCTCGGCGGTGGAACAGCCTGCCAGCCGCGCCATCTCTCCCGGATGCGGAGTGATGACCAGCAGTCGGCCCTTGCCGCGTCAATTCACTTCGTCCGGCCTTCGAATGCGTTCAGCCCGTCAGCGTCGAGGACGATGGGAACATCGCTCTTGCTCACCAGCGTTCGAACCAGCTCAGACGTCTCGGGGACTCGCGAAATTCCCGGGCCAATCGCCAGCACGGTCTTGCCTTTGATCAGCGCGTCCAGTCGCTCGCGCGCACTCGCTGCGATCGTCCCTTCGGTTTCTGCCAGCGGCTCGGTCATCAGCTCCGGATGAAATCCGGCGACCGTGGGCAGCACAGACTTCGGCGTCGCCACCGTTGCCAGCCCCGCTCCGGCTCGCAGCGCGGCCATCCCCGCCATCGCGACCGATCCCGCTTTGCCGACCGATCCGCCAACCACCAGCACGTGCCCATAGAGTGCCTTTGTTCGATTCCGCCGGACGCGGCTCGATCAGCGGCGCGAAGTCGCGGGCCGTAATCACGTTCAGATGCAGCGACGAAACGATCGCCTCTTGCGGCGACCCGATTGCCGCGACATAAGTCGGTCCATCGGTGAGCGCGCTGAAAACATGCGCCGGACGCGCGCGCCGTAAAGGTGACGATCGAATCCGCTCGCGCGATCAGTCCCCTTCTGCGGAGCCCATCGCGTCAGCATCGGCGCCGGAAGGAATATCGACGGCAATCACCGGCGCCTGACTCGCATTCAGAATCGCGATGGCCTCGGCATACAGGCCGCTCACCGGCGGCTTGAAGCCAGTGCCGAGAATCGCATCGAGATACAGATCCGCGGGCAAAGAAACGCCGCACGCGGTCGCTGTTCAAATCTTCGCTGGACTGCACCACGATCGCCGTCACCGGCAACTTGCCGAACATCACCGCCGCGTCGCCCCGCAAGTCCGCCGGATCGGCCAGCAGAATGACCTGCACCGTTCTTCCCTTCTCATGCAACCGCCGTGCTGCCACGAATCCGTCGCCGCCGTTGTTGCCCTTGCCGCAGACGACCACGATCCTCTGCGCCGTGCTGTAATGCGATCAGGACATGCTCCGCCACCGCCGCCCCCGCGTTCTCCATCAGCGTGAGCGAAGGCACGCCGAAGCGCTCGCTGGTGGCGCGGTCGATGGCGCGCATTTCCGCCGCAGTGACGATTTTCATGCGATTCCGGTTCTCATGAGGACGAGGCCGTCTGTTCCAGTTGGCGCAGTTGCGCGGGCTCGCCCATGGCAATCAGGCAATCGTCCGCCTCGATCCGCTCGTCGGGCGCGGGATTGAAGCGCATGCGCCTCGCGCCGCTTGATGGCCAGCACGATCACTCCGCGCTCCTGCCGGATGCGCGAACTCTCGATCGTCTTGCCCGCAAAGGCCGACGCGGGCGTGATGTGAATCTCGCCGATCTCCAGGTCCATGCCGAGATGCGTAGTCGCGGTATCGAGAAAGCTGACCACATGCGGCCGCAGAAGCGATTGCGCGATGCGCTGCCCGGCAAACGAATACGGCGAAACCACGGAGTCGGCGCCCGCGGTCAGCAGATGTTTTTCCGCGCATCTTCGCTGGCCCGCGCAATGATCTTCAGATGCGGATTCAGCCCGCGCGCGGTGAGCACGATGTAAAGATTGGTGGCGTCGGTGGTGGTGGCGGCGATCAGGCCGCGGGCCCGCTCGATCTGCGCCTGCGCGCAGCGTCTGCTCCTGGGTGGCGTCTCCGGCCAGCACCAGCCAGTTTTCTGCGGTGAACCGCTGGCGCTTGGCTTCGTTATTCTCGATGATCACGAACGGCGACCGGCTTGCGCGCCAACTCGCGCGCCACGCTGCGTCCCACGCGTCCCAGCCGCAGATGATGTAGTGGCCGTCGAGACGGCCGATTTCGCGCTCCATGCGCCGCCTTCCGAAGAAGCTCTGCAGCTCGAATTCTAGCAAAGCCTGGCTGAGCGCCCCGACGCCCAGCAACAACAGCGACACGCCCGCCAGAATCACGAACACGTTGAAGACGCGCCCGGCGTGCGAGAGCGGATGCACTTCCTGGTATCCGATGGTGGTCAGCGTGGTCACCACCATGTAGAAGCCGTCAAACCACGGCCAGCCTTCGATGTAGTGATAGCCCGCCGTGCCGATGGCCATGACGACCAGCAGGAGCGCGCCGATGGTTCGAAGATTGCGGAAGAGCTTTCATGGAAATACCAAATGGCTCACCTCAGCGGTTTGGGAAGGGCACGACTTCAGTCGTGCCGATCGAGGTCCCCCAAAACATGCGGGCTTTAGCCCCTGAGGGCGGCGCTACTCTAGTCGCCGCCGTCGACCCACGACTATAAAACAAAACGGCCCTCCGCGCCGTGCGGAGGGCCCGAGGGATCAGATTTCGCGTCATGCTTCCGGTTGTCTCCCCGCAGCCAGCGCCTGCACCCGGCTGTGCTTCTGCCCGTAGCTGAAGTACACGACCAGGCCAATCGCCAGCCAGATGAACAGCCGCGCCCAGTTGACCCAGCCCAGCTTGTACATCATGTAGCCGTTCGAGATCACGCCCAGGATTGGAACCAGCGGCACCCACGGAGTGCGGAAGGGCCGCGGCTGGTCGGGATTGGTGCGCCGCAACACCAGCACGGAAATCGACACGATCACAAAGGCCAGCAGCGTGCCGATGTTCACCATCTTCCCGATGTCGTCGATCGGCGTCACGCTGCCCACGATCGCCGCCAGCAGACCCACCAGAATCGTGTTCTTCCACGGCGTGCGGAACTTGGGATGGACATCCGCGAAGAACTTCTTGGGCAAGCAGGCCGTCGTTGGCCATCGAGTAGAGCACTCGCGTCTGTCCGAGCAGCATGACCAGCATCACGCTGGTCAGCCCCGCCAGAGCGCCCAGCGTGATGATGTGCGACGCGGTGGTCAGACCCCGATCCAGAAATGCGCGCGCGACCGGCGCTTCGATGTTGATCTGCTGCCAGTGCACCATCCCGGTCAGCACGCCGGCCACGGCGATGTACAGAACCGTACAGATCGCCAGCGAGGCGATCATGCCGATGGGCAAGTCGCGCTGCGGATTCTTGGCTTCCTGCGCCGTGGTGGAAACCGCGTCGAAGCCAATGTAGGCGAAGAATATGTAGGCGGCGCCTGCTCCGATTCCGGCGAAGCCGTGGGGCGCATACGAATGCCAGTCCGTACCCCAGTTGCGCGCTATTGATGTAGCGCGAGCCCAGCGCGATCACGAAGAGCACGACCGCGACTTTGATCGTCACGATGGTCGGCGTTGAACCGCGCACTCTCCTTGATCCCGACGACGAGAATCGCCGTGATCACCAGCGCGATGATGAAGGCCGGCAGGTTCAAGCCGATTTCCATCCCGAACAGGTGCGGCGCGCCCAGCAATCGTGCGCCCGTTGCAGCAGTTCGCGGAGACTGCGCGCTGGTGAGCGCGGTAACTTTATCGAGAAACGCCTGCGTGCCCGGGACCAGCGAGGAGTCGGAAGCCTGCGCCATCTGCCGCGCGACAATGTTTTCGGCGGTCTTCAGCGCGGTCCAGTGATCGTAGGCCAGCCAGAGCGGCATCTTGATGTGGAAGATATTCAGCAGTTCGATGAAGTGATTCGACCAGCCCGAAGACACCGTGCTGGCGCCCATGGCGTATTCCAGCGTCAGATCCCAGCCGATGATCCACGCCAGCAACTCCCCCAGCGTGGCGTAGGCGTAGGTGTAAGCGCTGCCCGCCAGCGGGATCATGGCCGCGAACTCGGCGTAACACAGGCCGGCAAACGCGCATCCCAGCCCGGACAGAACGAACGACAAGCGTGAGGCCGGGACCGGCATACTGCGCGCCCAGCCCGACCATCACAAAAATGCCGGCGCCGATGATCGCGCCCACGCCCAGCGCCGTGAGCTGAAAGACTCCTAGCGTGCGTTTCAGGCTGTGCTCGCCCGTCTCGCGGGCTTCTTCCATCAGCAGGTTCAGCGGCTTGGTTGCCAGCAGATTTGCCATCCGTTTGGTTTCTCCTTGGCGTCTTACGGCGGACTCACTTGGGTTGCTCACGTCGCGACCCCCTCGACCACGCGTAGTACACCGGAATCCCCAGCAGCACCACGATCAGCCCCGGCCACGTGTATTGCGGCTTGTAGCGCAATAGTACGACATCGATGAATAAAGCCATCACAATATAAATGATGGGCAGCACGGGATAGCCCACCGCCCGGTAGGGCCGCGGCGCGTCCGGATGCGTCCGCCGCAGAACAAACAAGCCCACGATCGTCAGAATGTAGAACACCAGCACCGCAAAAATGATGTAGTCGAGAAGCTGCCCGTAGCTGCCGGAGATGCACAGCACGCAGGTCCAGACCATCTGCACCATCAGCGAAACCGCGGGCGTCTTGTAGGTAGGATGCAGCTTGGCGACCTGGCGGAAGAACAGGCCGTCTTTCGCCATCGCGTAATAGACCCGCGCCCCGGAAAGAATCAGCCCGTTGGCGCAGCCAAAGCCGGAAATCATGATGGCGGCGGCCATCAGCAACCCGCCCGCCGCACCGAACATCTGGGTCATGACCGCCGTGCCCACGCGCTCTTCCGACGGCGTACTTGATTCCCCGCCCCAGGATCGTGGCCGCGCCGGCCGCTCCATCCAGCGGCAGCGCGCTCAGATAAATAAAGTTGCAGGCGATGTAGAGCGCGATGACCACGCCCGTCCCCAGCGCCAGCGACAGCGGCAGGTTGCGGCTGGGATTCTTCACTTCCCCGGCGGTGAAGGTCACGTTATTCCAGGCGTCGGCCGAAAACAGCGACCCGACCTGGGCCACGGCAAGGATCGTCAGCGTGCCCACCAGGACGATGGGCCCGCCCACGCCGACCTGCACCGCGTGCTGCGCGCCCAGTCCAGCGTTGTGCCAGAAATTTGCCGCCGAAATTCGCGGCCAGAGCCTGCGCGTTGCGTCCCAGCGCCAAGCCGAACAGTGCCAGCCCCAGCAGGGCCGACACTTTGGCCGCGGTGAAGACGTTCTGAATCGCCGCCCCGGTCTTCACGCCAAAGATGTTCACCACCGAAAGGAAAATCACCAGCAGGATCGCCACCAGGTTCTGCGTGTTGATGCCGACATCCATGTTGCCCAGAACCATCGGGTCCGAGACGAATCGGCGGGACCTTCCAGAGATGCAGAAGCCAGTGGGTAGAGGAAATCGAGGGAACGAAGACGCCCAGGAACTTGCCGAAAGCCACACCCACGGCGGCGATGGTCCCGGTCTGGATCACCAGAAACAAGGTCCAGCCATAGAGGAATCCCCACAGCGGCCCCAGCGCTCTCGCGCAGATAAACATATTGCCCGCCGGCCCGCGGCATCATGGCGGCCAACTCGCCATAGCTGAGCGCGGCCACAATCGTCATGAATCCGGCGACGGCCCAGGCGCCGATCAGCAACGCCGGCGAATCCACCTCGCGGCCAATTTCCGCCGACACAATGAAGATGCCCGAGCCGATCATCGACCCCATGACCAGCATGGTGGCGCTGGTCAGGCCCAGGCCCTGCACCAGTTCCTTGTCTTGATGACTGTGAATGTCCCAGTCGCTGCCCGTGGACGGCTGCGTGATCGGTGTACTCAGGACCCCTCCTAAGAAGTAGCGCCGGCGTCACCGCCGGCTGTCGCGAGGGCGTCCCGCCCTCGCCGTCGGCTTAACCGGCTAGGCCACCCGACTTTACCTTAAGATGCGGAAAAATTCCTCTGCTGATTTGCGCGGCTCCCGTAACAGATCAGATATCACCGCCACGGAATCGGCCCCAGCCTCGATCACCGAGGCGGCATTCGCCCGCGTGATGCCCCCAATCGCCACCAGAGGCTTGCGGGTGAGGGCCGCGCCCGGCGCACACCTTCGAGGCCCACCACGGGATCAGGATTCTCTTTGCTGGAGGTGGCGAATACCGGCCCGATCGCAAGATAGTCCGCGGAAGTCAGATCGGCCTCGCGCAGTTGCTCCGGATTGTGCGTCGAAACTCCCAGCCAGCGGTCCGGCCCGATGATCCTGCGAACGGAGTCTGGGGACAAATCCTCCTGCCCGACATGCACGCCGTCGAAATCGGCTGCCAGGCACAGGTCCGCGCGGTCATTCATGATCACCCGGACGCAATCGCCGAGATGATTCTTCAGCTCACGCGCCTGCTCCAGCATCACTCGCGCATTGCCGCACTTGTTGCGGTATTGCAGCAGAGTGCACCCGGCGGCGGCCAGTTCCTCCGCGTAGCGCAAGCAAGTGCTGAGTCGACTCGTGAGCGGATGAATCGACAATGGCGTAGAGCCGCGGAAGGAAAATCATTGCCTGCAAAACTGCTGGACGTGCCACCAATCACGTAGCCCCGGACGCATTCGTCCGGGGGGCTTTCCAAGATATGCTGACGACGAAACCGCTTCCGGAACTGTGAACGCTCCCGGTTCGCCGCGCAGGCGGACGAATGCGTCCGCCGCTACTTGTGCCCGTTTTTCTTCAGGAATCTTTCAATGAATCCCGTATCGATCTTCCCCGCGCGGAAATCCTCATCCGCCAGAATCTTGCGGTGGAGCGGAATCGTCGTGTACACACCCTCGACGATAAACATCTCCAGCGCCCGCGCCATGCGCGAGACCGCTTCGTTGCGGTCCTTGCCGCGCACGATCAGCTTGGCAATCAGCGAATCGTAATACGGCGGAATCACGCCCTCCGCATAAGCCGCCGTGTCGACGCGCACGCCCGTTCCTCCCGGAGGATGGAACGCGGTAATCTTCCCCGCCGACGGCGTGAATTTCTCCGGATGCTCGGCATTAATGCGGCACTCGATCGCGTGTCCGCGATGAACAATCGGCCCCTGCAGCACGTCGCGCATGTTGGCTCCCGCCGCGATCATGATCTGGCTCTTCACCAGGTCGACGTCCGTCACCATCTCCGTGACCGGATGCTCCACCTGAATGCGGGTGTTCATCTCGATGAAATGCAGCCTACGGTCCTGGTCCATCAGGAACTCAATCGTGCCGGCGTTGCTATACCCGATCGCCGCCAGCGACTTGCACAGAACCGCGCCGATCTGATCGCGCAACTCGGGCGTGACCTGCGTCGAAGGCGATTCCTCCAGCAACTTCTGATGCCGCCGCTGGATGGAACATTCGCGCTCGCCCAGGCTGACCACGTTGCCGTGCTCGTCGGCCAGCACCTGAAACTCGATGTGCCGGGGATGCTCGACATACTTCTCCATGTAGAGATCGCCGTTGCCGAACGCGCCCGCGGCTTCCGCCTGCGCCGCCCTGAACAGTCCGGGCAGTTCTTCTTCGTTGCGGACGATGCGCATGCCGCGCCCGCCGCCTCCGGCCGAGGCTTTCACGATCACCGGGAAGCCGACCTGCCGCGCCCACTCCACCGCCTCGCCGTCGGAAGCGATGATGCCGTCGGACCCCGGCAGAATCGGCACGCCCGCCTGCTTCATGGCGGCGCGGGCTTTTTCTTTCTCGCCCATCAGCCGGGTCACTTCGGGCCGCGGCCCAATAAACTTGATGCCGCTGGTCTCGCACACTTCGGCGAAGTTCGCGTTTTCCGCCAGCAGCCCATAGCCGGGATGTATGGCTTCGACGTTGGCGATCTCCGCCGCGCTGATAACCGCCGGAATGTTGAGATAACTCAGCGCCAGCTGGGGCGGGCCCAATGCAGATGGCCTCATCGGCAAAGCGAACGGGCAGCGAGTTGCGGTCGGCCTCGCTGTAGATGGCGACCGTGCGGATGCCCAGCTCCTTGCACGCGCAAATCACGCGCAGTGCAATCTCTCCGCGATTGGCAATCAGGATCTTCTTGAACATGAGTGAAAATAGCCACGAGCTATGAGCTTTGAGCTACGAGATCAAGGCTCACAGCTCGCGGCTCGTAGCTAACGGACACAAAAAGGCGCGCTCAGAGCGCGCCGAGATTTATCCCAGATCTCACTTCTTCGGCCGGATCACGAACAATTCCTGGCCGTATTCGATCGGCTGGCCATTGACCGCCAGCTTCTTGACGATCTCCCCGGCCACGTCCGACTCAATCTCGTTGAGCAGCTTCATGGCCTCGACAATGCAGAGCACTTGCCCGACTTCCACCATGTCTCCGGCCTTCACGAACGGCGGAGCTCCCGGCGACGGGGCTTCGTAGAAGGTACCTACGATGGGAGACTTCACGATGTGAAGCCCTTCCTCGGGAGCAGGAACGGCTGCCGCCGCAGGGGCGGCGGCCGGCGCGGCCGCGGCGGGCGCTGCACCTGCTTCCGGCGCAGCCCCCGGCGCCGGAGGCACCGCAAAATAGCGCGGCTCCCCGTGCGCGTGCACGATCGTATGCTCTCCGGCCCGCTTGATCCGGACTTTGACATCGCCGCGTTCCAACTCAAACTCGGCAATGTCCTTTTCGATTAAGAACTCGATGAGTTCTTTCAGCTCTTTTTGATTCATTCGATTTCGGTGGGACCGTTCGCCACTTCCCGCGATTCGAACTCCTGGATCGCGCGAAGAAGCCGGGCGTGGATCCTGCCCGGCTGAAAAGTAAAGTCAAGAAGACTAAATTGCCAGAAAATCCTTGCTCGTTGGCGTCATCACTTCACAACCGCTGGCTGTGACCGCCACCATATCCTCGATCCTCACGCCCCATTTGCCGGGGAAGTATACTCCCGGCTCGATGGTGATGACCATCCCGGGCTGCAGAATCTCCCGCTGCCCGTCCGCGACTCTGGGGGTTTCGTGAATCTCCAGCCCGACCCCATGCCCGGTGGAGTGGGTAAAATATCGCCCTAACCCAGCTTTACGCAATACCTTACGGGCTGCCGCATCCACCTCGCCGACTGGGATGCCTGGCCGCACAGCATCGATTGCCGCCTGCTGCGCCTCGCGCACCGCCTCGTAAGCCCGGCGTGCGTTTTTGGACACCGGCCCTACCCACACAGTGCGGGTCTGGTCGGAACAATAACCTGAAAGTATAACACCGAAGTCGCAGACCACGAATCCGCCCGGGGCGATCGCCTGACTGGAAGCGCGCCCGTGGGGCAGCGCCGACCTGGCTCCGGAAGCGATGATCGTCGGAAACGACATCTCCTCCGCTCCACCCCGGCGAGCGGCCAACTCCATCTCCGCCGCAACCTCGGTTTCTTTCACGCCCGGACGCAGCACCTCGAGTGCCCGGTCAAAGAGCTTCGCCCCCAACGTCACGGCCTCGCGAATTCGATTCAACTCGTCGCCGTCTTTGACCATGCGCGCCCGTTCGACCACGGAGGGCGCGTCCTTTAACCGGACGCCGGAGGGCAGCACCTCCGTCAGGCGCCTCTTTTCGGCGATCGTAAAGTGCTCGGCCTCGACGCCGATCGTCCATCCCCGAGCCCGCTTGCGCCGCTCCCCGAGAAACTCACCGAGGCACGCCAGCACTGCCTTGCGCGCGATCACCACCTTCGCGCCCTTTACCTCGTCGTGCGCTTGCGTGTCATAGCGGACGTCGGTAAAGAAAACGCTGCCGGCTTCTTCCACCAGCAGCAACCCGGCGCTGCCCGTAAAACCGCAGAGGTATCGGATGTTGGGGAGATGGCTGATCAGGAGAGCATCGAACCGGGTGGTGGCAAGATGCTCCCGCAATTTCTTCTGGCGCGCCGGGAAGTCCATTGGGCTGAGTTTAGCAGGAGAAGAAGCCGTTCTTGAGTTCGCGACCTTTGACCCGCGCCCGGATCTCATCCCCGCCAATACAAATTTTTTTCGCCAGGGCTTGACATGGGCTTCGCTCTCGTTTTATATAACTTGTTAGTTATGCAACCGATCAGTTATCAACCAGGAAGTCCTGACCACCTCGACGCTACCTTTGCCGCCCTCGCTGATCCCACCAGGCGTGCGATTCTGGCACGGCTGGCGGCGGGCGAAGCATCGGTTCTGGAACTCGCCGAACCCTTTGCCATGAGCCAGCCCGCGATCTCCAAACATCTCAAGGTTCTGGAGCGCGCCGGCCTGATCACCCGTGGGCGCGATGCGCAGCGCCGCCCGCGGCGGCTCGAGGCGCAGCCGCTCCGCGACGCCACCGCGTGGCTCGAGAACTACCGCCGCTTCTGGGAGGGCAGCTTCCAGCGTCTCGATGCGCTGCTCGACGACATGAAGCACAAGCAGAAGAAACACACCCGTAGTCAACGATAGGAGACACCCGATGATGAAGAACGCCTTACAACTCACCACGCGTGGAGACCGGGAGATCGTGATGACGCGAGCCTTCGATGCTCCCCGCACCCTGGTATGGGAAGCCTTTACTAAGCCCGAACTAGTCCGGCAGTGGTTGCTCGGGCCGCCGGGCTGGACGATGCCAGTCTGCGAGATCGATCTCAGAGTCGGAGGCCGGTATCGCTACCTGTGGCGCAACTCCGACGGAATTGAAATGGGCATGAGCGGCGTTCACCGCGAGATTGTTGTGCCCGAGCGCATCGTCGTGACTGAGAAGTTCGACCAGTCCTGGTATCCGGGGGAGGCCTTGGGCACAATCGTGCTCGTCGAACGCGATGGCAGGACCACGCTCACGCAGACGGTCCTCTATGAATCGCGCGAGGCCCGCGAAGTAGTCTTGAAGTCGCCCATGGAGAGTGGTGTGGCCGCCGGTTACGACCGGCTCGAGCAGTTGGTCACAGCGATGGCCGCCGGCGAGAACTCACAAGGGGAGAAGACTGCATGAGTGGAATCAGCGGTGGTCGCCGTCCCCTGAGAAGCGCTGGCGCCCTGTTCGCGGGCTTGCTCGTCGGCGTCGTCCTTTCCCTCGGCACCGATGAGGCGCTGCATCTGCTTAAGGTCTACCCTCCATGGGGCCAGTCGATGTCGGATGGACTCTTTGGGCTGGCTACGGCCTATCGCATCGTCTATTCGGTCATAGGCAGTTACGTCGCTGCGCGGCTCGCTCCCAATCGCCCGATGTGGCATGCCATGTTTCTTGGTTATGCCGGCGTGGTTGTGAGCAGCGTCGGAGCCGCCCTCACCTGGAACCATCAACCGTCCCTGGGTCCGCACTGGTATTCCGTGGCGCTCGTTGCGGTGTGCTTGCCGTGCTCGTGGTGCGGAGGCTGGCTTGCGAGATGCAGTTGCGGAGACCCGCAGCTCACAGCTTCGTAGCTCACTGCAAACGCGAAACCGCCGGCCTGACAGGTTCTTCAGGCCGGCGGTTTCAATCTTCGAACTCGCTGCTAAGTCTGACGCTGTTATGTCTGAATGATTCGCGGCGTGATGAAGAAAATCAGCTCCTGGTTGGAAGTCTGAACTTGCGTGTGCTTGAACAGGTTGCCCAGGAACGGGAGGTTGCCGAGCAAGGGCACCTGCGAAATGTTGATCGAGTTCTGCGTCTGGATAACGCCGCCGATCACCACCGTGCCGCCATCGGTTACCAGCACCTGCGTGGTGGCCTGCTGCGTGATCAGTTCCGGGTTGCCCTGCACTTCCTGACCGAAGTTCGGGGTGGTGTTTTCCACGTCCACGTTCAGGAAGATGGTGTTTTCCGACGTGATCTGCGGAGTCACCGTCAACCGCAGGAACGCGTCGACGTAGGTCACGGTCGGAGGACCACCCAACTGCGCCTGCGTCACGATAGGCACGCGCACGCCCTGCTTCACCAGGGCTTGAATGTTGTTCTGGGTTACGACCCGCGGACGGGACAGCACTTTCAGCAACCCGCGCGACTCGGCCAGCGAGAGGACCGCATCAATCCGTACCGTGTTGCTGGCGTTGATAAAGGACAATCCGCTCGAAGGCGACGTCGATCCCAGGTTCGAGAACAATGGAATCGAAGACCCCGTGCCCGTGCCAGTTCCCGGCACCGTGATGTAACCGGGGGTAAGTCCGCCGACCGTGGTCGGGGACGAACCCGCAGCCTGGTTTCCGCCGACGGCGCTGTGCCCGTTGCCCCAGCCAAAGCCAATCTGCGTGCCGATGTCGCGGGCAAACTGCCGCGTCGCGGCTACTACGCGCGCTTCGATTTCAACTTCCTGCGTCTTGCGGTCCAGCTGCGTGAGCAGGCGGTCGATGGTCGGAATCACTTTCGGGATGTCGTTGATGATGACAGCGTTGGTGCGATCGTCGGCCACGACATCACCGCGCTGCGAGAGGAACTTCTTTACCGTGATGATGACGTCCTTCGCCTTGGCATAGCTCAGGAAGCGCGTCACCGAGACTTTTTCCACGGCCAGGGCTTCGGATTCGATCTGCGCGCGCCGGCCGTCCGCTTCATGTTTCAGCGTGTCTACGGTGGCGATGCGCAAAACGTTGCCTTCCAATTCGCGAGCCAGTTCGTTGTTCTTGAGCACGATGTCGAGCGCCTGATCCCACGGCACGTCATCGAGCACCACCGTCAGCGTGCCATGCACGTTGGGATCGAGCACGACGTTCAGACCGCTGATCTCGTGAATGAGGCGGAAGAAATCTTTCAGGTCGACGTCTTTCAGGTTGACCGAGATCGGCTCACCCGTGTACTTCGGACCCACTGAGGCGGATTGCTGTCCGGCCTGAGCTTTCTGCTCCGCTGCCAGATTGACCGCCGGCGTGATGGTCGGGGCTTGGCTCTGAGCGGCCTGGGCGGACATGCAGTGCTCACCGGAAGCAGTTCGGCGGCAGTCTTGTCGGAGAACCGCGCCGCCGCTTCCTGGGCGCGCACCGTGGGCTGGTCGGCAGCGGCGTCCTTCTTTACGTCGCTGGCAGCCTGGCTCTTGGCCTGATACGAAGGCTCGACAAATACATAGTCGGTGGGCGAAGCCGAATCCTGGGCAACGGGCTTTGCCGCGGGCGCCGCGAACGGAGACGCCGGCTGGCTGGCCGGAACCGGCGAGCTCACGGCAACTGTCTTGGCCTCGGGGGCGGCCTTGGCCACCGCGTTGGCGTGCAAGGTCAGCACCAGCTTGCCGGCTGCGCCAGGCGTCAACTCGTAGGCGCAAGCCTTGTCGAGGTCGACGACGATGCGAGTGGTGGGATGCGTCTGGCCATCCATGCCAATGCGCACGCCCTTCACCCCAGCCGCGCCCACCGCGATGCGGGTCTGTCCGGTCGCCATTACGGTCTCCGGCAGATCCACCACCACGCGAGCGGGCGAGTCCAGCGTGCTGAGCTTCGGCGTGAGTGTGCCGCTTGCTGCTGATCTCGACCCGGATGTCGTCCGTGCCCCGGACTACGTTGACTCGATCGAGCTGGCTCGGTGTCTGCGCGGCCGCAGCCACTACCAAGACCAGCAACGATACGAACATGGTCACTTGTTGCTTTCGCATTTCGCCTCTCCCCACCCGCGGGCCTGGCCCGCGTGTCCTTCTTGCAACTTGATTTCGGCGCTCCCGTCTCCGGTGTACGCCGTCCTGCCTAAACCGCCGGGGTGAAGATTCTCTTCACCACTTCGCGCGTGAACGGCTTGCCCAGCTTGTCCTGAATCGTCTCCTGGAACACCACCGAGTCACCCGTGATCTTCACCACGTAGCCGTTAAACACGGGATCGTTCTCCCGCAGGAAATATGCCTTGTTCAGGTTGTTGGTCACGACTGCGATGAAGCCCGCATCGGACTTCACCACGCCCCGCAGGTTGATCGCGCCGATCTCCAGGCACTTCTTTCCGGTCGAGCAACCCGAGCCGTTGGTCTGCACGACCGGGCTGAAGAACGGATCGCGCTTCCCGTTCATCGCCCATTTCTTTTCTTCCGGCTTGGGCTTGGGAGCTTCCGCGCTCTTTGTCGCGGCCGCAGGGGCGCTCGCCGCTACCGTCGCCGGCTTGGCTGCGGGGGCAGCCTTAGCTTGCTTGGGCTCCGGTTTGGAAGCCGGGGCTCGCGGGCTTGCTGGCTGGCGCCTTGACCACCGCCACTTTCGGAGCTGCGGCAGGCTTCACTGCTGCCTGCGGCTGGGCCGCGGGTGCGGCAGCCTTCACCGCGGGAGCCGGATTACTCTTGGCTACGCTGGGCGCCGCGCCCTGCGTGTGCAGGGTCAGAATCAGTTTGCCGGCGGGGCCCGGAGTCACCTCATAGGCCAACGCCTTATCCAGATCGACCACCACGCTGGTCGTCGGAGGAGTCTTGCCATCCATGCCGATGCGGACGCCCTTCACTCCGGCGCTGCCCACGGGAATCTTGTTCTGCGAGCTGGCAACCACCGTCTCCGGCAGTTCCACCAGCACGCGCGCCGGCGAACTCAGCTTGCTCACCCGGGGCGTTACCGCCTGGCTGGAACTGATTTCGATCTGGACGCTGTCCGCTCCCGGTACCACGTTCACATGCTGGAGCTGGTTGTGCGGCGGAAGCCGGTGCCGGCTTCGCCGCAGGAGCTGGCTTCGCCACCGCAGCTGGCGCCGCCGCGACCGGCTTGGACCCCGGTATCACCGCGGGCTTCACCGCGGGAGCCGGAGCACCCGGTGCCGGCTTGGCTGCCGCCGGAACTCCGGCCGCGTCCAGAGCCGCGTTGCTATCGTTGGCCTGCTTCTGCTGCAGCGATTTTGCGATGCTGCGCGCGTTGTCGATGGCGTCCGGGTTCTGTGCCGCAGCCTGCGTGGCCGCAGACCCGCTCACCATCAGTGCCATTGCCAGAATGCCTGTCGTCAGCTTCATAGCCATCCCTACTTCGCCGCCGGCGTTCCCGGTTTCGTCCCGGCGCCTGCCGCTGAAGGTTGTAGATCGTGACTGAAGTATGTGGTCGCCGTGAACGTCGCAACTACGCTCTCGTTGGGCGCGTACTGGTACGTGTGCTTGGCTTTCGCCCCGGTCGGATTACTTGGTCGTCGACACCAGCAGTCCGCTGACGTTGACGATCCGCTCCAGCTTGCTCACCCGGTCAAAGAAATTCAGAGCCGAGTAGTACGGCCCGTCCAGTTCCATGTCGAAGGGCACTTCCGTGTAGTACTGCTGCGACTTTACGTCCTTGGCCGTGTAGCGCCGCAGTTCCACGCCCGCCTTCTGGGCTTCGCCGTCCAGCATGGTGATGAAACCATCCACCTGCTTTTCATCGGGAACAATGCGCTGCTCGATTTCCAGCTGCTGTTTGAGCTCGGCCAGCTGCTGCTCGATCTGCTTCAGCTTGGGCCGGTAGGACTCCAGCTCGTTGTTTTCCCGGATCTTGTCTTCCAGGGCATGCTGCGCGGCCGCGTTCTTTTCGTTCTGGCTCTTGAACACGGTGAAGTACAGTGCCGCCGTCACCACCGCACCGCCCAGCAGCACCGTTGCCCACTGCTTGATGCCCGACATTTCGCTAAAATTCGCCATAGGTCCGCCTCTACGACTTTCCCTTCTCGCAGGTCAGCGTGAACTGGAACGCCTGCATGTCCTTGATCTGCTCGTCCTGATAGGTTTCCTTGATCTCGACGTTCTTGAAGAAGCCGGTCTTTTGCAGGTTCGCGATCAGGTTGGCCACCGCGTCCGTGCTCAGCGCCGTACCTTCCAGGTTCACACTCGGGCCCTGATCGTCCATCTTGCTCAGCCACACGGCTTCGGTGTTGTTCACCGTCTCGCCCAGCATGGCCAGAAGGTTGACCGGACCGGTCTGGTTCTGGCGCAGCCCGTCGATCACATCCACCCGCCGCTTGTAGTTGTTGGCCTGGTTCTGGCGCTCCAGGAAGCGCGCTTTCACGTCGGCCAGTTCGCGGTTCTTCTGCTCGGCCACTTTCATATGCGCTGTCGATCGCCTTCGCCTGATGATCCAGCCGGTACCAGTAGCCCAGGTTGAACAACCCGGCGATCACCAACACCGCCAGGACCTTCAGCTTGGGCGAACCCATGTCGCCCATTTCCATCGTGGGCATCGACGGACCGCCGCCGCCGCGCTTGCTCTTCCCCTTGGAATTTTCGAGCAGGTTGATTTTGATCATAGGGATTCAAAGCTCCTCAGGGCCAAGCCCACCGCCACTGCCATCTGGCCGGGATTCTGCTCCACCAGTTCCGCTCCCGTGTCCTTCGATCGGCGGCGTCACCCGCTGGAACGGATTCAACAACTCCACCGGCATCGAGAATTCCTGCCGCAACGCTTCCACCAGGCCCGGCACCTTCGACGAACCGCCCGCCAGGTAGATCTTCTCGATGTGCTCGCCCGCCGCGCTGGCGCGGAAGAAGTCGAACGTCTTCTGAATTTCCAGCACGATGATTTCGGTGACCTGCTGCAGGATCGGCTGCTTCGCGTCTTCGCTCACCGTGCCCACCTTGTTGCCCAGCTTCAGCGACTCGGCGTCTTCAAAGCTCAGGTCCAGTTCCTTCTGCAGCGAGTCGGTGTACTGATGCCCGCCCACGCTGACGTCGCGCGGGAACAAAGGCGTCGTACCCTTCACGATGTTGATGTTCATCACGCTGGCGCCCAGGTTCAGAAGCGCCACCACCTGGCCCGGCGCCGGCTGGTAGTTGTACTCGTAGCAGTTCTGCAGAGCCAGCGCGTCAATGTCGACGATAGCCGGGGTGCGTCCCGCCATCGAGAGTACGTTGGTGTAGTTCAAAATCTTGTCCTTCTTGACCGCCACCAGCAGGACGTCCATCTGCGGGCTGCCCACTTCGTCGGAGAGAATCTGGTAGTCAAGACTCACGTCGGCCAGATCGAAGGGAATGTGCTGCGCCGCTTCCTTCTCGATGGTCTCGGCCAGTTCCTGGTCGCTCATCGAGGGCAGCGAGATCTTCTTCACGATCACCGAGTGCCCGCTCACCGCGGTGGCCACGGCCTTGGTCTTGATCTGGTTGTCGAGGAACAGCTTCGAAATCGCGCTCGAAACCGTGCCCGAGTCCACGATCATCGAGTCGACCACGATGTCGGAAGACAGTGGCTCCAGCCCGAGGTGCGCGACTTCAATCTGCCCGCCCTTTTTCTTCAGCTCGACCGCCTTGATGCTCGAAGAGCCTACATCCAGGCCAACAATGGACTTCGATCCGAATCCAAACATGTGCCCACCTTTTGTGTGGCGCGGGCGCTCTGCCCGCGCGGTTTTACTAAATTTGCCCGGCAGCCTTCGCCGCCGCCTTCGGTTTCCGTTTCGCCTGCGGTTCCATCTCGCTCGACTTCTCTTCCATCCACTGATCCAGCCGCGATTTCTTGAAGCGCCAGCGGTTGCCCAGCTTGAATGCGGGAATCTTCTGCTCGCCTACGTACTTGTAAAGCGTGTCCGGACTCACGCCCAGATACTGCGACGCCTGGCGGATGTTCATCACTTCTCGCGAGTCGGCCATAGTTCCCTTTGCCTTTTCCACCACGTCCATTCCCGCTCCGGTTCCCTCGGCCCGCGGGCTTGCTTCGGGAGACTGCCTCGCCCTCACATGCCTGTCCGAGGGCTTTCGGTGTTCCGAGCATATCTCAACCCCGAAAAACCCCGCCTCGAAGCGAATCTCCGCGTTTCTTCGGGTTTTTTGCCCGTTTCTTGGAATTGGGGAAAGAGGGCGGCAGGGGGGAAATCTACATATTGTGGCCTAGCTTCGACTATCGACACAATTAGAAGTAGTCCTTGTGCAGATCATACCCGGTCACTCGCAGACCGGTAACTGAAGTACTAGGCACGGTACGGAGGTACTATATCGCTCGCTCAAACTGTTGTTTCGGCGGCCTTTACTCCAGCCGCCCTAAACCGCACCTGGCGTTACTGGACATCTCGAGCTTCGGTAGTCGCTGCGTCGCCCCGTGATCCAGTTGCGCTTTACGAACGCCGCGATTCCTCTGTGTTCGCAGCGGTTCAGTTCTTATTGACCGCGAGGTTCGCTACGCCCTCTCGCCCTGACCGCAAAAGTAAGTGCACCACGACCGGAATTCCTCCTCCTTCCTCGGCACGGCTGCGTCCTGTAATCTATTTCCTCATCCGGAGGAACCCTTGCGCTATCTCGATCGCTTGCAGCCGCTTGCTCTTCTCTTCATGCGCCTGGCCCTGGGCGCCATCATGATCGTCCACGGCTACCACAAGGTTTTTGGAGGCTTGCACCATCATGCGCAGATGGTCGCCGGACTGGGCCTGCCTGCTTGGTTGGGCTACGTCTCCGCCTTCACCGAGTTTCTGGGCGGGTTGCTGATCCTGGCGGGACTCTTCACCCGCGCCGCCGCCTTCGCGGTCTGCGTCGACCTGGCGGTCGCCATCTGGAAGGTGCATTTGCACAACGGGCTCATGGGATCCGCCCGACCGCCCCGGTTACGAGTTCCCACTCGCTGCCGCCGCGCTGGCCTTCGCCATGATCTTCTTTGGCGGCGGCCCCATCGCGATCGACCACGTCCTGCGCGGCGGAGGAAGTGGGACCTCCAAGCGGGCATAAAGAGGATCCTTCCCCGACTTGCGGGAGAAACACAACTTATTGCGACCTGCGGGGTTTTAGTCCACTGCGGCCCAGGTGAGCCCGGCCCCGAGCAGGCTGTCTGCGCTGGTGCGGCGCAATTGAATTCCACGGCTGGAGAAACTATGATCAGCAGGTCACTTATGCACTTGCATCCAAATGATTTGGCGGCGGCATCTTACCGCTAGAAACGACCAGATACAGGAGGTTCCTCTTGAGAAAGTTTGCCTTCCTTGCGACCATTTTTGCGTTTCTTGTCCTGGCCAGCATGGCTTCCGCACAGCAGGCCGACGCCATGCTCGGCTTCGGTACTCTGATGTCGGGGTCGAACTATACCGCCAGTCTCTCCAATCCGACCATCGCGGAAAAGGGCGGTCTATACCCCAGCATCAGCGCCGATGTCATCTTCCACCGCCGGCTTGGATTCAACTTCGAAGTTGCCTGGAGAGCCAGCCAGGGCCTCTACGGAGGCTGCAGCGGTTGCCAGCCTTACCGGCCCATACTGTATGACTTCAATGCCGAGTTTCAGCCCAAACTGAGTAAGAAGCTGGGCGCGGATCTGATGGCCGGCATCGGTGGCCAGAGCACCCGCTTCTATGGGTACGTTCCCACGTCTGGTTGCTACTATTTTGGAGCCTGCTATATCAGCGACAACCACTTCCTGACCCACGTCGGCGGCGGCATTCGCTACTACGTCTGGGACCATGTCTTCGTCCGCCCCGAAGCGCACTACTACTACATCGTCAACCAGAATCAGTTCAGCTCTCCCAACGTGTTTCGCGTTGGCGCTTCGATCGGATACACCATCGGTCCTGACTAGGACGGTTCTTTTCGGGTTTCCCAGGAAGCTGATCCGGCAAGAGAATAAGAAAAAAGGCAGCGTCTCAGACGCTGCCTTTCCTCTTGCTGGTGCCGTCGGCTAGCTTCTTACTTCATCTGCATGCAAACCTCGGCTTCGTGGATGGCCTGGTTCAGATGTTCAATCGACTTCACCCGGTGACCATCGAAGTCGTGTTCCGCAATTTCCAGTTGATGCTTGGCGGCACGCATCGACTCCAAGGCTTCGTCGATGTGCGGGTGACGTTCGGGCACCGGCGCCGCCGCCGCCACCGGCGCGGCCGGGGCCACCACCACGGCGGGTGCAGGCGCCGCTGCTTTTGGCCCGGCTGCGGCCGCAGGGAAGGCGAGCGTAAAGGCAAGTGTTGCCATGACGAGCAAAGTCAAGAACCCGATCTTTTTCATTCGTTCCTCCTCGTCCGCATTTCGGCTCGGACGAAACCGGTGTGATTTCTTCGACGACTGCCACGGACTTCGCCCCCGCTGCCCGAAAAAGCCCGCGACACCCGCACAGTATAGCCGCACATTCGAACGCCGCCCGCCGCCGGAGGTTACTCTGCGGATGCTCCGCTCAGCGCTTGCCCCGGCTTCGCCACCACAGCAACGCCACCACCAACAGCACGCAAACGCGATCACGACGTCGAACTGTTCTAACGTTCCGCTCCAGCCGATCCCAATGCCGCCCAAACAGGTAGCCTGCACTGGAAATCACCGTCACCCACAGCCCCGCGCCCAGAAAGTTGAACACCATGAACTTCCGCCACGGCATCCGCAGCACTCCCGCCATCGGCCCCGCGATGATCCGCATGCCGAAAACAAAACGGGCAAAGAAGATGGTGACCGCGCCGTAGCGCGCGAACAGGCCTTCCCCGCGCTCCACCGTCGTGTCCCGAATCCTGAAAAAAGCCTGGTAGCGCGCCAGCAGCGGTCGTCCGCCGTGGTAGCCGAGAGCAAACCCCAAGTTGTCGCCGAGCGTGGCGGCCAGCGTGGCCACCACTATGATCCAGGAAAGCCGCAGATCGTGTTCGGAGTAGGCCAGGAAACTGGCCAGCAGCAGAATGGTTTCTCCCGGCACCGGGATGCCGGCATTCTCGATCAACAAAGCCGCGCCCACGGCCCAGTATCCGTAATGCACCACCGCATTCCGCAACAGGTCGAGAATGGAGTGGGTCAAGAGGCTCACGTGGGGACAGCCGCCTCGGCTGTCCAGCCGGCATCGCCGGCGGTTTAGTTCGGATATTCAGCGCTACGGAAACTCTAGACTAAACCTGCTTGGCTTGTCAGAAACTTGATCAGGGCCTGGTTAAACTCCTCCGGACACTCCTCATAAGGCAAATGTCCAATTCCCGGGAACACCACCGTCCGCACATTCGAAAAATGCCGCGCCAGCGGCTCCAGCGACGAAGCGTACACCGCCGGATCCTTGCTCCCCCACATCAGCAGCGTGGGAATCAACGCCAGCGATGGCAACAGCGCCTCCAGTTCCCGCAGATCCGCCGTCCAGGTGCGGACAATACTCAGGGCATGGTCAAACAATCCTGGCATCGCCAGCGGCGCCTTGTAGCCTTCCAGGCTTCCGGGCGGAATGCGGTTGCGGTCGCCATACAACCGTCCGTGCCAGTAAGGAAAAAGAAAGGGCATGTGTTCCGTGCCCGCGCGAAACACCTTCGCTCCGAAGCGCGTGCCAAAAAAGGGCGCCAGCCAGGTCCCATGCGGAGAATACGGATTGACCGGGCACACCAGCACCAGCCGCCGCAGCCCTCGCCGGGAGCCACCGGCGCGCACGCAGTCCGCCGCCGCAGCCATCGCCACCGCCCCGCCCCGCGACGTGCCCAGCAAGTCGAACGACGCCAGCCCCAGTTTCTCCGCAAACTTCAGCACGCGCAGCGCCGTCCCGCGCATCGAGTGATCGATCCCGCGCGGCCGGTCGGAAAATCCCGCCCCGAGCAAATCGGGTGCGTACACGGTGGCATAGGGCGCCAGCGCAGGAATCGTGTATCGCCATGAAAAGGAATACCCCAGCAGCCCGTGCAGCAGGATCAACGGCGGCCCGGAACCGGCGCGCAGGTAGCGCATGCGCGCGCCCTCCAAATCCATCCAGCACTCTTCCACGCCCTGGCTCGATCCCGAAGCCGCGCCCGCCGCGATTTCCTGAAGTTCATTCATCACAAATCGTTTCGCGCGGACAACTCTTTCCTCACCACCCGATTCTACTTAAGGGAACGCCTCTGTCGCTTCACTTGGGGAGCTTCGGCTCCCCGTTTTTTCTCCGGCTTCCAGATCCTGGTGGCATGCGCCCATCAAGTGGGTGCCCCACCCTTGTCGCGTTCGTTGCGACAGGGTGGGGATTCTGACTCGGTAAAACCGGGCGCCCCATTTCTCGCGTTTTTTGCGAGAAGTGGGGAATTTACGCCGCCGCTTTCCGCTTCTTCCCTAACAATTTGTTCAACACCCGTATCCCTCGGTCGATATGCTTCTCTTCCATCAGAAATGGCGGCAGGAATCGCACGACCGTATCGTGCGTGCTGTTGAACAGCACACCCTCGGCCAGCGCCGCATCCACGATCGGACGCGCCGGAATCTCGAGTTGAATTCCCTGGATAAACCCGCGCCCGCGCACACCCGTCGCCGCCGCCCGTTTCTCCACCAACCCCTTCAACTCCTGCTGCAAGTAGGCTCCAACTTTGTTGACGTTGTCCAGCAGCTTCTCTTCCTCCACAATCGCGAGAAACTCCAGCGCAATGCGGCAGGCCAGCGGACCTCCGCCAAATGTCGTGCCGTGCTGTCCCGGAGAAATCGCCGTCGCAAATTCTTCCTTGGCGATGAACGCTCCCAGCGGCAGCCCCGCCGCAATCGGCTTGGCAATGGCGACGATGTCGGGCGTGACGCCGAAACTCTGGAACGCAAAAATCGTTCCCGTGCGCCCCAGGCCACACTGAATCTCGTCAAAGATCAGCGCCACTTTGTGACGATCGGCCAGGACGCGGCACTCCTGCAGAAACTCCACCGAGCACTCATAGATTCCGCCTTCGCCGAAAATCGGTTCCAGCACAATCGCGCAAGTGTTGTCGTTCACCGCCGCCCGCAGCCCTTCCAGATCGTTCTGCTTCACGAACGTCACGTCTTCCAGCAGCGGCTCAAATCCCTTGCGATGCTTGTCCTGCCCGGTCAGCGAAAGCGCCCCGAACGTGCGCCCGTGATACGACCCCTCCAGCGCCACCAGCCGGCTCTTCGCCTCGCCGCCGGCGCGATGTCCCGCCAGCCGCGCCAGCTTGATCGAACCCTCGATCGCCTCGGTGCCTGAGTTCGAGAAAAATGCGCGATTCAATCCGGAGAGCCTACACAGTTTCTCCGCCAGCGGCCCCTGGTATTCGTGGTAGTAGAGATTGGAAACATGCACCAGCTTCGCGGCCTGTTCGCGGATCGCCTTCACAATCCGCGGATGCGCGTGCCCCAGCGCATTCACGCCCAGCCCGGAAACAAAATCCAGGTAGCGCTTCTCGTCGATGTCGTAGAGAAACACTCCCTTGCCGCGGGTGAGCACGACCGGATAGCGGTTATAAGTCTGCAGCAAGTATTGCCGTTCACGTTCAGCGATTTGATCGAAAGTTGGAGACGGAGCAGGGGCAGCAGGAGAAATAGCAGCAGTATTCATGGCAGCCTCCATAGGAAGATTCGATTTTACCGGAAGGAACGGTGGAAACGAGCGGCTACATCCAGAATGAGGTCACCGGGTGACATCGAGATTTTTCAATAGTCGTGATTACTTGCAATGCTCCCACCATCCATTCATCGCCAGTGTGACCGAGTACCAATTGCTTTCCAAGCGACGCACTTCATCAACGTCACATGGTATTCCGCTGACCTTTCCTGATGCTCGGCTGCGGGCTGCCGCTGAAAGTGAGTCTGTTGGGTCGAAAACAAGATAAACCGTCCAGTCGCCTACAGGATTGCCGCCCCAACCGTCCCACTCAATGTGCTTCAATTGTCCGCTTACGCTGGATTGTGCCAGAACCTCGGCCTTATACCGACGCGATAATGCGAACCACCTAGCATTGCTGCGGATCGTGTGAGAGTTCCAAGCAATCGCCGTTGCGATCACGATGACTGTCCCAAGCGCGGTATACAAGAGCACCCTGCTTCTAGGTCTTTGGGTCTCCAATTGTGGTTGCACCTGAGCACTTTACGCCAGAATCGGTGTTCAGTTCCATCGTGGTTGCTAAAACCAGGCAACAGCAGACACTGACAACCTTCTTTAGCCTTGGATCGCTCCATTCGAGCGCGGGATCAAATCGCAGGCGAGATGGTCACTTCCAAGCAACACTCGCACTGGAAATGAAAATCGGCCACCTCCCCCCTACTCGTAGCGCAGCGCCGTCATCGGGTCCACTTTGACCGCCCTGCGCGCGGGCCCGGAGCAGGCAATCGCGGCGACCACGCTCAACAGAACCGTCACCAGCAGCAGCACCAGCGGATCCCGGGAACTGCCCTCCGCCCAGCGCGCCAGAACTTTATTGAGCGCCAGCGTCAGTACAACACCCAACGCGAGTCCGCTCCCCACGCTGGCCACCGTGGACGCGAAAACAATTCGCAGCACGTGCGTCCGCTGCGCGCCCAGCGCCATACGAATGCCAAACTCGTTCGTCCGTTGCGCCACCGAATAGGAGACGACGCTGTAGAGCCCCACCGCCGCCAGAGCCAGAGCCAGAAGCGCAAACGCGCCGAACAGCCAGGCCACCAGTTGCTCCTGCTCGTATTCCTGCTGGCCCGTGATCCAGTGGTCCAGATCCTGGACCTGGCCGTTAATTTGCTGGTCCGGATCGACCGAGTTTACTTGCAGCCCCACGGCATGCAACAGCGACAACGGCGGCACTTCCGACCGCACCAGGATCTGCGTCCACACCCGCATCGACAGCGTGTACGGCACGAAGGCTTCCGGCAGAATCGGATTTCTCAACCCGTCATCGCGCTTGTCGGCAATGATGCCCACAATCTGCAGCCAGGTGTCCCCGCCGGTCGCGGTCGTGACGTATGGCAGTTCGTCCTTTATGTCCGGGACTCTCAGCGAGTGCTGCAACGCATCGCCATTCGGGAAGTAGAGCTTCGCCATCGTCTCGTTGATGACGGCCACATGCGCGGCATTGTGGTTTTCCGCTTCATCCCAAATCCTGCCCTGCGCCAGCGGGATCCGCAGGATCGGAAAATACCCTGGGCTTACGAAGTTGACGCGGATTTTCTGCCCGTCGCGCTGCGGCCTGCCGAGAATCTCGACGCCGGTCTGCCATCCGTTAGACGGAGGCGTCGCGTTGCTCGAGATCGCGGCCATGGTCACGCCGGGAACCGCGGCCGCCTTACTCCGCAACTGCTCGAAGTATGCCTCGCGCGCCTCCCAGGTCGGGTAGGCGCCATCATGCACCGGAATTCCCACCGACATCACGTTGTGCGGGTCATAGCCCAAAGGCGTGTGGATGAGGCGCAGGAATCCCTCCATCGCCGCGCCCGCTCCGGCCAGCATCACCAGTGTCAGCGAGACCTGAACCGCCGTCAGAATGCTGTGCGTCGTCCGCCCGCGCACCGCGCCCGCGATCTTGCGGGTATTGGACTGCATCACCTGGCTGACCTCTGGACGCGAAAGCTGCAGCGCTGGCCACAGGCCAAACAGAATCCCGGTGAACACTGCGACCCCCACGCTGAAGGCCAGCACGGGCAAATTAATCTGGATCGACGCCTCATGCGGGAAGGAATATTTCGGCAGCAACTCCACAATGAGCGCCAGCGCCCGGTACGCCAGCAGCACGCCCAATGCCGCCCCGGTCAGCGAAAGCAGCAACGATTCGGTCAGCAGTTGCCGGATGATACGTCCCCGGCTCGCCCCAATCGCCGTACGCACCGCGAATTCATGCTGACGCGACGTACCCCGCGCCAGCAGCAGGATGGACACATTTCCGCATCCGATCGCCAGCAGCAGCGCGACCGCACTGAACAGCAAGTACAACGTTCCACCCAGGTCGTGAACAAACTGTTCATTCAGCCCAACCACATTCAACCGGAAATGATCCGAGGGAAAATGTTTGGGCGTTTCCTTGGCGAACTGCTCGATCAAGGGTTGCAACGCGGCATTAGCCGCTTCATGGGTCACGCCCGGCTTCAACCGAACGCCGACGTAAAAGGCCTTAACCGGGTCCTGCGTAACTTTCTGCGGGAGGTAGACGTCGCCATCCCCCCAGGTAAAACGCGGGCCGGCGACGCCCACAATGGTGTAGTTCTTGCGCACCAGTTGCAGGTTCTGGCCCAGTACCGAGGGATCTCCATTGAAATGACGTTGCCAGAATTTGTAGCTCAGCACGACCACAGGCTGCGGCTCCTGACCATCGATCGCATCGGACGGAATCAATCCCCGACCCAGGGCGGCGGGAACTCCCATGAAAGTGAAACCATTAGAGCTGAAGTAGACGGCTTGCACATCTTCTGGCAGATCTTTCCCGGTGACGGTGAGGCTCCAATCGTCTTCCATGAATGCGTCTTCCACCACCGGCGACTTCCGAATCTGCTGCCACTGCGCGCCCGTAAGCCCAAAGCCTCGCGGCTGCTGCGAATCGTCGACCAACCGCATGTGGATCATGCGGTCCGAGGCGGCGTACGGGTAGGGATTCATCAGGATCGCGTACACCACGCTGAAAACCGCGGTGGTTGCGCCGATGCCCAGCGCCAGCGAGAGGACGGCGGTGAGGCTGAATCCGGGACTCTTGAACAGTTGGCGAAGGCTGAAGCGGAAGTCCTGAAGTAGAGTCTGCATAGACGTATCCCTCAGACGGATGGACGCAACAACCGCATGTCGGTCACCAACTTCGAATGTGGGTAAGGGGTTTAATTTGCAATGGAAACAGTTTGTGCCGGGGAGTTTGTTGTGTCCGGTCTTGCCGCATCGTGTCCGCGAGCGGACACGCACATCTCTTTTGCCGGTTTCAGTACAGCCCCGGTTGCCCCTCCGGCCGCGTCTTCCACCGCCGGTGCACCCACAACCACTGGTCGGGATACTTCCGCACATAATCCTCAATCACCTTGGTGAACATCTGCGTGTTGGCGGCGATGTCGGCCTCCAGTTCGCCAGTGCGCACCAATTCCAGCGCCGGATCAAATCGCAGCCGGTACTTCCGCAAGGCCGGATCCCAAATCGTGAATCCCGGAACCACCGCAGCATCCGTGCGCAAAGCGATCCGCGCCAGTCCACTCGCCGTGCAGGCGGGAATCCCGAAGAAGTCCACGAAGATTCCCTGGGGCGGAGTCATATTCGTGTCCATCAATATTCCGACCGTCTCCCCCGCCTTCATCGCCGCCAGCAACCCGCGTACGAAATCGTCCTTCGCGACAGTCTTGTTCCCGTACATGGTGCGGTAGTGCTGCAGCAAGCGGTCGAGATACTCATTGTCCATGGGCCGCATCACGACATGCAGCCAGTGACCGTGCAGGGAGTGGGCAAAGGCGGAAAGCTCCCACCCGCCGAAGTGCGCGGTCAGAAACAGTACGCCCTTGCCGCGCGCGTAAGCCCGCTCGTAATTCTCCAGACCGTCGTACACCACGACCTCGTCGACGTTCTCCGGGCGATATCGGGGAAACTGGCAGAGTTCCGCGAGTTGCCGCCCCAGCGAGGTAAACACTCCGCGCAGAATGCGCTTCCGCTCCGCCACGCTCTTTTCGGGAAACACCATCGCGAGATTGCGCATGCCCACCTGGCGCAATCGGAAATGCAGCAGATAAACCACCTGGGCGAGGCCGATGGCGAGCGCGCGGGCCAACGGGCGCGGCAGAATACCCAGGATTTTGATGAACGGCCAGGCCGCCGCGTATTCAAGTTTCCGCCGCATCAGGGAAGCGTGACCGTATCACCCGCAAAAATCCCTTGTCAAACTAGTGTGGCTTATGTAGGGACAGCCGCCTCGGCTGTCCGTCGAGCGCAGCTCGACTGGTCTGCTTACTCGTTGATCCGCTCGGAGTCATGCTTCTCAAACACCGCCTGCAACGCCGCCGGAGAGCGGTCCGTCATCGCATGGATGTCCTGAATCAGCGAATAGATATTCGAGGTCATCACCAGCAAATATCGCACCAGGCCCGGCCCTGGATTCCAATAAGTGTGCGGCGTGCCCCGCGGCACAAAAACGGCCGATCCCGCCTGCGCCTCCACCACGTCTTTCCCCACCCGAACGCACAACTTGCCTTCGAGTACGTACCAGGCCTCATCGTCGTTGCGGTGCAGGTGAAGGGGAGCAATCCAGCGCGGCGGTCCCGGCGGTCCACCCGCATCCTTCCACTCGGCGACGACGAAATTCGCGCCCACCCGCCCAACCACATTTCCCGCCAGCGGAGGAGCCATCATCGGGGAATTCATTTTTGGAATCGGCTTTCCGAAGCCTGCCGTTATCGGCCTACTTCGCCGCCTCCTGCGCCCACTTGGCCAGCGTGCTCAGGAAAGCATACGCCGATGCCGGCGCCTCCACTTCTCCTTTGAGCGACGCCGGAAATGTAACCATGTGCCCGTAGAATTCCCGCGTGCTGTCCTTGTCTTGCTTCATCACCGCCCCGTTCAGGCTGACGCCGGCAAACACTCCGCGGGCGCGGGAATAGGTCAGCACCTGGGCGCGCATCTTCCAATCCGTATTGCCTTCGGCGTGACGGCCCACCGGGCCCGCCGCCACCGACGCGTCCGCTCCCAGCGCCACCTTGCTCGACAGCAGATGCTGCATGCCTTCATTGTTCATGATCAGCATCACCAGGTCGACCGCCTGGCCGCCAATCTGAAAACCGACGCTGCCTCCGGTAATGGTGAAAAACGCGGGCGCGCTCCAGCCCTTGGGGGTGCGGCAACTTGCCAACCCGCGCCCGTATTTTCCGCCCACCACGAACGCGCCCTTCAGCATCGACGGCACCACCGCCACGCACTCCGCTTTGCTCAAAATGTCCTGGGGAATGCCCGAGTCGGGCGCCGACTGGATCTCATTCAGTACGTCCGCGGCCGCCTGCACTCGATCGGCGGCCTTCGAGGCTTTCGCCGGCTCATCGGCGGCAAAGGCCATGCTGCAAACGCACAACACTAGGGTCAGCAAAACAGGTTTCTTCATCGTTCCTCACCACAAAATTTTCTGGGATCTGTTACTTGGATTGTAAATGAAGTCGCGTTCTAGAGCAGACGCTAAGGTTCCTCATAGAGAGGGCGGATCCGGGGAAGCTTCCGGAGTAGGATGCGGACAAAAAAATGCGGGGCTGAAAGCAGTGACCCTAATCGCCACTCTCAACCCCGTCTCCCAGGTTCTGTGGTAGGTGAGGCGAGTATGCGTCGCCTCTGAAGGTCCGGCAAGATTACGAAGGTAAGTGTCCCAAAGTTACGGGGAGCTACGAGTTGTGAGCTTCGAGTTCTAAGGCTGTGAGTTTGCCTCGCGTGCCCCAAGCTCGCAGCTCGAAGCTCGAAGCTTGCTTACTTCGTCGTCACCAGGGAATGCGTAATAGCATGCACCGACAGGGCAATGCGGTTCTGCACGCCTACCTTGCGCATCAGTTTCGCCACGTGCGCTTTCACCGTGCGCTCCTCGATTCCTAACTGACCGCCAATCTCTTTGTTGGAACGGCCGGCCACCAGCATCTCGAGTACTTCTTTCTCGCGGTCAGTGAAGGTCACGCGGCCCGCCGGAAAAATCCGGCCCGGCGCCGACGATACGCGCTCGATGAACATGGACAGCACTCGGCGTGGAGCCCAGACCGATCCCTGATTCACGATGCGAATCGCTTGCGCGAACTCCGCGGGCGTGGCCGCCTCGTCGACATAGCCCTTGGCCCCGGACGCGATCGCTTTCAAAATGGTTTCTTCGTCAATTCCCGACCCGGTCACGATGATCCGCAAATCCGGCCGCGTGGCCTTCAGGCTGGCCATCACGTCAAACAAGTTTTGTCCGGAACGGTTGCCGAGCAGGATGAGATCGATGCCTTGCAGCGTGCTGATCTCGGGTAGTGCCGCGGAGACGAGTTCGAACTCGGGTTCGGAGTCGAACAACGCGCGGAACCCAACAAAGCGCAACGGATCGCTTTCCACCACCGCGATTTTGATGACTGGTTTTCTGGCTACGGCTGCTTTCATAGGTTTCCCTGTAGGGCTAGATTCTTCTATCCAGCATAGTAATAAAACGGCACATTGCAAAGAGAAGGTGACCGAAGTGAAATTACGGGAGTAACATGGAAAAATCAGCTGGAACTCAGCATTGGCAGCCGAAGTTCCGGGTGCGCGAGTGAACACTGCCAAACCGTGTCACCGCAGGGTAACCTCAGCATCAGGAGAAGCCGTTCGCATGAAAAATTCGCCGCCCCTGTGGGCCACGCTCGCTGTGATTTTGCTGGTTGCATGCACGCTGTCCGCTCAGCAGGTCCCGCCCGCTCCGATTCCTCCGGAGCAAACTCCCGCGCAAGAACCGGCTCCCGCCTACCAACCCAAGTCCCCCAACAATCCCGCGCGCTCCGATTCCGAGGACCTCGCGCTCCGCTACATGCTCGTCGTCATCCGAGCCCAGCACCAGTTCAACAAGCAGTACGGACATTACGCCAGCACGCTCGCCGAACTCGTGCATTCCGGTTCCTTTACCAAGCGCATGGTCAACCCCGACCGCGGAGATTACACGGCGAGTTTCAAGGGGAAGAAAGACGGCTACGTCCTCACCATGACTCCGAAGAATATGGACGCCCAGCACCGTTCCTTCTATGCCGATGAGGACGGCAAAATCCACGCCGACGAATCCAAACCCGCCGACGCCAATTCCCCGGTTTTGAAGAAGTAAGTTTGCAGCAGAACTGGATGCCCCGCCCGGGTCGTGCTCTTTACGACAGGGTGGGGAATATTGACTTTTGACTTTGACTCTTGAGCAACTGCTCCCCTACGGCTGCTCTTCGCTCTCCGGAATCACCTCAACCCGCAAACTCTTCCGGTCCCCTTCACCGACTCGCAGTCCACTACCCTGCCCCTCATAACTCTTCAGGAATTCTGGATTGTAGTAAGCCTCGCCCTCCACGCTCTCCCAGGCGAGCACCGTGTAGTCCCCCGGTTCAACTCCATGCAGCGTGAATCGTCCACTCTGATCGCTGACCGTCTTGCGGTAGCGTTCGACGCGCGCCCGCAGCCGCGTCTCCGGCACGGCGACGATCACCGCATTCGCTACAGGTTCGCCTTTCTGGTCCGTGACCACTCCCTCCACGACGCCTCCGTTAGCGCCCGCGATCAGGTCAAGCGCAACCGCGCCGCCATTCACGCTGATTCCCGCATCGCCCAGGTCGCGATTCCCGGCCAGCATCGACTTGAGAAATAGGTCCGCATTCGCCCCGCCCTCGCCGGCGAGTTGCACATGATAATTTCCCGGAGGAACGCTCTTCCACTCAAAGCTTCCATCCGCGCCCACATGAGCAAGGTGAGAGAAACCGTCTCCCAGGCTGAACGCGCCCAGCGCCTCGTCGTCGCCGTCGGCCGAATGCAGCTGCGAGAAAAAGCTGGCTGGGATCGAATCGACCGCCACTCTTGCCTTCCACCCGCAGGCGTCCGTGAATCCATCCTCCAGGTTGCGGCGCCAGCCGCAGGTCTTCCACGCTGTTCGACGCCACCTGCAGCGCCTGCCGCGCCATCATCGGCACCGGGCTGTTCTCCACCGTCGCCAGAATGGTGTACGCTCCCGGCGCGACATCCCGAATCACAAAGCTTCCGTCCTGATGCATCTCCGCGCCGGTCAGAACCAGGCTGAAATCGCGCGACTGCAGCATGATCACCGCCGAAGAACGCGGCGGCAGATTCACTACCGACCCGCGGATGCTCAGGCTCGGACTCGGCGTCAGCGAGAAATTCATGGGGAAATCGTCCCCGGCGTGCAACTCGACCGGTGCCGCCTGGCTGCGATCCGCGGTGCCCGGATAATAGGTCGTTTGATACGACGTAGGCGCAGGCTTGTCACTCGCCGCGCGCGGTTCCGATGCCACGCCTCCAGCTTCGATCAAACTCTTGAAGTCCGGCGGTGGACTCACCGACACGTAATAACTCCCCGCCAGGCAACCCCGCCACCCGGTATTCGCCCAGGTCGTTGGTGCGCTCCGCGCCTGCCTGCTCCCACCGCCCGCGTCCGGAAACAAAGGTCTGGCGCATCACCGCCACCTGCGCGTTGGGCATAGGGTCTCCATCTTCGTCGGTCACGCGTCCCCGGACCACGGCGGCCGCCTGCAACCGGATCCGCACCTCCTTGAGCTCTTGTCCCGCGGCCAGAGTCAGAACGCGGCCGTCAGGGCGTGCGCGGTGCTTGTCCACTTCCAGAAATCCCGTGCGCTCGGCGAAAAGATGGTAGCGACCTGGCAGGATGCTTTCGATGTGGAACGCGCCTTCAGGCCCGGTCAGGGCCGTGTAGTTTCCCCCTTCGGCCTGGTTCTCGGCGATCAGTTCAATCAGCGCCTTCTTCACCGGTTCGCCGCCCGGCTCCTTCGTGACCACGCCCTCAATCACGGCGCGCCCCGCCGGTTTCCCGGCAGCATTGCCCGCGACCTGCGCCCAAGCGCAAGCCCCCAGCAGCGCGAGCAGCAGACATGCAGACGTTAGCTTGATGGAACCTGGCTTGATTGAATCTGGCTTGATTGAACCTGGCTTGATGGAACCTGGCTTGATGGAACTTGGTTTCATTGGATTCAAACTGGAAAGGCCGGGAGCCATCTTCCCTAGCGGCCGTGAGGGTCGGCCGTGATTCCTCACTATTCTACCCCGCAGACTTGCCCCGCCCAAGAACTGTCTGCGCAGCACCGCTGACAAAAAGGCCTTGACTATTGCCCCCTTTCATCCTTATAGTTAGACAGTTATCTAATTACACGCTGATCTAACTATGGCTCCATCCTCCAACCAAGCGTTCAAGGCCATCGCCGATCCCACTCGCCGCGAAATTCTCCGTCTGTTACGGCGCGGCGAGATGACCGCCGGAGACCTGGCCGAGCGCTTCGACATGACCAAGCCCACCATGTCCCACCACTTTGCCGTCTTGAAAGAAGCAGACCTGCTGACCAGCCGCCGCGACGGCCAGCAGATCTGGTACGGCCTGAACACGACCGTGGTGCAGGACTTGATGGCGTGGGCCATGGACTTGGTGCGCGGCAGCGACGACAAGACTGGGGCCAGGACGTCCCCGGAAGAAGACGCAAAATGAAGATCAACCAACTGACGATCAACCAACTGACGACCAATCGGAAGTACTACCTGGGCGCCGCAGCGGTCATTCTGGCCACTCTCGTCGGAACCGTAGTGGTGTACCCGCAACTTCCCAACATCGTCCCCCTCCACTGGGATGTCCAGGGACACGTGAACGGCTGGGGACCAAAGAGCTCCCTGTTTCTGTACGGTCCGGGTCTGATGCTGTTCATCGTCCTGATGTTTTCGGCACTCCCCTGGCTCTCGCCCAAGAAGTTCGAAGTGGACTCGTTCCGCGCCACCTACCTTTACATCATGATCGTAATCGTCGCCATGCTGGCCTACTGTCAGCTGCTGATCGTGATCTCTGCGTTGGGCATGGTCCTCGACGTGAGCCGCGCTCTCGAGGGTGGAATATGCCTGCTGATTGCCTTGCTGGGCAACGTCATGGGCAAGGTACGGCGAAACTTCTACGTGGGCATCCGCACTCCCTGGACCATCGCCAACGAACAGGTGTGGAATGCCACCCATCGCTTTGCCGCCAAGACTTTTTTTGCGGGTGGCTTGCTGGGACTGTTATTGGTGATTCTGCGGGCGCCCTTCTGGCTGCCCATGACGGCAATCCTCGCGGCGGCGCTGGTTCCCGTGATTTATTCCCTGGTCTTCTACAAACAGCTGGAGCGGCAGGGAGGCCTGTGAATGACATGTCTCCCCAGCCCGGAAAGGCACTCAGTGATCAAGAAAGCGTTCCTACTCTTTGTAATCGCCGCGGCGGCGTCTGCCGTGGCACGCGCCCAGGACATTAGCGGCGACTGGCAGGGCACGATCCAGGCCGCGATGGGCGAACTGCGCCTGGTACTGCACATCTCTAAGAATGCAGACGGGACCCTCAAGGCTGTCATCGACAGCCCCGATCAAAACGCTGCCGGCGTGGCCATTGACTCGATCTCGCTCGAAGGCAACAAGGTGCGCTTTGCCTCCGCCCCGCTGAAGGCATCGTACGAAGGCACGCTCAAAGGCAGCGAGTCCATCAACGGAAACTGGACGCAAGGACAAAAGCTCGCACTGGATTTCAAGAAGACGACCTCCCCTGTCAAATTGCAACACAACCCGGCGCCTCCTTCCGACATTGACGGCAAATGGGAAGGCGCGCTGGACACTCCCCAAGGCCCGCTGCGCATCGTCTTTCACGTGACGAATACGGAAGACGGCCTGGAGGCCACCATGGACAGCCCCGACCAGAAGGTCAACGGATGGCCCGCAACTTCGGTGACCCGCAAAGGCTCCTCCATCAAGATCGCAATGCGACAAATCAGCGGCTATTACCAGGGCAAGATCAGCAAGGGTCTGGACTCGATGTCTGGCGACTGGAGCCAGGGTTCGACTGATATTCCCCTGATGCTCAAGCGAGCGAAGGCAGCGCCGGCTGATGCACAAACGAAATAGAACTTCGGCTCGCGTCGAGCCGCTTACGGAGACAATCATGAAGCGATGGATCGTAAAGCAATGGATTATTGTTCCCGCGCTGGCCCTGCTTACGGCGGGCGCGCTGCCGGCCCAGGACATTGCGGCCGACTGGCAAGGAACTTTGAGCGCGGGCGGCGCCGAACTTCGCCTTGTGCTGCATATTACCAAGGCCGCGGACGGCAGCCTCAAAGCCACCCTCGACAGCGTGGATCAACCCGGAGGAAACGGCATCCCGGTCAATTCCGTCACGCTCAAGGATTCCCAACTGAGCGTCGACGTGCCTGTCGTCCACGGCACCTACGAAGGCAAACTCGCGGCCGACGGAAACACCATCACCGGCACCTGGATGCAGGGCGCTGCCTTGCCCCTCGAATTCAAACGCGCATCCGCGCCCCTCAAGACCGAACACAAACCTGCTAAGCCCTCCGACATCGACGGCGCCTGGATGGGAGCGGTCGAGTTGGAAGGCGTCAAGCTGCGCGTGGTCTTCCATATCGTCAACACCGAAGACGGCCTGGTCGCCACGCTGGACAGTCCGGACCAGGGCGTCGAGGGCCGCCCGACCACCTCCGTCACGCGCGAGGGCTCATCGCTGAAGATCGAAGCCAAAGCCATCGCAGGACTTTTCCAAGGCAAGATCGCCGCCGACCTCGCCTCGATCGACGGCACCTTCACCCAAATGGGCAGCTCACACCCGCTCCTGCTGAAGCGGGTCACCAACCCCGCGGAGTTGGCGTTGAAGCGTCCTCAGAATCCGGTGAAGCCCTATCCCTACCGCGACGAAGAAGTTTCCTACGACAACAAATTGCAGGGCGTCACGCTGGCCGCAACCCTGACCATTCCCCAGGGCAAAGGTCCGTTCCCTGCAGTCGTGCTCATCACCGGCTCCGGCCCGCAGGACCGGGACGAGACCCTACTCGGCCACAAGCCTTTCCTGGTTCTTTCCGACTATCTCACGCGTCACGGCATTGCCGTGCTGCGTGCCGACGATCGCGGCACCGCCAAATCCACGGGAGTGTTCGCCAGCGCCACCACCGCTGACTTCGCCACCGACACCGAAGCCGGCATCGCCTATCTGAAAACCCGTCCCGAAGTCGATCCCCACAAGATTGGCCTGATCGGCCACAGCGAAGGCGGAGTGATCGCTCCCATGATCGCCGCCCGCAACAAAGACGTTGCGTTCATCGTGATGATGGCCGGCACCGGCGTCCCCGGAGATCAAATCATTGTTGCGCAACAAGAGGCCATCGAACTCGCCACCGGCAAGAAACCCGAGGACGCCGCCAAAGACGCGGTCAAGGAACGAGACCTGCTTACCCTCGTCGAGACCGAAAAAGATCAAGCGGTGCTGGAAAAAGAGTTAAGAGAGAAGTTGACCGGCGAAGTCCCCGAGGCACAAATAGGAGCGCGGATCAAGCAGGTTACTGCGCCCTGGTTCCGCTACTTCGTTACCTACGATCCCGCGACCGCTTTGCGCAAAGTTGCGTGTCCTGTCCTGGCCATCAACGGATCGCTCGACAAGCAGGTGCTGCCCAGCCAGAATCTGCCGCCCATTCGCAAGGCACTGCAAGAATCCGGCAACCCGCACGTCGAGGTCGATGAACTGCCCGGCCTGAACCATCTATTCCAGACCGCCAAGACCGGCTCCCCCGCCGAATACGCGCAGATCGAGGAGACCATGTCCCCAGGAGCGCTCGACAAAATCGCGACCTGGATCCTAAAGCAGTAGCAAGGAAACAGAATCTGGGGACAGCCGCCCTCGGCTGTCTGCCGCGCGCAGCGCGGCCAAGCGGGCGGCGAGGAGAATGATCCGCAGGACCCAGGAAATCCCTAGCTATCCTTGCGGTACAGCAGGTCGCGCATGGCCCGTCGCCGCGCTTCGTTCGCCTCCGCCAGAGACTTGCGTTCGTCCGCGTCCATGCCTCGCTTGGTCACGGGATCGGCCTCTTCGGGTTCGCTGCACGCTGGACAGCGGTTGGCAAACCCGGGTTTACCCGGCTTCAGTTCGAACTCCTCCGAGCATACGGCGCACACTTTGATCGGAAATGCCATTTCCCTACCATGATAACAATTCCAAACGATCAGCCCAATCGCTGCGGTCTAGCCGGAGCCTCTCAAGTATGGCGTGGTGAGTGCGCGCGATGAAACTTCGCATGGGACGCACCGACGATCGCGACATCAGTGCGTCCCAGCGCGTGCCGTGTCATTCCAGCTCAAAATCAGCGGTTCGGGTCTTGCTGTTGTGGCCGGCCGCATCGCCTGCACGTAATTCCACGCGATAGGAACCGGGATCAAGCTTCGCCAATGGCAACTGGAGCCCCAACGGAATGACCGGGTCGCCAGCTTTTGTCCCCGGGATCCGCTCCCGAATGTTGAATTTCTCCTGCCCACTCTTGCGCTCAATGACTTTTAGTTCAAACGCAACGGCGGGAGGATTTGGGTCCTTCTGCAGTGGTTCGTAGATCTCTGCATACAAGCCGGCTGTGTCCGCCTTCTTGAAATGGTTGGTGGCGGACGGGGAAAGCTGTAGCCCTTGCACCAGCAGAGGAGTCCTGTCCTCCAGCAATTGGCTGTCCAGGCCCGTGGCCATGTCCGAGGCCCGCCGAATATTGTTGCTGAGGGCGACCCCGCTGATGCTGAATTCCTTGCCACCGTAAACGTCAATCGCGAGTGGTGTTTCGAGTTTGCCAAAGCTCTCGTTGCCCGAACTGAACACAACTCTCAGCTTGTACTCACCCGAGGCAATCTCAAACTGGTTTTCGTAGTGAAACGGCTCTTTCTGGAATTCTTCTACTTCCTTCTTGCCGTCGAGGTCCAGGTTGGCCGTGTCGCTGAACCGCGCCGCAATCGTTCCATCCGGCTTGTACGCAATGCCTAAGATGTTCACGGACGCATGCTGCTTCCCTTTCACCTTGTCAAACTTCAACGCGGTGGCAGGAATATCCACCGCAAGATGTACCTGCGCCGTGTTCGGCGAGGTATAGAAGAAAGGCGCTTGCATCGAAGCGGTAACGTTGCCCTTCATCTCCCCAGCGCCACGAGTCTCCAGATCTTTCTCGATGGGATTTCCAGCCAGAAGGTCCGCCGGCCGCGCGTTGCAATAGCCACTGCGCGCCCGGACCGTCATGCCCCCACGTTCCACCTTCACCTTCAAGGTGTGGCAAGTTCCTTCCACTGACTCTGCCGGCTTGTAGCCCAGAAGGTAGTACTGGTTTTGATCTTTGGCGATCCGGTCCAGACCTCCCAGAAGGTCATTGGTGTTGACGATCACAAACCCGCCCGTGCCATCGGCCAGTTGATAGAGAACCTGCTGGTTGTCGCTGGCGCTGGGCGGAAATGATGGAACAATCACCCGGGGCTGCGAATAGGGGTTGTAGAAATTCGAGTTGTATCCATTCCCTCCGGTGCTGCCACCGGTTCCGCTGCCACCCTTACCGCCGCCGTCGTCCCACCGCCACCTTTACCGCCACCGCCCGTCCCACCGCCACCGGTCCCGCCTCCACCGCCGTGACCACCACCTCCGCCGGTCCCGCCTCCGCCACCGGTCCCGCCTCCGCCGCCGTGACCGCCTCCGCCGCCGGTCCCGCCTCCACCGCCTCCTCCGCCGCCTCCACCACCATTATGTTGCGGGGGAAACGCGGCCGGTTCCGCAAAGGCCGCCAACCTGAGGATAGGCAAGCCAGAATACCCGCCTAAATAGTGCCATGCAGCCGGGACCAACGATCCGGATCCGGCATCGCTCGAAGGCAGTTCCAGCCGGCTGTGAGGTCCTGTCAAATCGGGAACCACTAACCCACGCACATCGATCGGATAAATGGCAACGTTCGATTTGTTGCAGGTATCGATGGCTGCGGTCAGTTCCGACTGGTATTCCGGATTCATGGGAAAACCAGAGGTCAGCATCACTACGGTCTTGCGACCCGGCACACTCGACAGGTTCTTCGCCAGGCTGCGCAGGGCCAGCAGCACACTGCGGACTCCGAAATCGGCTTCCGCATTACTCAGGGATGGCCCTATTTGCGGCGGAGCCAACGACGCCACCATTACTGGATCCTGCGCGTTCGGAGATACGGCCGACCCTTTGATGCCCATCACCACTTGCTTCAAGCGCTTGGCATCGGCGGTAAAGTTTTGCGAGATGTGCACATTGCCGCCAAAATCCGCAATGGCGATCAACCGGTCGGGCCCCGCATTCGCATCGATAAACTTGGCCGCGGCATCCCGGGCTTTGACCTGATCGCCCACGTCCATGGTCGAGTTGTCAAAGAACAGAACCATGTAGTGCGGCTTCGCATTGGGAGTGGCCCCAGCGCTCTCCTCAAAGGAGAAACTGGTGACCGCCTGCTCCTTGCCATCCTCCCAGACCTTGAAGTCTTTTTGAGCCAGGTCGCGAACGTAGTTGCCTTTCTTGTCGGTGACCACGGTGTCCACCAGGACCAATCGGGTCTCCGCCCGGAACACCGCCGGATTCGACGTGTCCGCAGCGCCGGACTGCTGCGCGTGCGCCACGGGGTTGTCTGAGCCCAGATCGAGGAATACCCAGCAACTCGCCACACAGATGATCCCGATCATAAAAACCAGCCGCCGATTTCGCATACCTCACCTCCCCAGACCTCAGTGAACCTTATCGAATCTCAACCGTGCCATTCTCTGCCGACATCAACTGATTCTCCTTATCCCTGACCACCAGCCGCACCAGATAACTTCCCGGCTTGACGTCAAAACTCGTCTTGAGCGTGATCCCCGAGCCCATGTTTCGTGCCAGGGTTTCATCTTTCAAATGCATGGTCACGGTCTTTTGCATTCCTTGAATAAAATTCCCATTGCGATTAAACAGCGCCGACACACACGTCAACACATCGTCGTTGCGGCCCTCAGTTTTTCGAAAGTGCAGCAGCCGTACGTCCACATGGGCGAGCACGATGAGCTTGGCGTCATCCTCGCTTGCCTTGAAATACTGGGTATGCAATTTGACGGGAAGATTGTGCATTTCCTCCTGGGAAAACATTGCGTCTTCGATTTCCTGCTTGGCCTGCTCGGCCAGATCGGTGAAAGTCTTCGGCGCGTAATAGCCGCGGCGGGCCTGCAAGGTTCGTTTTTGCGGACTCTTGAGCGTGACCTTCAGACTGTGAAAGCTGCCATCGAGCTTGAGATTTTGCGGAACGAAGGCCAGCACGTAGGAATATTCCGGCGTTTCCGCGACCCGCCGGAACCCCTCGTCGAGATCGTTGCTGTTGTGAAAGAAAACCCCGCCCGTGCTGTCCGCCAAAACCGCAGAGCAGATCGTCCTGCGCGGAAGCCGCCGCGATCACGAGGAGGCCCTTCTGTGGAGGCGGCGGACGCAGCGGTGGTTGACTGATGTCGCCGAACGGCACAACGGTATATAGCCCGCGGGCGTCCAGCGTATTGACGATGACTTGCGAGCGCACCGCGCGGTCAATGATCTCGGTATAGTCGAACTCCATCCGCGGGGTAATGAAACCAGGAGAAACCAGCACCAGGCTCCGCTGGCCGGGCATCCGGGACAGGTTCTGCACCACGTCTTTCACCACGCTGAGAGCGATGTGGGTCTCGTGGTCCCCGGCACTCAACACTTGGGTGCTCACGGCACTTACCAGCGGCGCGGGATTTGGGGGCGACACCCCGGGAGGAGTATTTTGGCACGAGATCGCCTCCTGAAGCGCAACCTGCAGGGCCTGAGGATCGTTCTTATTAATGATCTGGTCCGCCTGGTAATAGCTGATATCGGGACAATCGTGACCGATCCGGCCGGTGATGGGCTGCGGCTGCAAACGCAGCAAGGCCTCATGCAGCTTGGCGCGATCGTCGGTGTAGTCCAGCCCATTGCGGCCTGAGGTGGTGAAGATGGCGGCACGATCGGTGGGCCGCAGCGTTGCGAAGTGGCGGTCCGCCGCCTGCCGCGCCAGCGCCAGATCGCCGAATTCCAGATGCACGTCGTCGAACAGGTAGGCGATAAAGCGTTCCGGCACTTCCGGCGCGTGTCCACCATTCGGAGCTATGTCGCTGGGAGAAACATCGCCCGTGTTTTCTTCCGACCGTTGTCGAGCCTTCGCAGTCAGAGTGCCGGGCTGCTCGACTTCGAACTGGCTGATCACCTGCGGCTTGCCCTTGTCGAAGACTTGAAAGTCTTCCTGGTGCAAGTCCCCGACGGCATGCCCCCGAGAGTCGCGGACTACCACGCGTACGACCACCAACTTCACGTTGACCTTGATGGTCGTGGGTTCGTCGTGAGACGCAAGTTCTGCCGAGGCTTGCTTCGCGTCCGACTGCGGGGCAGGAACCGACGGTGGCGTCGCCGGCACGTCCTGTGCCAGCGCATGGTTTGGACTAACCAAAAACCACACTGCGCACAATAGAAAAACGCAGCAAAAAATTAGGCCAGGGATGCGAGAAACAGCTTTCACCCCGCTGATGGGAGTCGCAGACCTCCGGGCTTCCGGGGAACTCCTCATAAGACTCCAGATCTCAGCAGGGGAAAAGCAGGCGGCCCTCGGTCGACCGCGTCCACACGCGCGATCCCCTCTGGGCCTCGAATCCTGCCGAAGAGTGTACACCCGTTTCGCCCCAGCGTGTGGGCAGCCCGCGGGCTTGCACCCAATGTGGGAACAGCCGCATGTGGGGACAGTCGCCTCGGCTGTCCGCTGCGCGAAGCGCAGCATTTCTTGTTGCCCCATTTTCCGCGCCTGCTGCGAGAAAGCCGCGCTGAGCGAAGCCGAAGGCCGGGGCTTTTCTATGGGATGGAAGGTCGAGCCGGCACAAGGCTCCCCTTAAGGTGCGGCGATGCCCACACGAAAGCGGATATTAATTGTCTAGTTCAGAAAGTACTGCCGATACAGCGTATCCCGCTGCGCCGGACGGAACCCGGCATCGCGGATGATCCGCCGCAATTCTTCTTCGGTCGTGCAGTTGGTCACGCCCGCCGCGCGCACGACGTTCTCCTCAAGCATCACCGACCCCACGTCGTTCCCGCCAAACCGCAGTCCCATCTGGCAGACTTTCAACCCCTGCGTCACCCAACTCGACTGCACATTGAGGAAGTTCGAAAGATACAGCCGCGAGATGGCCAGAATTTTCAGATAGTCGACCGCGGTGGCTTCGTCCCAGTGACGCCCGCCCAGCGCCGTGTTCTGCGGCTGGAAGCTCCACGGGATAAACGCCGTGAACCCGCCCGTCTCCTCCTGCAACTCATAAAGCCGCTGGAAGTGATTGATGAGGTTCTCGTAGTTCTCGCCCACGCCAAACATCATGGTCGCGGTGGTGCGCATCCCGATCTGATGCGCCGTCCGGTGCACGTTGAGCCAGTCGTCGGTCAGGCACTTCAAGCGCGCAATCTTGTACCGCACTTCGTCATCCAGCACTTCCGCGCCGCCGCCCGGAATGGAGTCGAGCCCCGCATCGCGCAGCCGCAGAATCGTGTCGCGAATCGAGAGCCCGCTGTACTCGGCAATGGCAATGATCTCCGACGCCGAGTAGCAGTGCAGGTGAATCTTCGGAAAGCGCTCCTTGATCCCGCGCAGCATCTTCTCGTGCCAGTCAATCTTCAAATCCGGATGCAATCCGCCCTGCATCAACACGCCCGTGCCGCCAAGTTCTACCGTCTCGCGAATCTTGTCGTAAATCGTGTCGAAGTCGAGAATGTACCCTTCCTTCGCCGCGGGCCCTTTCAGCGGCCGGTAAAACGCGCAGAAGGTGCAGTACTCGGTGCAGAAATTGGTGTAGTTAATGTTGCGGTCGATGATGTAGGTGACCACGCCTTCAGGATGCAGCTTGCGCCGCACCGCGTCCGCCTCCATCCCAATGCCGATCAGGTCATCGGAGTTGAACATCTCCAGGGCTTGCTGTTTGGTTAAGGACATGAGGGATCACAAAACCTTGAGTTTTTATTGTAACGGAGAGGCGTGTAAAAAAATTCTGGCGAGCAGCTGCATTGTTCTTAAACGTCCTCTGCCTTCACATCCGGTGCAGCAGCGTGCCAGCTTAAATCGGCCCGCAATCAGGCCGTTATTACCGGTCGTGAAGCCCGATAAAGCTGGGCGGCAAAAGCTCCCAGGCCAAGGCAAACCACACCGAAGTGGACCAGTCCGCCGAGATACGGGATGAACCCAACCACTGTGAGGATCAACAGGCCCACCAGGAGTCCAAGAAACCAATCGCCCTTCGTGGCTCCTGAGGGCTTCAGAAGTATCCGCCCCAGAAAGGCTCCAACCCAAATCTTCGCCAGGTAGATCGCCGCCAGATACAACGCCAACAACATAAGCGAGATCGGGAGCCCAATCAGCGTGATGCCTACCACGATCATCGCCACGGGCGCACCCGCCAGAACCGCAACCCCCAGCCCGAGGCTTAGCCACCCTGAGCCCACCGCCTGAGTCGTGGCCCGGAAGAAACCGGGAAACAAAACCAGGCCCAGCCATCCCACCAGCAGGGCGGCGCCGAACCAGACAGCTTGGTGGAAATAGAATCTGGGGCGCGTGAACTGGCTCTGCCTTGCCTGCACCTGGATGTCGCGCTTGCCGGCGATGGTGGCGCCGTCGGCGATGTGCGCCTCATTCAGCTGGCGCACATGGGCGCTCAGGTTGCCGCCGACCCGGGCTGTGCTGGTCAGCGTAAGGCTCACTCCGGACGTGGTCAGATCGCGTCCGATGCTGCCGCTCACATCGGCATTGCCACTGGTCAAGATGTCCACGCTGCGCTTCACCTCGCCCTCGATGCTGACGTCGCCGGCGGCGGCAATGATCCCTTCACCCACGTGGCCCCGCTCATTCACGCGCAAGGATTGCGCAAAGCCGTAGAGGTTGTGACCCAGTTGCCCGTCCAGGTCGAGCGACTCCGAAAAGGTGTAGATGCGGCCTTCCACGGTTCCGCTGACCACAGTTCGCTTGGAAAAACTCACCAGGTCGCCCTTGACGGTGCCGCGTACTTCCACGGTCCGGCCAAAAGCCAGCAGGTCCCCGTTGATCACGCCTTCAATGCGCACGGTGTTGCCGGCGGCCATCAGAGTGTCGTCCACAGTCTCGTTCGCCGCCACGGTGACGAAATCGGCGTGACGCCGTTCCAGGGCAAGGCTGGGCAACGACAAGGCAAGCAGCACGATCAGCAGGCGCAGGCCAGGCTGGCGTAGCCGCCCTCGTCCCACCACCAGCAGTGCGCCGCCGCCCAACAACAACATCAGAGAGACAAATCCCATGACAGCAGCATAGTCAGTTAACATGGCAGTACCTCCCGTTGCAAAGTAGTCAAAAAGGCTGAAGAGCAAGTTGGTGCGCCCGCTGGCGCTGAAGGGATTGAACCATTCCAGCTCCGCCGGAATACTCACGCCTCCCAACCAAATAGAACTCATCGAACCTAGCGCCAGCACCGCGGCCAACACCGCCAGGTCGCCCCACACCCAGGACCGGCGCAGATGGGAGAAGCCCGCTGGGCTGGCTGCTTCTTCCGGAAGCTCCTGCAGGCTTTCGCTCAGAACGCGGTTCTCCGCGCGCAATGCGTCCACCAACTCCCGGCAGCGCCGGCACGTGGCCAAGTGGTCTCGCAGGCGCCGTGCCTGGTCCGGCGCCAGTTCGCCGTCCACCGCGAGGGCGCAGATCTGTTCTGAATAACATTCCATGATTACTTGCTCCTGGGGGCCAATCTCCGCCGCAGTTCCTGCTTGGCCCGAAATATCAGCGCCGCCACGTAGTTCTTCTCCAGACCCAACTCTTGCGCGATTTCGTCATAGCTCAGCTCGCCGTAATAGCGCAGGATCAGCGGCACGCGATAGTTTTCCGGCAGGCGCCCGATCGTGTCCCGCACCTGCGCTCTCTCTTGCGTGCTGATGACAGCGCCCAGCGGCGACGGCCCCGAACTCGCCGCCTCCATGACCGTGGCTCCCTCTTCAACTTCCACAAACACCTTCAGTCCACGCTGCCGGCGCCGCAAAGCGTCAATACACTGGTTGCCCGCCACCCGTAGCAGCCATCTGGGGAACGGTATCGAAGCGTCGTAGCTCGCGATGGAGCGCTGCAGCTTGAGGAAGACTTCGCTGGTGGCATCTTCTGCGCTCTCCCGTGAGTTCAGCATGTAACGACACAACCCGAGTACGCGCCGGACATAGCGGTGATAAATCTCTCCCAGAGCGGCGGCGTCGTGGCCCTGGGCGCGCTGGATTACGCTCTCCAAACCGAGCCCCTCCATCTGCCTGGTCTCGCCCTCGCCGGGCTGCGGTTCTTTCGCCATGTTCCTTTTGGCATCCATTAAGCAGTACGCTGCCGATCGACGAAAATTACACACATTTTAGGGGACGAGAGGAACCCCAGGCTGGACCTCCTGGCTCTGGGAAAGCCCACTATAGCCAGCGGCGAAGGCATGAAATCCGACCTTTATCCGATTTAGGGATTGCGGGCAAAACGAAAGTTGATACGATCAACCGGACAAACGGAGGCCCTGCCACCATGATTAGCCGCCGCAGCTTCCTCATCGCCAGCGGACTTACCGCGCTCGCCTCAACCCGGGTATTTGGCGCGAACGACACCGTTCGCATCGGAGTCATCGGAGCCGGCCACCGCATGAAAGGCCTGCTCGATGCTGCGGACAAGGCTGGCCCATACCAGATTGCGGCCGTGTGTGACGTGTATGGACCCAACCGCGATGCCATCAAGGAACGCTCCAACGGTCTAGCAACCACCCACCTGGACTATCGTGAGGTCCTTGCCAAGGACATCGATGCGGTGATCATCGCGTCCCCGGACCACTGGCACGTCCCCATGGCCGTCGACGCTCTCAAGGCGGGCAAAGACGTCTTTCTGGAAAAGCCGGTCACCCACACCATCGAGGAAGGCGCTACGCTCACCCGCGCGGTTCGTTCCAGCAGGCAGATTTTGCAATGCGGCATGCAACAGCGCAGCTGGACTCATTTTCGCGATGCTGTCGACCTGATTCAGGCCGGCAGCCTCGGCCGGGTGGTACAGGTGCGAACCTATTGGTGGCAGAACTATGGAAGGAACTGGATCACGAAGCCCCTCGACCAACAGGCGCTCGATTGGAAGCGGTGGCTCGGCTCGGCTCCCGACCAGCCCTTCAGCGACGAAAAATTCAACCACTGGCGCTGGTTCTGGAATTTTGGCGGCGGCGCCATGACCGATTTATTCACCCACTGGATCGACGTCGTGCACTGGGCCATGAAAGCCGATCAGCCACACCAGGCGCACATGCTCGCCGACAAATATATCTTTCATGACTGGGAGTGTCCTGACACCATTCAGGCAGCCTTCCGCTACCCCGGCTTCGATGTGGTGTATGAGGGCATGATGAATTCCTCCATCGACGGTGGCGGGCTGGAGTTCCGTGGCACGGACGCAACCTTGAAACTCGATCGCGACGGCTTCGCCATTTATCGCGAGCAGATTGATGAGGGCGAGGGACAGAATCCCGCTCTCACCGACCACAGCGTCCGCGACGGCACCATTTCCCACATGGAGAATTTCTTCGAGTGCATCAAGACGCGCAAAGAGCCCAATGCGCCGGTAGAAACCGGGGTCGCCGCCGCGCGTGCCGGCCAGATCGGCAACCTGGCCTACCAGCACGGTGGACAGTATGCATGGCCGGCGAAGGCGTGATCCCGTACGGATTGCTGTCGAGAGAGCTTGCCCTTCTTTGCCAGCATTCTATTGCCACCAACAGTCGAACTCGGGAAGGGTTCGAGTTATAGTCGCACGGCAAAGCACCCACACAGATCACGCCCTCAGCCGACGGGGCCAGCACCCATGTGCCGCGGGCGCCCCCGCCCGCTGCCGTTGACCTTGCTGTTGCTGTTGCCCTTGGCCGAAGCGATTTGACGCAGATGGTGCCAACCAAGACTGCCAGACTACCCGCCGCGCCTCAGTCGTAGCGCAGTGTCTGGATCGGGTCGATTTGAGCTGCCCGGCGGGACGGGATGTATCCGGCAGCAAGTGCGGCGGAGACAACCAGCAGCACGGCTCCACCAAAGGCCGCCACATCGAACACGCGCATGAAGACCAGGCTCGAAGCCAGTAGCCGCGCCAGGGCGATGGCCAGACCGACCCCGAGGACAATTCCGATCGCCGTCAAGCGCAGTGACTGCTGCAATACCATGCCAACGACGGTATGCGTGGTCGCACCCAGGGCGACACGGATGCCGATCTCCTTGGTCCTTTGCGTCACGAAATAGGAGACTACTCCGTAAATGCCGGTCAGCGTGAGGAACAGCGCGAGTCCGCCGACCGCGGCCCCGATCATCGCAGCGATACGGAAGCCATAAATGCCCGCTGCCCGGTATTGATCGAGGGAATGGATATCGCCGATGGCGTCCGGAGCCAGCGATGCCAGCCGCAAATCCAGCTTCTGCCGCTCGCCTTCGACCTCTCCCCGAACGCGAACCAACATGTATCCGCTGGCTGCGGGAGTGGTCGGACGATAGAGCAAGGAGGCGTCCTTGCCGAACGCGATACAGCAGGTAACAACGTCGGCCGCGATGCCAATCACGCGGACGTCTCGGGCCGGATTGCCGGGGAGATGAAGGATTTGACCAAGGGCATCGTGGTCTGCGAAGAGCCGTCGCGCCCCCGCCGCGCTCAGAATCGCGACCCGCGACTCCGCGGCCGCTTCTTCCTCCGTGAAGTTGCGGCCACGCACAATCGGGATTCCCAGGATCCCAAAATACTGGGGCGAGACATTGTTGTATGCAGTGCTTATGGTTGGACCCTTGTCTGCGAAGCTATTCACGCTCGGTAGCTGGCCGCCGAGCGGAACGGAGGACGCAGCCGCGATCGCGTCCACCTCGGGATCAGACGCCAGTGCGTCCACCATCCGCCTCCGGCTGTTCTCGATGACATTCATCGCAATCACGTTGTGGGTTCGGAAACCTGTATCGAATGCGCTCATGGCCATCGTCGTGCGCACCAGCGAGCCGCATGCGACCAACAAGAGCGTGCACACCGTGATCTGCGCGACAACGAGTGCATTGCGAGCCCGTATCGGCCTGAGGTCCGAAGTCAACTCGCCCCGCACGGAGGACATCACATTGGCGCGCGTGGCCTGGATCGCCGGCGCGAGGCCGAACAGCAGCGCGGAGGCCAATGCCGCGCAGACCATGAACGCAATCACCCGCCAGTCGACGGGATGCGGCACATCGTGGACCATCTCGAGCATGTCCTTCGGTACCGTGGCGAACATTATTCGGATGGCGGTATCGATCGTGACTCTCGAGATAACGAATCCGAGGATGGCCGCTGGTATCGCGAGGAGAATGCTCTCCGTGAGAAGTTGGCGGATCAGGCGCTGGCGGAGGGCGCCGAGAGAGAGGCGGATTCCGATCTCACGTTGCCGTGTGGTGGCCCGAGCCAGCATCATGCTGGCCACGTTCGTGCACGCCAATACCAGCACAAGGCCGAAAGCGGCGACCAGCGGGCTGAATACGATCAGCAGTTCGGGCGTCAGAGGAATCGAAGTCGCTTCTGAATGCAGCCAGATTCCGGCGGCTTTGTTTTCCTCCGGCAGTTGCAGCGTCATCCGCTGGGACCAAGCCGTGAGCATCGCTTCCGCGCTCGACACGCTTTGCCCGCGGCGGAGTCGCCCGACAACATTCAGCCGCTCTGGATGCTCTTTGCCGAAAAGATCGGGCCCATCTTGCAGCCGGGCCGCCATGGTGAGGGGCGCCCAGAAGTCGCGCGGCACCTCGCTGAGACCATGAAATCCCTTCCGCGCCACGCCGACCACTTCCATCGGAAAGCCGCGAACCATGAGCTTGGTCCCGATGATGTCCGGACGGCCTCCGAACATGCTTTGCCACGCCTCGTAACTAAGAACAACCACCGCTTCGCGCCCGGGTGCGGCGGCATCTTCCGGGAGCAGGGGACGGCCCAACTCCGCGATGACGCCGAGCATCTGAAAATAATTTCCCGTGACCATTTGCCCTTGAAAGGCATGCCCGCTTATACGGGTGTAGACATACTGTTCGGCGGCTATCTCATCGAACGCAGGCTGGTCTCTTTCCAGTTGTTTGTATTCGTCCCAAGAGAACGCATGTCCGCGGCCTTGGCGGTCTGTCCATTCGAAGCCGTAGAGGCTGTATGGGTCGCGTATCGAGATCGGCCGTAGCACGTACGCGTTGAACAGGGTGAAGAGTGCGAGGTTGACTCCGAGGCCAAGAGCGATCGTTCCTGAGACCGTGAACACGAACCCTGGGCTGCGGCGGAAGCTCCTCAGCGCATACCGAATGTCCTGCAGCGTGCACTCGAATGAGTCGATCCCACGAACTCCCCGGCAATCTTCCTTCACCGCTCCGACTCGGCCGAAATCGAGACGCGCCAGGCGGCCAGCTTCCGCCTCGCTGTGCCCGGCGTTGAGGTGCTTCTGGCGCGCCATGGCCAGGTGGAACTCCACCTCATCTTCGAGTTCCTCTTCCACACGCGCGCGGAACAACAGCGCGCGGAGACGCAAAAGGAGATCACTCAGGGTCATGGCATTTCCCTTCAAGCCAGTTCCAGCACTTTACCGATGGCGCCTGCCACCCGTGTCCAGTTATCGGCCTCCTGCTGGAGTTGCTTTCGCCCGGAAGCGGTCAATCGGTAGAAGCGGGCGCGACGCCCCAACTCGGAAATCCCCCATTCAGCCTTGATCCAGCCCTGGTGTTCGAGGCGATGAAGCGCCGGATACAACGAACCCTGGTTCGCCTGGAGTACGTTTTCCGATACCTGACGAATCCTCTCGGAGATCGCCCAGCCATGCATAACATCGCCGGAGTGCAATGTGCGGAGAATGAGCAGGTCCAGGGTGCCCTGCAAGAGATCTAGGTGAGACGGCTTTCCCATTGGTGTCGGCTCCCTACACCAATAAGTAACGCCGCTGGTGTCGAATGTCAACACCAAAGAATGGGCAAGCGCGCGGCACTACTTGGGGAACCCTCCCGCCCGGTTTGACACCGCTTCCCGCCTTACCTAGACTGCCAGAGTACGCGCTTCACGAGGACTATTCATGAGCTGGCTGCAAAACAAGTTCGAAAAGAATTTCATGATCTCGACGGTGGACTACGTCTTCAACTGGGCGCGCAAGTCGGCGCTCTGGCCGATGACGTTCGGCCTGGCGTGCTGCGCCATCGAGATGATCGCCTCTTCCACCGCGCGCTTCGATATCGCGCGCTTCGGTTCGGAAGTCTTTCGTCCCAGCCCGCGCCAGTCCGACCTGATGATCGTCTCCGGCACGGTCACGCTGAAGATGGCGCCGGTCGTGAAGCGCATTTACGACCAGATGCCGGAGCCGAAGTGGGTGATCTCGATGGGCGCGTGTTCGTCGGTCGGCGGCCCGTTCAATACCTACGCCGTGCTGCAGGGCGTGGACCGCATCGTGCCGGTGGATGTCTACGTAATCGGATGCCCGCCGCGCCCGGAGAATCTGTTCTACGCGCTGCTCAAGCTGCAGGACAAGATCGACACCATGACGCTGGCCAAGAAGCCCACCGAAGTGCGGCTCGACGAGAGCATGATGGAGAATTTCAAGCGCCAGGTGATGGTGGCGCAGACGATGCAGCCGAAATAGAGCAGTTCTCAGTTGTCAGCTCTCAGTTCTCAGTGAGACCACTCCTCATATGCCGTTGTTGTCGCTGTACACGCCGTGTCACCCGAGCGCCAGCGAGGGATCTGCAGCTTCCGCGTCAGGATACCATAGTCGGTTAGGCATCTGACAGCTGACGGCTGAAGGCTATGTTCACCAAACTCGCCGCCCAATCCGACCTCCCCGCTCTCAACGAAGCCAAAGAATTCCCCTGCGGCGACAAGACCATCTGCGTCGCCAACGTGAACGGCGAAATCACGCCATGGAGAACATCTGCCTGCATCGCGGCGGCCCGCTCGGCCAGGGCAGTGATCGAGGGTGGCAAGGTCGATCTGCCCGTGGCACGGCTGGGCAGTGGGATCCAAAGACCGGCGAGGCGGCACACGCCGGACGCGAAGGTCGCGGTGTATCCGGTGAAGATCGAGGGCGGCGATGTGCTGATCGAGATCTAATGAGACAGACCGTGAGCCCTGTCACACATTTCCTGACCGGATGGGTCCTCGCCAACTGCGACATCGTTGATCGGGAGGACCGTGCCATGGTTACACTGGCCTGTGTTGTGCCGACGTCGATGGTCTCGGCATCGTTGCCGAGATCTGATACGCGCCACTCGCAACATCCCACTGAGTGGTTCTCGTTCCTATCATCATTCGCTTGCACAGCTTATTGTTCGCGCTCGTCGTAACTGCAGTATCGGCTTCTGCGTCGCAAAGGCAACGATTGAAGACCGCCGGCCTCGTGTTCGTGAGTTTCCACCTGCATCTGCTCGAAGATTTGCTGGGAAGCCGAGGGCCGGATGGCTATCAGTGGCCAATTCCGTACCTCATGCCGTTCTCGTCCCACGTCTGCGATTTGAGCTGGCAGGGGCAATGGGCATTGAACGCGCTGGCCCAATTTGCGATCACAATTGCGTTGCTGTCCGTAACTTTCTACCTGGCGTGGTGGCGCGGATTTTCGCCGCTAGAGATGGTTTCCGCAAAAGCGGATGCTGCTTTCGTCGCAGCCCTGCGCAAGCGCATTCCCGTCGAGCGAATGCATCCGGCTAGCTGCTGAACAGTCGAAGAGATTCGGGTCTATCCCAGCAGATCTTCAGGAATTGTCCCGGCTGTTTCGAAGCCCGGGAACACATTCTTCAGATCTTTATTCCCCAGATACTGCGCCACCGCTTCGCTAAGCACCAGCCGGAAGTCCGTGGTCACGCCAGGTCGCGGCCCTCGTAGAGCTGCGACTGGTCCAGCCCCGGCCAGCGTCCGTAAACTTTGCCGCCTTTCACCGGGCCGCCCAGCACGAACATCACGTTGGCGTGGCCGTGATCGGTGCCGCGGTTGCCGTTTTCGCGCGCGGTGCGGCCGAACTCCGACATGGTGACGACGACCGTGTCTTCGCCCAGATCGCCGAGATCGGTCCAGAACGCCGCGATGGACTGCGAGAAATCCGCCGAGCACGTTGGCAATCTGTCCTTGCGGTCGCTGCCTTCGTTGACGTGATGGTCCCAGCCGCCGATATCGGCAAATGCGACCTGCACGCCCAGAGTTCGCTTTGATCAGTTGCGCCAGCTGCCGCAGGCTGTCGCCGAAGCGTCCCGCGGATAATTCGCGCCGGCGGCGGGCGTGTACTTTGCCGGGATCGGCCGCCTTCAGCATCTTCACCGCGTCGAAGGTTTCCTCGCCCGTGCCGTGCAGCACGCTGTCGACGGAATGGTCGTACATGGCCTCAAACGTGTTGGCCAGCGGCGAGGCTTTGGGATTTCTCCCGCCCACGGCAAAGTCGTTCGATGTTGTTCATCGCGACTGCAGGCTCGGTGCCGCTCAGAATGCGCGGCAGCAGACGGCCCGAGCGCGATCGCGCGAAAGCGCTGATCCGGCGCAGAACTCTCTGCGGACTGCGCGGCAATGTCGTGAAGCGAGCGGTTCAGCCATCCGTCCTCGGTGGCCTTCACGCCCGGCGTGCCGGACTCCATAAAATCCTGCGCGTCAAAGTGCGAGCGCGTCGGTATCGGGCGAACCGGCGGCATGCACGATGGCGAGATGACTCTGCTTCCAGAGCGGCTGAAACGCCGACAGCGACGGATGCAGTCCGAAGAAGCCGTCGAGATCGAGCACCGACTTTCGTGGAATGTTGATGCGTGGGCCGCATGGCGTAGTACTGCGGCTCGCCGTGCGGCACCACGATGTTCAGCCCATCCGCGGCGCCGCGCTGGAAGATGACGACCAGCCGCTGGTTGCGCGCTGCCGGCTTCGACGGCGCCGAAAGCCGCGCGGGTAAGAAAACTCGGCACCGCCGCCGTGCCGACAACGGCGAGCGCGCTATTGTGCAGGAAGACGCGACGGGTAATGGACATGGGAACAGCTCCTAGCTCCTAGCTCCTAGCTCCTAGCTTCTGGCTCCTAGCTCCTAGCTTCTGGCTCCTAGCTTCTGGCTTCTGGCTTCTGGCTTCTGGCTCCTAGCTTCTAGCTCCCAGCTCCTAGCTTCTAGCTCCCGGCTCCTGGAGGATTCGATTTGCTTGAGGGCAGAGATATTAGCTAGCGGCTAACGCTTCTGAAACTCCGGCGACCCCAGCAGCAGGCCTGCCATCGTGCCCGCATCCGGCGGACGAGCCGGTTCTAGAGGCTTGCGCGGCGGACCGGTTTTGTCTTGCTGGTCTTTACTTTGTTGGTCTTTACTTTGTTGGTCTTTACTTTGTTGGTCTTTGCCTGGCGGCTGCGCGGCGCTCCCCGCCGGAGCTTGAATCTGCGCCAGGATCGAGTCGTGGGTCTGCTTCGAGACATCGTCGGCGAGCAGTTTCGCTTCCATGGTCGAAAGCGCGAGCGCCGGATCCACCAGCGGAGGCGGGCTCCCGGCCAGCCGCGCTGTATCCACTTTCACGCCGCCGATTCGGCCTCCGGTCAACGCCAGCGCGAAATTCATGCGGTTCAGCAGCGCCGACGAACTCACCCAGGCGTCGCCTTTCATCGAATAGCCCGTGGGCGGCTGCGCTCCGTATAAGGGCATGCCCATGTTGGCGATTCGCCGCGCCAGCGGCGTCGGATCGTCTACATCGGCGCCAGTGGCGCGCGCTGCCGAAACCACAAACTCGAACGGCGTTTTAACCTTGGCGCGGTAAGCGCCATCGGCCCAGAACTCCGGCGAATGGAACAGAGTGCGTCAGAACCTCGCGGATGTCGCCCTTCTTCTTCTGAAACGTTTTCGCCATGCGATCGACCAGCACCGGCGGCGGATCATCGGAGACAAAGCGCTGCGCCAGTTTCAACGAGATGAAATGCGCGGTCTGCGGGCTAGTCGCCAGGATGTGCAGCACTTCCCTGCCTTCCTGTTCGCCTTTGGGCTTGATGTGGTGTCCAAGAACGAACTTGGGCCCCGGTTCGTGCATGCGCGGATCGTAGCGAAAGTCCAGGCCTTGGTAGGGCTTCTCGATCGTCCAGCCCGTGAACACCTTGGCTACCTCGGTGACGTCGCGCTGCGAGTAGCCGCCGTCCACGCTCAGCGTGTGCAGCTCCAGCAACTCGCGGCCATAGTTCTCATTCAGACCGCTGCTCTGCCCGCGTTTCGCGTTCGGCTTCGGGGGCGGATAGCGACGCGGACCGTAGCGACCGTAGGGACGAACCGGACGCCCAGGGATGCCCCGCGCCTGCATGGAGTTCGGCCCCACACTCATCCAGTTGTCCAGGTAGAACAGCATGGCCGGACTCCTGGCGGTCGCGACCAGCAGATCTTCAAATTTCCCCAGCGCGTGCGGGCGAATCACGTTCTGCTCGTAGTTGGTAAGGAACAGCCGCTCCGGCCCTTTGCCGAAGAAGACATTGAAGTGATTGAACCAGAAATCGGTCATCACCTCTTCGAGCTGGCGATCGCTGTAGATCGCGCGCAGCAGCTTGGCCTGAACCAATTCATCCACCACCACGCGTTGCGGATTGTTCATGGCCAGCAGGGTTTCCTTCTGCCGGGGATCCATGCCCGCAATAAACTGGTCGGCCTGGGGGCCACGCAGCGAATCGGCGAACGCGACTTGCTCGTCGGTCGTCATCGCCATCACTTGCTTGTACCGCTGGTCGGGCGAACGATCGACGAGTCCCTGAATTTTCAAATCGGCATAGAGACGGTCTTCGCGGCGGCGGGCTTCGGCATCGTCCACGACCGCGGGCTTCGTCTCTGGCGCCGGCGCCATGGCCATCTCGTTGGCCGGCCCGCTGTTGGAACCCTCATCGCCGTTGGAGGCGCTCATCGCGCCCATCGAGTTGCCGTCTGCTGGAGCGCTGGGCTTGGCGTCTGGACTGGCCGCTGCCTCGGCAGCGAGTTCCTCAGCCGTTTTCGCGCTGGCGGTCGCGGGCGACGGAGCCGGAGCAACCGCTTCCACTTTCCTCTCCGTCCTCTGCTCCCGCTTTTCCTGTTTCTCCTGCAAGCGCGCAATCTGCACCTGGTAGATGGCCCGCCGGGCGGGATCGGAAGGCATGGGCTTCTTGCCGTCCATGACCTGCTGGATCATCGGACCATCGGGAAAGTCCTCGACGATTTCCTTGGGACTCATGCGCAGCGTGCGCAAGGGTGCCAGGCGGGCCTCCATAGCGCTATCAGGAATTCTTTCCGGATGCAGTTGCTCATCCATCCAACGGTCAACGCCCAACGCCATGACCTGTTGGATATCGCCCGGCCGCGGACCAAACGTGAGACGGTTCAGCGCTTGCACCGCCTGCTTCTGCTGGTTCGCGCCGGAGTCTGGGGGCTTGTCCTTTTTCTTGGCGAGCAGTTGCGGCGCTGCCCAGGCCAGGCTCAGACCCAACATAAGCAGCGTGAGCTTCCCGATACTGGATCTCATGAAGACTCCCGGAACGGAGCAGGTCTCCTGATTATGAACCCTCTGGGGACAAAAAGTTGCTGCCAGACGTGATTCCTGAGGGGGCTTGAAAGTGACAGCAGGACAGGGGTTTGGGGCGGGACGAAAGCGAGAAGCGGGGCTAGTAGCCGATTTCCTTGGTGAGATACACTTTCCCGCGCGTCACTTTGTGCTGCAAAGTCGCTGCCAGCTGATCGATGTCGGCCGCCGCAATATTCACGGTCATGGTGTCGAGCAAGGGCGTTCGGTTGCTGCCCACCGCGTCGCGGCGCACTTGAATCAGCAGGCCCTGCACCACGTTGGGATCATATTTCTCCGGCGACATCCGGACCAGATCGCTGAGGGCGCTGCCCACCGAGAGCGGAGCGCGGTAAGGCCGCGCGCTGGTCATGGCGTCGAACGAATCGGCAAGCCCAACGATCCGCACCTGCAGTGGCAAGTCGTCTTGGCCGAGCTTGTCGGGATATCCGGAACCGTCGCTGCGCTCGTGATGCCAGCGCACGGTCTCGGGAATCTTGGGCCAGGGAAACTGCACGCTGCTGACGATCTGGTATCCGACAGTGGTGTGGTCGGCCATCTCGCGAAACTCCTCCGGATCGAGAGCGCTGGTTTTGCCGAACAGGCGGCGATCGACCGCAACCTTGCCAATGTCGTGCAGATACCCGGCGCTGCGCAGCGCGGCTACGTCGCTGGGTTCCAGGCCCATGGCCTCGCCGATGGCTGCTGAGTAGCGCCCCACCCGCAGCGAGTGTCCATGAATGTTCACGTGCTTGACGTCGATGGCGGTGGCGAAGGCTTCGAGCGCGTTGTCGTAGAAACCGTGCAGCGAAGCCATGAGCCGCAGGTTTTCGGATACTCGTTGCGCGATGGTTTGCGTCAGAGCGTGATTCTGCACGGCCAGCGCGATGTAGCTGCACAGCAGTTCGAGCGCGTCGAGTTCGCTGTCTTCATAAAGAGCATCGCCGGGGCGGCGGCCCAGAGCCACCACTCCGGCCAGCCGTCCTCCCGCTTTCAGCGGGGCGAGGCATTTGAACAACTCCGGGGCGACGTTGCCATTGGAACTCAGGAACACCGAATAGGTCGAGGAATTGAGCACGATGGGGCCGCGCGCCGCGGTGAGCGCGTGCACATGTTTGGGCAGGAGAGGAATGAAGGCCGGCTCCGGCATCAGGGCGAAACCCAATGCGGAGGCGGAGGTCAGCATGGCGGGCTTGTCATTGAAGAGAAGGAGCGCACCTTCGCGCGCGCCCGCCGCTTCCATGATGGCCGAGAGCATCAGCCGCGAGGTCTCCGAGAAGTCGCGCTCCGCCGTAAGCGCGGGCCCGAGCTCGGAAAGCGCCTCAACCGTGTGCAACAGCCGCCGTAAATTGTTGGTCTGAATCGCCACCGACGAAGTGGGAGCCAGATCGCAGAGCAAGACGAGGGTACCATGCGGGAAATGCCCAACGCGAGAGCGCTTGTTGGTTAGTTTGATGCGGTAGTGACGAACATGAAAACACCGTGTCGAGGCTGATTCCGCCACTGGCGGGCTATAGCGGGCGCGGACGACGTCGCTATTACAGCGTGAAAGTTTTGACCACAGAGGACACAGAAGCTCCCTGTTTCTCTCTGTCCTCGTGTCCTCTGCGGTTGAAATCTAGAAGTGCTCGCGGAGTTCGGCGAAGCGGCCGACAATGAGCAGTTGTTGTGGTGCAGGAGCGGAATTGACCTCCTCATGCTCCAGGATCCAGGTGTTGCCATGGGGCACGAAAACCGCGTGCAGGCCGGCGGCGAGGGCGGGGTTGATATCGGACTTTGGGCTGTTGCCCACCATCCACGTGGCATCGTGCTCAAGATCGTATTTCTCCACCACGCGCGCGTACGCCGCTGAATCCTTCTCGGCCACGATCTCGATCGCGGCGAAATACTCTTTCAGGCCGGAGCGCTCGACTTTTCCCGTCTGTTCGGCGATCGCGCCCTTGGTCATCAGGATCAGGTGATGGCGCTCCGACAAATACTGCAGGGTCTGAGGCACCTCGGGCAAAATCTCGACGGGATGGTCGGCGATGGTGTGGGCAAAGCTGTTGATCTGGGCGTGCAACTCGGGCGTAACGGGTTCGACGCTCAGCCGCTCGAAGGTGTCGACCAGCGCATGTGCGAAACTGTGCAGCCCGTAGCCGTGTTTCACGATGCATTCGCGCTCCACGTCGTTAAGCACTTCCCTGACCTGCTCGGGGGAGAACTCGTGGTGATTCAGAAACGAGATGAAGCGGGCGATGGCGCGCTCAAAGTAGACGTTGTTCTCCCAGAGCGTGTCGTCGGCGTCGATGAGGAGGGTTTGGGGGGGCAAGCGTCTAGCTCCTAGCTACTAGCTCCTAGCTACTAGCTTGTAGCTAAACGGAATCTGTTTTGTGTTTCTGTTAAAGGAAACGTGACTGTAACCGGACTCGATTTGAGATTCTACCGAGCCCGTCCTCGCTCGCGCAAAAGCCGGACGCTCTCGTCATACTTCATCACCGGCACCAAGATGTCTCCGCTCTGCAAGCACACCAATGGCACGAGAGCGCCGCCTATCCACACTTTGTCATCACCAGTCTTTTGGGGTCTATCTTCAACTCACTCGGCGGAATCAGGCGCTTCTCCCGGTACCCAACGAACTCTCCTTTGTACTCCAGAGTCCCGTCAATGTTGTTGAGTTGGCAAAGAATGTGTTGGCTTTCCACCCAACAGCTGAGCCAACTGACCCGGCGTGGCGCTGGTGACCCCACAGCCGGAGCCCACAAAAAGGCGGCGTCAGCGCGCACTACCGCCGGTCGGTTTGGTACTCTGGAGGTCCACCAATATGCCCCAGCAAGTCCAATTACCACGGACAGCATCAGCCCAGCAATCAGGTAGACCGCTTTTTCCAGAAGGGTCATCCTCCGGACCTCACCTAATTATGTGCGGCGATAGCTAGGAGCTAGCAGCTAGAAGCTTCCTACACCCAATCCACTCTTGCTTCCGGACCGATGATGCCCGCCTTGTGCCCCATGTCGAGCAGGCGGCGGACGGCTTCGCGGCCGTCGGGGCCGTAGTCGAGGGTGCGCTCGTTCACGTACATGCCAATGAATTTGTCGGCGGACGAGGTGTCGAGATCGCGGGCAAACTGCATGGCGTAAGACAAAGCCTCTTCGCGGTGATCGAGTCCGTACTGGATGCTCTCGCGCAGGGCTGCGGTGACTACCGGCATCAATTCCGCGCCCAGGGCCCGGCGAATCGCATTGCCTCCCAAGGGCAAAGGCAGACCGGTCACCTTCCCCCACCACTTGCCGAGATCCACGATGCGGTGCAGTCCCGACTTGTCGTAGGTCAACTGGCCTTCGTGAATGATGAGGCCGGCTTCGTACTTGCCTTCGAGCACCTGCGGGATGATCTGGTCGAAGGGAACGACCTCGGTTTCCACGCCGGGAGCGAAGAGTTGCAGTGCGAGGTATGCCGTGGTGAGCGTGCCCGGCACGGCAATGCGCTTGGTCTTGATTTCCGCCGCCGTGAACGGGCGCGGCGAGACGATCATGGGCCCGTAGCCCTCGCCGACGCTGCCGCCGCAACTCATCAGCGCGTACTTATCCTGGACGTAAGGATAGGCGTGGAACGAAATCGCGCTCACGTCATAAACACCTTCGCGCGCTTTCTGGTTCAGCGTCTCGATGTCGCAGAGGGTATGGCTGAAGCGCAGGCCCGGAGTGCGAACCTTGTTCGTGGCCAGGCCATAAAACATGAAGGCGTCATCGGAGTCCGGGCTGTGCGCCACGGTAATCTCGCGCACCTGACCGGATGCACTGCTGCCTGGTGCTTTGGCGGTTTCGGATACGACTGTCATCTTATGAACTCCCGGAATCTACTGCTAGACTGCGCTTTTGACGGCACGCGCGCGCCAGCGAGTGGCAATGCCAGCGGCCAACATCACTTTGATGACCTCAGCGGCCAGGAACCAGTAGAGTCCGAGATACGCTGCTTTGGCGAGGGAATGGGTAAATACGAAAAGCCAGGTCAGGCCTCCGGCGAACAGCAAGACCTCCGCCAGGAAACCGGCAATGGTGGCGCGCAGGAAAGTCTTCGTCCCGCGCTCAAACACATAGCCCGCAAGGAAAGCGACGAACGGGTACACCATGAGAAATCCGCCAGTCGGACCGAGCAACTGGGCGATTCCGCCCGGACCCGTGGGATTGAACACCGGCAGTCCCACCGCCCCTTCTACCAGATAAAGCGCCAGTGCGGCGAAGCCGCGCCGGCTGCCCAGCATCAACCCGACCAGCAGCACGCCCATGTTCTGCACCGTGAGCGGGACGGGCGTAAGTGGCATCAGGGGAATGGTGATGCGGGCGCACAAGGCCACCACCAGGCTCGCGCCCACCACGAGCGCAACCTGGCGAGCAGCTTCCAGGGCCCGGTCCTGCGGACTGCTTAGAGTATGAATTGCAGATCTTGTCATAACGGGACCTCCAAATTGCAAATCGAAATTTCAGCGTTCGATGCTGCCTGGCTGGCGCTCGCGTTTCACTTCATTCAAGGCGCCTTCGTGAGAGGCGTGCGCTTTCTGCAGGTGCCGCCGCAAGTGCACGTACAGGGCGATGGCTACGCACACCACCACCAGCGTGCTCGCACCCAGGATCAGAAACCACCAGATCATCCGCACAGCCGATTAGGATACCAGAAGCGCAGCGGCGGGAAGTGATTGCACTCACAGGAAAGGAGCCCTGCCGCAAATGCAAGCGCCTGCAGGCTGCAGAGCAATCCTGTCATCCCGAGCGAAGCAAAGGACCTATGTAGTTGCAGCGAGAGTACATAGGTCTTTCGCTTCGCTGATGTTGACAATCCAAACTCAGGTCGCAAATTCAGGGCGCACTGCCCTTAGCTGGCTTTCCGTTCGGCCCGCCTCTGGCGCAACGTTTCTACCCGCTTGAGCATGAATTGCAGGCGGTCCCTGCCCCATTTGGTGTGCGTGATGACCTTCTCGATGTTAAGGAAGAAATGCGGGTCACCCACTTTTTCGCGCAACTCTTTCAGGAAGGGATGGACCTTCGCGAAGATGAGGAACATCTCGCCGCTGAACGAGGGTTGCAGAAATAAATCTTCATTCAACGCGCCCAGCAGGACAAACGACGCGGCCATGTTCCAATACCCGGCCACCTGGCGAAACCAGTTGTTTTCCTGCGATCCAAAGGTGAATGCAATCTTCATCACGTCGTCCGGGCTCTGCGGGAAAAATTCACTCGCCCACCAGTTGCGGGCCTTGCGCATTTCGGCTTCGCGGCGCAGATCGTAGAGTTGCAGAATTAGCTGGGCATCGGCTGTAGTCGGCTTCTTGGCCATCGATTCCTCCGTTTAAGTGGACACCACCGGCATGCTTAGACGATCGCAGGAGCGCCGGAGAATCAAAACATTTGCTGGCATCCACCGGTCAGGCGGAGGTTGCCGCCGCATCCGGCGTCGGTGCGGGCCGCTCGAACTCGCACTCCTTATTGGGACAGGCGATCACGGGCCCGGCTTTCAGATTTTTCTCGACCAGGTATTCACTGCCGCAACTCGGACACTTCTCCGGAATCGGCTTGTGCGCTGACGTGAATTTGCAGTTGGGATAATTTCCGCAACCGTAGAACGTATTCCCCTTGCGCGCCCGCTTTTCGACCAACTCGCCGTCCTTGCAGTCCGGACACTTCACCCCAATGAAGTTCTGCTTCACGTACTTGCACTCGGGATAGCCGCTGCAGGTGGTGAACTCGCCGTAACGTCCGTGGCGGATCATCATGTTGCGGCCGCACTTGGGGCAAAGTTCGTCCAGCGGAATGTCGGGAACCTTCTTGCCCTGGTCCAGCCGGCGCGTGGTCTTGCAGTCGGGATATCCCGTGCAGGCCATGAACTGCCCGAAGCGCCCGCGCTTCAGCACCATCACGCGGCCGCAGTTCTCGCAGTATTCCTCCTGCGTCGTCTCCTGCACGTCGGCGGAATCGAGGTCGGGCAGGTTGATGGGATTTTCCTTGGTGAAGGTGCAGGTGTTGGGATCTTCCTTATCGTAAGTACTGCACGCGTAAAACGAGCCGTGCTTGCCCCATTTGATCACCAGCGGCGCGCCACAGCGTTCGCACTTCTCGTCCGTGGGCTTCTCCATCCGCTTGATGTTTTCCATATGCTTTTCGGCATATTTGAGATCCTTCTGGAATTTCTTGTAGAACTCGGCGAGCGTGTCCTGCCACTTCTCTTTGCCTTCTTCGATTTCGTCGAGTTCTTCTTCCAGGCGCGCGGTGTACTGCAGATCGAAAATGTCGCGGAAGTTTTCCACCAGCAGATCGGTGACGACCAGGCCAATTTCGGTCGGGGAGAACTTTCCGCCAAGCTTCTGCACGTACTGCCGCTCCTGAATCGTGGTCAGAATCGCGGCGTAGGTGGACGGGCGCCCGATGCCCCGTTCTTCCAGTTCTTTCACCAGCGACGCTTCGTTGTAGCGCGGAGGCGGTTCGGTGAAATGCTGCTCCGGCTTCAGTTCCTTGAGCGTGAGTTTCTGTCCCGCTTCGAGCGCGGGCAGTTTGTGCTTCAGTTCCTCGTCTTCTTCGTCTTTGCCTTCCTTCGACTCTTCGTAGACGCGGAGGAAGCCGTCGAACTTGAGCACCGATCCGGTGACGCGGAACCAGAAAACGTCGTTGCCGCTTCTTGGCGTCGATGTCGACCGTCGTCTGATCGAAGACTGCCGGGTTAATCTGCGACGCTACGAAGCGCTGCCAGATCAGCTTGTAGACCTTGAATTCATCTTCTTTTAAGTACTGCTTGAGCTGGTCGGGATGGCGCATCGCCGAAGTCGGGCGAATCGCCTCGTGCGCTCCCTGCGAGTCCTTCTTCTCTTTGAACGTGTTGGGCGTCTCGGGCAGGTAAGTCGGGCCATATTCCTTGCCAACGTATTCGCGCACTTCCTGGATGGCCTCGGGAGCAACCCGGGTCGAATCGGTACGCATGTAGGTGATCAGACCGACCAGGCCTTCGTCGCCCAGTTCCACGCCTTCATACAGGCGCTGCGCAATCATCATGGTGCGCTTCACGCTGAAGCGCAGCTTGCGCGAAGAGTCCTGTTGCAGTTTGCTGGTGGTGAACGGAGGGGCGGCGTTGCGGCGGCGCTCTTTCTTGTCGACCGATCGGACGACCCAGTCGGCTGTTTCCAGGGCAGCGCGAATCTTTTCGGCGTCTTCGCCGTTGGTGACTTCGACCTTCTCTTCGCCCTTGCCCACGAAAGCGCGCGTCGAACGCCGGCGGCTTGCTGGCGGCGAGGTGCGCGTCGATGGTCCAGTACTCACTTTTTGGAACGCCTTGATCTCGCGTTCGCGTTCGACAATCAGGCGCAGCGCGACGGTCTGCACGCGCCCGGCCGAGAGACCGCGGCGCACTTTATCCCACAGCAGCGGAGAAACCTGATATCCCACGAGCCGGTCGAGCACGCGGCGGGCCTGCTGCGCGTCGACCAGGTTCTGATCGATGGCCCGCGGATGTTCAAACGCTGCCTGCACCGCGCGCTTGGTGATTTCGTTGAAGGTAACGCGCTGGATGCGCGGAGGAGGCGCTTCCTCGCCCTTCTTTATTTGACCTTCTTGGCTTTTTTCCCTTTGCCGTTGTCCCCGAGTTCGAACGCCAGATGGGCGGCAATGGCCTCGCCTTCGCGGTCCGGGTCAGGCGCCAGATAGATGGCATCCGCCGAGGCCGCCAGCTTCTTCAGCTTGGCCACAACCTTTTCTTTGCCGGGGATGACGACGTAATCCGTCTCGAAGCCGTTCGTGGTATCGACACCCAGAGTGCTCTTGGGCAGATCCTTCACATGGCCGAGCGAAGCCTCGACCGTGAAGCCCTTACCCAGATATTTCTGGATGGTCTTCGCCTTGGCCGGCGATTCGACAATGACTAAACCTTTTGACAATGGATCCTCAATTTTCCTGTAGTCCGTTTCGAAGCTAGCACGAATGGGCGGAAAGCAACAAGTTACGGGGAGAAAGCTGTCTAGCTTCTAGCTGCTAGCTTCTAGCTAAACTCGGCCGTCCCCATGCGCTGAGTGAGCGACGGCCAGCATGCGCTGGATCTTCAGGCCTTTCGCTTCCAATTCCTTGAACTCCTCGCTGTCAGAAGCTGCAGGTCTCTTGCAAGCAGCAGGTGATACTCCAATTCGCTTGCTGAGCCCATCGCGATCTGGACAAATCGTCTTCAGTCTCAGGATCCGACCGTCCGACCGCATCCTTCGGCGATATTTGCACCGATGGAAGCCGACGCTCGCCGAATCTGACTGGTCAGACCGTAGAATCTCTTCCTTCGGAAACATCTGCGTGGCTTTGTAGAATGGAGAGCGTCAATCTGATGAGCCTTAGCCCAAACTTTCAAGTCCTTGAAGTCCTCCATCGAGCGACCTCCTTACGTGGTTAAGCTAGAAGCTAGAGGCTAAGAGCTAGACAGCTAGAAGCTTTTTACAAAATTCTTCCCCGGCATTTGCCTGACCTTGCCGGCCAGTTCCAACTCGAACAGGGCGGCGAAGATTTCGGAAGACGACAATTCGTTCTCCAGGCGCTCGACAATTTCGTCGATGTGCGTGGTCTCGTCGGCTTTCAGCAGGCTCAGGATTCGCTTTTCGTGAGGAGGGAGCCCTTCGTCCGGGAATAGAGATGCGGAGGAGGCGCCTTGGGATTCAGGCGAGGCGGGCGGGAGTCAATGCAAGTCGTACTTCTGTCGGGAGATCCTCCCACACGTCTTCCCAGGTCGCCACCAGCTTGGCGCCCTGTTTGATGAGTGTGTTCGGTCCCCAGGAATTCTTGTTGGTGACGTTGCCGGGCACGGCGAAAACGTCGCGATTCTGCTCCAGCGCGCAGCGCGCGGTGATGCGTGTGCCGGAATATTCAGCGGCTTCCACCACCAGCACGCCGACCGACATTCCGCTGATGATGCGGTTGCGGATGGGAAAGTTCTGCGGCGCGGCGAAGGTTCCCAAGGGAAATTCGGAGATCAGCGCGCCGCCCAGCGCCAGAATCTGTTCGGACGAGCCGCGAGTTTTCCTTGGGATAGATGACGTCGACGCCGGTGCCAAATACCGCGACGGTCTTGCCCTTGGCGGAGATCGCACCCCGATGGCTGGCGGTGTCGACGCCCCGCGCCATGCCACTAATAATGACCAATCCCTGCGCCGCCAGATCGCAAGCCAGCCGCTCGGCCATGCCCGAGCCATACGGCGTGGGATGGCGCGTTCCCACCATGGCGATGCCGGGCTTGGTCAGCACCTCGGGATTGCCGCGAACACGAAGGATCAGGGGGCGGATCGTAGATTTCTTTCAGGCGCGGCGGGTACGAGGGGTCGTCCATGCGAGACCATGGTCACGTCCGCCGCCGCGGCCTGCGCGATCTCTTCCCGCGCCAGTTCCGCCGACTTGCCCGTGGCCAGCGATTGCGCGGAGACGACTTGAATCCCGGTGCTCTCCAGTTCGGTCAACGAAGCGCGGAGGACGGCTTCCGCAGACCCGAAATGCTCGACCAGTTTGCGCGACTTCGTGGGGCCCAGGCCGGGGGTCAGCGAGATGGCCAGCCACTCCAAAAGATGAGTCGCGGCGGGGGATACAGCGGCGTTGGACAAAAGGTACTCCGAGCGGACTGTAATTACCGGCCGAGAGCCGTGTCAAGGTCACGCGTCACAATGGGTTTGTTAATATTGTGGAAAGATGAGACGTTTACGCATTTCCGCCATTTCCTACCTCAATACCGCCCCTCTGATGTGGGATTTCGAGCACGGAGAGGCAGGCCGCGATTTCGACATCTCCTACACGCTGCCTTCCGCTTGCGCCCGCGCACTGGCCGAGGGGACGGCCGACATCGGCATCATTCCGGCGGCGGCGTATGCCGAGATTCCCGGACTGCAGGTGCTGCCGGAAGTCGCGATCGCTTCGCGGCGGGCGGTGCGGTCGATTCTGTTGGTCAGCAAAATTCCGATCGAAAGGTTCGTACCGTCGCGCTGGATACTTCTTCCATGACATCGGTGGCGCTGACGAAGAGTTCTGTTCGAGAAGTGGCTGGGTGGCGGAAGGACGTTCACTGCGATGGCGCCCGAGATCGACGAGATGCTGGCCGAGCACGATGCCGGGTTGCTCATCGGCGATCCCGCTTTGAAGGTTGATCGCGCGCGCTACTACACGCTCGATCTGGCGGAGGAATGGATTCGCTATACGGGCAAGCCGTTTGTCTTTGCGTTCTGGGCGGTGCGCGGGGATGCGTTGCGGGAGGCCGCGCCCTCACTCTGGATTTGCCGGCGGTATTTCAGCACTCGCGCGATCACGGGCTGGAACCTTCCAGCCTCAACCAGATTGCCCGGGAATGGGCGCCGCGGCTGGACATCAGTGAGGCCGACGTGCGGAACTACCTGACCGAGAATATTCACTACCAGCTCGACGCCGGGTGCCTGGAGGGCTTGCAGCTGTTCTACCGGTACGCGGCAGAGATTGGGGCGCTGCCCGCGAGCGCCGGAGCTGACGGTTCGTGGAAACGATCCGCGAAGTCGCGCGCTGAAATACCTCAGGGAAAGCTGACCTGCAAGATTAAAGCGCTGGCGTAATCGAGCCTCGAGCGGCGAGGCTTGAGAGGAGTGCGCTACGGAAAAGGATTTAAGAGATGGAGAGATAACTCTAGCGTCAGGGCCACTTGATCGTCAATGCATACACTTCCTGTGTTCCCACGTTCCGAGTCAGCACCGGGGAGTCATCAGGACGTGACGCTCAAATGGGCATTGCCTGAGTCAAGTCCTGACGCTGGCCAAAAGTTTTTCAGGCTCGCCACTTCCTCGACCGCGCGGTCGGACACTTCATGCGGAATACTCTCGGATCATTACCGGCCGTCGGCATAGAGGAAATATTTGCCGTCCGGCGAGGTTTCCCAGGTTCATGAACTTGTCCGCACTGGTGATAAGGTCAGACCACTTTCTGGGTCCTGAGAGTCGAATATCTGAGGAATTTCGATGGTCTAATGACGTCATTGCGATCATCTTGTCCTGACGTAGACAAACCAAGGCCCGATTTTCTCTTGAGAGCCAGGTATGATGCGAGAACTTTAATGTGCGGGTGGTCAAGAATCCACCGATTTTCAGCTGGAAGTAACCATCCTGCCGGAAGCGGTTGAGTCTGAAAACCTGACGAGGTGACTGCCAGAGAGTTTTCCGTCGGGCGACTCAGTGCCGGAGCCGTGGGCTATATCAATGAACTATCGCTCAGCTTCTGGGGAATACCACTCGCTGGCACTCATCAACGTAGGCGGTCTCCGTCATAAATCTGAAAACGCGACCTTGCTTGCCGTCGGGTGAGATGCGCGCGAAACCCGACAGATCATAGGGCGGATAGGTTAGTTGCAACCGCTCGCTGCCATCGACGCGGCTCCGCCACAAGGTGCGCGCTCCGGGTAAAAGACGATGTAAGATGACCCACTTGACCGTCGCGAGAAAAAATTCGCGATCATAAGGCGGAGATGCCGCCAAGAAAAGGCGACGAAGGCGTGTGCCGCAGTATCGTAGCGGACGAGTTCTCCGCGTCTCTGTGATCCAATCGCAAATATCTGCTTGCGCGTCGCGGCTGGGAAGCGAAGGCGGTCGTAGGAGAGAGGGCCATTGGTGAGGCGCTCACCGGCGCAGAGAGCCTCTCCGAGCAAGTGGCTTTGTCGATCCAAAATGGCCCAGAGGTCATGCTGCGTCACAGTCCGCTCTGACCGCCGAAGAGGATGTATTTTTCGTCATGCTGGTCCAAAAAGACTCGCCAGGCAACAGATCACTGGCAGGGCAGATTTTGCGTCTTGCCTCTCAAAATGGGGTGAATCTCCGCTCCCGTCACTCGATGCTTCATGGATCACCTTGAGTCTGAGCCTTTTGTCGTAGGTCAGCTGAGAGAGCAAAGTTTCTTCCCGTCCGGCGAAATATTCGGCGCAGCATCATATGTTGATAGACTTCGAGCTTTCGTGGATTGGAGCCGTCTTTTTCTGCCGTGAAAACCGTCATTCTCGAGCGTGTAGACTAGACGCCCGTCGGGGAAAAGGCAAGCATCTCCCGACTCGCAGCATCACTGAGGCGCCGTGCTTCCCCGGCGGGAAGAGGAATCGACCACATGGCTCCCCTGCGTGGGCACGGGCGCACTGACTTCGACCAGGATGAAGATCCGATCCTGCGGTCAAACCGACGATTTGTGGATTTTCACGAGGTTGCATAGACATCGTCCCGATCTGCCCGCCACTCACCGAAACTTGTGCGATCCGCAAACTCCCGGTTGGACCTACAGTGAAATAAATGCGCGCGCCGTCTGTCACGATGGTTCCGGTTTTCGCTTTGCGATCATTGGTGAGCTGCACGACGGACTCGACAACCGGATTCACGGTCGAGAAGGGTGAACCACAACGCGAGGGCAATGACCAGCACGACGCCGCAGCCGGTCGCCATGATTTCCGCCGTAACCCCGTTTTGGGTGAGGCTTCGACGCCGCAAAGGTATTGGTCGGAGCGCTGCCGGAGTCGGACAGAGCCTCCAGAGCAAATGCCAGGTCGGAGGCCGAGTGAAAACGTTGCTCCGGACTTTTCTCGAGACAGCGCTGTACAACGCGTTGCAGAGCAGGAGGAACACCAGGAGCAATCTGCGAAACCGGCGGTGGTTCCTCGTTCAGAATCGCGCTCATGGTGTCCGCTGAAGTGGGCTTGTGAAACGAACGCCTCCCTGTCGAGCATTTCGTAGAGGATCGCTCCCAGGGCGAACAAATCCGCCCGATGGTCGGCGGTGTGTCCCCGCACTTGTTCCGGTGCCATATAGCCAACCGTGCCGAGCACGACGCCGGGTTCGGTCTGGCTCGCTCACGGTTGCCGCGCTGGATTCGGCGTCTTCTCGCTTCGGAATCAGCTTCGCCAATCCGAAGTCGAGTATCTTCAGGCGGCCGTCGTTTGGTAACAAAAAGGTTCTCGGGCTTGAGGTCACGATGCACGATGCCTTTTTCGTGGGCCGCGGCCAGGCCGTGGGCAGTCTGTGCTGCGTACTCAACCGCCTTGCGCGCCGCCATTGGGCCGCGCACCAGACGGTCGCGCAGAGTGCTTCCCTCTAACAACTCCGAGACCAGATAGGGAGCGCCTTCATGCACGCCCATCTGGTAGACGGCAAGAATGTTGGGATGGTTCAGGGCCGCGGCGGCTCGGGCTTCCTGCTCGAACCGGCGCAGGCGGTCGGGAGTCGCGAGACAGGAATGACGGGCAGAACCTTGATGGCGACGTCGCGCCCCAATTGGCTGTCGCGGGCACGATAGACCTCGCCCATACCTCCTGCACCGAGAGGAGCGATGATCTCGTAGGTGCCAAGTGTTGTGACCGGGAGTGAGCGTCATGTGCGGCTGACATTATAGCGTCTCGGATTCGCGAACGAATGCGCGTCAGGAGGTTTAGCCGTACGCCCGAGGTGAAATTGTGAGCTATACTGGGTGAGCTTAAGCTTAGGCGCAGTGAAATTGATGAGCCTTTTCCAGCCCATTCCGAACGCCGGCAGCGCGGCCGATACGACTCGTCCGCTGGCCGACCGCATGCGTCCGCGCACGCTCGATGAATACGTCGGGCAGGAGCATCTGATCGGCCCCGGCAAGCCGCTGCGCACCCAGATCGACCGCGACGACACCGGCTCGATCATCTTCTGGGGACCTCCGGGCACGGGCAAGACCACGCTCGCGAAGATCATCGCGAACATGACCAAGGCGGAGTTCATCGAATTTTCCGCCGTGCTGGCCGGGATCAAAGAGATCAAGCAGGTCATGGCCGACGCCGAGCGGGCGCGGCAGTACGGCACGCGCACCATCGTCTTCATCGACGAAATTCACCGCTTCAACAAGGCGCAGCAGGATGCCTTTCTGCCGCACGTGGAAAAAGGCAACATTCGGCTGATCGGCGCGACCACCGAGAATCCGTCGTTCGAGATCAACTCGGCGTTGCTGTCGCGCTGCCGCGTCTATGTGCTGAAGCCGCTGACTGAAGAGCAGATCGTCCTGCTGCTGCGGCGGGCTCTCACCGACCACGAGCGCGGTCTCGGCGAAATGAATCTGACGGCCTCCGACGACGTGCTGAAGAAGATCGCCAGCTACACCAGCGGCGACGCGCGCAGCGCCTACAACGTTCTGGAAGTCGCGGCGGGGCTGGCGAAACCCCCACTTCTCGCAAAGGACGCGAGAAATGGGGCACCCGCCGGAGAACGATCGCGCGAGATCACCGACGACATCGTCCGCGACGCGCTGCAGAAGCGCATTCTGCTCTACGACAAATCCGGCGAAGAACATTACAACCTGATTTCCGCGCTGCACAAGTCGGTGCGCAACAGCGATCCCGACGCCGCGCTCTACTGGCTGGGGCGCATGCTCGAAGCCGGAGAAGATCCGCTCTACGTCGCGCGCCGCGTGGTGCGCATGGCGGTCGAAGACATCGGCCTGGCCGATCCGAACGCGCTTGTCCCTCTGCATGGCGGCCCGCGATGCCGTGGACTTCATCGGCATGCCGGAAGGCAATCTGGCGCTGGCGCAAGCCGTCGTCTATCTGTCGGTCGCGCCCAAATCGAATGCGCTCTACACCGCCTACGGCGACGTTCAGCAGGATGTGGAGCAGACCGCCGCCGAAGCCGTCCCGCTGCACCTGCGCAACGCTCCCACCGGCCTGATGAAGGGACTCGGCTACGGCCAGGGATATCAGTACGCTCACGACCTCGAAGCCAAAGTCGCCGACATGCAATGCCTGCCCGACAATCTGCGCGACCGCGTCTATTACCGTCCCACGAATGAAGGCATTGAGAAGCGCATCCGCGAGCGCCTGGAAGAGATCAAGACGCCAGCGTTCGCGGGCCGGCGAAGGCGAGCGCTGGGCCACCAAAGAAAGAATCGTAGCAGCCCCGTGCGGCATCCTCATTTGGCATCAGTAGAGCGTGTCGTTCGGCCGCCTTCCGCAAGAAGGATTAGTCTTCATGGCTACGGTTCCCAGTGCCGCCGGCAACGATTTTCTCCCGCCCGTGCTCTGCCCGCCGATCTCGTCGAAGACCTGCAGCGCGTGCAAAAAGCCGCGCAAAGAATCACCTCGATTCTCGACCTCGACCAACTCATCGACAGCGTCGTCAACGAAGTAGCGCATTCCTTCGGCTGCGTGGAAGCCAGCGTTTACCTGCACGACGAGGAGCGCGGCGAAATGGTGCTGGCCGGCGTGCGCGGCTGCATCGATGCTGCGCGCACGGCAAAGGACATCGCCTGAAAATCGGCCGCGAAGGCATGGTCGGCTACGTCGCCTCCACCGGCCAGATGCGCTACGCGCCCGACGTGCGCAAGGACCAGTACTACATTGGCTGCGAGGCATCGACGCTCTCCGAAGTGGCCATTCCGCTGCGCGTGGGCGAACGACTTGGTCGGCGTCTTCACCGCCTCGCATCCCGAACTGGACGGCTTTCCCCGCCAACAGTTGAGGATTCTGCAGGCATTGTGCGATCACGTCGCGGTCGCCGTGCACAATGCGCGCCGCTTTCAATCGAGCGCGCAGAGCGCGCGGTGCATGGACCGCGAAGCGCAGGAAGCGCGCGCCATTCAGCAGGCGCTGCTGCCGAAGAGTTCTCCGTACATTCCCGGGTTCGTGGTTTCCGGCCTGCAGCGTGCCAGCGCGGGCCGTGGGCGGCGACTGGTACGACTTCATTCCCTTCCCCGACGGGCGCTGGGGACTGGTTCTGGCCGACGTTTCCGGCAAAGGCACCGCCGCGGCTCTGCTGATGTCGGCGACGCGCGGCGTGTTGCGTTCTCTGGCGGAGGCCTGCTGCACGCCCGGCGAAGTATTGGCCCGGCTGAACCAGTTGCTGGTGGACGACTTTCCCGGCCGGCAAGTTCGTGACCATGGTGTACGCCGTGCTCGATCCGGCGACGCGCGACTGTGGTCTTCGCCAATGCCGGGCATCTGCTGCCGCTGTTCATCGACAAACTCGGCGAGCACTTCCTCGACACCGAGCGCGGCTTGCCGCTGGGCCTGAGCTGCGGAGACTATTCGGAGACCCAGGTTACGCTTGTCAGAAGGATCGCGACTCGTCTTCTACAGTGACGGCATCACCGAGGCCGAAGATGCGCAACCGGGGAAGAGTACGGTCTGTGCCGTCTCGCGGAGCATGCAGTGAAGCCCGAGGCGTCCGCGGTGAGCATCGTCGACGACGTGCGGTCGTTCGCCAACGGCACCGGCGTGCGCGACGATGCCAGCGTGGTATTTGTAGGCGTCGGGCGCTAGTTCATCGCATCCGCGCGCGGTGTTCCTTCAGGATGCAGCGGTCCATCACCACGAAGATTCCAGCCTGGCGCGCCTTTTCCGCGGCCTGCTCGTGGATCACGTCTTCCTGCATCCAGATCGCCGGGACTTTGAGCTGGATCGCCTGGTCGACAATCTCTTCCACATACTCCGGCCGGCGGAAAATATTTACGATGTCGATCTTCTCCGGCACGTCGAGCAGCGACGCATAAGCCTTCTCGCCCAGGCATTCCTCGATCTGCGGATTGACCGGGATGATGCGATATCCATGGCTCTGCATGTAGGCGGAGACGCCGTGGCTGGGGCGCAAGGGGTTGCAGGAAAGGCCGACCACGGCGATGGTTTTGGACGGCGCAACAAGTCGGCGATAGGATCGGGATCGGTCAATGAAACCAAAGTTCCCTCGGCCTATTTCTTGTTCGCTTGCTCCTCTTTTTGCTTGTACATTTTCAGCGCGAGCTTGCGGATCGTCTCGGAAACTTCCTTGTTGGCCGAAATATTTTTCAGGTCCTGCGCCAACAGGTTCTTCATCAAGCCCAATCCCAGATCGAGCGGCGTGCGCGGGTTTCGCAACCAGGTTCCGCACCACCTTATAGTTCTTCATGAAACGGCGCTTCAGCGGAATCTGGCGCAGCACGGCCTCCAGCACGTTCTTCTGGCTGGCAAATTTTTCCACTTCGCCGTCGGAGAGCTTGGGAGCTTCCAGCACGGCCAGCGCCACAACCTTGGTGCCGTCGCGAATCAGAAGCGAGCGCTCCTCCTTGTTGCCCTTCAGCGCCAGCTGGATGCGGCCCTTGACGTCGAGGCGATTGATTTTCTGCAGCGCGTTCTCGCGCATGGGCGCGGCAGGAGGCTTCTTGGCGGCAGCAGCAGTCTTGGACGCGGCGGCCGCGTCGGGTGTGGCGGGTGTGGCCGGTGCAGGCGCTTCCGCTTCTTCGGTGACCGGGAAGTAATCTGAGCCCAGCAACTCCACAATCCCGCCAATGGCCTGGAACGGTTTGTCGCGCCTCGGCGGCAATGTCGTCGGCGTGTTCCTTGATGTAGGCGGATAGGATCTCATCATCCGCCCATTCGTCGGTAGCCTCTGAAGCGGCGACCGGCTCGGGCGCTTCGGCCTCGGGCTCGGGTTCGACGGCAGGCGTGTCCGCCTCCGCGGCACGGGTGCCTCGCCGGCAGTCGGACCGCTTGGCGCAGCGACTCAGCCTCTTCCTTCCTCAAGTAGGGATTTGACTTGAGAGCGTCAACCACGCCGCTCAGCGACCGTACCCGCGTGCTTTTGAGCATCACCTCGATCGAGTCCCGCAGGGCCGAGCGCGGCCAGCTTCACCAGTTGACCTTCGGGTACCGAAGGATTTTCCAGAAGGGCAGGCAGTAACGCCGGGCGCAGATTGTCCGGCGAAATGAAATACTCCAGCACCTCGGCGGGGGTTTGCGGATCGGCGGCCGCGGCCAGAGACGCTTTTTCGTCCCATCCGGCCAGGGTCATGCGAGCCAGTTCGCCGAAAACCTTGTTGTGCCGCGCCAGATAGACCAGGATCTCGATGTTCTCGGCCGCCGGCACCTGCAGGGCGCCACGCGCGGCAAACTGCATCATGTTGGAGGGCAGCTTCGAAGCGCGGATTTGATCGATCATGCGCGCCATCACTTCATGCCTCGACGGCAGGCTGCGAGTCTCTGCCGCCGGAAATCGCGTTCCCTGCGGCCAGCGATTCCAGTTCGTTCACCGCCAGTTCCAATTCGCGAGTGATGCGATTCCGCTTTTGCCGCAGAAAAACTTCCCGCAAAGTTCGATAGTACCAAAGAGTGCCTTCGCGTCCACCGTTGAACCGTGACCAGACAGATTCGCCAATGGCGCGGTAATCGCTGAGGATGGAGCGCACGTTGTTCAGTTTATCGGCGGCCGAAACCAGCTGTGTGTCAGCGTCCGCTTTCTTCAGGTGCCGGATGTATTTTTCCTTGCGCTCGCGCCACGGCGGCTTGGGATAGGTGTCGGCATCGGTGCAACCGTCGACCACTTTGGCGACGCGCTTTCCAAAGCGGCGGCGGACTTCCTTCAGCATGGGCGCTCCCCCGCAATCTTCCACCACGTCGTGCAGCAGCGCGGCGATGGCCAGGTCTTCGTCGCCTCCAGCCTCCAGCACCAGGGACGCGACGCCCATCAAGTGCGCGATGTAAGGAATCGTCGAGGCCTTGCGCGTCTGATCCGGATGCTTCTCCGCCGCAAACTCGAAACGCCCGCAGGAAGCGAGGACCGAGGCTTATCTTGCTCGGTGTCTTCCGTGTCCGGAGCTTGCCCTGAGCGGAGCCGAAGGGTGGTTGATTCTTCTTGGCTGCCGTCTTCACTGCTTCTCTCCGCGCCGCGCCAGCAGATACGCCCGAATGAACGGCTGCAGATCGCCATCGAGCACGCGATCCACGTCGCCGACTTCGGTCTTGGTGCGGTGGTCCTTGATCATGCGGTAGGGCTGCAGCACGTAGGAGCGAATCTGCGATCCGAATTCGATGTCGAGTTTCGAGTCTTCAATCTTCTTGGTGGCCGCGCGCTTCTTCTCCATCTCGAATTCATAGAGCTTCGAGCGCAGCATGCTCATGGCGCGCTCTTTGTTCTTGTGCTGCGAGCGCTCATTCTGGCAATTGGCGACCAGGCCCGTGGCAATGTGCGTGATGCGCACGGCAGAATCGGTGGTGTTCACGTGCTGTCCGCCCTTGCCGCTGGAGCGGTAAGTATCGATGCGGATATCTTCCGGCTTGATGACGATTTCGATGCTGTCGTCGATTTCCGGCGAGACGTAAACGCTGGCAAACGAGGTATGCCGCCGCTTGGCCTGATCGAAGGGAGAAATGCGCACCAGGCGGTGCACGCCGATCTCACCCTGCAGAAGTCCGAAGGCGTATTCGCCGTTCACCGCAAACGTCGCCGACTTCAGCCCCGCTTCTTCGCCCGGCTGGTAGTCGTAGAGCACGGTCTCGAACCCCTGCCGCTCGGCCCATCGCAGGTACATGCGCAGCAGCATGTCGGCCCAGTCCTGCGATTCGGTGCCGCCCGCTCCGGGATGAATGGTCACAATCGCGTTGCGCGCGTCGTTCTCGCCCGAGAGCAGCGTCTCGGTTTCGAGCCGGTCGAGCAGGTCGCGGAGAGAGCCGATTTCGCGCTGCAAGTCGGCGTCGACATTCTCGCCTTCTTTGGCGAGATCGAAGTAGGCGGCGATGTCGTCGCTGCGGCGCGCCAGGTCGGCGTCGGTCTGCGAGCACATGCTCCAGCCGCTTCTTTTCGCGCATGACCTGCTGGGAGCGCTGCGGATTCGACCACAGATTCGGGTCGGCGGCCTGCTTTTCAATTTCGGCTAGTTGCGGACGGACCTTCTCCGCGTCAAAGATACTCCCGAAGTTCGTGGACTTTCTTGCTGAGTTTTTCGTATTCCAGCACCAGCTCTTGATTCATGAGGACGCGTCAGCCTTCTTGCGGTTTTTGGAGAACGTGAAGCGCGCCAGAAGCGCTCCCAATGAAATTATCGCACACCCATACGCGAACCAGTCGCCGTGGCGCGTGTAGAAAGTGGTGACGGAAGTAAGCGCATAGGGGGCGACCAGGGCGGTCCGCTCCTTGCGGGGAATCCGCGCCACGACGCGTCCCCACGGGTCGATCGAGGCCGTGACCCCAGTGTCGGTCGCGCTCAGCAGCCAGCGATTGTTCTCGATGGCGCGCATGCGCGTCTGGTTCAGGTGCTGCGCGTAGGCGCCGCTGTCGCCGTACCAGCCGTCGTTGGAAATGTTCACGAACACCTGCGCGCCCTGATCGGCAAACTGGCGCACTTCATCGGGAAAGATCGATTCGTAGCAGATGAACAGGCCCAGCCGTTCGTCTCCGGCGTCCAGAGGGCGGCGCGACGTGCCGCGCTCGAAACTCGCCAACTTCTTTGGTCAAGCCTCCGGCAAACGAAAACAGGCTGGGAAAAGGCAGATATTCCCCGAACGGCACGAGGTGGATCTTGTCGTAACGCGCAGTCCAGTCGCCACTGGGGCTGACCAATGCGGCAGAGTTGAACACAGCCGCCTGTCGAGCCGGCGACCGGCGATGAGGTTCCGATCGCGCCCGACACGGTCCACGTCTTGGTGTCGCGCGCCATCGTCGCTGACGATTCGCGAAATCGCGCGTCATTGGTGAAGAACGGCGCGGGCGACTCCGGCCAGACGATCAAATCAATTTTCGCCGCCGAGTTGCCGGACGACAGACTTCACGCTGAGTTCCGTCAGATTCATTCAAGGTCTGCTGCAGATACGCCGGCAGTCCAGTCGGCGGAACCGGAATATTCTGCTGCACCAGCAGTGCCGCATGATCCGCCTTCGCCGGAGGAGCCTCGACCAACCTGCCGGCCTGCAGGACAGCGGCCGCGGCCAACGCTGCCGCCAGCATCGCGCCACGCTTTTCCCGCGGAACCAGGAATGCCGCGGCCAGCGCGACATTCACCAGCACAATCTCAAACGAGATGCCGTAGACGCCGGTCGATGCCGCGATGCGGCAGAGGGCGACGTTGTCGACCTGCGCGATGCCCGAGCAGGTTCCAGGGGAATCCCGTGACCCGCGTGCGCGCCAGTTCCACCGCCACCCAGAGAAACGGCGCCAGCACCAGCGGACGCCGGCAAGTCGCGCGCAGACCCGGCCAGCAGCGCGACCAGCAGACCGAACAGACCGTGATAGAGGCCCAGATAGCAGCAGAAGAGAAAGAGCGCCAGCAGCGCCTCCGGCGTACTCAGGCCGCCGTACTGGCGCATGGTGTCGAAGATCCAGTAACACGTTCCCGCGTACCACAGGATTCCGCACACGTAGCCCAGCAGAAAACCCTGCCCGGGCGTGGCCGGCTGCAAGTCTGACGGATCCGGCGATCTCGAGTTCACCCGCCGGGCGCGCGCGCAGCAGCGCCACAATCAGCGGAGCCAGCGCAAACCAGGAAAGGACGTACACACCGGGAAGAGGAAAGATGATGATCTGAAGAATGGCCGACAGCACGACCAACAGCCAGGCGCTGAAATGAATTTGCCGCACGGGCAAGGATAGCAAAAGCAGTTCTTAGTTCTTAGCTCTCAGCCCCTAGCTCTTAGCTCTTAGCTTCCGTTCCCGGGAATTCCCGCGGTCAAGGCTGGAGCGAACGAACTTCACAATCTCTGGAGTGACGTACGGTGGCGGCGTGATGCGGAATACCGGGCGCTCGGCTACCGGCTTCAGCGAAACAGCTTGCCAGGCTGGCCCATCCGGCGCTTCGTGCAGGATCACGGCGTTGGCGCGGTCCAGAAATTCCCGGGCTGAGTTCTTGAAATCCGCGGTCGAGGGATCGAGCACGGTCAGATACAGATCCGGGCGCAGGAACTTCAAAACGCTGTTGGACTCGATGATGACGTTGCGCGCGCCTTCCAGACGCTGGCCGCAAGATGGGCATCGCCTCGGCCAGACGGCCCTGCTCCGTGCGCACCCACAACGCTCGTGCGGCCCCAGCGCCAAGAAATCGAGACGTGTCGGATTCTCCCGAACGGTCGCGCTCTTCTGAAATCGCCCAGGAATGGTCCGCCGTCGCGCAGTCGCAGGCTTCGCCGTTGGCCGAGCAAATGCCGTGCCCGTACTGCGTGATCTTCACCGCGGTCCAATCGAACTCGGGCAGGGCCGCGATCAAGCCGGCGACCACGCTGGTCTTGCCCACGCTGCGCGAATGTCCGCCAATGACGACCAGTGCCACGCGACCTCAGCTCCTTTTTCGCCAGCCGCGCCAGCGTCGCCAATTGCTTCAGATACTGCCGCAGCGGCTGCGCCGGAGTTCCCCAGAACGCCACGCCTTTGCCGCGCAAAACTTTGTTGGGCAGGACGCCGCCCTGGCCGCCCAGCATGACTCCCTCTTCAATGCGCGCGTGCTCGCCAATGCCGACCTGCCCGCCCAGCACCACGCCGTTCTCAATCACGATGCTTCCGGAAAGGCCGGTCTGCGCCGCAATCACCACGTCTTCGCCGATCTGGCAGTTGTGGCCGATGTGGACCAGGTTGTCGATCTTCGCTCCCCGGCGGATGCGCGTTTCATCGAGCGCGCCGCGGTCGATGGTCGCATTCGCCCCAATCTCGACGTCGTCTTCGATGACCAGGCGTCCGACTTGCGGGAATTTTTCGTAGTGCCCGGTCTTGCGGTCGCGCACATAGCCGAACCCGTCGCTGCCCAGCACCGCGCCCGCATGCACGATCACGCGGTCGCCCAGCATGGTGCCCGGATAGATCGTGACGTTGGGATAGATTTCGCACTCGCGCCCAATCCTCACGCCCGCGCCGATGGTGGAACCCGCGCCAATCCGGGTGTTCGACTCGATCATGCGCCTGCTCGCGACCACGGCTCGTTCTTCCACGGAGACATCGCGCCGCGAGCACTGCGGAACAATGAACCACCGCCGTCGAATGCACGCTCACGTGAGGCGGACGCCGTCGCGGGCCGATCCGTCGTGGGCCGATCGCCGATCGTCTGGAACAACCGCGCAGCGCGGGCAAATGCAAGCTTGGGATGATCGCTGACCAGGAGCGGACGCGCGCAAGTCACCGAGGCGGCGAACTCTCCGGCAATCACCGCGCCCGCCCGAGACTGCAGAGCCGCCGCCAGATGTTTCTCATCTTCGACAAAGACAAGATCGTCGGGCGTGGCCGATTCCATGCTGGCCACGGCACTCACTTCGGCCCGGCCCTCGCCAATCAGGCGGGCTCCGACCGCCTCAGCGATCTGCTGCAGCAGAGCGCTTCATGGCTCCCACTGTATAGCAGCGGGGCAAGAGGAAGGAAGAGCGGAGCGCCTGGTGCCAGAGAGAGAATGTGGTGAGAGAACGATTCGCGGGGCCAGCGACCTGCGTGGCGCTGCCCCGTCTAGGGAGCGATGCAGGTATTGGAGCCCTGGCACATCACAAACGTGCCCTGCGAGACCGCGCAACTGGGGTCCCCTGGCCGCCTGTTAAGGTCCAAGTTCCCACGAGCAACGCCATTGCTCAGCGTTCCGGTCGTGGTCGTGGTTCCATTCGAAGTGCCGGTCAGGCCGTTCTGGTAGGTTGCCAGCGTGAGGACATTGCCCGCCGGCAAGACCGACGTTACGGTATAGGTCAGGGTGCCCGTCACTTGACCTGTACCTGTATTCGTTGTTAACGAGGCTGTTCCGGCTTCGGTGCTGCCATTTACACCGTTGGCAAAGCACTTCCCGCTATTGAAGAAGCTGAAGCCTGTAATATTCAGCGGGCCCAGTGTTGGTCACGTAGAATGGGGTTACGAAATTCAGCTTGCTGGCCTCGCCCGTGCCTCCAGTAAGTTGGGCTTCCCAAAATCCCGGTGGCAGCCGTACTGGTGGTGGGGTTCGTATTGGGGCTCGTGCCGCAGCCGCAAACCGCCACTTCCAGCGCCAGCAGCATCAGGATTGCAAGCTTCTTCATGTACCGTCCTTGAAATTGGGATCATTACGAGAATAGAGAGATGCGGGCAGGCCCGTCAATGGATGTAAGGGAGGCGGCCTGTGGAGGCAAACTCCAGGGATCGGTCCCGCTAACGAACAAGGAATGGGACTTTCCGTCGTCTGAGCAGGATCGCGGGCGAAAGCCTGAGTCTTGCGCCTGCGCACCGGGCTATCGGGAAATTCCGCGTGACTGCTGCGCGAACCCGAAGATCAGCAACGCGATGGACATGCCCAACAGGAAGCCGGTGGCGAAATGCGAGAAGTTGCCATGGGTCCAGAGCCGCAACCCGAGCCCGGCCGCCAGGGCCAACGAACCTGCCGCGGTGAACAAACCACTACTCCTGCCAGTCATGGGCCTCCTTCGCTCGCCTGCCTGGTGCAGGCAGGACGCGGGCGACGGCGCCCGCGCCACACCTGCACTACGCTCCGCGCTTCGTCTTCAGTTCGGCCAGCAACTGCTCGATGCGGTCTTCTTTTTCGAGCGCGGCCAGGCGGTCGTCGAGGTTGTCGCCGGCGATTTCCGACTTCGCCTGGCTCACCGCCTCCGAGTGCGCCACTTTGCGCTTCATGCGGTCGAAGGCCGCGGCTTTCGAACCGTCGCCCGAAGCCATGCGCGCGTCGCTGGCCTTGCCCACGGCGCGGGCGCGGCGATGCTGCGCGATGAGCACGTCGGCCTTGGCCTGGGCTTCAGTCAGCTTCTGCTCCAGTTGCCGCAGAGCGGACTTCAGATTCTCGACCTGCGCCTTCTGATCCGAGACCTGTTGGGTGAAGTTCTCGCTCAGTTCGCGATAGCTTTCCACGCGCAGCAGAGACGCGCGCGCCAGGTCGTCTTCTTTTTTGTCGACGGCGAGTTCGGCCTTGCGCATCCATTCCGCCACTTTTTCCTCGTTTTCTTTCTGCTTCTTTTCCAGCAGGTGCTGGTCGGCGATGGCGATCGCCACCTGCGTCTTGACCTGCAGAAGCTGGTTCTGCATGTCGAGAATGACCTGCTTGATCATTTTTTCCGGCTCCTCGGCCTTGTCGATCAGGTCGTTGAGGTTGGCCCGGACTAGTGTCGAAACGCGCTCCAGTAGTGCCATATCGAACCCCCTTCTTAGCTTCTAGCTGCTAGCTCCTAGCTTCCAGCCAACCCTTTCGAGTTGGGTCCATCAATTTCGTGTTCGTCGGCATTGCGAAAATGCTCCCCGCGCCACTCCGGTTCCGATCACGATTCCGATGACTGCGGCTCCGACGGCCGAGGGTGCTGTTGAGAAATCCCGCGATCACGCCGATGGCCGCGCCGAATGCGGTGACCAGCGCAATTGCGGCGCCAAGCTTTCTGTGTGTTGTCATGCCTGCCTCCTCAGTTCATGCGCGCGGTGGATCTGCGCGCACTGTGGACATTCCGGCCTCTTGCGCCGGAACGAGGCGCCGATCACCAAGCCGATGGCGACGCCGATGGCCAGCCAGACGCCAACGTTGCCAGCGGCTACGCCGAACACCGCGCCCAGCGCCGCTCCCAGCGCGATACCAAGTCCAGCGTGTTTGGATTTGTTCGTCATAACCGTGCTCCGACTTTCCGCCGAGCTTCGCTCTGGCGGGACGGGCGAATGCACCCGTCGCTACATGAGCGGGAACGAACCCCGGCTCGTTCCCGCACCCCTCGCTAGGCCTTCGGCTTATCGTCCGGCTTCGGGGTTTTGTCGCCGATCTGCCGTACCTTGCCCAGCAACTCCGACAGCGGCATGCCCGACAGCGTCTCGAACAGCGCCGGCACCTGCGCCGCCATCTTGGTGATGTCGCCGGTGATTTTGTTCATGCCCGCGCCATCGCCGTTTCCGGTGGAGACGATGGTGATCTTGTCGACGTTGGCCAGCGGAGCTGCCAACGCCTTCACGATTTCCGGCATGCTGGCGAACAGCTTGTCGATCACCGCCGCCTGGTTGTACTCCTGGAAAGCCTCGGCCTTCACGTTCATCGCCTTGGCTTCGGCTTCGCCTTTCTTGAAGATGATTTCGGCTTCGGCCTCGCCCTGCGCGCGAATCGAGGACGCCTGGCCTTCGGCTTCCGCGATCAGGCGCTGCTTCTCGGCGGCGGCCAGAGTCTCAATCCGCTGACGCTCGATCTCAGCGCCTTTCAACACGGTCGCGATCAATTCCTTTTCGCGGCGGTTGATTTCCGCTTCCTGCACCTTGACCTGCTGCTCTTTCTCGACCTGCTGCACCTTCACCTGCTCAGCAATCACTTGCTGCTGCATGATGTTGGTCTGGATGTCATAGGCCTTGTCGGCCTGCGCCTGCTGGCGCTTGGTGACTTCCAGGTATTGCGCCTTCTTGACTTCCAGGTCGCGCTGCGATTCCGCCTGCTTGGCCAGCGACAAGCGTCTCCGCCAGCACGCGCTCCTGATCGGCCTGCGCCCTGGCGACGGCCGACTTCCCGCTGCGCCAGTGCGCGCTTGATCGCCGTATCGCGGTCGGCTTCCGCCGTGGCCACGTCGGCGTCGCGCTTGATGCGCGCCACATCCGGCTTGCCCATGTTGGTGATGTACTCGTTCTTGTCGCGAACTTCTTTGATGGTGAACGAGATCACTTCCAGGCCCATCTTGTTCATGTCTTCGGCGCAAGTGGATCGCATGCGGTCGGAAACCATTTCCGGCTGCTTGACGATCTCCTCCACCGTCAACTGGCCGATGATGCCGCGCAGGTGGCCTTCCATCACCAGCCGGATCAGGCCTTCGCGCTCCTGGTCACTCTTGGTCAGGAACTGTTCGGCCGCGGTCAGAACAGACTCGCGGTCGGATTTGACCTTGATCTGCGCCACCGCTTCGACCGTCACCGCAACGCCTTGCTTGGTGTACAAATCCTGCTGCGGCGCCACGTCGAACGACATCAGTTCCAGCGACAGATCGCGGCAGATCTGCACCATGGGCAGCACCAGCGTGCCGTGTCCCTGCACCACCCGCGTCCCGCCCAGGCCGTACACGATCAGTGCCTCATGCGGTCCGGCTTTGCGATAGAGCCTGGCCATTCCGCTCATCAGGAACAGAATGACCATCACTCCAAGCCCCACGAAGATCCAGATCTGCACTACATTCGAAATGCCGTTGAACATAACGCCTCCTGTCACAAATCCGGGTTAAAAAGACTGCGTCTCGCTCGTTCGTCACTGGGGAACAGTCAAGCTCACCGGCGGCGGATGCGGAGCGAGCAGATTCAGGTTGAACCTGACAATCGAATAGTTGCCGTACCAGACAAATCCCAGCACAACATAGAAAAGCACCAATAGCGGCCATCCTGCGGCCGGCTTCAGGGCGTGTGCGATCAAGCTCCCGGCCGTCGACACGACCAGCATGAAGACCATAATGCCGAGTCCCAACTCCAGGGCGCCTTCGCGGGACGTGTAGCCGTTGGGTTGCCAGTTGGCGTCGAAGTGCACCGCCATTCGCATCGGCAGACGGTCCCAGTTGCGCCCGTAGTCCAGCATCGTGACCGGCAGCGCCAGCCACATCAGCCCGACCAGCGTCTTGTAGCAACGTCCGTTCATAGAATCTCCGTGCAAGCTCGTTCAGCGACTCAACGCTCCATCGAGTTGCCGGCTGTGGTTTCGTCTTCGCCCGACATTTCGCTCCACAAGCGCACGTAAGCAATTCCCTTCTCGTAGCGCGTGACCACGACTTCCGTTCCCTTGGCGATGGCGCTGCCGTCTTCGCTGCGCGCGCCACAGACGCGGCGGGTACCCACCTGCGAGTAGACGATCTCGCCTGTCCCGCCTTCGCGGATGGAGACCGCGAGCCGGCCAAGCACACCGACCATCTCGTAGTCCGCGGGATCCATGTTCTCCTCGTCGGAGATCAGCACCCGGCTTAGAAACAGGAAAATGATTCCGCCGCCGACGACACCGCTGACCACCGCCAGCAACAATCCCAGGCCCACCCATAACGACGAAAAGCGGGTGAGCAGGTATCCAGCGCCGCCAAACCACGCCAGGAACGCGGCCAGCGAGGGCGGGTTGAACGGCGAAACGCCGCTGCCGCGCGCCGCTGGATGTGCGTCCGGCGCTTGCGAAGCCGTGCTGCCACTGGCGCGTGACCGCCGCCAGCCGGCGCATGTGCCGCCGGACCAGTTGCTGCCGGCAGGTGCGCGACTGCGTGCCCGTGAAAGTGTGGCAGGTGCAGGCGCCCGAAGCGCGATCCGCCAAACACGAACGAAAAGAAACTGAAGCAAAAACCGGCCGCGAAACAGATCAGATAGAAATCGGACCAGTTGAACCCTGTCGACGTCATCGGAGCCGCCTCCCTTCCGCATTCGCGGCACGACGCTGAGTCCCGCTCGCCGCCAACTCCGGCCGCAAAGCTTCAAGCAGGCGGTCGGCCAATCCCGGGGTGTCGAGAATCGCTCCCAACAGGAGCAAGCTGCGCCGCGTGTCCTTCTCGCGTGCGGCCTTGATCAGCACATGGCTCACTTCGGGGTCGTTCGCAAAACGCTCCGAGCCTTGCAGCAGCCAGACGTCGAGCTGGCCTTCGGTCGAGCGCAGATCCGAAGTCAGCTCGGTGTGGTATCCCTCGGGGTCATCCACCAGGAAGCCGGGATGCACCTTGAAAAACTTCGCCAGCAGCGCGCGCGAAGACTGCGTCATGTGCGGGCGGGCGCCGTTTTCGATCTGCGAGAGATAGGACTGGCTGATGGTCTTGCCCTTGCCGAGCTCTGCGCGGAGAGCACGGACCAGTTCCAGCTGCGTCAGGGGCCGGCCCAGACCGCGGAGCGATCCTTCCACTTCGCGCAAGTAGCGGATTTTCTCGCCCAGCTTCATCGGCCGCCCCGTTAATATTTCAAATCGGGATAACTATATTGCAATTTGCGATTCATGTCAAGAACCGGATTTCCCGCGTTTTCAAGCATCTGGGAGTCTGGCTTCAGCGCAGGTTGCGCGATGCCGGCTCATCGCCTGGCTCGGGCCGGTGCAGACGAGCTTGATACACCGTGGGCAGGACTTCGCCCGGCGAGTCCCCGCGCACAAAGCTGCGCACCAGTTCCGAACGCGAGAAATGGCCCAGGCTGAGAACGCGGATCAGTTCGTTCTTCGAAAAACTTTCCCAGGCGCGCCCGCGTCCCCAGGGGAAGCAGGTGGCTTCGACGGCAGACCGATCCAGCCCTTCGCGCTTCCCTGACTCAATCTGCTGGCGCAGCCAGCGCAGGTACAGGAGTTTTTTCTCCAGCGCCTGGCGCGGGTCTTCGCGGATCACGACTCCGGCGATTTCGGGAAAATCCGGGCGTAAGGTGTGAACGTGGCCATGCCCTTCGACCAGAACCTCGATGTCCAGTGCCAGCAGGCGCTCGAGCGTATCGATCCACTTGCAGCTGTCGACATCCGGATTGGGCGTGGCAAAATAGCTGCCCATGAAGGCATCGCCGGCAATCAGAACTTTTTCCCGGCGGTCATAGAGCACGATGTGGTCGTCGCAATGACCGGGCGTGTTGAGGACTTCCAGTTCTCCGTGGATCGTCGCAATGCTATTTCGCAGAATTTCAAAGGGTGGCCGAAGCGGTTCAGGTTGGCCAATGATGGCGGCGCGCACCCAGGGCAGGCGGCTGGGAGACGCGAGCAGTTGGGCAGTAGCGGAAGAGAGGTAGAGCGGAGCCGAGGTGGTTTGGGCCGCCCAGTTCAGGTTGCCGACATGCTCCTCGTGGTGATGGGTCGCCACCACCGCGCGCACGCTGCCCCGCGGCAAACGCTGCAGATGCCGGGCCAGCGAGCCTCGCATGCGCGGTGATCCCGGATCAATCAGCAGTCCGTCGTAAAGAATGGCGGTGAACAGCTCTCCAAAAAGCAGCGGGACCACGTCACAGGGAATGCCCCCGAGGAACAAAACCGTCAGTTTGCTCCCGGGAAAATCAATGCGGCGGCGGAAGGTGCGCACGTAGGCGCGGGATTGATCGATCATGTCGCGCACGCCCGCGCCCGCAATCAGCGGCAGCCGTATCAGCAAGCCGATCAGGTAACAGCTCCAGAACGTTCCGAAGAAGGACTTCCGCTTCACTTCGTCGGGACGCGCCACCCGGCAAGCGCCGCCCCGGCACTTGCTGACCGCATATCGGTTGCGCGCGACGAAGCGGTAAGCGGCATGCCCGAGCCAGCGAAATGGGGGCACGCGGCCGAGCCAGCCGATCAGGAACGTCGCCGGAAACAGGCGCGCCAGTTCGGCGACGGCATCCCAACCGCGGCGCACCTCACCGCGGGGCGTCACCACGTGCAGCTCGCGCATGCAGGCGTCAAGCTCCAGGCTGGGATGAATGGCAGGCAGCAGTTCCGCAACGATGGGAAGAGCAGCGACCTTTCCGTGCCCGTCGAGAAGCTTCAGCCATGAGACAAATGCCTGGCAAATTTCGCACTGCTCGTCATAGATGGCGGCGTACTGGCCTGGGCGAACTGCCACATCATCGTGGGCGGGGCCCGATACGGAGACGGCGGAGTGCGGGCTAGCGGCGATGTTCCGTCCTCCTCGGGCGCAAGAGACGTCTGTCCTCTTGTCCTTTGTTCTTGCGATTCTGTCAGAAGCCGCGCCAGCACACCAGCGATTTCCAGATGTACTTGTGATCAATCCCTTGCGCATTCGCTATCACTAAGAAAAACGCCCCCGGTTGGTCCCGGGGGCGGTTTTCCGTCTTCTCTCTCTTTGCCTTCCGTTGCTGCCGGAAGCTTTGACTATTGATGACGGCCGTTGTGCTTGTCGCGGTAGATCTGGCGCGACTGGCGGTTTTGCTGGCGGTTGACCTGCTGCCTTTCCTGCGCAGTCAGCTTGCCACCGTTGGCTGCCGGTCGCTGCGCACTTCCTGGTTGATCTTGGCCTGGTTATTTTCCAGATGCGCTGTTTCCCCCGCGGTCAACTGGCCACTCTTCACGCCCTGCGCGATGCGGTCCTGCTGGTTCTCCTGGCGTTGGCCCACTTCGCTCTTCGGGTTGGTATTCTGCACCGCAGAATTGTGCTTGTCCTGATAAATCTGCTTGGAAAGCTGGTTCTGCTGCTGGTTCAGCGTGGTCTTATCGGCGGCGGTGAGTTTGCCGTTGTCCAGCTTGCGCATGTCATGCTCTTCCTGGTTCAGGCTCGATTCTTTCTTTTCCAGGCTGGAGGTTTCGCCGGCCGTCAGTTCGCCGCTCTTTACCCCGTTGGCGATGCGATCCTGCTGGGCCTCTTTGCGGTCCTGAATGCTCTCGCCCGTAACCGGCGCAGGGTTGGTCGATTGGGCCACAACCGGCAGCGCCAGGATAGCCAGCGCCGTGCTCAAAAACGTAATCTTAATCGTGCTTGTCATAAGGAACTCTCCCAATAGTTGATTTGTCGAAATAGTTTTAGACTTTGTGGCCACGGGAGAAGAAACCCAGAGTGTCAAGAAATGTTGCGGACTTGTTATGTCGTGCAGCATGAATCACTTACGGCCGGGCCGGCGCCCAGAGCGGGGTTCGGCGCGGAAGTCTACGAATCGGGGGGCGGATTAGAGACCGGCTTCGATGCGCGAGCGCGGGTCGAGATAATCCCGCAAGGCATCGCCGATAAAGTTGAAGCTCAGCACGGCCAGCATCACGGCGAGCGCGGGAAACAGTACGAGGTGGGGTGCGTCGAACAGGTGAGCGCGGCCGTCGTTGAGCATGGCGCCCCAACTGGCGGTGGGCGGAGGCACGCCGAGTCCGAGAAAACTCATGGTGGCTTCGGCGAGGATGGCTCCAGCCATGCCGATCGCGGCTTGAACGACGACCGGTTGAATGATGTTGGGCAGAATGTGGCGGACGATGATGCGGAGATCGCTCGCGCCGAGGGCACGCGCGGCTTCGACGAATTCACGTTCGCGGGCGGCGAGCACTTGTCCGCGAACCAGGCGGGCGTAACCAACCCATCCCCCAAGAGAAAGCGCGAGCACGAGATTGAAGATGCCGGGACCGCGGAAGGCGATGAAGGCGATGGCCAGCAGGATTCCGGGGAAGGACAGAAATGCGTTCATCAGGACCACGTTGACGAAGCGGTCGATGGCGCCTCCGTAGTATCCCGCGATGGAGCCGATGATGAGTCCGAGGGCAAGCGAAGCGAGGACGACGCAACTGCCGACCAGCATGGAGATGCGCGCGCCGTAGATGACGCGCGAGAGGATGTCGCGGCCCAGTTCGTCAGTGCCGAACCAGTGCGCTGACGATGGAGTGCTGAGGCGCGTGGGCAGGTCGATGGCGGCGGGATCCTGCGGAGCGATCCACGGGGCGAACAGGGCAAAGATCACGAAGACGACAACCAACACGACGCCGGTGGCTGCCAACGGATTGTGGCGAGCATTTCCGGCAACCCGGCGGCGCAACGAGATGGCGGCGGCGGACATGGTTAAGCTGGGAATGGCCACGCGTGATTAAAGGGCTGCATCGTGTCCCTCGAACCTCAGTCTGCCCGAGTTCTTCTTCATCAAGTCTTTGAATTGCTTGAGCGCGAGTTGGGGAATCCGTCGAACGCGGATTTGGCCCTCTCGCAAACGGGCGCGAGCAATGTCGTAGGACGATTGCATTCGCATGAGCGTGTCCATCTTCACTCCAAACGCCTTTTCGATGCGAAGCGCCATGTCACCGGAGAGACCAGCCTTGCCATTCAGCAGGCTCGACAGCGCGGGCCGAGAAATTTAAGCGCCGCAGCCGCCGCAGTCACCGATAGGCCAGCAGGCTGGATAATCTCCGTCCGAATGAAAGCTTCCGGGATGCGGCGGGCTCTTCATGGGCATAATTTGCTCCTTCGGTTCTAGTGATAGTCTTCCAGATCAACGTCGTAAACTTCACGCTCAGGTGCGTCAATGCGGAACGTCAAGCGGTGGTTACGGGTAACTCTGAGGCTCCACTTGCCCTTGCGATCACCGGTTAGCGTGTGCACCTTCCACGCGGGAAGCGCACCTAATTCCTCCGGGGTCCTGCATATCGTCGAGGAAGGCGAGATCTTGCGAAGCTTGCCGACTGAGTCGGGCGGAAGGCCTTTGGCGCTATCTTCAGCGTAAAGTTCTTCAAGCCCTTGTGTACGAAGCTCCGGACCTTCACTGACCAGACTGAAGCCTGTAACTTTACACTTGTCAAGTGAACTGTGGGACTGAATCGCGGAGAAGTCGTCGCCCTGCCCACCGCTGGCAAAGAACGCGAAGGGTGAGTGATTTTACTGTCAAGCGATAGATTTTGGAGACGCAAGTTTGGTCCGGGTTACTGCCGGATCCTCGGGTTCGCCACCGAGTACAGCACATCCGTCAGTAAGTTCACCGCGACATACGTCAAGCCGATCGCCAGGATGCAGCCTTGCACCAGGAAATAATCGCGCCCCGAGATGGCGTCGACGGTGAGCCGGCCGATGCCGGGCCAGGAGAAAATCTTTTCGGTGACGATGGCGCCGGCGAGTAAGGCGCCGAACTGCAGGCCCAGGACCGTCAGAACGGGGATCATGGCATTGCGCAGGGCGTGGCGGTAGACGACGGTGCGCTCGGGCAGGCCTTTGGCGCGGGCGGTGCGGATGTAGTCCTGGCTGAGTTCTTCGAGCATGGAGGTGCGCACCATGCGGGTGAGGATGGCGGCCAGCGCGCTGCCCATGGTGAGCGCGGGCAGCACGAGGTTGGCGAACGAGCCTGCGCCGGAGACGGGAAGCCATCCCAACTTAATGGCGAACAGCAGGATCAGGATCGGACCGAGCGCGAAGTTGGGGAACGACAGGCCAAACAGGCTGACGACGGAGAGCAGGCGGTCGTCCCAGCGATTGCGGCGGCGGGCGGAGCGGACTCCGGCGGGAATGGAGAGAAGGATTGCTACGAACAAAGACGCCAGCGTAAGCCGAAGCGTGTAGGGATAGCGCTGGGCGATCAGCTTGGTGACAGTCTGGTTGTAGCGGATGGAGCGTCCGAGGTCGCCGTGCAGCACGCCTTTCCAGTAGTGGAAGTATTGCTCGCCCAGAGGTGCGTCGAGGCCGTAGGCGTGGCGGGTGGCAGCGATGTCGGCGGCCGGGGCGCCTTCGCCAAGCATCTGCGCGATGGGGTCGCCGGGCACGAGGTGGATTAACAGGAAGACGAGGCTCACGACCAGCCAGATTACTGGGAGGGTGTAGAGGACGCGTTGGAGGAGGCGGTGGACCATGCGGTCGTGTTTAGTTGTTCGTCGTTCTGTTGAGCCCTTGCCTCGGCAGCCCCCAAACCCTGTCGAGCTTCACTCGACCGGACAGCCGAGGGCGGCTGTCCCACATTCAATCTCCGCCGTGCTTGGCGGCCTCGGCTTCGCCTTCTACTTTCGCGGTCTTTTCGATTCTCACTCTGGCGATGCGGTGACCTTCCAACTCTTCGACGGTGTAGCGGCGGCCTTCGTATTCGAAGGAGTCGCGCAGGTTCGGAATCCTCTGCAGGCGCGCGAGAATGAATCCCGCCAAGGTTTCAAAACCCGCGTCCCGCGGAAGGGTCAGGGCGTATTCGGTCTCGAGGTCGCGGATGTTGACCGAGCCTTCCAGCACCAGAACCGATTCATCTTCCAGCGCGGGTTCGCTGGGGGAGACGTCGAATTCGTCCTCGATATTGCCGACCAGTTGCTCGAGTATGTCTTCCACAGTAATCACGCCGGCAGTCGAGCCGAATTCGTCGACCACAACGGCGAGATGGCGGCGGCGATCTTTGAACTCCGCCAGCAATTCGGCCAGAACCTTGGTTTCGGGGACAACCAGCACGTCATGCATGATCTGGGCAATCTGCATGCGGGCAATGCGGGTGGACGTGGACTGGCCGAGATTGCTGAGGCGCAGGCGCATCCAGCGCATGAGGTCTTTGTAGTAGAGCACGCCGACAATGTGCTCGGGCCCGCGCTGCGGATCATACACCGGAATGCGGGAGTGCTGGCCTTCCACCACGCGGGCCAGAGCATCGTCGAGCATGAGGTCGGAGGGCAGAGAAAAAATATCGGGGCGGGCGACCATAACCTCGCGGACGGTGATGCTGTCGAGTTCGATGGCGCTGTGGATCATCTCCTCCTGGAACTCGGGAATCTGGCCGAACTGGCGGCTGGCGGTCACGATGAGTTTAAGTTCATCGGGCGAGTGGACGGCGCCTCCGCGGCGGGTGGGCTTGGGCGCCGAACATCCTCAGAACCAAGCCACCGGAGCGGCGCATAAAGAAGAGGACCGGGCGGGTGAGGGTGAGGAACGCCTCCATGGGCGCGGCGACGGCGAGGGCGACCTGCTCGGCGCGCTGCAGGGCGAGAGTTTTCGGTACCAGTTCGCCAAGGATCACGTGCATGTAGGTGATCAGGCTGAAAGCGATGGCGATGGCGATGGTGTGGGCGTAAACCGCTGCGTGCGGAACCTGGTGGACGAACTGCATCCCTTCGACCAGGCGGGCGACCATGGGCTCGCCAATCCAGCCCAGGGTGAGGCTAACCATGGTGATGCCGAGCTGAACGCCGTTCACGACTTCGTCGAGGTGCTGATGGAGGCGCTGCACGATGCGCGCGCCGATGCGTCCCGCTGAAATGAGCTGCTGGATGCGGGTATCGCGCACGCTCACTAAGGCGAATTCAGCGGCTGCGAAGAAAGCATTGGCCGCCACCAGGAGAAGGATCAGAAAGACCCGGAGCAGCACAAAGGCGATCATGGAAGGGTAATTCTAACATTTTAAAGACGGTTGTTAGTGGCTGGTGATCATTCCCATTTATGCGGGGACAGCCGCTTTATGTGGGGACAGCCGCCCTCGGCTGTCCGGCGAGCGCAGCTCGACTGACCTTTGAGGTTGAGCGCAGCTGGAGAAAAAGAGCTTCGGGCCTTCGGCCCGAGGACAGCCGAGGGCGGCTGTCCCTACATGGCTTTATTTGTGGCTTTTTATATATGGCCTTTATATATCGGTGCGCAGGGTCACAAAATTCCAGTCTGTTATCCGCTATCCTTTTAAGAGGTCATGGGTCTAACTGGCAGGCGGCAGATGGGTTAGCGGTGACAGCGGTCTTTTTCGAATCCAGGTTGGAAATCTTAGTTTCGCAGGAACAAAAGCAACTCGGGCCGCGTACCAGAGAATGAGGGCGGCAGAATGGCTCCCAATCTCCACTTGGCGGTATCTACAGGAGGCGTTGTGAACGGTAACGGGAATAATAAGAAGAAGCGTCGCAAACTGATTATCTGGGGCAGCGTGGGACTGGGAATCGTCCTGCTGATTGCGGTTGGAGTATTCGCGGCGACGCGTGGCGGAACCAAGATTGATCCGTCGAAGCTTGCCAAAGTGGAAAAGGGCGACTTGGCCAAGAGCGTGGTGGCGACCGGCAAGGTCACGCCCATCACGAAGGTCGAAGTGAAGTCCAAGGCCAGCGGCATTGTGAAGAAGCTCATGGTGGACTACGGCGACCGCGTCAAAAAGGGCCAACTCCTGGCCCAACTGGACAAGATCGAGATCGAGGCGCAAGTGGAGCAATCGCATGCTGCCCTGGAAGCGGCCCAGGCGAACCTCAAGAGCTCACAAGCCGACTCCGAGCGCGCCAAAGTCGATGCGGAAGGTCCGGATGTGCCGCTGCTGAAGCGCGCCTACGACCGCGCCACCAACATGGCGAAGGATGGAGTGGTTTCCACCTCCGCGTTGGAAGATGCGCAGAAGAACTACGAGATGGCCTTGAACAAGCAGAATGTGTCGAAGGCGCAGGTCACCGTGCTGAAGGCGAAGATTGCACAGGCCCAGGCGCAAGTGGCGCAGGACCAGGCAAACCTGAAGCAACTTGAAGAACAGTTGAGCTATACCGACATCATCTCGCCGATCGACGGCATCGTGCTCTCGCGCGATGTGCAGATGGGCGACGCGGTCAGCTCGATCCTGGTGCTGGGTTCGTCGGCCACGCTCGTCATGACGCTGGGCGATACCAGCGAAGTGTATG
>CAVPXW010000009.1:0-31457 GCA_963709865.1 uncultured Acidobacteriota bacterium
GATGGAGAGGTCACTGTTGAGTTCCTGTTGAGCGCAGCCGCCCTCACGATCCAACCGATGAAGCGCAGAAAGGAAAGCAGGTAGTGGCAGCCGGCCCCCCGCTGGTAGTCGACTTGCAATGCCCCAGCACCGCTTCCTCCGGCCGCAAGCTGATCGTCGTCACCGCGGTGGCTCATACGTCTTCTTGCCGTCGGCTTCCCTATTTCGTAATTCATTCAGCCTCCACCTCTCGTCGTCGCCTTAGTGACTCCCGCAACTCCCACACCCGCCCGCGGCCACGCTCGCATTATTCAGGATCGGAAGAATCTGCTGCGGGCCGACCCAACTCTCCACATCGACCTCCTTGGCCACGATCCGCCGCGCCGATTCCATCAACGCCTCGTGCTCGCTCCCCCCGGCGCAGAATTCACACTCCCCGTGCGCCGGAACCTCCACCCCGACCGCCGCCGCCCGCAAATGGGCAACTTGACAAAGGAACTCCACCGGACTCTCCCGGTCTCCATTCTCCATCTCGCCATTCGCCGGACACATCCCGCACAGCGATTGAATGCGGCACTCGACGCATTGGTGACCCGCGTCCGCTTGCGATTTCGCAACTTCAGAGAGACTCCTCCCAGACCTGCCTCACTCCTGCCCGCGGATCCCGAAGGTCTCCTGCTGCGAGATCACGCAAATGCCGATCTCTCCGTACGCATTAATGGCAAAAGAGTTCATCCCTCCGCCGCAGAAATACACCGTGTCCATCTGCGGCCAGATTCGGCGGATTCTCCAGATCATGCTTCGCCAGCCTGCGGTACTCGCTCATTCCTTTTGGGCAGTGCTCATATCCAGCGCCACAACCTCTTCCGGCGTAAGCCGCACCGCCAGCGGACTCTGCGAGCAATCAATCCTCGGATTAATCTGGCCATCCATCTTGAACTCCACGCCCAGTTCTTCCTCCGCAAACCGCCTCATCGCCAAGACTTCATGCTTGTTGATGCTGGTGGCCACCGTCTTCAACTTCAGCGGCAGCCCTCTCTCCTTCAACAACCTGATCCCGCGCAGGCACCGGTCATACGATCCCGGAATCGCCGTCAGCGCCTCATACGTCTCCCGCGTGCGCCCGTACAGCGTGATCTCAATGGCGAACGGCGGCCATTCCGCCAGGTAATCCGCGATCTGTTCGTTGATGATCGTGCCGTTGGTGAACAGCGTGATCAGGAATCCTTTTTTCTTGGCGTAGGTATAAATCTCGAGAAAGTCTTTGCGCGCGAAAATTTCGCCGCCCGTGTAGAGCAGCCAGAAGCAGCCCATCTCGACCAGTTCATCGAGCATGCGGAAGTGCTCTTCCTTGCTCAACTCCCGCTGCTTGGCTTCCATGTCGCCCATGGGCAGGTTGTTGTAGCAGTGCAGACACTCCAGCGGACAGCGCCGCGTCACTTCAATCGAAACCTGCAGCGGCACACGCTCGCCCGCCTGGCGCTGGTGCAGATCCGCGCTAAACGCACCGTAACTTAACTGCTCCAAACCCCCTCCATGCTCGAAAAAGTCTGAAAACAGCGGACGCGATTCTCCACGCGCCCGCTGCTGCCAGTCCTTCCCGCCCCACTGGTCGCTATTCTTCAGTCCCCTGCCATGGCTACCGGTGCCGGGACCTCGACCAGACCAGCCGATTTCATCTCGCTTACAAAATTCGTCACGTCCTGCTCGGCCTGCGCCGGCTCGACTTCATATTCCTGCGCGACCGCCGTCGCCAGTTGCGCCACGGTTCGCGGCGACTCCAGCAATTTCCAGATCAGCGAGCCCGTACCGTTGAAGCTGTAGATCGACGCCAAGTCTCCAACTTTGGCGCGCACGGGAACGATCAGCGTTTCTCCCGCGACCACGCGCGCAACCACCGATTGGGAGCGAATGAAAATTTCTTCTTTCCCATGGTTGCCAAGGCGCCATCTCCCCAGTTCCGGATTTCGTAACTAGCGACTGCGCTTCGAAACCCGGCGCAGTTTCGTCCCAATCTGAGATTACGGCAAAGCCACCCCCTACTAAGCAATCGGACATTGGGGGCAGGTATTGGGTTGGTTATCACCCCGGATGGTTCCCAACTACGTACAAAAACATGGGTTAGGGGGTGAACTGTGATCCGCTTTAGGCTGGGATCACAGGCTCAACCTCGGGGTTGGGGGCTGCCTTCGCCGGCGAAGCGCTCAACCTTTGCAGTGGACAAACGAAACAAAACGCTATAAAAAGAAATGCAGCCGCACGAACCGTGGAATTCGACTACGGATTCGCCGAAAGCTATTCCTGTGCTCAACGAAGAACGTCGCCGCGCCATTCTCGATCTGTTAACCCACCAGGGCCGGGTTCTAGTCACCGAACTCTCCCGGCAGTTCGAAACCTCACAGGTTACGATTCGCAAAGATCTCGAAATTCTGCACGCCCACGGCCTGGTCCACCGTACCCACGGAGGCGCGCTCCCCTCGCGCGACGGCGCGCTCGAAGATCCGACGCTGCGCGAAAAGGAGAAACTCCACCATCAGGAAAAACTGCGCATCGCGGAAAGCGCGGCGGAGAAAGTGAAGGAAGGCCAGGTGCTGATTCTTGATTCCGGCACCACCACGACGGCCATTGCCCGCGCCCTGCGCAATTTTCAGAACCTCACCATCATCACCAACGCGGTGAACATTGCCGCGGAGTTGGCCGGAACGGCGATCGAAGTGATCCTGACCGGAGGCACGCTGCGCAAGAATTCGTTTTCGCTGGTGGGCCCCATTGCCGAGGAAACGCTGCGCCGGCTCAGCGCCGATCTGTTGTTTCTCGGCGTCGATGGCTTCGACGTCCACTTCGGACTGAGCACGCCCAACCTTCTGGAAGCAAAAGTCAACCGCGTGATGGTCGAGGTCGCCAAGAAAACCGTAGCCGTCTGCGACTCCAGCAAATTCGGCCGCCGCAGCCTGTCGTTGATCGTCCCCCCATCGGCGCTGCAGGAAGTCATCACCGACCGTGGCATCCCCAAAATCGGACCTTCGCGACTTTGAAGCAGGCCAGCATTGAAGTCACCCTGGTCTGACGCCATCCCGGCCAACGCACATCCATGCCACGCTTCGACGTCACCATCGCCGGCGAACTGAATCTCGACCTGATCCTTTACGGTCTGCCGGAGCAACTTCCGCCGGAACGCGAACTGCTCGCGGACCGCATGATGCTCACCCTGGGGTCGTCGTCCGCGATCTTGGCTCACAATCTGGCTGCGCTCGGCAGCCGCGTCGGATTTCAATCCCGCATCGGCGACGATCCTCTCGGGACAAATCGCGCTCGATCGCCTGCAGCAAGGCGGCGTCGATGTGTCGCTGGTGCGGCGCGTTCCCGGCGCAACCACGACCGGCTTGACCGTGATCCTCCATCACGAGGCGTGGCGCAACATTCTCACCTATGCAGGAACGATTGCGGAAACATCCTGGGAGGATCTCGACCTCGACTATCTCGCCGACTCGCGTCACTTCCATTTTTCGTCTTATTACTTGCAGGGAGGGTTGCGTCCGCGGGTGGGCGAGCTATTTCAATAGCTGAAATCCAAAGGGCTAACGATTTCTCTCGACACCAACGATGATCCCGACGATCGGTGGGAAGGCGGCCTGCACGAAGTGCTGCGTTACGTCGACGTTTTCCTGCCCAACCAGCGCGAGGCCTGCAAAGCGGCGGGCACCGACGATCTGGAAGCCGCCATCCACCAGCTTTCCGAGCTGGTGCCGCTGGTCGTAGTAAAGCTCGGCGGCAAAGGAGCTTGGGCTCAGCGGGGCGCCGAGCGCTTCACCAGTCCCACGCAAGAAGTCGTCCCCGTGGACTCCGTGGGCGCCGGCGACAGCTTCGACGCCGGCTTCCTGCATGAGTATGTAAGGGATCGGACCTGCCGCATGCCTCGCGAGCGGCAACCGGGCCGGGGCGCTCTCGACCACGCGGGCGGGAGGAACCGAAGCCTTCCGCGAAGCCGCCCATCGTGAGAAATTCTTTCGAAGCCTTAGCCGGGGGCGATGAAGCCGGCTGCATCTATGGTCCGCCGGCCCTCGCCCCGGCGGGACGGCCGAGGCGGCCGTCCTCACATGAGCCACTACTGCGCGCTTACCTCCAGCAGCAAGTGCTCTTTGAACTCGGTCTTCAGCCGGGGAGCTTTTCCCGCCTCCGCCTGCACCGTGCCCAGGTCTTTTCCGTCTGCATAATCCAGGACGTGATAATTCCCGGCCTTAAGCCCGCGCAACTCAATCTCGCCCGAAAACGATCCGTTCTCTTTGTCCGCGAAAAACGCGTAGTACATCTTTCCATCTTTCTCGATGGCGTAAGCCTCGGGCACGTCATAGCCGTAAACGTAGAGATCGCGAAACTCTCCCTTCGACAGCATCTTCTCGTTGTAGAGTGCGATCCACTTCTTCCAGTGGGCATCCTTCTCGCTGGTCAGAGCCACCGGCTTGAACTTCGGTCCCGGATCCGGCCACACAAATTTCGTTCCCAACACTCCTCCGGTTCCGAGCGTCGAAGCAAAATCGCTGCCATGCTCGCTCCAGTTGCCCTTGCCGACCGGCGTCATCGACGAGAGTTCCACGTGATCTCCGTATACCGCGGCCTGCGGCCCGAGCAGCGCCTTGTACATCTTGATGCGCCGCCGCACCTGCACCGCGCCTACCGGATCGGCGGTTACCGCCTGATCGATAAACGGCAGCCACGCCAGCGACGGCGGCGTTCCGCAGGGACAGGCCTGGGTCACACTCTCCGGCTTGATCGCCCGCGTCGTCTGGAAGATGGTCTTGTACACCTCGCCCATCGCGTTGACCGAATCCTGCGGCGACTTGTGATGATGCGCCGGGTTGTAACAGGCGGGCACGCTGTAGATGTTGTCGAGCTTCGACCCGTCAAATCCCCAATCGCGAATAAATTTCTCCGTGAGTTGCTTGTAGTAGCTTTGCACTTCGGGCACCGCCGGACACAGCGCCGCCAGGTCGCGCGTCATGCGCGCATGCTTTCCGTTCTTGTCGAGAATGAACCAGTCGGGATGTTGCTGCGCCACCTTCGAGATGATGTACTTGTGCGACTCCCATTTTCCCTGCCCATCTTCGGCGCCCAGAGGCAGCCACCACAATTGCGCCAGGATTCCCTGTTTGTGGAATTCATCCACCATCTGCTTGATGGAATCGCCGGGAAAGGTCTCCGCCCGCGGATTCCAGTCGCCGTAGGTATCGAACCAGCGATCATCCAGCGTCGCCCACTTGATGCCGAGTTCCTTCAGCTTGGGCACCGTCCCCAGCATCTGCGCCGGAGTCACGTTGAACTCGTAACCCCATCCGCACCAACTCACGTTGTAGGCTTCGTTCGACGGCTTGGGAATTTCCCATCCTTCTTTCTGCAGCAGGCTCGACCACATGCGCAACGGCTCGTAGAAATCTCCGCTGTATACCGCGAGAAAGCTGCGTGGCGTCGAATAACTCTCGCCCGGTTTCAGCAGCGTATTCGCTGGGATGGTCACGCTCGCATTCACCCGCCCATCTGCTTCCACCTTCACCGGAATCGACAAAGTCCAGGGCAGCGTCTCCACGTGCCCGATCGCCTCTCCTACGGACGCGGTCCAGAACGCGACCACCGGAATCCCGCCACCGTAGCCGCCTTTCACCGCCTCGCCCATCGCGTTCGGCTGCGAAGAAACCCGCGTCAACTTCTGCACGTCATCCTTGCCCCAGTCGTAGCTCGATCCCTGGAACGACCACATGTCGTACGGTTGTGCTTTCGCATCCGCTTGCCTGGCGCTGAAATGGTGCTGCTGCATCCACACCTGATCCATCTGAAAATCCGTGGTTCCGACGTTTTTGTACACCGTGCTGACCAGCACGATGTTGGGAAAATCGTCGTTCGCTTCTACCAACAACATGCGCTCGACATCCACTCCCGTCGGGGCCAGCGGACGCGCCGGAATCTCCACCCGTTTTCCGCGGCCGAGTTTGCCGCTGCTTTCTAACACCTTTGCCTTGGCAAAATCCGGCACGAAATCCAGTTCTTTGCCACCGTGCACGATGGAGTCGCTGCCCCCCGTCGATCCCACATCGGGCTCGTCCAGGGTCAGCCGCTTGCCATCTTTCAACAGACTCGCCTGCAGGAAACCCGAGGGCAGAATCTGAAACTCCGCCGCGCTCGTCGTAATTACGGCGGGCCCTCCATCCCGTACTTCCACCTTGATGTCGGAAGGTCGCGACGGCGCCGGTTTCGGCTGCGCTGCAGGCTTGGAGCAACTGAAGGTTAGTCCGGCGAGTGTAATCGCAAGAATAAAGGAGAATAACTGAGGAAAGGTCCGCCCGCTGCACCCGATGCACGTCATGATTTCCGCTCCCAAGATCCGCTGGATAACGAAAGCAAACACAATCTTTCGTAACTATACAACAGTCAGAGAGTTTTCGCGCGCTCCCCGTTAGCGAAGCGGGAGGGGTGGACTTTTCGTGATCGCGATTAGCGAATCTCGGCCAGCGAGTTCTCCAGCGCCCCGCGCTTCGGTGCGGGCATGGCGCCCGCTTCGCTCGCCACCCACGCTCCCACCAGGTTCGCCACTTCGTTCATCAGATCCAGGGACGCACCATGCAGATACTCGTGTATGAGTCCCGCGGTAAATGCATCGCCCGATCCCACCGTGTCCGCCACCCGAACGCGAAACCCGGGATGCTGGCTCGACTCGCTGCCGCGCAACAGCAGACTTCCCCGGCCCCCGCGCGTGATGCAGACCAGCTTCAACTCATAGGCGCTGGCCAGCTGCTGCGCCGACGATCGCTCGTCCTTGTGCGGAAAATTGTTCAGGCTCATGATCTCCGGCAGTTCCTCGTCATTGAGCTTGACGATGTCGGCCAGCCGCATCGATTCCGCGAGAATTTCCTGTGAGTAGTAGGACTGCCGGAGATTGACGTCGAACACTTTCACGGCGCGCGGCGAGGTGGCACCAAGAAAATGTCGAATCGTCGCCCGGCTATCCGGCGACCGTTGCGCCAGCGATCCAAAGCAAACCGCATCAGCCTTTTCGGCCAGATGCTGCCAGTCCAGGGTCCATTCCAGAGCATCCCAGGCGACCGGATGCGCAATCTCATACCGAGCCAGACCTTGGCCGTCGACCTCCACCTTCACCGTTCCCGTTGCGTGCTCCCGGTCCGTCTGCACATGATCGATGTCGAGCCCTAGTTCCTCCATGCGCCGCAGCGCTTCCAACCCGCGCGAATCCTCGCCCACGCGGCTGGCCACAATGCCCTGATCGCCCATGAGCGTGGTGATGTAGGCGAAGTTTGCCGGCGCCCCGCCCAGGCACGTCCGCTCCGGCAAAAGATCCCACAACACTTCGCCAAGCCCTACCACTCTTTTTTTCATGGCCGGTTACCGCACAAAGCGTTCAGCTGGTGTAGCTGCAGCGCAGATAAAAAGAGGGACTCCCGAAGGAATCCCTCTGTGAATCACTCCGTGGCGGGACTAGAACGAGAGCTTCAAGGCGAACTCGATCTGCCGCATACCGGTCGTCGAACCCGGAGAAGAATCGGCTTCGATGTCGGTCACGTTTCCGTTGCCTCCGCAGTCGATGCAAGTCCCCGACCCGCCCTGGTTGTTATTGAAGCCCAGGACAGGATGGTTGAACAGGTTGAACACGTCCATGCGGAACTGGGCCTTGAAGCGCTCCGTGATGGAGAAGTTCTTCATCACGGCAGAGTCCGCGAAGAAAGCCCTCGGTCCGCGGATACTAAGCAGGCCGGCATTGCCCAGGGCTCCGCAAGCAGGCATCGCCCATCCCGGTCCGGAGGGCCGAGCGAGAGTGCAGGTGTCCGTGGTCGCAGTGATCTGGGCGGGGTCGTACGCCAGTGTCGGAATCGGCGTAAAGAACGGTACCGTGTGGGTCTGGGGATTGAAACTGCCCGCGCCCACGTGGAACGCGCCGTTCTTGTCGGGACGGCATAGGTTAACGTCATTGACCTGGCCGCAGTTCTTGAAGCTCGGGCTCCAAGGCAGGCCCCCGCTCCAGTTGGTCGTGCCGGTGATCTGCCAGCCTCCGATGAATAAGTCTTCCAAGCGTCCGGCGTTTCCGGCGAACGACTTGCCCTTGCCGAAGGGCAGTTCATACACCACGCTGGTCACCCACACGTGGTTGCGGACCTGGTCGTCGGGCCCGTAGGAGTACGGGTGGTTGTCTGCGTAGTAGTTGCTGTCGTACTTGTTGGCATGCGCAAACGTGTAGTGCGTCAGGAATTGCAACCCTTGCGAGAAGCGGCGGTCCACTTTGATTTGCAAGGCGTTGTAGATGCTGCTGGCGTTGTTGCCCAGATAGTTGCCCTGATCAGTCGAGCAGCACATCAAAGAACCTGTCGCGCTGCTGGGGTCGGGATAGGCAGAGTAAGTGAATGCGTTGTAGAAAGGACGCCGCTGCACCTGCGGTACATTCGGCGTGAAGCCAGGCGTCGAGCAGTTCGGCGGTGCGCACACCGTGCCTGCCGCTAACACCGCCGTGCCCGCCCCGATGAAAGCTTGGTTGATGTTGTAGGTGTTGCCGTCGCCGGCGAACCCATTCGTTCCCTTATTGCCGATGTAGGCGATTTCGAGGGAGGTCGACCTGTCTATTTGCCGCTGTACCGTGGCGTTCCATGCGTCCAAGGTTGGCAGCCGTTGATAGGTCGGCCGAATATGCGGTTGCGTGCAGCTTTGGACTTGCGTCACCCCGCCAATGGTCACCGTGCCGGCCTGGTAGCACGCCGGCCCCGCCAGCGGGAACAACCCGTTGGATGGTACTGCCGGGAAGGTGAAGATTGGCGGCCCCTGGTCCAGCGTGAAGGCCGCGAACTTGTTGGGGACGCTAGGTTGCACGAACTGGCTGGCCAGCACCGGCAGGTTCTGGGTTACGGCATGCCCGAAGTTGGACCCGAACACGCCCATATCGTAGCTCCGGCCATACCCCATGCGAACCACTGTTTTCTCGTTCACCTGATATGCGATGCCAACCCGTGGAGCGAAATAGCTCCACTTGTTGCTGATGTTGCCGTTCAGCCCGATGCCGTTCACACCCGCCACTCGGACCACGCCCTGCGAGATGTTGGCGAAGCCACCGTTTTCCTTGCCATTGACGTATTCCGGGAAATATACCTCCCAGCGCAGGCCTAGATTCAAGGTGAGTTTCGGTGTTACGCGCCAGGTATCCTGGCCGTAATAAAACATCCTGTATTGCCGTTCGGCCGCGTTCACGCTCGTGCTGACATAGCGGCTTAGCTGAGTGGCATCGCCCAGCAGGAACGTCGCCAGGTCCAGGCCGCCGTTACCGCTGCTGCCGGTGGCTTGACTGTTGAATGCATAGACGCCAGTTCGGTTGGAGTCGCTCGGGACGCGTAAGTTCTGCGCATATCGGACATCAGCGCCGAACTTGAACTGGTGGTTGCCATGCATTTTCGTCCAGTTGGTCACAAACTGGAACTGTTGTTCGCGCTCGATCAGTGGGCAGTTGCATCGCGCCACTCCAAGACCATCGCCAAAGTTGGAGAGGTTGTTGCCTCCTTGGTTGGTCATGTCGAACTCGCCCAAGCCGGAGGTGAAATTGTCGCCCATGTTGGCGTTGGGGATGCCGAAGGCGGTCATCGGGGTGGTCCCCGCATCCGGCTTGTTGGTCATCGGGTTGTACTTGAACCAGCCAAACCGGAAGTCGGCCAGCAGGCTCTGACTGAACGTCTTGGTGACGCCGGTTGCCAGGCTGTAATTGTGCACATTGGAACTGCCGGCCAGTCCGCCCGGCCCGAAGCCAACGCCGCCCACCGCGCCTAAGCTCGGCGCCCCTGACAACGTGAAGTAGTTCAGGCTGAAGCGGCCAAATACGCTGACGCTTTGGCTCGCCGCCCAATCAATGCGCGTATCGAAGCTGTTCTGGTTGTACGGGCCCGCGCCGGCTCCCACAAAGTTGTTCAGGCAGTTGAGCGCCCCACCCAGCACGCACGTGCCAGCACTGGTTGGGTGCGGGAAAGCGGCTAACATCTTCATCGCCGCCGGCGACAACCTGCTCACCGGGACCAAGAATTGGTTCGCCACTGGGCAGTTCGAAGGACTCGGATTCGCTACCTCGCCGGTCGGTCCGCAGAACGCCAGCCGGTTTGCGCCGCTCGAATCGCCTGTGGTCGGGTCATAGATGTACGGCGACCCATTGTTGGAAATGATCTGACCGTAGTCGCTGAGGTTGCAAAATGTTCCGCCCGCTACGCAAGTGCTCTGCGCCAGTGCAGTCGGAATCGTCTCCTGGTTGCTGATGCCGTTCTTCTGGCGTGTGCTTTGCCAGTCGCCAAAGGCGAACAGCTTGTTCTTGATGATCGGCCCACCCAGGGTCGCGCCGAACTGCTGCCAGCGCGACGACGGAATCAGCCGGCCGGTGACTGCGTCCGGCTTGTACTGGGTAAAGGGATCACGCGCCGCCAGAGCGTCGGTGCGGCGGAACCAGAAACCGCTGCCGTGAACGTCGTTGCTGCCCGACTTGGTCTGCACGGTCACGACGCCGGCGACAGCTTTGCCGAACTCAGCGTCGAAGTTGCCCAACGTGATCTTCGACTCTTGGATCGCATCCAGGTTGGGATTGACCACGATGATGCCCAGAATCGGATCCTGGTTATCGGTGCCGTCCAATTCAAACGCCGTGCCGCTGAAGTGCTGGCCGTTCACAAAGATTTGCTGGCCACCTTGGGGGTTCTCCGTCGCCGCATGGCTCCAGCCCACCAGCTTCTGCGTACCGGGAGATAAGAGTTCAAAGGAGGTGAAGTTCCGGTTCAAAATCGGGGCGTTCTCGACAGCCCGTGCGTTGAACTCGATCGACACGTCAGCGCGGTCGGTCTTCAGTTGCGGAGCCTCAGCAGTTACTTCCACCTGCTCGCTGGCCGAGCCGACCTGGAACTGACCGTCTACTTTCGATCCGGTATCGGCGGCCACCTGGACGTTCTTGTACTCCAGGGTCTTGAAGCCCGTGCCTTCGATTCGGATCGAATACACATCGGGGATCAAGTGCGTCACCGCATAGTTGCCACTCTCATTGGTCGTGGCCTCGGTCGACACATTCTTGGTCTGGCTCGTGACCGTGACCTTCGCGCCGGTCACTGCTGCCCCGGAGGGATCTGTAACCGTGCCCAAGATGCTGCCATACACAGCCTGACCGAATGCGCTCGGCACCCACAGACTGCACAGTAGACTCAGCAATGCCACTGCGACCCACACTGACCTTTTCATGAACTTCCTCCTGAAACTTTTCCCCAACCCGAAGTGCCCCGGAAATGCAGAGGGAGACTTGATCACTGACAGCGTGCAGTCGTAGTACAAAACAATTATCTGGAATAAGTTTCACTAGGTTTGATACCGTTACAGGTGTAAAGTCCTAGCATTGCAGTAAGATACGTCGGTCCGTTACTTCCCTGTGATATGGCTGTGACGCACACTTTCGCTATCGGTCGGGAGCAATGCTTCCAGCAAATAGATAAACTTATTAAAAGCCATAGCCTGCACACTTCGGAATCCCTCTGCAAATTGCTCCGCTACCTCGCCGAACACTCGCTCGATCACCCCGGCATCGCCCTCAAGGAGTACCAGATTGCCACCGAAGTTCTGGGCCGCCCGGCCGGATTCGATCCCCAGAGCGACTCCACCGTCCGGGTGCAGGCCGGACGCCTGCGGGTCAAACTCGCGGAATACTACGCGCACGAGGGCCCCGACGATCTCATCGTGGTCGAGGTTCCCAAGGGCTCCTACGCGCTCACGTTTCATCTGCGCCCTTCCAAGCCGGGAGTTCAACCGGCGAGCCCCCTCGTTCTCGAATCTGGCGCGAAAAAGGACGAGGCTGCGGCATCGACGCGCGGCTGGGCGATCGCCGTCGTGGTACTCTCGGTTCTGCTGGCTGCGTCTTTTGTGACGACCGCCATCGTGCTGTCGCAGCGCAGCGCGCACGCAGGTCGCGACCGGCCAGCCCGTTCCCGCCGCTTACCAGATTTTCTGGAATCGTTTCGTGACCGGCCCGCAGCAACCCTGGGTGATCTTCAGCAACGGCAGCTTTGTCGGACGGCCAGAAACCGGGATGCGTTACTTCAACCCCTCATCGGACACGCGCGCCTTTATTCTCGACCACTACACCGGCGTGGGAGAGGTGCTGGCCATCCACCAACTCGATCGTGTCTTCGCTCTGCTCAATCGGCCCATTCGCGTCAAGCGCGGCGCCCTGTTCTCGCTGGACGACGCCAAGAACAACGATCTGATTTTCGTCGGCTCTCCCTCGGAGAATCTCACGCTGCTGGATATTCCGGGAACCCAGGAATTCGTTTTCCGGCGCCTCGAATCCGGCCCTCGCAAAGGGGACCTGGCCGTATTCAACGTCCATCCCCAGCCCGGCGAGCCGAAAGTCTTCCTGGGCACGCCCGCCAATCAGCCAACCACGGAGGACTATGCGGTCGTCAGCCTTCTGCCCGGCCTGGATCCATCGCGCTCCATCCTGATTCTGGCCGGTGATACTACCTTCGGTACCCAGGCGGCTGTGGAGTATGTTTGCCGGGAAGACTCCGTCAAGGAACTGCTGCAGCGCCTGAATGTTTCGAAGCCCAGCGAACTGAAGCCGTTCGAAGCGCTGCTGCACGTGAAGATCGCGCACGGAGTTCCCGTGGTGACGGACCTGGTATCAGTTCGCAATCGCGGCAACTAGCGTTCCCGAGAAGCGGAACCACGCTCGAACCGGGCAGGACGCGCTAAGGATGCAAACTCCGAAGCTCACTGCGGTGCCGTTAAATGCGGATCCAACTCCGCCGCCTTTTGAAATTCCTTCTTCGCCTCGTCCTTCTGACCTTGCTGGCGCAACGCCAGTCCAAGCTGATAATGCGCCGCCGCGTAGTTGGGCTCTGACTGGATGGCCGACCGGAATTGCGCAATCGCTCCATCCACATCGCCCACGCCCAGCAGTCGCTTTCCCGAGTTCGTCGAAAACGTTGCCGCTTGCAGATTATTGGTCGAGGCGGCGATCCTCGCTCCCGCTTTCGCTTCCTCTGCCGCACCCTGCGCGTCGCCCAACTGGCGTAGCACCCCGGCCAGCGTCGTGTGCGCCCCTGCAAAATCCGGCTGCAGCCGGATCGCCTCCCGCAGCGCCGCTGCCGCCTCCGGCAGTTTTCCCTGCTGCTTGAATACGGTGCCCAGCGTGTAATGTGCTTCCGCATAGTTGGGTTGGTTCTGAATCGCCGCCTGCAGTTCCTCGGTCGCTTGGTCGAATTCTCCCCGTTGCCAGTACAGAACTCCGAGCGTGTAGTGTGCATCCGCCAGATCCGGCTGCAACCGGATCGCATTCTGGAATTCGAGCACCGCCTTGTCGAGTTGATCCTTCAGCTTGTAGGCCAGACCCAGGTTGTAGTGCAGCGACGCATTGTCCGGAGCCAGCTTCACCCCCGCCTCCAGTTCCGTGATCGCAGCATCGAAATTCGTGAGCTGCATATACGCAATCGCCAAATTCCCGCGGAACGTTCCGTCTTCCGGACGCAGTTGCGCAGCCGTCTTGAACTTTGCTATCGACCCTTCCGCATCTCCCTTCTGCACCAGGGCCAGACCCAGATCGTTGTAGGCCTCCGCCTCCTGAGGCCGGAGCTTCACTGCTTCGCCGAACGCCGCCACCGCGCCCTCGGTGTCCCCGGCATGCTGGCAGGCAATGCCGAGTTCAATCTGCAACTCAAACCATCCCGGCTTCAACGCAGCGGCCTTGCGCAATTCCTGCAACGCATCCGCAGTCTTGGATTGTGCCGTCAGAGTTTTCGCCAGGTAGTAATGCGCGACCGCATCCTGCGGGACCAGTGCCACGGCCTTTCCCAATTCGCTCGCGGCCGCGTCCAGTTGCTGCTCCTGCAAGCGCACAACGCCCAGATGAAAGTGCGCCTGCTCGAGATTCGGTTGCAAACGCAACGCTTCTTGAAAGGCGACTTCCGCGTCGGCAAATTGATTGCGCTGCGCCAGGATCGTTCCCAGTTCATCCCGCAAATCGGCGCGCTCGGGGTGCGAGTTCCACTGCTCGCCGCATCTCCGACAAAGCCTCGTCTCCCTGCCGTTGGCTCAGAATCCTGGCCAACATGCGATGAGCCTCCGCGTTCCCCGGCGCAATCTTCACCGCCGCGCGCGCCTCCTGCTCGGCCTCGGCAGTCTTCCCCTGCTGCGACAGCACGCCTGCCAGAGTCAGTCGCGCCGTCGACGAAGCCGGGCTTGGCCTTGATCGCGGCTCGCAGATGCGCCACCGCCGCGTCCGCGTCCCCTTGCTGGGCCAGCACCCAACCCAGCGCCGACTGCGCCTCCGCGTCATTCGGAGCAAGGCGCACCGCCTTTTCAAATTCCGTGCGGGCGCGAGCGATGTCCCCGCTCCTGAGCGCCTCTTGCCCGTGCTGCAGAGCCAGCCGTTCCGCAGATTTTGCCGAAGGCGCCGCTGTTTGTGCCAGAAGCCTGACGTTCACCGCGAGCATCGCCACGGCTGAAGAAAACAGCGAGCCTGGAAGGGTATCGAAACACGATGAATGGAAGATGTTGTATCTTTCCCGCATTATATCCAACGCGCGAGCGCGCACCCGTGTGGTATGACATATGGTGAACCCGATTCGCGAGCGCCCTGCGTCCACTGGAGGGCTCAAGCTATGCCGCTGTCTCGACGAGCGTTTCTGCAACTCTCCACTGCTGCTGCCATCGCTCCGGCATTGAAGCGCGGCTTCCCTTCGCGCTGCAGGCCCGCCGACGACGCCTATGCCGCAAGCTCGCCTCCGATCCTCTTCGTCCTCAGTACCACCTGCTTCCCGCCCACAACTGGATGAACGACCCGAACGGCCCCATTTTTTTCGGTGGCCGCTATCACATGTTCCACCAGTACAACCCTGAGGCCGCGGTCTGGGGCAACATGAACTGGGCGCATGCCACCAGCCCCGACATGATCCACTGGCAACACGAACCGATCGCTCTCTCGCCCACGCCCGGCGGCCCCGACCGCGATGGCGTTTTCAGCGGCAGCGCCGTCCTCGACAACGGCACGCCAACCATGATCTACACGGCAGTAGCTCCGCCGACGTCCGCATCCGAAGCCACATCTGCGGGACGGCGTCCACACCTGGCGTGAGACGCAATGCCTCGCCGTAGCCCAGGACGACAACCTCCGCACCTGGAAGAAACTTCCCGAACCCGTGATCACTGCTCCTCCGCGCGGGCCTCGCCGTCACCGGCTTCCGCGATCCCTGCGTCTGGCGCGAAGGCAACGACTGGATGCTGATTCTCGGCTCCGGAATCCCGCACAAAGGCGGAGCCATCCTTCTGTACAAGTCACCCGACCTCCGCCACTGGACCTACCTGCATCCCCTGGTCGAAGGCTCGTCCAACGGATGACAGATCCGTCAATCCCGTCGACTCCGGAGACATGTGGGAGTGTCCCGACTTCTTCCCGCTCGGCAACAAGCACGTGCTGCTGATCTCGACGATGGGCAAAGTTCGCTGGAAGGTCGGCACCTACGCCAAACAGCGCTTCACGCCTGAGAAAGAAGGCGTCGTCGATTGGGGCTCGTACTACGCCGCTAAGACCATGCTCGACGCCGACGGCAATCGCATTCTCTGGGGATGGATCACCGAGACCCGTCCCGACGCCGACCTGATCGCCGCCGGATGGGCCGGGAGCCATGTCGCTGCCGCGCGTGCTGACTCTAAACGCCGAGAGCGAACTGCAAACAAAGGTCGCCCCTGCGGCCGAGCAACTCCGCACCGAGCACTCCAGCGTCACTCGCGAAACAACGTCCGCTGCGCGCCAGAAACTTCTCGACACTCTCCGCATTCACGATCTGGCCGCGGAACTCGATTTACACCTTCAACCCAAGGCTGAGGAGTTCACCCTCCGCCTGCAATCCGATCTCGGAGACTTCGCCACCATCTCCTGCTCCAACCAAACCGGCAACTGGCAGCTTCGCGTGAATACCGTCACTGCGCCACTCCCCGGAGCCACCGGATCGCCCGTGCATCTGCACGCATTCCTCGACGGATCGGTGCTCGAAGTCTTCGTCAACGGAACCACCTCGCTTACCGCGCGCATCTATCAGATTCCGTCCGGCCCGCTCCGCCTGAAGATCGAGGGCGACGTCGAACTCAGCGCCCTCGATGTCTGGCAAATGACGCCGATCTCGAAAGACCGTCTTACGGGCTCAATGTGTTGATGCCCGGTGCAACCTCCCTTTAATAAATCTCCTTCCCCGCCTGCGTGCTCTCAATCTTTCCGCGCTCCACCGAGAACGAATACGCCGTCCCGCCTTCGCCGCTCCACGAACTCAAATCGAAATGCCCGCCCCCCTTAACGCGATACACGCTCACATTTCGAAACGCGAGGGGCACGCCTTTTTCGCAAACCTCCGGCGCCTGCGTCGGCCGCAGAAAATACGCACCTTTGCCCGTGCCCACGACCGTCGCCTTCCCATCCGCCTCGACCAGCACTGCCGATTTTTCGTCGATCGCCACTTCCCGCGGAGTCGAACTCCATCCATCCTTCATGATGCGCGCCAGAAATCCTAATGTCCGCCCCATACGGTCTCGTTTGGCAAAGTGCGAATCAGTGATTAGATTCTCCAGATGCGGAATCTTTAAGAAATCCCGCACCAGCGTCACGCGCTCAAAATAAGGATTCGGCAACACATCCGACGATGCCAAATCCTTGTCGTCCGGCTTGTCGCCCAGCGCGCCGTACACGAATTCACCCAGCACCGCCAGCCCCGCGCTGGTCCCGCCAATCGGCTTGCCCTCCGCGATGATTTCATTGATCGCGGCTTGGACCGGCGTCCCCTTCCAGCCGCGAATGTAGTTGGCCTGATCCCCACCCGCGATGAACACTACCTCCGCCTTGCGTATGATCTCCGCCACGGCCGGATCTTCCGCTGCCTCGCGATTGGGAATAATCAGCGTCGCCACCGAATTCACTCGGCACAGTCCGTTCACATACGAGTTGTAATCGTCATCGCCCCTCGCCCGCAGAATCAGGAAATCCCCGCCGTTGCCCTTATTGCACAACCAGCGAAACGCCTCATCCCGATCGCTCCCACCGCCCATCATGGCGATACCGGCCACAGGCTTGGTCTGCGCGTCCTCCCTATTTCCAACGCGAATGTATTTGTAGGATTCCGCACGCGCGAGATTCACCGCGCACACCACACAGAAAAGGAGCAGGCACCACTGCCGATGGGTTTTGAACACGCTGTGAATATACCGCACGCGCCGATGACCAAGGAGATGGCCTGGCAGCCTTTCCCCCTACTTCAAGCCCTGCACTAGATACAAATCCGACAACGTCCGGTTGTAACCGTAAACGTACGCCTTGCCGTCGGCGGAGATCAACACACGCCCAATGGTATCGATTCCGGCCGCATCCGCCGGTTCCACACTCTTCCAGAATGTTCTTTGACCTGTGGCCAGATCCACGCGAAACACCTGCGCCGGAATCTGCCCGCGCGCCGCCACAAACATGGAACGTCCGTCCGACGACCATGCTGTCGCATTTTCCCCAGCCTGCATTCCCGGCACCAGCTTTGCTTCTCCTCCTGCCACCGGAAACATATAGATCTTCTGATCCGGCCCACGCGTCGCGACAATTTCCCCGTTGGGCGACATCACGAACCCGGAGCCCACTCCCTCAATGCTAAACGCGTGCGGCTTAGCGTCTTCCAGCGACTCCCAATACAACCGGACGCCGTGTCCGGGTTCCGTGCCGGTGAACACAAACCGCTTTCCGTCTGGGAGGAAAGCCATGAACACATGATTGAGCCCGTCGTCTTTCAGGCGCTTCATGTCGCCAACGCCGGTCGGATACAGAACCAGGGGCGACGGCGTCACGTTCAGCCGCGAGAGGGCCCACTTGCCGTCAGGCGACAGCGACAACCCGCTTCCTTCGCCCAGCCGGATCGCCGGCGATCCGTCCGTGTTGCGCAGGTACACCGCGTATTTCGGTCCGCCTCCTTCGCCCGACTCTTGGAACAAGAGCGTCTTCCCGTCGGCGGACATGCTGCCCGGCACCGACCAGTCCAGCCACGACAGATCTTTTTCCTTGGGCTCTCCCGGCGCCAGCCCGATCATCCCCGCGCGATCATTGCCGCGCGTCATCAATACGTTGCCCTCTTTGCCCACGTCCAGGATCGTCAACTCGCCGGGCACGCGCGCCAGCAAGCGCACATTGCCCGCCAGCGTTGTGGCGTACAGCGACCGGTCGCCGCCGGTTCGCGTGGCCGTAAACCAGATTTCGCTTCCGTCTAGCGACCACGCCAGCCCCTGAATGCTGTCCCACCCTTCCGACAACGTGGTCTTCTTCCCTGCCATGTCCACCACGGCCACGGCTCCGCCGTCGTCGCCAACTTGCACGTGATCGACAAACGCTACGCTCTTGCCCTCGGGCCCGACCCGCGGATTCCCAATCCATCCCTCCGCCTCGTACAGCACTTTGCCCATCGGGTACTCAAGCCGCTTCCTGCCCCCGACCTCGTGAACGATGGCCACATTCGTTCCGTCCGGCGACCAGTCCGCATACTCCACATCATTGAGAATTTCCCGGGGCGCGCCCCCTACCAGCGGAACCCGGGCCAAAGTCCCGGCATAGAGAAACGATGAATCCCGCGGCTTACTCTGCAACGCCAGCAACATTTCGCCTGAGGCCGAGACCGCCAGGACATCCGCACCTTTCGGTTCGATTTGCTGCGACTGCGGACTCTCCGGGCGCGTGGTGTACAAATCCAGCGGCTTGCCTTCCCACGCCGCGCTGTAGATCACTGTCTTCCCATCGGGGGCAAAGCGCGCCGAATGCACGATGCCGCGCCGGAACGTGAGCGGATGATAAGCCGCAAACTCCGTCTTGCCCGAACCTTTCAGCAGCAGGGCTCCCGTTCCCAATCCGGCCAGCAAAGCCAGCACTCCCACCACGGCCGCCGCGGTAAACACGCGCCGTCGCGGAACCAGACCCTCCGGCGCCGGCTGACTGGGAATGCTCGCCGCCGAGACCGCCGCAATCCCAGATCCGCTTCCCGCCCTGATCCGCGAACTTTCCAGCCCGCGCTTGATCCGTTTCAGATCGCCACGCAGCTCCGCCGCCGTCTGGTAGCGCATGTCGCGTTCTTTTTCCAGCGCCTTCAGAATCAGATCGCTCAGCTTCTCGGGGATTGCCGGGTTCACGTTCGACACTGGCGCGCGGCATCCGATTCAGAATGCTCTCGAAAACCACGCCGTTGCTGCTCCCGGAAAACGGCCATGTCTCCGGTCGCCATCTCGTACATGACCGAACCGAACGCGAAAAGATCCGTCCGCGGGTCCAGCTCTTCCGCCCGCACCTGCTCCGGCGACATGTACGCCACCGTCCCAATCGTCGACCCCGGACTGGTCATGCGGACCTTCCGGCGTCGTCAGCGTGTGTTCGGTGCTCTGCGCCAGCTTGGCCAATCCGAAGTCCAGCAACTTAGCCTGGCCCCGCTTGGTCACGAAAATATTTGCCGGCTTAATGTCGCGATGAATAATTCCGCGGCTGTGGGCCGCATCCAGCGCATCCGCGATCTCGATGCTAATGCCCAGCAGTGTTTCCACATCCATCGCCCGTCCGCCGATGCGATGCTTCAACGTCTGCCCGTCGAGAAACTCCATCGCGATGAACGCATGCCCATCGTGTTCATCGATTTCGTAAATCGTGCAGATGTTCGGGTGATTCAGCGCCGACGCCGCCTGCGCCTCCCGCTGGAAACGGCTGAGCGCCTGCGGGTCTTTCGCTACATCGTCGGGAAGAAACTTGAGTGCCACAAAGCGTTTCAGCTTCGTGTCCTCGGCTTTGTAGACGACACCCATCCCCCCTCCGCCGAGCTTCTCAATGATCCGGTAGTGAGAGATGGACTGGCCGATCATGCCTTGGGGTCTCTAGCAGCGCAGTTATCTTATGGGCGCAGGGCAATCCCACGCAAGCATTCTTTGGAAGAGGCCCCGTTGTCATTCGGGAAACTGGGAAGCAACTTCGCGCGCAAATCCCATTTCCTTTCGATCCGGCCGGCCATCAATTGACCGGGGCGTGGGTCAAGAAAAGTTCATCTCTTACGGTTCTCAGAATCGCAGGCAGTTGGTGGGCGAGAGCGGGGCGAAGTTCCATGCCCACACCTTGCAGCGGATCGATGGAGATCGCAAACAGCGTGACATTCAAAGGCCCGCCGATAAGATACGCCGCATCCAGCAAATCTTTCAGTCCGATGTCGTGTGCGGTAAGAGTTCGCGGGTAGTCGGACGAGAAGCGCGGCTCCAGTCGCCGCACGGTTCCGGAGGGATTGCCATCGATACAGGCATCGATGAGGAGAATCCGGCCTGCGTCCTGCAGGGCGCCGAGCAGATGGAAGCCACCTGTCCCGCCGTCGAGGCACTCCACATTCGGCGGCAGCGGCATTTTTTCCAGCTCCCTCACGACCTGCACACCAACACCTTCATCGGCCATCAACACATTGCCGACTCCCAGCACCAGTACGCTGACCGCCTCAGTCCCGTGGTTTTTGTCGCTCAAACTTCCAACCTCCCACCATGGAAGAAGTGGTGCCGCGACCTTCGACATAGTCGTGGTAGAAGACCAGGTATACGTGCACCAACGTAAACAGCACAAAGAACCACATAAAGATGTGGTGCCACTGGCGTACCGCAAAGTCTCCGCCCATCAAGGGGACAACCCAGGCAAAGAGCCGCGGCAGCACTGACTTGCTCATGCCGGAGTAAAGCGCGAAGCCAGTGATGGACTGGAACAGAAATGCCAGAAAGGACAGGAAGTAAATGAAACCTGCCAGCGCGTTGTGTCCGATCGAAATGAAGCCGCGCAGGCGCGTCTGCAGCACATCTACCTTCAGCACTTCCCCCATCTCCTCCACTTGTGCCCCGCGCAGGGGAATGAAATTTGTCCAGCGCGCATATGCGTTCCCGACAAACCCCCAGTAAATCCGGAACAAGAAGTTGAAGAAGAACAGGAAAGCCGCCACGAAGTGGAGGAAGCGCACCGTCCCGAACCAGTACTGCTGGTACGCCTCGGTGGAGTAGGAAATTGCTACGGGGTGTCCGATCAGGAATCCGGTGACGCACAGCACCACCACGCAGAGCGCGTTCAGCCAGTGATACACCCTGACCGGCAGTTCCCACACGTATACGCGCTGGAACGTGACGGGTTGCGTACTCGGCAGGTGGGCAGCAGTCGGATTGGTGGCCATACGCAATTCCTCAGTAGAAGCTCAACTGGTGTACATGCTTACCCAGTGGGTCGTAAAGATGGACGGCACAGGCGATGCACGGGTCGAAGGAATGGATGGTGCGGAGAATCTCGACCGGCTGTTCCGTATTTGCGATCTTCGTTCCGATCAGCGACGCCTCGTAGGCGGAACGCTGGCCCGCGCCGTCGCGGGGAGAAGCGTTCCAGGTGCTGGGCACCACCAGTTGGTAGTTGTCGATCTTGCCGTCGCGGATGCGGATCCAGTGGGCCAGGGCGCCGCGAGGAGCTTCGGTCAGCCCCACGCCTTCCGCCGTGGCGGGCCATGTCGATGGCTCCCACTTGTCGCGCGTGAAGGTGGAAGTGTGGCCGCTCCGAACCTGGGTCAGCAGGTCGTCGTAGAATTCCTTCATCCAGTGGACCACGAGACGAGTCTCCAGTCCTCGCGCCGCGGTCCGGCCCAGGGTCGAGAACAGCGCCGTCACCGGCACGTTCAACTGCTGCAACGCCTCATTCACTACGTCTTTCACGTCGGTTCTTCCGCTGGCGTACGACACCAGCAACCGCGCCAGCGGACCCACTTCCATGGGATGATCCTTCCACCGCGGCGTCTTCATCCATGAATACTTACCTTCGACATTCAACTGCTCGTACGGAGGATTTGGTCCCGTAAAGTTGAATTCAGTTTCTCCGTCCCACGGATGCAGGCCCTGAGAATCGCCGCCGGAATACGCATACCAGGAATGGGCGATGTATTCCTTGATCTCCTGCGCATCGCGAGGATTGACCGGATGCACTTCGTTGAGGTTTCGGTCGAGGATCGCCCCGCGCGCAAACTTGAAATGATCGGGCTGGCTGAACCCCTGGGTGGGCAAATCTCCGTATGACAGGTAGTTGGTGAGGCCACCTCCCACCGCGGCCCAGTCCTTGTAGAAACCCGCAATCGCCATCAGGTCGGGGATGTAGACCTGCTCCACAAACTCAATCGCACCACTGATCAGACTGCCCACATGATTCAGGCGCTCCGAGTTGATGGCGTTGACCTCATTGGGATTGATCGAACAGGGCACGCCGCCCACCAGGTAGTTGGGGTGCGGATTCTTGCCCCCGAAGATGGCATGAATTTTTACGATCTCTCTCTGCCACTCCAGCGCTTCGAGATAGTGCGCCACCGCCAGGAGATTTACCTCGGGCGGCAGCCGGTAAGCGGAATGTCCCCAGTAGCCGTTGGCAAAAATTCCCAGCTGGCCGCTCTCCACAAATGCCTTCACTCGATTCTGCACGCTGGCGAAATATTTCGGAGAGCTCTTCGGCCAGGCGGATATCGAGGTCATGATCGCGGACGTCTTCTGCGGATCGGCCTTCAACGCGCTCACCACGTCGACCCAGTCCAGCGCGTGGAGGTGATAGAAATGCACCACGTGGTCCTGTACGTACTGCGTGCAGAACATCAGATTCCGGATGAGTTCCGCGTTCTGCGGGACGGAAATCTGCAGCGCATCTTCCACCGTGCGCACGCTGGCCAGCGCATGCACGGTGGTGCACACACCGCAGGCCCGTTCGGTGAACGCCCATGCGTCGCGCGGATCACGGCCTTTCAGAATCTTCTCGAATCCGCGCACCATGGTGCCCGAACTATAGGCGTCGGTGATCACGCCGTTCTCCACCACTGCCTCGACACGGAGATGTCCTTCAATCCGCGTAATGGGGTCGACCACGATCCTGGCCATGGACGCTTACCTCACGATTCTCTAGGTTTCGTTTCTTTACTGGACTCCCGTTGCTCTTCCCCGATCACGTCATGCTTGCGCAGGTTGGTGGAGATGGCATGAGCGGCCATCCCGCCCAGAGTCACCAACCCGAGCGCCGTTCCCACCGTGTCCGCGGTGCTTTCGATTCCGAACCCTGGGAACGAGGCCAGGTGCTGGTAGAAAGGCCCGTTGTCCCAGAACCCGGCCTCGCTGCAGCCGATGCATCCATGGCCGGACTGAATGGGATAACTGGTGCCCCCGTTCCACTTGGTGACCGAGCACGCGTTGTAGGTCACCGGACCGCGGCAACCCATCTTGTAGAGGCAATACCCTCGCCGCGCCTTGTCGTCGTCCCACGCCTCGACAAACAGACCCGCGTCGTAGTAGGGCCGCCGGTAGCAGGTGTCGTGGACGCGGCGGGAATAGAACTCTTTGGGCCGGCCCAGTCCGTCCAACTCCGGCATATCTCCGAGAACGAGAATGTGCGTGACTACTCCGGTCATCACGTCGGCGATGGGAGGGCAGCCCGGGACATTGATCACCGGCCGCCCAATCAGTTTGTGAATCGGAGTAGCCCCAGTGGGGTTGGGGTTTGCCGCCTGAATGCATCCGTTCGAGGCACAACTGCCCCACGCGATCACGGCAGCGGCATCCTTGGCGGCCTCGCGCAGAATGTCTTCGGCGGTGCGCCCCGCGATGGTGCAGTAGACACCACTGTCCTTTGTCGGCACCGATCCCTCGACCAGCAGAATGTACTTGCCCGGGGAATTCTTCACCGTGTCCCACAAGCTCTTCTCTGCCTGGTGTCCGGCGGCCGCCTGCAGCGTTTCGCTGTAGTCGAGCGAGATCGTGTCCAGCAACACGTCCGCGACGATCGGGTGAGACGATCGAATGAACGATTCGCTGCAGCACGTGCATTCCTGGAAGTGCAGCCAGACTACCGGGGGACGCGCCTTTTTTTCGAAGGCCTGCACCACCTTGGCGAAGCCGGAGGACTCCATGCCCGCCATCATGGCCGCAAAGCTGCAGAAGCGCATAAAATCGCGCCGGTCGTATCCCTTCGCTTGCATGGATTCCCAAATGGTAGGAACGGATTGGCCCATACGGCTTCTCCTTTTCTTTGCCTGTCGCACTGCCGGCCCAGGTGCCCCGCTACGCTCAGGACTCTATCCGCGAACCAGCAACTGCGACTGACCGGCACTTTCCGTCGGAGATCCCAACTGAAAAGGCACAAGTATGTCCCGCACGTTTATCATCGGTCCCACGAGCGGGCTATGTGTGTGATCACGAATGGACGTGAGTACAATCACGCAGCAAACCCCGCGTTACTCGCGGCGTCCCGGGGAATCCCAGTTGCGTGCCGGAACGGCTGCCTTTTTGCGCGGCCGCATAAGCGGGCAGCATTCAATATTCGGGAAGAAAAAAAGGAGCAGCCCCGTGGTTGCAACCAACCACGGAACGCTGCTCCGGTTCATGTGGCGAGCCCTTCCCGGTAGCGCAGGTGCAAACACGCGCGCCCGCGTCTCTCGCGTGCGTCGTCCATCGCTGGGAGATCGTCGAAAATGAGCGCGCAACTCGACCGACAGTTGCCTAGCCAATCCTTCACTCGTAGCGCAACGCCTCCACGGGATTGAGTCGTGAAGCTTTCATCGCAGGATAAATTCCAAAGAAAAGCCCGATGCTCATCGAGGCGGTCACTGCGGCGATGACCGACCATAGCGGCACCGCCGAAGGCAGACTTGGCAAGAGCTTATTGATCAAGAAGCTGATCCCCTCTCCCAGCGCGACGCCAATGATTCCCCCAGCGCCGGTCAGGGTGATCGCTTCTGTGAGGAATTGGCGGACGATGTCTCGGCGTCGGGCGCCGATGGCCTTGCGCACTCCGATTTCACGCGTGCGTTCGGTGACTGACATGAGCATGATGTTCATCACCCCAACTCCACCGATCAGCAGCCCGATGGAACTGATCACGACCACTGCAATGGCAATCGCTCCCGTGATCTGACGGAATTGGCGCGCAATCTCCTCCGAACTGGATATCGCGAAATTGTTCGGCTTATCGAATGCAACCCCTCTGCGCCGGCGCAGCAGGCCGACGATCTCGTCCTCCGCTTGCGCCTTTCGACCCGGAGACGCTTGCGCGCCAATGAAATGTTCGTCGTCTTGCGGATTATGTTTGTGGTATGCCCCGTAGGGCACGACCACAACTTTGTCCGCACTTTCATCTTTAAAGAACTGGCCTTTACGCTTCTCCAGCACCCCGACGACCCGGTAGGACGCGCCTCCGACCTGGATGGATTTTCCCAGCGGTTCTTCCTCGTGGAACAGTCCGTCGGCCAGGTCGTGACCGATCACCGCCACATCCATGTGGTGCAGGTTTTCCGCTTCGGTGAAGAAGCGGCCTTTCTCTGGGTTCGCATTGTAGACCCATTCGTAAGACGGAATGGCGCCAGTAAACTGAATCCCGTAGACCTCGTTCCGTTTGTAACGCGCGGGCAGCACGGTCATGGGTTGACCCGGTTGCACTCGCGGGGAGACTTCCACGGTCACATCCTTCACATCGGGGCACTCATCGCGGATCGCGATGGTGTCTTCATAGGTAAGGGGCTTGCGGTTGCGTTCTTCCGCTGTGAGCTGTCCTCGAAACCCGAAGTCCCAGCGAAAAACGAACAGCGTGTCCGTGCCATATTGATCGAGAAACCCGCGAATATCCTGGTCCAAGCCCACCATGATCGAGGCTACGGCCACGATCGCCATGATCCCGATGACCACGCCCAAGACCGTCAACAGCGACCTCGTCTTGTGCTGGCGAAGAGAATCAAACGCCATGCGCGTGCTTTCGCTGATTTCAATCCGCACGGTTCAAACCTCTTTAAGGATGCAAGCCTCTATGTCTCAAAGCGCAGAGCCTCGATGGGATCCAGCTTGGCCGCCCGGTGTGCCGGATACAAACCAAAGAACAATCCCACGGTCGTCGATACCGCCAGCGACAAAATCACCGCGCCGATGGGTACTTGCGATGGCACAGGCGTGAGCACTCGCACCAGGGTGGAGAGAACATAGGCTATCGCAATGCCGATCGCTCCTCCTACGGCTGCCATGACCGCGGATTCCACCAGAAACTGCATCATGATGTCGCGCCTCCGCGCTCCCAGCGACTTGCGCACGCCAATCTCGCGGGTACGTTCCGTCACGCTGGCCAGCATCACATTCATGATCACCACGCCGCCAATGACCAGAAAGACCGAAACCACTCCGACCATGGTTGCGGCAATGGCGCCAGTCAAGTTCTTCCATAGGCTCATAATCGTGTCGGACGCCAGAATGCCAAAATTGTCATCCACCATGGGATCGAGATGGTGGCGGCCGCGCATCAGGGTGCGAGCTTCATCCTCGGTCTCCCGCATCCACTCCGGCCCGCGCGCTTTGATGTTGATGGCCAGATCCAGTCCCTGCCCGTGTTCGCCATACCGTTTCAAAAACGTGCGGATCGGGATGTAGACGAAATTGTCCTGGGATTGCCCGAAGATGGTGCCTATCGGCTTGGCTACGCCCACCACAACGAAGCCGCGGCCATCGACGTAAATCGTTTTGCCGATGGCATCGACCGTGGGAAACAGTTTTGCGGCAATCTGTTCTCCGATAAAGGCAACCTCTGCTCTGCCTTCATTGTCCGCATCCATTATGTAGCGGCCGGTTTCGACTTCCTCCACATCCATATCAGCGATGTTGGCCGTCACCCCTCGGATATTAATTTCGCTCAGCGCCTGGGTTCCCAGGCGAACCTTGCCGTCGGTTCGCGCCTCCAGGCCCACGGCCCGAGGCAGCCTCATGCCATCCCGCAACGCCTCGAAGTCTTCCCACGTGATATACCGGTTGCGACGCATCGCTTTGAGAAAGTCCTGCTGGTTGGTGATGATGGGGAAGCGCAGCACCAGAAAGACATTGGACCCGAGATTGGCGACGCGCTGCTCAATGTAAAGGTTCGCCCCAGTGATAATCGAAACCACCAGGATGAGCACCGACACCGATAAAGTGACGCCCAGCAGCGTCAGCGCGGAACGCAGCTTGTGCGCACGTAATGCCGCCAGAGCCTCGAACGCCGGGTCGCGGAACACGGTGCCGTGACGCTTGAGTCGTTCTCCGACTCCCGAGGCGACAAACTTCTGCACGCTCCTCCGCGCAACCACCGCTTCCGTCGTTGGCGCGTTCGTGCGGTCCACACTGTAATCGTATACGAGTCCTGGCCGGAAATGGTTCCATCGTATCGCCCGAATGATTCATCCAGCGAGGCGGACCGTGAACTCCCAATTCGCAAAATCAATTTGTGCGGGACGCTTACACATCACACCGCAAAACCATCTCGTTCTGGAGAGTTCGGTAATCGGGTGGAGACGGGCAGGCCATGCAATTCGACGACCCGAATGTATTGCCGGCAGGCTGGAAGCAGGGGAGGGGGAGGGGGATCGGGCCTCCTGGAATCACCTTCCAGGTTGCCCGCGTTATCCACTAATCGACATCAGCCGTTCCGCGCGAAACGGCGCACTAGGTGAAAACTATGGTGAGCGCGGCAGGACTCGAACCTGCGACCCATGCCTTAAAAGGGCATTGCTCTACCAACTGAGCTACGCGCCCTCACCTTAGAATCAAGCACTTGCGGTTGCCACAACAGCAGCGAGGGAACATTTGGGAACAATCGCCTCAAATACCTTCTGCTGCGCGGCTTTTTTCAATGACATAAGCCCCTGAGTGTACGTATCCAGCGTGATTTTGCTGTCTGCGTGCCGCAGTGACTCCTGTACCGTCTTCACGTCCTCACCATTCCCTTTTAGGAGAGTTGCGAACGAGTGTCTGAATACGTGCCAGCGAACGTGTTTCGTGATGCCGGCCCGCTCCGCAGCGGGACGGATGTGTTTCGACATCGCGCTTGATGGCCACAGCGGTTGCTTGCCGTGCATCTCAGGCGAAGCGAACACGTAATCGCTGTCTTGATTGTACGGGCAGCGTTGGCGCCAGTCCAGCAGCAGCGCGGATAATCCCGCGTCCATCGGGACCGGCTTCGCTGACGTTTCAGTCTTCAGTGATCCGACATGCTGACACACGATCGCCCGGGTCAACCGGATTTCCCCCGCGGTGAATTCGATGTCTGCCCACTTTAGCGCCAGCAACTCCGAAACTCGCAACCCTGTGACAGCGGCGAGAAAAGCCATGACGTAGTAAGGGCCGTCCAGTTGCGACAGCAGCGCCTTGATTTCCTCCGCTGTCAACACGTCAGGCACTCGTTCGCGCTTTGCCGACTGGCGCACAAGCCGAATCGGGTTTCTCTCTGTCCACTCGTAACGCATCGCGTGATTGAATAGCGCGGACATGAGATTCCTGATCTTCGCTTTGCTGCCATTCGATAGCGAGAGCCCGTGCAGCCAATCCTCGACAGTGACCGTCCGCACGTCCGAAAGCGACAGTGTTCCCCATTTCGGCTCAACCCAGTTACGCAGGTACACTGCGTAGGCCGTGCGCGTCGAGAACGACTTGCCGCTTTCTTCCGTCAATTCCTTTTCCCGGTAGTGGGAAACCAGTTCCGCCATCGTTCGCGGCGATCTGGTTTCGCGGTTGATCTTTGCGCGGAGTTCCTCGCAGGCCTTCATTGCTGCCGACCTGGTCGAGTACTCCTCCGCGGTGCCGACGTTCACTTTGCGGTTGACCTGCCCGTCCCGATAACGGAAAACCCAAGCGCCCGGGCCAGCCTTCCGACGTTCTCGATACAGACATCCTGACTGATACCGCTTTCGCGTGATCGCCATTCCAGAATTTCTCCTTGGGTGGTTCACACGCGAGCGGGTTGGCGGTTCGATTGTACATCGCCATTCGTTGAATTCAGCCAAGCGTCAATCTCACTTGCGCGATAGCGCCAGGACCGGCCGATGCGGTGGGCTGGAATCTCTCCGACTCGCGCGAGCCGCTGCAGGGTCTTCGGATGGATCCCGAGCAGTCCGGCCGCCTCGCCATCGCTCAGTAAACGCTCGAACTCAGTTTGCATTCTATTTCCTCCAGCTTTCCCATTCGAAAATCACAACCTTGCCGCCGTTCTCCCGCAACCGATCCTCCTCGCCTCTGGCCGCCAGTGCGCCGTTTAAGGCGCGGATGCGAGCCGTCCGCGAAGCCGTTGCCCCCGCTCTTGAGAGCAATCGAAGGGGCTTTTGTTAGTAAAGTGTCTCAGATTGAGTAAAGGGATTGAGGTTGAGTTAGCGACGGCTTCCCCAGTTGAAAATTGCGACCTGTCCGCCGTTCTCCTTGAGACGATCCACGCCGCGCTCGCCCAAGAACCGCCCCAGATCGTTCAGCCCGTAGTTCGACACGACCAGCGTGGGCCGCGTTTCGCGGTATCGGAGGTCGACGATTTCGGTCAACTGCTGAACCTCGGCGTCACTCCCGAACTGGACGCCGACCTCATCCAGAATCAACAGGTCGAAGTCTTGGATTCGCTGCAGGATGGTGGACTCATCTTCGTCCGAGTCTTTCCGCCAGGCGGAGCGGATCCAGCGAATCAGGTCTGCGGTTGTCGTATAGTAAGGCCCGAAGTTCGCACGGATAAGAGCCTCGGCGATCGCGCACGCCAGGTGCGTCTTTCCCGTTCCGACCTTTCCCGAGAACACCAGGCAGTGGCCGGCGTCCTCGTGTTCCGGGAAGCGCGCCACGTAGTCCCGAGCAACTTCAAGAGCGTGCTTCTGAGGCGCCGTGGTCGCCACGAACGAGTCGAATCCCTTTCCAACGAACCGTGGGGGAATGCAGGCAGCTTGCACGTTCCGCGAAAAGCATCGTTGACGGTGTCCCTCAACACATTTCGGGCAATCAGTGTAACCCTCGAAGTAACCATGAGGCCCTTTGAGGAAAAGGCCGCCCGGGCTTACCGATTCAAACTCCAGTCCGTGCTGCTCGCATTTCACTGGGCACCTCCGACCACGAATCCCTCAAGGCCTTTCGAGTAATCCGTGTCCGCGAGACTGGGGCGGGATGGCTTGGCCGCGGCCGTCTGCTTTACCGGGAAGACTCCGGTCCAGCCGCGCTCAACCGACTGATCGAGGATGGCTCCAACGTCTTGCCCCTCCGCGCCGAATTTCTCGAGTTTCCCGATGATCAACTTAATCGCACGATCGGTATCCGGTGCCCGCTTGCGCTTGCGCACTTCTTTGAATCCCAACCAAGAATCCGAGGGAACCCAACTAGGCACGTCAAAAACGTGCGCCTTTGTTTTTGTTTTCTCCTGAGGGTTCACTCCTGAGAGGGAACCCCTGAGGTGGACAACAGTTGTCCTCACTACAGGGCCGAGTTGTCCTGTCGTCGGTACTGGGTTGTCACCACTAGGCTCCCCATGAGGCGACAACTGTTGTCGCGTCGCATGAGAGGACAACTGTTGTCCTGTCTGTGCCACGGGTGTCTTGTGAATCGTGTATAGGCTGCTGGCGGTGCCTCGGCGCTGGTCGGTCACAATTCCGATTTCACGGAGTTCTGCCATCTGGCGCTGGATGGTTCTCTTTGAGCAGTGACGCAACCGTGCCAACTGGTTCAGAGATGGCGAACACGTCGCGGTGGTGGCGCCGCTAGTCAGTCCATTGCAGTGCTGAAGCATTGCAAGAACGAGTGCGGCATGATCTGGGTTTGGGTTAGGACCGTGCTCGGGTGCTGGCGGCATCTGCAAGCCCTGGACAAATTCTCGGATGGCCTTCGCTAGCGGTGGTTTCTTCGGGTCAGTCATCATCTTTCTTCTGAACTACTTCGAACTGGTGAGCAGTCGAGCAACGGCCACCAATTCATCGGGACTCAGTTGAGCCAAAGTGCCTAGATTCCCTGCCCTGCCACATTCCCCGGGTCCCAAGGCGGCGGCCCTTCGGTATTGAGTACCTGTCCGTCTAACTCGTCAGAATTCAGGTCCATCAAGGGAAGTTATCCCGGCCACCGTGGCTGCGTAGCGGGAATAGTCAACGTAAACTTCCGCGTCCGTCATCATGGTTGACAATGCCTCTCCAAAATCAAAGGGAGCGACCGGTTGGCCCGCGAATCTGTGACGTTATTTTTTGTAACTTAGTCCGATTCGCCCTGACGCCGGCTGTCGGTAGTCGCTTCCACGTCTCCCGCCTTCTCGATGATCTGCTCGAGCTCATCTTAGGGGTTTCCTTCCGTCACGCTGCGCTGGAGTTGGACTCGGCACAGTTGCTGAGGCCAAGCCCTCGACTGGTAGCGTGGCTGGTTGATCCGGTTCGTCGAGGATCAGCCATCGCCCGTCTTTCTTTTCCGCAGCGAGGCGGCCAGACCAAAGTTTTTCGTAGACACTCCGCAGAAGAATCCCGCGGGATTGCGCGTACTGTCGAGGTGAAATCATAGTTGGCTCCAAAAGGAAAGCCCGCGCTTTGGCGCGAGCTTGGGCATTTACCGCGAACGGTGATTTGTTGAATTGTTGAGGTGCTTTAGACGGTTTTTCTGTGTGGTCGGGA
>CAVPXW010000010.1:0-47916 GCA_963709865.1 uncultured Acidobacteriota bacterium
TAAATAGTTAGTGATCGCCTGCACAGACCAACGTGGAGCAGGCAGGTAGAGTGGAATCCAGGGGCTCGAGCCAACCAGCTCGAATGTGGAAGGTGGGATCATGATCGCTAAGTTGGTGGATGTGGTTTTCGGTTGCAGACACTCTCGCTACAGCTTCCCAAGAACGATCCGCAAAGGAACGCGCCGTCCTGCGGCCGCTGCGTTGACCGGAACTTACGTGGCATGTCTGGATTGCGGCCGGGAATTTCCCTATGACTGGGAGGAGATGAAGGTCATTACTTCTCCCGAGCAGCATCGCGAGCATCTGGCCGAACTGGCCAAGCACGCCGCGTAAGGGCTCGACAGGAATTGCTCCGCGGTCTGAACGTAAGCTGGAGCGCAAACGAACAAGATCAAGCATAGGGGTGTTCCCTTCCCCAAGAGCCGCAGGCAAACCGCTTGCGGCTCATGGTTTTTCTGCTTTCCTCCTGTCCCCATGCTGGCGACGGAATTTGATAGTGCGCGCAAAGGAAACTGCCCCGCCGTGAGCGGGGCAGTTTCCTTTGCGGACTCGATAAAACTTTCAGTGAGACGGATACTCTGCCGGAATCGGTACCGCGACTCGCTTGTCCAGAGGCTGGAATTCCCGCTCGTCTTGTCCGGTATAGATCTGGCGCGGGCGCGCGATCTTCTGCTCGGGATCGGTAATCAGCTCCTGCCACTGGGCCAGCCATCCCGCGGTGCGCGGAATCGCAAACAGCACGGTAAACATCTCGGGGCGGAAGCCCATCGCCTGGTACATGATCCCGGAATAGAAGTCGACGTTGGGATACAGTTTGCGCTTCACGAAATAGTCGTCTTCCAACGCGATGCGTTCCAGTTCCAGAGCGATATCGAGCTTGGAACTGCGTCCGGTGACCTGGAAGACTTGCTCGGCACTCCAGCGGATGATTTTCGCCCGCGGATCGTAGTTCTTGTAGATGCGGTGCCCGAAGCCCATCAGCTTGATCTGGCCTTCCTTCACGCGCTTGATGTAGGCCGGGACGTGGTCTTTCGAGCCGATCTCGTCGAGCATCTTGAGCACTTCTTCATTGGCGCCGCCATGCAGCGGTCCGGCCAGAGCCGACGCCGCCGAGGCCACGGACAGGTACGGATCGGCCTGCGAACTGCTGACCGAACGCATCGCGTTGGTGCTGCAGTTCTGCTCGTGGTCGGCATGCAGAATGAACAGAATGTCGAGCGCGCGGGCAATGGCGGGATTGGCCACGTACTTGGGCTCGACCATCTTCCACAACATGTTCATGAAATTTTCGGTGTAGCTCAGATCGTTGTCGGGATACACATAGGGGAACCCCACGTTGTGCCGGTATGACATGGCCGCGATCGACGGCACCTTGCCGATGAGGCGCTGGATCTGGTGCATGCGGTTGGCGGGATCATGCACGTGCTTGGCGTCGGGATACACGCTCGACAACGCCGCAATCGTGCTCACAAACATCGACATGGGATGCGAGGAATAGCGGAAGCCTTCCATGAACTTCTTGGTGGTCTCATGCAGCATGGTGTGATGGGTAATGTCGTGCACCCAGACCTTCAGCTCTTTCTCGGTGGGCAGTTCGCCGAACAGCAGCAGGTACGCTACTTCCAGAAACGTGCAGCGCTCGGCCAGAACTTCGATGGGATATCCGCGATAGCGCAGGATTCCCTTGTCTCCGTCAATGTAGGTGATCGCGCTCTTGCACGACGCCGTGTTCATGAACGCCGGGTCGTAGGTCATCAACCCGAAATCCTCGGAGCCGGTTTTGATCTGCCGCAAATCCATGGCCCGGATCGTGCCGTTCTCCACCGGGACGGTGTAGCTCTTGTTGGTGCGATTATCGGTGATAGTGAGAGTGTTGTCTGGCATGGGAATAGTCCGCCTTTATCTGCCCGCAATAAAATCCAGCATAGCCGAGCCTATGTCCGTTCCCCAAGTTCCATCTGTGATCCAAATCACAAGCCGCTGTGACGAGGTGCTAGAACATGATTCTATGCGAAATCACGACGCGCCGTTCCACACGATCGTCCACTATGACGTGGGCGAAGGACTCCTGCCCTTACTGGTCTGATGCAGGTTGTAGGGCGTAATATCCCTGGCGCGCCTGGATGGTGACCTTTTCCGACCCGTTCAACCGGACTTTCAGCTTATGGAATTTGCCATCCAGTTTCTGCGGCGAGAATCCCAGCACGTAAAGGTACTCCGGCGCATCGGCAGTTCGGCGGAAGCCCTCATCCAGATCGTTGTTGTTGTGGAAGAAGGTGCCGCCGGTGCTGTAGGCGAGGTCGGCCATTACATCATTTCGTGCCGACGCTTCCTCCCGGTCGAGGCGAAACGTTTCGACCGGCGAAGCGGGATGGCTGGCGTTCGGCGCCGGGACTGGCGTGGAAAGGCCTAAGACATCCAGCGTATTGACGACGATGTCGGCACGTATGGCACGATCGATCAATTCGGCGACCGACTGGCGGGTGTCGGGGGTAAGCATTAAGAAGCCCGGAGAAACCAAAACGACGCTGCGGCTGCCGGGGGTAGCGGCGGTTCGGCGGACGACCTCCTGCAGCACGCCGAGAGTGGCCTGATTCTCGGCGCTGCTCGCGCTGAGCACCTCGAACGCCTTTGACCTTGCCAGACGCTCGGCCAGCTTGTATTGCTTGGTGCCGCCGTAGGCGCAATTGTCAGCATCTTCGGTGGCAATGGCCAGGGTTTCCCGGTCGCTCTGGTTGACGATCAAATCGGCCATGTAATGGGTCATGGGCGGGCAATTGATGCCGGAGGTCAGCGGATGCGGCCGGAGGCCCTTTAAGGCTTCCTGCAGTTTTTGACGATCGACGGTGAAGTCCTGACCGATTTGACCTGAAGTCGTGAAGACCGCCGCCCGATCTTCGGGACGCAATGCGGCCAGGTGCCGAGCCGCCGCGTCTCTTGCGCTCGCCAGATCCCCGAAGGTTGTGTGAATGTCATCGAAAACGTAAGCCACATCCCGCCCAGCGGAGGCGGGCGACTGGCTCGCGCTCAACACTGCCGGCGGATTCGTCGACCGACTCTCAGGGGCATGGTTTTCGCTACCGGCCGGGGTCCCAGCTTTCTCCGCCGAAAAACTGGAGATTACCTGGGGCTTGCCGTTATCCAACAGTTGGAAGTTTTCTTTCCGCAGATTTCCGACTGCACGGCCTTTGGCATCACGCAGCACCACACTCACCTGCACCAGCTTTACGCTGACTTTAACGGTCGCCAGCGGCTGCTTTGGTCGGGGGCGGGGGCGCGCTCTTCGTACTAGCCTCGAGCTTTGCCAGATACCTCTGGCGGGCCTTTTCCAAGGCTGCCAGTTTCCAGAGGGCACCGACCGTGGCCACGTTGAGTTCCTGCCGGTGCTCGACTTCGAGGGCGGTCTCATCATCGCGCAGCGCCTGCTCGCGCAGGATGGCATAAATCTGGTCGTTCTCCTGCATCTCCTTCGTTCGTTCGCTGGCGTCGGCCTCACCGCTCCCACCCGATCCTTCGCCAGACGCTGTGGGCACGTTGAGCATCACCTGTGCAGTTGCGCGGAACTTGTGACAGTTCTGGAACCGCAGCACATTCCGCCGTGTGGATTCTTCTCGTGACCGGGTCGCGACGGTGGCTTCAACCGGGAGTAAAAAGCTGGTCCCGTCGGCGAACGCAACGGTGCCGTACTCGGTCATCAGTTCAGCGCTGCGGGTCGGAAATGACGACGGAATGCCGGTTGCCACTTGCCGGAAGCGAAGCAATCCCCCAGTCTCCTGATCGACCCACAATTCGCCGCCGTATGGCGGCGCCAGCACTTGCCCGTTACCGTGGAGCCGCCAAAGCGGATCATTTTGTTTCACGATCCGGTAGGAGAAAATCCAGGCGGGGTGTCCGCGCAGGGTATTTTCCCCGGAGAATTCAAATACGGGGTGGTTATGCAGATGGAAAACCGCACGCAGGTTGCTGCCGAATTCTCCGCTGGACCACTGTCCCGGCGATTGCGTGATGGCGCTCGGAGCAGGCTGACCATTCAACTTGATCCCGCTGTAGGACTCGTTGCCGTCTTCGTAGCGAACCAGCGCCGTGATCAGATCCCTGGGCACGTGGTTGTCGCCCCAGTAGCGAGATGTCTCCTGGTCACAGATAAAGTTGGGCATGGTACGCGGCAAGCTCATCGCGTATTCGCACACCCCATGCAAGGCCGCGGCATGAGAAAGATCAGTGGGCAGCCAGGAGCAGAAATCCTGGTGGATCAATTGGGTTCCGGGATCTGTCGCTGCGGATTGAGCGACGCCCTGAGCGGGTTGATCCGCAGCGCCATGGGGCGCGCTTCTCAAGTCCACTGCGGCTTGCGTGGCGATACTCGACAGGGCCTGCCAGACCGCATCCTGCGCGGATTCGGGATGTTCTGCGTTTGCGAACCCGCCGGACCAGCCCGCGCCATCGACCACGCGGACGACCCGGTATTCCACACTGGCGTTGAACACCGGAACCAATTCCGCACCCGCACCCATGCTGGACGAGTCGTATTTTGGTAACGTCACCAGGTCGGTCAGTTGCGTATACAGCACAAAGGAGCAGGCTTTCTTCTTCGACTCTGCCATCGCCTGAGCCTCGGTGGGCGATTGCAGGGCAATGGCCTCGACCTTCGAGCCGGTTTTTTTGTCGAGCGCTCGTCCATTGAGCGCCTTCACCAGTCGGTCCCGGGCAGCGGTAGAAGAAATCTGTTTCGCGCTGCTGCGGAGCATTGCCACGCCGACGCGGACCGTAGTCTCTTGAGAAAAAGCGGGCAGGCACAGCAAACACAAGATCGGAATCAACGGGCGTGCGGAGTAGCCGTGCATAGCGAGGTCCAGCCGTTGGAACCGATTATCTTACCGCTGTCGGACCCGCGCCAGTTGCTGGATTTCCCAAAACAAAACCGGCGGCCGCGGCCGCCGGTGCTCCTATCAAACCGAAACCTGACAGCCGAAACGGCTGTCCTTACATGATCCTCATCTCTAAAGGGCCTTAGTTCGAGGAATCATCGCGCCGCTTCAGGGTCGGACGATCATCATCGGTCGTCTTGGTGTCGCCGGACTGGTCGGTCGTGTTCGCCGTCCGCCGCAAGCTGGGCTTGTTCGCGTCTTTCTCGTCGATCACCTTGTGCTTGTTCTCGATCGCCGCCAGCCGCGCCTTAACCTCGTCAAATTCCGAGGTGGTTACGACGTACTGCGGCTTGGCGGGAAGAATCTTGCGAATTTCATCCTGCGACTTTTCGATCCGGTCCGGAGTCTGCGGGTGGGTGTCGAAGGCCTTCGACAGCGTGCCCGGTTTCTTTTTCTCCATGGCCTGGATCTTTTCGAAGAAGGATACGAACGCCGACGGATCGTATCCTGCGCGGTACATGTACTCGATGCCGAGGTAATCGGCCTCCGCTTCGAAGCCGCGCGAGAAGTGCAGGAACGTCAGGGGAATACCCAGCCCCATCGCTTCGTAGCCGGCGTAACCAATCGCGCCGCCCATGAAAATGAATGGAATCGAGGCCATCTGCAGCAGGTTGGCCCGCGTCATTTCGCGGCCGTAGTGGCAGGCGGCGACATGGGCGATCTCATGCGCCATCACGCCCGCCATCTCCGCTTCTTCGTCCGCCGCAAGAATCAGCCCGGAGTTGACGTAGAAGAATCCGCCGGGCAGCGCCATGGCGTTGACCACGTCGGAGTCGATCACTTTGATCGTGAACGGAACCTGCGCGTCGGAATTGCGCACCAGGTTCTGCCCGATCCGGTTGACGTACTCGGTGATCACCGGATCGTTGACCAGCTTGATTTGAGATTCGATCTGCTGGGCATAGACGCGACCGCGCGCCACCTGGCCCTCGACGGTGTACCAGTTGCCCACACCCCGCCCGCATCCCACGTTGCGGTTCCCTACGGCATCGACGTCGGTTTTGCCGCCGTCATGCTTGATCTGGCTGTCATCGGCCGTCGGCAGGGCGGCCGGCGCCTGCTTGGGCGCATTCTGCACGTCGCCCGATTTCGGCTGATTCTGATCTTGATCGGAAACCTGCGCCAAGGTCCAGGGCCCTGCGCTGAACGCCGCCAATGCCACCGCGCCTGCCAGCCATCTGAGTCTCATAGGGTACTCCTTGGACCTGATTATACGCCGGGTCGGAACACACCAAAGCCCAATCTTGGTCCATAGGATTAGACGCGCTGGGCCCGGTTTGGGGTTATCCGGAGGAGCCGGATTATGGTCCGGAGAAACCGGGGCCAGAATTCAAGGAAGCACCCCAGGATGCGATTGAGCAGGTAACCCGGCCGTGGGGTGGGAGCAGAGGCTGCGGTCCCGTCCCAACTGAGCCTCACATTCGTTGGACCTACCGGAACTTCTGGCTTTTATTGCCTGCGGTCGGGAGGGTGGGCCTGCGCTGGCTCCAGATTGCGGAGTTGGGCCTCGCTGTGGCCACGCACTGCGCCACTTTTGCGGGATCTTCGCGCTCAACGCTTTCCAGTTCTCCGCGTTTTTGCTTGTCATCCCACAGGGCAAGGCTTTTCTGGCAGGAGGCCCGTGCTTCCCGCCAGTACTCGATGTTCTTTTGGGAAGGCATGTGCTTGCTGGTCGCCAAGATCGAATAAGCCCCGCCCAGGCCAGAATAAGCATCTGCCAAGCCGGAGCGGAGATACCGGCTGCTGGCGGTTCGGGGAGACATCTCTTCAAAGTTTGCAACCGATTCCTGGAAAATCTTGATGGCCTCGGCGGGCTTGCCGAGCGCCACCAGGCTCTGGGCAATTCCGGTGTTGCTAAAACCGAAGTTCGCTTTCGCCAGCGAGTTCTTCGCATCCGCAGACAGCAGCTGACCAAAAATCTGGTGCGCCTTTCGATAGGTTTCAAGGGCAGCCGCTAAATCGCCATGTTCTTTCCGATACGTTGCCAGGCGGTTGACGGCCTCACCGAGATATTCGGTAATGGTTGCGTTCTGGGGATTGGACTTCGATACCTCCTCGAGAATTGCCGTGGCTTTCGACTGCGTTTCAATGGCATGAGGAAGATCGTTGTTAAGCTCCTGGCACTGCGCCAGACCCGCGTAATCGGCCGCCAGGTGACTACGCAGCCAGAAGTTGCCCGGGTTGGCCTGCAGCCCGGCATTCCGGATCTCCGCCGATCGCTGGAAGTTTTCCAGCGCGCCCGGCACATTCCCCATCTTCACCTGGATGACGGCGCTCAGGTAGTAGCCTCCGGCATAGTGATCGGCCAGCACCGGATCACTGCCTCCAGCCGCGAGGCGATGCGCGATGCCCTGCGACTTACCCAGGGCCGCGAGCGCCTCAGCAAAGTGACCGGTGGACTCCTGCACTTGGGCAATTTTGAAATAGGTTCTGGCGGTATCTCTCTGGAGGGCAACATCACCCGGAGCGGCCGGCACCAATGATTCGCGGATCGCAAGCGCCTTGTGATAGCTTTCCAGCGCGCCGGGTGTGTCGCCTAAATTTGCGCCGTAAGGATAGCCCAGGACATCTCCCACCCGGTCGTAGGCCGCTGCCAGTTCCTTTTGCAGAGAAACATCACCTTTTGACTGAGCGCTGAGGCTGTCGAGGTACTCCTGGGCGCGGCTGACGAGCAGTTTTCTAGCCGCGATTGAACCGGGCAAGTCCTGGATGGCATCGTGGATCTCGAACATCAGGGAGTTGGCCAGCTTGCGGACATCGTTAAAGCGCTGCTCGGCGCGACGTGCGTTGGCCGCCGCGATGCGCGCTTCGCGCACGGTAGTCCAGACGCCAATGACAACCGCCAGCACGACTGCGGCAGTCGCTACTACACCGGCTTTGTGCCGTCTAGCGAACTTCCCTGCACGGTAATTCCACGAACCCTTGCGGGCATTGACCGGACGTCCGTCGAGATGATTGCGGAGGTCCTCAGCGAACTGCTCCACCGACCCGTACCGGCGATCTGGCTCCTTGCGCAGCGCCATCAGGACGATGTCGTCGAGATCGCCCGCCAGGCGCCGACGCAGCTTTGCCGTGGATCCTTCCAGGTTTCTGGTGGGCATCTCTGAAATCAAGGGCTTCACGGGTTGGCTCCTGATTTCTTCGCGATACTTGCGGCGTTAGCGGACGGATTGTCTTCACTGGAATTCCGCGGCCGGCGACACGCCGACAGCCGGGATTGAATCTGTTTTGGATTTCGTGAATCGAACTCGTCAGGCGTGATGGGAAGCCATTCGGGAATTCGCAAAGACGCGGCGTAGCTTTTTCCGTACCAGGCGCAAGACTGGCTCCACGAGTCACTTCTCCTTGCACCCGCGCCGGCTTGGCGGGCCAGAGCGGCCTGCACCTCTCCCATGCCGAAGTAGGCGTTAACTGCCGCATAGAGCGCTTCCAGGTTTGGTCTGGTCCCGCGTGTCAGGGGCTCACTGATGGCCAGCGCTTTCTGGTATTCAGTCAGGGCTTCAGCGGGGTTCCCTGCTTGCATGTGAATGCGAGCGATTCGATCCCCGGTGCCCGCAAGCGCCAAGCAGTCCTCCAGGTCTTTTGGATCCGATTGACAAATACGACGGTAGTCGCTTTGAACCAACAGATAGTTGCGCAAAGCTCCGTCCCGATCGAGTTTCTTTTCCAACGCGCCGGCCATCCAGAGTCGGATGGTCATCTCGAGGCCTTTGGCTCTCGCATCGTTCAGTTTGCTCTCAGCGATTTCCGCCAGACCTCGCTCGAGAGAATCGAGTCCTTCCGGCACCCGGCCTGCCCTCCACAGAGCATGGCCGTAGGTGGCTCGAGCCGCCACAAGGCTGGTGCGAAACTCCATGTTCTTCGGGTCTGACGCAACCAGCGCCACGCAAAGTTCCAATTGCTTGCGATAGTAGGTCAGTGCCGGCTCGAAATGACCGGCTACCAGCAGCATGTCTCCCATTCGCTGGTAAGCCAGCTTGAGCGAGGACGCGTAACGGGGGTTGTCGCTTTGCTGGGTGAGGTTCTCGAAGGTCCGCGTGGCCTGCTGATACAGGGGTATCGCCTTTGAAGCACTCCCGGTTTCGAACAGATCGTCAGCGGTCAGAAGGCTTAAGCTGCCTTGCCAACTGCTCAGATCGAGGTCCGCTGGGTCTGCCACGGCTAAATCCCGAATCAAATCTAGAGCCTTGCGATGATTCTCCAAGGCCGCGTAGGAGTCTCCGGCATTGCCGGAGGTGCTGTTTTGCCCGTAAACTGTGCCGTTTGCCTCGTAGTCTTTGGCCAACTCTGCCCGCACTGGGCCATCCGTTGGCGCGGCCGAGTAGAGTGCTTGGGCTGTGTGGAGCGCCTTGCCGCAATAATCTAGCGCTGCTCCGATACGACCTAGATATCTCGCGTTAATGGCGCACATTTCCCGGTAACTGCCAGCCAAGGCAATCCGGTCCGGAAGATTTTCATTCGATGCAGACTTGGCGATTCTTTCGCGGATGCCGAGCGATTTCCCAAAGCTCTCCAGGCGCCGTCGATGTCACCCAGATTCGAGCCGTTAGGATCGCCCTGCACCAGCCCGATTCGTTCGTAGGCATTGGCCAGTTCGCGCTGCAGGGATACGTCCCCTGCGGCCTCGTGAGAAAGACTGTCGAGATATTCCAGCGACCTCTGCACAATTAGCTTGCGGGCTGGTGTGGCTCCGGGCAGTCCGGCAATCGAATCATGGATCTCGAACATTAAGGAGCCGGCAAGCTTGCGGACGTCATTGAAGCGCTGTTCCGCGCGCCGCTGGTTGGCCGCGGCGATCCGCGCTTCTCGCACCGTAGCAGTAACTGCTCCCAGCACCGCCAGCAGGATGACCGTCGTGGCCGCAACTCCCAGCTTGTGCCGGATGGCGAACTTTCCGGCGCGATATCTCCACGAGCCGCGACTCGCTGTAACGGGAAGTCCTTCCAGATGCCGCCGGATGTCTTCCGCAAACTGTTCGACCGAGGCATAACGCCGCTCCGGTTCCTTGCGGAGCGCATGCAGCACAATCGTGTCGAGGTCTCCGTTGAGACGCCGGTGCAACCTGCCGGCCGGGCGTTTCACCGGGCTTGGCAGGTTGCCGCCGTTGGGCGGGGCGGCGCTGGCGGTGGGCTGCGAAAGGTCCGCTCTCATACGGGCTTTGCAATGACCGTGCTGGGCCGCTCCGGTTCGAACTCACAAATCGCGCGGGCAAACTCGTGCGGCGTCCGCGCTTTCGCCGCCGGGTAGGGAGAGCGACCGGCGAGCAATTGATATAGCACCACGCCGAGAGAATACACATCGGTGGCGGTAGTGATGGGTTCGCCCCGGATCTGCTCGGGGCTGGCGTATTCGGGAGTCATCGGGCTCGCGATCGTAGTTTCGGAACTGGACGGCGGGGTCCAGGATTTTTGCGATCCCGAAGTCCAACAATTTCGGCACGCCCTCTTTCGTGACCAGAATATTTCCCGGCTTGATGTCGCGATGGATCACCAGTCGTTGATGGGCGTACTGCACCGCGCCACAAACCTGAACGAACAGTCGCAAGCGCTGATTGACGTTGAGCTGGTTGACATCGCAGTAGCGGTCAATCGGAGTGCCTTCAATCAACTCCATCACCAGGTAAGGGATGCCGTCCTCGGTCGTTCCCCCATCCAGCAGACGCGCGATGTTGGGATGATCGAGCGAGGCAAGAATCTGGCGCTCGTGGCGGAATCGATCGAGAACGGAGGCGGTGTCGTACCCGCCGCGCACCAGCTTGATGGCGACTTCCTTTTCGTACTGACCGTCGGCGCGGCAGGCGCGATACACCTCTCCCATCCCGCCGTGCCCAATTTCTTCGAGGATGTCGTAGGCGCCAATCCGGCGTCCGACGCGGGTTGGCGTGGGCGTCGATCCGGACTGCAGATCAACCGCTGGAGTATTCAGGAAACCGGTTCCGGCGCGCTCGTGGGACGAAAGCAGGGATTCCACCTCGCGCCTCAACTCGGAATCGCCAGCACATGAGCGATCGAGGAAAGGCACGCCGCTCCGCGGGATCGAGCGCGATCGCATCGTCGAGCAAGAGCTTGACCTGCTTCCAGCGCTCGGGATTCATGCCGGCGATTCTCCGGCAATGGCCCGGTGCAGCCAGGCCCGCGCCGTGATCCAGTCGCGCTTCACCGTGGCTGGGGAGACACCCAGCACTTCAGAGGTATCTTCGATGGTGAGCCCGCCAAAGAAGCGAAGTTCTACGATGCGTCCCTGCTGCTCATCCATGGCAGAAAGTTCGGTCAAGGCCCGGTCCAGCGCAACCACGTCCACACCGGTCCGCATGGGAAGGTCGAGCGCCTCGTCCAGCGTCAACCGGCAGGCGCTGCCGCCGCGCTTCGCGGCTGCCCCGTGGCCGCGGGCGTACTCCACCAGAATTTGCCGCATGATGTGCGCCGCGATCCCGAAAAAGTGTGCCCGGTTTTGCCATTGCGGTGGAGTCTGTCCTGCCAGGCGCAGATACGCCTCATGCACCAGGGCTGTGCTTTGCAGGGTGTGATCGCTGCGCTCTTGCTGCAGGTAGTAATGGGCCAGGCGGCGCAATTCTGCATAGACCAGCGGCATGAGGGCGTCGAGGGCCTGAGCGGTCTCCGTCCCTCCAACGAACCAGCAATGCCGTAACCGGATTTGAAGAATCCTGCCCCAAGCCTTTACCTGCCCAAGCACATCCGCCCAAGCGCAATTTGGCGCGAAGCATATCCGGTTCCCGGTCCTATGTCAATAAATTGAAAACAGGCGACTTACAGCCGGATTGCCCGGCTGGGGCCGACTTTGGGGTGTGGGGTGGGGCGGGGGTAGGCAGGTCAGAAAGAGAAAAAACGGAATCGGTATCTATGCGGAGACCCGGTGCTCGAATTTTTCCGACCGGGAATGAGCCAATTTGTCCCTGCTTTGCACATTACTGAATAGAGCGGAGTACGGGTTTTAGCCGCTCGGCCACGGGTTTCTGGGGGGAAAGTCGGGGCCGCGATTCGGACGATGTCCGGAAGCGACGGTAGAAGTCGACGCTGACGCTCCACCGTCGCTCCGGATTGTCTGTCCGCAAGGAAACTCCCGTTCGCGTGTTCTGGGGAAGCCAATCGAACGACGACCATGGAGTGAAAAAATGACTAGCCTAAAGCTGCAGCGCCTTGTGCTGACTTTCGCCGTGTACGTTTCTGCGGCCCTGATGCAGGCCCAAACCTACACCGACCTGCACGACTTCAACGGGACCGACGGATGCTGTGCCGGGGCTCCCAGCATGCTTGCCCAGGGTGAAGACGGGAATATCTATGGAGCGACCACCAGCGGCGGCGTCCACTTTGCCGGAAACATCTTCAAGATGACGACTTCGGGCACGGTCACCAGTATTCACGACTTCGACTCGACTCACGGCCTCTATCCCCAGGGTGGTCTCAGCATGGGCACCGACGGCAACTTCTACGGAGCCACCTACCAGGGCGGGAAGGGTTACGGCACCGTCTTCAAGATCACGCCCGGCGGGACATTTACCGAACTCTACGATTTCACTAACACGACCGACGGCGCGTATCCGAAGACTCCTCCAGTCCAGGCACAGGATGGGAATCTGTATGGCGCGACCAACAACGGCACCATCGCGGTGATTTACAAGATCACCACCTCCGGCACCTTCACCGTCATGGTCACCTTGGCAGCGCAGAGCTATTCCCCTCTGTTGCTCGCCTCCGACGGCAACCTCTACGGCACAACGCTCTATGGCGGAACCTACAACGGCGGAACGGTGTTTCAGTTCTCGCCCACTACAAAAGTCCTGAAGACTCTATTCAGCTTCAAGACGGAATATTCGCCTTGGGGACCTCTGATGCAAGGTGTCGATGGAGCCCTGTATGGCACCACCTCGGCGGGAGGCACCGGTTCTGGGGGCGCGCTTTACAAGATCACGACCGGTGGGGTGTACACGGTGCTCACCAATTTCACTTCGGGAAGCACCACCAATGGCGCCACTCCTTATTCCGGGGTGGTTCAGGGGAGCGACAAGTTCCTCTACGGCGTAACCTCATCGGGCGGCGCCAACAAACTCGGAGCGTTGTTCAAGATCAGCACGGCGGGCAAAGGATTCACGATTCTGCACAGCTTCGACACCACGACGGGCGACACACCTTTGTCCACGCCCTTGCTCCATACCAATGGAACGATCTACGGAATCACCTCCCACGGCGGGGTTCACGTTCCCGACGGGGTAGCCTACAGCATGAACGTGGGCCTGAAATCCTTTGTGGCTCCGGTCGTGCTGCACTCGGCCAAAGTCAACGCTTCGGTCGGCGTGCTCGGCCAGGGATTCAACAACGCGACTGGGATCCTGTTTGGGACCGGCGCCGGAACTTTCACTCTGGTCAGCGACACCTTTATCACAGCCAAGCTGGTGGCCGGGGCAACGACTGGTTTGATTACGGTACAAGAGCCCACTGGAAATCTGACTTCGGCGCAAAACTTCAAGGTTGGACCGAGCATTACCGGCTTCAGTCCCCCCAGCGGCCCCGTGGGCACGCAAGTTAAGATCACCGGCATGAGCTTGTCGCAGGCCACAACCGTGAAGTTCGGCACGGTGAAGGCCACGGCGTTCACGGTGAACTCCAACACGCAGGTGACCGCAACCGTGCCCACGGGCGCCGTGACGGGAAAAATTTCCATCACCACGCCCGGAGGCACGGCCAGCAGCGCCACCAGTTTCACGGTGAACTAGCAGACTCGCGGGGGACGGCCGGATCGCTGTCCCCCGCGAGGAACCCGAAACGGCTGTCCTCCTCGGCCAGCTTCCAGCTCCCTGTTAGAATCCGCCCATGCCGGGACGCGCGATCAGGACTACAGCTCGCATCGCGTTTCTTTTATGCGGACTGATTTCGCTTTTCACCGCCGTTCCTTACGCGATGCTGCGGGGTGTCGACTTGCCGGTTCAGAGCGAATGGGTCGTATTTGTGGTTGCGCTAGCGCTGGTCGGCGTTTTCAGCGTGGTGGTCGGGTTGCTGCCCCGCTCCTGGATCGCGAAAGCCTGCAGGAAAGATCGGGACAATGAACAGTTGTTTTCAGCGCCCCTCAAACTGCTCGTGGTCTTCGGGGCTATTTCCTATGTCGTGGCGGTGGTCGCCTATCTCGCTCCGCACCGCTGGAATCTCGATCCTCAACTCATGTTCTCGCTGTGTCCGATGTATTTCGTGAGGATGACGTTCGATCCCCCGCCGGTGGCAATCTTCTTGCTCCTGGCGCCCATGAACGCGGCGGTCTACGGCTCACTCGGCCTCACCTTGGGATACGCATGGTTGGCCTTCGGTCGACCGAGGGGAGGGTACCCCACGATTACTAAACAGTAAACACTTGCCTCCAATCGGAAATCCCCCGCATTCCCGCTCGCCAGTCTTTCCTTGGTGGACCTTCGTGCCCTTCGTGGTTCCCGCTTTTGATCTTTTGACAAAACACCCAACAACATCAACAATCATCCGCGATCCCAAGGAGCCCTCATGCTCGACCGCCGCCATTTCCTCTCCTCCGCCGCCGCGACTGGAGTCGCAGCCTCGCTCGCCTTCCGCGGCAGCCTGCTCGCACAACTCGAGAAAACTCCGCCGCTTCCCGACCGCTCACTGCTGGACAAAAACGAAGACGCGTTCTGGGCAGAAATGCGCAAGCAGTTCATCATCCCCGAAGACGAGGTCTACCTCAACAACGGGACCGTCGGATCGAGTCCCGCCCCGGTGTTGCGCGCCATCTTCGACGGCTACAACACCACCGAGAAAATGGACCAGCAGGATCCCGAAGACTATCCCATCTGGGGATACGCTGCCTGGAACGAGTTCCGCGATCCGCTCGCCGCATTCGTGGGCTGCAAGCGCGACGAGATTGCCCTGCTCCGCAATGCCACCGAAGCCAACAGCTACATCGCCAACGGCATCGACATGAAACCCGGCGACGAAGTGCTGATGACCGATCAGGAGCATCCCGGAGGCGAACATCCCTGGGACTTGAAGGCCAAGCGCTATGGCATCGTCGTAAAGAAGGTCACACTTCCCCGCCCCGTGAAAGACGCGGCACAAGTGCTGAATTTGTTTAACGATGCGATCACCCCGCGCACGCGCGTGCTGTTCTTCAGCCACATCACCACCTTTTCAGGAGTGGTCCTGCCCGCGAAGGAACTCGCCGCGCTGGCCCGCACGAAAGGGATTCTGTCGGCCGTGGATGGAGCGCACGTTCCCGGCATGATGCGCCTGAACATCAGCGAACTCGGCTGCGACATGTACTCCTCGAGCCCGCACAAGTGGCTGTTCGCGACCAAGGGCTCAGGATTCCTGTACGTGCGTGACGAAGTGATCGACCGCCTCTGGTGCACCATCGCCACCGAGGGCTGGGACGATACCAAGATTCGAGCCGAACGCTTTCAGCGCATCGGCAGCTCGAACGTGCCCGCGTTGTGCGGGCTGCGCGCCTCCATCAAACTGGCGAACGACATTGGCATGGAGCGAGATTGAGCGCCGTCACCGCCAATCGGCCGACTACATCCTCGGCGAAATGAAGAAGCGCGGCGCCGAGTCCTGGACTTCGCCCGATCCTGCCTTGCGCTGCGGGATTGTCAGCGTGAACTGCCCGCCGGTGCCGCGCATGGATCTGGAGAACTGGATGTGGAAGACGCACAAGATCCGCATCCGCGGCGGCGACCCCAACAAGCTGCGGCTCTCGACTCCCTATTATTTACAGAAGAAGGACATCGACCGGTTCCTGGACAAGTTCGACGAGTACAAGCGGGAGAAGAAGCTGGCTATGATCTGACTGATGGTCATGTCGACATGACCATGTCTGTTATAATGTGTCCATGAAGGAGATTCCCGCGGCAATCTTCAAAGCCCGTGCCTCACGCTGATGGAGGACGTGCGCTCCACCAAGCGCCCGCTGGTGATCACGAAACGCGGCAAGCCGGTTGCGAAACTGGTCCGCCATCGCAGGAACCGAAAGACGGACTTCATCGGCAGACTGAAGGGTGTGTTTGAAGTGGTCGGCGACCTCGATGCCGATCCCTCCGGAGGATGGGAGTCCGCATTTTGATTCTGCTGCGACACGCATGTCCTGTTCTGGGCGGTAGACGATTCGAAGTCTCTTTCCCGCAGCCAGCCGCTTCCGCGATCCGCCGCGCCCGGCGCCAGGGCGGGATCGCAATTTCTGCCATCAGCATTTGGGAGTTGGCTTCCCTGCTGGCGCGCGGGCGCATTCGACCGGTACGGCACTCTGGAATCCTCGCTCAACTGCTGCTCGAAGGAGTCACCATTCTGCCGATCACACCGGAGATCGCCGCGCTTGGCAACCCAGTTCCCGCGATGACTATTCCGCGCGATCCTGCCGACCGTATCATCGGCGGCACAGCCCGCGCCGAAGGACTGACCCTGATCACCCACGACGAGAAAATCCGCCGGAGTTCGCTGATTAGGACAATATGGTGAACTGTACTTGCAACTTAGGTGAGGATACTTCAAGATGAAGTGCCATGTTCCTTGTTGACCTGCTGGTCAAACTCCTGAGAGCGCTCTGGCGCGCAATGAACGTCAAGCGTTCAGCGCCGGACGAGAAGCACACAGCGACGGAATATGCTGATGCTTTTCTCTTTGCAGACGAAGACCCGAACTCTTCGGATTCGCCTTCCATCACTCCTCGATAGCCACTAGCCTGCTCGAACTTAGTTCTGGCCCATCTAGTCGTAATACTCCAGCCCCAAGTGCGTGATCAGTTCTTCGCCCTTCAGATGGCGCAGGGTGTTCTTCAGCTTCATCAACTGGATGAAGAGGTCGTGCTCCGGATACAGGCCTGGAGCGGTCATGGGAGACTTGAAGTAGAAGCTGAGCCACTCCTGAATGCCCAAGCCGCGCAGTTCGGAGCTGCGCTTCGCCAGATCGAGGAACAGGACCAGGTCGAGCACGATCGGCGCAGCGAGGATCGAATCGCGGCACAGGAAGTCGACTTTGATCTGCATGGGATAGCCCAGCCATCCGAAGATGTCGATGTTGTCCCAGCCTTCTTTGTTGTCGCCACGCGGCGGATAGTAGTTAATGCGGACTTTGTGGAAGATGTTTCCGTAGAGTTCAGGATACAAGGCTGGCTGCAGGATGTGCTCCAGCACGCCGAGCTTCGATTCTTCCTTGGTCTTGAAGGAGCCGGGATCGTCGAGCACTTCGCCGTCGCGGTTGCCGAGGATGTTGGTGGAATACCATCCGCTCAGGCCGAGCAGGCGCGCTTTGAACGCGGGCGCCAGCACGGTCTTCATCAGCGTCTGGCCGGTCTTGAAATCCTTGCCGCAGATGGGCGCTTCGTTCTTGCGGGAGAGTTCGAGCATCACCGGAAGATCGACGGTCAGGTTCGGCGCGCCGTTGGCGAACGGCACGCCTTCCATCAGCGACGCGTAGGCGTAGATCATGGAGGGCGCGATCATTTCGTCGTTCTCGCGCAGCGCCTTCTCGAACGACTTCACCGACTGGTGCGCTTCGGTCGGCTCGATGTAGGACTCGGTCGATCCGCACCACATGGTGATCAGGCGGCTGGCTCCGCTGGTTTTCTGGAAGTCGCGGATGTCGTCGCGCAACTGCTCGGCGAGATCCATCTTGGTCTTGCCCTTCTTCACGTTGGGGCCGTCGATCTTCTTCACGTAGTTGTGATCGAACACCGCGGCGCGCGGCGTAATCGAGGAGAGGAACGGCTTCAACTGCTCGAGCAGGCGGTAGTCGAGCACGCCCGCATTGGAGGCGGCCTCGTACATGTTGTCTTCGAAAATGTCCCAGCCAGTGAAGACCAGGTCGTCGAGCCCGGCGAGCGGAACAAATTCTTTTACTTTGGGCGAGCGGCCGTCGGTGCGCTTGCCCAGGCGCACGGTGCCCATCTGGGTGAGCGATCCGATGGGCTTGGCCAGGCCTTTGCGAATGGCCTCGACGCCGGCAACAAATGTCGTCGCGACCGCGCCCATGCCGGGAATCATCACGCCCAGTTTGCCCTTGGCGGGCTCGATGGTGCCCTTAATCGTCTCGGTGCGAGCCTTTTTACCGCCACCGGTGCGGGCGGCCAGCTTCATTTCCCGGCTGGCGCGCTCGGCGTGGGCCAGGGCAGTCTCGCGATGCTCATGTTCGCGGGCGGCGGCGGAGTTTGCGAATTGTTTGCGATGACGGCGGCCATCGGCGTCCCACCAATCGGCCATGAACACTCCCGGGCGTTTCTGATACATTGGTTCCCCTTCCGGTGGCGGTGGCTGGTCACTGCCACCACGACTTGGAATCATACTCATTTTCGGCGGGGATTGGCAAATCCTCGCGGCCAAACGTGCAGAAATGCCGCTTCAAAGGGTGCTGATTGCGCATTGAGCGGAGAATTCGACTCCGTTTCCCAGGCGAAGTCCGCGGGGCTGTCGCCCACGCGAGACAACCGAGGCGGCTGTCCCTACATGGGCGCCACTCTCGAATGCCGTCGATAGATTATTTGCGTTGGACTGCTGCACCGAATGTGTTGCATAGTGGAATCACTTCGCAGCCGGCTCTGCAGCCAGACCCGCGAAGCTGCTGTTTGCGTGCCAGCCGTGCTGCGGCATGCAATTCCTGTTGACCCCGTTGATCTCCACCTCAGCCTGAGCCCACGCCATCCGGACTCGCGCCGGTAGTGTGCTCTTCAGACGAGATCTTCCCACGAAGACAAAGGAGATTCCATGAAAACCATTCGCAACTGCGTTTATGCCGCGATGCTCGCGGTCAACTGCTCTGAACTTCGCGCCCAGCCTGGCTTCGGCCCAGGAACCTGCGCACGGCAAGTTCACCCTCACGCACGAGGTTCACTGGGGAAACGCCAAAGTTCCGGCGGGAGACTACGAGTTCTCGTTCGATCCCGACGGGGCCACGCGCATGATGTACCTCACCAAACTCAGCGGGGCGCGGACCGGGTACCTGGTGCGGGTGCCCACTACCGAGGATGCGAAGCCGTCTGATCAGAGCCGGCTCATCCTTGAATCCACACCCGACGGCAGCTACGTCAGCGCCATGCAACTGCCGGAGTTCGGCATGACGCTGCACTTCCCGGTGCCGTCGCACACCGAGAGACAGATTGCCAAGGCCGCAACCACGGCCACGGCCGCGGCCCAGTAGTCTCTCTGCTTACCACAACACCAAGGGCGGATCGCTAACCAGCTATCCGCCCTTGGTGCTTTTGCGGGTTGTTTCATGAGTCAAAACCTGGACGGACATGAGTGTCCGTCCCACACGGCCTGCCTCACAGGATTTAGGCGGGCTGGACCTGCGAGTTTCCCCGCACGTCGTCGCTCAACACGATGGCTTCGGCAATTTCCTTCATGGGTTTGCGCTTCTGGCGGCTCTGGCGTTGCAGGGCAAGGTAGGCCTGCTCTTCGTTCAGGCCCAGATCGCGCTGCAGAATGCCCTTGGCGCGTTCGACGATTTTTCTGGTCTGCAATTGTTCGGCGAGGGTGGAGTTGGCTTCCTCCAGCCGTGCCAGCTCAATTTCGGCGCCCACCAGAAATCCCACGGTGGAGATCATGCGAATCTCGCGCCTGCGGTAAACGTGGTGCTGGCGGTGCTGCAGGTTGATGACGCCCACGACGCGGCCGCGGCACATCAAAGGCACCGACAGAAACGCCTCGTAGCTGTCTTCCGGCAACTCGTGGAAGAATTGGAAACGCGGGTCGTGCGCAGCTTCTTCGGGAATCGCCACGGGCTCGCGATGCTCCGCCACCCATCCCGTGATGCCTTGTCCCACGCGCAGTTTCAGGCGGTCGACCACTTCGGGATGGGGGTTCCTCGAAGCGCGAAGGACGAGTTCGTCGTCTTCGAGGATGTAAATCAGGCAAGAGTCGCACTTGACCAGCGCGGAGGCAAATTCGACAACGCGGGTCAGAACATCGTGAAATCCGTCCGCCGTACCCAGGCGTTCGCTGATCTCGTGGAGTACATCAACGTGTGAGTCCTCAACTGATATAAAGGGGTCCATGGGGTACATTATCGATCTTGTAGAGATTATGTCTAATTCCAAATTTCGATGGCCGCGATAAAGGATTTCCGTCGAAATTGTGATCGAGCTTTAACATCTTTTGCGGAGTTGGCGCATCGAAGTGCGGATGGGATGAAGGCGGGGTGCGGGACGTCCTCGCAGAAGGCACTTCCCGGGTCTAAGGTTCCGGACGAAATTCCTCGCGAAGAGAAATACAACCACCAGGGCTGAAGCCCGTCACGCTTTGCTCGCTTTACGCGGCGCTGAAAGCGCCGCTCTTCCACGGTATTGCAGGCGCTTACGGGTTCTTCGGTAACTCGCTACCCTAGAACCCACTCTCATTTACCCACAAAAGTTTCAGCGGGCGCTGCGCCTCCACGATCAGCGGTTCTCCACGAGCCTGTTAGCGCGCTGGTACGGCGAGAAACCACACCAGGAGTCCAAACAGGATCAAGGCGGCAAACAGGGAGAAAATCGTGTGCAGCGGATGAAAGTGGAAGTAGGGATTCCGCGTGAGGCGGTATCTTGGCGTTAACATTAAGACCTCCTTGGCACGTGCTTCAGGTGCGATCGGGCGGCCTGTCTAGGTCTATTCTCCCACTATTTGGGACGCAGGTCTCCTGTTTTTTGTGCGACTGTGTTACACCATTCCAATGCCTGAAAAGATTGCCCTCATCACCGGCGCATCCAGCGGTTTCGGCCTGTTGACCTCGATCGAGCTGGCAAGAGCTGGATTTCGCGTGGTGGCGACCATGCGCGATCTGGGGCGGCGCGACCGCCTGGACCAGGCAGCAGCGGCGGCGGGAGTCGCCGCGAAGATCGACGTGCGCGCCCTCGATGTCACCAAGTTTGACGCGATCCCGGGCTTGGTCGACTCCGTGGTACGGGATTACGGGCGGCTGGATGTTCTGGTCAACAACGCTGGATTCGCCGTGGCCGGGTTCGCGGAAGACATCCAGTTGGACGAGTTGCGGCTGCAGTTCGAGACGAATTTTTTCGGTGCGGTCGCGATGACCAGGGCCGCGCTGCCCACCATGCGGCGGCAGCACTTCGGACACATCATTCAAGTCTCGTCGATCGCGGGATTGCATGGATCGGTCACGGTGAGCAGCTATTCGGCGTCGAAGCACGCGCTTGAGGGTTGGAGCGAGTCGTTGCGCATGGAAGTAAATGCGCTGGGCATCAAAGTGGTGCTGGTCGAGCCGGGAGCGTTTCAGACCGATATCTGGACGCGCGGCGCGGTGATGGGAGAGCAGGCAACGAAACAAACTTCGCCCAATATTCAAAGGAGCCTGCGCATGCGCGCCCGGGTCGAGAAGCTTCCCAAGGCGGATCCGATCGCGGTGGCCCGGTTGATCGCCGACATCGCGCAGAATCCCAATCCCAAGCTGCGCTACCTGGTCGGTCGCGACGCCAAGATGCAGCTGGCGATGAAGCGCATCTTGCCTTGGAAGTGGCATGAGAAGGTGGTCGCCAATTTCTTGAAGATCGACCAAGACTTTTAACCACAGGGGACACGGAGGACACAGAGGGAACCTTAGAAACCACTTCAGAGAGGTGGAGTTGTTCCTCTGTGTCCTCTGTGGTGAAAGGTTCTAGGGTTTCGCGTCCAGTTCCACGTTCTTCACCGGCAAGTCCCAGTGCGCGTCGAGGATTTCAAAGCGGCGCTGCTCTTCGCGCTGGAAAGTGTCCTGGTCGGGATACATCTGCTTTTGCAGCGCGGGTTCGTCGAAGGGCTCGTTGGCGACGGTGGCGTTCTTGAAGACGATGGTCACGCGGAAATCCCAGCGGCCGTCTTCGGTGGTGTGATAGCGCGGCTGGTCCATCCAGACCTTGGCGATGCGACCCATCTCGGCTTCTTTTTTCAGCACGGGATAGTGGTTCTTCTTGAAGAGCTTCAGAAATTCGTCGGCGTGTCCCCACTTGGTTTTGTAGTAGTACTCGACGACGAATGGGCCGGTCGGAGGCGGCGGGCGCGGATTGGGCGTTTGCGGCAATCGGCACGGTGATGGTTGCGAACAGCAGGGCGGCGAGAAGGCGCATCATGATCACGGAATCCCTCCAGGGATCGGCATTGATAGCTTGTACACTAACATCTTCACGGGGAACGTCCAGTTCACCGGTGAACTTGCCGGCTGCGAGAATTTACTGCCGCCCGACAGCGGACGGCTGACTGCTGATTCGGTTCTGCCAGTGACTCCACACAAAATACGCCACTCCCGCCACCAGCAGCACTCCAATCACGGCGTCGAACTTGTGGAAGTATTTCCCCAGCTCGCGCCAGTTCTCGCCCAGCTTCATGCCGAGCCAAGCCAGGCCGAGGCACCACGGCCATGATCCCAGGAAGGTGTAGAGGTGAAAGCGGCCGCGGGGCATGCGCGCGATTCCGGCGGGCAGCGCGATGAAGGTGCGAATCACGGGCAGCAGACGGCCGATGAAATACGGCAAGGTATCCCCAGCGCACGAAGAAGCGGTCGGCCCAGTCGAGTTCGCGGCGGCCCATAAGAATCCAGCGGCCGTAGCGCTCGACCAGCGGGCGGCCGCCATAGCATCCGATCTCGTAGGCGACCAGCGAGCCCAGGTTGCAGCCGATCGCGCCCGCCGTCGCCACCCACAACAACTTGAATGTGCCCTGAAACACGAGATATCCGGCAAAGGGCATGATCAATTCGGAAGGGAGCGGAATGCAGGCGGACTCAATCGCCATAAGAAGGGCGATGCCGGCATAGCCGGTCACGGCGATTGTTTTGCTGATGAAGACGAACAGGACTGCGAGAATTTTTTCGGTCATAGGATCATAGTTCTCAGTTCCCAGTTCTAGTTGTCAGCTTAGCGTCAGTTCTCAGTTGAAACCTTTCTGGTTTTTCCTGAGAACTGGGAACTGAGAACTGAGAACTGATATTCAGTCTAATGGAAATCTGCGGTAGAAATAACGGCTAGAACGAGCCTTCCTGGGTAAACGCGTAGCCGGGCAGGGTAGCGCCCTGCGGACTCTTGGTGACCTTCACGCGGACCGTGGGAGCGTCGGGAGCGGTGATTCCAGCGGGCCGCAGCATGGCGAACTGCGAAAAGACTTCGTTGTAGACCTTGGTGACCAGGTAATCCTGGCCGTCGGCTTCGCTGCGCCACACTTGCCCGAGTTGGATGGAATTGACTGCCACGGGATTATTCCTGCCTCTTGCTGGAGTACTTCCAGACTACCGGGGCGCGCGGGAGGCGTCAATTCCCAGAGAGGTTACCGAGGGCCAGTACGCGGCCTCGCCGTTGGAGGAGAGTCAAGGTTGCTGACAGAAGATCGCTGCTAAGATGTTGGCCGCAAGGAGACGCTCATGCCTCGTGGTGTGGTTCCGCGCCAGCCCGCCCGTACCGGCCGCCAGGACAAAGTCCGTGTGGCTCAGTCTGTAGGTGGCAAGAATGCTCATGTGGGGACCGGCGCACTCGCCCGTCCAGGCCGAGGCAAAGCCTCGGCCCCAGCCCCGAAGGGGCGCCAGAGTGCCAAGGCAAAGCCCGCACTCGCTTCCGCCGCTAAAGTGAAAGGCTACGATCCGGTGGCTCCGGAACGCGTGGCTGAAATTCTGAAGCGGCTGGACCAGCTGTATCCGAATGTCACCTGCGCCCTGACGCACGCCAGCGCGTGGGAGCTTGTGGTCGCGACGATTCTGTCGGCGCAATCGACCGACGTGAACGTGAACCGCGTAACGCCCGAGTTGTTCCGCAAATATCCCACGGTCGAGGCCTTTGCCGCGCTGACTCCGGAACAGCTGGAACCGGATGTGCGCTCCACCGGATTCTTCCGCAATAAATCCAAGTCCGTGGTGGGAGCGGCGAAAAAGATCGTGGCCGACTTCGGCGGCCAGGTTCCGGACGACATGGAGAAGTTGCTGACTCTGCCGGGCGTGGCGCGCAAAACCGCCAACGTTGTGCTGGGTAGTTGGTTCAAGAAGGCGGAAGGCGTGGTGGTCGACACGCATGTGCACCGCATCTCGCGACGACTGGAACTTACGACCCAAAACGATCCGCAGAAAATCGAGCAGGATCTGATGAGGATCCTGCCCCGCGAAAAGTGGATTCTGTTCTCCCACCAGATCATCTGGCACGGACGCAGTCTGTGCATCGCGCGCAAGCCCAAATGCGCGGACTGTGCGCTCGAGAACCTCTGCCATGCCGGGGACAAGACCTGGAGCACGGTGGAGATGCATAAGAACGCGAAAGTGTAGCGACGGGACGGGACCTACTCGCTGCCCAACTCGTCCAACACCGGTGCTCGCAGCCCGCGAATGCGGCGGCTCTTTGGCGGAGCCTGGGCAAAGACAACAACTTCGTTGATTCCTTTCCGGAGCCAGGGCGCGGGAACATAGAGAGTCTGCTGCGGGCCGAGATTCCAGAAACGCCCGAGCGCATGACCGTTGATCCACACCGCGCCCTTGCCCCAGCCGCGCGTATCCAGGAAAGTGTCGCCCGTGTCGGACAGATCGAACTGGCCGCGATAGAACGCGGGGCCGCTCGGCGCGTTCGCCTTCGAAAACTTCAGCTTCGAGAAATCGTCCATCGGCAGGGGGAAGACCTGCCAGCCGGACAGCTCTGTTCCCGCGAGAGACACCGCGCCGTTGATGCCCTGGCGCTCGTTGCGCAATTCGGCGGTGAAATTGATGCGGCCCGTGCCCTCGACGAGGATGTCAAGAGTGGAATCTCCGCCGGCATCGATTCGTAGCCGGTCCTGCTTCTTGCGGCGGTCGAGCGTGCCGGCGAGCTTGCCATCGACGAAGACCCGAGCGTAGCTGCGCAGCTCCCGAATCTCCAACTCGCCCGCGACCGGCCGTTTCATTTTCGTGCGGTACAAGATGTATCCGTAGGACTGGCCGAAGGTTTCCATCGAGCGCGGCCTGTCCACGCTGACAGGGGCGGGCAGGTTCGACCAGAGCGAGGCGCTTTCCCGCAGCTCCAATTCCGGCACTTCCATCACCGGCAACGGCGCCGGCGGATCTGGAATCGTCACGCCGGGGCGATGTCTTGCAATCACGTCACGGAAGGCGAAATATTTCTTGGTCAGCGCGCCTGACTCGCTCACCGCAGAATCGTAGTCATAGCTGGTGACGTCGGGCTCGTAGTTCTTGCGATCCCAGTTCGCGCCGTTCATGAAGCCGAAATTTGTTCCCCCGTGAAACATGTAGAGATTGATCGAGTATCCCCGGCTCAGAATCCAGTCCAGTTCCTGCGCTTGCTGTTGGGTGTCGGTGTCGTGATGTTTGTCGCCCCAGTGATCGAACCATCCGTCCCAGTACTCGCCGCTCATCAGTGGACGGCCGGGACGAAACTTCTGCAGCTTGGCAAATTCTTCTTTCGCCTCGCCCGGCCCGAAGTTGACGACCGCATGAATGTCGGGCAAGGTGCCCGCGGGCAGCTCGTCGGCCCCATCGGCGGTATAGAGCAGGACTTCGCCCAGGCCCGCATTCCTGAGCGCGGCGAGGATGCGCTTCATGTACGCATGATCATTGCCGAACGAGCCATATTCGTTCTCGACTTGTACGGCGATGATCGGGCCGCCGTGCGTGATCTGCAGCGGAGCCAGTTCCCTGCCCAAGCCGCCGCAGCCAGCGTTCTACCGGGCCAAGAAACTTTTCATCGGAACTGCGCAGAACGATGTTGGGATCGGCCAGAAGCCAGGCGGGCAGGCCTCCGAGATCCCACTCGGCGCAGACATACGGGCCGGGGCGCAGAATAACGTATAGACCTTCTTCCTGCGCGGTGCGGATAAACGCGGCCACATCGAGCGACCCGCTGAAGTTGTAAACTCCCGGCTCGGGCTCGTGGACATTCCAGAAGACATAACTCGAGATGGTGTTCAGGCCCATGGCCCGCGCCTTCTTGAGGCGGTCGCGCCAATACTCGCGGGGAATGCGCTCGTAATGCAGTTCGCCCGAGATAATCTGCAAAGGTTTGCCGTCGAGCACAAAGTGATCGCCTTCGATGCCGATGTGGTGGTCTGGGGCGGGAATGCCCTGTGCGGGTGCGGCTGGAGAGACCGTTAATGTGAGCGCACCACACAAAACAACCTTAATGAGGAAGATACGGATTGTGGAGGCATTCATGAATGGCACGACCCGATCAGTTGGCATGGTACGGTTTGAGTTTCTCCGATGTTCTTCGCGCTCTTTGCGACCTTAGCGGCCTTTGCGGTTAAGAGCTTGTCGCTGACACCAGAAGAAAAGCCTTTAACCGCAAAGAGCGCAAAGAAAGCCGCGGAGGCCGCAAAGGAGAAGCAGCACAGCGTTTCAAACTGCACCACGACCAAACGAGTTAAGGCGCTGAGAGCAACGGGAAGCGCCTCTGCTAGACTCTCATTTTTACCTTACCTTGAGGATCCGCGCCATGCGCCGCTGCGCACTCTTTGCTATCGTCATATTTATGAGCACCGTCGTCGCCGAAACCGTCGCCCAGACCCTGCCTGTGCCCCAGGCCGTGACCGATCCCAAGAAGATTTCCTCCCAGCCGAACGCGCAGGTCGAGCCGCGCAGTCTGACTATCGAAAAGCTCTACATGACGCGCCAGGTGGGCCGTCCAACGTGGTCGCCCGATGGCAAGAGCATCGCGTTCATCTCGAACATGAGCGGGCGCAATAATTTGTGGGTCGTCCCGGCGGAGGGCGGATGGCCGGTGCAGTTGACGGTCAGCGACCAGCGGCAGACCGCACCCGCCTGGTCGCCCGACGGCAAGTGGATCGCCTACCAGTCGGACTATGACGGCGACGAGCAGTGGGACATTTTCCTCGTGTCGCCGAAGACCGGCAAAGTGGTGAATCTCACCCAGACTCGCGAGATCGCCGAACTGAACCCGACATGGTCGCCGGACGGGCGCTACCTGGCCTATGAGGTGAAGCCGAAGACTTCTGCGGCTTATGAGATCGACATCTACGACATGGTGATGCGGGAGGTGAAGCACCTCACGACGAACACGCCGCAGGATAAAGGGAATTACGGGCTGATCTGGTCGAAGGATGGGAAGTCCATCGTCTACACGCAGGAGCAGGCGAAAGGGACGGATTCGAATATCTTCATCGCCGACGTGGCCACGGGAAAAAGCACGCTGCTCACGCCGCACGAGGGCGAGCAACGGTTTTCGCGAATGATATCTCCGCCCGACGGCAAGCAGGTGTTGCTGACCTCGAATGCCGCCAACGGCTACGAAAACATCGGGTTGGTCGAGATCGCGACCAGGAAGCTGTCCGTGGCTCACCAAAGACAAGTGGGAAATTCGCGGTGGCGAGTTCTCGCCCGACGGCAAGCACATCACGTTCAGCGCCAATGTTGACGGCAACGAGGACATTTACCTGCACGATCTCGCAGCCGGAAAGTCCGCGGCTCTTCCGATTCCGAAGGGCGTGAACGAACCTGCGGGCGGGCACTCGGCGTTCAGTCCAGATGGCCAGCGCCTGCTCTACAACCACAACGGGCCGACGGCTCCCGGCGATCTGTGGGTCTACAACCTCGGCACGGGCAAGTCGCAGCAGGTTACGCACTCGCTGGTCGCGGGCGTGCGCTCGGAGGACATGGTCGAGCCCTACCTGGTGCACTATCCCAGCCGCGACGGCAAGTGGACCATCTCCGCGTTTCTCTACGTGCCGTTCAACATGGCGCGCAACGGGCAGAATGCGGCCATCGTCTACATTCACGGCGGACCGACGGCGCAGAGCATGAACTCCTTTAACCGCTTCGTGCAGTTCGCCGCCAATCAGGGATACATGGTGCTGGCCCCCAACTACCGCGGCTCGACCGGATACGGCAAAGAATTTCAGCAGGCTAACCTGTTCGATATGGGCGGCGGCGATTTGCAGGACGTGCTGGCGGGTGTGGACTGGATCAAGCAGACCGGGCATCTCGATCCGAAAAAGATCGCGGTCATGGGCGGCAGCTACGGCGGTTACCTGAGCATGATGGCGGTGACCAAGGCTCCCGAGGTCTGGGCCGCGGGCGTGCCCATCGTGCCCTTCGTCAACTGGTTCACTGAAATTGAGAATGAAGATCCGGTGCTGCAGCAGTCTGATCTCGCCACCATGGGCGATGTGGTGAAGAACAAGGCGCTGTACGAAGATCGGTCGCCCATCAACTTCATTGATCAAATCAAGGCGCCGCTGTTGCTGCTGGCCGGAGGACATGATCCGCGCTGCCCGAAATCAGAAACCCAGCAAGTGGTCGAGGCGATCAAGAAGCGTGGGGGCACGGTGGACTACAAGATCTATGACAACGAAGGGCACGGCTTTGCGCGCGTGGAGAACCAGATTGACGCCTACAAGCGTGTCGCCAACTTTCTACTAGCGCACGTCGTGCCCGCCGATTGCAGTTGCTCGGTGACGGAATAGCGCAAGAGATTCACCACAGAGGACACAGTGGACGTTAGTCCGAGCCCGCAAAACTCCGCACGATCGCTGCCACTAGTCCTGGAACAGTAAATTCCTTCGCCGCTATATCGACTGGGAGTCCGAATTCGCGCAGGGTTGCGGAAGTGACCGGGCCGATCGACGCCATGCGAATTCCTTCGAGCCCGGTGTGGCGCAGGCGCCCCCGCCCGCGAACTGTTTTCACCGACTGCGCAGCCCTGCCGGCGCCCAGCAGTTCCACAAAATTGCGCACGGTGGAAGAGCTGGTGAAGGTCACGACGTGGGGACGCCGGTTCTTCAGGGCCGCCTGCAAACGGCGACGGGAATTCTGCGGCACGACGGTTTCGTAGGCTTCGACAACGTCGACGTGGGCTCCGGCCTTCCGCAGTTCTTGCGGAATCACGTCGCGAGCGACTTTGGCGCGTACCAGGAGCACGCGCTTTCCCTTGACCCTGTTTCTTCAGGCTGCGCACGACGGACTCGGCTACATATTCCTTGGGGACAACGTCCACCTTCATCCCGCGTCGCTCGATCGCTTTCTGGGTGGCGGGGCCGATGGCGGCGATATGCAGGCTTTTGATGTCTGTCGTCCGCAGTGGTAGTTTGTCGAGGCGCTCCCACATCGCCTCGACACCGTTCACACTCGTCAGTATGAGCCAGTCATAGCTGCCTAGGTTCTTCAGTGCTGCGTCGAGGGGCTTGAAGGATCGGGGTCTGCGAATCTCGATGAACGGGATCTCGATGACCTTCGCGCCCAGCTTGCGGAGTTCGCCTGAGAGCGCCCCGGCCTGATGCCTGGCGCGGCCGACCAGGACGCGGATTCCGCTCAAGAATTTGCTTCGGAGATTGCGTTTCTTTCTCATGGTTAGAGTTGACGGACAGCAGTGTCCGTCCCACACGGGCTTACTCACTCTCCTTCTTCACGCCCAGGCCCTGCTCCCGCATCAGGCGCGAGACGCCGGAGACTGCCGTGTCCTCGGATTTCTCCAGCGAAGTGATCACGTTGGCCTGCTCTTCGCGCGTGCGGTTCTGGCTTAGCTTGAACTTGGCTTCGATCTTCGTGACGGCGATCTCGAAGCCGACAATGTGGCTCAGCATGCGCTCGCGGTACGTCTCGCTGAACGTCGCCCACTGGTCGGCGTAGGCGGGTTCGAATGTGCCGATGAGTTGGTGGAGGATGCCTTGTAAATCCTCCGGAGACGCAAACGTACGCGCTTTCCCATAAACGTGAACGGCGCCATAGTTCCAGGTGGGAACATTTTCCCGCGTCACGTAGTTGGAAGCGGAGACGTAGGCGTGAGGGCCGTGAAAGATGGTCAGGCACCCGGGTCGCTGCTCGAGATGGCGCCAGTGCGGGTTGGCTTTGGCGACATGGCCGCGGATCACGAGATGGTCTTCCACTTCGCGCACCACAACCGGGGCGTGCGTGGCGAACGGGCCCTCGTCGGTGGACGAGACCAGGATCGCGAACGGGTTGGCGCGCATGAAGGCGATGGCGTCGGCATGATCCTGCACGCGGAAATGTTCGGGGATGTACACGCTATTTTCTTTCGCCCCTCGGGGCTTGGTTGAAAATATGACGCATTCCCTCACGGCTTACGCCGTGGGCTGCATTCTTTCACCGCTTTGCGGCTGGGCCGGTGGTGGAGTCTTCGGCACCGGCTCCTTTCTTGCGCACGTGTATCAGCTTCTCCACGACCGCTACTACTTCGCCCGACTCATCCTTCACTTCGATCTGAAACGCCGGTTCGTATTTGGGCAGCGTCTTTAGTTTGTCACGAATATCGTCGAGTTGGGCGTCGGTCAGGCGGAATTCTGCGCGGACGGTTCCCTTCCCCGGCTTGCGGTAGCGGATATTGGCCGCCTTGTCCCAGACGATGTAGTCGCGGCCCAGGTTCGCCATCAGCATGAGCATATAGAAAGGATCGGTCATGGCAAACAGCGATCCGCCGAAATGGGTGCCGACGTAGTTGGCGTTCCACCAGCGTAGCTTCATTTCGACGTCGATGGCCTTCATGTCGGGCGCGATATGTTTCACGCGAATGCCGGCACCGAGGAAGGGCGGCCAGAAATTGACCCAGCGCCGCAATGCGTGGGACGACTTCGTGCCACCCAGAAGCTTGAGGAGGATACTTCCGCTCATCCCGTTAACCACGCAGCGCCTGAAGGCGCGTTCCCGATGAATTGCTGAACGGCACGCCTGAAGGCATGCCCTGATACAAAACTTGCGCTTGGCGGCCGGCGGATCGCGGTTGTGGAGGACTTGCGGAACGGCTCGCCCGAAGGCATGCCTGATACAGAACTTGCGCTTGGCGGCCGGCGGATCACGGTTGTGGAGGCACGGCCAGGCCGCGGCCGTAGACGGCTTCGAGGATCTGATCGCCGCCGCGAGCCAGCAGGGCGGCGCCGGCGGCGTTGCCCAGTTTTTCGGCGTCTTCAATCCGTCCGTCGCGGGAGTCGCGGAGCAGTTTCGAGCCATCCGGGTCGGCGACGATGGACTCCAGGTGGAGGCGAACCCCTTCGGATGAAGCCAGGGGGCGGACGAATGCGTCCGCCCCTGCGTGAGTCTTGTCGGCTGGTGAGAATCGAACCTCCGCGAAGGCGCCGATGGGCACCTGGCAGCCTCCGCCCAGGCTGTTCAGAAGCGCGCGTTCGCAAGTGGTAGCGGCGCGGGCCGCGGGGTCGTTCAGGAATTCCAGGTGCTGGCGAGTGGCGGCGTCGCCTTGGCGGATCTCGATGCCGAGCGCTCCCTGGCCCGCGGCGGGGCACATGATTTCGGCGGGGATGATTTGCTTGATCAGTTCGGTCTTGCCCAGGCGCTTCAGTCCGGCGGAGGCGAGGATGATGGCGTCGTATTCTCCCTGCTCGAGTTTGCGCAGGCGGGTGTCGACGTTGCCGCGCAGCGGATGAATGTCGAGATCGGGGCGAACTGCCTTGAGTTGCGCCTGGCGGCGCAGGCTGGAGGTGCCAACGCGGGCACCCTGGGGCAACTCTTGAAAGCTCGAATAGTGGCGCGAGCAGAACGCGTCGCGCGGGTCTTGGCGTTCGGTGATGGCAGCGATTTCGAATCCCGGGGGAAGCTCGGTGGGCAGGTCTTTTAAGGAGTGCACGGCCAGATCGACACGTCCGGCGGCGAGGGCTTCTTCGATTTCTTTGGTGAACATGCCCTTGGTGCCGACCATGGCCAGGGCGACATCGGTGATCTTGTCGCCGGTGGTATGAATAATTTCAATTTCGATTTCGTGGCCGCGGGCGCGCAACAGCGCGGAGATGTGGTTGGCCTGCCAGAGGGCAAGCTGCGAGCCGCGGGAGCCGATGCGGAGCTTAAGAGGTGTCGTGCTGGAATCTTTGGTCATTGTTTGCGTGAACGTTCTTGAGGCTTCTTCGGAAGCAGCATTTCAACGAACTGATAGGTTCCCGCTGTTGCGTTTTCAATTGCAGCGGCGATCGCACGTCCGTGGTTCCGGACGACCGGCCAGATGTTCGAGCCTAACACCACGAAAGCCAGCCGTCGCTGAGTTAGGTCTTGCTGGTATCTGATGTTTTGATCGGAGGTCACGAGAATGTCGAACGCGCTGGCCTCGGCGGCTTTGATCAGATCCCCGTTTTCAATCTGTGGAGGCCATTGCATTTCGAGTATCGTGAAGACCTCATGTCCGGCGAGAAACTCTCGCGCACCAATCGGAACGTTGTGATCAAGCAGGATGCGCAATGCGATGTCCGTTCGCGTAAGTCAGAATTGCTTCGATCTGCTTCGAGGGATATGGCGAACTGCTGCGAGATTTCCGCAATGCTCACGCCATAGTCGAAGTTGTCGACAATCGCTTCGACCGGCAGGCGCGTGCCGCGCAAAACGGGAGATCCACTTTGTACCTTCGCGTTGACCTCAACCAAGGAACATCCGGACCAGTCGATTTTTTGCTGCGCACATTTCTAATCTCTCCGGATTCATCATTCCATGTTCTCATCGAAAAGGCTAGATTCCTATGCCGTCCCTGCGGGAGAGGACTCTGATCATCCGCATCCCCGTCAGCAATCACTGGCGCGTCCCTACTTCGTCTTTCTTCCTCGCGGCCTCCGGGTCCTTCCCTTTGACTTGCAGGTTGAAAAGGCGCCGCACTACATCGACGACCGTTGTCGCCTCCGACTCTTTTGCAGCGCTCTTCAGCGTCGTGATCGGGGTGTGCATGACTTTGTTGATGATGCCGCGGGTCAGGGCCTCGACTGCCATTTCCTGCTCGGGAGTCAACTGGCCCATGCGGCCGCGCACGCGGTCGATTTCCGCTTGCCGAATCGTTTCCAGATGATCCTGCAGCGACACGATCGTGGGCACCACGTCGAGGGTGTGCAGGCGGGCCTCGAAGCGCTCCACTTCGCTGGTGATGATGGCTTCGGCCAGTTCGGCTTCTTTGCGGCGGTCGGCGACGTGGCTGCTGACGGCCTGCTGCAGGTCGTCGATGTCGTAGGCGAAGATGCCGTCGAGCTTCGCCATGTCGTGCGAAACGTCGCGGGGCACGGCGATGTCGATGAAGAACATCGGGCGGTTCTTACGGCGGGCGAGGAACTGCTCTCCGTGTTCGCGGCGGAAGATGGCATGGGGCGCGCCCGTCGAGGTGATGACGATGTCGGCGCGGTCGCAGGTGGAATACAAGTCTTCGAACTTGATGGCCTGGCCGTTGAATTTCTGCGCCAGTCCGATGGCGCGATCGTAGGTTCGGTTGGCCACGAAGATCGACGCGCAGCCATGGGCCATCAGGTGGCGGGCGGCGAGTTCGCTCATCTTGCCGGCGCCCACGATGAATACGTTCTTGCCTTGCAGCGTGCCGAAAATCTTTTTGGCCAGCTCGACTGCGACCGAGGCGATTGACACCGACGACGATCCCACGGCGGTCTCGCTGCGCACCCGCTTGGCCACGGCGAAGGCGCGGCTGAAAAGCTGGTCGAGTTGCCCGCGGACGGCGCCTACCGCCCGGGCGGTGGCATACGCCTCTTTGACCTGGCCAAGAATCTGGGCTTCGCCAACCACCATCGAATCCAGGCTCGAAGCCACGCGGAACAGGTGCCGCACCGCGTCCTTCTCGCGGAATTCGTAGAGATGCGCATCCAGTTCTTCCGGCTTGAGGTGAAAGTGATCGTGCAGGAATCCACGCAGATCGGCGTGCCCGTTGGTGGTGTGGGTCACAATCTCCACGCGGTTGCAGGTGGAGATCACCATTCCCTCTTCAATCCCGGGATAGGCCGTAAGATCGCGGCAAGTGTCGGGCAGGCGCGATTCCGGAATCGCCAGCCGCTCGCGCACTTCGAGCGGGGCGCTCTTGTGATTCACGCCAATGAGCTGGAATCTCATGAGGCAGCGAACCTGTGGATCGCGGAGAAGTAGTTAGCCGCCCACGCGGCCAGCGCGGCCACGAAGGCGAACGTCGCCAGGAAGGCGGCGCGCCGTCCGCGCCATCCCGAGTTCCAGCGGGTGAAGACCATGACCATGTAGACGACCCACATCAGCACCGAAAGCAGAATCTTGGGATCGAGAAAGTCGAGATGTCCGTAGGTCGAGATCGCCACCACCGACCCGGTCAGCAGGCCGAGCGTCATAAAAGGAAATCCCAGCAGCAACGAGCGGTAGCCGATCTGGTCAATCACTTCCAGCGCCGGCAGGAACGAGATCAGGCTGGTAGCCTTCTTGGCCTTCAGGCGGCGCTCCTGCAGCAGATAAAGCAGGCTGGCGCCGAAGCTGACCAGCAAGGCGGCGTATCCAATGAAGATCAGAAAGATGTGGGCGGCCAGCCATCCCTTGTGGGAAACGAACTGGGTCAGCAGCACCGGCTGTTCATCGACGGCCGCAACAAAGGTCAAGAAGAACACCACTGGAAATACCACCACGCCGGGCGAGGTGGTCTGGTAGATGGCATAAATCAGCATGAAAAACGACATGGAAAGAAAGGCCAGCAGCGACTCGCCGTTGTGCACCGACGCCCAGACAACCTGGCCCGATAGGAAGAGTTCAGTCAGCGACACGAAGTGGAACACCATGCCCAGGCTGGCCGCATGCAGGGCGACGCGGCTGAACAGGTCGCTGGTCCGCGTCAGCGCCACGAACGCATAGACCAGCCCGATAAAGTAGCACCCCAGTGCAAAACGCAGCCAAAGCAGAGACATAGGCCTTATAAGTTCCGGAATGCCATGAGTTTACCCCAAATCGCAGGTCCGGTCCCGGTTCCTGTAGTACGTGATCCATTTTCCACGGGGCAAGGCCTAAGGCAAACAAAGCGGGTCACTTAAGGGTGTGATTAGAATCACAGACGATTTTATCGGAGGCCTTGACCCGGGACCGATCGAAGGCATCAGTGCGTGGGTTGCATAATCCGCAGTACGGGATGGCCGTTGATATTCTGCAGGGGAAAATACACGAGGTGGGTGTCCGGGTCGACGCACACCGTGTGCGCGAACGGCATGGATAGGGTTCCTTCCGCCACCAGAGTTTTGCCTTGTTCGCGAAAGACGGTCACGTTCCCAGACTCCGCCGAGACATACAACCGCTTGAGGCCGGGATCGAAGGCGAGTACGTCGGGGTCTTTTCCGACCGGATAAATCGCCAGCACCTGCATCGTGGCAAGATCCAGGAGCGCGAGTTTGTGGTTATCCTCGCCGGCGACGAATGCCAGTCTGGCTTCCACATCCAGCGCGATGCCGTGCGGGCTCTCGATTCCGGGCAGGGGATGGTGTCCGATGATTTTGGCGGTGGCGGGATCGATGGAGACTAGTTCGTTCTTTTCGTGGACGGCGACGAGGATGTGTTGGGAATTGGGGTCGTAGACGGTGTTGCCGGCGCCGCCGTCGAGGTGAATGGTCGCGATGAGGGTGTTGGTGGTGGCGTCGATGACCGCGTCGGCGTTGCCGTGCTCGTCGGAGACGAAGACCCGCTTCGCGCCCGGAGCATAGGCGATGCCGTCGGGATATTTGATCGGCCCGGGCGTGGCGATGATCTTCAACGTCGGCATGTCGACGATGGCGAGTTTGTGGTCTCCGGTGGCGGAGGCGAAGACGCGGTCGATCTCGGGGACGGCAAGAACACCGTGGACGTTGGGGAATCCGTCGAGGTTGGCGACGACTTCACGTTTTTTCACGTCGAATACCACCAGCTGATTGGCGTTCATGTGGGCGATATACAACCGGCCATGCGACCGGTCGAAGCTCTGGTAATCGAAGCGAACCGCGGGGCCGGGGAGAGGCACGTCTGCGACCATCCGCAGGGGCGCCTCCGAGTCCTGGGAAAAGGCTGCAGAGCAGAGCAATAGGAAGGCGAATAACAGTGCAGCACTGCAAAAACGGCGCGGTGTTTTTCGCATGGCAAGCCCCTTCCGAGCCATTTCTTTGTCGGAAACTCTCAAACCCGGCGCGGCTAATTCTTGGGCGGCTTGGTCCCGGCCGCGTGCGGATTGGTCATTCCGGGAGGGATCGCGCCGGCGCTGTGGCCCGCGCCCATGGAGCCCATGTCGCCCGGCGCGAAGCAGGTTACGCGTCCGCTGGAGGCCACGCGCAACTGCGACGGGCAGTCGCCGCTGGTCAACGCCGCCGACGGGCCCGATCCTTGCGATTGCACGCTGAATAATTTCCCGGCAGCATTGCCCGCGACTCCGACGGCCATGCCCGGCATATCGTAGGCCACGTAGAACGGATGCTTGTTCTGGCTGGCTTGCATGGCGCACTCGCCGGCCGTCTTGGACTGGTCGGCGGTGGCCTGCACGTTGAGGCGTCCGCAGTCGGTGGCGCCCGTTCCGGAATATTCCTGCAGCTTCTGTTGCACGGCATCGGGGGACTTCGCCGCCGCCGTCGGGTTCGAAGACGACGCTGGACCTGCCGACTTGTTGCAGGCGGTCAGGCAGCAGAGGGCGCAGAGAGCAATGACGAGAGCAATAACGGATTTTTTCATGACATCGTGATTGTAAATCGTCTTGGCAGCCGGAAGGAACTGAACCACGCCCGAAGGAACTGAACCACGGAGGACACAGAGGACACGGAGGTCTTCCTCTGCGTACTCTGTGTCCTCTGTGGTGGAGGCTTTGTCAGCCGCTATTTGCGCGTCAACTGCCGGATCAGATCCACTTCCGCCTGCCGGTACGGAGTTCCGTCGGCGCGCAGTACTTCATGAAACCACACTGGCGGCTGGCTCAGAATATAGGGGTGCTGCCACGACTCCCAGGGGTAGTACGTTTGCGTCTTGCCCGCAACGAACCCCCAGTTGATGGCGCCCACCCGTTCCTGCTTGGCGACCGGCAGGATCGTGTCGAAGGTGCTGCCCGCCGAGCGGGCCATGTATTCGGTGCAGATCACGGGCCGGTGAAACCGTCGCAGCCACGCGACTTCGCTCTTGAACGACTCGGGCCAACTGTAGTTGTGAAAGGTGATGATGTCGGACTCGCGCAGTTGAATTCGCTCGATCTCGTCGAGAGCGTTTTCATCGGCGGAGGTATCGACTTCATAGACTCCGCTGGTCAGAGGTTGCGTGGGATTCACCGCGCGCGCCCACGCGAACGCCTGCGGCAACAGCGCCGCCACGCGGGCAGTCTTGATTTCCATTTTCAATTCTGTCTTGGGATAGCTTCCCGTGGTATCCGAGCCGGGCTCGTTCCAGACGTCCCAGCCGAGGATGCGATCGTCTTTGGCGAAGGCTCCCACCACTCCCTGCACATACTCCTTCAGGCGCGGATACTGGCCGGGATCGTCCAGCGCTCGCGCGCCCGGACTCTGCACCCAGCCCGAGTTATGCACGCCGGGAATGGGAGGATGCTGCGGGCCGAGTTGCGGCAGCGGGTCCCAGCACGAATCGAACAGCACCAACAGCGGGCGGATGTGATGGCGCGCGGCAATCGCCAGGAACTGGTCGATGCGGCGGCGAAACCCCGCGGCATCCTGCTGCCAGAGCAGATCGTGGAGAAACACCCGCATGGTGTTCATGCCCATGCCTTCGGCCCAGCCCAGTTCCCTGTCGATCTGCTGGGGATCGAACGTGGCCTCCTGCCACATCTCCAACTCGTTGATCGCCGACTTGGGAATGTAGTTGCTGCCGACCAGCCAGGGCTGCTGCGCGTACCAGTCGTTGGCCTTCTGCTCCGGCCAGCGCGCAGTTTGCGCGAACGCGGCAGGCGAGCAGAAGCACAGCGTGACCAGCGTCGAGAGAATCAGGACGTATTTGATTTTTTTCATGGGAAGAACTACGCCTGCATTTATATGTCGTAGTCCATCGCGATTCAAGCGAACTCGGGCCGCTGTAGCGCTACGCGGAACGTGCTCCAAACTTATAGGCCATCATCCCGAGCGAAGCCGAAGGCAATCTCGCGCGGACCCCTTCCGCTATTCCACTCCCAGGCTGGTCAACGCTTCCTCCAGCAGAGCCGAGTCGATGCTCAGGCGGCGTCCGTGAGTTCTTACATCCTCGATCTCGTCGAAGGCGCGAAACAGCCGCAGCTTGACCCCGGCATACTGCTCAGCATCATTCAAGGAACGCCCGTGGGCCTGGCTCCATGCGGCGCGCGTGCTGTCAGGGAGAAACACACTCACGGCGTAGGTCAGCTTGCGGTCGGAGGTAACGTCGAAAACAAACTCCGTCGCGGGCGCTTCGGGATCATCCGGCAACGCCGCTCGTTTGCCGACAAAGTAGTACTGGTAGACGTATCCCTGCGCCCCGGTGTAGGTCTTCAGGCGGCGGAGAGGTGGATTGGGAGACATGCGGACATTATGGATCGCCGGCCCGCCGCTTGTCGCGTCCCAGCCGCCACTCCCGATAGTCACGCCGGCCGCACGCGGACCCTACGGAGCGCTATGCCCCGCACACTTCAGCACGCCCAGATAGGCGCTCCACGGACCGACGGCGTCCCGATACTGGTGGGCCATCACGCGCGAGAGTTGATGCACGTGCGTGAGGTCGTGAACCGCCCATGTCGCCAGCAGTTCCGAGAGCGTCACCACTCCCAGCGCGGGATGCCTGCCGCGCCGTTTCAGATCCTCCGGCCGCAGATTCAGTGCCTGCAGTGCGGTCAGATTCTCGCGTCGCAGGCGTCCAAACTCGTCCAGGAGTTGCTCCAGCGACTTGCCCTGACTCTCTCTCCCCTGGGCAAAGCGGTCAAAGGGATCAAAGGGCCGCGCTTCTCCGTTCTCCAGGATCACCCGCACCCTCGGCATCCAATCGGTGCGCTCTCCGACGATCAGGTGTCCCATGATGTCGAACGCGCTCCAGGTATCTTTGCCTTCGCCGCTGAGCACCCACCCATCAGGCAGCCCGCGCAACCAGGCATTCAGGGTTGCGGGCGTGCGGGTAAGAATTGCGACGGCGTCGGCCAGGCTGAATTCCGCTGCGTGTCCCATGTCTACGTAGATGCATGGCCGGAACTTCGGACGCAAGGAAACAACGCGAGATACAGCTGGACGGCACAGGGTATTAAGGCGACTCGACCTGTACCTCTGGATATTGCGGGGCAACGTCCGTCAGCACAGTTGCCGGCGCGCCCTTCAGATACACATCGAAGAAGGTGTGAACGTAGGTCGCTGTAATGGCCAGTCCGCGCCGGGCGTCGAGTTTCCCAAACCCGGCGGCACGAAGGACCCCCATCAGGAACGGGCTCTTCAACAGGGCTTGATCGCTGAAGCTGAAATGATGCGCACCGCGAATCGAAACGAACCATCGACCATTCGGAAGCCGGCCGTAAATGGATTGAAAGTCAGCAAGGATCTGCTTGCTGGCTGGGTCGGACAGTTCGCGGCTGTGGTCGCTGAGAATAAACATGAACGGTTGTTGGAGCCCTTCCTGCACCACGCTGCCGAAGGGCGCGCCATCAATATCGATTCCCGCCTTGCACCGGCTGTCCTCATGGCAGAATTGCAGTGTCGTGGCGCCGCCGAACGAATGCCCGAACATGCCGAGCCGCCGCATATCCAGCCGGCCCGCGAACCTGCCGGACGGATCGGCGGCGTTCAGTTGCTCCAGTTGGCTGACCACAAACTTCGTATCGCTGGCCCACATGGGCAGCAGCCGGTTGATCAGCGCTTTCCCCTGATCATCGCCCAGATTCTCGGGATTCGCTTCTCGAGGCCGTACGACGACGCGGTTGTCCGCAAGCACGACCACGATGGTTCGGTAAGGCGCGTCGAAGCCCACGACGATGTAGCCGTGACTGGCCAGATCCTCGGCCAGCGTCGTGAAATCCGTGGTCAACGCTCCTCCCCAGCCCGCAGGATCACGACTGGATAGGACGGCTGCTCGGGCGAGACGGCGGGATCCGATGTGCTATGGGTTCGCACCTGCGACAAGTCCCGCGTAAAGAATTGACTCATCAGCACACCGGAGTGCCGCGTCAGAGCCAACCGCCAGGGCGCCGGCAGATACTCCACCGGCGGGGCAGACTGCGCAACTGCCGCGGGATACCAGATCCAAGCCGCTACTTCCCGCTTGGTCCCTGGGGCTGGCGCCAAGTCGTCCGTCTCGGCCGGGTTGATCCATGCGTACGTAGTGCGCCCGACGGCAAAGTGGCCGGTGGGCTGGGGCAATGTGATTTCCGTTTTGTGCTCCCGCCACAGGAACGCGAGCAGCAGCGCCAGTCCGGCGATGGCGACCAGGGCCGCTGCCGCGACGATTCGAACCAGCCACCGAATGAGCCGCCGGATGACCATGAAAACCGTCCCTCTGGCACGGACTACGAGCAGGCGGGATCCACTATATACAAAGTACTCTTAGATGTAAAGTTACGACGCAGCTTCTACCCGGCGAGCTAGAGGCCAGGGACTCAAACGCCGTCCCTTGCCCCTCGCACTCCCCCATCCCGGCTCAAACCCGCGATGGAGCAGAACAAAGTTGTCGTATTCTTACGTGAACGAAAACTGGGGGCAGGTCACTTGTCGGTCCGGGTCTTTCGATTGTTTGCGCTGTCGTAGGTGTAGGTGGCTCCGTCGAGCGTGGTCGTGCCCAACTTGTGCAGCACCGACAGCAGGTTTGAAACCGGATCGTAGCCGTAGGTCGTCGCGATTCCGTTCGGCCGGGTCAGCGAAGTCCGCCGGCTCAGCGCGTCGTAGCCAAAAGTATAGTTCAAATTATCCGGAAACGTCCCGTCCAGTCCCGGGGATTCACGTCCGGGTTTCGGACTTCATCCAGTGTTGGATATAGCGATGCTAGCGTTTTACATCAGCAGGATCGTAGCTCCTCCAGATAATACTGGAAATCTGAAGATGGATGTCGCTACGAATGCGTATCGCGCGAATCGGTTCCCGCATAACCCCTCCTCTACTCCAATAGAAGTACATGTCTTCGCCCCAGAAGCCGTGCGCCTCCGGAGAGAGCACGTCGCCACTCGCGGTGACCAGTCTTACCTCCGGTACACATCGCTCGCCATCCGTCGTGATTATCTCTGCACGTTCGCTCCGCTGGTGTGGTGTGTCGATGTGGAAGCTAAACTCCTCGGCCGGATCCTTCCAGACGAGCGGTTTTGATGGATGCAGTTCAATCCAATCCTTGCCAATCGTCGTAGGTGCGGAGACTGGAACCTCGGTGTACCGGTCTCTACACCCAACCATCAGGACGAGAGCAGCCAGCGCCATCAAAAACTTTCCTTTCATTTGCCCACCTGCGGATGTGGCACCCAGCCGGTTACCAGTCCGGGTGTATGCCCGAAGGCATAATCCAAGTCGTTCGGCGTAGTCACGAATGGACTGCTTTCGAAAACCAGATCGATTCCGATTGATCTAAGCCCCGTCACCAGAGGGTCACCACAGTTTCTCGACAAAACGTTGTAGTTCCCTTTAAAGCCGTTCAGATATTTAGCTAGTGCGGTCTCTTGATTTGCCGTGAGATTTAAAACGTATCCAAGTCCAGAACGAAACTTCGTGTTTTTGTCGATGAACGGGGTTGGCGGAGTTTCAACATCCATCTTCCCCGGCTTGCAGCACTTGTTTGCCACCGAATTTCCCGGGCCGGGTCCCCATGAATATGACGCTCCATTGATGATTACCGAAACGTGTCCCAAAGACGATTCCCCGTTTCCAACGGGGTTCCAAATGATTACCTCCGTATATAAGCCCGTGGGATCAACGAGATTGGACGGACTGTTATCAACGTACCGATAGACGTTCATTCCGCCCAAGACACCGATCGGGTCCTCGCTGTGAACCGGCCAACGCTCTGGTCGTAGTAGCGCGCTCTGTAGTTGTAGATTCCCGTCTCCGAGTCGAATTCACGCCCGGTGTAGCGCAACGGATTGGTCACGGTTCCAGTTGAAGCTGTTAGACTGCCAAAGGAATCGTAGCTGTATGTATTCGCGAGTCCCCCGGAGACGTTGCTTAAAGAAGTGATCGAATCGAGACCATCGGCTTCATAATAGCTCGTTGTGCTGGAGCGAAGCTCTGACAATTGTTCATCCAGGAATTGTCCATGCGTGTAGCGGGCCACAACATTTCCGGCAGCATCGAATTCTTCCAGGAGTGCAGGGCCGTCATAGAGGTAGTTCGTGGTCGTAGTCGTCGAGCCCTGCAAGAACGACTTCTGTATCCTTCGCCCAAACGGGTCGTACTTGAAGGTCACCGTGCCGCCCGTGCCCGGCAGCACAACCTGCGACAGACGATTCTCGAAGTCCCAAGAGTAGGTGGCCCCGCTCGGATCGCTCTTCCGGCTGCCGTTGTTGTCGTAGGTATAGTTCCCGCTCGGGGTCGAGGTCAGTTCGTTCGACGTATTGTAGTTGTAGGGACTCACGCCTAGAGAACTCAGCCTATTCCCCACCAGGTCGTAGGTGTAGCTCTCTTTGGTCGTAGTGCCCTGCTTGGCCGTTTTCAACTGGTAGATGGGGTCATAGCCATAGGTCAGGGTTGTCCCCGGTGCGCTTGTCGGTCCGGGTCTTTCGATTGTTTGCGCCGTCGTAAGTATAGGTGGCTCCGTCGAGCGTGGTCGTGCCCAACTTGTGCAGCACCGAGAGCAGGTTTGAAACCGGATCGTAGCCGTAGGTCGTCGCGATTCCGTTGGGCCGGGTCAGCGAAGTCCGCCGGCTCAGCGCGTCGTAGCCAAAAGTATAGTTCGGGTTCTGTCCGTTGTAGGTAAGGCTGCTCAGGCGGTTCAGAGTGTCGTAACCGTAGGTCGTGGAACGCTCTGCGGGTCGGTCATCGAGGTGCGGTTGGAGCCCGCATCGTAGCCATACTGCACCGTCAGAGCCCCAGTGCTGAAAAATGCGTAGTTCGTCGCTGCCGAACTCAGCCGGCTCATGTTGTCGTAACCGAAAGCGTAGGTCCCGGTGGCATCTTCGACCTGCTTGAAGCGGCCCGCCGCGTCGTAGGTGTCGTTGACTTGGCTGTTGTCGGGGTAGACCTTGCGCATCAGCCGATTCTGGAAATCGTACCAGTAATTGATCGTTTGGCCGTCGCGGTCGGTTCTGGACTGCAGATTGTTCATCCGGTCGAAGCTCAAGTTCTCCGAAAAGGTTGAGGGGTACGTGATTTTGAGGGGTTCCGGACCCTGGTACGGGCCAAAGTGGGTCTCATCAGCCTCAGCTAGGGTCGGTACACCCGAAAGCCATCCCCGATCTTATAAACGTAGCGGCCCTCGAAGCCGGATCCGTGCGGGCTTGCCTCGCCATACGCTTGGAGCAAACAAAGAAGCTCCTCAGGGTTGATCCAGCGCTGCACAGTGAGATAGACGTGACCGTTCCCAAGGACAAGCTTTTCTTCCCGGCGGGCACGCAAAAAATCGGTCAACTTCTGTAGGAGGTCTGTGTCAGTTCCGGTCGTGGGCACGGAGTAAAGAATAGGCCTCGTGGAATCGCTGCCTTCAAAATCGTTAACAACGAACGCATCCGAAGCCGGTGACCACAGAACCTCAACGTGTCGTGCGTAATCGTGTATTTTGTGCTGCTTGCCAGACGTTCTATCGACGAACAGGAGATATGCTCGCTGCGCATTGTCATAGAGCATATTCTTGATCGAATAGCGTCCGTCCGGTGATCTCGCTTCAGATTCAGGCCCTGGAAATGAAACTTTCTTGTCACTGGCTCCAAGAACCAGGGCTGTGCTCAAGAGGACTATTGTTACAAGCCACCTAGTTCTTGCAGCCGTCGTCATAGCAGATAGTTACCTTTCTCCACTTCGTTCCCCATTTGTTCGCGTCTTTCTTCGTGGGAAGCCGAGATATCGATCCAGTCATCGGGCTGAACATCGTGATGCTTTTCGTCCCAACCTAATCCGGTATCTCCACCGACACGGAGTTTCCAGTGACATAGCGCCGGGGGAGATTCCCGGTGACAACGCTCATTTCGCCATGGGCACAGCCTCTGCCCAACTCGCCAGCGGCTAGGATACCTTGGGAACTGGAACTGCAACACGGAAGCAGCACGATCAACTGGATATGCGTTCCTCCGGCCACGTATGCCGGACTAACCCCGACTGGGGCTGGTTTCGCTGGCGGCTGCTATCGAAAACGCGGTTACGCAGGTCTTGTTTTGCCCGCATACACCTTGGGCGCAAAGAAAACGTAGGATTGGCCGAAGCGCAGCTATCGGGGCGCTGGCTCCCAACTGCTTGAGACTCCATTTGGACAAGATCGCTTGGGAGGGTCGGATAGCCCAGCTTCAACGCTACTTTTTGGCCATCCATGAGCGCCCAGTTCAGGAAGCCAACCATCGCCTCGTGCTGTTTCTTGTCCTTGGGGTTCTCGTACAGCAGAAGCCAGATGAAAGATGCGATCGGATAGGACCTCACTGATCACTTCAAAAGCGGCCAACGGTTATTACTTCAAAACCGGAGACACGAAAATCTGGCGGCTGGATCTTCGCCGAGGCGCTCGCCGCTGTTATGGATTCCGGGGATGCAGTCACTAACTCACCATCAGAGTTCTTGACAGCAGCACACTTCAGCGAACCCTCACGGCTCTGAGCGTGTGCGATTGCCAGCGGAAGATACCCGAAGGAGCCGGGAGTCTGCGATACGAACCCTGCGGTTCCCTCGGCTCCCTTGTAATTCCGGCAACTAGCTAGCGGCCAATCAGCACCAGGCGGACTCGCAACCGCAGTCTTGAAGGCCGGCGACTCCTTCGAAAGATAATCTGCAATGACTCGGGTCTCGACGCTCCCATTGGGGAACTCATGTCTAACTTTGATATCTATCGCAGGCAGGTTCACGCCGGGATTGTCGTCTGCAATCGCTGGATCATTCCACTTCGTGATCTTCCCAAGGAAAATGCCAGCCAACGTACTTCCACTGAACGCAACTGCGAGACGCCCGGCCGGGCCACCCGCGGACTTCATGTGCGCTGCTTTACGTAGGGAAATCGCGCTCCAGAATTTATCGTTAGCTTGAACCACGACCGTTCGACGGGCTGATACGAATTGTCCATGACATCCGTGCGCCAGTCGTCTTTCAGTTTTCCAAAACCGTCGGCGATGCAACCGAGATGATGAAACTCTATGTAGCCGTCGCGCTGACGATACTGCCATGTCCCGCTGAAGGTCTGCGTTCCTTGTCCGTGAACGTCGAGTGTTTAGAAAACCGAAGTGCCCGTCGCTCCCTAGGGTCAGCGTATCGTTGCCAAAAGGGTATGTCGCGACATACTTGCCGTAAATCACTTCGGGGTTAACGCGCGTGCACGCGAGCATAGTAGCGATGCAAAACGTGAGAACGATCAATCTGATTATACGGGTCATTTCTTGCCACACTCACAACGAGAGTTGTCGATTGGCTCAGTCCAGGTAAACACCTGATAGATATTGCTACCCATGCCTGTTGGACTCTTCCGGTCAGGGACTAATGCAGGAAGAAGGAGTAGGTTCCGGATGTGTTCGGGATGGTGATTGTGACCGTATCATTTCCATTGTTCACCGCCGATGCGCCTCCGAACCCTCCGACTTCCGCAGCTGTGTTAGACCAATCTGCCGTTAGGGGATTCGCAACGGTATCCCCATAGGCTTCAGCGGTACCGTATCCAACTCCCCGCGCACCTCTGCAGCCGCCCTTGTAGAAGGCATGTCGCACCTTCTCCCGCACCCGGGGAGAACATCATCTCCCACGTCTCCTGATCGTCGAGTCCGTAGTTGCGATTCTTTGATCCTCGACCTAGCGCCCAGTCCCAGAAGTAATTCCAATTTGATCCCCCAGCTCAGTCCAGAGGGATCTTTCAAAACAATAGGGTTGTTCGCGACGTAGCCGTAGAAGTTCGGGCCGCTGCCACTGAACCCAATCGGATCCTCGCTGATGAAACGCCCAGCGTTTTGGTCGTAGTAGCGCGCCCGATACCCGTAGATGCCGGTTTCCGGATCGACTCGCGCCCGGTATATTGAAATGGATTGGGCAGCGTCCCCGTGGAAGCGGTCAGCCTGCCATAGGAGTCATAAGTATAAGTGTTCGCCAGCGCCCCCGCCGAGTTGCTCAGAGAACTGACCGAGCCGAGACCGTCCTGATCGTAGTAACCTGTTGTTCCGGAGACCATTTCTGACAGCGGCTCATCAATGGCCTGGGTGTCGACGTAGCGAGCCAGAACATTTCCGTTCTGATCGGTTGTCTCTAGAATATTCGGGCCATCGTACAAGTAATTCGTGGTCGTTGTGGTCCCATTCTGCGTAAAGGCCTTCTGGGCGCGCCGCCCAAACGGGTCGTACTTGAAGGTTACGGTGCCGCCAGCCCCCAAGAGATTGTCGCTCCCATAGGCGTTTGCAACGCCTCCCAGAAAATTCAGAAGATCATCACAGCAGTGTCCGTCCGGGTCACGGGTAGTGGTGGGGTTGTTCTTGACGTAGCTGTAAAGATTGAGGCTCTGCGGGTTGCCGAAATTGGCGTAGGGTACATCAATCGGCGTGGCCGCCCAATCGGGCGTCATAAACCTACCGAGACGGCTGCCGTAGTATCTGGCCCCGAACTCATCCAGGCCCGATTCCGTATCCCGTTCTTTGCCGGTGAACTTGTCGAGTTCCGCGAACAATACATGAAGCAGCACGCTTCGGCTGCCATCATAGTAATGGCTGAAGCATCGTAAGCGTAGGCCGTAATCTCCCTCAGATACTGGTACCCCAACCGTCATAAATTCCACTGTGGGAATCAGCCAGTCTTACGAGCTCATCCGTAAACTCGGGCCTCATTGTCAAGTCGATCGATTGTCTCACCGCCGCTTCCAGATTCCATCGACTCGGATCGTCCGCTTTGGCCGCTGGTCGCTGTGCCAGTATTTCGAACCCACGGCTCTTGAGAGATTCAGCCAACTCAGCAGCATCGCTCCGACTCCAAATCCAGAAATGGCACTCGATTTTTCGAGGTTCCGTCAGATCAACTTTCTTCTCTAAGAACACCTGACGCAATGATGCATTTCGAACTTCATGACCGGAGATGATCTCCTCGATTGTCTTCTTTTCGGTCATTAACCCTCACTGGTCCTTCTTCAGCAGGTGCTGGCGATTCTTGCCGATGGGATTCCGAATATTCGACGTTTGGGAACCAGGCTGCGACCTCACTCCACCGAGTTGCTGGATTCGATTGTGCTCAGCTACTTCACGTGCAGTTTTGCCACCCGTCACCTCACTGGTCTTGACGTCCGTGCCTGCCGGAAAATTTCCAGATGCTTCGTGCTGCCCGAGTCGACTCGGAGTATCACCTGACTGCCCGACATACGTTTTTCCTGGTGCGGTAGCATCGGGGCCTTCGTATATCCCTTCTTTGGGAACAACCCCGGTGGCAGCTTCTCCCGTTTCAGCAGTTGCTCCGCGAAGACCTCCGCCCTCAACTCCACCAAGCAACACTAACCCCAGGCTTCCCACCGCAGCCCCCACAACTTCGCCTGTGTTGTTGAGGGGAATTGTAGGCGCCATTTCTAGTTTCATGTACGGCTGCCCCGAAGCCGCACCTTGCTCGTTTAATAGCTCGGCCCCAACGTTGTAAGCCGAAGGGACAGCATTGATCACGCCTTTCCCCAAACCAACGACCTCTTGTCCAAGGAAGATCGTTGATGCCTTTACTTCTTCCCAGCAGCAGTGCCCGTCAGGATCGCCGAACGTAGTTGGATTGTTCTTGACATAACTGTAGAGGTTGAGCGATTGGGGATTTCCGAAGTTCGCGTACGGGACGGCGGTTGCCGTCGCCGCCCAATCAGGCTGCATGAACCTGCCGAGACTGCTGCCGTAGTACCTGGCCCCGAACATGTCCAGCCCGGATTCGCTGTCGCGTTCTTTGCCGGTGAACTTGGGGCGGCTCCGAAACGCTGCGCTAATCGAGCACGCAGCGGAGTGCATCGTAGCCATAAGCATTTGCGTCGTAGGCTTACACCCGAGATTTCCCAAAAATATCGTGCTTGCCTTCCTGTGCAAACATCGTGCCGTAGCTCACTCGACCGTGTCGTTGACTTGGCACGGGATGATGTCAAGGGCCGATTGACCAATCTGCGTGCCCAGGGGAAACCGGTACAAGCGGTCGCTCTTTGTTCCGTGCCTGGGAGGAGATAATGCGGACATCGAACGCTAGAGCCGTGGCTTTACAAGCGCCCGTGGCTGCCATTTGCGAGAACGAATCGCGGAGCACGTAGATCAAATCCTTGGATTTCGGATGCTCGGTATCTTCGTCCTCTGCTCCAACATGAGTAATCTCACCGTTCGGCTTCATGAAGCCGCCATATG
>CAVPXW010000011.1:0-301204 GCA_963709865.1 uncultured Acidobacteriota bacterium
GTCCATAAGCGTGCTCCGGCAAATTCCATCGAGCGCCCGCTCGGAGGAGAAGCCGGCGCGGCAGTGCCTACAAATTCTTGGGCGCGCCCGTCTCCGCTGTGGTTTCGTGGTACGCCTGACGACCCGCCTCGTACGCAGCGCGGAACTGTTCTTTTTGCTGGCTGACTACATCGCGGCCCTTGTCGGCCCACTGCGCTGCCTGTTCACGTGCCTCACGCGCCCGATTGCGAACGTAGTCGCGGCCTTCCTCGGCGCGCGCCCGCAGCACTTCGCGAGTTTCGCTGCCCGAACGCGGCGCGTAGAGCACTCCCGCCAGCGCTCCTAACCCCAGTCCTGCCAAGAACCACACGAAACTATTGCCGTCTCGATCCGACATAGAACCTCCCATTAAAACCGCTACACGGATGGTACATCCTCCGTCAGGCAAATACAATTACAGGGGAATGTGTACGTAGCGCCGTACCGCGGGGATTTGGCTGTCCATGTTGGGGACCAACGCACGTTCTCCGGTTCGCGGCAGAACGAGAGCGCTGCATCGCGCGGGACACTGTTTTCTGGATGTCGCTTACTTCTGTTGCGGCGGAGTCGCAGGTTTTTGCGCCGGAGCGGGCTGCGTCTTGACCGGCTGCGACTTCAGGCCCTGCAAGACCGAGGCCGGTCCACTACGCTTGCTGGCATAAACCGACAGCGTGATGGAAGTGATCATGAACGCCACGGCCGACCAGGTCGTGGCCCTGGAAAGCGCGCTGGCCGCGCCCCGCGGACCGAACGCCGTCTGGCTGCCTTGCCCGCCGAAAGCAGCGGAAATGTCGCCGCTCTTGCCGCTCTGCAGCAACACGACAATGATAATGAAGAAACAGACCAGAATGTGGACGGTAACGATTAAACCGTAGATCATGAGTTTATGTTGTCCTGACCGCGTGTACCGCGATTTGCTGCAAACACAGCGACTTACCTCTTGTTCGTCCTGAGTTTTTCAGGGGAAGAAAGAAGAAATCGGTTTTGCGGAAGGGGAATGACGAGCCCTCCGACTCCTCAACAACCGCGGGAGCCGGTACGAGCTTACTCCCCAAAAACATTGTAAGACACCGCACTCGGACTGTAAACAGACCAGGAGGGTACCGACTCTGGCCCAGGACGGAAAAACAAAAAAAGGCCGGCTCGCGAGCCGGCCATAGGACACGCTTCTGCCCAGAAATAATCAGAAGATCAGTTTCAATCCGAACAGCAGACGCCGCCGTCCGATCCCGTCTGTAATGATGTTGCCGGCGAACGTCAGCCCACCATTGCTGTTGAAGTTGGTGTTCTGGAAGCTCCCTCGGGTCACATCGTCCAGGATCGGGTCGGGCACACCGCGGAACTGGGTGTTCAGCACGTTGAAGGCCTGCGCCTGGAATTGCGCCGTTAGCCTTTCGGTGACCTTGATGTTCTTAAAGAACGCCAGGTTCGCTGTGCTGATATCCTGCCCCCGCAGCGTGTTGCGGCCCACTCCGGCAAACGGAGTACCGTAGACGATGGCAGCCGCCGGACTATTTTGGATCCAGTGCACCGCGCTCGCGGTCGTCGGCAGCCCCGTCACAAAGTCAGACAGGCTGCACGTCGCTGCCGTCAGCCCCGTGCAAGTGTACTGCCCAACCGTGGCCAGAGGTGCTGCGGCGTTCGCTACGATCGGACGGCACGCATCATAGTTCCCGCCAAAGTCCCCTTGCGGATCGCAGAGGCTCCCATTCACATATCTCTGAATGGTAGTGTACGATTGTCCGCTGGTGTACCGGTACGTGGTATTGATCTGCCATCCGCCCAGCAGATGACCCAAAAGTCCATGCTGCGCCTTATAGAACGGCAAGTCGTAGACCACGGCCACACCCACGACATGAGGAAAGTCAATGCCCGAGTTGGCTCGTTCCGACGCGCTCGTATCGAATGGATTCTGCGCATACGCCAGTGTGTTGCCGCCACCCAGCGTGCTGAAAACCTCGCTCGCGTTGTCGATGGTCTTGCTGTAGGTGTAGGAGGCGGTTGCGGTTAATCCGCGCCAGTTTGCAATGCGCAACTCGCTTTGCAGACCGTTGTAGTTGGAAGATGCCGTATTGGCATACTTGATCACGTTGGTGAAGTTGCAGTTGGCGTAGCCGGCGGCGAACCCCGGAGCGGAAGGATCGCTGCACGGAGTAACTCCGGCAGGAATCACTTTCTGGAAGCCGGCGTTGATGAGCGGCTGCAGCGCCGGATTGCCGTTCAGTTCCTGGAATTGTCCTATCGCGTGATTGCCCACGTAGCGAACCTCCGCCACAACTCTGGGTGTGAACGAGTGCTGGATGCCGAGGTTCCACTGTTCGGTGTAGGGATTGCGGAAGTTCTGCGGCACCTGCACCTGGTTCGCGAATCCCGGATTGCCACCCGCTGCCAAGGGACTCAGGAAGGGAATTACCTGCGTGCCAAAAACACCGTTGGCCGGCACGCCCGTCGATGCGCCGCCCACGATCGGACCCAGCGTGGCGAAATTCACTTTCGGTGCTGCCGTGGCCACGTTCAGGAACATGTTGTAGAACGCCGGATCGTATGCGATACGAAAGCCGCCCCGAATCACGGTCTTATCGGCGCCCAGCACGCGGGTCAGGATATTCGGCGTCCAGGCGAAGCCCACGACGGGTGCAAAGTTCTTGAACGCTTGCGGCACCGTCGGTACCGTGGTCTGACTCAGTGGCAGAGTCGTTGTCCACAGCGGGTTCGCTCCCGTTTGCTGCTTCACGCTTTGATCGTGCAGCAGGTTAATTGCCTGCTGATACCAATCCCAGCGCATCCCCAGGTTCAGCGTCAGGTTGCGCCTGATTCTCCAATCGTCCTGCACATAGAAGCCCAGGTCCCACTCACTGAAAGGCAGGATTGGGCTGCCGAGCGCGATCTGAGTGCCGAAAGGATTGTTGGCAATCATGTCGCTGAACGAGGGAAACAGGAAGATCCCGTTGTTGCCCGGCAGGAACACGTTCGGCGACCGCTGCTGATCCAGCTCGCCGCCAAACTTGATGGTGTGCTGGCCCTTCAGCATGGACGCGTTGTCTTGCAGTTGATACACGTTGATGATTCGTCCCTGCGGAAAACCGGCCGAGACGCCGAAGCTCACGCTGTCCTGCGGCGCCGAGCCGATCAGCACCATATCGGCGGGGCAGTTCGTCGGGTTGTTCGAATTGCAACCTGAAAACGATTGCTCGTTAAAGAAACTACTGGCCCGCGAGAAGCTGAAGCGAACCTGGTTCACAAGGGCATTGCTGAAGTTCCGCACCCAGTCCAGGCCAATCTGCTGGCTCAACCCAGGTATGCTCTGCCAGTCGCCCACCTGGATTCCGTTGCCGAAGTTCACGCCCCCATTAAAGGTTTTCTGGTATACATAGCGCCCGAAGAAGTTGTCTTTTTCTGAAAGCTTGAAATCGAGCCGGCCCGTTGCCTCGTAATCGTTGAATGGACCGGGAACAAAACGGGTAAGCGAGCCGAATTCAATGGGGGTGCACCCGTTCACGCCCTGGGTTACGCAATTAAAGGCGAATCCTGTGGTCGGATCGATCTGGTTCGTCACCAGCACATTCTGAATGTTGGTGAATGTCGGGTTTCCGGTCTTCACCGCATTGGGCCCGACCGTGCTTTCGATCAAACCGATGGGGCTGGAAGGGAAAGCCGCTGCCAGTTGAGCGTCGCCATTGGGCGTAGGTACCAATCCCCCGGCAGTCGAAGCGGGCGAACCGGCGAAGCGCTGCCGCTCAAAATTGGTCGAACCGAAAAACCAGATCTTGTCCTTCTTGATCGGCCCGCCCAGGGTTCCTCCAAAACGATTGTCCACAAAGCCAGGAACCTTGGGCACAATGCAGCCATCCGCGGCGGTTTGGTTCGGCATACAAAAACCGAGCAACGGATTCTTTTCGTTATTCTCCAGTGAATCGAACGTCGAGCCCTGCCAGAACTCATACGCCGTGCCGTGAAATTGGTTCGTCCCCGACTTGGTGACGTAGTTGATGACGGCGCCGGTGTTGCGCCCAAACTCGGCATCGTAATTGGTGACGACTTGCATCTCTGAAATGGCGTCTTGATTGCCGAAGAAGATCGACGGTCCCGCAATGGAGTTGTCATTGTTGCTTTGGCCATCGATCTGAAAATTATTGGCGCGCGCCCGCAGGCCATTCACCGACATCTCGGCGCCGTTGTTGTTGCTGAAGCTGGCATCGCCCACGGTGACCACGCCGGGAAGAAACAGCGCCAGGGAATCGAATGTATTCCCCATCGGCAGGCTGGCCACCTTTTCCGTACTGAACGTGTCGGAAATCTGATCGGTCGTAGATTCAATGAGCGGCGCCGAGGCCTCAACGGTGACTGACTCGGTCGAGGCGCCAACCATCAGTTGCACGGTTCCCAGCCCCACGTCCTTGCCCACGCTCACGGTTAAATTCTTTAGTTCGTACGCCCGGAAACTCGGGGCTGCAATTTTCAGGTTGTACGCCCCCGTCGGTAGATCGCGCAGCACAATGATTCCAGCCGAGGTGGTCTGGGTCGTGAAGACACGGTTCGTGCTCAAATGCGTGACCGTCACGGTTGCATTGGCCACCACCGCGCCTTGCGGATCCTGCACCACGCCTGAGATTGAGCCGGTTACGATTCCTTGCGCCACGGCGAACGTCGCGCTGAGAACCAGGGTTGCGAGCATGGTCGCGAGCACCACTCGATAAATTCTGCCGCCAACAGATTTCATCACCTTATCTCCTTGGTACCAATGGAGCGCTTGACACACGCCTCACATGTGAATGTCTTGTGCTGTCTCGTGTTAAACACAATCCCCACAGAAACTTGGTACAGAAAACAGAGAGGCAAATTCATTTCCATAACATCGGCGGGTGTAACTCCTAGTGCTGTCTGCGAAAATAAAAGTTGTTTAGAGTTATGTACGACGGGGTGCCCATGATTTCTCGGAGGACACTTACGAAAATCAGTAACTGCGTGGCTGGGTCGCAGTGGTGAGAATGGTTTCGATCAACAACTGGGCAAGGACGATAACAATCATCGCGGGTTGTGTAGCGATGATGGGCTCGCGCCGGAACCGCGACACTACCGGTGGTGGGAATGCTGGGTATCGAAGCGGAGAGCGAAGGAAGTTTCCGAGGAACCGATTGAATCCAATGTGGGGAGTAAGCCGGAGATGGAGAAAAACTGGTGCGGAAGGGGGGATTTGAACCCCCACGCCTTTCGGCGCCACCCCCTCAAGATGGTGTGTCTGCCAGTTCCACCACTTCCGCACAGGGATAAACCGCAACGGCCAGGCAGCGATTAATTATAGCAAAGCGATTGCGTAGAGGCGGACGCAGCCGCCTGCCCTGAGCGCACCCGGACGAATGCGTCCGGGCTACGTGTTCTTAGGAACTCCCGCGATTATTTCTTGACAGTCGTTCCTAACGCACCCTGCCGTTAGAGCGTTCCGGCATTCGTGCCGGAATGAAGCCGCAGTCTCATGCAGAGTGGCTGAGGGTAACGGGCCCATCGAAGCCACGACAACCGGATCAGGAACCAGCCTGATCAGATGGTGTCAATTCCCGCCCGCCACCACGCCCCTCGATCCCCGGGTGCTCACCGCCAGCGGCACCGAGTCCGACGACCTTGCATTGATTCTCCCTGGGAACTCGAGGGCGAAAAAAGTGGCCGGTCTGCTCCCCCAGCAGACCGGCCACTTCATGCTGTTTCACCGTTCGAACAGCGACCCGTTTAGTCCCCAGACGGCAACAACATCTCCTCCGGACCCAAGTCAATGTTGACCGGCGTGTGCGGACAGTTGCCGAGAATCGGCTGGCAAGCTGCGTCGGGACCGTGTTCCGGCCGAAGTAGCGGTTTCTTTTCCATGAACTGTTCCGCCTCGGTCGACCCCGCCAATGCCGTGGTCGACGCCAAGCCTCCGCTGATCACCTGCTGCACCTGGTCAAAATATCCCGTCCCCACGAAGCGCTGATGCTTCACGGCTTCGTAGCCGTACTGAGTCTCGCGGCTGAACTCTTTTTCCTGCAGTCGCGAGTAGGCGGTCATGCCCGCGAGTTTGTATCCCCGCGCCAGTTCGAACATGCTGAGGTTCAACGCGTGGAAGCCCGCCAGCGTCACGAACTGGAACTTGTATCCCATGCGCGCCAGTTCCGGCTGGAAGCGCGCGATGGTGGTTTCATCCAGATTCTTCCGCCAGTTGAAGCTGGGTGAGCAGTTGTAGGCCAGCGTTTTCCCCGGATACTGAGCGTGAATCGCCTCTGCGAATCGCCGCGCCTCTTCCAGATCCGGATGCGAAGTCTCGCACCAGATCAGATCGGCGTAAGGCGCGTAGGCCAGGCCCCGGGCAATGGCCGACTCGATTCCACCGCGAATACAAAAGAATCCTTCGGAAGTGCGCTCGCCGGTACAGAACGCGCGGTCCCGCGGATCGATGTCGCTGGTCAGCAGGTGAGCGCTATCGGCGTCGGTACGCGCCATGATGAGGGTCGGCACGCCCATCACGTCGGCCGCCAGTCGTGCGGCCACCAGCTTCTGAATCGCCTCCGTGGTCGAGACCAGAACCTTGCCGCCCAGGTGTCCGCACTTCTTCGCGGACGAAAGCTGATCTTCAAAGTGAACACACGCGGCGCCCGCCTCGATCATTCCCTTCATCAGCTCGAAGGCATTCAGCGTACCTCCGAATCCGGCTTCGGCATCGGCCACGAGCGGCGCAAACCAGGTCTGCCCCGGCGCCACCTTGCCCTCGGCATGATGAACCTGGTCGGCACGCTGCAGGGCGTTGTTGATTCGCCGGCAAAGATTCGGCACGCTGTCGGCCGGATACAAACTCTGGTCGGGATACATTGTGCCCGCGTTATTGGCGTCGGCGGCCACCTGCCATCCGCTGACATAGATGGCCTTCAGCCCCGCCTGGACCTGCTGCACCGCCTGGTTCCCGGTCATCGCTCCCAGTGCGTTGATGTAGGGATCGGTGTGCAGCAGGTCCCACAGGCGCTCGGCGCCCATGCGGGCCAGCGTGTGCTCAATGTGGATCGAGCCGCGCAGGCGCAGCACATCTTCCGCCGTGTACGGACGCGCAACGCCCTTCCACCGCGCATTCGCCGCCCAATCCTGGTTCATGGCAGCCTGGGCAAGAGCATATTGCGCGACGCGTTCCCGCTCGCTCAAGGGGTGCTCAATCTGGGGTTGGGTGGTTGAGGGTGGCGCGCTATGTCCGTTTCCGTTGGCCGACATGTACATTCTCCTGAAAAAATCTGAGCTAAGGGTGAGTAGCTGATGAAACCGGGCCGGTTCAACACGGTTGCTTAGACCGGGTTAAATTCTCCGTTCACGATCATGGCTTCACTGATTTCGCGAGCCCGGCGGAAACGGTCCGCCTCTTCGGTTGCCTCTGCTGGAAGTTCGGCCAGCAGGCGGTCGAGTTCTTCGTCAAACAGCCGCGTGATGAACTGCGGAGTATGCTTCACCGCCTGGCCCGGCTCCTCTTCTATGGGCACCAGGTCACGGTGCAGCACGCGTTGCGCAATCATCAGGCGGTAGATGCGATCCGTGGCCAGGTCTTCCATGTAACCGTCGAGCAGGCTGGCGCCCCGGCCGCTGAGCACGCCGTGCCGGTAGCGGATCACCGTGCGCACCGCCGCCCGCGTACCCTTCACGGTGCGTGCGCCCACTCCCTGCGGTTGCGGCCGCAGGTCGGGATAGCGGCTCGCCGTCTGGGGCCGCGCCTGCAGCTGGTTCGGGTACGGGAACTGGGCCACGGCGATCGCGTTCTGATCGGGATGTCCGGTCCACGCTCCATCCATCAAGCAGTCCGCTTCGTTCTTTTTGTCTTTTTCGAGAATCGCCAGCGCACGGGCGTTCAACTCGGCGTCCTCGCGGCTTGGGTACAGCGCCGTCATGCCGCCAATGGCAAGAATGCCGCGGTGGTGGCAGATCTCGGGCATCAGTTCGCGCAGGTTCTGGAAAAATGCAACATTGTGCGGAATCGTGTTGCGGTCCGGCAGAACCCAGTCGGGATCGTCCAGATTGAAGTGAATCAGGCTGGCCATGTAATCCCATCGCCCCAGGTTCAGTCCGATGATGTGATCGCGCAGGTTGTAGGCAAACTCTTCCATCTGAAACGCCAGCGGGTGCGACTCCACCAGCGCCATGCACTTGATGTAGTTGTGCGGCAGGCCGCGCCACTGGGCCAACGCCTGGAACAGATCGCGCCACCACAGCGCTTCCTCCGCCGACTCTGATTTCGGAATGTAGATGCACAGCGGATGCTTCAACTCCGCCGGGTTCATGCCATAGAAAATCCGGCAAACATCGATCAGCGAGGCGGAGACTAGCTCCCCCGGAATCAGCCCGGCTTGGTTCAGGTGCAGTCCGCGCGGGCGGGTGAAAATCACGGTGCCATTCCGCTGAATGCCCACGGTCCGGTCCCGTTTCTTGTCGTAGTAGCTGAGTTCGCCGCGCAGGCAGGCCAGAATGTTGGCCACGCCCGTCTCGTGATGCGACCACTCGTTGACGCAGGAATCCTCCAGATCGAGCATCACTCCGGGCGCGCCCGAGTTCAGCATCTTGACGCATAGTTCGGCGTCATCGGCCGGTCCCGTCATTTGGTTGCGCTGGTCCTGGCACCATTCCGGCAGCGTGATCCGCCAGCCGTTGCGCACCGCATCGGAAGGGAAGCGGTGCGTGGGTTTGTCACCCTCGAGCGAGCGCTGCAGCACCTCGGCCCGCTTGCGAGCCAGTTCCTGTTGCCGCGGAGTAAATACCCGGTGCAGCGGGAGAAAAAACTCCATAAAGCCGCCCGGAAGATCGCGGGCGGGATGAAACCCGGTCGGCGTGTGGTTCACCGGATTGAGCAAAGTTCCTGTTTCCGTCGGAGCGACTGCGGTTGGCGTCATTGCACTGAACCCCTGGGTACCATTCTTCAACTGTTCAATATGTCGAACAGTCATTCGTAATACTGGCGGATCGTACGATGCCCCAGACTGCGGGTCAAGCCCGTTGTGCAATATACCGAACAGATATTCATTTTGTTGGCCGACCATGATTTTGCTACCATAACGATTTGGCGATGACCTCCAAAGACGAATCTCCTTCCGTTGCCGTCGAGCGCGCGCTGGCCATGCTGGAGGCGGTTGCCCATGAGCCCGAAGGCCTCAGCAACGCCGAGATCAGCCGCAAGCTCCAGATTCCAAAGAGTTCCGCCAGCTACATCTTGCGCACCCTGGAAAAGCAGGGCTACCTGAATCGGGATGCGGACAGCGGAAAGTACCGGGTCGGGCTGAAGATTCTGAGTCTCAGCCGGGGCGCGCTCAGCGGCATTGACGTGCGCGAAGTTGCGCTGCCCATCATGCGCCACCTGGTGGAAAAAACCGGCCTGACCTGTCATCTGGCGATTCTGGACGGCCCCGAGGCGGTCTACATTGAGAAGGTCGAACCGCCAGGATTCATCCGCATGGACACCTGGGTCGGCCGCCGCATGCGCGTTCACGCCACCAGCGTGGGCAAGGCGCTCGTCGCCCATATTCCGCAAGAGCGCCTGGAAAAGATAATTTCCGAAAGCGCCATGGAGAAACGCACTCCTAAAACCATTACCACCCTGCCGCGGCTCCTGAAGGAACTGGAGAAAGTGCGTACCCAGGGCTACGCCGTCGACGACGAGGAAAATAATCTGGGAGCCCGGTGCGTAGGCGCTCCGGTGTTTAACCAGCAGGGTGTGATCGAGGCCAGCGTGGGTCTCAGCGGAACCACCAACCAGGTCAACGCCCAAACCATGCCGCGTGTTTTGGAAGCGTTGAAAGACGCGGCCCGGCATGTCTCCATGCAGTTGGGTTATCGCGCCCCGCACCGGAGGGTAGGGAGCTAGCAGGGTCCCATCCCGCACATTCCGCAAATGAGCCACAACGATTCCCTCCGCGAAGTCATTCTTCATTACGGCGATGTGGATGAGTCCTCCCGCCTGCGCGCTGGCTGGTTTCAACTGGAGCGCGCCCGGACTCAAGAACTGGTTCTTCGCTACCTGCCGCCTCCTCCGGCCACGGTCCTCGATGTCGGCGGAGCAGCTGGAGCCTATGCCTGCTGGCTCGCGGCCCGCGGCTATCAAGTGCATCTGATCGATCCGGTGCCCAAGCATGTGGAGCAGGCACGAGCGGCATCCTCGGAACAGCCCGAACATCCACTCGCCTCTGCGGAGGTTGGCGATGCGCGCGTCTTATCCCACGACGACTCCACTGCGGACGCCATTCTGCTCCTGGGGCCGCTATACCATCTGGTCGAAAGAGAGGACCGAATCGCCTGCTTGCGCGAGGCTTATCGCGTTCTCCGCCCGGGGGGCTTGGTGTGGGGCGCCGGCATCAGCCGTTTCGCGTCGTTGTTCGATTCGTTGTCGAGCGGATTCTTCCACGATCCTGCTTTCGCACCGATTTTGGCGCGTGATTTGGAAGAAGGGCAGCACCGCAACTCCACCGGCAATCCCCTCTACTTCACCGATGCCTATTTTCACCGGCCCGACGAACTCTCGCGCGAGTTTGCCAGTGCCGGTTTTCAAGGTGTGGAACTTTTAGCCATCGAAGGTCCAGGCTGGTTGGCCCGCGACTTTGAGCCCTTGTGGAACGACCCGCAACAGCGCGAACGCCTGCTCGCCGCCGTGCGCCAGGTGGAGAGCGAAGCCTGCGTGCTGGGCGCAAGTTCGCACATCATGGCCATCGCGCGAAAATAGGCAAGGCCATCCCTCACTGGCGTTGCACAGCGCCCACAGCGGCATTCTAAGCGGCCGCCACGCCCGGCCGGCGGTGAGTCAGGTTCTCGACCATCGGGTTCACCAGCCGCGCCATATCGTCCCAGCGCATGCGAACCAATTCACGATGAGTGCCCGCGCTGAAGGTGATTTCTTCGTTTGCGGCCAGGCTTGCGTCCGCGTATACCGGCATGTCGTAGAGATTTCCAAACGGAGGCATTGCCCCGGTCTCGCAATCGGGAAAGGCGCCTTTGAACTCGCGCTCGGTGGCGATCTCGACCGTCCGCGAGCCGGTTAGGGCTCTCAGCCGATCCAGGTCCACGTGCAGCGATGCCGGGACGACCGCCATCGCCAGGATGCCGTCAATTTTGACGATCACCGTTTTCGCCAGTCTCTTACCCGAAACGTGAGTGAGAGCGGCGACCCCCTGCGCGGTGTAGGCCAGAGAGTGTGAAATTACCAGGTACTTGATGCTGTGGGAGTCGAGAAACTCGCGAAGCTTGGACAGCGGCATAAGACCTCCTCGCTGCGTGGAGAAAGTTGAGGGGCCCACTTGCATGGCTCTTTGACAAGAATCTATGCCGATATTCCAGGGTCTTGCCGTGACTGGGATCACGGCACATCGCCACTCAAGCGAGGAGAATGCAGATTGCGGAGGTACAAGTCCGCCAATCCGGCGCATCACCAACGGCTCGCTTGGCCCGGCGCATGGCGCTTCTGAATGAGGCTGAGCGATCCTGTTTCCCCGGCACCACGCGAAGGAGGGGCCTATGAAATCCAAGAAAATATTCCGCCCCAAAGCGGAATCTATGGCCGCGCTGCTGCAGCCCTGCGCGCCTGAAGCCCTGCAATGGGATACGCAGCAGATCGAGCTGGCTATTGCCCGTAGAGCCTACGAACTGTTTGAAACCCGCAACCGCGAGCACGGACACGACTGGGAGGACTGGTTCCGGGCGGAGTCGGAATTGTTGCGTCCCGTTTCGGTGGCGGTTTCTGACTCCGCGGACCGCCTGAGCATTCGCGCCAATGTTCTCGGCTTCGGGGTGAATGAACTCAAGGTCGCCATCGAGCCCAAACGAATCACCATCTGGGGGAGCAAAGAGATCAGGAGTGCGGCTGAGGCGGAGGCGCCACCCGCTGATTTTTCTCCCGATTCGATTCTGCGGCAGATCGACATTTCCTCGGAAGTCGATCCCGAGGGCGCGGTCGTGGAACTGGAATCCGGGATTCTGAAGTTCGAACTGCCCAAGATCGCGAAGCCGGCAGAGAAGGCCGCGGCGGCAGGGAAGGCCTGAGCCAGCGATTCTCGTTTGCCAGATCGCCAAGGAGGTCCCGTCTCATCTACGTGGTCACGAAACCCTGATCGCACGCATCATCGTCCGCGGCACCCAGACGGTCGCACTCCGCAAGGCAGACGGACAACCGTTGTGGGTGGAGTAGTGCCGCGACCAAGGCACGGTTGAAACCGATGGCGAGTCCGCGTCGCGGACTCGCCTGCTCATCTCTCAGTACTTCACAATCGCCGCGAACGACTTCGCATCCAGCGATGCCCCGCCCACCAGAGCTCCATCAATTTCTTCCTGCGACATGAGCGCCGCGGCATTCTCTGGCTTCACCGACCCGCCGTACAAAATGCGCAGCTTTCCGGCAAACTCTTCCCCGAAAATTTCGGTCGCTTCCCGGCGGATCACCGCGTGCGCTTCCGCGGCCAACTCCGGCGTCGCGGTTTTGCCGGTTCCGATCGCCCACACCGGCTCGTAGGCGACCACCAGCTTCGCCGCCTTCTTGGCTGAAATGGCGTGGAACGCCCGCACACATTGCCGGCGGAGAACATCATCGGTGAGTCCCGCCTCGCGCTCCTCGAGCACTTCCCCCACACAGCAGATCGGAGTGAGTCCCGCTTCCAATGCGGTTTTCAGCCGCAGGTTCACGGTGTCGTCGGTCTCGCCGAAATACTGCCGCCGTTCCGAGTGACCGATGATCACGTGGGTCACGCCCAGACACAACAGCATGGGCGCAGAAATCTCTCCCGTATAAGCTCCGTCCGCCTTCCAGTGGACATTCTGCACACCGACGGCGACGTTGGAACCACGGGCCGCTTCAAGGGCGGTCGCCACATCGGTGTAAGGCGGGCAGACCACGATCTCGTCGCGGTCATGGCCCGCCACGAGGGGCAAGAAGTCGCGAAAATAATCCCGGGTCTCGTCGGGAGTCTTGTACATCTTCCAGTTGGCGGCCATTACTTTTTTTCTCATGAGTGAGCCTTTTCAATTCGGAATGGGGAAGTAGCGTTCGAACGATGAAGTGTTTCGGCGGCACGCTGGTAGGCGCGCACCGTGGAGACGTCAAAAAGCACGAAGCGACATTTCGTCACGTGTTTCGTCGACGCCAGGGCCTCGAGCGTTGCGCGAAGCGCGACCGGCGCCGCATCGCTCACTGGATATCCGTACGCGCCCGTCGAAATCGCGGGAAACGCCAGGGACACCAGACCGTGCTCGTCGGCCAGACGCACCGACTCCCGGTGGCAACTGGCCAGCGTCTCGGCCTCCCCGTGCTCCCCGCCGCCGTAGATGGGGCCGACCGTGTGGATTACATGCCGGGCCGCCAACCGGCCCCCGGTGGTGATCACCGCTTGCCCGGGTGCCAGCTTTCCAATCTTGCTCACGATTTGACGGCACTCGGCGAGGATGGCGGAGCCTCCAGCATGATGAATGGCGCCATCGACTCCGCCGCCACCTAAAAGGGATGAATTTGCGGCATTGACGATCGCGTCGGTGGTTTCCTCTGTAATGTCGGCCGGACCGTGGATCTCGATGGTTTTTTCCGTGCCCAACCAGAGTCGCATGGTAAACGTTGCCATCAATTTGTAGCGCCGCCGTCCCGACGGATGTCCCCGCGCCGCCCTGAGAGCGAATCACAGTTGCCGGTTCCGGTCGCTGGCTGCTGCTACTTCTTGTTGGTGAGCGCCTCGACTCCCGGCAGCTTCTTGCCTTCCAGAAATTCCAGCGATGCGCCGCCTCCCGTCGAGATATGGGTAATCTTGTCGGCAACGTCCGCGGCATGGACCGCCGCCACCGAATCCCCTCCACCCACAATCGAAATCGCTCCGCCGTTGTCCGCCACGGCATGGGCGATTTTGAACGTTCCCCGCGAGAATCCTGGAACCTCAAACACGCCCATCGGCCCGTTCCACACAATGGTTCTCGCGGTCGAGATTTCCTCGGAGAACAGTTCGATCGTCTTCGGCCCGATGTCGAGCGCCATCTTGTCCGCCGGGATGGACTGGCCCTCCCCGATCTGCTGCGCCACGGCATTGGCCTCCGGCTTCAGCGCGACTACGTGATCGATGGGCAGCAGGAATCTCATATTCCGCTTCTTCGCCTCGGCCAGCAGTTGCCTGGCCAGGTCAACCTTGTCGGCTTCGAGCAGCGATTTGCCGATCTCCTGGCCCTGCGCCTTCAGGAACGTGTAGGCCATGCCGCCGCCGATGATCAGCGAATTCACTTTGCTCATCAGATGCTGAATCACCCCGATCTTGTCGCTCACCTTGGCCCCGCCCAGGATCGCAACAAAGGGCTCTTCGGGATGCTCCAGCGCCTTGCCCAGATATTTCAGTTCCTTCTCCATCAGCAACCCGGCGGCGGATTGCTTCACGAACCTGGTCATCCCCACCGTCGAGGCGTGCGCCCGGTGCGCCGTACCGAACGCGTCGTTGACGTAGTACTCCGCCAGATTCGCCAGTTGCCGGGCGAACTTTTCGTCATTCGCCTCCTCTTCGGCGTGGAAACGCAGGTTCTCCAGCAGCAGCGTCTGGCCCTTCTCCAGTTGGGTCGCAACTTCTTCGGCCTCAGGCCCAACACACTCCGGGCAGAAGCCGACGTTTTCGCCGCGCGCCAGTTCCTTGTCGAGCAGCATGCGCAGCCGCTCGGCTACGGGCTTCAGGCTCATCTTCGGATTGGGCTTGCCTTTGGGCCGGCCCAAATGCGAGGCCAGGATCAGGCGCGCTCCGTGGCGCAAGGCATATTCGATGGTGGGCAGGGTTTCGCGGATGCGCGTATCGTCCATGACCCGCCCGTCTTCCAGCGGCACATTGAAGTCCACGCGCATGAATACACGGTTGCCATTGAGCGGAAGATCACGGATGGAAAGCTTGGACATGGCTGGTCGTCCTTTTTGAAGTTGGGAAGTAGCGCCGGCATCTTGCCGGCTGTCGCGAGGGCGTCCCGCCCTCACGCAGTGGCGGCGAGACGCCGCCACGACAGCCGCCGAGACGGCGGCGCTACGGTCTTACAGGCCCTTGCTCGCGATGTAGTTGATCAGGTCGCGGACGCGGCAGGAGTATCCCCACTCGTTGTCGTACCAGGAGATCACCTTGACGCAATTGCCGCCGACCACCAGAGTCATCGGCGAGTCCACGATCGAAGAGCGCGGGTCACCTTTGAAGTCGGACGACACCAGTTCATGCTCTTCGTAGCCGAGGTACCCCTTGAGCGGTCCGGACTCGGTTGCCTTCTTCAGCGCTGCATTGACTTCTTCCTTGGTCGTCTTTTTCTCAACCCAGACCACCAAATCGACCACCGACACGTTCGGGGTGGGCACGCGCATGGAGAATCCGTCGATCTTGCCGCTCAGTTCTGGGATCACCAGCTTTAGTGCTTTCGCCGCTCCAGTCGTGGTCGGAATCATGGACAGTGCGGCAGCACGCGCCCTCCGTAGATCCTTGTGCGGGAAGTCGAGAATGACCTGGTCGTTGGTGTAGGAGTGAATCGTCGTCATGGTGCCGCTGACGATCTTGAACTGGTCATTGATCACCTTGGCCACCGGCGCCAGGCAATTCGTGGTGCACGAAGCGTTCGAAATGATGTGATGCTTCGCGGCGTCATATTTCTCGTGGTTCACGCCCAGCACCAGCGTAATGTCTTCATTCTTCGCCGGGGCCGAGATGATGACCTTCTTCACCGGCCCGCGCATGTGCTTCTTGGCGTCGTTGGCATCGGTGAAGCGGCCCGTCGACTCGATCACCACCTGCGCACCCACCGACTCCCAGGGCAGCGCGGCCGGGTCTTTTTCTTTGAACACTTTGATGGTCTTGCCGTCGACGGTGATGCTGTCGGGCCCGGCGGATACTTGATTCGGCAGGTTGCCCAGAACCGAGTCATACTTCAGAAGATGGGCCAGCGTTTTCGGGTCCGTCAGGTCGTTGACCGCGACGAAGTCCAGATTTGGATCTTTGAGCGAAGCGCGCAATACGTTGCGGCCAATTCTCCCGAAGCCATTGATGCCAACTTTGATTGCCATGTTTCCTCTTCCTCCGTAGATTTATGAAGGCGTAATCAGGTTTGGTTGAGCGTTGTGTTGTAAACCATTGATGGTAGCAGGGAAGTGGAAGCGACGTAAACGTCGGGGAGTACTTTTGGGCGCCCACCGTTCCGATCACGGAATCCGGTGCACCGAGTCACGGACTTCGATGCGGTAGTGCGAAATGGTACGGCCGATCATTCGGGGCGAATCTTACGTGGACAAAACGCGCTAGTCAATGAAAGCTGGGGAGTTGGCAGGGCCTGAGGAGAATTGTTGGCGAAACATAGCCTCTTTCGCTCATCGACCCTGGATTCTGCCGCCATCCCAATCTGTGACCCCCGTCACCATCCCCAGCGACCATTGTCACTGCCCCAAACTCCTCCGCATCCTCTAATGGAGCCGCGGAGAAAACGCTGCGGAGCGGACCCCCGCGAGATTCGCCAACCAAGAGGGTAACAATGGTTAACGACGACGTCGTGAAATGTCCGCTGTGTGGCGGATTTACCCACATTGAAAAAACCGACCTGCGCGAGGCGTTGAAAAATCCACGCTTGCGCGAACAGGTCGAAATGTACATCGCAGAGCTTCTCAAGTCGCCGATGGAGGATCTGACCACCGTCGGCGCAAGCCAGGCAAAAGGGCACGATTTCCAGAAGGATGTGCATAGCTGGAATCCCTGCGTGCCCATGTGGAAGAGAAGCCCGAAAGAGTAGGTTCTCGAAGCGCATGTGCGCCCGCAGGAGAAGGTTTAGCCAGGCCCTCGTCTGAAAGACAAGCAAGGAAAGGTATGCCCATGAAAACAAAGAAGGTCTTGATTCTCGGTGCCGCAGGAAGAGACTTCCACAACTTCAACGTAGTGTTTCGCGGAAACGCGGACTACAACGTCGTCGGTTTCACCGCCACGCAAATTCCCGGCATCGCCAACCGTCGTTATCCCACGGAACTGGCCGGTCCTCTCTATCCCGCGGGCATCCCGATCTTCGAAGAGAACGACATGGAGCGATTGGTCGAAGAGCAGGGCATCGATGCCGTCGTGTTCTCCTACAGCGATATTTCGCATCAGAACCTGATGCATTTGGCCTCGCGCGTCGTGGCCACCGGGGCCGACTTCTGGCTGCTGAGTTCCCAGCGCACCCAGCTCAAAGCATCTGTGCCGGTCGTCTCCATCTGCGCCGTGCGTACTGGCTGCGGCAAGAGCCCGCTGAGTCGCCTCGTGGCTTCAGAACTGCGCCGGGAAGGATGGAAGCCGGTCGTCGTCCGTCACCCCATGCCCTACGGCGATCTGGCGGCACAGGCCGTTCAGCGCTTCGCCGGAATGGACGATCTCGACCGTCAGCTCTGCACCATCGAAGAGCGTGAGGAGTATGAGCCCCATTTGCGCGAAGGCACCGTCGTCTATGCCGGAGTCGATTACGGCAGAATCCTGCGCCAGGCCGAAAAAGAAGCCGACATCGTCATCTGGGACGGCGGCAACAACGACACTCCTTTCTATGCCTCCGACCTCGAAATCGTCGTGGTCGATCCGCATCGTCCCGGTCACGAACTGGCCTACTATCCCGGCGAAGTGAACCTGCGCCGCGCCCACGTGATCGTCATCAATAAAGTCGACACGGCCGCACGCCAGGACATCGAAACCGTGCGCAACAATATCCGCGTCAGCAACCCTCGCGCCGCAGTCGTCGAAATGGCTTGCCGCGTCGCCGTCTCCGCGCCGGAATTGGTCAAAGGTCGCAAAGTCCTCGTCGTCGAAGATGGTCCCACGCTCACCCATGGTGAAATGCCCTATGGCGCGGGAGTGGTGGCCGCACGGCAATGCGGCGCCGCTGAACTGGTGGATCCTCGACCCTACGCCGTCGGCTCGATCCGCGGAACCTACGAACGCTATTCCCACCTGACCAGCCTGCTGCCGGCCATGGGTTACAGTGCCATGCAGTGCCACGAACTGGAGGAGACCATCAATCGCGTTCCCTGCGATCTGGTGCTGGTGGCCACCCCTATCGACCTCGGCCATTTGATCAAGCTGAACAAGCCCAGCCTGCGCGTTACCTATGAGGTTGAGGATCTAACTCATCCTGGAATCGCCGAGATTCTGGTCCGCTTCACGCGGGAGCGAGTGGGAGCCGAGGTTTAAGCAGCGATTTTACGCTCACGACGGAATGTGACCGTAATCACAGCCCGGCACCCGGTCCGGCGATATACCCAACAGTGTGGGTTGTCGCCAATGGCCTTGGTTCGCGCCAGCGGACGCTACGGAGGAAATCATGCTTATCAGCAAGCAGCAGGCCCTCGATTATCACAATGGGCCCCGCCCCGGAAAAATTGAAGTTGTACCCACCAAGCCCTGCCGCACGCAGCGCGATCTCAGCCTGGCCTACACGCCGGGCGTGGCCGTGCCGTGCCTGGAGATCCAGAAGAATCCGCACGATGCTTTCAAGTACACCGGCCGCGGCAATCTGGTCGCGGTCCTCAGCAATGGAACGGCAGTGCTCGGTCTGGGCGACATCGGTGCCCTCGCGGGAAAGCCGGTCATGGAAGGCAAAGCCGTGCTCTTCAAACGCTTCGCCGATGTCGACGTCTTCGACATCGAAGTCAACAGCCACGATCCCGAAGAGATTATCAAGCTCTGCCAGTTGCTCGAGCCCACCTTCGGCGGCATCAACCTCGAAGACATTAAAGCCCCCGACTGCTTTCAGATCGAAGAGACGCTGCGCAAGACCATGAAGATTCCTGTCTTCCACGATGATCAGCATGGGACCGCGATCATCTCCGGCGCCGCGCTTGCTCAATGCTCTCGAAGTAGTGGGCAAAGACATTCACAAGGTGCGCGTGGTGTTCAACGGCGCCGGAGCGGCCGGCATCGCCTGTGCCGAGCACTACGTGCGCTCTGGGTGTGAAGCGCGAGAACATCATGCTCTGTGACACCAAGGGAGTCGTGTACAAAGGCCGCAAAGAAGGTATGAACAAGTACAAAGAGCGCTTCGCGCAGGAAACCAATCTGCGCACCCTGGCCGAAGCCATGGTCGGCGCGGACGTCTTCGCCGGGCTCTCGGTCAAAGGTGCGATTAACCAGGAGATGGTGCGCTCCATGGCGCCGGACCCGGTCGTCTTCGCCATGGCCAATCCCGATCCCGAAATTACTTACGAAGACGCCAAGGCCGCCCGCAACGACGTCATCATCGCGACCGGACGTTCCGACTATCCCAACCAGGTCAACAACGTGCTCGGCTTCCCCTTCATCTTCCGCGGCGCTCTCGACGTGCGCGCCACCGCCATCAACGAAGAAATGAAGCTGGCGGCTACGCACGCTCTGGCCGACCTGGCCAAGGAAGACGTTCCCGATTCCGTGTGCCGCGCCTACGGAGTGGCCCGCCTGCAGTTTGGCCGCGAATATCTGATTCCCAAGCCCTTCGATCCGCGCGTGCTGATGTGGGAAGCGTCTGCCGTGGCCGAAGCCGCCATGCGCAGCGGAGTCGCCCAGGAGCCGGTCGATCTCAATACCTACCGCGCTCAACTCGAGCGCCGATTGGGCAAGGCCTACGAAGTCTCGCGCACCATGATTCACAAGGCGCAGGCCAATCCCAAACAGGTGGTGTTTCCCGAGGGCGACAACGAAAAAATCCTGCGCGCCTGCCACGTCCTGGTCGAAGAAAAAATCGGAAACCCCATCCTGCTCGGCGAGCCCGGCAAGATTCAGACCCGGGCCCACGAGTTCGGAGTGAATCTTGAGGGCATGCAGATCATCGATCCGGCGACGTCGGAGCATCGCGAAACCTACGTGCAGGAACTGTTCCGCCTGCGGCAGCGGCGCGGCGTCACCCTCCAGGAGGCCGAGACGCTGATCAACGAACCGCAACGTGTTTGGCTCGATGATGGTGCACATGGGCGATGCGGACGCGCTGGTCTCCGGCGTGACCCAGCATTTCCCCGACACCATTCGTCCGGCGCTGCAAATCGTTCGTATGCGCGAAGGCTTGCACCGCGTCTCCGGCTGCTACGCGGTGATCACGCGGAAAGGAGAAGTCTTCTTCCTCGCCGATACCAGCGTGAACATCGAACCCACGGCGGAAGACCTGGTCGAGATCGCGCTCTGCACGGCTCACATGGCACGCCGCTTCGACATCACTCCGCGAGTCGCGATGCTGTCGTTCTCCAGTTTCGGCAGCGTCGACCACCCCATTTGCTCCAAAGTGCGCAAGGCAGTGGAGTTGCTCCACTACGCCGACCCCACGCTCATCGTCGACGGAGAAATCGCTGCCCGATGACGCTCTGTCTCCAGAAATCATTGAGCAGCAGTATCCCTTCAGCGCGCTGAAAGGGGGCGCCAACGTACTCATCTTCCCCGACCTGGCTTCGGCCAACATTGCCACCAAGCTGTTGGCCAAGATCGGAGGCGGCGAAGTGATCGGCCCCATGCTCATGGGGATGAGCCGTCCGGTTCACGTGCTGCAGCGTACCGCGACGGTCGAAGAGATCGTCAACGTAGCGGCCATCGCCGTGGTCGATGCGCAGGAAAACGATACCTACTCGCATCCCCATGTGCAAAGTCGGTCGAACCGGAACTGGTAGGCGAAGACTGATATTCTGAGAGAGTAGCGCCGGCGTCCCTGAGTAGCGCCGGCGTCCCGCCGGCTGTCGCGGGGGCGTCTCGCCCGCGCAGCCATCGGGCAACAGAGGGCAGGAGGAATTCGACGCATGTCCACGCTTTGGAAGCTGCGCTATGCGCAGCGTACTCTGGGAATCACGAGCTCCGCCATCCGTGAACTTCTGAAAGTCACGCAGAAGCCGGAAATCATTTCTTTCGGCGGCGGACTGCCGGCGCCCGACGTCTTCCCCGTAAAGCGCTTCGAAGAAGCCTGCCACAAAGTCCTTACCGAGCACGGCGCCCAGGCTCTGCAGTACGGGGCCACCGAGGGCTACCAACCCTTGCGTGAAATGATCGCGCGCAACCTTGCCCGCTACGGCATCGTAGCCGGCGCGGAGAACGTCCTCATCACCTCCGGTTCACAGCAGGCTCTCGACCTGATCGGCAAGCTGCTCATCAATCGCGGAGACCGCGTCCTCGTCGAAGCTCCGACCTACCTGGGCGCCTTGCAGGCCTTCAATGTCTACGGTGCGCAATATGTTTCCGTCCCAGTCGACGACGACGGCCTGCTCACCGATCAACTCGATCCCAGCCTGCGCGCCGGTCCGAAGTTCATGTATGTGCTGCCGAACTTCCAGAACCCTTCCGGAGTCACGCTGTCGGAGGGCCGCCGCCACCAGCTCATTCTTCTCGCCGACAAGTATGGCGTCCCGATTATCGAAGATGATCCCTACGGCCAGTTGCGTTACGAAGGCGAGCACCTGGCGCCGCTGGTAGTGCTGGACCGCGAGAACCTGCGCCGCGACAACGGCTTCACTCTCGGCAATGTCATCTACCTGAGCACGTTCTCTAAAACCCTGGCGCCCGGAATCCGCCTGGCATGGATCGTCGCCCCCGAAGACGTAATCAGCAAGCTGGTGCAGCTGAAGCAAGCCGCGGACCTGCATACCTCCACCTTCAATCAGTATGTGGCCTATGAAGTCGCGCGTGACGGCTTCCTCGACCAGCACGTCAAGCTGATTCGCCAGGTCTATCGCGAACGCCGCGACACCATGCTGCAAGCCCTGCATGAGTATTTCCCGCCCGAAGTGACTTGGACTCATCCCAAGGGCGGCCTGTTCCTCTGGGTGAACTTGCCGGAAAGCATCGACTCGCAAGTGCTGTTCCGTGCAGCGCTGGCCGAAGACGTTGCCTTTGTCCGCGGCGACAGCTTCTACGCCAACAACGGCGAAGGCGGCCGTCACATGCGGCTGAACTTCTCCTACTGCCAGCCGGAGCTGATTCGCGAAGGCATTCGCCGCCTGTCGGTCGCGGTCAAGATGCAGTTGCGCTCATCGCACGTGACCCAGTAAAACGCCGGGGACCAACGAGGAACCGTGCACCCCAGTGGTGGACCTCACCGGGGTCTGCGGACTGAATCGCGCGACTCGTGCGCATCGCCTCTCATTGAAGCCAAGCTCGGATGTCATTGCTGATGCATGGGTTAGCTGGCCGCCTTTTCCGGTGACCGGGATCACGGCAAACTTCAGCGAGAAGGCGTGGAATAGCCGGTTCTGCACGAGCGCTTTTTTTCTTTGCCGGAAATGAGGATCAAGTGATCGCCACCCAGGCCAGTCTTCCCACTACCGAGCTTTGTGCTCGGATCAGGCAGTTTGGGTACGCCGTCTCGCAACGGATCAGGATTTATGGAGAAGAGTTCGAGGTGTTGTCCGACCCTTTCCCCAGCGACGGTGGGATTGCCATTCAAGTGCGCTCGAAGCGAACCGCGCAGGCGCGCGTGCTGCAATTGCCGGCCACAGTCATCCATCGAGTGAGTGAGAGCCTACGCCGCACCGCGTGAGGACTCTGCTCCATCTCTAACCAGCTTCCGCGGCGCCGATTCTTACCCCATCTGCGACTTGGAAGGTGATGTGATCACAATCACATTTTCCGGTGACGCAAGGCACCGCGCCTTTGCCCGCTTGTACGCACACTAATCTCACAGGACTGATCTAGCAGAATGGTCCGGCCACCTCGCGGTTCGCTCCCCAAAGCCAGCGCACCACGAGTCTGATGCCGGCCAGGAGGTGATCCATGTCGGTCACTGCACTTATTACGCTCGCTGTCCTTGCGTTGGCATTTGGCCTGTTCGTCTTCCGCGCCATCCCGGGAATACGCGCGTACTTTGCCTACCGCGGAAAACGTCTGATCACCTGTCCCGAGACTCACAAGGCCGCAGCCGTCGACGTTGCCGCCGCAGAAGCCGCCGTCGGAGGTTTCCTCTCCGAGCCTACGCTTCGACTCAAGGAATGTTCACGCTGGCCCGAGCGTCAGGACTGCGGCCAGGAGTGCCTGCAACAGATCGAGATCGATCCGGCAAATTGTCTGGTCTGGAATATCGTCTCGAAATGGTATGAGGGAAAGAGTTGTGCGTTTTGCCACAAGCCCATCGGCCCGCTTCCTCAACTCGCTCATCCCCCGGCGGTGTTAGGGCCCGATTTCAAGACTGCGGAGTGGAATCAATTCCGCCCAGAAGAGCTTCCGGAAATCTTCGCCACGCACCAACCGGTTTGCTGGAACTGCCACGTGACTGAGACTTTCCGCCGCCAGCGCCCCGACTTGGTGGTGGATCGGCCGTTTGAGTCGAAGCGGATGATGTAAGCAGGGGTTCCCTCTTGCGGTTCGTGCTTAGCCGGTTGCGGAAAAACTACAAATGCGTGCACTACTGTGGAAGAGCGGCCCTTCCAGGGCCGCGTAAGGCATGTGGAATCAGTGTGGGCTTCAGCCCCTGTGGTCGCTGGTTCGCAGATGGGCACGTTTTTCCCGCAACCTGTTAGGGAGCCGTGCTACCCGTCTCGACTTTGAGTTTGTGCGACAGCATGCGGTGGATGTCGGGTCAGAATTCTTCTAAGAATGGTCAAATGTCGCAGCCGTTGGGGATGCCGCCAGGCGTCCGGTACAAAACACCTGCGATACCGGCTTATGGATGCCGGTGCAAAACGTGGGTCGCGATATCGGGCCAGAACTCGCGAAAGACGTTGGTGAGAGCGTCGCGCCCCATCGCCCAGCCGTACTTTTCGGCGAGCGCTCCGGCGGTCCGGTCCGAACTGGGGTAATAGGCGATCGAAATACCCTGGGCCATGCCTCGCCCGAGGACTTCCGACGCATTGAACGAGTCGTGTCCCTGGTAGTTGGGTGTTATCAAAATGCGGGAAGCCGCATAAATCCCGCGCTTCCAGAAACCACCCTCTCCCTTTGCGAAGTAGCGTTCGTCCTGGTGAAAAACGGTTGGCAAGGCGAAGATCACGAGATAGTTGCCGTCCGTCTTGTCGACAAACCCTCGCCAGTAATATCTCCCGAACCCGGCCGCGCCTTCTCCCAGTGCCGGATGCGCGTCGGTAGCTTGTGCCAGGCCCGAAGTGATGCCCACGAAGATAAAGGACGAATAGTCGAAACTGTTCTGAGTGGCAATCTCGAAAGCCTGCTTGGGCGTGGGAGGCGGCGGAATTGCCCCGGCACTAACCGCTCGGTAATTCGGCATGATTCCCAGGATGCGCTTCGGTTGCTGCTTCGAGGTCGGAATCGATGGCGCGACATCCGGACTGGTCCCGGCATCGGGTTTGGACTTCGGAGAATCCTGAGTTTCTTGTTTGGCAGGCTGGCCGGCGGGAGCGAGCTCCGTCGACGGCTCGGTTTGTTGAGCAGCAGACCCCGGGGTCAAGAACCCCATAAATATTAAAAAGACCAACACAATCGCGGCAAATCTAGTCAACAAGACTCTCTCCTAAGAATCAGCAGAATTTTGTTACTTCACCAAGCATGGTGCCATCGACTCACAGGCTGATCCCTTTTGATACGGAAATAGATGCAGGGATCGTTCAACGGTTGCATTAACGAGGGAGACGCGGAGGATGAAGGACTCCAAGTCAACACTATTGCGGCTGTGTCGTCTCCGGTTTGTGCTTCTTCTGCATCTTGCGGTGGACGTCTGGCCAGAATTCCTTCATCAGGTTGGAGAGTCCGTCCCACATGTCTAACATTCCGTAGGTGGTCAGGTTACTACTCAGGGTGCGGTCTTCCGGAGCATGGTAAACATTCGAGATGCCCGCGGCCACAGCATTTCCGATCGATTCCGAGTAGTTGAAGCGCTTGTGTCCGGAATCCGTTCGGCACACAAAGAGCCGGCTCACGCTATAAAAAGTCCGATGAGAAACACTCCCGTGTCCCATCTGGTAGTAGCGGGGGTCTTCGTGGAGCATGCTCGGAAAAACGGCGGTGGTCATGTAGGTGCCGATTCCGTTGTCGGCAAAAGACGAGCCGTAACGTTTTGCGTACGCGCCCCAGCCTTGCCCCCAGGATTGCGGATTATTATTAGCTTGAGCGATCGCCGCCAGGGCGCCGTTGAACGGGAATGTGAAATAGTCAAACACTCCGGCGGTGGCGAGACGGTATTTCTGCCCGGTTGAGATCGGCGGCAATGTATCCGCATTTTCGACGGTGCCGTAGTTGGGCATCACCGTAAGGATGCGATCGTTTACGGTTCCCGTTTCCTTCTCCAGCTTGGTCTTGCCTTGCCGCGCGCCCTGCTTGGCATCGTCGAAAGCATCCGGTTCAATCGGTTTCGGCCGTGTTTGCGGCTCCGCGGACGTCGGCGGAGGTGCGTCCTGCTGTTGAGCCCGAGACGGAAGAGTGCACGGGCCGGCCATTGCCGCCGAAAAAATAATGGTCATCAAGAACTGTTTCAAAAGCTCGTCCCCTTCCGGTCGCGCTTGGCGTTGTCACAGACGCCTCCTCTTTCATCTTAGCCAAGACGGCGTTTTTGCGGAAGCAATCCCACAGAACTTTACATTACCGTTGGTTCCTGCCTCCGTGGAGATCTGGCATCGCGTTCAAAGTCTCCCTCGGACTGGCGACTCTCAGGGCGAATGCCTCGTGGGTAAGAGTCTCCGTCTAGAAGTGGAGCGCCACCTCCGCCGAAACCGTTCGCGGCGTCACATAATGTGTTCCGCTAAACGTCGAAAGGAAGTTGTAGAGCGCGTACTTGTTCGTCAGGTTGATTGCGGTGAGTTGGAGACTCACTTTGTACTTATCGCCACGGAACAGGTTGTCATGTCCGATCGCAATATCGAAAAGACTCCGCGGCGCGACGCGCGGCGGGTTGTGGTCGTCGTTCTCCGTACCCGGTGCCGGTATTTGCAGGAGGGAAGATCCGAATTGGGAAGCAGGGCAAACGTCAGTGGGACTGATCGGGGTGCCAATTGGATTTGCTGCACTAGGCGGTGTTGCATGGACCGAACCGCAAAACAGTCCGGCCTGGAACTGCTGATCCGGGCTCAGGCTCGGAAACGTCCACCACAGTATCCGAGCCCGCAGGTCCGTTTGCGCAATTACCCCCGGCACACGGCGCCGGACCCGCCACCAGACCGCTATCATACCTCCAGTTGAAGCCCAGCCACGGCCCTTTCTTCCACGGCTGGTATTGAACATGTGCGTGTCATGTTGAATTTTTCGTCGTGGTCGATGCGAAACGGCCCCACGGCAGAGGGCACCGTGCCGGCCCCACCGATTTGCGGAGTGAAGAAACGAGCCGCCACACTGGAGAACACGACTAGCCCGGAGAAACCATGAAGGTTCGGTACGCTGATGCGGCCTGCGTATCCCGGGATCTTCGAGTTGTTCCACTCCACCGGAAAGGTGATCGGCGTAGCGCCCAGCACACTGAAATCGTAGCCGTTGTGCGTGTACTTCCAGATGTATTCGCCGAGAAAACCAGATAACTTCCAAAGGCCTGCTGGATCCCGGCGTGGAACTCGTTGCGCCAGCCGGGGCTCAATGGGGTTACACTGGCCGAGAAACAGCCCAGAAGCGGATTCAAGACCGCGTTCGCACATCCGAGGCTGGAAAGTACCAGATTTTCGTTGAATGGACTCTCCATCGTGCGTGCGTAGGAAACGCGAAGAACGGTGTTGGTGCGCTTAATGTTATAGGCGACTCCAAGCCGCGGCTCGGCCTCCCGGTGTATGGTGAGTCCATTATAGAAATCACCGCGTACGCCGAGGTTGAAGGCCCAGTTTCCCTTGGTGATCGAATCCTGAACGTAAAGAGCAAGTTGCTTTACGTCGGTGTGCCCGTGGAAGGAGTAGAGCCCGCCTCCGGCTGAGTCAGGTCGTAGGGAAGCAAGGTCGGTACATGGGGCATCCAGGGCGACGCCAGCCACGTGTAGCAGGGGAGTCCGTTCGCATCTGTCAGCGACGGAAGATAGGTCGGATCGACGATGCCCACGTTGTCGTTCTCGTGAGAAACGTCTGTTCGTAGACCGCTCCAACCTTGAGGTTGTGAATCCCTTTCACATACGACACAGATCCGAGCGCAGGCCCACATTCGTCAGCGTCCGATTCTGACCCACGGTCTCACTTTGGACATCCGGTGGTCCGAGGTCTGCAAATGGATTGCGCACTGGGGTAATAGTTGAATGCATCCCGCCGAATAAAAGCGCCCAGCGTGAACACGGTCGTGGGACTGATCAATCGAGTCCATGAAGGCGCGATGTTGAACGTCTTGATCTGCGAACGTTGGTCCGCCGGGCCGACGACATTGCCATTTGGATCGAGGCCCCCATTGCAGACGACGACGCAATTCCACGGCGTCGCGTTTTGGGCGTCGAAGGAATTCGGCGTCTGAAACCAGGAGCGCGTGTACCCGAAGTTCAAGTGAATCGAGTCGGCAGTTGAGAGCTGGTAGTCGACGCGGTCGAACAGATTCTCTTCATTGCCTTTGTCGTGCATCACTACGAATTCCGGCGGATCGAGGAACCGGCCGCTGTTCAACCCGTTGGCAGAGATAAAATTCCCCCAGTTCTGGCCTCCATAGCCCAGATTGAAGCCAGCATTGGAAGTGCCAAACGAGCCGTAGGACGCCGTTACAACGCCGTGAGGCGTCGTCATACCCTGGCCAGAGCGTGTCGTCACGTTGATGACGACGCTGGTCTTGTCTCCATATTCCGCAGGCGGTGCCCCGGAGATCACTTCCATCGACTCGATCGAATCGAGAGGAATCTGGTTCGAGAACACTTTGCTCTGCTGGTCGGTGATCGGCTGGCCATCGACGGAAAACGAATTCTCCGCGTGATCGCCCAGGCCGTGGAACAGTCCGTTGGAATCGGCCGCGATACCCGGAGTCGAAAGCGTAACCAGCGAACTCACCGAAGAAGATTGGCTCTCCAAAGGCATCTTGTCGAACAATTCCTTATCCACATCGGTGTGAAACACAGGGTCGTTCTCGACCAGGTCTCCGCCTTCCGCCGCTACTGTCACCTGTGTAGTGGAACTCGCCACTTGCAGTTTGATCGCAACGCTGACCGGCACTGCCGAGCGCGGCTCCAGGTCCTGCACGGCGGCGGCAAAGCCTTCCGCTGCAACCGTCAGATGGTAGGGGTTGAAGGGAATGTTTGTGAAGGCAAACTTCCCGGATGCGTCCGTCGTCGTCGACTGATCAAAGCCGCTTACGGGGTTGCGGATTTCGACTCTGGCGTGAGGGACAACGGCGCCTGTTGGGTCCAGCACCGTACCATTTATAGAGCCTGAATTACCGACGGATTGTGCGCCCGCCACAGCAAGGGAAAAAGATACTACCGCCGCCAATAATGGCACCAAAGCGCCTCGTATGAAGAATAGGCATAAGCCCTCCTGTATGAAAAAAAAAGAAGATCAATAGGGAATAGACCCGGACTGAACGCTTTAACGCCCAGCCGGAACTATCAATCTGTAGGGATCCCTACAGGACAGGAGGACCGCGAATGCCCCGGTCCGAGAAATCGAACTGGGACTTCGCGACGACATCTTCTTCTCGCAGCAGACCGATCGCGGCAAATACCGGATTAGCCGGGCTGGAACTTAGCGTGGGCCTGGCGCTGTGCGCCACCACGCATATCGAGCAGGAAGCGGATTCTGTCTGGGTGGGGTGATGGTGAGTAGACTCCGCCGCCACCGTCCACAACATCAGGGACAGGCAGAGCCACACCGACCATCGCATCCACACGCGCATGAACTTTCCTGCTTTGGGATTAGACTCCCCTGAGCTTATAACGGTTATCCACCGCAAGGCAACGCCCGGCAAGTTACTATAGAAATGCGCAGAATTGCAGCCGCGAAAGCGGCGAAAGATTGCAGCCCACAGAGTAAGCTGTGGATTGGGACCCTGGAAAACCGACAAGCCCCGGAGGGGCGAAAGAAACAACGCGCACTCTAAAGATCTATCCCAAAAAACGCACTCCTACCAACGCGAGGGAAGCATGTCAGAACCAACCTACGAGGAACTCAAAGCCAAGCTGTCTCAGCTTGAAAAAGAAGTTGAAACCAAGAAGCGCAGCGGCGACCTGATTTTCAAAGTCGGCGAAAAGGGCGGTGTCAGTGTGTACGGCCTCGGCCGTTTCCCCGTCACTCTCTACTACGAACAATGGAACCGCCTCCTGGGCGCAGCCGACGAGATCAAAGCCTTCATGGAAGAAAACAAGTCAAGGCTGAAGCTCAAAGAGCACGCCTGAAGCGATGCGCCGGGTGCCCCGTCCTGGTCGTGTTCTCTGCGACAGGGCGGAGATTTTGACGTTCTTGGGCTGGTTACACTGCAGGTCGACGGCGTCCAACCTCGACCAGACAGAACCCCGCGGTTCGCCGCTGACCCAAGGTACCCAACTCAGAACTGAGAACAGGGAACCGAGAACCGCTTTTCGGTCTATAATAAAAAGACTGTGCCCAAGTACTCCATCGTCGTCCCGCTGCACAACGAGCAAGAGAACGTCACCGACCTCTACGACCGCCTGAAAGCGGTCATGGAGGCTCACGGCGAAAGCTTCGAAATCGTGCTCGTCGACGATGGCTCCAGCGATCACACCTTCGCCATGCTGCGCGAGATCGCGGCCGTCGACAGCCGGGTGACCGTGGTCAAGCTGCGCCGCAACTTCGGCCAGACCGCGGGCCTCGCCGCCGGATTCGACCATGCCCGCGGCGAGTACATCATCGCCATGGACGGCGATCTGCAGCACGATCCCAACGACATTCCGATGTTCCTGGAAAAGATCGCCGCCGGCTACGACATCGTCAGCGGATGGCGCAAAGTCCGCGTCGACAATTTCTGGATGCGCCGCATTCCCTCGCGCATTGCCAACTGGATGATGGCCAAGATCAGCGGCGTCGACATTCACGACTTCGGCACCACCTTCAAAGCCTACCGCCGCGACATTCTCGAGCAGGTTCCGCTCTACGGCGAACTGCACCGCTTCATTCCGGCGCTGGCTTCGTGGCATGGCGCGTCCATCTGCGAAGTGCCCATCCGCAACGTGAACCGCGAGCGCGGAGTTTCGCACTACGGCATCACCCGCACCTTCCGCGTCTTCTTCGACCTGCTTACCATTCGCTTCCTGCTGCGCTACCTGTCCCGCCCGCTGCATTTCTTCGGCAGCTTCGGGATGATGAGCATTTTCGGCGGCAGCGCCATCGTGCTCTGGCTGGGCATGGAGAAATTCCTGCGTCACGTTCCGGTCATGGCTTCGCACGGCCCGCTCATGATGGCCGCTCTCGGCTTACTGCTCGGCGGCCTGAATCTTCTGGCCATCGGGCTGCTCGGCGAAATGCAGGTCCGCCACTACCACGAACCCAGCCGCCGCGCCCCGTACTCTGTCGACCGCGTCCTGCGCTCGCAAAACGAAGAGCACAGCGTCTCCGAATAGCCTTTGCTCGATGTCGCTATGCTTATGTAGGGACAGCTGCCTCGGCTGTCCGTCGAGCGAAGCTCGACAGGTTTTTCCCGCGTTCAACCCCACTGCGCAGCCGGTTGCCCGTTCTTCACCCACACGATGAAGTCCGTCATCGGAGGCACCCCGCCAAGTTCCCGCAGTCGGGTCGCATTCTGCCCGCGATGATAGTGGCTGTGCATCGCCGCCTGCGTCAGCGCGTGTCGCACGCTGATCTTCACCGGCGGCTGGAACCACGGCACTTCAATCACTTCTTCCATGCGATCCTGATTCGTGTTCTTCACCAACGCAAGCATCGCGCCGAGACCCTGCTGCCCGTACTTCTTCAGATCCGCCATGCTCGCGAAGTCTTCCACCTTCTTGAAGGCGAACTCTGACGTTCGCGGTCCCGCCACCCACAGGAACGCATGCTGCACCATATGAATGTGTAGCAACCGCTCGCCGATCGCCTTATCAGCCAGCGCCGCGGGATGTGCCTCAAACGCACGCCAGTGCTCGGCATCGGCCCATTCCTGGTGCGCATAGAGTTCATCGAGGTAGGAATTCACGGAATCCTCCTTATGTTCGAGAAGTCAGTTTACTCTGACGAATGTTAGCGGGCCCGACTGCGCCGAGGAAACCATGAACCACAAAGAGCAGGAAGTATCACGAAGGCCTTGATTTGTAGAGCATTCCTTCGTGCACCTTCGTGTCCTTAGTGGTTTATGCCTTCTCCGGCGGGCGTATAATGTGCCGTTTGCGCTTCTTCAGGAGTTTTCTCGTCATGGCGCAGAGCCACCCAATACGAATTGCAGCTGGCCCGCCGCATGTCGCGGCTCGGCACCGAGACCGCTTTTGAAGTTCTGAACAAGGCGCGCGCCCTGGAACGCCAGGGCAAGAGCATCATCCACCTGGAAATCGGCGAGCCGGATTTCGACACGCCCTCGAACGTGGTCGACGCCGGCATTGACGCCCTGCGCAAGGGCTGGACGCACTACGGTCCCTCCGCCGGATTACCCGACTTGCGGCAGGCGTTAGCCGAATACGTCAGCCGTACCCGCGGCGTGAAAGTTACCAGCGACGAAGTCGTCGTCGTTCCCGGCGGCAAGCCGATTATCTTCTTCACGATCCTGTCGCTCATCGATGAAGGAGATGAAGTCATCTATCCCAATCCCGGCTTCCCGATTTACGAGTCGATGATCCACTACGTCGGCGGACGCGCCGTCCCCATCCAACTGCGCGAGGAGCGCGACTTCTCGCTCGACGTGAACGAACTGGCGTCGCTCATCAACGACCGCACCCGGCTGATCATCCTCAATTCGCCCCAGAACCCCACGGGCGGAGTTCTGGAACGCCGCGACATCGAGCAGATTGCCAAGCTGATCGGCGACCGCAACATGATGATCCTGTCCGACGAAATCTACAGCCGCCTGCTGTTTGACGGAGGCCAGCATTTCTCCATCATGTCGGTGCCGGGCATGCAGGAGCGCACCATCCTGCTCGACGGCTTTTCGAAAACCTACGCCATGACGGGATGGCGCATGGGCTATGGCGTGATGCGTCCCGACCTGGCCGCGCACATGACGCGCCTGATGACCAACTCCAACTCCTGCACCGCGAGCTTCACGCAGGTCGCAGGCATCGAAGCCATCCGCGGCGACCAGAGTTCCGTCGATCACATGCGCGACGAATTCCAGCGCCGCCGCGATGCCTTCGTCGCCGGCCTGAACAAGATCAAAGGCTTCTCCTGCCGCATGCCCAAAGGCGCTTTCTACGTGTTCCCCAACATCACGAAGACGGGATGGAAGTCGAAGCCCCTGGCCGACGCGCTGCTGGAACAGGCAGGAGTCGCAGCACTCTCCGGCACCGCCTTCGGCGAATTCGGCGAAGGCTACCTGCGCTTCAGCGTCGCCAATTCGCTGGAGAACCTGCAGCAGGCCCTCGACCGCATCGACCAGTGGACGAAGAAGAACCTGTAGAACACATTGCACAGCACCCAGGAGCCACAGTCTCCGTGTCCCATGCGTCCTCACGTTTGTTCTGGGGAAGCCTTCATGCCAGCGAAGAAGACCAGACGAGTCAAGACTCCCAAACCCAGCCGCCCGCACGCGCCCGGCTACGGCTTTCCCGAAGGCAGCAAGGGTCTGCTGCCGTGGTCGTGGGCCGAGCAGCGCCTAAAGAAATCGCACAACTACTGGATCACGACGGTCAAGCCGGACGGCTCGCCTCACACCATGGTCGTCTGGGGCCTGTGGCAGGACGGACGCCTGCTCTTCAGCACCGGCAGCAAGTCGCGCAAGGCACGCAATCTGGCCCGTAACGCGAACTGCGTAGTTTGTACCGAGCACGCGCACGAAGCCGTGATCGTCGAAGGCGTCGCGGAAATCGCAGACGTCGCCGCCCGCCGCAAATTCCTGCCGGTGTACGAGAAGAAATACAAGTTCGACATGAAGTCCATGAAAGACGACATCCTCTCGATGAAGGAACCGGTATTCGCGGTACGCCCGAAGGTCGTCTTCGCCCTGTGGGAGAAATACTTCCAAAGCAAATCCACCCGCTGGCAGTTCAAATAACTCGTGTGGTCGCGGACACTTTTGTCCGCGACCGCTTCCTCCGTTCGGCATGCTTGCGTTCAACTGCGCGCGCTCAATGGCCGCAAGCAGTTCGAGTGAACTGGCGGCAGTCGCGGGCAGGAGTGCCCGCGCCCCACGGTTCTTTCGCGTCACCCCCCGATGTGATTCTCATCACGGCCCCTGCTTGCCTCCCCATTTAGCCTCGCTACAGCAGTTCTGTGCGCCTTTCGGTCCGGCGCGGGAGGGGAAAGTCATGGCCCTTACGGATTCCACCAGCGGAAAGACGATCCGCGAATATTCCATCGAAGAATTGAAAGACGCTGCCAACCTGATGCGCGGCTACGATCTGGTCGCGCTGCACGCGGCCGGTTCCGGGCACGCCGGCGGCACGCTCTCGATCATGGACATCACCGCGGCCCTCTATCTGAGAATTGCCAACCACGATCCGCAAGAACCCCAACTGGGCCGGACCGCGACCGCATCATCTGGTCGACCGGCCACAAGGCTCCCAGCTTGTACCTCGGCCTGGCGTTCGCGGGATTCTGTCCCGTCGACGACGTGGTTACGCTGCGCAAGCTGAGTTCGCCGTATCAGGGGCATCCGCACTGGCTGAAACTGCCGGGCGTCGAAGCCTCCACGGGATCGTTGGGCCAGGGGTTGAGCATCGCGGTGGGCCTGGCGCTGGCCGCCCGCCTCGATGGCAAGAAGCACAAGATTTTCTGCATCATGGGCGACGGCGAGCAGCAGGAAGGCCAGGTCTGGGAAGCCGCGATGGAAGCCGGACACTACCAACTCGACAATCTGATCGGCATCATCGACTGCAATCGCCTGCAGATCGATGGCTTGGTCAAGGACGTGATGCAGGTCGAGCCGCTGGCCGCGAAATATGGCAGCTTCGGGTGGGACGTTCTGCGCATCGATGGCCACAACATGGACCAGGTCGTGGATGCGCTGGAGCAGGCCAAGGCCGTCACCGGAAGGCCGGTCGTTATTCTCGCGGATACGGTGAAAGGCAAGGGCGTCAGCTTCATGGAGGATCAGGCCGGATGGCACGGCAAGACGCCGAATGCGGAAGAGTTGATCGAGAGGGCTGCAGGAACTGGAGCTGACTGAGCGGATTCCAGTGCAGCAGTCTGCTGGAAAAGGCGAAGCGCTACCAGGCGGAAGTCGACCGCAAGCTCGAAGCCAAGATGCCGAAGTTCACCCGCAACTACTGGTGGAATGCCGGCGACACGATGAAAGTGAAGATGGAGCCGACGCGCAAGGGATTCGGGCAATCGCTGGCGGAGAACGGCGATGACGAGCGGGTGGTGTGCCTTGGCCTCGACATTTCCGGATCGATCACGATCAGCGATTTCTATGCCGGCAAGCCGGAGCGCAAGAAACGCTGGATCAGCATGGGCATCGCCGAGCAGTCGGCAACCTCAGCCGCGGCTGGACTGGCGCGGGAAGGGAAGTTGCCGGTGCTGGGAACCTATGCGACGTTTGCCGCGGCGCGCAATCTCGACCAGATTCGCACGTCGGTCTGCTACGGCAACTTCAACGTGATGATTGCCGGAGCGCACGGCGGAGTTTCCGTCGGTCCCGACGGCGCGACCCACCAGGCGCTGGAGGATCTTTTCGCCATGCAAGGCCTGCCCAACATGTCGGTGGTGGTGCCTTGCGACGTGGTGGAAACTCGCAAGGCCACCAATTATCTGCTGCTGCAGCACAAGGGGCCGAAGTACATCCGTTTTGCGCGCGAGGCAACGCCGGTGGTCACCGACGAGAAGACGCCATTCGTTTTCGGTAAGGCCAACGTGATTCGTCTGCGGCGCGAGGGGCCGAGATTTTCTGCAGGCGTTCGAAACCGTACTGGCTGCGTCGTGCAAGAACGAGGACGAGGACCTGAGCATCATCGCCTGCGGGCCGATGGTCCCTGAGGCGATGCGCGCCGCCTACATCCTGAAGAAGGAATTCGGCTACGAGACCCGCATTCTGAATATTCATACCCTGAAGCCGATCGATGCGGAGGCGATTGTTCGCGCTGCTGCGCGAGACGGGAGTCGTCATCACCGCCGAGGAACACCAGATCGGCGCTCTGGCCTGGCGCGTCAGCGGCATCCTCACCGAGAGTCCGGAACTCTACGGGCTGCCCGTGATCACCGGGGCCATTGGTGTGAAAGACCGCTTCGGAGACTCGGGCGCGCCCTGGGAGCTGATCAAGGAATTCGAAGTCAGCGCCGAGCACATCGCCCACAAGGCCGTGGAGTTGATGGCGTTCAAGAAGAAGCGCGCAGACGAGAAGAGGAAGAGCGCGAGCATCTCTTCTATGCGGGAATGCGGTAGGGCTGACGAGGCGCCGCCGGCCTGACAAAATGCGACCAGTTGTTCCGCAAAAAACCGCTGCCGTGGCGCGTTACTTTCGTTACCCCAGTTGAATCCTTCCGGTTAAGCGTCCTTGCGATTCTCCCACCTATAATCTGGATCAAGCCACACAGACTAGCGTCACGCGAAACGGCGAGGGCACGAGATTGTGGCTACCGTCGCCGTCGTCAGGCAAAGTTGTCGTCAGCGTAAGTCATGGGGAAAGCGCGACAAAATCCGAACCAGCAGCCAGCGCCCTGGATCTACAATCCCTGGCTCGACCTGATCGTGGGCTGTGGAGCATGGTCGGCGCCGCTCCTGCTGCTTTCGTATTTTTCGCTGGCTTCGAACGCGCGGGCCTGGTCGGTTGCGTTCTACGTGCTGGCGCTGTTCTTCAACTATCCGCACTACATGGCGACGATTTACCGCGCCTACCATCGCGCCGAAGACTTCCAGAAGTACCGCATCTTCACGGTCCATATCACGGCGCTGGTGGTGCTGACGCTGCTGCTATCGCATTTCTGGCTGCGGCTTCTGCCCTGGATCTTCACCATCTATTTGACCTGGAGCCCGTGGCACTACAGCGGGCAGAACTACGGGCTGTTCATGATGTTCGCCCGCCGGGCCGGAGCCGATCCGGACAAGGCCGCACGCCGGGCTTTGTACGGCGCCTTCGTAGTTTCGTATCTGATACTGTTTCTCGGCTTTCACACCGGGCCCTCGACCGATCCGCTGTTTCTGTCGCTTGGCATTCCCCAGGTGGTGAGCCGATGGGAGCAGATCGTGCTGGGCGTGGCGTTCGTCGGGCTGTCGGTTTTCGGGCTCTCCCGCCTGGCGCGCGACACGGGATGGCGAAAGCTGATTCCGTCGCTCACGCTGTTCTCTTCGCAGTTTCTCTGGTTCCTGCTGCCCGGCGGCGATTTCGCTGATCAAGGGTCTGGAGATTCCGCAGAACCGCTACAGTTCGGGCGTGCTGGCCGTCATGCATTCGGCGCAGTATCTCTGGATCACCAGTTACTATGCGCGCCGCGAAGCCGCGGGGGAAGCGACGCGGCAAGAGCTCAGCGCAACTGGCGGCCGCTGGCCTATTTCGGCGTGCTGGTCGTTGGCGGCATCGCCCTGTTCGTCCCGGGTCCGTGGCTGGCGAGCCGCGCGCTTCATCATGACTTCGCCGCCAGCTTCCTGATCTTCACGGCACTAGTGAATATTCACCACTTCATTCTGGACGGCGCGATCTGGAAGCTGCGGGACGGACGGATTGCCTCTCTGCTGCTCAATTCGCGGGAGCGGATCGCGGACGCTGCCGCCGAGGCCGGCGGGCGTTTTGCCGCTGCGGGGCGATGGCTTGTGGGAAGCACCACTGGAGCCCGTTCGCTGCGCGTGGGCGCCGCGCTTTTGCTGCTGGTTTGGGGAACGGTCGATCAGGCTCGTTATTATCTCGCGCTGCGCACCGACGATCTTGCGCGATCTGCAGCGTGCGGCGGCTCTCGATTCGTTTGATAGCTCTTTGCAGATGCGGCTGGCGCACCGGGCAATGGCAGATGGCCAACTGCAACAGGCCGAGACCGCGTGGAGACGCGCGATGCAGGCCAATCCGGCCGATCCGGCCCCGCGCCAGGCGCTGCTGCGGTTTCTGATCGATCAGAACCGGTTGGACGAAGCATTCGATCTGACCGAAGCCTCGCTCAAGTACGCGCCCAAGGATGCGAATCTGCTGGTCGACCGGGGATTGCTGGCGGCGCGGCGCGGCCACGCCGACCAGGCTCTGGCCAGTTGGAGATAGGCCGTTGCCGTGGACCCGAGCCAGTCGCTGGCGCATCTGTTTCTGGCGGATGAACTGGATCGCGAGGGCAAGGCTCAAGCCGCGGCGTTCCACTACAACGCGTTTCTGGAAAAAATTGCGCGCAGCAACGGTCCGAGGATCGTCCGGCGCCCGACCGGGTGATCGCCATCGTGTTGCGCATGGCGGATTGTCAGGCGCGTTCTTCGCAGACGGACCTGGCAGTCAAGTCGTATCACCTGGCGGAGAAACTTGCGGCGCAAACCGGGCAGCCCAAGCTCGAGAGCGTGGCGGACGTGAATGAGGCGGCGCTCCAAGCCAAGACCGGCAAGCTGAATGAAGCGTTGCGGCTCTACCAGCAGGCGCTGCAATTGGACCGCTCGATCGGCGACGACGGCGCGAAGCGGAGGACTGTCTGGCCTACGGCCGCTTTCTGGATGATGCGGGATTTTCCGCCGCGCCTGGCGTATGCGTGCATGGTGAAGTCGGAACGCATGACGCAAATCGCTGCCTTCGACTCACCGGTGCCGGAGCCTCGTAGCGGCAGATCGCGCGAGCCATTGGAGAAGCGGCTGGGCTCCGACGGCGGCGGCGGTTCGCCGCGATCCGGAACCGGCGCTGCAGGAAGCGTTGGCGCTTCGGCGTTAGAGGCATCGCATCGAGGGCACTTGCCGGCATCCTATGAGCCAATTGACACTGTGCGCATCCTGCTAAACAATTAACAGTATCCCTGCAATTCATTCTTTTGCTTCCTGAGGAGGAAGAGTGTATGGCCGATGAAGGCGATCAGATGCATATGGAACATCAGTCAAACGCCGGCAAGTGGATTCTGATGGTGCTGGCGGTTCTGGTGGTGGCGGCGTTCGGATACGCCCACTACATCACGCATTCGGCTGTCGAGAAGCTGACCAAGGAGCTGGGCGCGAGCCAGGCCCAGGTCAAAGAACTGCAGAATCGCATGCAGACTGCGGAAGCGCAGGAAGAAACCCTGGCCCGCCAGGCCGGCATGACCAAGAAGGAACTGGTCGCAGCGGACCGCCGAGTCTGCAGGCGGAGCAGAAGAGCCGCGGAAAGCCGCCTGGAGAAGGAACAGAAGGAACAGATCAGCGCGGTGAGCGGAGAAATCACGGGCGTGAAGACCGATGTGGGTGGAGTGAAAACCGACGTCGCTTCCACCAAGGCCGATCTGGAAGCCACCAAAGCCAAGCTGCAAAGCACGATTGGCGATCTCGGCGTGCAGAGCGGATTGATTGCCCACACCCGCCGGCGACCTGGAAGTCCTGAAGCACAAGGGCGACCGCAACTACTACGAGTTCACCCTGCTGAAGGGCGCCAAGCCGCAACCGGTTTCGACCGTGAGCCTGCAACTCAAGAAGGCCGACGCCAAGAAGGGCAAGTTCACCATGAACGTGACTGCGGACGACAAGACGATCGAGAAGAAAGATCGCAACGTCGCCGAGCCCATTCAGTTCTACTCCGGCCGCGATCACCTGCTGTTTGAGTTGGTGGTGTGGACGGTGGACAAGAACAAAGCCACGGGATACTTGAGCACGCCGAAGAGTGCTCCCGTGCCGGTGACGGCGAACTAGACATAGTTAGCCAAGCTATGACACGGAGCGTTTTTCCCCGGCGGTCACGTGCTGCTGCAGATCGTGCTGCGCACGGGCGTGATCTACCTGCTGGTGCTGATCGGTGTGCGTTTAAGCGGCAAGCGTGAGGTCGGGCAGATGACCCCGTTCGACCTCACGCTGCTGCTCCTGCTCTCGAACTCCGTACAAAATGCGATGACCGGGCCGGACACTTCGCTGCTGGGCGGCGCGGTTGCGGCCGGCACGCTGCTGGTTTTGAACTACGTGCGTCGCCGAGGTTTCGGGCGCGAACCGGCGCTTCCGGCGCCTGATCGAGGGCCAGCCCACTCTGCTGATCCATGATGGCAAGATCATCGAACCGCATATGGCGCGCGAACGCGTCAGCATGGACGAGTTGCACCGCGCCTTGCGGGAACATGGCATCAATAGCTGCGACCAGGTCGCGCTGGCGGTGCTGGAAGTGGATGGCTCGATCAGTTGCCTGAAGTACGACGAGATCAAGCAGGACGCGAGCACGCATCTGGTGCGGCGGAGATTCATCCAGAAGAAATAGTGAATCTCGCGCGAGACGGTGCCTGCAACGTCTCGCTCTCACCACGGGTTCGGAAATGCTGCAGGCAGAGACGTAGCCAGCTACGTCTCTGACGACAAGTGTTGCGTCTATTCCACCGCCACGAAATTTCACGCAGACCGGCGAGGCTACTTCAAGGACCTTTCCGGTGGGCGTCAGTTGGCCGGTTTTTGCGTCGATGCGGAAGACGACGATGTTGTCCGACTTCTGGTTGGCCGCGAACAGAAGAGTGCCGGTGGGGTCGATCTCGAAGCTGCGCGGTATCTTGCCTCTGCGTGTGCGTAATTCCGACCTGTGTCAGCGTCCCCTTACTCTGGTCGATCGCGAAGATGGCGATGCTGTCGTGGCCGCGGTTGGAGGCGTACAGAAAGTTGCCAGAGGGATGGATCTGGATTTCGGCGTCGTCGTTGCGGCCGGTGAAGTCTTGGGCAGAGTCGAGATGGTTTGCAGGGGCTGCAAGTTTCCGCTGGCCGGATCGTTCGAAAACACAGTGACGGTGTGACCGCATTTCCGCGATCACGTAGGCGAACTTGCCATCAGGGCGCAAGTGCGAAGTGGCGCGGGCCGGCTCCGGCATCGAGCTTGGCGAACGGGGGATCATTCGGAGTGAGCGATCCCTTGGCGCGGTCGAACTTGTAGACCAGCAGTTCGTCGAGGCCGAGATCATCGACCATGGCGAAGCGGTTGTCGGGAGAGAGATCGATCGAGTGCGCGTGCGGTCCCTCCTGGCGCTCGGGATTCGTGCCGTGACCGGTGTGCTGCACGAACGCCGAGGCCTCGCCCAGCTTTCCGTCCGCGAGCACCGGGAACACCGCGACACTGCCGCCGGTGTAGTTCGCCACCAGACGTATTTTCCCGTCGTGTCGACGATGATGTAGCAAGGGATCGGCGCCGCGCGACGGCACTTCGTTCAGAAACGTGAGCTTGCCGGTGGCGTGATCGATGGAGAACGCGCTGACGCCGCCGCTGTTCGGGCCTTTGTAGTTGCCGACTTCATTCACCGCGTAGAGGAAGCGTCCGTTCGGATGCAGCGCCACGAACGACGGGTTGGTCGTTTCCGCCGCCAGTCCGAGCGGCGTGATCTGGGCCGTGCTGGAATCATAGCGGTAGGCGTAGATGCCTTTGCTCTTGCTGCCTTCTTCGGTGTAGGTGCCGACGTAGAAAAGATACTTGCCTGAATGTTCCGCAGGCGCGGCGGCGACAAGCAGGGGCGAGAGGAGAGCGCAAGGATCAGAGCGATGGAGCGAGGAGAATGCCGGGAGATCTTCATGCAGCTATAGAAACGCATTCTGCCGAGCTTGCGCAAGCGGCGCGTCTACCGGGAAGCGATAAAGCGATCACCACGAAGGACACGAAGGTAGCACGAAGGAAAACGTACCAACGGAATTCTTCGTCGTGCTTCGTGGTTGTTTTGTCACTTCGTCATGGTCACGGGGACGGTCTCGTTATAGGGCCAGATCACGACGCTGGTTGACGTGCGCTGGTTGAACGCATCGAGAGTCACCGGGAAAGGCCACGATGATGGTTCGCGCCGATGGTCTCCCCGGGCGGAATCTTGGCCTCCGGCGGCAGAGCCTGCTTGCGCGCCGACTTTCAGCGCGGGGAACGCCTGAAAATAGCGGTCGAAATCGACAGCCGAGACGGCCTCGGCCGTGGACTCTCCGCTGGGGGCCTTGATCGAGCTTTGAACGCTGCGGACGTAGAGACATCTTGTCGCTGGTGTTGCGAATGGTGAAGGTCAATGCCACCATGGTGGAACCCTGCCCGGGGATCTCCACCGCGACGACGTTGTCGAGCGAGCCGGAGGCCTGCGGCTTGGCGCGCTTCACGAACGACGCGATCAGCACCACCACCAGCACCGCGCCAATGGCGATCAGCACAAGTTTGGCGGGCGGCAGATTCTTCTTCGCCGTGCCGTACTCTTCGCCAATATTGATCGTCGGACCGGCGGGCGCGGCAGGAGCCGCTGGCGGATTCGAAGGCGGCGGAACGGGAGTCTGATCAGGCATAGGTTGGCACCGTATCTTCGTGAGTATCAGCGACGATTCTACGCTCGCTCGCGCGCCTGGTGCGAATGGCGGGTCTATTTGCCATCGGGGTCTTCTGAAGTTGGAATCTCTGCCACCACTTCGAATTCTCGGTCGCCACTTTGCCAGACCTCTTCCCGCACCGCTCGGGGCAGAATGACGCATCCCTGCGAAGCGCCGCCGGGATGCTTCCTGGAGTCTCCGTGCATGAGGAAGCCGCTGCGGCCATGGGTTTCGGTCGATGGTGCGGGATTGAGTTTCAGCACGTACGGGCCATGATGTTTGCTGTCGACAGGGGGCCCGGCGATTGTCCAGCCGCCACGCGGGATCGGGCCGATATTTGAGACATTCTCCATGGCGGGATTATTCCTGCCTTCGCTTGCGCCGGAATATCCGGTGGAGACGTGCTTGCCGTCCTGCCGAAGCTCGCCCGTCTTTTGAGCGTAAGTCCAGGCGGCCTCAAGGTCGATTGCCGGTCGCTCTTGATGGGAGGTGGGAACCGCCGTCGGCTGTTCGCCGGGAAAAGGGGGGACAGCTATGGTGTTTTTTTTCATCTCGAAACTTTTAACATATTGATTTCATGTGGTTTATGAGTCACGGACAGGCTGCTTGGCCCGTAAAATATTGATTCCAGATATGTTGCAGGTAAAATATTCTGGAATAAGGACTTAGGGCAGGGTTGCTGACCCTGAGCCGGAGTGGCGGCCGTTGTGGAAATTTCGTGCATGAGGTGAGTTTGCGCGGTCTGTTTTTCTCAGTAAAGGTTGTTGGTCACAAGGAATGGATTTATGGCTGTGGAAAAAGTGAGGCCGTAGGACTGGCGCCATGGGTTCCAGATCCGTCCTGGAATCACCCGTGTTGAACTTTTACCGGCCACATATGTCTCGGAAGGTTTTTCTAAATGGCCGATGACCAATACCTGCAACGGCGCGTAGAGGACATCAAGAGTCAGTCCTATCTGCTCCTCCAGAGCGGTGGCTAGATACGGTGGCGGATCCGCGATGTCGGTGGTAGCCGGAATTTTGGCGCGCAGGTCTCCGAACTGGGCGCCATCGGGTGTCCAAACCAGCGAAAAGTCGTACCTTCCTGCAATTCCGGTTTGATCGATGACTGGCCACTCGAGAACCACGCGTTGCAGGAGGCCGGCGAGGTCTGCCAGGCTTGCGTTGGTTGCGGAGATGGCAGCCCGGTTTGCGTTGGCGGCGTTGCTGGCGCCGAGCGTGATCGAGAGTTCGGGAAGGCGGTTCGGATCTGTCTTGCTGCTTACGAGTTTGGGACCCAGGCGGCCGATGGAGAGCACGTAGAGCGGCAAATCCCTAGTGTCGCGGTGAAATCTGAGCTGGAAGCATTCCGTCAGGTACTTCTGCAACATGCTGGTCCAGAGCAATTCGCTCATTTGGTCTTGCGCGTTTGCTTGTAGCGACAAATCGTATTTTTCGGTCTGGGCCCAATCCGGAGCAGCGATGATCTGCGTAGAGTGAAGCCCGTACGCGAAAGAAATGAGATCGCCTAAAGAGGTATTCCAGGCCTCAAAACGATGCCCGCTGACGCGAAATCGATGACCCTGCGCGTGCGGGGCGCTCGGCTTAATGGTGACGAAATCAAATGTGGCCGCGATGGCCGAGGCGGTCTGCGGTGATGCCTGCGCGGCGAGAAGGGCCGGGAAGGGAAGAAGGAGCATTGCGGAGAAGATTGCGCGCACCCGATGGTGGGCGCGAATTCCATTGAGGGCTGGGAGCGAGATTCAAGAGGGATGCGATCAGCGTTACGAGAGACACCATTACTGCTTCTCCTTGAAGGAAAGTGTTGGGGCGCGCCGATCGTTTTTCGGTTGCGTTTTTTGGACAGAACTTCCCCACGCAATCGGAGTGGTTATTCCCGGTTGCTCTTACTCTTCAGGGAAGAAATTGTCGATTTTGTTTGTCTTCAGTTTTGACGTTATGAGTTCTGATTTCGTAGCCTGACTGCACGCTCCGCTTGCGGCTGTCCCTACATAAGCTTTGCCACGCTTGCTCATATGACGTTTGGCGAGGCGAAATGTTAACTAACGAGAGGAAGAAAGGAGAGGATTAATTATGGTCCGCTTCTGACGCGGCGCTGAAGCGCCGCTCTTCCACGGTGCACACTGACGCGGCGCTGAAGCGCCGCTCTTCCACGGTGCACACTGACGCGGTGCGCGCAGGGTCAGGTTGCGACGATTCACGCTGCCGTGGTTCACCTTGCCACGGTTCAAGTTGTGCGGTTCACCAGGCGTGCTTCATGGCTTTGGCGAATTTCTGCGCGCGGCAGGGTGTTCAGCACGTCGTCTTTGGTCAGCCAGGCGCGGCGGGCCTGCAGGACGCCGTAGCGGATCTTTTCCATGTGCGAGGTGTGGTGCGAGTCGGTGTTGATGACGATCTTCACTCCGTGCTGCTTGGCCTGGCGGAGATGCACGTCATTGAGGTCGAGGCGGTCGGGGTAAGAGTTCAGTTCCATCGCGACTTTATGTTTCGCGGCCGCGGTGAGGACGGCGTGCATGTCGAACTCGTAGGCGTCGCGGCGCAGTTGAATGCGGCCGGTGGGATGTCCGATGAGCGACGTGTTCGGATTCTCGATGGCCTTGAGCAGGCGCTCGGTCATCTTCGCGGGTTCCTGATTGAAGACCGAGTGCACGCTGGCGATGACGATGTCCATCTGCGCGAGCACGTCGTCGGAGAGATCGAGATCGCCGTCGGCCAGGATGTCGACTTCGATGCCGGCAAAGATGGTGATGCCATCGATCTGCTTGTCCGGCGGCGCGAATGCGCGCGATGTGCTCGACGGCGCGCTTGTCGTCGAGGCCGTTGGCGAACGCCAGGTTCTTCGAGTGGTCGGTGATGGCCATGTATTTGTAGCCGCGCGCCTTGGCGGCCTCGGCCATCTCTTCGATGGTGTTGCGGCCGTCGGTTTCGACGGTGTGCATGTGCACGTCGCCCTGCAGGTCGGCCTGCGTGATCAGTTGCGGCAGGGCGTGTTTCTCGGCGAGCGTCGATCTCGCCCAGGTTCTCGCGCATCTCGGGAGGAATGTAGTCGAGCTTGAGCTTGGCGTAGATCTCTTCTTCGGTTTTTCCGGCGACCGGCTTCTCGCCTTCCAGCGTGGCCAGGCTGTATTCGTTCAGGGTGTAACCCATCTTGAGCGCGCGCTGGCGCAGGGCGACGTTGTGGGCCTTCGATCCGGTGAAGTACTGCATGGCCGCGCCGAAGGATTCCGGCGGCAGAAGGCGAACGTCCACCTGCATGCCGCTGCGCAGGTGGAAGCTGATCTTGTTGTCGCCGCTGGCGATGACGTCCATGAGCGGCGGGATATTGGGCGACGTAGGCGATGGCCTTCTGGCGTGCTTCTTCGCTGCAGCAGGCCTTGCCGGTGACGAGGATGTCGAGATCGCCGACGGTTTCGCGGCCGCGGCGCAGCGATCCGGCGGGCGTGATCTTGTCGATGCCGGCGTAGTTTTTCGAGATATTCGGTGAGCTTGCTCGGCCTCGGTCTCGGCGGCGTCGATCAGGAAGCGTCCGCCGATGCGGCGGTAGTCCTCGATGGCCTTGAGCAGCTTGGCTTCGTGCTTCTCGCCCATGCGCGGCAGCTCGCGAATTTTCCCTGCGCGCGCCAGTTTTTCGACGCCGTCCACGTCGCTGACCTTGTAGGCGCTCCAGATCAGCGCGATGGTCTTCGGCCCGAGGCCCTGAATTTTCAGCAATTGCAGCATCGACGGGTGGTATTTCTCCAGCAGTTCGGTCTGGACTCGAGAGTTTGCCGTCGTTGAAAAGTTCCTGCAGATTGCGTGAGCATGCTCTTTGCCGATGCCGGGTATGGCGAGCACCTGCTTCGGATCGGCGATCAGTGTCCTTGATCTGCTGGGAGTGGTTCTCGATGGCCTGCGCGGCGTTGCGGTAGGAGCGGATGCGGAAGGAATCCTGCCCGTCGATCTCGAGCAGATCGGCAGTCTCGTAGAGAATGTTGGCGATGGCCTTGTTGTCCACCGACTAAAGATAAACAAGATTAGGCCAAGGAGCCAAGGGACTGTGCGAGGGAATCCAACAGCGGCGGGTTTCCGCCTTCTCCGTTTCATCTTTTCAGTTAGGTCTTATAATCATCTAGGGCCTGGCGGTTGATGAGGGAGATCCCGCTAACACGGAGGGACTTTCAGCGGCTGGCGGAATTGCGCACGCGGGAAGCCGGAGCGTTGCTTAGATCGAGAAATCCGATCGGATCGTATTACTTGAGCGGGTACGCGGTTGAATGCGCCTTGAAAGCCTGCATTGCGAAGATGGCTCGCCGCCACGAGTTTCCACTGAAGGCCGACTATATCCGCAAGTTGTATACGCACAACTTGGAAGAGCTTCTCAAGCTTGCCGACCTCAATCAGCAACTTGAAAACGACATGAAGGGGAACGTCGCATTGGCAAGAAACTGGGGAGTGGTAAGGAGCTGGAATGAGGAATCTCGATACGAAACCACGGGTCTTAACGGAAAGGACTTATACACCGCAGTCGCGGGGCCGGATGGAGTGCTCCTGTGGATAAGACAACGCTGGTAAGAAGCGACCTCGAGACACGCGGCCGAATACAGAACGCGCTAAGCGTAGCGCAGATTCCGGTCTCATTGGTTGAAGTTGATTACATTCCGCAGCTCGGCGAATGGCAGATATTTGTTGGCACTCCGTTGTATGACACCAAGGGCCCGGCGGAAGCCAACGCAAGGGTCATCAAAGCATTGCAGACTTTGGGCATTTACAAAGACGTTCCCATACGTCGGGTGTTTGTGAAAAGCCCGAGCGATCCCTCTATCAGAGCACTGGAAGCGGAGGTCAAAGGGCAGACAGAAGGGGCAATTCATATCCTTGCCATCCAGGGCAATCATGCGGAACCGTATTCCGTAATCTTCGCTCCGTTCAGCGGACCCGGCGGAACTGTACCCTCGAGGCGTTTCGATAGCCCAGATCAGCTACGTGCCTTCCTAGAAGATGCAGTTGGCATTCCGCCAAGTTCGGTGGAAGAAGCTTTAGCTGAGATCGGTCACAAAGGGAGCGCATCAATTCTCCACGTTCAGCTCACCCGCCGGGAGGCAAAACGACTAGGGCTGGCGTGACTCCGGAGAGACACACAAGGATTTGACGGGTGCCTGAGCGTGCTCGTCGAGAGGTGCGACACTTTGGATGACGCCTAACTCGCCTTAGTTACGTTCGCCGCCTGCGGTCCCTTCTGGCCCTCGGTGATTTCGAACTCCACCGGGTCGCCTTCCTGCAGGCTCTTGTATCCCTCAGAGGTAATTGCGCTGTAGTGAACAAATACGTCTGGCCCATCCGCGCGCCCGATGAACCCGTACCCTTTGGCGTTATTGAACCACTTCACGGTTCCTTTCAGACGTTCCACGTACCCCCCTCTTTCCGCACGTCCTTTACTGGGGGGCCCAAGGACGTGCACCGCAGTCCATAGGATGCATTTTGGAGCGCCAGGGGTAGGCTGTCAAGAGAATGCGGGCAGGGAAACAGGAGTGGGTAATGTTGGCCCGCCGCTTTGGGCTTCGCCGTGCGCACGAGGTGATCGAGCCACAACACCGAAGAAATGGTCTTGGCGTCTCGAATGGTCCCGCGGATGACCATGCGGACGGCGGCCGGGAGGGGACGAGCCGTTTGTAGATGATTTCGTCTTCTTCCGGCTGAGCCTCACCGGCGCGCAGCCCGGTGGCCAGGTACACCGACATGGTCTCGGCCACGAATCCGGGGCTGGCATAAAACTTCAGGATGCGGCGCCACTTGGTCGGCGGTGTATCCGGTCTCCTCCAGCAGTTCACGCTTGGCGGCCGGGAGCTCCTGCTCGCCGGGATCGATGCGGCCGGCGGGCAATTCCCACAAATAGTCCGTCGCGGCATGGCGGTACTGTCGCTCCAGAAGAACGCGAGGGGTCGAGCCGGAATCGTCTACGGCCAGCACGACGACGGAGCCGGTGTGATGGATGACGTCGCGCCGCGCCGTGACTCCGCCCGGTTCCGCGACATGGTCGGTGGTGACCCAGAAGACCGGTCCCCGGTAAACGGTTCGGGAGGAGACGAGACGTTCCTTGGTTTGCTTGGCGCGGGTAGGTTGGTGGCGACGCTTGGGCATGTAGAACAATATATAACGGCTTCCGGCTCGCGGCGTTCGGCTTCAAGAGCGGGGAAAGCAGAAGCTGGCTTCTGCTATGCTGCCGGGCATGGCAGCGAAACCGCGAGTCACGATTGTGGGGGCGGGAAATCTCGGGACGGCCCTGGCGCTTTCGCTCCGGCGAGCGGGATACACGATCGACGCGGTGATTGCGCGGGCTCGCGGTGAATCGCTGCGGAAGGCGCGGAGGTTGGCAAAGCAGGTGGGTGCCCGCGCTTTGGCTGATCTGCCGGGCTCGCGGGCCGAGTTGATATGGTTCTGCGTGCCGGACGCTGCCATCGCCGGAGCAGCGCGCGCGATGTCGGGGACGGTCGAATGGAAGGGAAGAGTGGCGGTGCATTCCAGCGGCGCGCTCACCAGCGAGGAACTGGAGGCGGTGCGCAGACGGGGAGCGTCGGTCGCGTCGGTGCATCCCCTGATGACGTTTGTGCGGGGATCGCGGCCTTCGCTGGCAGGCGTTCCGTTTGCGCTGGAGGGTGATGCTGCCGCGGTCCGCGAGGCACGTCGAGTAGTAGAAGACCTGGGCGGCCACGCCTATCCGATCCGCAAGAAGGATAAGGCCGCGTATCACGCCTGGGGAACTTTTGCCTCGCCCTTGTTCACGGCTCTTCTTGCCACCACCGAGCAGGTTGCGGTTGTGGCGGGAGTCAATCGCAAAGCGGCGAAGCAACGAATGATTCCCATCCTGCTGCAGACGCTGGCGAACTATGTCGCCCTGGACGCGGCGGGCGCGTTCAGCGGACCAATCGTCCGCGGCGACGTGGATACGGTGAAGCGGCATTTACGCGTGCTGCGCGGCACACCTGCCGCCCGTGAGGTCTACGCAGCCTTAGCGCGCGCGGCATTGCGGTACCTTCCGGCCAAGAATCAGAATGCGCTCAGGCGGCTTCTGGATTCTCAACCAGATTGATTCGCTTGGCGCAGGCCAGCAACACGAGCACGGCGAAGGGAAGCGATGCCGCCGTGCGAATCGGCAGAACAAAGAGGGCATTCGAATCAAGAACCGCGGGCGCGAACCACAGACGCGCAAGCAGCAGGGCGAACGCCGCAAACCAAGGCCAGAAAAGGACCAGCGTGCCGGCCGTCAGCAGCGCACGAGGGATGCGCCCGGCCTCCCGGAGTTGGCTCCGGTAACGCAGCAGCAGGAAAATTCCGGGGATCAGAATGATGTGATCATAGATCGCCTGGCCAGGCAGAAGAGTGACGGAGGTGACGGCCAGCAGCAGAGTCAAGGTCAACCAGAAGTCCAGAGAGTCAGGACCGGCCCGGCGATTTCGCCAGGCGACCATCAGGCTGGCTGCCAATAGGCCCGCGATCATGACAGGGCCGACATAGTGGCTTAAACGCGAACCGAGGAGCACGCTGATCAGTGGAGGCATGGCATAGCGGTGATATCCCACCAGGATGCTCACCCACTGCTCGATCCAGTGAGGCCAAATCCAGAGCGAGGCCGCCGTCAGGCAGATCGTCACTGCAGAGAATCCAAGCCAGAAGGGCCTGCGGCGGCGGTCCGCGAAACTCCACAGCAGCAGATACAGCGTGGCCAGGAGCGTGACCTGGGGCTTGATCAGGGTCAGGCTGGTCAAGGCTCCAGCAAGCATTAGATGATTTTTCCGGAGGGCGAGAGCGGCGCTGGCCAGGAAAAAGCCTACGAGCAGTCCCGGTTGTTCGGCGAAGAAAGCTTCCAGTAGTTCGTAGGTGCAAAGGGTCAGGAGGACGATCGCGGCCATCCAAAGCGGGTGGACGCGCCATTGCAATGCCAGCATCCAGAGCCAGAGGCTGGCGATGGTGAGGAGGGGAAGCAGCACCGCGAGTACAAGGCGAAGTTGGGGAAATTCCAGCAGGGCTGCGGGCCAAAGAAGCAATTCTGTAAATGCAGGGTAGGCGAATTGCCGGTACTCGACCGGCGGGTCGGTGGGATTGCGCGGATCGAGCGCACGTCCGAACAGCCCGGTCTGAATCTCGCGCGTCATCTCGGGACTGTAAAGATCACGATGCTCGACCCGCCATTGGCGTACGGTCAACCAGATGGGATAAAAATCGTCACCGAAGGAGTATCCGTTTCCTCCACCATTCACGGCGCGTACCTGCAGCATGCGCGGAATGAAGAGCCCGAGGTGGTAGTAGAGCATGGAAGCCGAGCCGATCAGGGCAAGGCTCAAAACCATCAAGGCAAGCCGGATTGGGGGACGACGGGCAAGGTGAGAGGCGGTCATTCGCGAAGGGGAATGAGCGAATTAGAGCACGAAGCGGCGAGTTTGTGCAAAAGCAGGCAGCGGCTAAAGCCGGGTCTACGCTGGTGGCCATGCGGCATGCCTGAAGGCATGCCCTGATACGAACCTTCCTCTTAAACTTTTGTTCCCGACCAATTTGTTCGACCATGAGGCGTCAAGGCTCGCGGCTAGCCCGAGGTGAACAGATGTCCCAGCTTCTGCTTTCTTGGTCTTGAGATACTCCTCGGCGTGAGGGCTGGGAGTGACTTCGCAGGGGACGCGCTCCACCACGTGAACTCCGGCGCGTTCCAGGGCCTCAACTTTCTCGGGATTGTTCGACAGCAGGCGCACACGCGTGACTCCGAGAGCTTTGAGAATCTCGGCCGGGAGGGTGAAGTCGCGGTAATCGTTCTTGAAGCCCAGGCGCTCGTTGGCCTCGACGGTGTCGAGTCCGGCATCCTGCAATTCGTAGGCCTGCAGTTTGGCCATCAGGCCAATGCCGCGGCCTTCCTGCTGTTCGTAGATGAGGATGCCGGCGCCTTCCTCGGAAATCATCGAAAGCGAAAGCTCAAGCTGCTGGCGGCAGTCGCAGCGCAGGGAATGAAAGACGTCGCCGGTCAGGCACTGGGAATGAATGCGCACCAGCGGCGCCGCCGACTTCACGTCGCCGGTCACTAAAGCGACGGCTTCTTCCGCGGGCCGATTGCCATCGGAGGGCGAGGGCCCGCGAAAGCCGTAAATGCGGAATCTGCCCCAGCGAGTGGGAAAATCGGCTGAGGCAACCTGCTGTATGTCGTTTTCGCTCACGGTTTCATTATAGCGGCTGGGCCCGCTGCGAGCGGGCTGCGCACGAGATGGCGGCGCGACGATCTAGCCTCGGGCGCGGAAGGGGAAAATGGCGTCCTGCTTGGAGGTGATGGGCGCGCCATTGCGCGTGGCGGGACGAAAGTGCCAGTTCTCCAGGGCCGCCAGGCACTTGCTGTCGATATCAGGGCCCAGGCTTTGCAGCACCGTCTTGCGGACGATTTCGCCGCGTTCGTCGATCGTGATTTCGATGACTTCGTTGCCGGCGTAGTCGGGCAATTGCCACGGGTACACGACCGGATCGGAAGTCGCGGTGGGCAGAGCAGGACGAACCTCGTTGCCAAAAAACGGACCGCTGTTCAGGGTTCCATAGGTGGCGCCGGCCTGGGCGCCATGACCCAAAGCGGAAAGCGTCTGAGTCTTGGAATTGTCTTCAGCTTCGGTACGGGCCAGGGGATTCTGCGGCGCGGCCAACTTGGCCGGCTGGGCGGGGGCCTTCCAGCTCAACTTCTCATGGCCCAGACGCTGATGACGGTAGCGCTCGGTCGCGCGGTCGGAGGAACTCTGGCTGCTGTCGTCGGGAGATTTGCTGGGCCAATACAGCCGAGTGATGGACTTGCCGTTTTGCCCCGATGCCACCGAGACCGCGGTAAGCAGTTGCGGGTCGGGCACGTGCAGCCACCATGCCAGCAACAGACCATGGAAAGCGACCGAACCAGTCCGCAGCCAGCGCTGCCGGCGCGCGCTTTCGGGATTCAGTTGCGCAAACATCCAAATCACTCCTGCGGCTGGTGGTCGCCGTCGTGCTAAATGTTAGTTAGACGGAGAAGAGGGGATTTCGTCAAGGGATTTCTTGCCGGTTTGGCCGCCGGCACCAACGGCTGCAACCACGCTGGGCGCCGAACGGATTGGTGCCGATTCTGGAACGCTGATAAAATAATCGAGCAGTCAACAATCCAACCCGCACTTGGGGCTATAGCTCAGCTGGGAGAGCGCATCGTTCGCAACGATGAGGTCGTCGGTTCGAGCCCGACTAGCTCCACCAAATAAATCCCAATTTAACAAGGATGCGCTCAAGTACCGGCGCTGCCGGTGCCCGAAGTGGATTGACGGCTACGTCGACAGAAAGCGGGTCAGGCAGTCCGCCAAGACTCATGGCTGATGAGGGTGGCCGCGATCTCCCTAAAGAAACTACGAAACAGTCGAAGACACTTCTTGAAAAGCAGTTTCTTCCACCGGCGAAGCACCTTTGCGTTTGCCGTCCTTCTGATGACGACGGAAGACTCCCCTTCATTCCGCTCTTGTGCGATGCACACTCCGACGCATATATCTTGACACAAGTACTTACTCAGCTTATAGTTAAGTCGAATGCTGCGATGCAGCATATTCGGAGGGATAGTATGTCAGCAGCTAAAAAAACCAAGACCTCCCGGACTCATTCCAGGGAGCCGTCGTTCGTTTCTAGTTTATCGGGTTGGGCGCAACAGGGGGTTCAGAACTTCCTCGCCACGCCACGGAGCCTTCTGGACATCGCAATGCGGCAGAATGCAAACCTGGTGCATTTTCTGCGGCAGCAATTGTCCGACCCTCATCATTCTCCTCGCACTGTCCTCAGCGAGATGGCCGGGGAGAGCATGACGAATTTCATTGAAGCGCAGAAAGTACTTCTTGATCTGAGCAAGCAACAGAATGAAATTCTCATGACCGCTGTGAAGGAGCGCATCGGGGAGGGGCCCGCGGCGCATGCCACCGCCGACCTGCTGCGCCGTAGCGTGGATACGTTTATCCACATGCAGGAGGAGTACCTGAAGATCGCCGGCAAGCAGACCCATATTTGGGTGGAAGCCGCCAGGACCGGTAAGCCGCTACCAGGGCGAGCGCCCTTGGTGGGTCTGGCCCGCGAGGGTATGGAGAACTTCGCCAAAGCGCAGAAGCAATTCTTGGATGTCATCGCCGAGGAGACAGCCAAGGTCACCGGCGGCAAACACACCGCCATTAAGAAAATCAAGAAGACCGAGTTGTCCAAGCTGGCGCGGCAGGCAGCCGAGTTGTTCATCAATACGCAAGAGAAGATGGTGGAGGTAGCCGGCAAGCAGATGAACGCCAACGTGAAAACTGCGGGCAAGACTCTGGAACTCCTGCGGCCACTTCCGAAGACATTGATGGATGCAATGGTAAAGCCGACTGGTGAGCACAAGCGCGCGGCCAAGCCAGTTCATCGCGGGAAGAAGCCGGCAGCGCGTGGGAAGAAGAAGGCAGCAGCGGCAGCGGCCGCCTGACAGCGGAACGAGGTAGAGCTGTCATCCTGAGCGAAGTGTGGCTCGTGCGAAACGCGGGCTATACGAGCCAAAGGATCCCTGCCACGATCGAGTGCTAGACCGCCTGAGGTCAATGCCTGGAAACGGTCCGCTTCGGGCGTTGTGAAACAGCACGGGGAAATCCGAGGCCAGCGCTGAGATACGCGAACACAGGTCCTTTAGCTCCGCAACCACTTTACTTTGCGAACTGGTCGCCCGGCTCCGGATGACAAGGTGGTCCCTCTTGACCTTCTGAGGACCCCGGCTCGATCGTTCGAGTGCGAAGTCGACGAATCTCAACTGCCGCAGGATTCTGCGTTTGAACGTCTGGATCATTCCCAGGCGGGCACTACGGGAAAAACAATGGAAAATGCGCTCGGTCTAGTGATGACTGGCGGGGGTGCTCGCGGCGCTTATCAAGCCGGTATTCTTAAACGCATTGGCGAGATAAAACGAGTTCAAACGCACGGCAATCCTTTTCCGATCATCGGAGGCTCTTCCGCTGGGGCGATTAATGGTGCTGCTCTTGCCGGGGGTAGCGACGATTTTGCTTCGGCGACCAAAGTTCTCGCACAGGCTTGGTCGGCTCTCAGACCTTCCGATATCTTTCACAGCGATGTTTTATCACAGGCCCGCAATTCCCTTACCTGGATACTCGATCTCTCCTTCGGAGGAGTTCTTGGAGGGGGTCACGCCCACTCTCTGTTAGACGCGACTCCTTTGAGGCACTTTCTCAGCGAACATCTCCAGTGCGAGCGAATCCACGACAATATCAAGCGTGGGCATCTCTACGCACTCGCTATTTCCGCGACGAACTATACCTCAGGGAAAAGTTATCTCTTCATTCAGGGACTGAAGGGCCACCCTATGTGGAGCAGAAGCCGGCGCGTGACAGTTGCGACAAAGATTACGGTCGACCATGTTTGCGCGTCGGCTGCTATTCCTTTGATCTTCCAGCCGGTAAGACTTAAGACACCGCAGGGAACGGCTTTTTTCGGCGATGGTTGTGTGCGTCTTCAACAACCTCTTAGTCCGATCATCCGTCTGGGGGCAGACAAGGTTTTCGCGATCGGTGTCCGCTGCGACAATCTCGAACATCAAGCAGAACCCGTGGATCAGAGAGATCCTTCGCTAGCGCAAGTCATGGGAGTTCTCTTTAATGTGATGTTCCTTGATCATCTTGCAACTGACATCGAGCACCTTGAGCGCTTGAATCAGTTGCTCCGCAATGGTCAGGTCAGCCAGTCTGGTATTGAAGGATGTGAAAAGATTCGGCCTTTAGCATCATTGCTCATAACGCCTTCGGTCGATCTGTCACAACTGGCAGAGGAGCACCAGAGAGACATGCCGTATCTTATCCAGTACTTTGTAAACAGTTTGGGACGAGATGCGGCTTCCTGTGCCGATCTGATGAGTTATTTGCTATTCACATCAGCGTACACGAGTGCTCTCACTGAGATTGGTTACAACGACGCCAGCGAGCGAATCGATGAGATCGAGAATTTTCTCTATTCTTCTGATGATGGGGTCAGCGAGAACTCTCGAGCCAGCGCAGTCGGCACAGGTAAACCAGGACAGGCAGGCTCGTTGGCGAAACGGGCCTCGAACTCGGTCAGGTCCCGCGGGTAATTCCTCTGGAGAGATATCTTAAGGTAAACAGAGAAAGCAATCGCCAACTCCGCTATCGATAGCACAATTCCTATCCAGGGGCGTCCTGAAGGGAATCGTAGTGTTTTGCCTCAATGAACAAGCCGGAAGCCGATTCCCACGCGGACCAGCACATGACGAACAACGCCGGATTGAAATTCAGCGCCGCGCTTCCAGCAGGTTGGGCAGTAGTCACAGGTGCGGCTTCGGGATTCGCGCGCGCTTTCCGGGGCTGGTGGCGCACTAAGGTAGATCGAGTTCTAAAGCGTAGATGTCCGAGTTCCGGCGAACCAGGGAGGCAAGGGGAGAATCATCGGGGGTCAGTCCAGTCATGCTGTAGCTGAGGACATCGGCGCGCAGGATCTGGCGCGAGGAGGTGATCTGCTCCACCCGATGGTCGCTGACACGAACCCGAAAGATGGGCTGTTCCTCTCCGCTAAACAGGTGCTGATAGTAGACGTAACGCCCATCGGCAGACCAACGGATTCCCCAACCGTAGGGCGCTCCGTCGGACAACTCCGACCACTGCTGGCGGCCGAAATCGAAGAGCATCAACTTCTGGTCCTTGCGGTCAGAGGCCGCGGCATACCTGCCATCCGGGGACCATTCGGGGCCCTCGATTCCTTCGGAGCCTGGAACCAGTAGAACCTGGTGACTGTTCAAATCCAATCGATAGATGGAAGGCTGCCAGCCGCCAGAACCTGAATTCGAAAAGCGGGCAAAAAGAATCGACCTGCCGTCCGCGGACCAGCTGGGTTCAATGCCACGCATGCCCTCGGGCAGTAGCGGTTCAGGGCTGCCACCTTCGGACGAGATGGCGTATAGAGTCCCGTTGGCTGCGAACGCGATCTTTTTCCCGTCGGGGGACCAGGTGGACTGCAGGACCTGGAGCGGAGGAAACGTCAGCTGCAGAGCTTGCGAGCCGTCGGGACGGCTGCGCCACAGGGTGCCATCGGCTTCGTTCTTGTAGGCCACCCAATGGCGGTCCCGGGAGAAACTCAAATGACGCGCAGGGATTCCGCCAAGATAGGGCACAAAGAGTTTGCGAACCGAGTCATAGCGAACCAGTTCGCGGCGTTCCTGGTAATCGACAAAGAAGATTTTCTTGCCGTCTGCGCTAAACCGTGGTTCGCCGAGCTGGTCGGGGCTGGTATAGAGCTGCACGGGTGTGGCCCGGCCCCCATGGAGCCAACCTGCGTTCTCCCGAATTGCCCAGAAGCTTCCTACGCGATCGTGGACGGAACGGAAAACGAAATACTTGCCATCCGGAGTCCAGTCTCCGCAACACTCGCCATCGCCCCAACGGCCACGGCGAGTTTTCCAGCCCAGTTCCATGGGATGCGGGTTGTGCCCGTCGGCGGCAATTTCCCAGAGTGCGCGGGCACCGGTGGTCAGGTCCCGTACCGCAAAGCTGAGACGGCCGCCATGGGGCGACCAGCGGACGTGCTCGATGGCTCCGTTGGCAGAGAACAATTTGGACGCCTGGGGATCGCCGTCCCGAGCTACGAAGAGTTCGCCTTGCCGGCTGTAGGCGATGCTCTGGCCATCGGGGGACCAGGAGGCGTACCCGCCCACGGCATCTCCGAGCCGGCGCGCTGAGCCTCCGCCCGTGGACACCACCCAAAGCGGATTCAGAAAGTCGCCGTTGGCATCTTGCGCCCCGACCAGCAATTTCGATCGACTTCGGTCGATGTCGAGCAGCGCAATCCCGGTGACGGAAGTCGAAATCACATTAGGCTCGCCGCCTTGCTGCTCGACCTGGGCGAGCGACCAACTTCCGCCGATCCGTTCAGTGAAGTAAAGCCGGGAACCATCGGTGAGGACCGGTCCGTCGGGCTCGGCCCGGCCGAAGTGGGTGAGTTGGACCGAGCGCAACACTTTGGGTGTTGCGGGTGCGAACAGAATCCACACCGCCAGCGCTCCGGTGGCGGCTCCCAGCAATATCAGAAGCAGGATTGGGCCCCAGCATTTTGCGGAGGGCGGAGCGGGCAATGCTTTGAGCTGGGCGTCGCTTTCCTGCTCGGTCTCCTCCTCCACCACGATGCGGGTTACGGCTTGCACATCCCGCACCATCACATTAGCGTCTGCCTGGAGAATTCTGCGCTCGGGACCACCCGGATGGATTGGTTCACCGTCGCGACCTCGGCGGCGAATTGATATCCCTTGCGGGGAAGTGTGACGATTAGATCGCCTTCGTCCTTTCCATCGGCCAGCGCCCGACGCAGCAGGAAGACATTTTGCGTGAGGTTCCCCTCTTCCACGAAACCTTCGGCCCATACCCCTTGCAGCAACTCTTCTTTGGTAATTGGCCGGTTCGGGTTCTGTGCCAGATAGAGCAGGAGGTCGAAAGCTTTCGGCGTCAACGGAACGGGGTTGCCGTCACGATAGAGGGCACGTCGATTGGGATCGAGTACAAAACATCCAAAGTGATACACGCTCTTCATTTGTCTGCAGTTAGCTCGTTATAAGAACTATTGAGAACTTTTTAGCGCGCCCTTGAGGACTTCCCACGCCGCGCTCTTTTAACTGCTTAGGGAGACGTGTTCATCCCCGAGTCTCAGCTAGTGGGCCATACTCTATCAAGGGTGGGATGGGCGGACAAGGGAAAGAAAACGATGCCATGAAACGAACCCGGCGGGTAGAAATCACGATCGAGCGGCGTGAGATCACAGCGCTCGAACCCATCCCGCTCGCTTTGCGAGGGCGCTGTCCGGAATGTCAATGCCCGGTGAACTTGCTGCCAGCATCGTTGGCGGCAAGAGTCGCAGGCGTATCCCCGCGCACGCTTTATCGTTGGGTGGAAGAAAAGCGCATCCACTACATTGAATCCAGCGACGGGACGGTTCTGGTCTGCGAAAGCTCTCTACCCCGCAAATGAATCGTGGTACGGTATCCCGCATGGCGGCCCAGTTTCCCGACAAGACCTAGAGAGTGCGCAGCCCAGTCTTTCTCCGCCAAGCGCACGATTCGCCTGTCTGAAGCCACTCATAAGAATTATTGAAAACTAATGATGGCCCCGCTGAGGACTTCTGAGCAGCTTTTCACGCACGATGCCCCGCGTGGGAGCGAGGTTCGCGAACGATGTCCGCGACCAATCAAAGGAGATTCGATATGCGAAGGCAGAGTATCAAGGCGATTCACGCACTGGGGGTATTGGTAGTACTGCTGGCTTGGTCTGGGGTGGGGAGCGCACAGACATGGGATGTACCGGCACTGCCGGTCCCATTTAATGTGGGCCCGGCTCTGCAACTTACGGATGGAACGATCCTCATTCAGGATTTTGACACCTCGGCGTGGTGGCAACTGTTCCCAAATGATGTGGGCAACTATGCCGACGGGGTATTTATCCCCACGTCGGCTTTTCCCGCCTCCATGAACTACGCCCCTCTCTATTTCGCGTCGGCGGTGTTGCCCGACGGGCGGGTGATCGTAGAGGGCGGCGAGTACAACAACGGCGTGCTGGACTGGACCAACAAGGGCGCCATCCTTAACCCGCACACGAATATCTGGACAGAAGTAAAACCTCCTACTGGCTGGACGCAAGTCGGGGATGCGCAGAGCGTGGTGACAAACAACGGCACGTTTTTGATGGCCAATATCAACAATGGCCAATACGCGGCGTTGAACGCATCCACCTTGACATGGACGGTCTACGCCGGCACCGGCAAGGCCGACATCAATGACGAAGAGGGCTGGACGCTGCTGCCAGGTGGAGATGTACTTACTGTGGATGCCTATGTTTTCCTGAATGATCCTTCTGGGATGAACTCCGAGATCCTGGACCCGAAGACACATACGTGGAGCAGCGCCGGAAACACGGTGGTGCAACTGTGGGACTCGCGTAAAGGATGCGGCGGCAAGAACCCTTCCAATGAAGTCGGCCCCGCGGTGCTGCGGCCCGACGGCACGGTTTTCGCCACGGGCGCCAACACGTGCGGCGTAGCCGGCCACACTGCCATCTACAACACGAAAACCAAGACCTGGTCGAAGGGGCCGAACTTTCCGGGAAAGAATGATATTGCTGACGGTCCCGCGGCGGTTCTGCCGGACGGCAACGTGCTGGTCGATACGAACCCAGGCTACGGCAATAATCCCAGCACCCTCTACGAATTTAACGGGACGAAATTCGTCAATATTCCGCAGCCGACGGGCCTCAATCCCAGCAACACGGAGGGTGCCCGCATGCTCATCACCGCAAATGGCACGGTTCTGCTAACCCACTTGGGCACGCCGAACATGTGGTTCTACCATCCGAAGGGGACGTATAAGGCGGCCTGGCAGCCGGTCATCGTGTCCGTGCCGTCTACTGTGACGATCGGATCGACGTACACCCTGAAGGGCACACAGATCAACGGGCTCACGCAAGGCGCTTATTTCGGGGACGACGCCCAGTCGGCCACCAACTATCCTCTGGTGCGAATCACCAATAACAGCACCGGGCATGTTTTTTATGCGCGCACCCACGGCTTCAGCACCATGGGCGTCGCGACCGGGGCCACGATTGAAAGCACCAAGTTCGATGTGTTGACCGGCACCGAGACTGGCGCCAGCACCCTCGAGGTCATTGCCAACGGGATACCGTCGGCCGGCGTTCGGATCACGGTTAAGTAGCTACCGCAAGTGGGGAGGACGGCGAAGGATCGCATCGGGCAGATCCTTCGCCGCCTCGCCCGGCTCCGCGGGCTCAGGACATCACCTGAGGCTCGTCGATCGACGTGTGCTCCTCGAGCCCCAATCTGTTCGGACCGTTCGAGCTTCCAAGAGTCTTGACCGGGAGGCTGCGAGCGTAATGAGATGACCTCAGTAACCATTCCTGCATGCCAAAAGGCCACACCAGAGTTGTACCGTAGTGCTTTGACGCTCCTCCGACCTGTCCCTACGATAAAGACATAGCAGGTGTTCGGCAGCGGGGATGTGGGATGACCCTGACAGATTCAGGCACATGCCCCCAAGGGTGACGCGTTCGACGCGGCCGCCCTCGTCCCCCTAGGACAAATTCTTATGATGTCGAGGAAAAATCGCGGATTCTCGCTGCTGGAGTTGATGATCGTGATCGCCATCGGTCTCACCATGGCGGGGGTCACGTTCATGGCTCTGATGCCTTTGTTCAAACAGAACCATGTGGACCAGGCGTACGACACCACGCTGTCGGCGATTCGCAACTACAGAAACCAGTCCATCACGCAGAGCAAGCGTTACATTCTGACGTTCACCGCGCCGGGAACGATCACGGTGCAGTACTGGGGTTGGGGCGTACCGGTGTCACCGGCTCCAGTCACGGTGGCCACTTTTACTCTTCCGCCCGACGTTCAGTTCCAGGTGCAGGCCGGATTTCCGGCAGCCGGTCCGGACGGGTTCGGCACCGGCGTGACCGCACTGGACTTCGATCAGGGCATGGGCCTGGGCAGCCAGAACTACATCATGTTCATGCCCGACGGATCTTCGCAGGACACGCTGGGGAACTATAACAGCGGAGTCCTTTACCTCAATCGTACCGGCGATATGTATTCTTCCCGGGCCATTACGGTGTTCGGAACAACGGGCCGGGTGCGAGGCTGGCGGCTCTACAACCAGGGCGGAAACAAGTGGGTGCAACAATGACACGAGGCAATTCGGGTTCAGCCGCACAACGCGGCTTCACGATGATTGAAACCATGATCGCGGTTGCGATCATGAGCATCGGCATCCTCACCCTGGTGGCAGCCTTTGCCACAGCGGTGGGAGCAGCGCAAAACGCGCAGGAGAATCTGGTCGCCCGGCAGAAGGCGCTGGAGGCGATGGAAAGCATCTACACCGCGCGCAACACGCAGCAAATCACCTTTGCACAAATCGCCAATATCCCCAGTGGCGGAATCTTCACCAGCGGCCCCACCCAATTGTTGCAGGCCGGTCCCGACGGACTGGTGAACACTGCCGACGATACTAATTTCCCCGCTAACGGACCTTGCGCGACCGGTCCCGAGTGCCTGGTAATGCCCGGGCCGGACGGAGTGTTGGGCAACGCCGATGATGTGGCTATGAGCCTGGCCAACTTCACCCGCCAGATTCAGATCAATTCGGTTCTGGAATCGGACGGGGTCACGATCGATCCTAATCTGAAGCAAGTTGTGGTGACCGTAACTTACTTGACCGGCACATCGACGGTACCGCGCACGTATTCGGTGAATGCACTGATTTCGCAATTCCGCTGAGGCAGGCGATGGGAAATATGATGAAGATGCCAAGACAAAAAACGGAACAAGGCTTCACGCTGTTGGAGCTCATGGTTTCCATGGCAGTGGGCCTGATTGTGATGGCGGCCATGGCCAGCCTGTTCAAGTCTGGAATGAATTCCACCATGCTGGTCACGCAACGGGCCGAGACCCAGCAGAACATGCGCGCCGCCATTGATCTGATGGTCAAAGACATCAGCATGGCGGGAGCGGGTCTGCCTTCGGGCGGAATCCAGTTGCCCACGGGAGCGGGTAATAACGGACTCTCGAAGTATGGCTGTGACCAGGCGGGAGCCTGCCATGTTCCGGCCAATACGTACCCGCTCAATTACATGTACGGAATCATTCCGGGTTATACCAATGGCGTGGAAGGAAACGTCGGGATCCCCGCCGCGCCTGCGCCGGCGATCAATGACAGCATCACGGTCATCTATGCCGACTACAACTTTCCCCTGTGTGAATACAACGTCGCGTTTGTCGGCGGGACCAATGGCGGACAGATCAGTCTGACGCCGAACCCGATCTTTACCCCGGCGCCGCCCGCGATTAACTCCGCCGGCGGCATCCAGGTAGGCGACCTGATCATGCTAAGCAACTCAAGCATTACGGGCGTGGCGGTGGGTGAGGTCACCGGCCTCACCGCGACCACCATCTCGTTCGCCAATCTGGATCCGCTGAACATCAACCAGAGCGGCGCGGCTACCAACAACATCAACTCCATTACCGGGGGCGCGAGCACCATTGCCTACCGGTTGTTTGCGGTGACCTACTATCTGACCGTGCCCGCGGCCGGACAGACGCCGCGCCTGATGCGTCAGGTGAATGGGCTCAGCCCAGTGCCGGTAGCCGATGACATCATCAACCTGCAGTTTGCATTCGACACCTATAACTCCACCACCTCCGCGCTCGATGCCAACCAGGCGAACCCCATCGGCGTAGGCGAATCCCCCAACAACATCCAAAAGATCAACATCGTGGTGATGGGGCAAAGCATGATCAACAACGGGAACAAGTCGCAGAACATGTACCTGGCGACTTCCGTCAGTGCGCGCAACATGGCATTTCGCAATCGTTACCAGTAACGTTTTTTGGGGGCAGGAGATCAACCAATGGGACAGGGAAAAAACAGATCGCAGGGTTTCACTCTGATTGCAGCGCTACTCATCCTGGTGCTGCTGTCGGGGGTGGCGGCTGGCCTTCTTTTCATGGTCACCAACGAATCCCGCATGGGCGGCAATGACCTGGAGGCTAATCTTGCCTTCTACGGCGCCGAGTCCGGCATGGAAAAACTTACCACGGACTTGTCGGGACTCTACACCCAGTACATGGTTCCGACCGATACCCAGATTCAGAACCTGATCAACTACCCCCCCACGCCGGCCATGGTTAGCGGCATGGCCTACAACGAGAAAATCGTTTATCCCGTAGTAGCCGGAGTTCCAGTGAGCAGCTTCAACACCGTCAGCGCGGGTCCCAATCAGGGGTTGTACGCGGAAATCATCCCCATGACTCTGCAGGTGATCGCCACGCGTCCGGCAGGCGCCTCGGTCAACATTACGCGCAAAGTCGAGATCGCGCTGATTCCCGTGTTTCAGTTCGGCGTTTTCTGCGGCTATGATTGCAGCTACTTTCCCGGCCCCAACTTCAGCTTTGGCGGCCGCGTGCATACCAATCAGAACCTGTTCCTGGCCGCGGGCGGCTACCTGGTATTCAACGACAAGGTTGCGGCCTTCCAGCAGATCGTGATGGACCAACTGGAGAATGGACACTCGACCACTTCCGGATACGGCGGAACCGTCTATGTTCCCAAAGCCAGCGGGGGCTGCCCGTTGACGTTCCCTCCCACAGGCGCGAACTGTGTGGCATTGCCGGGCGCTGGAACTGTGCCGGGCGATGCCAGTTGGAGCGGCGGTTATCCCAGCGTTGCCGGCGCCGTCAACCCCAATTTCCCCAGCCTTAGCTCGGGGACTCTGAATGGCTTTGTCACCAACTCGCTGACCGGCGCCAAGAACATGCAGTTGCCCTTTGTGCAGAATCCCTGCACCAGCAACCCGCCACCTTGCACCGATCCGATTGCGATTATCCGCAGGCCTCAGACCGAATCGACGACCAGCGCTTTGGGAAGTTCGCGCTTGTACAACAAAGCTCAGATTCGTGTTCTGCTGGCCGACACGCTGGCTGATCTGCATCCCGAGCGCGGAGTTTCTGCGCTCGACGCCGACGATTTGCAATTGAACGCAAACACCACTCCTCCGGGAGCTCCGGAGGCGTTTGCGACCGCGAACACCGCCACCGTCCCGACTGCGAATTGGATTACGCCTTTCACCGATGCCGGCGTGACGACCTGGACGCAGTGGCCGCTGCTGGGGGAAATTACCACCAATCCTCCGACGGGCTCTAACCCGGTCAACACCGGTGCCTGGCTGCGGGTCGAGTATCTGAACAACACGAACACCTGGGTGGGCATCACTCGCGAGTGGCTGGCGTTGGGATTTGGCAAGCCGCTCAACCTGGAGCTTACCGTTCCGCAAAGCTCGAACACGGTAAACCCGAACGCGATTCTCATCCTGCAGCAACTTCGCAACAATACGGTGACGGGATCGAATTCGACCGACTGGTATCCCATCAATTTCTACGATACCCGCGAAGGCGAGATGCGGGACCAGGCGCAAGCCGCTGGATCCTGCTCAGTCAATGGCATCATGAACGTGGTGGAGTTGGATGTGGGCAACTTGGCCAGATGGCTGAGGGGCACGATTGCCGGCAGCGGCGCGAACGTGAACTATACCCTGGAGAACGGCTACGTGCTCTACTTCTCCGACCACCGCGGCATGCTGCGCGACCCCAATCCGACCAACGGGGGACAGACGGGCGCCGGGGTGATCAGCGGCGTGTCCGGGCTTGAGGACGTGGTCAATTCGGGGCAGAACTTGACTGCGATCGCTCCCGATGGCGCGCTCGAAGGCAGAACGTACTACACCTACTCCCCGGAAGACGTCGACCAAAACGGCCGCCTCGACAACTGGGGTGCCAAGAACATCGGTTACGGGTTCGGTAAAAATACCAACACGGGCGCGCCGTTGAACCCGTATGTTCGCACTAATGCCTGCACCACCCAGGGCCTGGCCAACATGGTGACGGGAGCGCGGCATGCTCTTCGATTGGTGGATGGAGGCATGAGCGGGGCGGGAGTCAGCTACCTTCCGATCAAGCCGGCGTCCAGCGGATGCACGGTCAGCGCCGCCGCCCCCACCGGTTGTGGCGGGTTTACGGTGGCAGCGGAGAACCCGGTCTATATTTACGGCAACTACAACAGCAGCGGTGTGGATCCGTTCTGGGGCACGGCGACCGCCGCCACTCCGACCCAGACGCCACATTCCGCGGCTGCAGTCATCGCGGATTCGGTCACGGTGCTCTCGAACCAGTGGTCGGACTCGAACAGCATGCTCAACAGCACGAATCGGGGCGCCCGATCGGCAACGGCCGACGCCTACTACCGGGCGGCCATCTCCGGCGGCAAGAACATCCCATTCCCCAGCCCAGGGTGGGCCAACACCGCAGGGATTAATGACTTCGGCACCGACGGAGGATTGCACAACTTCCTGCGATACCTGGAAGACTGGGGGACGACGCTGCATTACAACGGGTCGCTGGTCAGCATGTACTATTCCGAGTACAACACCGGCACGTTCAAATGCTGTACCACGGTGTACAACCCGCCGACTCGTAGCTATTTCTTTGACGTACTGTTCCTGAACCCGGCTAACCTGCCGCCAGCCACACCGGAGTTCCAGGACGTCGTGAACCTGAGCTACCACCAGAATTTCACGCCGCAGTAGGACAACGAGGTCGCTCTGCCGCCCCGGTCCCGCCTCCGCGGAACCGGGGCAATTCTTTCCGGGCGAGATTTCAAAGCATGCGCATGAGGCTGGGCACCAGGTCAAACAAATTCCGCACGGTGAACGGAAGGCAGCCGCGCTGGAGTGGCAGGGTCCTTCGTAACATAGACCCGCGCACCTGCGGTCACTATCCTCTAACTGGCAAAGCCGCCCCGGCGAGCACTTCTCTGGAGGACCATTGTCCGCGCTAGTCCGACGCCCGCGAGCCGAGGTTCCTCGGCGCCCCGATCCCACCGACCAGCACTGGAGCTTGCTGCTTTTTGAGAGCCTTTCCGCCGGAGTGATGACCATCTTTGCCGGCTTCGTTTTAGTCATGGTCGTCGTCGGCATTTACGTCATCCTCGTATGGCCGCTCACCTTCTGGGATCTGGCGAATCTCGGTCTGGAAAAGTACGGCTCCTGGGTCGACACCGTGATGTGGTCGTTCTTCGCCGGTGGGTCCCTCGCGGGATACTGGTGCTTCAGTGGCGGCGCTTTCAAACCCAGGCAAAAAGCTCGTACTCCCGTTCCCAACAAATCTAGGAGATAAGCTACGAGCATCCTGCATTTCCCTGGTGGGTCAGAGAGAATTCTCCGGGGAAGGTGGTATTCTTATTAGTGAACTTCCTTAAGCTTGATCTTCGCCGTTATGTTTGCGAGCGGCTCGCTCCTTCCGGACTCTAGTCCCGGCCCATCCCTTGCAATCCTGGCGGCTTATTTCTGACGGCCCGCTTCCCCTAAACTGACAGGCGTTCTGAGACGAGTCCTGCGTCGCTGTGGACGCGATCCTGCTGTGTCTCTAGAGGCCTCCGAACAGGATTCCTACGAAAGGGACTTCCATGAAACTGCTAGTCATTGGTTCCGGCATGATGGGCTCGGCGGCGGCGTTCGATATGGCCCGCACGCCCCAGGTAGATTCGGTAACGTTGGCCGACAGCGATTCCAAGCGGGTGCGCGAAGTGGCGGCCAGGGTCAATCGCATCACAGGCGGCAGAAAGGTGCGAGCCGTGGTGCTCGATGCCAGCAACGAGAAAGCAGCGGCGAAGCTTATGCGGGGACACGATGCCGCGCTCTCGGCGGTACCGTACTTCCTGAACATTGGGCTGGCACGCGCGGCGGTCGAAGCGCGCTGCCACTTCGCCGATCTGGGTGGCAATAATACCGTGGTGCGGCAGGAGTTGGCGCTTTCAAAGAAAGCGGAGACCCGCGGGGTGGCCGTGGCGCCCGATTGCGGGCTCTCTCCGGGAATGGCGTCAATTCTGGGAGGCGAACTGGTGCGGCGGCTGGGCGGCAGCGCAGACGCGTTGCGGCTGTATGTCGGCGGTTTGCCGGAGCAGCCGACGCCGCCGTTTCACTATCAACTCGTCTTCTCTGTGGAAGGACTGATCAATGAGTATGTGGAGCCGGCGCGCATTCTGCGCAAGGGCAAGCTGACTACAATCGATCCTCTGACCGAGCCGGAGGACTTCCACCTCCCGGGATTCTCGCCACTGGTTGCCTTCCATACTTCGGGCGGTACCTCAACGCTGCCCGAGACCTTTGAAGGGCGAGTGGGCGAGTGCTTCGAGAAGACGCTGCGCTATCCCGGACATTATGACCTGCTGTGCGAACTGAAGGAACTGGGCTTGTTCTCGGGCGAGAAGATGAAGTTCGGCAAGGCGGAGATTGCGCCTCGAGCCATGATGTCAAAAATCTTCGCCGGCAAGTTTGCCTCCAAGGGGCCGGACGTCTGCCTGATGCGGCTGGAAGCGCACGAGTCCGTGAATCGTGCGGGCGTGCGCGGATTGCTGGGCGGACGACTCAAGGGACGCGTGGCTTCCTTCACCATGGTTGATCACTACGATCCCAAGACCGACATGAGCGCGATGATGCGCACCACCGCTTTTCCGGCGTCAATCGTGGTGCAGATGCTCGCTTCCGGGGCCATCAGCAAGCGCGGTGGAGTTTTGCAGGAGCGGGATGTTCCGGCGGACCTGTTTCTGGCGGAAGTGGAAAAGCGGGGAATCAAGATCGACTATGCGATCGAGTGAAGCGCCTTCGTTCGCGCGTCAGCCTCATCCAAAAAAACCGCACAGCATTGAGCTGTGCGGCAGGAGTGAGATGCGTTCGAAGGGTAAAACCGGACAAAAACGGATCTTATGCTTTAGCGAGCTTGCGGCGAATCATGCCCGCGATACCAATCAGGCCGGTTCCGAGCAGGGTCATGCTGCCGGGCTCAGGAACTGCGCTATAGCCGATGAACTCCTGCGGTCCGATGCCTGGTTTTGCGCCGAGCGGGGTGTAGAGCACAGGCCGTTATACGCGCTGTTGGATGCGGTCTCCAGCCAGTGCCAGATAGGTCGCGTCAATCGAAGCGCCGTTGATGGTGCTGAAGTACGGGTTGTTCTGCGCGCTGGTCGAGAACAGTCCCCAGACTGCCCATTGCGCCTGCGCCGAGTCGAGCGTGCCGGCGAGCATGCTCTTGAAGATAAGTCCAGCCGCTTTATAGTCCATCGTCATGGAGGGTCCGAACATGCTGCTGGCAATGCCTTGCAGGAACGGCGAGGCCTTGGCGGTCCAGGTCTGGCCCAGACTGATGTTGTTGTCGTAGCTGTCGCACATCAGCGGCGTGTAGGTGGAACTGCCGTTGATCGAGAAATAGTAGGGATACCCAATGTAGGGCGAACCGCCCTGAGCCACCACTCCCTGATGACCCTTATAGGTCATGGTCACGGAGTTCGCGAAGGCAGCGTTGGTCAGCACCAGCGCCATCAGCGCCCCGAACACAACCAGAAAATTAGGCTTGAAACGCATTTAGGATTGCTCCCCAGGAAACGATAGTGGCAACGACGAAAACGCTGCGTAAATTGACTAGCCGTAACCAACGGCATGGTACCAACGGAACGACCTCACGCGGAATGGCCCTCTCGTGGTGTTACCTTAGTTACCTCAGGGCAGAGCTGAAATGACGGGAACGCGAAGGTAGGTTGAGCTCGCAGTGAGATGGGATTTTACGCGGCACTGGGATCGTTCGTGGAAGCATGAGGACTTGCGAATATATCTTGTGCAAAGGCCTGCACGGTCTGCTAGCATGATGGCAAACCAAAGTTGATATTCCCTGCGTTTTGTGAGGGATTGAGCGCTCAACGATGGCACTGCAACTGCATCGAGGAGTGCAGTGTGTCTCTCGGTCTCCAGCCCAAGGGCCGACTGTTAAAGGTAGGTAGAAGTTGTCGAATCCACCGGTCCCAGGGAGTGTTGAGACAGTAATCCGGCGCCGCCCCACCCGCCGTCACCGCCGCAATCGCCTGATTCGGCGCGTCCTGCTGTTTGCGGTTTGCGCGAGTCTGGCTGCTGGTTTCGCCTACGTAGCTCTGCCGTATTTGACCCCTTCGCTGTTCCGCGCCCAGTCCGTGGAGCCCGATCGCGCGGCGGCCGAGGCCAGCAGAAACATCCTGTTACTCACCCAGCAGGAATCCTTGCGACAGATGGAGAACCGGACGGTTTATCCCTATTCGGTGGTGCCGGGCGGAGTGCGAGACGCGCGCGAGCTGAAGTGGGTGGCGGAACATGATCCGGTTGTCAGGGCTCACTACGCTGGATTTGATTACGACCACGCGCGCGTGGTGCGCCTGGTTCTGTCGCGTACGGCCTACGTTTCATATCGTATCGGCAATAAGGTCTATTGGACTCGCCACCGGGTTACGCTCAAAAAGGGCGAGACCGTGATCACCGACGGCAAGATCACCGCACGTTCACGCTGTGCGAACCGGGTCGAGGAAGTTCCGCAGCAGGCAACTTCCTCGTCGGAGCCGCCGCCCGCAAAGTTCGATGAACCGGTTCACCCTGCAACCGGGACGGCGGTCGCAAATCCTCCGGCGCCGTTCGAGTCCGCGTTGCTGAACCGGCCAGGGTTGCCCGGACTAGGACCAGCTCCGCCGTTGAGTTTGTATGACCCGTTCGGTAGCGGCACATGGGTTCCCATCACGCCTCCGCCGCTGCCTGGCGTTTGCGGAGTCGGAAAGAAACCCACGAGCCCCAGCGGTGGTACTGGAACTGGTGCCGCGAAGAAGGGAAAAGGGAATCCCTGCGGCAATGGTGGTGGTGGTGGTGGCGTGGTCCCTGAACCCGGCACATGGCTGCTGGTGGGCTCAGGCCTGGCCGCAATCTACTGGAAGACCCGGCAACGGTTCGCCCAAACGTAGCCCGTCCCGCTTTGCCGGAACGGTTGCGAGCGTCCAGCGCATCTTGCACTTACTCACCCTGTTTCGATAGCCTTCTCCCTTTGCTTCCCAGGGAGGGTTCTGGTGCATTCAAGCTTGCGGTGGCTGTGCCGCTGGCAACTGCCGATTTTCTTGTGGTGGGTTTGCGTGCCGCGTCTCGCCGCCCAGGCGATCCGCTTGCATGTTGATTTGGCCGACGCTCCCCGAAACATTTACCACGCGCATTTGCAGATTCCTGCCCATGCTGGTGAGATGACGCTGGTTTTTCCCAAATGGATTCCCGGCAATCACCGGCCCAGCGGTCCCATCGGCGCGCTGACTGGAATTCACATGGAGGCCGGGGGACATCCGCTGGCGTGGCAGCGGGATCCTGTCGAAATGTACGAGTTCCACGTCACCGTTCCCGCAGGTGTGGAAACACTTGACGTGTCGCTCGATGCACTTACCTCGCTGGATAGTGCGGGCGGCGGCGGGCCCGCAGCTTCCAGCAATCTTCTCGACCTGAACTGGAACGCGGTCGTACTTTATCCGAAGGGCACGCGCGCTGACGATGTCAGCTTTGTCTCTGGGGTCACGTTGCCTTCCGGGTGGAAGTTTGGCACGGCATTGCCTGTGTCGCGCACCGCTGGGGATGACGTGGAGTTCGCGCCAGTCTCTCTGACCACACTGGTTGATTCGCCGTTGATCGCCGGAGCTCACTACCGAAAGATCGAGCTGACCAAGCCGGGCGATTTGCCGGTTCACGTAATGGATCTGGTCGCCGAGGCCGAGCCTGACTTGGCGATGACGCCGGAAGATGTCGCCAGCATACCAGAAACTGGTCGCGGAGGCGGGCGCACTTTTTGGAGCGCGCCACTATCGCCAGTATCACTTTCTTCTTACCTTGAGCGATCAGGTGGGCAGGCATGGACTGGAGCACCACGAATCCAACGACAGCGTTGCCGCGGAGCGCACCCTGCTCGACCCTGACTTGCACATGCTTTACGCCGACCTCGTGCCGCACGAATTTGTGCACTCGTGGAATGGCAAATACCGCCGTCCCGCCGGACTGGTGACTCCGAACTATCAGGAGCCCATGATCGCCGATCTGCTCTGGGTGTACGAAGGGCTTACGCAATATCTCGGCACGTTGCTGGCCGCGCGGAGTGGACTGTGGACCGACGAGCAGTATCGGGAAGCGCTGGCGGGGACCGCCGCTGCGCTGGATCATCGCCCCGGGCGGACGTGGAGGCCGCTTGAGGACACGGCGCGCTCGGTGCAGACTCTGCGCATGATGGGAACCCAATGGCAAAACTGGCGGCGCGGGCTCGACTACTATCCCGAGGGGGAATTGATCTGGCTGGAAGTGGATGCGATGATCCGCCAGCAGACGCACGGACAGCGCTCACTGAACGATTTTTGCCGGCACTTCCATGGTGGGGAGAGCGGTCCGCCGAAAGTTGTTCCCTATGCACTCGACGACGTGGTGCGTGCGCTGAACGAAGTCGCGCCCTACGACTGGGGCGCGCTTCTGCGCGAGCGGGTCGCGGCCACCAGCACTCATGCTCCGCTGGAGGGGATTCAGCGTGGCGGCTGGAAGCTGGTGTACAACGACAAGGCGAATTTGTTTACCAAGGCGGAGGAAAAGCTGGCCAAGTTCGCCGACTTTTCGTACTCTCTCGGATTCACCGCCAGCGAAGATGGCAAACTCGATGACGTGATCGTGGGGTCGCCCGCCTACCAGGCGGGCCTTGCTCCGGGCATGAAACTGATTGCGGTCAATGGCCGGAAGTGGTCGTCTCCGGTGCTGGGCGCGGCCCTGAAAGCCGCGCAGGGGAACGATCAGCCGATCGAATTCATTGTCGAAAATGCGCAATTCTTCAAGACCTATTCCGTGGTCTATCACGGTGGCGAGAAAAATCCACACCTGGAACGGGTCGCGGACCAGCCTGATATTTTGGGGGAGATTCTGCAGCCGCTGACCGGCAGCGGGAACCCTTAGTTCTAATACCAACGTAAGCGCCCGCGCTGATGATCGCTGCTACAATCGCGCTAGAACCATCCCAAGACTGCCCGGGCGCAGGTGTTCATGCACAGGTTTTCACGAATCATGGGGAGTCGGCTGCTGCTGGCCGCACTCTGTGCGCTGGGCGTGCCAGCGCTGCTGGCGCAGACCTCGGTTCGTTCGGTAAGAGTGCTCGGCAGCAAAGACGCGGTCGAGATTGAAGTGCAAGCCAGCGACCGGATCGTGCCGGAGACGCGGGTTTTGACGGGGCCGGATCGTCTGGTGGTGGACTTTCCCAATGCTGTTCCCGGAAGCCAGTTGCGCAGTCAATCGGTGGATCGGGGCGAAGTAAAGGATGTGCGAATCGGCCTGTTTCAGGCGAAGCCCCCGGTCACGCGAGTCGTACTGGATTTGAAGACCGCGCAGTCTTACCAGGTTTTTCCCAACGGCCGGACGGTGATCATCAAGGTTATGGGTGGTGCGGCCGACAGTTCCGCCGCAATCGACAATTCTGGTCCCGAACCCACGACGCGCCCCGGCCTGGTGGTGGCGAATTACACGACCCGGGCGGAGCCCATTCGAATTGAGACCTCTTCGCGACCAGTGCTGGAGGTTACGTTTCGGGATGGATTGCTGGGGATCAGGGCCAACAAGGTGACGCTGTCGGAGGTGCTGTTTGCGGTGCAGCAGCGCACGGGGGCCGAGGTTTCCATTGCCGCTGGAGCGGAGCAGGAGCGCGTGGTGGCGGACATAGCGCCCGCGCCCGCACCCGAAGTTCTGGCGCGGCTGTTGAATGGTTCCAAGTTTAATTTTCTGATTCTGAGCGCGGTGAACCAGCCGCGGCAACTGGATCGCGTGATCCTCACCACTCGCGTTGAAGGTGGGGCCATGCCGCTGCCTCCGGTGGCAGCGCAAAACGAGGACCTCGCAGAAGATGAGCCACCGGTCGCACATCCTCAGCCGGGCAACGGCATCCCTGAGCCGGTGCCGGCTCCTCCCAAAACACAGCCCGAAATGAAGGCTCCGCCCGACGAAAACACTCCCGACCAGTAGCCTCTTTTCGCTTACGAGGTTGCGGAAAAACACGCAGCCCTACGAACAAGCGACCACAGGGCTGAGACCGGTACGAGCCTGTCGTTCACCGTATCCCCTCTGGATTCGCGAGTTAGGACTCCAGAGGGCGTCCGCGCTGCACCAGGCAACAGGACTGACCGCCAACGATTGCACTCATGTTCGCGTTCCTGTGACTTACTGTGATGCCGCTGAGTTGCAGGGTCAGTGCACGATATAGAGATGTAACGCCAGCCACGGAGTTTTCGAATACCCCTCGCTTTGTCACGTGATCTGTGGCATACTCCCCGCCTGGCAACACCGCCGGAGTACTTCCCCCATCAGCTCAACGGTTTTGGTCAGTCAACGTTAACTCCAGGAGACAACCATGAAAAGATATTCTTCACGAATCTGGCTTGTGGCCTTCATGGCGATTGGTATTGCCGTGACCACGACAACTTCCTGGGCGCAGTGGGTGCAAACGGCCACACTCACCGCTTCTAACGGCGCGTTCGACGACTTCTTCGGCTTCGCGGTGGCCGTTCACGGAGAGACCATGGTGATCGGCGCCTTCGGAGACGATCAGAACACAGGCAGCGCCTATGTCTTCACCGAGTCCAGCGGAGTTTGGAGTCAAGTCGCCGAGCTTACGGCCTCCGATTCACTCCAATTTCAATCTTCTTTCGGTTTTGCGGTCGCTGTCAGCGGTGACACCATCGTCGTGACAACGGCTTTTGGCTGCACCGACACCGTGACCAGCGGCGCTTACGTATTCGTAAAGCCCGCGGGCGGCTGGACCAACATGACGGAAACGGCCAAGCTCACCGAACCCAATATTTGCAACAACGACGGCTTTGGCTTCTCCGCGGCAATCTCCGGCAACACCATCGTCGTGGGAGCCTACGATACGACGGTCGGAGGCAACCAGGGTCAAGGAGCGGTCTATGTATACGTCGAACCAATGGCGGGGTGGACGAGCACCGCAACTCCAACTGCGATGCTGACCGAGGCCCATGGAGCTCCCAAGGATCTTCTGGGAACTGCTCTCGCCATCCACGGCGGCACCGTGGTAGCGGGAGGGGCGTCGGCTCAGTTCTTCCCCAGCAAGCCGGGAGCTGTTTACGTATTCGAAGAGCCGGCCAGCGGTTGGGCCAACGAAAATGAGACCGCGACCCTGACGGTCACGGATCCGAATACTTCGAACTTCCTCGGCAATGCGGTGGCAATCTCCAACGACGAAGCGACGATCGTAGCCGGGGCGCCCGGGCGAGTGGGGTCTACTCCCGTCCCTAGTGGAGCAGCCTATATCTACACCAAGCCGGCCACTGGATGGCAGAGCGCGACCCAAAGCTCAGAACTGCTCGCTCCCGGACCAGCACAGGCCTTCGGAACCGCACTGGCCATCAACGGACCAGGCACCATCATCGCAGTCGGCGCTCCACAGACCGCCACTAAGGTAGGATTGGGCGTGGGTGCCGCATACGTCTACCGAAAGCCCGCAACCGGCTGGTCGCTCACACCCCAAGCCAATGCCAGGCTTAACCCGCCTTCCCCAGAAAAAAACAGCGTCTTCGGCGAGACAGTAGCGGTGCGAGCAACGACCGTAGTGGTTGGGGAACCATACGGCACCGTGAACGGAAACGGCAACCAGGGCGCCGCCTACGTCTTTGATCGCAAATAAGTCATGGGGAGGAGAGAATCCATGAAAACCGCCGGTCACTGAGAACATCTCTCTCGTTGACCCGGTGGCAGGCGTATCAGACCGACGTGACGGATAAGTTCCACCGGAGACCTCTTAGAACGGCAGAACAGACACTTACCGTGCGCCTTAGGGAAGCTCTGATCAAGTATCGTAAGAGAAAACACAAGGTCCCTCGACTCCGCAGAATTGCCGAAAAACGGCAATTCTGCTCCGCCCGGGATGACAAAGTAGGAGCTTAATCAGAGATTTCCTACGGAGGCGTAATCAAGCGGATAGGCACCGGTGAAGAACCGGTCACTGCCGGTCCTACAAAGCCTGCACCGTTGCTGCACCCTGCAACGTTCAGGACAGTGATGTCTACGTTGCCCCACTGATCGGCTGAGTTGATAAAGACCTGCAGGAACCCCACAATCGTGACCGCGGTTGTTCCGCTCGGGTTTATAGTCACGGAGCCGTTGTCGTAAATGGGCAGCGAGACAATCGAAGGGCTGCTGGTGATGGGAGTGTTCGCCAGTCCAGAGCCGAGCACCGGATTACTTGTTCCCGAAAGGATCTGGAAGGGATACCCCGAGGATCGCGGACTGAGCGTGTCCTGTCCGTCGGGCTGGATGTCGGCTGCGTCTCCTTCGTGGATCATGCAGGTGACGCCATTCATCGTGTCGTTGGTACCAGCGCCGGGGTTCTCGCTCAGGTCGATCTGGTTGGGAAGCGAACTGGAAGAACTTTGCACGCCGCACTGGTAGACGGTCGACTGGTCACAACCCGCGATCGCTTCTTCATAGACACTCCCTCGGGACGCACACGACGGAACCGCAACGGGAACCACGATGGGAGGTTCGCCCGGGAGGTATTGCATGCTGGGGGGCGGTTGCAAGAACGGCCGGATTGCAAGAGGATAGAAGTTTCCCAGCGGCGCCGGAGACCGGAGAGTACAGGATGTGCCAGGGTTATGACAGTCGGGCGACAACCAGAATCTCTCGCCGACCACACCGCTGCCGTTAGCGGCCCCCCACGACATTCCTGGGTGCGTAATCGAGCCGTCGGCCGTGCTGACGAAGGTCTGACATGGACCACCGCCCTGATCGCAAGTTGAATTTGGGTTCAGCGGGTCCCGGTTCGGCACGAACCACGGCTTCACGCAGCGCGGTTGCACTGGAGTGATGGTTCCGGTGGGGCCGTTACTGACGTTTCCGGAGTTGGAAGGATTAAAGGCTTCGGCGGTGGCGGTTGCGCTCACGCTGTTGCCGGTGTTTCCCCAGGCGCGCGAAAAGAAAGTGGGCAAACTGAGGCGCTTGACTTGCACCGTCACCATGGGATTGACGCCGAACGCCGCGCCAACAGTGCTGCAGTCGGGGTTCGAAAGGGAAGTGAGGCCGCTTCCGGCGGAGTAGGAGACGGTGACGCTGGCGGCGGCGCCCCCAACGGCACTTCGCATACCGACGGCGGTAGCCGCCAGAGAGGCGGGACTGGTCGTTCCACCGCAAATCGCCGACCAGGAAAGGGTGGAGTTGCCGGGATCGCCGGTGATGCCCGAGATCGAGAGCACTCTGGCCGCCGCCAGGGCAGCGGCATCCGCGGAGCGCTGCGCTTCCTCTCTCGCCACAAAGAGCGTGACCACATCGATGGACAGAGCAGCCATGGCGATGATCGCTACCATGGCCACGGCTACCAGCACCATCGTGATGCCACGCTCCGGGTGACGCGCAGAGCCGGTACGAACGAACTTGCGGATTGCGGGCGCTTTCATTCTCTCTCTCTCAGTTCTCGTTCATGGCCACAGCCGTCGCGGTAATCTGTGTGGGCAGCGCGGCCGCCGAGCCCAGAAGACTGGCTACGCGGCCGAAGCGCCACTGGTAGGCATACTGAATGCTGACGCAGGTGGCGATGACCGCCGTTTGGGCGCCCGGCGGCTGCGACGCACAATCGAGACTGGCGGGCTGTCCGGCTGCGGTCGCCGGGAAGTAGTAGCCCCGGTTAATGGTCAGGATCGATACGCCGTTTTGACATCCCGCTGTGCCCTGGTAAGTCCAAGTCTGCCGTGTCGAGCCGGTGAGTGCGAGACCGCAGTCATTGAGTTTGTTGATGATCAGATAATTATCCACAATCTGAAAAGCGTCACTTACCGAAGCCGGCACTGACGACGACAGATCGGTGGCCGGGTCGGCGGCCGCCGCCCGTGCCGCATCCCGCGCCACATTCGTAAGCTTTTGTTTGAGCGTGAACGCGCCGCTGAAGTCGAAGATACCCACCACGAACACCACCAGCAAAGGCAGGGAAACGGCAAATTCCACAAGTTGCGCGGCGCGGTCATCGCGGACCATGCGAGCGGCCCGCGCCCTACACCAACTCCACAGAGAGGCGCGGCAGGTCACTGGGTCTCCAATCTCACGCGCGCCGACGCGTTGAGCAGCACTTGCTGCTTGTTCAGGCTGGTGAAAGGCAGCCAAAACTGGAAGGGATACTGAAAGCTGACAGAGATTCCGCAGACTCCGGCGGCGGTGGCCTGGACGGCGCTGCTCGACAACTGAACGCCCTGAACGCCCGCCTGCGAGCCCTGCACACAAATATTGGTTTGAGTCGAATCGCAAGACACGGTGCTTTGCGTGCTGCAGGAAAGCAAACTGGGGATCGTCGCAGGCTGCCGCGCCTTGTTGGGATCAAGCTTCGCGATCAGCAGAATATTTTGGACGGCCGCGAAGGCATTGCCGGCAGGCGTGCCCACCGCCGCGCAGGTGGTGCATGGCGGTGCCGCCGCGGCGCGAGCCCCTTCCTGCGCCGCCCGCGTGATCGTGGAATACATGCTGAACGCCTGTCCGAACCAGAAGATTCCCAGCAACATCATGAACATCAACGGCAGGACGGCAGCGGCTTCCGCAATCTCGGCTCCGCGGGTCTCGGCGGCCAGCCTTCGAAGAATTGATCGCGCGGAAATCATCCTAGGCCACAACTCCCAATTTCCAGAGAATCCCGTAAAGCACCACGGTGAATGCCAAGGCCACCCCGTAGGGGACTTTCAGCGAATCCGGATTATCGAGCGAAACCCGCGATCCCGGCAGGCGGAACGTCACCAGGGAAACGAGGATGTGGCCGATATTGGACACGGTCTGACGCACCCGCCCTTTGTAGATCACCAGAACCAGCGCCATGATTCCAGCCACGAAAATCGATCCCAGCAACAGGTTGACTAGCAACTCCGGACGCGCAAAAGCACCGAGTGCTCCCGCCAGCTTCCAGTCGCCCGCACCCAGGCTGCGCAGCAGAACAAACGGCAGCAACAAAGCCAAGCCGAGCGCCGCTCCCAGCAGGGAAGCCTTGAGACCGCTCCAGCCGCTGAAGACCGTGTTGGCGACGACCCCGATCAGCAGTCCCGGCACCGTCAGCCAGTTCGGGATGCGGCGGCTGCGCAGGTCCGTCCATCCGGCGATGACCGACAAAAGCACGGCGCCCGCCAAAATCACCGGTCTCAAACGATCCTCAGAACGAACCGGCTGGCCAGCCAAGGTCCCATGGGTTTGCCGTGATATTGAAAAAGATCCATTTCTTGACGGCTCGGAAATCGCCCCGGGGAGGGATAGTTTGACTCCCGCAGCCTTTGCCATTCCCCGCAAAAGCGGCCTCTTGCGCGGATTTTCACATAGCAGAAAGGCGAAGTCAATGAAGGTGTAGCCGCCTGGCTCTCGGTCCGATACCCCTCTGCCAGTATGCCGCCGGTGCTATGAAAACAGAAGGCCCGGAACGCGTCCGGGCCTTTTCGGAAAACGGGTGAGCCCTTACCGGCTAAACGCAGGAGCCGCGTTGTGCTCGGCCACGATTTTCTTGGCATTGTCGGCCAAAGCCTTGGCCTGGGGCAGAAGCTCAAGGCCCTTGACCACTTCCGGGTCGGACTCGGCACGAACCTTCATGCCTTCATCCTGGCCGAAGGCATCGACGAAAATCTCCGACTTGATGTTGGATCGGATCCAGTCATTGTTGTCGAGCAGTTCGGCCTGCGTGTAAGCAATGTTGGCTTCGTCCAGCGACTTGCGGAATTCCTGCATGGTGGCGTCGTCAACTTCAAAGCCTTTCGTGGGGTGGTGGTTGACCACGTAGCGCTTGGCAAAGTTGAAGAACGCGTAGTGCTGCAGCAGCGTGTCCTGGAAGTGATTGCTCTTCACCGGAGCAATGTTGACGTCGGGGGTAATGCCGCCGCCGCCGTACACGGTGCGCCCGCTGTCGGTGAGTTTTACTTCGCGGTTGGCCGTGTTGGAACTCTCGGCGCTATCGCGGTTGTAGTAGTAGTCGTAAAGCGAAATGTTGCTGTAGTCGCGCTGGATCAGGCGTCCGCTGGGCGTGTAGTAATGAGCGGTGGTCAGCGCCAGCCCGGTGTTTTCCGACAGCGGATACACCGTCTGCACCAGACCTTTGCCGAAGGTTACTTCGCCCACGATCAGGCCGCGATCGTGATCCTGAATCGCGCCGGAAACAATTTCCGCCGCCGATGCGGTCAGCCGGTTCACCAGCACCACGATGGGATAATCCTTGCCGCCATTGCCGTGCTGCGCGATGTAACGCTTCTCGGCCGAGGCGCGGCCATGGTGAGAGACGATGAGTTGTCCCTTCTTCAGGAACTTGTCGGCCACGCCAACGCCTTCACTGAGCAAGCCGCCGGGATTGCCGCGCAGGTCGAGGATCAGCCCCTTGAGATCGCCGAACGAATCGAGCGCTTCGGAGACTTCATGCTCGGTGGTCTCGTTGAAGCCGTTGACGTGCATGTATCCGACGCCGGGCTTGATCAGGAAATGGACGTCGACGCTGTAGCGCGGAATCTCGTCGCGGATGAGAGTGAACTCCATCGGCTTCTCGACGCCTTCGCGCGCGATGCTGATGTGAACCGTGGTGCCCTTGGGTCCCTTCAGCAAGTCGGCCACATCGGTGGTGCTCATGTTCTCGGTCGACTTGCCGTCGACGGCGATGATGACGTCGCCGGGGTGAATGCCGGCCTTGTAGGCGGGCGTGCCGGTGAAGGGATAGATCACGATGACTTTGTTGTTGCGCGGACCGACGGTCATGCCCACGCCGTAGTACTTGCCGCGCTGGTCTTCGCGCATCAGCGCGTACGACTTGGGATCAAAGAAATTCGAGTGGGGATCGAGCGCGTGCAGCATGCCGGGGATGGCCCCGTTATAGATGGCCTTGTCGGCATTCACCGGTTCGGCGTAATTGTCCTCGACGAGGGCGTACACGTCGGTGAACTGCTTGAGGCTGTCCTTGACTTCGGAGTCGCCGGTCCATCGACGACTGCTGGCCGGAACGCTGGGCGAATAAAATTCCCAGGAAGCCGCAGGCAAGCAGAAAAAAAACTACCAGGAAGAGTGATCGGCGAGAACTACGAGCCATCTTGAGATTTCCTTCGTTGAGGGCGTACTTCCACCCCAGCTACTGCGCTGAATACACGCAGTATATCACTACCTTAGACCGCCCCGGACCGGGATAGTTACCATTGGTAACCGTCCCGCCAAGGAGCCCTTTATCAGTAGATGCGGCGGAACCCGGAATGAGGTTCCCGGCCGGTAGAAAACGGCCCAAAACCGGGGGGTGGCAGTGTACGGCCGATTGTCAGCGGCCTTGACGGCTTTTGCGATCCGGATCATGGCCGCCACACTGCGCTCGACATCTTGGTCGCTGGTAGCCCAGCTGGAAACCGAGATGCGCATGGCCGTATGACCCTGCCATACCGTGCCGCCGCACCAGCAGGTCCCGTCGGCTTGGATCCCGGCAATGACCCGACGAGTCTGTTCCGGGCTGCCGAACGAAACCAGCACCTGGTTTAGGACGACGTCGTTCAGCACCGTGAAACCTGCAGCTCGCAAGCGCTCGGCAAAAAGCCGGGCCTGGCGGCAATTGCGTTCGATCATCTCTCGTAAGCCGCTGCGGCCGAGCGAGCGCATGGCGGCCCACAATTCGATTCCCCGGGCTCGCCGTGAGGAGTCGGGCGTGTATTGCCAGGGCTCGCGCCCTGCGCTTTGCGTCAGATAGGCAGCGCTCCCTGCTGCGAGCGCCCGGCGCAAATGCTCGGGGTCGCGCACCACGACGATACCTGAGTCGTAGGGAACGTTCAGCCACTTGTGACAATCGATGGCCCACGAATCGGCAGCGTTCACGCCTTCGAGCAGCGGCGCGAAATGGGGCGAAAGGGCGCCCCACAGGCCAAACGCTCCGTCAACGTGCACCCACGCCCCCGCATCGCGGGCCCGCGCACAAATCTCTTTGGCGGGATCGAAAGCGCCGGTGTTGACGTTGCCCGCCTGCATGCAGACGATGGTGTGCTCGTCGAGCACAGGCAGGGCATCGGCCCGCATGCGTCCCTGGCCGTCCGCCGGAACCGTAATCACGCGGGAGCGGCCGAGGCCCAGCATTGCCAATGCCTTCAGCAGCGAGACGTGAACTTCTTCGCCGACGACAACGCGGATTGCCGGAGCCTCAAACATTCCGTCTTCTTCCACATTCCAGCCGACACGCTGGAGCAAGGCAGAGCGCGCGGCAGCCAGCCCCGAAAAATTCGCCATGGTGGTGCAGGTGACGAACCCGACTCCGCTGGTCGAAGGCAGGCCCAGCAGATCCAGAGTCCACTCGGCTAACAATCTCTTCCAGCTTTCGCCGCCACCGGCGACATGATTTGCATGGCGGCATTCTGGTCCCAGGCGCCGGCAAGCCAGTTCGCGGCGAGGGAGGCAGGAAGCGTGCCGCCAATCACAAAGCCAAAATAGCGGCCGCCCGTGGTGGCCACGGTGGCGGGTGAGCCCACGTCATCGAGCAGTGCCAGGACATCGGCAGGATCGCATCGATCCTCCGGCAATGCCCCTCCGAGGGCGTCCAGTCGCGCGATCTCCGCCGATCCGGGCGCGACTTTTCGGTCATCAATCGCGGCCAGGTAGCGGGTGGCCCGGACTGCGGTTGCGGCAAGCAATTCCTTCACGAGCGCCTCCATGGGAGAGTTTTATGACGACCCGATCGGCTGCTGCCGCGGGAAAACCAGAATTGCATGGCGGCAAACATCATAAACTTCGACGCTTCGCCGAGAAAGCCTGTCAATGCGTAGTCTCGGCGTCATTGCCGCTTTTCCCGCTCCGGCAGTATGATGAACCGCATGAGCTTTTCCGAGACGGTCTTCCTGTTCTTTTTGGCTCTCATCATCTTTGGGCCCAAGAAGTTGCCGGAGATCGCACGCCAAATCGGGAAGTATATGAACGAGTTCAAGCGGGCCTCGAACGAATTCAAATCGCAGATCGAGCAGGAGATTGCTCATCTCGAGGTCGAGAAAAAGCCGACAATTCTTCCGCCCAGCCCATCCCCGGAGGGTACGACAAGCCGCTCCCCGTATTCGTTGCCCAGTGAGGGCAGCGTCGCCGAAGCGCCGGCTGCGGTTGCCGCTTCCGAGGACGAACCGCTGTTTGCCACGGGCGCTGCGGCTGCGCCAGAGCCGCCTCCGGCAACTACCGAAATGCTTCCTGCTTCCGATGAGGCGCCGTCCCCCGCCTCGCAGGAGTCGCATGTCTGAATCCGCAGCCGCGAGCAGCGGCGCTGGCGAAAAAGAGCCCATGCCGACCATGGGATTCCTCGATCACCTCGAGGAATTGCGCAAGCGGATCGTGTACTCCATCATTGCGGTAGGCGTGGGCTTCGGCGTGTGCTGGTGGAAGGTGGAGCAGATTTACGATGTCATGCAGCGCCCCATCATGGACGTGCTGCACAAGAACCACATGCCGGAACATTTGGGATATTTGAATCCCACCGACCCCTTCAACCTTTACTTGAAGGTTGCGGCGCTCGCCGGGCTGTTCCTCACGTCGCCTTTCGTGCTCTACCAGGTGTGGATGTTTATCTCACCCGGCCTGTACCGCAATGAGAAGCGCTACGTCGTCCCCTTCATGGTTTCGACCATCGCGCTGTTCACTGCTGGGGGATACTTCGGCTACAAGATCGTGTATCCGCGGGCGCTCGATTTTCTGATCCACTTCGGCGCCAGTTTGAGCCGATGATCACCATCGGGGAATACACGCGCTTTTCCTGAGCATCATCCTCGGCATGGGCCTGATTTTCGAGATGCCGATTCTCGTCTTCTTCCTGGCGTTCATGGGCATCATGAGCCCGGGATTCATGGTGAAGAACTTCCGCTACTCGATACTGGTAATTTTCATCATTGCGGCCATCGTTACGCCCACGCCTGACATCGTAAACATGTGCATTTTCGCAGCGCCCATGATTGCGTTATACGGGCTGAGCATCGGCATCGCCTATGTGGTGCATCCCAAGCAGCGCAAGGCGCGGCAGGAAAAGCGGGCGTAATGCGCGGAGCGAAAGCGCGGAGCTAAAACATTAATGATGGGCACAAGAACTGCCTCGTGGATTCTGCCCGTTGCCCTAGTGTTGGGCGGCCTCGCCTGTGATCCGGGCAAGGAAGCCGCGCAGGAGAAAGACAAAGACAAGGGGCAGAACCCGCCAGCGGTCAGCCCCGCCGAGACCGCCGCTGCCCACGCTCTCACTTCCGCCCGATAGCGGACCGGCGCCGGCGTTCGACGCCAACCGCGCCATGCAGTACGTGAAAGAGATTGTCGCCCTGGGCCCGCGGCCGATTGGCAGCGCGAATCATAAGAAGGTCGAAAACTACATCACGTCTCACCTGAAGGGCGACGCCGTCGAAGACGATGCTTTCACCGCAGACACGGTCGAAGGCAAGTTTCCGGTGCGCAACATCATTGCGAAATACCCGGGCACCAAAGACGGCATCATCGTGATCGCCAGCCACTACGACACGAATTATCCTTTGCGGAATACATCGTTTATCGGAGCCAATGACGGCGCGGCCACGAGCGCTCTTCTGCTGGAGTTCGCCAATCAGCTCCGCGGCAAAAAGCGCGACGGCTACAGCGTCTGGCTGCTGTGGACCGACGCCGAGGAAGCCATGAAATCCTGGTCCGACTACCGACAGTGTTTACGGCACGCGCCATCTCGCACAGAAATGGCAGCAGGACGGGACGGCCCGGCAGATCAAAGCATTCCTGCTGGCCGACATGATCGGCGACGCCGACCTCGACATTGATCGCGACACAAACTCCACTCCGTGGGTCGAGAGCGTCGTCTACGAGGCGGCCACGCGCCTCGGTTACCAGTCGCATTTCTTTGCCCGCACCAACTCTATCTCTGACGATCACCTGCCATTCATGCAAATCGGCGTCCCTTGTGCCGACATCATCGACATCAACTACGGATACAACGACGTTTTCCACCACACGGTCAGGACACGGTCGACAAGCTCAGTACCAAGAGCCTGGAAATCAGCGGCACTGTGATTCTGGAAACCGTGCGCATCCTCGACAAGATGGAACCGCTCCCGCCGAAGTGATCGCGACCCGCACCACAAAGCATTGAACCGCAGAGATCGCTGAGACAGCACAAAGATCGCGAAGAAGGAGCTTTTTGCGTTTGCTGCGCAACCTCGGCGAACTCTACGGTGAAGGTCTTCCGGGCGCAACGCGAGTTCTAGCTTTTGCGGAACTGGATTTTGCGCTTTTCCAGAATTTCATTTCTAATGCACCCCATATGCGAACTGTGAAGACCCTGATCTTTGCCTGCCTGCTCAGTTTCACCTGCCTTGCCGCAACGCCTCCCGCCGACACCAGCGAAGCCAATCAAGTGATTCAGACGGCGCTCCAGCCCTCGCCGCTGGAGGCGAATCTGCAGCGTTTAACGGACGAGATCGGCGGCCGCGTTCCCGGGCACGCTCGCGATGCAGCATGCCGTGGCATGGGGAATGCAGGCCTTCACGGCCGCCGGAGCCGACAGCGTTCATACCGAGGGATTCACCATTCCGAACTCCTGGTCGGAAGGCGCCACCGAGATGAGTGCGACGACGGCCTATCAGGTCGATGCCACCAAGGTGGGCGGCGGAACGGTGCTCTCGTCGTTTCGCGTCCGCGCTGTTTCTGTGGCTTGGGCTCCCGCGCTGGCTCCGGTGAAGCACGTCCCGATCGTCGATGTGGGCGAAGGCACGGAAGCCGATTTCAAGAAGGCGGGCGACATTTCCGGCAAGATCGTTCTTGTGCACACCGTGGTTCTCAAGACCTGGGACGACCTGTTCGCCGAATATGTGAAGGCGCCGCCGGTGATCGATCTCGCCGTGAAAGGGAAGGCCAAGGCGGTCGCCTTCATGGCGACGCGCGAGCACGACATTCTCTACCGGCACACGAATTCGGCCGCCGGAGAGATTGACCGCCTGCCGATGGTCCTGGTGGCGCGCGAGGACGGCGAGCGCATCGCGCGCTTGCTGGCCTGCGGGAAACCTGGTGTGGGCCGATCTCTCGATTCCCAACCAGGTTGGCGGGCCGATCAAGGCCTCGAACGTGGTCGCGGAAATCAGAGGCAGCGAGAAGCCGGAGGAGTTCGTGATCCTGGGCGCCCACCTCGATTCGTGGGAACTGGGCACGGGCGCGCTCGATAACGGCTGCAACGCGGCCTTGGTCGTCGATGCGCTGCGAGCCATCAAAGCGTCGGGCGTGAAACCGCGACGCACCATCCGCTTCATTCTTTTCTCGGGCGAAGAACAGGGATTGCTCGGCTCCCGCTTGTATGCCTTCAACCATCGCGCGGAACTGGACAAGGCCGCCGGAGTCATCATCTACGACTCAGGCACGGGAAAGACGACCGGCTTCTCCGTGGGCGGCCGCAAAGACGTTCTCTACACCGCGAAAGAGCTGATCGCTCCGCTGGCGCAGTTTGATGTGAAAGAGTTGAAGACCAACATGGAATGGGGCACCGACCACTTCGATTTCATGCTGGAGGGCGTGCCTACGTTCGTTGCCGATCAGCAGGAGGCAAACTATCTGGAAAACTATCACGCCGTCTCCGACACCTACGACAAGGTGGACTTCGCCCAACTGAAGAAGCACGTGGCGGAGGCCGCCGCACTGAGCGTTGAACTGGCGGATCTGCCCGCAGAAGATCGGCCCGCGCCTTACGCACGACCAGATCGAGCAGACCATGCGCGAGACCAACAGCGTGGAGATGCTCAAGGCCTTCGGCATTTGGGATGATTGGGTCAGCGGTCAGAGGGGAAGGCAGAAATAGGAGAATGGTTGATTGTTGAAGATTGATTGAAACCTGGAAAACCCTGGTTTTTCAATCAACAATCAGCAATCAACTATTCACCAAGCTGCCAGGAACTCCCATTGCTCTATTTCTGGATTCTCTTCAACCTTTTCGCGCTCGGCATGCTGGTGGTGGATCTTCGTGTCTTCCACCGCCCCGGCCGTGTCGGTGAGCTTTCGCCAAGCGCTGGGTTGGAGCGCAATGTATTTGGGTTGGCCGCAGGGTTTCGCGGCCATCGTGTATTTCTGGCAAGGACATCAGGCCGCCCTGGAGTTCGTCACCGGCTACGTTCTCGAGCTCTCGCTCAGCGTCGATAACCTGTTCGTCTTCCTGGTGATCTTCAACTATTTCGCCGTTCCCGACGAGCAGCAGCATCGCGTGCTGTTCTGGGGCGTCCTCGGCGCGCTGGTCATGCGCGGCATCTTCATCGGCGCCGGGGTCGGCCTGATCGCCCGGTTTCACTGGCTGCTCTACATCTTCGGCAGCCTGCTCATCTACAGCGGCATCCGCGTCTGCGTGCTGGGAGATCACCAGATCGATCCTGCCGCCAATCCGGTGGTGAAGGCGCTGCGCCGCTTGATTCCCGTGACCGCCGACTACCAGGGGGGACGATTCTTCGTTCGCGCAACCGGCAGGAAAACTCGCGTCTGTATGCCACGCCGCTGCTGGTTGTGCTTCTGGTGATCGAGACCACCGATGTTCTTTTCGCGGTCGATTCCATTCCTGCCATTCTGGCCATCACGCTGAATGCCTTCATCGTGTATACCTCGAACGTGTTCGCGATTCTGGGCCTGCGCTCGATGTATTTCGCAGTCTCGGGACTGATGAAGATATTCCGCTTCTTGCACTATGGACTGGCGGTGGTGCTGATTCTGGTTGGGTTGAAGATGCTCGCGGCGGACTATTTGCGGGTTCCGATCGCGGCGACGTTAGGTGTGGTGGCCGGAGTGCTGCTGATTTCGATTATGGCTTTCGCTGGTGTATCCGGCGAAGAGCGAAGAGTGAAGGGATTTCTCACTGCGAGCGGCCATCAAAACTAAAGGAAGACTACCTTGTCACCCCTGACCACCGAGTGCTTCAGGAACTTCTTGTCATCATGATCTGGATAGTCCATGCGATAGTGCGCGCCGCGGCTTTCTTCGCGCGCCAGCGCGGAGCGCGCTACCAGCAGCGCTGCCAGAGTGCAGGTTGGCCGCCTCGTGCGCGCGCCGCGTCTTAGGGTGCGCCAGTTTCGGAGCCATCTCTTCCAGAGTCGTGATCGCCTTCTGCATGCCCGTGCGCAGTGCGCACGATGCCGACGTCGTTCCACATCAAATCCTGAATCTGCGCTGATGAGTTCTTCCACGCCCGCATCGACCGGGCCGTTCGAGTAGGCGGCCTTCGGGTGGCGTGCTTGTCCGCGGGTCCTGCTTCGCTTCCTCGCGCATCGCCTTCCCGCGCGCGCGCTCCGTACACCAAGCCTTCCAGCAGGGAATTGCTGGGCAGGCGGTTGGCGCCATGCACTCCCGTGGTGGCGGCCTCGCCCGCGGCGTAAGAGCCCGGGACGTTGGTCTTGCCGTCCAGATCGGTGCGCACGCCCGCCCATGGCAGAAGTGTGCCGCCGGGACGAACCGGAATCATATCCTCGGTGATGTCGATGTTGTGCTGCATGCAGGCCGCATAGATGCGCGGAAAATGCTTCTGTACTTTCGTGGCGTTGAGGTGCGTGAGGTCGAGATAAACGAAGGGATCTTTGGCGCGGCTCACTTCCATCTCATGCACGATGGCGCGCGCCACCACATCGCCCGGCGCCAGTTCTCCCATGGGGTGGTACTTCGCCATGAAGCGGTTCATTTCAAAGTTGCGCAAGTGTGCGCCCTCGGCGCGCAGCGCCTTCCGACAGCAGAAACCGTGGCACTTTCTTCATGTAGAGTGCCGTGGGATGGAACTGAACGAACTCCAGGTCGCTGACTTCCGCTCCCGCGCGGTACGCCAGCGCCACGCCGTCGGCTGTGGCCGCTCTCTGAATTGGTCGTGTTGCGATAGAGCTGGCCCATCCCGCCCGTGGCCAGCAACACAGCGGAACATGCAATTTCCTGGGGCACGCCTTTGTCATCGAGTAGCGAAACTCCGGTGACGCGTCCGGCATCGGTCAGCAGGCCGGTGGAAAAGGCAAACGGCGCAACCGAGATGTGTTTCAGCGACTGACGCCTTGTGCGTGAAGGGCTCGCAGGATTTCTCTGCGCGTCGATTCCCCTTCGGCATGCAGACTGCGGTACCGGCTGTGTGCGCTTTCCAGTCCGAAGACCAGCTTGGTCCCATCGTGCTTACCCCACGCGATCAACTCGTCGATGCGCTCCGGGCCTTCCTCGAGAAGAATCTTCACTGCCGCTGGATTGCACAGGCCATCTCCGGCGGTGAGCGTGTCCTGCAGATGGAGGGTGACTTCGTCTTCGTCGCTCAACGCCGTGAGCGGCGGAGATTGGGGGCCGGAGCGCGGGGACTTCCTTTTTGGCGAGCACCAGCACTCGTCCGGCAGCGGCCAGTTCAATGGCAGCGCGCAGGCCGGCGACACCGGCGCCAATCACCACGAAGTCGGTCTCGGCTGGAAGACCCTTCATAGACGGGGAAATGGTACCACTTCGCGGAGCGGGACAGCCCCTGGAGCGCATACGCTATCATGGAACCGCATGCCGCAAGTGACCATCCACGTGCCTCCCGCGGCCGTATCAGGCCTGGATCGAGAACGGCCTGCTTTCGCGAGCGGGTTCCGTCCTGGGCGAACTGCTGCCCCAGGCCAGCCGCATTTTTGTGGTAACCGTTCCTCCGGTGCGCAAGCGTTGGGGATCGAAACTCGTCAGGTCCCTGAAGGCGAGCGGGTTCACGCCGCAGGTGATTCCGATGCCCGACGGCGAGCCTACCAAGCGTCTGGCGACTGTAGAGGCTCTTGCCGAAAAACTAGCGCGCCTGGGCGCCGACCGCAAAGCCGTGATCATCGCTCTGGGCGGCGGAGTCGTGGGCGACGTCAGCGGACTGCTGGCCTCGCTCTACATGCGCGGGCATCGAGTTGGTGCAGATTCCTACGACCGTGCTGGCGCAGGTCGATGCCTCCATCGGCGGAAAAACAGGAGTCAACCTCGTTGCCGGCAAGAACCTGGTGGGAACGTTTCACCACCCGCGGGTGGTGCTGATCGATCCCACAGTACTGAAGACGCTGCCCGATCGCGAGTTTCGCGCTGGACTCTACGAAGCGCTGAAGTGCGGCGTCATCGGAAACATCGAGCTGTTCCTGCGCTTTGAGCAGAATCGCGCCCGCATTCTGAAGCGGGATCCGGTGGAACTGGAGTGGCTGATCGCGCAATCGGTGAAGCTGAAAGCGGAAGTGGTTTCCGCCGACGAGCGCGAGGGAGGCCTGCGCCGCGTTCTCAATCTGGGCCACACCATCGGCCACGCACTTGAGGCCGAGACCGGCTACCGCCGCCTGTTGCATGGCGAGGCGGTGGCCTGGGGAATGATCGCCGCCACTAACATTGCGCTCAGCGTGGGCCGCACCGACAGCGTAACCGCGGGCCGCATCGCCGATGCCGTGTTGAGCCTCGGCCGCCTGCCGGAAGTGAATGTCAGCTCGCGCAAGATTCTGGCCCGGCTGCAGTCCGACAAGAAAACGCAGAACGGCGTGGTGCACTTCATTCTTCCGCGCGAGATCGGCAAGGTGGAAGTCGCCAGCGACGTGCCCGGGAGTGCCGTCGTCGATGCGGTCGAAGAGTTGCGCCGCCTGTCGCGCGGCGGATGGGTTTGGGGAAAATAAGAACATTTGAGGGACGAGAATATGCCGGAAACAGCGCAGCAGTACATCCAGCGAATCTTGGGCTATGTTGAAGGCCAGGATGCAATCAAAGTGCAGCGGGCAACCGCTCCGAAGCTGAAGAAATTGATCAGCGGGCTGACCCCGAAAGAATCTGAAGTGGAAGCCCGCGCCGGGGAAGTGGTCGATCGCGGAGATCATCGCCCACCTGGCCGATGCCGAAATCGTGGCGAGTTGGCGGATGCGCTCGGTGCATCGGAGCCAATGGAACGGCCATCCAGCCTTTTGATCAGGATGCATGGGCGTCGGTGTTCGAATACGGCAAGCGCGATGCGAAGCAGTCGCTCGAAGTGTTCCGCGTGCTGCGCGAGAACAATCTGGCGATGCTGAAAGCGCTTCCCCGCGGAGACGTTGGGACTATCTACGGCATGCACCTCGAGCGCGGCAAGGAGACCATTGCGCATATGGCGCGCATGTTTGCCGGGCATGATACCAACCACGTCCTGCAGGTCGAAGGCATTGTCGCGCAATTGAAAGAAGCGCAAGAAAAAGAAGAAGCGAAAGTAAGCCGCGGCCTTCGAGCAATCGTGCCTGAAACCAGCAAATCCACAGTCGTCGGCGCGGCGCCGGAAGGCGCGAGTGATCAGCATTCTGCCGCGCGCGCGGTGCGCGAGATGTTTACCTCGATCGCGCCGCGCTACGACCTGCTGAACCACGTGTTGTCGTTCAATGTCGACCGCATGTGGTGGCGCCGCACCGCGCGCACGTTCCGCCACATCTTGACGCGCTCCGACGCCCGCATCCTCGATTTGTGTTGCGGGACGGGAGACATGACATTCGCGCTCCGCCGTCAGGCAGGGAAGTCGTCCCCGCAGATTCTGGGCGCCGACTTCTCTCACGCCATGTTGCAGCGCGCCACTGCGAAGTCACCGGCGCAGAACGGCTCCGGTCCAGGCTGGATCGAAGCCGATGCCCTCAGCCTCCCGTTTCCGAGCGCGCACTTCGATCTTGTGACCTCGGCTTTCGGTTTTCGCAATCTTGCCGACTACGATGCTGGATTGCGCGAGATTGTTCGCGTGCTGCGTCCCGGCGGCGAGTGCGGCATCCTCGACTTCGGCGAGCCCAAGGGAGTGATGGGCGCGCTGTATCGCATCTACTTCAAGCAGGTTTTGCCGCGCGTGGGGACTCTGATTTCTGGCGTCCGCGGCCCCTATGCCTATCTTCCCGCTTCGGTGGAGCGTTTTCCGCCGCCGGAAGAGATGCTGGCGCGGATGAAAGGCGCCGGCTTCGCGGAAGCCACCTGGGACGCCCTATACCTTTGGAATCGCCGGCCTGTATCGCGGCAAGAAACTCACGTAACGACGGCCGCTTCGGCTGGTCCCGGCCGACAGAGAAGTCGAGCTGCGCTCGACGGACAGCCGAGGGCGGCTGTCCCCACATACCTGGATTGATCTTCGGTCGCTATGCAGCAGCCCGCAGCAGTTTGCTCAGCGCCTGAAGGTCGTCGGCGCTAACGTCTCCAATCACAAATAGCGCAGTCCATTTTGCGTCCAGTTCTCCACATTGAACGACAGCGCGTTGACCGGCCCAGATGGCAACCTCGCGGCCTCGTCTCCGCGATCCTGAAAAATGAAAACAGAAATTTCGTGCTTGCGAACCTGGTAGATCAAATGCGCTCCGGGCGTTTGAGCGAGATAGGTGACCCGCCCGCCGAGCAGCGTGAACTCCGATCCCTGCAGTTCCGGCAGATTGAAGGTGAAAGGAATCTTTCCCTGAAACCACGGCTTCACGGTATGCCGGTCAGTGGAGACGACATCGACCGGCGTCGCGCTGGCCAGGGCGGTGACATGCAAATCGGCCAGTTCGCTGTAAACGCGCTGGCGGCGTGTGTTCTCGCGCCCCATGTACAGGCTTACGGCGATCGAGAGGATCACCACGGAAACGACGGGCACAGCCAGAATCGCCCAGAACCAACCGGCATTCCGGCGCGGTTTCACAGCTATGCTCTTCGCAATGCTGCTCCGAAGTTCTGCGGCCTGGCGTAGCGCTTGCCAGCCATCTGGACCGAGCGCTTCATCTGCACTCGTTCCAGGACGTCTGTGGCACAAGCCGCGCATGCGCGTAAGTGCGCCTGCAGCGCATGACTTTGCGCGGCATCGAGTTCGTCGTCGACGTAGGCATCGAGCTGGTCGCGCCATTGCTCACACGCCATGCCGGCCTCCTTGGATCTTGTTCACCAGCAGGTCGCGCAACGCCTTCCGTGCGCGAAACAGGCGCGACATCACCGTGCCCATCGGAATCGCAAGCGTTTCTGCGATCTCCTGGTACGACATCTCTTCGACCTCGCAGAGCAGCAAGATCTCGCGGAAGGGCACAGGCAGATCTGCCAGCGCCTGCTGCACCATCTCGCGGTTGGCCTGCTCGATCAGGATGGTCTCTGGCGTGGGCTTTTCGGCTGGCAGCAACCCATCCTCCGTCTCATCATCGATCGCGACCATGGTTTTCAGCCCCGTCCGCGAACTCAGGAAGGAATTCCGCAGGATGCGGAACATCCATGCCCGAAAATTCGTGCCCAACTGAAACGAGGAAAATCCGCGCAACGCCTTCGCATAGGTTTCCTGCACCAGGTCTTCGGCCTCGGCGGTGTCCTGTGTCAGCCAGCGCGCGAAGTTGTAGAGCTGGTCGAACAAGGGCATGGCCAGGTCTTCAAACGTCGAGGCGGGCACGCGCTCTTCCGGCACCTTCATAGGTAAACCAGTCCCACGCTAATTTATTCCCTCCTCCGCGGCAAATTCTTGCAGGAATAAAAGACGCGGTTCCAAGTTATCAGGATGCGAGGCAACAACAACGCAACCGAAACACCCATCTCAAGGAGGCATCATGAAAAAGGTATTGGCTTGGCTTACGAATCCACCCACCGACGGACCAAAGTCCACGATCGTATTGCGTTTGATGGCGGGAGGGGTGTTCCTGTGGGAAGGAATACTGAAATTCGTCTACGCGAACCAGGGAATTGGCCGCTTCACGAAACTCGGCATGCCCCTGCCGCACTTCACGACAGACTTCGTCGCATGCCTGGAAATTGTTGGCGGCCTGCTGCTGCTTTCCGGCTTGCTGACGCGGCTGATTGCGGTTCCGTTCATTTTCGAGATGATCGTGGCCATACTCTCGACCAAAATCTCCATGTACCTGGGCACTTCGCCCCTGCCTCTTCCCGCGGTGCCGCCAAAGGTAGGAATGTGGGCGGTTCTCCACGAGGTTCGGTCCGAGTATGCGCAGCTGCTTACGGCTGTGTTTTTGATGATCAACGGCCCGGGCAGGTGGTCGCTGGACGCGCTCCTCAGGAAACGAACGGGGAGAGCCCAAGTCAGGTCGTGGCCGGACTGCGGCGAAACGAGTCCGCAAACGCGTCGGCAATGGTGTAGCGGATCACGTGCTCGTACTCCGGGCCGAGGAAGCGGCGCAGGCGGTCGGTGTTCATGATGTATTCCCCGGTCATGTAGGGAACGGCCTCGGGAGGGATGGCGGAAATTTTGCGCTTCCAGCCAAACTTCAAGATCTGCCGCATCGTCCATTTTCCGGGCACGCGAATCAGCTTTGCCTGAGCCATCTCAATGCACCGGCCAAAGGTCAGAGGCTCGCCGCGTCCGGCTACATTCAGCACAGTCAGCCGCTGCGTCTCGGGTTCGCGCTGCAGGATGTGCACGATCAGCCGCGCCATGTCGTCCACGTGAATGAACTGGATCTTGTTGTCGAGATACTGATGTCCGCGCGGCAAGATGACAGGGAGCCGTTTCCCAGCTTCTCGCATCTTTTTGGCGCGCTCGCTTTTGCCGTTGGGGGTGCCGCGGAAACATCCCATCAGGTAGTTTTCGACGCTCGCGCCGGCAAAAATGTGAGGCCGCAGAATATAAACGCTGCACCCGCGCAGGGCGTGGGAGCGCGTTTGCACGACTTCATCCGACTGCTTCTTGTGAATGGCGTAGGGCAGGGTGTGCGCCGCCAGCAGCGATTCTTCCGTCGCCGGCGCGGGCAAGTTCGGTCCGTAGGCGGAGACGCTGCTGGGAAAGATAAACTGCTTGACCCCGTCGTCGGTCGTGCGATTGGCCTCGGTGACCGCCTCCATCACGCGCGCAGTCCCCGCTACGTTGATCTGCCACATGCGCTCGACATCGACTACACCTGTGCGCACGGGATCGATCACGAATGCCAGGTGAATCACCGCGTAGGCGTGCGTGTCGCGCAGCAGTTCGTACAAAACTCGCGTGGACGATTCCTGGCCCAGGTCCATGCGCTCAAACTGCAATTCGGAGTCGGTTTGGGGCGGACTGACGTCCACCCCAATCACCGAAAAACTCCCCAGCAACGGCAGTAGCCTGGAGCCCAGGTTGCCCGAAACACCGGTTACCACGACGACAGGTTTCGCCATCAGTTTGGTTTAGCAGCCGGAGGTTGCGCCGGGGGCGGTGTTTGCGGCGGAGCCGAGCCGCCGGCCGGCGGCGTGCCGGGTCGCGGATGCGGAAGCCGCGGGGGCGGCGTCACGCCCACTCCGCCCGGACCAAAGTACATCTCGTTGGTTTCGACTTTGAACGAGCTGTTCAACTCGTCCATCATTTCGCGGGTTCGATCGTTCTGCAACTTGCTGTGGATCTCGGCCTTGGCCTGATCGAGCGGGACTTCGCCCTTGCTGTTCACCTTGTAAATGTAGTGCCCGCCGGAATCGTTGATCACTTGCGAGACCTCGCCCGCCTTCAACTCGAATACCGCAGCATGTCCCGCGCGGCAGGCCGGTGCGGCGCACGTTGGGCAGGATTCACCGTCGGAGACTCGATTTTCATGCCGGCGGCATCGAACGCTTCCTTCTGCAACTTCACGAAGTCTTCACCCGCCGCCGCCCGCGCCCGCAAGCTCTCGGCCAGCTTGGTCATCGCCTGTTCGCCTTCGTCCGCCTTAGCCTTTTCTTCGGCCTGCTTGGCTTTCTGCGCTTCCGGGCTCAGTTTTTCGTCCTTCTGGTCTTCTTCCTGGGCCTCAGTTTCGCCCTGTTTGGTGCGCGGCACAAATAGCCGGTCCAGGTTGAATTGCTCGAAACTGTCGGCATGTATCCTTGTAGTACTTCTCGATCTCTTCCGGCGGAATGTTTCCCGCTTCCGTCTGAATGTTGCGCTGCAGTTCATTGGTCAGGATCTGCATCTTCGGCGAATTTGACGGTTTCTTGAAACTGCGGGGTCTTGTCCAGGCCCTTCTTCCTAGCCTGGCTGGACATCGCAATCAGCCGGGGCAAAACGCCGGCTAATTGCTTTTTCAACTGCGGAGTCACGTTGGGGGCTACACCATTGGCGAGCTTTTCAAACTCGGCCTTGGTGATGACCGTCTTGCAATCGGCCGCCGCCGTTTTTGCCGCTGGAGCCTTGTCCGCAGTCGCGGGCTTCGCCGCCGGGCCCTTGGGCGCGGCCGTCTTAGGCTGCGCCGGACACACGCCCTCGACAGTAATCACCGGCGCGTCTGGCGGAACGGCAGCAGAGGTATCCGCCGGCGCCGGGGCCTGCTGTGCCGGGGCAGGGGAGCCCGGGGCAGCTTGTCCCCAAGCCAGCGTCCCCAACAGAACACACATCAGCCAACTCTTACCCATAATTCATTTCCTCCAGGATTGGTCCTTCAGAAAGTCGAAATTGCCAAGCATCAAATCCTAGCACAAGCGGCGTTTTTTGCCCGTTTTTCGGAGACCGGAAAATCTGAAGGCCAGTGGGTTCGCCTCCACTCGAATCCCGCAGCCGACGGCAGGGGCGATTTGCTTGGCGCTTTGCGCTCGCAGCGGCGATAATTCCTGCATGTCGGGAAGCCCGGCCATTTCTTCATCCGAGTTGATGCGCGCCGAGAAGCGCTCGGCGGCGGGCAACTCCGTTCTGGCCGCGCGTGGTCATCACCGGGCTGAAGATTGTGGTCGGATTCAGCACCGGGAGCCTGGGCATTCTCTCGGAAGCCGCGCACTCCGGGCTGGACTTGATTGCGTCGCTGCTTACGTTTTTCTCCGTAGGAGTCTCCGACAAGCCCGCCGACGCCGACCATCAGTACGGTCACGGGAAGATCGAGAATTTTTCCGCGTTCGTCGAAACCGGCCTGTTGCTGGTGACTTGCGCCTGGATCATCTATGAGGCGGGGTTGCGGCTATTCTTTCGCCGAATTGAAATCGAACCGACCCTGGCCGCATTCGCCGTGATGCTGTTCTCGATGGGGGTCGACTGGTGGCGCTCGCGCGCTCTGGGCCGCATCGCCACCAAGTACGACAGCCAGGCGCTGGAAGCCGACGCGCTGCATTTCTCCACCGACATCTGGTCCGCTGGCGTGGTGGTGCTCGGGCTGCTCCTGGTTCTCCTCGGCCGCACCTTTCACATCGACTGGCTGCGCGATTCCGATCCCATCGCCGCTCTTTTCGTGGCCGGGGTCGTGGTTTCCGTAAGCTGGCGCCTGGCCCGCCGCACCATCGACGCTCTGCTCGACGCCGCCCCGCCGGGAGTGCGCTCCCAGATCTACGATGCGGTCTTGCGCGTCGAGGGAGTGCTCGAAGTCGATCGCGTGCGCATCCGCCGCGCCGGAAACCGTTACTTTGCCGATCTCGCGGTCGGACTCGCGCGCACCGTGACCTTCCAGCGCTCCGGCCAGTTGGCCGCCTCCGTCAGCGAAGCGGTGCATCGCGTTCTGCCCGATGCCGACGTGACCGTGCAGCCTCTTCCGCGCGCGCAGCATTCGGAGAATATCTTCGACCGCATCCGCGCCGTCGCCACGCACAAGAATCTCAACGTGCATGACATCAGCGTCCAGGATCTTGCCGGCCGCCTGCACGTCGAACAGCACATCGAACTCGACGAGCGCATGACCCTGAAAGACGCTCACGACCAGGTGACCGAACTCGAGGCCGACATGCGCCGCGACGTCCCCGAAATCTCCGACATCCTGACTCACATCGAGAGCGAGCCCGCCACCATCGAAAAACCCGAAGAAGTCGTCAGCGACGCGGAACTCGAGCATCGTCTGAAGGCCGTGGCTTCGCAGTTTCCCGAGGTGCTCGACGTTCACGAGTTCATCATCAAGCGCGTTCGCGGCCGCCTGTACATTTCCTGTCACTGCACCCTGTCGGACGATCTTTCGCTGGCCCGCGTGCACGACATCCAGACGGAATTGGAAATCCGCTTCAAGCAGGACGCGCCCGAGTTGTTCCGCGTCCTGATTCATCCCGAGCCCAGCACGGATAACCGGAGGTAGCAGGCACGATGATCACCGCAAAAACAATCTGGACCGACAATGAGCGCTACCTCGGCGAGGCCAGTTCACACCACGCCATCGTGATGGATACGGCCGCGGAAAAAACTGCCAGCACGCCCATGGAACTGGTGCTGATCGCCCTCTGCGGCTGTACGGCGTCTGATGTCGTGGGAATTCTTCGCAAGAAGCGGGAGCCCTTCACCAGCCTGGAGGTCACTGCCAGTGGCGAACGGGCTTCGGGCTATCCCGCCGTCTACACAGAAATCAACCTCGTCTATCGCGTTGGCGGTAAAGTCGCTCGCAAAGCGGTGGAGGACGCCGTGAAACTCTCGAAAGAAAAATATTGCTCGGTCTCTGCCATGCTGGAAAAGACCGCGAAGATTACGTCGAAGATCGAACTGGTGGAGTAAATGCCGCCCATACGCGTGCTGTTTTTCACCCAACCCGGCTGCCTCTCCTGCGAACTAACGAGAATGGTCCTCGAGGCCAAAGAGATCGCCTTCGAAGAGCGTGACATCAGCACCGACCTCGAAGCTCGCCGCGAAATGACCGAACAGCTCGACAGCACCGAAACTCCCACGCTGGTTGTCATCTCGGGAGAAACGACGGAAGTGATTGTCGGCTTTGATCCCGTGCGCCTTGACCAGTTGCTCGACCCGGCCCCATCATCGGGTTCGGTGACCGAATCCTGAATCCCGCTAATTCCAGCAGAAGAATTCCTCATCCCCTTCGCGGATATTTCTTCATCGCGGCAGCTGCGTTTCTCTGGGGAGTCTCGGCCGCGCTCGGCCGCGCCGTCTTCACCGGCAAACTGCGGTTAGCCGGACAGATGGTGCATCCCATCGACCCGCTCATTCTGTCGCAAACCCGGACCTCGTTTTCGCTGCTCGTGTTACTTCCGCTGCTCGTCGGGCGGCGCGGCTGGCAGCGCATCAAGCTCCCTACGCCCGATCTCATCCAATGCCTGGTGCTGGGGATGCTCGGCGTGGCAGCGTCGAACTACTTCTATTACGTCGCCATCCAGAAAACGAGCGTCGCTATCGCGATCGTCGTGCAATATACGGCGCCCGTGTGGGTGTTGTTGTACGTGGTTGCCCGTGGACAACAGAAACTCTCGCTGCAGAAAGTCGCCGCCGTGGGCGTCGCCGTCGCAGGAATCGCACTCACCATCGGAATTGTCGGCGGGAAATCTGCGACGGTGCTTCGCCTCGACTCCTACGGCTTCCTCGCCGCGCTGCTGGCGTCGTTCTCATTCGCCTTCTACAACGTTGGCGGACACCGCCTGCTGGCCCGCTATGACCGTTGGCGCGTTCTCGTCTGGACGCTGATGTCCGCCGCGGTGTTCTGGCTGTTCGTAAATCCTCCATGGAAGGTGGTCGCCGCGCACTATGCGCCCGCGCAGTGGGGATTCCTGTTCGTCTTCTCCATGATTTCGGTGCTGGGATCGTTCTCGCTCTACTTCCTCGGCCTGCAACATCTCGAGCCCACGCGCGCGATCATTGCAAGTTGCCTGGAGCCGGTGTTCTCGATCCTGCTGGCGGCCGCGTTGTTGGGGGAAGGGCTGCGGCCGGTCCAGACTTTAGGAATTGTGTTGGTGCTGTCGGCGATCGTGATCGTGCAATTGCCGGGGCGGGGTGCTGCGGGTCAGGAGTCAGTCGTGGTCGATCCGATCGAGTGAGGGCGATCGACGGCATTGCGCGGCACAACGAACCCGTAGCAGGTTGCGGAAAAACTACAAATGCGTCCACTACTGTGGAAGAGCGGCCCTTCCAGGGCCGCGTAAGGCATGTGGAATCAGTGTGGGCTTCAGCCCCTGTGGTCGCTTGTTCGTAGATGGGCACAGCCTGCTAGCTCGCTGTCCTTGTCAATCCAGCTTTTTACCCTTCGTCTCCGGCAACTGCGTGGTCATGAGCGCAGCCAGCAGGTATCCCGCGGCGCACAGATAGAACGCCCAGCTTAATCCCTTGGTTTGGCCGACGCGCCCAATTACCAGCGGAGCGACGGAACTCAACGCGCGCGCTCCGTTGTAGGTGAAGCCCAGGGCGCGCGCGCGGACGGCAGTGGGAAAGATCTCGCTACCCATGATTCCTGAGCCGGAAAATATTCCAGTTCCGAAAAATGCGACCAGCGTGCCGAGCACCAGCAGCACGCCCTGCGATCGTGCCGCGGCATAAAGCGGAATCAGAACAGCTGCCACTAACGTATAGATCAGAAATGCTTTACGGCGCCCAAGATGATCCGCCACCCAGCCAAAACTGGCATATCCGGGAAACATCCCACACAGGTTCAGCACGACCATCAGCGTGGTCATGCCCATCACGCCGAATCCGCGCCCACCTTGCTCCACGGGCAGCGACAGATAAGGCGGAAGCCAGGTGAACAGCCCCCACCAGGCAAACATTCCGAAAAAGTTGAACAGCAGCAGAGCAAACGTATGCCGAGCGTAAGGCGGCTTGAAGATGACGGAGAATTTCGTAGAGACGTAACTTGTTACGTCTCTGTCGCCGGGTGCCCCATTTCTCGCGTCCTTTGCGAGAAGTGGGGATTTTTCGTCACGTTGTGATCCCCGCTCGCGCCACATCTCCGACTCCGGCACGCTTCTCTGAATCCACAACGTGATGAGTGCGGGCAGTATTCCCACAAAAAACACAGCTCGCCAGCCGTAATACCGCGCGACCGGGCCAGCCACCAGCGCCGCCGCCGCAAAGCCCAGCGCCCACGAACTCTGCACGATCGAAATGGCCTTGGCTCGAAATTCCGTGGGCCAACTCTCAGCCACAAGCGTCGCCCCGGTATTCCACTCGCCGCCCATGCCCAAGCCTAGGACGAATCGCGCCACGGCCAGCATAGCAATGCTGGTCGCGAGGCCGGAAGCAAACGAGCACACCGAGTACGTCAGGATGCTCGCCATGAGCGCGTGCTTGCGCCCGATGCGATCGGCGAGAAATCCAAAGAGCACGCCGCCGATTCCCGAAGCCAGCAAGGTGAGAGTTCCAAGCGACCCGGCCACCGTCTTACTCATGCCCAGATCGCGCATGAGCAGGGCCAGCACCAGCGAATAGAGCATGGCGTCGAAAGCGTCGAGCGCCCATCCCATGGCCGCGGCCAGCAACGTTCGCCGCTGCCCGGGCGTCGCTTGCCGAATCAGTTGTAGGGGAGTGATTGCCATGAAAGATTAAAGATCGAAGTTAAGCCTGGCGGATTGTAAAGCCTGACGCCGGATTGTCCAACTTGTGGGGGACCGCCGCTGGCCGTGTCCCAGGCAGACGCTAGACTTGCAGCGAGGTTACCCCGTATTACTTCGGTGTGGCGGGGTTTACTTCGTTTTGACACATTCCACGAAGTCGTTCGCTACGCTTGCACAGTCCCCTGAAGAGTTTCGAGGTTTGGGTGATGAGAATCCGCTCCACGATTTACACGCTCGCATTGCTGGGCGCCTGCTTGACGCCTTGTTTTGCGCACCATACGGCAGTGGTTGTCAATAAGGACAATGCCGTTGAAAACGTCACCTCCGCTCACCTGGCCAAGATTATCCGTGGGGAAATCAAGAAGTGGCCCGACGGTAAAGACGTCGTTCTGGTGCTCCACAAGGATTCCGCGGGCGAGGCCGAAACACTGCAGCGGCTGAACAAGATGTCCGCCAGCGAATGGAAGAGTTTGTCAGTGCACACAAAGATTCAATTGTGTTCGTCGACACCGATGCGGACGTGCTGAAAGCGGTGCAGGCCGAACCCGGCGCGATTGGCCTCATCGAAGAGCATTCGATCGACAGCAGCGTGAAGGTGGTTCACGTCGATGGCAAACTCCCCATGGAGTTGGGCTATTTGCCGCACTAGGGCTGGAGGCGTAGGCGCACCGCTCGCCCGTCGCAGCAGATGAAAATATCGCCGCGCCTTCTTCACATCGCGCGCAATCTGCTCGCGCAGGGCTTCGACCGACGGAAATTTGATCTCATCCCGCAGGCGCTCCAGGAAACAGATTTCGACTTCCGTCTCCGGCGTCAATTCAATCGGATGGAAGTTCAGCAGGTGGGTTTCGATGGCAAATAATTCTGCGCCAAACGTCGGACGATTGCCCACATTCGTGACCGAATCAAAGCGCTCCGTGCCGACGCGCGTCCAAGTAATGTAGACGCCGTCCTTTGGGACAAGTTCTTCGTAGCGCGCCAGGTTGATGGTCGGCACCGTGTACTTCGATCCGTAGCCGCGCCCGCGCCCCGGCGTTCCGAGAATGCAGAAGGGACGCGCCAGCAGATGCCGTGCCCGGCTCACGCGCCCCGCGGTGAGCAACTTGCGAATCTGGCTGCTGGATACGGTTTCGCCACGCAAGGTCATCTCGGGATAAACCTTGACCTCGAATCCCATCTCGCGCCCGAATTCGGCCAGCAGGTTCATATCGCCCGCTGCCTTGTGGCCGAAGCGGAAGTTGAAGCCTTCGTGCACTTCACGCGCGTGCAGCTTCTTTCTTCAGAATGCGTTCGGCAAACTGCCGCGGCGTCATCAGCGAAAGATCGCGCCCAAAGGGGAGCAGCAGCACGGCGTCGATCCCCGTGTCTTCGAGCAGACGCAATTTTTCAGGAGTCGGCGTGAGCAGCTTCAATCCCGCTTCGGGCCGCAGAATCCGCGCCGGATGCGGCTCAAACGTCACGGCCACAGCCTTGCCCCCATCGGCGCGCGCCCGCGAAACGATTTCCCGCAACACGTGCGCATGCGCCCGATGCACCCCATCAAAGTTTCCCACGCTGACCAGCGCGGGCCCGAAGTCGGCGGGAACATCATCGAGTTTGTGAAAAACTTGCATGAGATATGATGGCGCGAGGCGCCACCCGCCCGCGCCTGGCGTCAAACTCGGAATCCCCACAATGTTTCCGGATCTTCGCATCCGCGATTGGTGCTGTTCGACAGCACGCGTCGAGGGCGCCACGCCACTTCTAGATTTCAAACTCCAGTTTCATTCCGTCATGCGACAGCCGCACGTGCCGCGGCAGGGTAGCGTTCGTGGCCTCGTGCGGCCAGATCGTGGCAAATGTGCGTGAAGAACGCCCGCTTCGGTTTCAAGCGATCGACAATGCGCGAGGGAGTTCTTCACCGTCGAGTGCGTGGGATGTGGCTTGTGCCGCAGCGCATCCAGAAACAGAATGTCCAGATCCTGCAATTGATGCATGCGACGATTCCGGAATCTCGCTGTGGTCGGTCAGATACGCCGCCGACCCAAACCGGTAGCCGTAAATCTGCGTCTCGCCATGAATCAGAATCACCGGCTCGAAGCGCACTCCGAACACATCCACCGGTCCATCGATGGGACGCAGTTCCAGCAGAGGCAGTCCGCCAAATTTATAGTCGGCGTCAAAAATGTAGGTGAACATCTTGCGCAGAAATGCCGCCGCGTCGGGCCGCGCGTAAAGCGGCAGTTTCTCCGGCTTGTGCCGGTAGCTGAGCGGCCGCAGGTCGTCGATGCCCAGAATGTGATCGGCGTGCGTGTGAGTGTAGAAGCACCGCGTCCACGCGCGTGATGTTTTCGCGAACGGCCTGCGTGTAAAAGTCCGGAGTGGTGTCAATGAGCACGACCTTGCCGTCGTACTCGAGCATGATCGAGGGCCGGGTCCGCCGGTCGTGCGGATCGGTGGAATGGCAGACGGCGCAGTCGCATCCCAGCGTGGGCACGCCCATCGACGTCCCACTGCCCAGCACGGTCAAGGTCGCTTTCATCGTCCGCTGGTTCCGGTGGCAGGTCCCGCCTGCGGCGGCCGTGCCAGGGCGTTGGTTACTTCGACATACGCCATGCGCAGCTCATACAGACTATTTTGCAGGAAGTTTTCTTCTGCCGGGGTGAGATTGCCCTTGGTTTTTTCCGCAATGAGGCTGAGCGTGTCAATGGACTGGCGCGCGCCAATGATGTCGACTCGCGGCTGCTCGCCTTGTTGCCGCATCAATCCCAGTTGCAGCATGGCGGTCATGTAGAGCGAGGCCATGAAGCGCTCAAACGTGATCTCGAAATCTTTGGCCGAATGCCCGCTGAGTTCGACCTGCGTATCCAGATCCTTGGACGACTGCCGGTAGGCAGCGGCCTGCGCGTCCTGCTCCGCGCTGGTGGGTGGCGCCGGCATTTCCGGTCGGGGGTGCCTGCCTCCTCGACGGCCACGGGCGCTGGAGTTTCTCCGTGGAGCGGCGGCTTGGTTTGCAGCGGGAACCGCCGCTTTCGGCGCCTCGACCTCCTCGGGCGCCTCGGCGCGTAACTCGCCCTCCGCCGTGAACAGCCGCCGGTCCGTTACCTTAAAGCCAGATTGTTCGTGTTTCTTCTCGGCCATAAACCCTTTCCTCAACAGTGCGGCTAGCTTTTCTCTGCGATCTTCCCAATCCCTCTGCGACCTTTGCGGTCAAAGGCTTCTTCATTACGCCGGATGCCGTTGCAAGGATCTTTCCTCCTGCAACAGGGCAATATCTGTGACCGGCAACTGGACCACGACCGCCTCCGCTGTGCCAATCGTAACCTCACGCCCCGGCACTCCCACTTCGCGCCGGATGTATCCCAGCGCCACAGTCTTGTCCCCACGGGGCAGCCGCAGGGAAGCGGCGCTGGTGATTTCTCCGACTTCTTTTTCGCCGGCAACCACCTTGCTTCCTGGCAGCGATCTGCACCGCGCCCTCGGCCAGAAATCCAGTGAACTTCCGATGCACCGCTCCCCGCGACCGAATGCGCTCCACGATCTCCTGCCCCACGTAGCATCCCTTGTTAAAGTTCAAAGCGCGCGCCTGCTCCGTTTCCTGCGGCAGGTCGCGCTCGCGGATGTCCACGCCATAGCGCGGAATGCCTGAAACAATGCGAAGCAGTTCCAGCGCCTCCGAGCCTGCGGGCGTTGCGCCGGCGGCCAGCAACGCATCCCAGAGTTGCCGCACGCTGCCCGGCGCCAGCCAGATCTCGTAGGCGACCTGCTCCGCGTCTTCGCCGCGCACCAGCATGCACTCCGTACCTTGCCACACCACGGATTGCGCCTGCAAAGCCTGCATTTCGGGAATCACAAATCCTGCTGCGGCCAACATCTCGCTGGACTTCGGTCCGGCAATTCCCAGCGCCGTCAGTTGCTCACTCAGATTTGTGACTTCGACGTCGTCCATGATGATGTAATGGTCGAACGTCGCGAGAATCTTCTCCGCCTGCCCGCAGTCCGTGTCCACCGTAATGCTTTCTCCGCGGTTGTAGGCATAAAGATCGCCCAGGATGTGCCCCTGCGGATTGAGCAGAAACGCATATACCCCCTGGTCCACAGCCAGGTCGCGGATATTGTTGGTGACCATCCCATTCAACCAGCGCACGCGGTCGCCGCCGGTGAGCGAAATCTTGGCCCGGAATCCAAGGTCATACACGCCGCAACCGCTGCGCAGCGCGGCGTACTCCGCCTGCGGATCGCCAAAGCGCGCCGCCGTCGTTGCGCCGCGATACTCGCTGGCGCCGATCGCGCCTAGTCCGTCGCCATGAGCCTGGAGTGCCGTAATCCCCATACTGGTAGTTCGATTATAGCGATTGTGTTAACTTTCCTGCCGTGGACTCAAAAAAGGAACCGCAGGATTCTGGGAAGAAACGCATCGCCGTCATCGCCGGGGACGGCATCGGCCAGGAAGTCATACCCCAGGCCGTAAAGGTGATTCAGGCCTCGGGCGCCAACGTCGAGTTGACCGAGTTCGACTGGGGCGCGGACCGATACCTGCGCGAACAGGTCACGGTGCCGGCCGACGGCTTCACCATGCTAGCCCGCGATTTCGATGCCATCCTGGTCGGCGCATTCGGCGATCCGCGAGTCAAAACCAACATTCATGCCAAAGAAATTCTGCTCGGGATGCGCTTCAAGATGGATCTCTACGCCAACGTGCGCCCCGTCCGCCTGCTCGATGCGGCGTTGTGCCCGCTGAAGGGCGTCGAGCCCAAAGACGTGGACTTCGTCGTGCTCCGCGAAAATACCGAGGGCGTCTACACCGATGCCGGCGGCGTCTTCAAGCAGGGTACGCCCGACGAGATCGCCACTCAGGAAGACATCAACACGCGCAAAGGTGTCGAGCGCATCATCCGCTACGCTTTTCAATACTGCGAGCGTCACACCAAACTTGACGGCTCGCCGCGCAACAAAGTTCTGATGTGCGACAAATCGAACGCCATGACCCACGCCGGAGGCCTGTGGCAGCGCGTGTTCAAGGAAGTGAGCGGCGAGTATCCGCAGATCACCGCCCAGCACATGTACGTCGATGCGCTCTGCATGCAGATGGTGCGCGACCCGCGCCAATTCGACGTCATCGTCACCAACAACATGTTCGGCGACATCATCACCGATCTCGCCGCGGGCTTGCAGGGAGGTCTCGGCATGGCCGCCAGCGGCAACATCCATCCCGGGAAGACGTCGATGTTCGAGCCGGTCCACGGCTCCGCCCCGCCGATCGCGGGGAAGAATATGGCGAATCCCTTCGGCGCGATTTTGACGGCGGCGATGATGCTCGCTCATCTGGGGATGGCTGCGGAATCGGCGAAGATCGAAAACGCCGTGCTGGAAGCGGTCCGCCAGAAGAAGACCACGCAAGATATTGCCGGCCCGCTCGGGACGCGGGAAGCTGGGGAGTGGGTGGCCACACAAGTCAGCCACACCTAGCTTTGTCATTCTGAGCGAAGCATGTTGATTCGCGAAGAGCGAATCGATATGCGTAGTCGAAAGATCCCTGTAGTGCCAGCCCATGCGGAGCGCGGCAAGGATTTTCACCGGTCAGCGTGCCGCTGTCCGGTGAGGATTACGATCTTACACCGACTAGCAGCGCCAACTCCCGCCACTTCCAGTGACAATCCACATCCACAAACCCAATCTCGCGCAACCATCCCAGCTGGGTCTCGACATCTAACAACTTGTTCGATGGATCTTCGGTCTCGACCGTAAATCCGATGCGTTCCAGAAATTCTTCATGAAGCCGCGGAGTGGGTGAGGCCACATGCTCCAGATTGCAGAAAACTCCGCCCGGATTCAGCAGGCCGTGAATCTCCGCGTACAGCGTCCGCTTGCGTTCGTGGACGACATGATGAATCGCGAAGCTGGAGATGACGGCGTCGAACGTGCCCACAGCGGGGAGAGGCTCGTCGAGATTATGAGGGATGACGCTAACGGAAGACTCCCCGGCAAAGCGCTTGCGGGCGGCATCGAGCATGGTCGGAGAGAAATCCACCGCCACGGCTTCGGTGTCAGGGTGCCCGCGCCGGACCAATTCTTGCCGGACCAGGCCAGCAGTCGTCCGTCGCCGGTGCCCAAGGTCGACGATGCGCCGCGTGCGAGGCGGGATGAATTCGAGCAAAGCCGATTCGCCCTCGTCCCGATGGGAAATAGAGTCGGCTCGGTCCAGATAGTCGCGGGCATGCTCGTTCGACGTCCAGAGATTGACGGGCTTAGTTGTTCCCATGAGGGAAAAGTATACGGAAACGTATAAACTCAATCTCAATGGATAAGGCTAAAGGGCGTTCCTCAGGGATTCTTCGGTTGCTTTTCGCGGTTATGCTGGCGGCGGCCACGTGGGCGCAGCTTCCGGCGAGGGCACAGGACACGCCGCCGGCCGATAAGACTGTCTCAGCCCGCCCCGGCTTCTGCCACACAGGAACAATCCAAGCCTTCCCCGCCGAAGGAAGAACCGCCCAAGGACGAAGTCAAGATCACCCCGCGGCAAGCCGAGGAACTCTTCCACTCGGTTGACGAAATTCTGGAATTCGACAGCAAGCAGACCGGCCTGCCCATCAAGAGAGAAGTGAAGCGCAAGCTGACCAGCCGCGACGAGGTCGTTTCCTATCTCACCTAGCATCTGAATGACGAGGATACGCAGCGCCTGCGGCGTTCCGAACTGGTGCTGAAAAAATTCGGCCTGCTGCCTCGCGACTTCAATCTGGAAACGTTTCTGGTCGCGCTCCTGCGGGAAGAAGTGGCCGGCTACTACGACCCGAAAACTAAAACTGTGAACCTGCTTGACTGGGTGCCCATGGAGGAGCAGGAGCCGGTCATGGCTCACGAGTTGACGCATGCGCTGCAGGATCAGACCGTGGGCCTGCAGAAGTGGATGAAGAAAGGGGAGAAGGATCTGGCCGAAATCAGAAAAGATCCCACGCCCGCCGACATCGAAAACGACGAGATGGACAACGCCCGCGAAGCAGTCATCGAAGGGCAGGCCCAGGCCATGATGTTTCAGTATGCCATGGCTCCTGCCGGCCACTCGATTGCCGATTCTCCGGCTCTGGTGGACGCGATGGAAGAGGAGACGCTTACGGGAACACCCGGTACGAAAGTATTCAATGACGCGCCGATTTTCATGAAAGAGTCGCTCACGTTCCCCTACAGCTACGGCATGGAGTTTGTGGTGAAACTAATGCAGAAAGGCGGCAAGGAGAAGGCGTTCGCCGGTGTGCTGCAAAATCCTCCGCACACCACGCGCCAGATCATGCAGCCCGAGACGTATTTATCAGGCGAAAAGATTGCGCCCATGCGCGTGCCTGACTTCAAGCACGACTTCAAGGATTATCAGAAGTTCGATATCGGTGCGATGGGCGAGTTCGACGTCGCTGTGCTGGTCGAGCAGTATGCCGGAAAGCCCGTATCGACGAAGCTCTATCCGGAATGGCGCGGTGGATATTACTATGCCGCGAAGTCCAGGCCCGATCCCCGCTCCGATGCCGGGGCCACTGCGCCTCTGGGCCTGTTGTACGTCTCGCGCTGGTCGAACGCGGACAAGGCCGCGGAGTTTGCCGGGATTTACGCGCGGTCGCTGAAGCAGCGCTACAAGCAAGCGGTAGAAGTTGGAGGAGCAGCACCGGACCAAGGCAGTGCGCAGGATGTCGAGTCCAAGGGCGAACTGCTGAAAGGCCGCCATGCCTGGACCACCGAAGACGGCCCCGTCGTGATCGAGGAGCAGGGCGATACCGTGCTCGTGAGCGAGAGCCTCAACGCGGCCACGACCGCAATCCTGGAGAGGGAAGTGTTTGGGCCGCTGCCCGCCTCAAAGTGAACGCCGCTACTTCTTTTTCTTCTTCTCTTTCTCGTCAGGCAACTCTCCCAGGAAATGCTGGACCTTCGCCACGACCTTGAACTGCCTGCCCTCACGATCGAGGGTGAGTTGGCGCTGCTGTCCCGGCGTTCCCCCGAGCATCGCCCACACTTGTCCCATGGTGGACCCGCGAACCGGAATGTCGTTGACCGCGACGAGATGATCGCCAGGCTGGACTCCTTCCGGCCCAGCCGGCAACGACGCCCCGCCCTCGAAGTCGGCGACGCCGAGGATGGTGAAACGGCCGTCGTCTTCCGGCCGCAGGACGAGTCCGATGACATCGAACTCGGGAAAGCTGAACATGCGGCCAAACTCGAAGTAGACCGTCGAATGCGCGTAATCGAGGCCCACACGGTAGTTGAGCAGCGCGTTCGAGCCCAGGAGTCCGGCGGTTGCAATGCCGGCACGTTTTTCGAAGAAATCCATTCTGTCTGTCGGGAAAGCTACGACAGGCACGTTGGTAAGAAAAAGCGGCCCATACTGCACGCGATCCACGCGCATCACTTTCCATTTCGGTTCTTCATCCAGGCCCCACATGTTGGCCGAGCCGACGGCGCCGGTCATGTGCGGCCAGTCGGGATGGGCGGCGGCGAGTTTGTCGAACAGGTCCTGCGAAAGAAAGCTGATGCAGGCCCCTACATCGAGCGCCAGATTGTATTTCTTATTCTCGATCTGGCTGGGAACCTGGATCAGGCCGTTCTCCGCGTTGATTTGCACCTTCCCGCTCGGTCCCCGGAAACGAATCGTGCCGGGCGAGCCGATCGAAAACTTGTGACCGGGAAAATCGAAGAGCACGTCATAGTGACGCAGGATGCTCGAGGGCAAATTGATCTCCGCATTCATGCCCGGGGCCAGCACCGAAGCCGCGTTGACTGGCTTCAGCGGAATCTTTGCCTGCTTGATCGCCGTCAGAGGAATTCGCATTCCGTCGATGCCGATCTCTGGCGGCGGAGGCGAAGAGCATTCATGGTCGTCGCAGGAAACCGCGAGTCCCAGCAGCGTAGCCAGGCGTCGGGAAAGGTAGAGATCCGGGTTGCCGTTATCCACCCACGCACGAACGCGCTCGGTTGATCCGTTGGCAAGAGGAACGTCGGCGTTGATGACAACGCGGTTGTGATCAATGGATGGCGGGAACCGTGACGGATTTTGGCTCAGTGGGAGACGCGGGCTTGTCTTGCGCCCGGCTGAAACTGCACAGCAAAAACAAGACGCAGGCTACGGTACACTTCATATTCCGAATTGTAGCGCCGCTCGTTCCACCGTCTGTAACTCGCGAGCGGCTCAAAAACTCCGTTGCCGCCGGCGCAGCCCGCGGATTCCTGTCCTGTATAATCACCAGTTTGATTCGCGTGCGCGCAAGCGTTCTGGAGGGTGATTGGCACAGGCGGAAATCGGAATTATCGGCGGCAGCGGGCTCTACTCGATGCCCGGGCTGACCAAGGTGAAGGAAGTGCGGGTGAAGACGCCGTTCGGCGCGCCTTCCGACGCCTACGTATGCGGCACGCTGGAAGGGCGCAAGGTGGCGTTTCTGGCGCGTCATGGACGCGGCCATCGCATCCTGCCCAGCGAACTGAATTTTCGCGCCAACATTCACGGGTTCAAGCAGCTTGGGGTCGAGCGCATCGTCTCGATCTCGGCGGTCGGATCGCTGAAGGAAGAGCATAAGCCACTGGACTTCGTCATCCCCGATCAATTTTTCGATCGAACCCGCCATCGCGTGGACACTTTTTTCGGCGGCGGCGTGGTCGCGCACATTGCCTTCGCCGATCCCGTTTGCGGAGAACTGGCGGGCGTTGTCGAATCCGCGTGCAAGAAGGCCGGCGTCGTCGCCAAGCATGGCGGAACCTACCTCTGCATGGAAGGGCCTCAGTTTTCCACCAAGGCGGAGTCGAACGTATACCGCGGCCTCGGCATGGACGTGATCGGCATGACCAACCTGCAGGAAGCCAAGCTGGCGCGCGAGGCGGAGCTTTGCTATGTCACGGTCGCCATGGTGACCGACTACGACTGCTGGCATCCGCATCACGATTCCGTGACGGTCGATCAGATCGTCGCCGTGCTGATCAAGAATGCCGAGAACGCCGCCAAGGTTGTCCGCGAGACGGTGGCCGCCATGCCGCGGGAGCGCTCGTGCAAATGCGGATCAGCGCTGGCCCACGCCATCCTGACCGATCCAAAGAAGATTCCCGCAGCGACGAAGAAGAAGCTGAAGTTGATCTTCGGGAAGTACGTGCAAACGAAGGCAACAAACGCAATGAAAGTTTTTCCTTCGTGAACCTGCGTGCCCTTCGTGGTTGACGACTTTCTCACGCCCCTAAGGAACGGGAGACCAAAAGGAAATAACTCACAATGAGCATTCTGGTAGTCGGTTCGGTTGCGTTTGATGACGTCACGTCGCCTTCGGGCAGCGTGAAGAACATTCTGGGCGGAGCGGCCACTTATTTCTCGCTGGCGGCCAGTTATTTCACCAAGGTGCGGGTCGTGGCCGTGGTCGGCGAGGACTTCGGCGCCGAGCAGGAGCAAGTCTTCCACGCACAAGGCATCGATATCCGCGGCCTGGAGCGCGCCAAGGGCAAGACCTTCCGCTGGGGCGGATCTTACACCGACAACCTCAACGAGGCGAAGACGAATTTCACCGACCTGAACGTGTTCGAGACCTTTCAGCCGCGCATTCCGAAGGAGTACGAGGACACCGAATTCCTTTTCCTGGCAAACATCCAGCCCACCCTGCAGGCCGACGTGCGGCGCAAGATGAACGGCGTGCGCCTGACCGGCTGCGACACCATGAATTACTGGATCAAAGGGCGCACTCAAAGAACTCGCCGAAACTTTGAAACTGGTAAACGTCCTGCTGATCAACGACACCGAAGCGAAGATGCTCGCCGGGGAAACCAACCTGCCGCGGGCCGCGCACAAGGTGCTGGCCATGGGTCCGCAGGCGCTGGTCATCAAGCACGGCGAATACGGAGCGACCATTTTCTTTCGCGAGGGCGCGTTTGGCATCGGGCATCATCCCTTTCGCGCTCCCGCGCTGCCGATTGAAGAGGTGAAAGATCCCACGGGCGCGGGCGATTCCTTTGCCGGCGGGTTCATGGGCTACCTGGCGTCGCAAAAAGAATTGAACCGCGAGGTCCTGAAGCGCGCTTTGTTCTATGGTGGCGTCATGGGATCGTTTGCGGTCGAGCGTTTCGGCACGGAGCGCCTGCAATCGCTCACCCGGGAAGAGATCGACGCGCGCTTTCAGATCTTTCGCGAATTAACTCACCTCGAGTAGTCTGCCTCCAGAGGCCCGGTCGTGCCCGGGACGATCGCTAGTGCCCAAGAGAATGAAGAACGCACCGCCCAGCTCCCCCTGGGACTCCGAGGTCAGGCTGCTGGCCTGGCTGGCGACCTGTGTTTCGGTTATTTCTTTCTTGTTTTATTTCCAGCGCGGCGATGTGTTGCTCTACGGTGACGCCGTCGCCCACATCAACATCGCTCGCCGCGTCTTCGATTCGAAGACTCCCGGCCTCCTGCAACTCGGAACCGTGTGGCTGCCCCTGCCGCATCTGCTGATGATCCCTTTTTTGATCTCCGAAGAAATGTGGCGGAGAGGCGTGGGCGGCTCGATTCCGTCCATGATCGCGTACGTGTTCGGCGTGGTCGGAATGTTCCGGCTGGTTCGAGGGTCCCTCACCCGCGATGTCGAACCGGACGGCGCCGCCCGAATTGCCGCGTGGACCGCGGCATTGGTGTATGCAGCAAATCCGAATCTGATCTACATGCAGACCACCGCCATGGGAGAGGCGCTGTACTTGGCGCTCTTCATCTGGGCGGTCGTCTATTTCAGCGAGTCCGTGCGTGGCGACGCGAAGGCACTCACGAAGTGCGGCCTGTGTTTGGCGGCGGCTTGCCTGACCCGCTACGACGGATGGTTCCTGGCGGTTGCGATGGCGTCGGCGGTCGTGCTGTTCAGCTTGCTCCCGGGTAATGCAACTGGGCAGAGATGGCCGGCATTCCGCGGCTCTCGGGCCGCGGTCGTGAAATTTGTTTTGATCGCAGCGGCCGCGCCGTCGCTCTGGCTCGCCTACAACGGAATCGTCTATCGCAATCCGCTTGAGTTTGAGAACGGGCCTTACTCCGCGAAGGCGATCGAGCGCCGGAGTCAGAGTGCCGGCAATGCCGGGCATCCCGGCAGCGGCAATCCTGTGCTGGCGGGGATGTACTTTCTGAAATCGGCCGAAGCCAACGTGGCCGAAAATGAATGGCTGCAGCGAGCCTGGGTATTGCTCGCGGTTGCAGGACTGGTTGCCGCGGCATGGTTCTACCGGCCCCGACTGGGCGCAGGGGCACCATCCCGTGTTGCCCTGTCGCCGCTGTTGTTCTTGCTGATCCCGGTGCCCTTTTACGCGCTGTCAGTGGCCTACGGAGGCGTGCCTATCTTCGTCCCAGCCTGGTGGCCGTTCACCCACTACAACGTTCGCTACGGACTGCAGTTGCTCCCAGCCTTCGCAGTGCTGCTGGCCATCCTGGTACATCTGGCCGTGCGGTACGAACGTGGAAGCCGCGAGCTGCGGCTTGCCGGCATGCTTGGCCTGTTCGCGTTGGTGGTCGCAAGCTACGCCTCGATCTGGCGCGCCGGTCCGGTCTCCCTGGAGGAGGCCCAGGTCAACATGCGCACCCGGAATCAACTCGAACGCCAACTCGCGGTCTGGCTGCAAAAGCTGCCGCCGGACTCCACCCTGCTGATGTACCTGGGGGATCACGTGGGCGCCGTGCAGCAGGCGGGGATTCCTCTCAAGCACGTCATCAACGAAGGCAATCACCGCACCTGGAAACAGCCCGTCGATCCCGATGGTTTGTGGGAGCACGCTTTGGCGGACCCCGCGCAGTATGCCGATTACGTGGTTGCCTTCGAGGGCGACCGCGTGTGGCAGGCCGTAGAGGGACGTCATCTGCCCGAACTCGTCGAGATTCACGTTACCGGGCAGGCGCGGGCCATCCTCTACCGCGCGCGGTAATCACGCAGGTAACGCAGGAGGGTGCAAATCGGATGATAGAATCCGGCCATCGGAAGCCTGCTTCGGGCAGGCGCGAACTCATGAACTGGCAACATTTCGTTAATTTGCTGCGCGGGGAAATGGCGAGCGGAGTCGTTGGCAGTTCGCTGTCGCGCCTGGTCCTGGCGGCGATTCTCGGTGGGCTCATCGGCCTGGAGCGCGAGTTCAAACATCGCGCCGCTGGTCTGCGCACCAACATGTTCATCTGTTTCGGGGCGGCGATGTTCACGGTGCTGTCGCGAGGACTGGCCGGGGTGCCTTCGGACGCGCGCCAGAATCGCCGCGCAGATTATTCCCGGCATCGGCTTCATCGGCGCGGGCTCGATTCTGCACACCCGCGGGCTCACTACCGGCCTGACCACAGCCGCCACGCTTGTTCGTCGTCGCTTCGGTCGGAATGGCCGCAGGCGGCGGCCTTTACGCTGACGGCCATGTTCGCCACCGGACTGGTGCTGATTACGCTGTTTTTTCTGGGCCACGTGGAAGAAACCTTCAATCTCAAGCTGCTGCTGTCGAGTTATGAAGTTACTGGCGCCAGCGTCGAAGAAATCAGCAACGAAGTCAATCGCATCCTGGAAAGTCATCACCGGCTCATGCAGAACACGCTCACCGGCAACACGGGCCAACATGTCCGCCTGCAGTTTGACGTCGAGGGCTGCAACCGCGAGCAAAAAGAATTACTCCAGCAATTGAAGGCGTCGACGGTACTGCGCGGCGTGACCTCGCTCGGCCGGGTGGAGCGCGAGTGAACTCGGGCGTCACGCACCATTCCATTCGTGAAGGCCAGCGCCTGCGGCAACGATTTCCTTTTGATCGACGGCGCGCTGGCTCCGGCCGATATCGCGGCCTTCACCCGCCGCATTTGCGACCGGCACAACGGCGTGGGCGCCGACGGGGTGGAGTGGATGGTTCCGCACTTCACCGCGGATGTGGAAATCCGGTTGATCAATGCCGACGGCTCAGCCGCCGAGATCTCCGGCAATGGCACGCGCTGCGTGGCGGCGTACGTTTGCGCCCAGCAGGGCAAAGAGCGGATTTCGATTCTGACTGGCGCAGGGATGAAGATCTGCCCGCTGACCTCGCGCCGAGACTCCGAGTATGAGTTTGAAATCGAAATGGGCGAAGCCGTCGTCGAGACCGAACTCGCATTGAAGATCGCCGCCGGGGAAGTGCGCGGCATTCCTGTGTCGATGGGCAATCCGCACTACGTGATCTTTGTTCCTGAGTTTGCGACAGACTGGCAGGCGCAAGCTGCGGAAATCCAGCGCAACTCGCAGTTCCCGCAAGGAGTGAACGTTGAACTGGTCGCGGTCGATAGCAAATACGATGTGCGGGCCGCTTTTTTGAGCGCGGCGTCGGGGAGACGCGGTCTTCCGGCACCGGTTCTTGCGCGTCGGCTGTGGCCGCGATGGCGACTGGCCGGGCGAGTTCGCCGGTGAAGGTCCACGCTCCCGGCGGCACACAGACCGTGCGCCGGGAAGGCAACAATATTTTTCTGCGCGGTCCGGCGCGGCTGTTGTGCCGGGGAGAGTTCTTCCTGAGTTGAATCTGCTGCTGAGGCGGTTGTCGCCGTGGGCGAGCCGCTTGAAACCCATGTCTTCTCCGAACTTCAACCCGTCAAACCGCCCGCCCTTCGCCCCGGCGATACCGTCGGCATCGTCGCGCCCGCCAGCAATATCAAGCGGGAGGATTTGGAAGCGGGCTGCGAGGCGCTGCGGCGCGCCGGATACAGCCCTTTCTATTTCGATTCGATTCTGGAACAGGATCTCTACTTTGCCGGATCAGTGGAGCGCAGGGCGCGCGAACTGGAAGAAATGTTCGTGCGGGACGATGTCCGGGCGATCGTCTGCGCGCGCGGTGGCTATGGCGCGAACTATCTGCTCAACGCTCTTGATCTCGAAAAGATCAAAGCGCATCCCAAAGATCTTCGTCGGCTACAGCGACATCACCACGCTGCTGACGCACTTCGCGGATGACGGTGGCTTCGTCACTTTCCACGGCCCGATGGCTGCCAAAGACTGGGCGCACGAAGGCGGCGTCAGATCTCCCGTCATGGCAAGCGGCCGTCTCGGGCATGACCCCTTGGGATGTTCCGCTGAATGCCGGCGTCAGCGGATTGGTCGACGGCGAAGCCGAAGGTGTCTTATACGGCGGATGCCTCTCGATTCTGGTCGCATCGCTGGGCACGCCGTACGAGATCAAGACTGCAGGCACGATCCTGTTTCTCGAAGACGTGGCCGCCAAGCCCTATCCAGATCGACCGCATGCTGATGCAGTTGAAACTGGCGGGCAATCTCGACGAGGTGCGCGGCATCGTCTTCGGAGAAATGCTCGACTGCATGCAGAACGCAGATCAGGGTTACACTCTGCAGGAGGTGGTCACGCGAATCGTCGGCGACCTGGGAGTTCCCGTAGCCTTCGGCGTGCGGTCGGGGCACGTGACATCGGGCAACATCACGCTGCCGTTCGGAGTGCGGGCGAAATTGTCGGTGAGCGGTGGGCAGGTGGCTCTCAGGATTCTGGAGTCGGCGGTCCAGCCATGACCAGACGACGGAAGCGATTCTGTGACTCGCGTCAGGGTATGCCTTCAGGCGTCACCGCTGTGCACGTAGATCAATCGCGACCTTTAGGCGCTGCAGTGAGCAAGCCGAGGACATGAACGAAAAAAAACACATTCACCTGATCGGCATCTGCGGCACCGCCATGGCCTCGCTGGCGGGAATGCTGAAGCAGCGCGGATTTCACGTCACCGGCTCCGACGCGGCTGCCTATCCGCCCATGTCCGATTTTCTGCGCGAGCTGGGCATTCCCGTGGCGCAGCCGTTCGATGCCAAGAATCTCGACCCGCGTCCGGATCTGGTCGTGGTCGGCAACGCCATGTCGCGCGGCAACGTGGAACTGGAGCACGTGCTCGACCAGCGCATTCCGTTCTGTTCGCTTGCCGCAGTTGCTGCACGACGAATTTCTTCGCGGCAAAGAAGTGCTGGTCGTCGCCGGAACCCACGGCAAGACCACGACGACTTCCATGCTGGCGTGGATCTTCCACTCCGCCGGGCTGCAGCCGTCGTTCCTGATCGGCGGCATCGCCGAAAATTTCGGCTCCAGCTTTCATCTCGGGCGCGGGCAAGCACTTCATCCTCGAAGGCGACGAGTACGACACCGCCTTCTTCGACAAGGGCCCGAAGTTCCTGCACTACTTTCCCGACGCGGTGATCCTGACCTCGGTCGAATTCGATCACGCCGATATCTACAAAGATCTCGATGCCGTCGAGACTGCGTTCAAGCGCCTGGTGAATCTGATTCCGCGCCGCGGACGGATCGTCGCCTTTGACGGCTTCGCCGGCGAGGCCGCCGAGAGCCCGAGTCTGGAGCGTTGTCTGGCCAAGGCGTTCTGCCCCGTCGAGCGCTACGGCGCCGGGCCGCGCGCGAACTGGAAGATCACGAACCTGCGCCTCGAACCCGGCCGCACTTCCTGGACCGTGCTGCACGATGGCCAGCCCTGGGCCGACTTCGAGTTTCCGCTGGCCGGGGAGTACAACGTCTGGAATGCCACCGCCGCGGCGGCGCTCGCGGCTTCCTGCGGCATTTCGAAAGAAGCGATTGCCGCGGCGCTGAAGACCTTCAAGAGCGTGAAGCGCCGCCTCGAAGTGAAGGCGCAGGTGAACGGCATCACCATCATCGACGACTTTGCGCATCATCCCACGGCGATTGCCGGAACGCTGAAGGCCCTGCGGGCGCGCTACCCGGGCGCGCGGCTGTGGGCGATTCTCGAGCCGCGTTCCAACACGCTGCGCCGCCGCGTTCTGCAAACTGACTTGGCGCGCAGCCTGGCGCAGGCCGACGAAGTGATCGTGGCCGGCGTGTTCCGCTCGGAAGCGGTCCCGGAGAACGAACGCCTGGAATTGCCCGCCCTCGCCGCAGAGATCGAGCGAAACGGCCGCCGGGCGCGGCTTCTCGCCGATGCCGACGCAATCGTGCAAACCGTCGCTCCGGAAATGCGCAGCGGAGACGTCGTCGCGATTCTTTCCAATGGCGGCTTCGGCGGAATTTATGAGAAACTGCCCGCGCGCCTGCGGGAATTGGCAGGGAACCGATGAACTTCTTTCCCCGGAGCTGGCTAGGCGGCACGCTTCGACTGGCGCTGTATGCGTCGCAGTTCTCGCCATGTATCGTCCACTTCGCTCGCGCAGTCCCGGCCTCCCGTCTCGTATACGGTCTCGCTGGCCTCACCCGAGCAGCATCTGGTGGAGGTGCAGATCATCTTGCCGGCGGGCGCGGCTCAGCGCGAACTCCAGCTTCCCGTCTGGAACGCTCTCTATCAGGTTCGCGACTTCGCCCAGTACGTGAACTGGGTCCGCGCCAAAGATCGCTCCGGCAATCCGCTCCCGGTGCGCGAAATCGACAAGAGCCGCTGGCAGATTCCGGGCGCGGAGGGCGGCGCGATCGTCGAATATCAGATCTACGTCGATTCCCCCGGCCCGTTCGGCGCGCAGCTGAACCCTCATCACGCCTTCTTCAATCTGGCGCAGATTCTGATGTATCCCGTGGACGCGCGCAACGCCCCGCTGAGCGTGCGTTTCAGCCAGCTTCCCGAAGGCTGGCAAATCGCCACTCCGCTGACCCTGGCTTCCGGCGGCGAGTTCACGTGCCGCGAATTACGACCGCCTGGTCGACTCTCCCGTCGAGATCGGCAACTTTCAGGAGTCCGACTTCGACGAGGCCGGCGGCCACTTCCGCGTCATCGTCGACGCCGATCCGCCGACTACGACATGGCAGAAGATCGTCGCCGCCCTGCACAAGATCGTCGCCGCAGCGACCAGTTGGATGAACGACCGTCCCTTCGATACCTACACGTTCCTCTATCACTTCCCGCGCGGGCCGGCGGGCGGCGGCATGGAGCACGCCTACTCCACGGCCATCGAACTCAATGCCGACAGGATGAAGCAATCTCTGGATGCCCTGACCAGCGTCACCGCGCACGAATTCTTCCATCTCTGGAACGTCAAGCGCATCCGCCCGCAGACGCTCGAACCGGTGGACTACACCAAAGAGAATTACACGCGCGCCCTGTGGTTCAGCGAAGGCGTGACCAGCACCGCCGAAGGCATAATTCAATTGCGCGCCGGCCTGCTCGATGAGAAGCAATATCTCTGACCGCCTCGGCGAACAGATCACCGAACTGGAGCGGCGTCCCGCGCACCTCACGCAGTCGGCCGAGGAATCGAGCCTCGACGCCTGGCTGGAAGGCAACGGCTATTACCGCCGTCCCGAGCGCAGCATCTCCTACTACAACAAAGGCGAACTGCTGGGCGTGATGCTTGACCTTGCGGTTCGCGAGGCCAGCCACGGGCAGGCGTCGCTGCGCGAAGTGCTGCAATGGATGAACGCGAACTATGCGCAAGAAGGGCCGCTTCTTCAACGATTCCGAACGGCGTTCGCGAAGCCGCCGAGGCCGTCAGCCACGCCGATCTGAGCTCGTTCTTCGCGAAGTACGTGGCCGGAACCGAAGAGATTCCCTGGAACGATTTTCTCCGCTCCGTCGGCCTGCGCGTCGAGGCCATCACGAACACCGTGCCCGATGCGGGTTTCATCGCGTCCCGCAACTTCGATGGCCCCATGTCGGTCGGCGCGGTCACGCCCGGCAGCGATGCCGAGCATGCGGGCCTGCAGGTGGGCGACACCATCGTCGAATTGCAGGGCAAGCCCGGCGGCCAGGAATCCCGCCAGGAGTTGGCCCGGCTGAGTCCGGGCGACACGCTCACGCGTGAAGGTTCGACGCGCCGCGGCGGCGAGCGCGAACTGAAATGGAAGGTCGGCAGCCGTCAGGAAATCTCGTACGAAGTGAAGGACCTCGACCAGGTCACAGCCCGAGCAGCGGGCGCGCCGCGCTGCCTGGCTGAAAGGCGAGGCGCAGAGCGCTCCGGACGCAACTGCAGGAGCCGCAGGCAAAATGATCCGCACGATCGTCATGCTGATCTTCTGGGCGCTGGCCGCTCCCGTGGCGGCGATCATCGGATTCCCCGCGAGCTTCATCATGGGCAGACGTCCGCGTGCTCTATCGCCTGTTCATGTGGGGCGCGTGGGCGGGCGTGTGGATCACCGGCGTGCGGGTCGAAGCCGTCGGCCTCGATCAGTTCGACCACTCCCGCAGCTACATCTTCATGACCAATCACGTCTCGAATCTGGATCCGCCGATTCAAATCCCGCTCATTCCCAAGCGCACGTCGGTGATGGTGAAGAAAGAATTGTTCAAAGTTCCGATTCTCGGCCGCGCCATGCGCATGGGTTCGCTGGTGCCCGTGGACCGCGGCAATCGCGACGCGGGCATCGAAGCCGTGCGCGCCGCGAAGGCGGTCGTCGAGCAGGGACTCAACATGACCATCTACGTGGAAGGCAAGCGCTCGTTCGACGGCAAACTGCTTGCCCTTCAAGAAAGGGCCGTTCTATCTGGCCGTCGAATGCGGCGTTCCCGTGATCCCGATGACGATCGTGGGCACGCACTACACCATGCCGAAGGCGCGATTCGCCATCAAGCCGGGCCTGGTGAAAGTGATTTTTCATCCGCCGATCGAGCCCAAGGATTTCGGCAGCCGAGAATGCCTGATGGAGAAAGTCCGAGCTGTCATCGAGAGCGGCTTGCCGGAAGAGTATCGCCAACCGCAGCCGAACCTGCCGGTGGCACAGAGGAGCAGGGAGGACCAGCCTACGCGTAAGTGCTTGCTCTGTGGGCCTCGGGTGTCCTCTGTGGTTAATCCTTTTGCTTCTTATTCCCGCACCGCCCGCGCAATCTCCGGCAAGCCGCGGCAGGATCGCCGAATACTTCAGCCACAATTTGTGATCCACAGCAGGCGCTCCGCTCACCAGCGCTCCAGCGGGAATGTCGTGCGCCACTCCGCTCTGCGGCGTGACGATCGCGTTGTCTCCGACTTTGCAGTGCCCCACGACGCCGACCTGCCCCGTCAGAATGACGCGGTTGCCGATCTCCGACGATCCCGCCAGCCCGACCTGCGCGCACAGCAGCGCATCTTCGCCGACGTGCGAGCCGTGCCCCACCTGCACCAGGTTGTCGACCTTCACGCCGCGTCCAATGCGGGTTTCGCCCACGCTGGCCCGGTCGATGCAGGAGTTGGCCTGCACCTCGACGTCGTCTTCGATCACCACCGGCGCGGGTTGCGGAATCTTGTGCCAGCGTCCTTCGGCAGTCTTCGCGAATCCAAATCCGTCCGCTCCAATCACGACGCCGTTCTGCAGAAGCACGTTATTGCCGATGCGGCAGTTCTCGCGCACCACGGAGTGCGCATGCGCGAAAAAGTTGTCGCCGATCTTCACCCCGCGATAAATCACGACATGCGCCAGCAGCACCGCGTTCGCGCCAATCTCGACATCCTCGTCGATCACGACATAAGGCCCAATATGCGCATTCGCCCCAATGCGTGCGCTGTGCGATGCACAACCGCCGTGGCGTGTACCCCAGGCGCATACCGCGGCGGCTGATGAAACAAGCTCAAGCGCCCGCGCGAAAGTCAGATAAGGATCCTTCGCCCGCAACATCGCCGCCGGAATAGCAGGGAAGTCCTCGCCCGACGATCACGGCCGAAGCCCGGGTGGTCCGCGCCGCCGCCGCGTACTTGGGATTGGAGACAAAAGTCAGTTCCCCCGGCCCAGCCTGTTCGATCCCGTTGAGGCCAGTGATTTCGGTGTCCGGGGAGCCGTTTTCCAGGCGAGCGTCGAGAGCAGATGCGATGAGCAGAGAGTTTCATGGGCAAAGTCACGAGAATGGATTCCATCCGAGATTGTAACGGACATGGAGAGGGGCCGCCCGAGAGGTGCGCGGAGACATTTCTGCCGGGAGTCAACAAAGCCGAGGCCAGCGAATGGTGCCGGCCCCGGCTGAGACGACTATGTCCCTACTGTACGGTGAGTGTGAAACTGCCCTGCTGGGTCAGCGACCCTGCGGTCGCGGTTACGGTTACAGTGGAGGTGCCGGCCGGGGTGCCGGGATCCTGATGCGTCCCACCTCCGCCGCCTCCGCCTCCGCACGCCGGAACGGTCACGAGCAACGCGAGCACCATGAGCCCCAGTAGCATGCTCCAACGGCTGCGCCTGCGCCCTGCGAGCAGGAAGATACCCGCCAGCGGCAATCCAGTCGCTGAGATCGCAGCGAAGTAGTACTTGCGGTTCGAGCTGAAGCGCGACCGTGTGCGGCCCCTGCGTGGTTACCGAGATGTTGACACTGACGACCGTGTTTGGCCCGCTTCCAGTGGCCGAGGCGGGACTGCAAGTGGCCTCCGCGGGCAAGCCAGAACAGGTAAAGCTGATAGCGGTTGAGAAGCCCGTAGAGGCAATAATGCCCACGGTGGTAGTACCAGTCATTCCTGGGCTAGTGATGGTGACGTCCGTGGGGCCGGACACTCCGGCGAAACCCGGCTGGATCGTGAACGCTACGGGAGTCGTGGTCTGGCTCGCGGAAAAGCTAGCGTCCCCCGCATAAGCCGCCGAAATGCTGTGGCTGCCAGCGTCAAAGTTGTTGACCCCGGCTCCCAGCGACGTGTTGCCCTCGCTGTTGAGAGCCACAGGGTTAGCCACTGGGTTGGTGAGGGGACCGGGCAAGCTGCCGAAGGTGTCGCTAAATGTGACCTGTCCGGTCGGCGTGCCTTGTTTCGATAATCCCACGACGTCGGCGCGGACAAACACACCGCTTCCAAACGGCAGGGGGGCGACAATCGGATTGAGACTCTGATCGACAGCGGAGACCGTAGTCGTGCTTGCTTCCGGTGCCACCGTAACCTGGACCGCGCTGGAAACGCTGGAACCGTACGTGGTGTCGCCAGCGTAGCGCGCCGTGACGTTATACGTACCACCGAGTAACTGGCTGGTGGAGGAGACGACGTTCCCGGTCGAGTCTAGAGTGAAGCCTCCCACGGTGCTCTGACCGGTCACCGGGCCAGTCGCGGCCAGCAGGGAGACGTCTCCGCTGGGAATGCCTGTTCCGGAGCTAGGAGCGACGGTGATGTTCACGCTTACGCTCTGGCCGTGCGTGATGTTCAGCACAGGGTTCAACGCCAGCGTCGTCGTCGTAGGGTTAAATGTGACGGAACTCCAATTGGAGACCAGGTTCGCCACGTTTACCGAGCCCAAGCCGGTGGCCAAGTCGTAGCCAGCGGTTGCCGGGTACTGGGTGCCCAGTTCACCCGGAACTACATTGTTGCCAACAGTCACATCGTTAAAGACGCAGGTGCTGGCGGGAGGAGTGGAAGTATTAGAACCGTTGCACTGCGAAGGGTAGGCGGCTTGGGCTGCGGCGAGACGATAGAGCACATAATTCGCCTGGCCTTGTCTTCCTCCCATTTGCTGATCGACCAGCGCCATGATGCTGGCGAACGTCGGCGCGGAAGCCGAGGTGCCGCTGATCAAGTAGATAAAGATCTGTCCGTTGACCGGAAAACACGAACCCTCCAGGCACAGCAGATAGGCGTCATGTCCAGCGGCGGTCAGCGAGACGTCGGGCAAGTCGCGAACGCTGTCGTTCGGAATCCCCAGCGTCAGCGGCCCTTGCCATGAAGGTTTAGGAACACCTGGCGTCGTCCCTCCCTGTCCGCCCAGGATGTTTCCAGCACTGGCTCCGCCGCTACCCGACCATAAGCCGTTGCTGGGACTGCTCTCGTTCCACACGTTTTCCGGGATGTACGAAATCGCCGACTCTTGTATCGGGGGCTCCGTTCCCCAGTACTTGGTGTCCTGCCCATTCTCGTTGAACATGGTGCCGCCTACGGCGACGTTGAAGGGCGTGGACGCCAGTAGATTGACGGAGATGGGATTCGTGGCTGCAAGAGTGGAGGGATCGTCGCAGCCCGCGGCGCCGTTGTCTCCGGTTGAAACAAAGTAGGTGATGCCCTGAGCAGCGGCTTGTTCCGCAACGCCGTAGGTGAAGGCGAGCTGACCGTCGGTGGCGTACAGTTCGCAGCTGCTGAAACTTTCCGTCATGATGTCGGCGAGATTGCTTTCGACGATGTAGACCTCGGACAGATCGGTGCCATCGGTGGTGTTGGTCGAAGCCGAAACGATCAGATTTACCGTCGCGTTGTAGGCAATTGCGCCGGACCAGGTTGAATCGAGCGTGGCTTCCGCTTCTTCGCCGCCGCCGAGGTCGCCAGGATCGGGGCCGTTGAGAATGATATTGCTGGCACCAAACACGGCACAGCACTGGTTAAACGCATCGGCGTGAAAATTCTGCACGTCTTCGCCGGGTGAGTTACCCGGTGGCCCGGCATAAAGATTGCTCCTCCCCACCACGCCAATCGTGACGCCCTGTCCGGTGACCCCGCCGTTGTAAGTAGGGTTGATGTTGTAAATCGTCGCGTAGTCTTGCGGTCCGAGGGCAAACGTCGGCGGCTGGCCATTTTGCCCGGGAACGTAACCTGCGGTTTCTTCCCCGGCCGGAGCTGTGCCACAGCGGGTTCTTTCACCAGATGACTCTGCGGTTTCTTCAAGAAATTATGCAGCGAGAGCACCCCTGCCACCGCTGGCGTCAGCGCGGTCGGAATCTGCGGGTCGCTCGCGTTGGCCCAATGTTGCTCGCCGTTCACGAGATATTTGTGAATCGTGGTGTGAAACGCCTCTTGCACCTGGCTTGCCGAGCCTGAGAACTCCAGCACGGTTCGACCCTTGGTGGTGCCCACCTGGAACCCGTGGGACTGCAGCCACAAAGTCACCGCCTGGAGGTCGCTATCGGTCGGCCCAAATTGCCTGCCAAATTTTTCTGGAGTCATCCACTTGTGGTAGTTCGGCGACGCCTTGTCTTGCTGGTTATCGAGCAACTTCCGAAGCGAGATCTCCTGGTCCGGGCTGCGCTTGAGCACGAGCAGCATCCGGTCCATGGCCAGGCTCGCCGGAGCTGTACCCAGATCGAATTCAGGGCGCGCCAGCGGATGCGTATTGCCCTTTAGCGTGGTCAGCCGCGAGTCGTCCACCGCCTGCGTGATCAGCGGTCGCGGACCCGCGGCCGCCGGCTGCGCCGCCTCCTGCCCCACCAAGGTTGCACCCAGCATCAGGGTGGAAACCATTGCCGCGACAAGAGTTGGAAGAAGTGCGGGAAAGGCACGATTGGGGTTCGACACCGACATCGCTGACATCGCTCGCATAGCCGACATACCTCGGATCGAGATGAAAACACATCCCACTGGAGGCCGGTCGGAGGGAGGAAGGAAGGAGGTCCGATGGTCTCTTTAGGCTCATAGCCTGCGTGGACTTCACACCCTACATCAAGTCATCCCCGATTTCAAAGCATTTCCAGTCTTGTTGACGCGCCGCTTCGCATGGTTTCGGGGCCCGCCGCCCAGTAGGTTACTCCGGGCATGTCCGGGCTGTACTAGTGACTCCTTTGGCTGTCTTGCTTGGTGGCATACTGACGACACGGCAAACAATCTGGAGGTTTTATGACAGGCAGGTTCGCGGGAGTGTGGGTGGCGTTGGTTTGGGCATCGGCGGCGCTGGCGGCAGCGCAGACCTACACCATCACCGATCTGGGCGTGCTCAGGGGCGATAACGAAAGCAGCGGCTTTTGGATTAACAATCTCGGCGACGTGGTCGGTTGTTCCGACACGCAGACCCTCGAGGGATATCCCTGCACCGGCCTGGTTGCCGGCCAACACGGGTTTTACTGGAGCAAGAGCGGAGGAATGAAAGATCTCGGCACGTTGCCAGGCGCCACCGTCAGCGGCGCCATCGGAGTCAATGATTCCGGAACGGTCGTTGGCTATTCCAACATCAAGGGCCAACCGGCTACGAATTTCGTCGCGGTGCAGTGGTCCTCGACGGGAACCATCACCAACCTCGGGACCTTGGCGGGAGGCTCTTCCAGCGCGGCTTTCGAAATCAACTCCTCCGGGGAGATCGCCGGCGATTCTTTCCTCAGCAATGGCGTCGTCGATGCCGTCAGTTGGACCAGCAAGAAAATCAAGAACCTGGGTGCGCTGCCTAAGGCGATCTTTACCGCCGGCCTCGACATTAACGACAACGGCTACATCGTCGGCGAATCGGTCTTCGGTTATGGTCCGCCCTTCACCTCACACGCATTCCTCTGGAACGGTTCCACCATGAAGGATCTCGGAACCCTGACGGGCGGCGTAACCAGTGTTGCCAACGCTGTCAACTCTTCAGGGGTCATCGTCGGCCAGTCCGACGGCACCAGCATCGGAGGCCATTGGCACGCGGTCCTGTGGAACACCTCGGGTCAGATTCGAGACCTGGGAGTGATTCGCGGGGGCAACTACAGCATCGCTTTCGGAGTGAACGACTCCAATGTCGTGGTCGGCTACGGCAACCTGTCGAACAATGCCGCGCACGCCATGGTGTGGACCTCGACCGGAGGCATGCAGGATTTGAACTCCCTCATCCCCCCCAGTTCTGGTTGGGTTTTGATCAACGCCAACGCCATCAACAACGTCGGCCAAATCACCGGCTACGGGAACAAAGGCGGCCATAACCACGCCTTCCTGCTAACGCCGGTGAATTGATCGGGCGGCCTTGGCCATCTGACAACGGCAACTTGTTTTTTCTTGAACTGCCGAGGCCCAGAAGAAATGTGTCGTGCCGCGACCTTGTGGCACCGGCGTGCATGCGGCATGACTTTGGTGCCATGAGCATGGCACGTTCTGGGCGTTGACCCACGACTTACGGTTGATTACTGTTGATAACTGTCGTGCCATGCTCCTCCCCCCTATGCATTCTTAATGGGAGTTCTCGAAAAGATTCCGACATTCTTGATCACGGGCGTGCTGGTCATCATCTTTGTCTGCCTGAAGCGCCACGCCCGCAGCGCCCGCCTGACGCTTTGGAGGGTGGGGTGGACACTGGTGTTCACGCATTTCCTGGCGCAATTGCTGGAGCCCGATCACGGTCCAGCCAATTCCTTCCTGTTGGCGGTGGCCTCCGGTTCGCTGCAAGCCGCGGTGGTCGCTTTTCTAGTCTCAGTCTCCGTGGTGGCTGAAGACTATGCGAAGCGGACTCTCCTGCTACTGGTGCTGGGTGTGCCTTCGGTGGCATACGCGGTATGCACCAGCTACGCCGTGCAGGCGCGCTGGCCTTACATCCTGTGCCTGACAGCCTGCCTCGGCGGCGCCGCGTGGTTTGTCGTCAAGGTCAGCGGCAAGTTGTCGTTGTACCTGGTGTCTGCAGCTTTCCTGTGCTCGCTAGCCGGAGCGTGGGCGATTGCTGCCGCGCTCCGCGGCTCCTTTCAGGACGGGACGAGTGCACTTATTGGAATCGGGTTTGCTTTGGCGGGCGTGTTCATTTGCCGGAACCACCGGCGCGTGTCGCCCGCTATTCTGACCATCGCTGGGGGATTCGTTTCCTGGGGAGCGGCCTTTCCGATCCGGTTGTTGATCGATCGCCTCACTCCGAGCCTGAGTATTCCTGCGGAACTGTGGAACACTCCCAAAATCCTGGTTGCTCTTGGAATGATTCTGGCGGTGGTGGAAGACAAGTCAGAATCGATCGCTGGTATGCAACACAAGGCAGACCGGCTCGACCGCCGCTTGGAACGCTTCTCGGCAATTACTTCCCGGCTGCTGAGTGGGGCGGAGTTGGATACCATTTGCCCCGCAATCGCTTCGGCCATCACCGAGGTCAGCACGTTCAGTGTGGCGGTGGTCCAGCTCGAAGATGCAGAGCACAAGTTACGGGTGGCGGGATCCAGTGGATTGTCGGCGGACGCCTTGCGGAATCTGCAGGCTCAAACGCGAGACTGGACACTCGATCACATCAAGAACTTGTGTTCCAACGCGCAGTTGATGGGCAAGAATTCGTACTTACTTCCTCCCGATAAAGCAATCCTATTTGCGCTGCGCGAAAACCCGAACGCGCAATGGGGGCACGGCGAAGAGCTATTGATTCCGCTTTGCGCGGATGGAGGCGCATACCTGGGCTGCATCCGTTTGGCGGCGCCGCGAGACACGAAAACGATCCACGTGCTCGAATTGTCCCATATCGAAATGCTCGCAACCGACATTGCGCTCGCCGTCGAACTCAGGTCTTTGCAGTCGCAACTGGTCTGGTCGGAAAAACTGGCCGCCGTGGGGCAACTGTTGGCGGGAGTCGCGCATGAGCTCAACAATCCTCTGACCGCGATCATGGGATACGGCGAACTGATCAACGATGCCATCGCGGGCCCGCAGGCTCGCGATCAACTCGCGAAGCTGGTCAGCGAAGCTCGCCGCATGAACCGGATTCTCGATAACCTGCTTCGGTTTTCGCGGCAGAGTGCGCAGGGTACGCAGGCGGTACAGCTCTTTCCGGTCGTACAGCAGGTGCTGGCACTTCGGGAATACGACACCCGCATCCGCAACGTTCGAATTGAAATCGACATCGCACCGGACTTGCCCTCCCTGGCAGTGAACGAGGACGAGATCAAACAGATTCTCCTCAACCTGTTCAATAATTCCACCGACGCGCTGGAGGGAATGACCGGCGGCAAGCAGATCCGCATTCGCGCCTATCAGAGCGGTCCATGGGTGGTGATCGAAGTCCAGGACACGGGCCCCGGTTTTGGCAATCTGAACCGCGCGCTGGATCCGTTCTATACGACGAAACCCGTAGGCAAAGGAACCGGACTCGGGTTGAGCGTCTGTTACGGGATCGTCAAGAAACGCGGCGGAGATTTCGAAATAGAAAACGTGCAGCCGCACGGCGCCCGTGTAACCATCAAATTGCTGATCGCGGAAGCCCCGGCAGAACCACTCCTGGCCGTCATGGCCCGCGCCTAAGTTCGCGCGCCTCACTCTTCAAACATCGGTACCTGCCGCTGGTCCTGTGCCCCGCGCCGCGGGCGCTTGGTCGCGCCGATTACTGCCAACACCGTCAGCGACTCCAGCGCCGTCCGCGGCACGAAGATGCGCTGCGTGTTCGATCGCTGGTCGGGAGGATTCACCAAAAATCCTTCGGGCGTAGTCTGCGTCAGGTCGGCGGGCATCAGGCCTTCCAGAATCTCGCTGTCCTTGAAACGCAGCCGCACCCACAGACCCTCCGACCGCGGACGGGAAGTGAACGTCTTGCGCGTCAGCGATTCCGAATCTCCGAACTCGCGGACAAAATACACCCCCTTGATCTCACGCAAGTCCATGGAAATAACCGTGCCCGAAGTATTCAACAGCTCCAGTTTGCCCTCGTGGACGAATTGCGCCGGCGCCACGTAGCCGGAGACCGTGTCGCGGTCCATCTTCCGAACGATCACTTTCTTGTGCGTCGAGGGCATGAGAGTAGGGCTTGCGCGGTTCAGCTTCCGCCTTCTGCAAATCAGGTTTGTGCGGACGGCCTGCGTCCGCCGAAGCTGATAGCCGATGGTGGGAAGCCGCCTCTGATTCTCGCACTTTTTCGCCGCAAACGACCGGAATCCGGCTTGGCAGTAGCCAAAACGTAAACGTTGTGTTATTTTCTTTAGCTTGCCGCAAAGTTTCCACTTCGCATAAGTACTTTGAATTAAGCCACTTGCATTCGAGTGGCTTAGGCGCGAGATGGTGTGGCGCCGCGGGCTGTGGAAATCTTGTGGAAAGTTTGGCCCGACTGGCCCTCCTCCGGGTCGCGATTGCACTACGATCGCATGCGGAATCGAGACCTGACGGCCGTTTGAAAACGAATGGCTGACTACATTTACACGATGGAAATCCGGTTGACGCCGGACCAACTCAAGGGCGTCGGCCTGGTTCAGGACGTAGCCCGCGCCGCGGGCCTGAATCTTTACCTCACGGGCGGCGCCATCCGCGACATTATCAGCGGCTTCACCATCCGCGACTTGGATTTCACCATCCAGGGCAATCCCCTGAAGCTGCAAAAAGACCTGGAGAAAGCGGGCGCGAAGATCACCGCGGTGGAAGAGGACTCGCGCACCCTCTTCATCTCCTTGCCCGGAAACGCCCGTGCCGAAATCAGCATGGCGCGCACCGAGCACTTCGAGAAAACGGGCAAGCCCCCCATCGTTACCCCCGCCACCATCCACGACGACTTGCGCCGCCGCGACTTCACTGTCAACGCCATGGCGCTCTCGCTGAACGAGGGATCCCGCGGCCTACTCCTCGATCCCTTCAACGGCGTGGCCGATATCGAGACCAAAGTCATCCGCATTCTGCATAACTATTCGTTTCTCGAAGATCCGTCGCGCTTGATCCGCGCCACGCGCTTCGCCGCCCGTTTCCACTGGGTGCTGGAAGAGCGCACCCAGGCGCGCTACGACGCGGCCAGGGAAGGCAAGTACATCGACCACATTCTGCGCTCGTCGATCGGCCACGAAATCGCCGCTCTGGCCCACGAAGACGATCCGCTGCATGTCGTGAAGATGCTTGAGAAGGAAGGCTGGCTCGACATTCTGCACGACCACTGGACCGTCGCCAAGGTCGATACCCACGGCATCGGCCAGCTCATGAAGACGCGCCAGCAGATGGTCGACATGGGATATTCTCCCGACGCCGGCCCCGCCGTCATGTATTTCCTGACTGCGCACTTCTCCGACAAAGACGTCTCGGACATTCAAAAGCTGATTCCGCGCAAGGACCTGGTCGACGCGTGGCGCGACATTGAAGATCACGCCAAGGAACTGGCCAAGCGCCTGCTGGGCAAGGAGGCCGCCACTCCCTCGCGCACCTGGCAGTTGCTCTCCACCGCTCGCCCGGAGATGGTGCTGTTCCTCGCCGTGACCGCCAAGCAGCAGTCGGTCGAACAGAAGATCAAGAACTACCTCACCAAGTGGCGTCAGGTGCAGCAGAAGATTCCGTTGCCCGAAATGACGGAACTGCTCATCACCCCGCAATTGCCCGGATATGCCAAACTCGCGCACGATGTGTTCATGCTTCTGCTCGACGGGAAACTGCGTTCCCGCACCGAAACGCTGAAGTTTCTGAAACCTTTCGCACCTCCGCCACCGCCACCTCCGCCCGCTCCAAGGCGTGGACGCGCCGCCAAGGCCGCGGCCGAAGTCCCCGCCGCAGCCGTAGCGAAGCCTGGACCAAAAGGGAAGAAAGGGAAGGCCGCGGCTGCGGTTGCGGCACCCGCGCCGGCGGCGGCACCGCCTGCGAAGACAACTGCCAAAGCTCCCGAAAAACCTAAGGCTGCCACCCCTGCGCACAAGCCCGCAAAGCCTGCGCCGAAGCCGGCGAAGAAACCTGCTCATAAGTCCCCACCGAAACACGCCAAAGGAAAGAAGAAGAAGTAGCAGTAGCAGACTTCGTCCATCAGTGGGCTGCCCCACTTTTCGCGGATCGCGGATCGCGAAGCGCGGGGCAGCCGGTGTCGTGGCGGTGCAAGGGTGGGCCAGCCCCCAATTCCGTCGAAGCACGACCCCAAATCCGCGCCGACATTGCCCAATAGCGGAATAAACGAAAACGGCGCGCCACAGGAAGGGCACACGAAATCTTTAGGGTCTTTTGTGCCGGTGGTTTCTACATTTCATCAACCCTCGCTTTTCATTCAGGCTCCGTACCGTGCTTTCAGTTGTAGGAATCCAGCAGTTTCTGATAGCGATGCTCAAAGATTTCGCGTGCTTCCGCAACGTAGTCCCCGAAAACACCCCATAGATACAGTTCGGAGTCCTTGTACCCAAGTTTCAGATTTGTGTCGATTTCGGTTGCAATCGCCAGCGTAACGATTGCCGTGCGGGAAATGTGTAGGAAGCGGTATTGGTGGATGATTCTGTCTTCCACAAATTGCTGTGGCTGGCCACCCACCACATCGGCAATCAAGAAAATGCCTACCCTAACCAATCCGCCAAAGCTAAGGTGTGCTTGAGCGGAAGTGTCGCCGTATAGCCATTTATTTAAGTACCGCAGGAATGGCCTGCTTTTCGTCTCTTCCTCCGCTAATTCAAAAGGGTGCTTCCAGTATGGAATGGATTTTGGTTTTCGTTGCTGCTCGGGTGTAATGCCGAATTCAGATACCATCATCGAAAGATTGCTTTTAAGGTTGCTGATGTGCGGTGCCCATTCAGGGTCCGCGGAGAAGCGATTCTTTATTTGATGGTATTCCTCAAGCGCTTCCCGCCAACCAGCACGCTGATAGTGAAGGGAACGCTTCTCGAAATCATCCATCATGTACGCGAGGCTAAACAACAAATCCAATAGCTGCCGGTTGATTGGCGGCACAATCAACACGTAATTTGGTTTCCTATTGTGGTCTGCGGGCGTATCCGCTGTGATGTAGCGAACCGCATTGTAGGAATTGCGGGTGAAGCGCAGTAACACATTCAAGAGCGAAAGGCAGCGATTGGCTGAATGGTTTTTCGCATTCAGAGCAATCAAGCGCTGCAGATGGCGGTCCACGTTGAAAAGCAGGCCGTCCATCTTCGCTTCGACAAGCTTGTAGTCAAAATTTCGTAGCGGTTTAGTTACATGAATCTTTGGCATAGTGGTGTGTCGTGCTTCATTGCCGTCGGAATTCAACCACCCTGTTTTCCAAACATGCGAACCAAAACACGCGGTCAAAATCAAAAGGGAACTTCCATTCCCCGATTCCAGCAGGGATTGGCACACTGCGAGCAACGGTCACGCGGCTGAACAACAGCAACCAAAGCTTTGCGCCGCTTGGCAGGTTGGCCCGATACCTGGACACCAACGGATTCTTCGCGGCTATTTTGGCCGCAACCTCGGGATGAATTTCGGAAAGATGAATTCCACCAGCTTCAACGCACCACCATTCAGTGGATTCATCGGTAATCAAAATGTGGTCAAACCCTTCCGGCAGTTCTTCACCCTTCAGCACCACGGCAGGATTAGCGCGGTGGCGATGTGCTTGCACGGATTCCACAAGCCGATTGATTAGCTGCTGTTTGTTCTGCTTCTTCCCCCGTGGATTGGAGAAATACACATTCACGCGTGTCGGCCCACTGCTAGTCTTCCGGAAAATCTGTTGCGCTTTTTGCATGATGCTCTGGTGAAAGGCTTCTGCTTCTGCAGGCAGAATTCCATGATTGCTGCTAGCAGGCCGCATGATTTCTGACACTTCAATCCCAAGCGCATCGGCTGCAGTTTGGAATCTGAAATCTGGTTCTTCCCCTGCCACTTCACCCTCTGGAATTGGCGCGCCAGCTTTGCGCGCGGCGATAAGTACGCGGCGCTCGGCTTCTTTCTTCTCTACACTCGGGATTGCGCCCACACTGGTAGCCATCGCAATCACTTCCTTTCTGGTATCGGCCAGCGACTGTCAATTTCGCGCATGATTTCTTCGGCCCAGCGCACAGCATCAGAAATCTCTGCCACCCTAGTTTTCACGCGCTTCCCGCCATCGGACTGCGCCAACTTCCGCGCAGCTAGGATGCAGGCCGCAATCAACAGCGCGCTAGCGGCCCTCGTCCGCTGCCGCATATTATACCTTTCGCCGTATATTCGCCAACGATAAACCGTGTGCCCTTTGGCAATTTCAAGAATTTGACGGATGACGACCTGAAGGCCAAGACAAAATTTGACAAAGTCGCCCCTTGCGATCGGGCATATAATTTGCTTATGCGTCGCCTGATGGCCATCTCGGCGTTCGCGCTCTTTCTGGCAGTACCCTTGTGGGCGCAGCATGGCGGAGGTCATGCCGGCGGCGGCCATGGCGGCGGGTTCGGCGGGCGCGCAGGTTTTAGCGGGGGCCACGGCGGAGGTTTCAGCGGCGGTGGTCACATGGGCGGCGGCCGCGTCTCTGGCGGCATGCGCTCCGGCCCCATGGCTTCGCGTGGCTTCACGCACGGTCCTTCGTTTTCCAACCGCGGCTTCTCGCACCAGCCGTTTCTCCATAATGGATTCCACAACAATGGATTTCACAATGGATTCCACGGTCGCCGTTTTCACACCTTCGGATTCCGCAACAACTGCTTCGGTTTCCCCTGTCGCTCGTTTGGTTTTCCCTGGACGTACGGCGGCTACTACGATCCGTGGTGGTGGAATTCCGGTTCTTCCTATGACGAAGACTACGAGCGTGATCGAGCCGTCGCCAACCAGATGAACCAGCAAAGTCTCGAGGAGCAGCGCATGCGGCGCCAGGAAGAAGCCGAGGCCGACGGCGATCAGGATATGTACGCGCGCTCCGACCCCGATCCACGTTCTGCGGCACGCGAGGCAGAGGGTGCGCCAGTCCTGCCCGACACGGTTCTGGTCTTCCGCGACCAGCGCAAGCAGGAAGTTCACAACTACGCCATCGTTGGCCAGACGCTTTGGAACTTCGCTCCGCAGCGCACGCAAAAGATTCCGTTATCCGACTTGGATCTGCCCGCCACTACGAAGGCAAACGACGATCGCGGCCTGACTTTCCGGGTTCCAGCCTCCGGTGAGGCCCAATAGTTGCTCCGCGTCAAACCATAGTCATTCCCGCTTAGCGCACCGTTTCCCCTTTCACTGCATCCAACACTGCATTCACCCCATGGACATTCCCTTTTCGATGCAGGGCTAGTACATTGGAATCAAGCGCTTAGGTCATGTACCAGGGGTAACCGGGAACCTGCAGAAACACGGGGTCAAACCGGGAATATCCTTGTCTGAATGCTAGAATTAAAAGAATACCCACTATGCCTTTAAAAACACTGTTTCTGAATCCCCCATCGTTTGAAAACTTCGACGGAGGCGCCGGATCCCGTTGGCCCGCCACCCGCGAAATTGAAAGTTTCTGGTATCCGGTTTGGCTGGCTTATCCGGCGGGGATGCTGGAGGGGGCGCGGTTGCTGGATGCGCCGTCGCACCACGTGTCGGGCGAAGAGACCATCAACATCGCCAAGGAGTATGAGTTCCTGGTGCTGTTCACGTCGACGCCGGGATTCCCGGGCGACATCCTGCTGGCGCGGGCGATCAGGAAGGTGAATCCGGAGATCAAGATTGCCTTTGTGGGACCGCACGTGACCGTGCTGCCGGAAAAGTCTTTGCGCGATTGTCCGGAGATCGATTTCATTTGCCGCAAGGAATTTGACTACTCGGTGACCGATTACGCGAAGGGCAAGCCGCTGGCGGATATTCCGGGTGTTTCGTATCTGAAAGACGGGAAGATCGTGCACAATCCTGACGCCCCGGTGATTCAGAATCTGGACGAACTGCCGCACGTCACCGAAGTGTACAAGCGCGATCTCGACGTGAAGAATTATAACGTTCCGTTTTTGCTGAACCCGTATGTGTCGCTCTACACCACGCGTGGCTGCCCGGCGCAGTGCACGTTCTGTTTGTGGCCGCAGACGCTGAGCGGGCATCCGTGGCGGAAGCGCTCCGCCGACGATGTTGCGCGCGAGATGGCGAAGGCCAAAGAGATGTGGCCGGAAGTGAAGGAATTTTTCTTCGACGACGACACGTTCAATATCCAGAAGGCACGCACGATCGAACTGTGCGCCAAGCTGAAGCCGCTGGGCCTGACATGGTCCTGCACCTCGCGCGTGACCACCGACTTCGAAACCCTGAAGGCGATGAAGGACGCGGGCTGCCGCCTGCTGATCGTCGGGTATGAATCCGGAGACCAGCAGATTCTGAAAAACATCAAGAAAGGCGCGACCATTGAACGCGCCCGCCAGTTCACCAAGGACTGCCACAAGCTTGGGCTCGTGATCCATGGCGACTTCATCATGGGCCTGCCGGGCGAGACGCACGAAACAATTAACAACACCATCGCGTTTGCCAAGGAACTCGACGTTGAGACCATTCAGGTGTCGGTGGCGCATGCGTATCCGGGCACGGAGCTTTATGACTACGCGGTAAAGAACGGCTTCATGGTCGGCGACAACAAGATGGTGGACGAGGGCGGACATCAACTCGCCCAGATTCAATATCCGGGGCTGCCCGCGGACGACATCATGTCGGCCGTGCATCGTTTCTATGACGAATATTATTTCCGTCCAAAAGCCGTGTACCGCATCTTGAGGAAAGCGGTCTTTGACAGCAACGACCGCCGGCGGCTGTACAAAGAGGCGAAGAGTTTCTTGAAGCTGCGGTCGGCACGCAACAAGATGGTGAAGAAACATCACGACGAGGCAGTCGCCGCCGAGCCGGTGAAAGCCTAGCATCAGGTTTCGAAGTTTCACGTTTCAAGGATTCAAGGTGTTCTGTTCCTTGAATCCATGGGCGTCTTTGAAACCTTGAAACTCCGAACCTTGAAACCTGAGCCCAAGTGACCTTTCGCAAGTATCTGGTGCTGGCTGGAGTGACCGTCTTCGCAGCGGCAGGTGACTCCATGCTTTCGCACGGGATGAAGCAGGCCGGCAACATTTCGCTCCATCATCTGCAAGGCGTCATTCTGGCGCTGCTGAATCCCTGGGTGGCGGTAGGCATTGTTCTGCTGCTGGCTTTCTTCGCCTCTTATATGAACGCCCTCTCCTGGGCCGATCTGACCTACGTGTTGCCGGCCACTTCGCTGGGATACGTTCTGCTGGCGCTGGTGGCAAAGTTCGCGCTGCATGAGGAAGTGAGCCCGCTGCGCTGGGTGGGAATTGCGCTGATCTCCGGTGGAGTGGGATTTGTGGCGGGAGGTCCGGCGCTCACTGCGCACGAGCATCCGCACGACGGCAAGTCCCCGGCCTTCGACTCTGCTCCGGACAAGCTTCTCGTCAAGAGCGCGAGAAACGGGGCGCCCGCAGAAGATGAACTGCCCGCGGTTTCCGGCGGAGCGAAGTCATGAAGCATCTCTACACGTGGGGCGCAATTCTAGCGGTTGCGTTCGCGTCGGTGGTGGGGGACGTTCTGCTGGCGCGCGCCATGAAGCAAGTCGGCGACGTGCACGCGCTGTGGCGCGCGCTCTGGAGTGTGGACCGTGGTCTCGCGCATCCTCAGCAATCCAAACTTTTTTCTGGGCGTGACGGCCATGGCGGCCGCGTTCTTCAGCCTGCTGTTCGCGCTGTCCTGGGGAGATGTGAGTCTGGTTGCCCCCGCCGCCGCGTCACTTACGTTTATCGGGAACGCCTTCGCCGCGAAAATCTTCCTGCATGAAAAAGTCGATCGCCGCCGATGGATTGCCGCCGTGCTGGTGGCGGCAGGAGTGACGCTGCTGGCGGGCTGACCCCGATATTTCGCGCTCTCATCCGGTCATCCCCTGCGATCACCTCCGAAGAAACCGGCGGCATAGTTGGAGATTAGGGAACGTCCCGTCTGACCCCAGGTTTCCGAACTATCTGCTCGGCGATTGCAGGCCCGGGGTGTGATACCGATTAGTCCGTAACGACCGTGGCGTATGCATCGTTACGCTGGGAACGTAGCGAGCTGCCGGGCTTTGTGGCAGTGCCGCCGCATCAACCGTGCTGTAGTCGCAGCCCTCGACGTCGGCATGACCTTCGTCGCACGGGATCAGCACAAACGCATGTTGCTCTCCGGTGGCGAGAAAGCCAAAGCCGGCAATTTCGCCCCGATCGTTGATGGTTTCCGGTGAAGAGAGATGCAGGTCGGATCTGCGTGAAATTAGCGTATTCAGATCGACAATCCCTCCATCCTGTTCCCACAAGAAGGCGCTATAGGCACTTTCGTTGTTAAAATCACATCCCGGCACAGAGACGCCCACCACCTGATCGTTCGAGTTAAGGGAATACGCGATGCTGCATGGATCGTTGTGTAGTGCCCCGAGGTTGGCCTTCTTACCATTCCGCCACAGAAATGCTCGGAGTGCCTTGTCTCCCGGTACGTGCGCCCAGCCGATCACGTGCCCGGCATCGTTGTTCGCGATGGCAGAGGAGTTACTGCCTCCAAAAGTGCCGAGATCCTGAAGCTTCCGATGCTGATCCCAAGCATAGGCGTGCCACTGCTGGTCTCCTGCCAGATCTGATAGGCCAACCACTTGGCCTCGATTGTTCATGCCGCTGGCGAAGCCGCACACGCCGCCGAGCGTACCGATGTCAATCATTCCTTTGTCTTTGTCCCAGAGGAAAGGATTCTGAGTAGGGGCATTTGTTCCGCAGTTCGCCGTGGTATTAAGGGTTTGATCCGTAAAGGAGTCGCCAGCTACCTGTCCTGGCTCGTTTACTGAGTAAGCTGTAGCGTCCGTGCCCGTACCCAGCGTGCCCAAGTCCTGCATAGTGCCGTTCAGTGATAGGAATGCACGGGTCTGGTAACCCAAACCGGAAGACGCACCGCCATCCACGCCTGGGAAAGGATCGGAAACCGTATTCGACGACCACCCGACCACTACGCCGTGATTGTTCACAGCATTGGCCAGGCTTTCGTATCCGCCCTCAATAGTGCCCAGATCGGTGATTCCCTCCCGAGTCCAAAGCACGCCGCGAATCTCCGGTAGCCCGGGCACCAGGGGATCGATTTCGCCATTCTCAGAGCCCCCGGCGATCAACCCATTGGGACTGATCCAATTGGAGGCGCTGCTTGCTCCATTAGGGAGGACGCCCAGATTCCTCATCTCGCCGTCATGCCACATGAAGGCAGGGGAGGTAAAGCAGTCTGCGTTGAAACAGAAGTTGGGGAACGGATCGGGGGTAGAAGTATCCGCCCAGCCAGCGACGTCTCCGCGATTGTTCAATACGGGGGCGTAGCTTGCGGGAATGTTAATGTAACTCTGGGGGCCGCCGAACGTGCCTACATCGATGAGCTTGTAGTGATGGTGCTGGTGCGGGTCGACCTTGGTTGCGCTGCGCGGCCAGTTGCACCGGAATCGCAAGCGTGGCGAACAAAGCCAGAGCGATGATGCGCGTCCACTTTTGAGAGTTCATGTTCTCCTCCATAAGACTTCAGGGCCGTATTCCCCCAAACTTCTCGCCGGCAGTACATTGATCGAACTCGATGTGCCTGTGATGGCGGTGCTTGTATCGGTTGCGGTGATGTGTTGTGGCCCAAGATTGGTCATCGTGGCCTTAAAGCTTCCCATTCCATTCGTCAGTGCCGAGTCATCGGGCAATACCGCTTGTCCATCGCTGCTGATGAAATGCACCACACCGGAGTAGCTGGTGACGACATTGTCCGAAGCGTCCACGGCAGTAACCGTGAAGTTGAAAGCTGTCCCTGACATGGAAGCGGACTGTGCCGCGACGGAAAAGTGCGTAGCCGTGAGTTCCGGCGTGCTAACTGTGCGATTGGCAGTCGTCCCGCTGCAGGCACTCAGCAGCAACAACGCGACCGCAAATAGCAAATGTCTTTCCACGACGGTGCCTCGACAAAAATGGGGGCCTGTTCTGCGAACCTGAGCTTGCGAACCGAAACCGGTTCCCGGCATCAAGCCGGAGCCCGCGCAAGTCTGGTTCTTAGTCTGGTTACGCCCCGCGCGGTTCATTCCCCCGTGTACAACACCGGGGTTCCGTATCCACGCGCCCTCTCTTGATAGACGGTCAGGCTTAAAGACAAACCTGTCGGAATCACCTGGGGTGGAAAGACCGAAATTAGCAGGCCTTTCTGTCCGTTAAACACACGGGATCCGCAGAAAAGCGTGAGGCCGGGGACGGCGAAGTTGGGTGATTCCGAAAACGTCGCCAGACAATTACGACTCAAACTGCCGGTCGGAACGAACGCCCGCACGGTCAAGCCACCCGACGTCACTACCTCATCTCCCAGCAGCACGTTGCCTGCACCGATCAACACCGTTCCGGCCGATGTCGCCGAACTTGACTTGCCGGAACTCGCGGTGAACGCCAGCAGGGCCAGAGCTACCAGCCCCGTGGTGCAAAAACCGAATCGTTTGCTCATGGTGCCTCCTAGTCTTAGTTGCTTGGCGGGCATCGTTGCCTTCTTTTTGCCCTGCGGTCAAGCGAACTTCCTCCGAATCTTGTCTGAACTTGCAAGCTCCACCAGGGAAAAGACTTGTTGCGTCACCTGAAGAAATAACGAAGGGCTGAAGAGGTATTTGGTGCTACACTGCTCCGCATTCTTGGGGGAAGACTCGAGTGACAGCGCCATTTCATCGGGGTTCCGGCGTACGCTTTGGTCAGTTCGAGTTCGATCTTGCGGAAGAGAAGCTTTTCAAACGCGGCGTGCCGGTCCGCCTGGAGAACCAGCCCTTTCAGATTCTCGCCGCTCTGCTCGATCATCCGGGTCAAGTCGTCACCCGGGAACAACTGTGCTCGAGTCTATGGCCCAACGGCACTTACGTCGACTTCGATGAAAGCCTGAACACCGCGGTCCGGAAGCTCCGCGCCGCGCTCGGCGACTCTGCAGAAAATCCCATTTTCGTGGAAACCCTTCCGCGAAGGGGCTACCGCTTCATCGCACCTGTTCACGCGGATGCAGTCGCGCTGGCAGAAACGGCGCCGCCGGTTGATGCGAACCGCTCGACCGTCCTGGTAGAGCACCGCCGGCCACCGATCGTCGTCGCTCCGCCACCTTCAAATCCCAATTCGCGTGCTGCTTGGCTCCTCGCCCTCGGATTGGTTTTGATGGGAGCCTGCTGGTTGGTGTACGGTCTGGCCTTTCCCCCGCCACTCCACGTCACCCAAATCACCCGCTTGACGAACTCGGGCCATGTCGATCCCTGGGGAGGCATTGCGTCGGATGGTTCGCGCCTCTTTTTCCTCGAGCGCGCCGGGGATCACTGGAACAACCGCCAAATTTCCGCAGCGGGCGGTGAAAGCGCGCCATTTGACTGTCCGTTCAAAAACACAAAGACCTTCGCAGTCTCCCCCGACCAGTCTGAGATTTTGCTGGTTCCCTTCACTTCGCGCGACTCCAACCGGCCCCTCTGGTCCATGCCGCTTGTGGGTGGCGCGCCTCGTCCCATCGGAGACATTGTCGTAGACGGCGCGGCTTACTCCCCCGACGGAACCAAAGTCGCTTTCACCAATCCTTCTGGCGTGTACATTGCCAATCGCGACGGCTCGCAGGTTCGCCAACTCACAAGTTTTCATGCTTGGGGCATCGACTGGTCTCCCAACGGCAGGACCTTACGTTTCGCGGCAAATATTCCCGCTCCAGGTCCACATCTCTGGCAAGTCAGTTCCTCGGGCCGTGATCTTCATCCCTTCCTTCCCGGCTGGAACGGCTTCGACGGGCATTGGACTACTGATGGCTCTTATTACATCTTCGGTGCTTTCAAAGACGACCGGCAAGCTCTCTGGGCTGTTCGCGAATCCTCCTGGCCCTCATGGCGGCAGCCGGAGCCCGTACAACTCACCTTCCCGCCCGTTGCCTATGCCACTCCTTTGCCCTCGCGTGACGGGCGCTCGATCTACGCGGTCGGTGCGATCATTGGCGGAATCGACGTGGTCTACTTCGATCCCCTCACTCACCGATTTAAGCCTGTTCTGCCCGGATTATCTGTCGAGGAGGTCGCCTATTCTCGGGATCGCCAGTGGATGCTCTACAGCAAAGGGAACCAACTATGGCGCAGTCGGCCCGACGGCAGCGATCGGCGGAGACTGGTTGAAGATCCCTCCATTCCCAACATCCACGGCGCCCGTTGGAGTCCTGACTCGAAACATATTCTGTTCGAAAACACTGAGGGCGGTCTCCAAGGCACAATCTATTTGGTTTCGGCCGACGGCGGTCGTCCCCAACTCTTGCTCGCCCCCGATGCCTCCGCGTTCTGGCCGGATCTATCGCACGATGGAAAGACTGTGCTCTTCACTTCGAAGCAAGGAGTGGGAGCGACCTCGGAACAGGGCTTATACCTTTTCGACCTTGAGCAGCGACAGCCTACGATGGTTCCTGGCTCGGGCGGACTTATCACTGGGCGCTGGTCTCCCGACGGCCATTTCCTGGCTGCCGTATCAGGAGATCAGTCGGCCATCACACTTTTAGACCTCAGGACGCACGTCTGGACTCAGATCGCGCGGGGCGCAGCAATCTCAACTCCCGTGTGGTCGACGAATTCCGTGCTGTACTTTCAGGATATTCTGGCGCCGGGAGAACCGGTCTACCGCTTCCAGATCGGCGCCTCCGGCCCGCAGCGTGCCTACAGCTTCGAAGACCTATTGCAGGCCGGCGCCATGCGCTGCGCTTTTTGGGGTTTCGCTCCGGATGGTTCCTTGCTCGTCCAGGTCAACCGCGGCGGCGCAGACATCTACGCGCTGACCGTTAATCTTCCCTAGCGGGGAAACGCTAAGCGTGCGGACTCGCGCGTCCCGCCTCCCGCGCCCCGTTCTCCCCAACCGCTCATTACAGTCATCTTGCTCCACCCTCGTTCCCGCCCGCATTTGACGCGGCTGAAACGCATGTCATCACGCCGCCTGTAGTCGAAATATGATGTCGCTCAAATGCAGCAATGACGCGGGTGAAACGCATGTCGTATGGCTCTAAGCCGCATGAATACTGGCTATTTCGCAATGAGGAAAACGAGGGTGTGTACAATGCTGCAGCACGTACACACTATCCCCTCCGCTGTTTAACCCTTGTTTTCTTGCGCCTGTAAGATCAGGGGCTCAAGCTTCCGGTCGGATTCTCGGGTTTCTGGGCGGTACAGTTTCTTTCGCCCCCCGGGGCTGGTTGATTTGTGATCTGAGTCCCACGGCTTGCGCCCCTTCGGCAGGCGCAGGGCGAGCTGTGGGCTGCGCTCTTTCGCAGGCCTTCGGCTTCGCTCAGGGCTGGCTTTCGCGGCTTTGGGGGATTGGGATTCACTTCGTCCTACTTTGTGGGGAGGGCGCGCGCTTCTCACTGTCCGAGCAAAAGTCAAAATCCCCACCCTGTCCCTGCAAAATACGCAGGGACAAGGGTGGGGCACCCTCGGGGCGTGGAAGAGACGTAGCGCGTCACTGGGCTCGCGGATTTCTCGTTATGCGCGGTTTTGCCGAAATACGGACATGCTTATTCTCACTGGACGGAAACGCTCTCCTTGAGCGGCAAGTCGCGGGATGAGCTGCCAACCAGAACGTCGCGCGGACCTGCGGCCGTCACCCACTTGTCCTCCGCAGTTGACCAGTACTGAAGGCTGCGCAGCGGGAGGTGGAGGGTCACGGATTGTGTCTGGCCTGCATCCAGGTGGAGGCGATCGAAGGCCGCCAGGGCATGTACGGCAAAGTCGGCTCCTTTCGGTCTTTGGGCAGGCGCGCCCAGATAGACTTGTGGCACTTCATCACTGGCGACATGGCCGGCGTTCTTCAGCTGGAAACTTACATTGAGTCCGCCATCGCTGGTGGGCGCGGTCTCAAGGTCGGAGTAGGTGAAAATGGTGTAGGACAAACCGAATCCGAAGGGAAACAGTGGAGCGATCTTTTGCTGGTCGAACCAGCGATAGCCAACGTGGATGCCTTCGCTGAAGGTTGTAACCCCGTTGACGCCGGTGGACGAACGCTCGGGATGCGCGGGATCAGTGGCGGGATAGTCTTCCAGTCGCTTGCCCCAGGTGAACGGCAGGCGTCCGGCGGGACTAGTCTTGCCCAGCAGGAGGTTGGCTGTCGCCCATCCACCTTCGTCGCCAGGCCACCACATTTGCAATACGGCTTTGACTTTGTTCAGCCACGGCAGCGCCACGGGCTGGCTCACGTTCAGGACGACGATGGTGTTGGGATTCACGGCGGCGATCTGTTCGATCAGCTCATTCTGATTTCCCGGCAGCACGAAGTCGGGACGGCCGCGCGTCCAGGCGAAGACGACGGCGGTCTTCGCCGCTTTCGCGGCGGCAATGGCGGCGTCGTGATCTGCTCTTCGTTGGGCGGGCGTCATCCAGGAGAGCCGTATTTGTTCGGGATCGTTGGAGGTGTCGCCCTCGACGGTGACGGAGAGGGTGTGTGGTCCGGCAGTAAGATCGAGGGCCGTGCGCAGGTTGTCCAGACCGTCGGTGGTAGGCATCAGGTCATCCTTGCCGCCGAGCACGGTGTCGCCGTGCACGCCGCCTCGCATACCGTTCGCGCCGGCGACTCGCTTACCATCGATGCTGACGGTTCCCGCAGCGCCGAGTAATTGGAGATAGATCCAATAAGAACCGGCAGAGGGCACGGTGAGGGTGCCGGTCCAGCTGGCTTCGTAGTTTGCCGGGAGGGGAGTGCCGCTCTTCTTGGTGAAGTCGAGGATCGGGTCTACGTGGGTAGTCCCGCCTTTGTCGGTGCGCAGCAGGCCCGGCTGGCCGTCGTGGGACAGGGCGGAGGCGGGGATTGGGGAGCCCGTCATGTCGTCTTCGACGGCGTAGGTAATCTTGGCGTCGGGAGCGAATTTTTGCAGCGCCGGGTAAGGCCCCACTTGCCTCCAGGGAAAGCCCAGGGAGCGTTCGCCTGCAATGCCGATGGCCACAACCTGTCCGGCTCCGGGGCCGATCATGGCCAGCGACGCCAGGTCGGACGCCTTGAGCGGCAGGATGTTTCCTTCGTTCTTCAGCAGGACAGCGGCATCCTCGGCCGTCTTTTGGAGGATGAGTGCGTTCGCTTCGGTCGCGTGGGGCTGAATCTGGTGGCTGGGAGGATGATCAAGGTAGCCGAACTTGTCCATCTGGAACAGAACCCGCCCGGCAGCTTTCGTGATGGCCTCTTCTTTGAGTTCGCCGGACTGCAGCAAGGTCCAGAAATTTGCCCGCGGATCTTTGCGGGTGCCGAACGAACTGAAATCAGACGGCTTGGCACGAGGCTCTTCGGGCAAATCTCCACCCCGAAATCCTGCTAACAGGTCGGTGTTGGGTTTCTTGTCGGAGGGTGGCTCCGGCTTCTCGGTAGTGAAGAACGAAAAGATCATCGAACCCAGGGGGTTGTCTTTTGACCCGGGTCCTGGCATTTCCATGTCGAGGCCATTGTTTATGAATGAAGCGGCATGGGTGGCGCCCCAGTCAGAAGTGACGAATCCCTTAAAGCCAACCTCGTCGCGGAGAATCTTGATCAGCGTATCTGGGTTGCCGCAGGCGTACGTGCCATTCACCTTGTTGTACGAGCACATGATCGATGAGACATCCGCGCGTACGGCATCGACAAAGGGAGCAACGTAGATTTCGTGAAGGGCCTGGTTGTCAACTACTACGCTGTTGGCATCGGTGTCATAGGCTACGTAATGTTTGGCCTGAGCCATGACACCCTGACCCTGGATGCCCTTAATCAGGCCAGCGCCCATGATTCCGGTTAGGACGGGATCTTCTCCATAGGTGTTGTAGCCGCGCTCGAAGGTGATGTCGCGATCGATATTGATAAAGGGCTCGAGCACCACGTCGATACCCAGCGACTTGGCCTCGCGTCCGATGACCACGCCGTTGTCTTCGGCGTCTTTAGCGCTGAAGGTGGCGGCGAGGCCCATGGTGGCGATCTCGGCTTGAGAAGGCAGGCGGGTAAGCACACCGGGAGGACCATCGGACATGCGAATCGGGGGAATGCCGAGGCGAGGCACTCCCGTGAGATATCCAGCCTGCCCTTGATTGGTGGAGGGATCTTCGAAGGCGCCGCGAATGAGCGCCGTCTTTTCCTCCAGCGTCATCTGGCTCAGAAGTTTGTCCACGCGAGCGTCGCCAGTGACGACCGGAACCGCGCTCTGTGCGGCTGCGGTGGCGCCGCCGAGGGCGAGCGCTGCAAGAAGAAGGGCAGCCGCGAGTCGCGGCCAGCGATTGCTCAGATTCCATCTCAACCAAACCTCGCGGTAATCCATCCCTCTTACCTCCCTGGAAACTGAGTTCCAACTGGAATGACCTCGAATGCATCGGTAGATCCGCATCGCAACCGGCGAGCTTGAAACGATCTACTGTACACGCTGCGGCGGCCGGGAGAGAACACTGATTTGATTTGTGTGGGGGTGAGAGGACGGTATCCGACGGGAGTGCGCGACGGAGGTTCCGCCGTGGTTGGAGATTAGCCGTCCACCGCGAGCCCATTCGAATCGGGGTCACGGTCGATCATCTCAGCAGCGAGATTCTTACCACCTCAATGAGACGGTCCAGTCGCGACCGGGCTTGACGGACCCGGCCGAGCAGACGTGATGAGTGGCGGTTCGACACCGGCGCGTGGGCCGGACGCGAGTGGATCGACGGGAGGCGCGGAGGCCGGCTGATTTTTGCATAATTCGATCACATCAGCAATGCGCTGGCTCTCGCATTCCTTGACCATCTGCCAGTTGCGCAGGGTTTCTTTCTCTTTCGCGACCAGATCGCGGTTGTGCTGGATGCGCTCGGCGTAGTGAGCGGTAACATGCTCCATTTCCGCCTGAATCTTGGCATTTTCCTGGGCGATGCGGGCTTCGAATTCGTCCACTTGTCTCTGCTGGCCGGCTTCATAGGCCTTGAGAGCCTGCTGACGCCGGGTTGCATCCTGAAGCAAATCGTCGGCCGAAGTGCCCGCGGCATCGAGAGCCATCAGCACGGACGCGCGCTTAAGGTCTTTCGATAACTCGCGGATGCGCTCGCTGTTGATCATCTCGACGACCTTGTGGATGCCATATCCGGAGTGTGGGCTGAGGATTCCGGCGGCGTGGTAGATGTCTTCGTAGGAGAGCAATTCGCTTTTGGGGGGGCTGGTTAGGCCTTCGGCGGGATGAACAGGCAATTGGTTCACTGGAACCTCCGTCGGTGCAGCTTTATCGAGCGCGGCGCTACCGTTCAGTGGGCGGCGCCAGAACTTGGGAAAAAATCCTTTGGGTTGCATAACCTTCCTTTCGTGATCGGGGGACGTTCCAGCGGGAGTTCGTCGAACAGGATCGGCCTTCCGAACGGAGCGCCGTAGAGAATTGCTCTGATCAGCCGGTGGAATGCGGGGGCTGACGGTGCGCGGGACGCCCTCGCTTGTGGCGTCAGGTTGCGGCCCATGGCTTGCCGCCGACCACACCGTGCCAGCGGGATCGGACAGGCTAGCTGGCGCGGCGGACTTCTCCTGAAACGCCGCGGGCTTATTCGGTGCCCTTTGGACTTCGGGGAACCGCAGGGAAGACAGATCCCTTGGCGGAAGCGCGGAAAGCTCGGTACGCGCGGGCGCAGCTGGTTGCTCGGAAGCATTTCCTTGCGGGCGCGGGCTGATTGGAGTGCCGGTCGGAGTTTTCTCGCGGAGCACTCCCAGGAGAAAGTCTCTTCCATCGCTGCGGCAGTTTCTGGCCACACCGGAAAATTGCTCGCGGTGCCACTTCACGATGACCTTGGATCCGACGTCGACCGGGGTCTTGAGCCGAATGCAGGCCCCGGACAGAGACGTGTCCTCAAGGGTGGCAGTACTACGCTTCGGGGTTCCGGTCGGATCTTCCCAGCAAACCTCGGCCACTGCCCATAGCGCCGTTCTCGGTTCGATGTTACGGCCGTCCATGCCATCTGTATCGGCGCAGCAGCATTGGAGTTTAGTTACCAGGGGCTGAGGCAGGCATCTGGCGAAGCCGATGGTGGGTGGCGATCAAAACGGGAAACCTTGCCAAAATGGTTCGGCGCAAGACAGCCGAGATCTGCTCGGAGTGTCCGGCTCAGAGACCCGGATCGACACAAAACCTCGCGAATCAAGCGAACAGGCGCATGAAGCCCGTTGCGGGAAGATCGGCGGAGAGGAATCGCGAGTCTTTGCGCCCGGCAGCGCGGGCCAGCGCTTCGGCGGCGATGTATCCACTCCGCACGGCGCCTTCCATGGTGGCGGGCCAGCCCGTGGCGGTCCAGTCTCCAGCGAGAAAAACGCGCGACCACCCGGTGGCCGCGGTGGGACGGTGGGCATCGATTCCCGGGCGCGGCGAATAGGTGGCGTGCAGTTCTTTAATCACGGTGGACTTCACCAGATTGGCGTCGCGCGCGGCCGGGAAGAATTCGCGGACCTCGCCGAGAGCAAGCTCGACGATCTCGGCGCGGGATTTGTCGATGAGGGTCTTCGACGAACTCACGACTAGTTCGACGTAACTGCCGACGGCTGCGCCGTTGCCGGCCTGCGTGCGAATGGGTTGCAAGCGCGATTTGTGGAACATCCATTGAATGGTGCGGTCGAGCAGGACGGCGTGATCGAGATCGGAGATCTGACGGTCGAACCACAAATGGATGCCGGTGATGGGTGAGGTCTCGAAGTGGGTAAGTTTCTCGCGAATCGGGGCGCTCTCGGGGGCCTCGGGAAGGACGCGATCCAGGCTGTCGAAGGGCAGCGCGACAATGAGATAGTCGAACGCTTCATCCAGCGTTTCGTCTCGATCTTCGTCTTGCCCCCTGAGTTGGACACGCACTTGCGCGCGATCGGCGGCGAAGGTTTCGAGCGGACGGCGGAAGTGCAGCACACCGCCCCGAGCCCGGATGTATTCGCCAGCGGCATTGTAGAGGTCGGTGAGGGGAACAGTGGGGACGCCCATGTGGCGCGCGGCGGGAGATTTCATCGACTCGCGCACCACCTGGGCGGCGGCGGAAATGGAAATCAGATCGAGTTCTTCGCTGAGGGCGCTGACCAGGATGGGACGCCAGAAGCGCTCGACGGCATGTTTGGTTTGACCGTGGCGGTCGAGCCAGTGCTGGAAGGATTGCCCGGTGTCGCGTTGTTCCGTGAGGGTAAGGGGAACCAGGGCGCGCGCGATGCTAAGTTTGTCGGTGGCACTCAGAAACGAAAAGTGGAGGAACGACGGCGCCGTGTGCAGCGGGGCGGGCAGCGGCGAAGATTTCATCACCGAGGTGCGGCCGCCGGGTTCGATGAACGTCATCTGGTCGTACCAGCGGATTTGGCCAGCGACTCCGATGCGTTCGTAGAACTCGATAAGGTTGGTGCACAGGCGGAACAGCACGTGCTGGCAGTTGTCGACGACTTCGCGAGTGCCCGGATGTTCCCATGATGAGGCTCTGCCCCCGAGGAAGGGGCGCTTCTCGAACAGGGTCACGCGGAAACCCAGGTCGGATAGGGCGCAGGCAGCGGCGAGTCCGGCTAGGCCGCCGCCGGCGACGGCTACAGTGGGTTGGGATGGCGTGGATGGCATGCGGTCAGGGTTGTGAGCAAATCCCCACTTCTCGCGCCCAGAACACGCGAGGAATCGGGCACCCGGTCTCGGGATGACACACTTTCCAGATCACGTGAGGCGCTTGAGGAACCCTTTCCCCAGGATGCGCAATTTTTCCGATGTGCTCAAGGCGGCTTTAGCGGTGAAGACGTCGTATTGCTTTTCCGCGATCTTCTCGAGCAAGCGGCGGTAGATGGTCACCAGGACCCACAGAGCGGGCTGGCTGTCCTCGGAGATGTAGGGAAGCAGTGCGTCGCCGGACGCGTAGTATTCGCGGGCGCGTTCGGCTTCCAGCGCGAGCAGGGGGCGGAAGCGCGCGGGGTCGGGTGTCGCCAGCAGTTCGGAGGCGGACAGGTTGAACTTCGCCAGATCCTCCTCCGGGAGATAGATCCTGCCCATACCCGCGTCTTCCTTCACATCGCGAATGATGTTGGTGAGTTGGAATGCCAGGCCGCAACGTTCAGCCAGTGGCTCGGCTGCGGGATCCCGGTATCCGAAGACGTGGATGCAGACCAGTCCCACGACCGAGGCAACGCGATAGCAATAGACGCGGAGATCTTCAAAGGTCTTGTACTGGATGGTAAGACCAGGAGCGCTGGTGGTTTGCGCGGAAGCTTCGGCCTCTTCGACGTCCATGGCGGTGCCGAGAGCCAGTTCGTCGAGCAATCCGGCAGGAATTGAGAACCGGCGCTGCGCGTCGGTCAAGGCCAGCAGGATGGCGTCATCGGTGGGTTGGCCCTGCTGGGCGCGGTGGAGAGCATCGAGCCAGGTGTCGAGCTTCTGACGGCGGTCGGGAAGGCTCAGGGTGGGGTCATCGGCGATGTCATCGCAGCGGCGCATGAAGGCGTAGACGGCGCAGAGAGCTTCGCGCTTGCGGCGTGGCAGGACGAGGAAAGCGTAGTAGAAGTTCTTGGCCGCGGTGCGGGTGATGCCCTTGCACACCGAATACGCCATGACCAGCTGGGGTGGAGCGGGAGTCCAGGGAAGGGGGACCTGCTGCGTGCCGGCACTCATCGGTTTCCTCCACGCCCGGTCCCCAAAAGCTTTCCGGCGGCGGCGCGCGCGACGAGAGCGAGTTTGCGAGGTTTCGAGATGACGGGACGATTGCCGAGAACGGCGTAGCCTTGCTTTTCAATCGCGTTCAGGATTTCCTGTCCGCCGCGGCTGAAGAGATCAAGGTCGATGGCTAATTCGCGATCGACTTTTTCAATAAGCGGCAGGCCCTGGCGAAACCATTCCCGGGCGCGCTCGACTTCGAATTTCATCATCGCGCAGAAGGCTGGAGTGTTCCGGTTGCGCGCAATGTCGTCTTCGCTGACGTTGAAGCGGCGAAGGCTTTCGAGAGGGAGATAGATGCGGCCCTTGCCGTAGTCGACGCTGACGTCCTGCCAGAAGTTGGCGAGTTGCAATGCGGTGCAGGTAAAGTCAGAAAACTGCTGGCGCTCCGGGTCGCGGTAACCGCACAGGTAGAGCACGAGGTGTCCAACAGGGTTCGCGGAGTATTTGCAATAGGCCAGCACATCATCGAAGGATTCGAAGCGAGTGGCGGTTTGATCCTGACGGAAGGCGATGAGCAAGTCGGAGAATTCGTGTTTGGGAATGTCGAACTGGTGGACGGTTTCAGCCAGGGCAACGAACACGGGATGCTTCGGCGTGGCATCGTAGCAGGCGTCGAGTTCGGTCTGCCACTGATCTAACAATTCGAGGGAAGCGGCAGTGTCGCCGACTTCGTCCCCTAAATCGTCGGAAATACGGCAGTAGGCGTAGACGTTGAAGAAATGCTGGCGCAGGCGGCGGGGAAGGAACCAACTGGCAACCGAAAAATTTTCGTAGTGCGTGCGGGCCAGGCGAGCGCAGTATTCGCGGGCTTCAGCGAGTGTGGGTGCGGTCGCGGGGATTGCGTAGTGCGCGGGCAGGCGACTCCAGCCGAGAGTGGCGGGCGAGGGCGGCGCGGTTTGAGTGGCGAGTTGAGTCATTCCAGTTCAGTGCGAGTCTCAATTCAACATTTTGAGGGCGTCGTGAGAATTCCTTCCCGCTCTCAAGCCCGCACAGGCGTTGCAGGGATCCCTCGACTGCGTAACTGGTTCGCGTTCGCGAACCGGTTACTTCGCTCAGGATGACAGTCAATCCAAACGACGTATCAGTGGCCGGGGATGATTGCGGTTTTGATGTCGCCGCCGCGGTTCAGCATGTGACGCAGAACCTGCTGCAGGCGCGACAGTGGCGCCTCCCCGGTGATGTAGTCGGTGGGGCGAATTTTTTTGGCCGCGATCAATCCGAAGGCCCGGCGAACCGTTTCCGGCGTGTGGTGGAACGTCGCCTTCAGCGTGATTTCGGAATAGTGCAGGCGATTGGTTTCGAGTTGCACTTTCGTTCCACTGGCGCAGCCACCGAAGAAATTCACGGTGCCGCCTTTGCGGACCATGTCTACTGCCCACTCCCACGCTTCTGGCTTGCCGACCGCTTCGATGACCACATCGCAGCCGCGCTTCTGCGGAGAAAGGGCCCGGACGGCGTCGACCACGTTGGCCACTTTGGTGGTCTGGATGATTTCATGCGCCCCCATATGCTTGGCGGCTTCCACCTGGCCGTCGCGCTTGACGACGGAAATCACGTTGCAGCCGATGGCGCGGGCTACCTGGACGAACATCAGGCCGATGGGGCCTCCGCCAAGGATGGTGACCGTGTCCCCGATCTCCACGCCGGTCTCGTGTAAGCCGCGCAGGACGCAGGCCAGGGGTTCAGTCATGGCCGCCTCTTCGACCGTGACGTTGGGCGGAATAATCAGCATGTTGGCTTCAACGATGCGGCGCGGCACGCGAATATATTCGGCATAGGCGCCATTATTAAAGAGAAGATCTTCGCAGAGGTTCTCCTGATGCTTGGAACAGTAGAAACACATCTGGCAGGGTGCGGAGTTCAGGGCCACGACGCGCATGCCCTTTTTAAAACCGTTGACCCCGGCCCCAACCTCCTCGATGACCCCGGCCAATTCATGGCCGAACAGGGCAGGAGGCACGATCATGCGGGCGTGGTAGCCGCGCTGGTACACCTTAAGATCCGTGCCGCAGGTTAGGGCGACTTGGACTTTGACCAGAACCTCGCCCTCTCCCACGCGAGGGATGGGCACTTTTTCAATCTTAAGGTCTTCTTTGCCGTACAAGACGGCAGCGGTCATTTTTCCGTTCACTTCTGGCTTCCTTCCCAAGTACTGCCGGGCTGAATCATGATTTTCATTGACGAAGGTTGAGGATGGGCAGCCAGATCCAAGGCTTGCGGGCTCTGAGCGAGCGGAAAGCGATGGCTGACCAGCCGTTCCAGATCCATTACACGGTTCATCACAAAATGGACAGACTCTTCCTGCAGATCGACCGATGCGCTGTAGGACCCCACTAATGTTTTCTCATCGACACAGATGGCTGCTGGATCGATCAAGGCCTCTCCGTGCTGCGTTTGCGCAAACAGCAATATCCGGCCGCCGGGACGGGCCGCATCCATCGCGGTGCGAATCAAGGAGTTCCCACCTACGGCAAGAATTACCGCGTCGGCACCACGCCCCTCGGTCAACTCGCGGACACGTTCCACCACATTTGCCCGCGAAGCATCAATTGTAAGGTCTAACCCGAAACTTGATCCTATTCTAAGCCTCTCGGGATACAAATCGGAAGTAATTAAGCTGGCCCCGGCCTGTTTGGCTAGCGCACTCAATATGATGCCGATGGGGCCCTGGCCGATGGCCAGGACGGTCTCACCCCGGCGGAGGCGCAGCGCTTCGATCCCCTTCATGCAGGTGTTGACGGGTTCGACGAAGCAGGCCTGCTCAAAGGAAATGCCTTCGGGAATACCCACGGTGCCGTGCTCAACGATCCAGTCCAGGACCCGGACATATTCGGCGAAACCGCCGCCAGAAGGCTCGAATCCGGCGGTGCAGCCGACTTTCTTGTAGGTGGCGCACTGGGCAAAAGTCTTGTTCTTGCAATAGAAACACTGCCGGCAAGGGATGTGGTGGAAGACCATGACACGGTCGCCGGGGCGGTAATTCTGCACGCCTTCGCCGACTGCGGCGACGACGCCTGAGGTTTCGTGTCCAAAGATGCGGGGGGCGGAGTGGGAGCCTGTGGAAATCTTTTTGAGGTCGGTGCCGCAAACGCCGCAGGAGTGAACGCGCACCAGCATCTCTCCTGGGCCGATTTTGGGTACGGGAACAGTCTCCATGCGGACGTCATTCACGCCGCGGTAGACCGCAGCCAGCATGGTCGCTGGGATCGAGTCGGAATGAATGTCGACCGTGTACTGTCCGGCAATGGCCATCTAAGTATTTTAGATGATGCAGGAGGCAGGTTCGTTTCAAATCAGTGAGATGGGGCTCTCGATGGTAACGGCGGCCTTCGTGTGGTGAGAACAGTTCCGCGACCGAGGTGCGGAGACGTGCGGAACGATCCGCCGGGCGAGACGCCCCCTTCGGCAAGGTCAAGACAGGCCTCCACGACAGCCGGCAGGATGCCGGCGCTACCGTCAAGGTGCACGTTCCGGAGGAACTTTCGTGCTATGCTGCGCAAAACTTCGGGATTCCAGGACTGACTTGTGCTCATCGAAATGCGGCTCGAGAATTACGCGGTGATCGACAACCTGGCGGTGGAGTTTGGGCAGGGATTGAACCTGCTGACGGGCGAGACCGGGGCGGGGAAGTCGATTCTGGTGGATGCGCTGGCGTTGCTGCTGGGCGATAAGGCCTCCAGCGATGTGATCCGCGCCGGTGCGGAGCGGGCCGTGGTTTCCGCAGTCTTTGAGATGGAAGGCGCGGCGGAGGAGCCACTCGCTGGAATTCTGGAAGCCAACGGGTTGGACGAGTCGGAGGATGGATCTCTAATTCTGCGACGCGAAATTGCGACCGGGGGCAAGGGGCGCGTGTTCGTCAACAATCAGCCGGCAACCGTGGCAGTCTTGCGGCTGCTGGCGCCGCATCTGGCGACCATTCACGCCCAGAACGAATCCATATCGTCGTTCGATGGTCCGGCACGGCTGGAGTTATTGGACGCGTTTGCGGGCAGCCAACTGGAGGCGGTAAAGACTGGGTTCGCGGCTTGGAGACAGATTCGTACCCGCATTGAAGAACTGGAGCACGGCGAGCAGGACCGGCTGCGCCTGGTGGATCTTTGGCTGTTCCAGAAACGGGAGATCGAAGAGGGGCGGCTGCAGAGCGGAGAGGATGAACGGCTGGAGACGGAAAAGCGGGTCCTGGCCAACGCCGAGAAAATCTACAACGCAGCGATGAATGCCTTTGATCTGCTATACGAAGGCAACGGCTCAACTGCGTCGTCGCTGCGGGCGGCGCAGAAGCAGGTGGAAGAGTTGATCCGCTATGAGCCCAGGTTTCAGGAAGCGCTGGCCGCGCTGGAGACAGCGCGCATCAGCGTGGAGGATGTGGGCGCGACTGTGCGCGACTATGCCGGAGGAATTCACGCTTCTCCGGAACATCTGGCGCAAGTCGAGGATCGTCTTGCGCTGCTGGACCGGCTCAAGCGCAAGTATGGGCCTACCTTGGATGAGGTGATCCAGTTTCAAGCGGACGTTTCGCGCAAATTGTCGGAGGTTGAAAACAAGGACGAGATTCTGCGGCAATTGCGGGGCGAACTGGCGAAGGCGGCCGAGGAATATCTGCGGGCCGCGCGAGCGCTGTCGAAGAAACGGGAGGACGCGGCGCGCAAGCTGGAGAAACTGGTCGAGGCGGAGATCAACGATCTGGCGATGAAGTCGGTGTTCCGCATTGAAATCACAACCTCGGAGGAAGAAGGGAACTGGACTGGCTCGGGGAATCGACCTGGTGGTCTATATGATTTCGACCAACCCGGGAGAGCCTTTGCGGCAACTGGAACACATTGCTTCTGGCGGCGAGCTTTCGCGAGTGATGCTGGCGCTGAAGGCGAGTGTGGAGGCGGGCGCGGCGAACGCGACGAAGAAGCTCGCTGCGCAAACTCCCACATCGCGCAAAGTGCGCGAAAAATGGGGGACCCAGCGCACTTTGGTATTTGACGAGATTGACACTGGGATCGGAGGCCGGGCGGCTGAGGCGGTGGGCAAGAAACTGAAGTCGCTGGCGCGATCGAATCAAGTGTTATGCGTGACGCACCTGCCGCAGATCGCAACCTTCGGCGACCATCATTACGTCATCGAGAAGAGGCAGACCGCGGGACGTTCGCACACCAGCATTCGCGCCGTGACCGGCGAGGAGCGCACGGAAGAAGTGGCGCGCATGCTCAGCGGGGCGAAGCTCACCGAGACCTCCCGCAAGCATGCCGAGCAAATGATTAAGGCGAACGCCTGACGATTATTCCTCGCCGTTCCCTGGGTGGGTTGACGCGCTGCTACCGGCTGAGGACTTGGATGCTGTCGGTGTGGGTCTGAGCCAGGGTAGGCCCGGCGCCATCGGCTACATTGATGGTGAAGTTGACGGTGATCTTGGCCTGAGTTTCGACCGGTTGACCGTTCTGCAGGACCGGTTTGAAGCGCCACTCGCGCACGGCTTGCTGGGCCGCCGAACTCAGAATGGCGGGGCCGCTCAGCACGCGAAGATTTTCGATCATGCCGTCGGCGCCGATCACAGCGTGCAATACCACCGCTCCCTTTACGTTCATGTGCTGCGCCAGCAGGGGATAGGACGGCGGAGCCGCGTTTGTTTCGATGGACATCCGCTCCCGCTCCGCAGCATTGGTAGCTCCAGCAAGGCTCGAGGCGGCTTGCGCCGGGACGGCTGATTGCGCACGGGGAATCTCAACCTTCGCAGCGTTGGTGCCGGGACGAACTGTGCGGTGTGAGTCGCCCGCCACCACCTCAACGTCCATCGGAGGCAGTACGGTACGGTTCGTCGCGACCACGGGCGAGTCCGCCGGTTTCGCTTCGATCGAGGTCTTGACGGCTGGGACCTGCTTTTTCACGGCATGGGCCGGAGCAGACTGCGCCGGGCTGGACACCCTGGGAACCGGCCTTGCCGCGGGCGCGACGGTCGGGTTGCGCTAAATCCGAATCCAAAGACGATTGCTGAGAGCCGAACCAGAACTGGCGGTCCATCACCAGAACACCAGCGAGCGCAACCAGAAGGAGCGCGAGCGCGAGTTGCAGCCTGCGGGGCTGCCGCTGCTCGAGACTTACCTGAGCCCGAGAGGTAACGCTGGTCGGTCTGGGATTAAATTCCAACATCTTTCGCTGACCTGGGAGTCTGCGTGACGACACTGCTATGTTGCAGCAGCCGGCATGCGATCACAATGGCACAGGGCGGGGGGCCGGGGGCACGACCGGGCTATGTGGGAAGTGTCGCGAGGAAGTGTGCTCGGGGGCAACGGCGCCTGTGATTTCCGTCACCGCGAGGCACGTTCCGGTGCGATATATGCAAAGAGATGACCCCCAAAAAGGATCGCGTGGCATGGCTACAGGGGCCTTCGTTCCAGTGCGAGGGTGTGCCGGAGAGGGCTCAAACTCCCTGGCGGCTTGTCCTGTTGGGCGCGCCCGGTGTAGGCAAGGGTACCCAGGCTGATCTGTTGAACCGGCGACTGGGGGCCTGTCACCTCTCCACGGGTGACCTTTTCCGCGCCGCGGGGAGCCGGAAGGAATGCGAGTCGAGCCCGGCCCTGAAGGAAGCTCTGGGATACATGCGTCGCGGCGAACTGGTGCCGGATGCCACGGTGTGGGAGATGGTTCGGGAGCGAAGGGAATGCCTGCACTGCGGAGGCGGGTTCATCCTCGACGGCTTTCCGCGCACGCTGGGGCAGGCTGGGTCGCTGCGAGAACTGATGGACACGGAGGGCCTCTCGCTGACGGCAGTGGTGAACTACGAATTGTCTTTCGGTGAAATTGTGGCACGGCTGGGCGGGCGCCGGACGTGCGAGAAATGCAAAGCGGTGTTCCATGTGACCGAGCGTCCTCCCAAGGCCACGGGTCGGTGCGATCAGTGCGGCGGGAAGCTGTTTCAGCGGGAAGATGACCGGCCCGAATCGATCAAGGTGCGGCTCGAAACCTACGACCGGAGCACAGCGCCGCTCATCAAGTTTTATGCGGACCTTGGCTTCCTGATCCAGGTGGCCGCCACCGGGACTCCCGAGGAAATCTGCCAGAGAACCCTGACCGCGGTGGAGTCGCGGCTCGCAGGCAGCCGGGCTAAGCGGGCGTAGTCGCAGGGGAGGTCCCAAGCGGGGTGCCGTTCGAGCCCCGGATTTCCCTCTTCGCTGCTAATCCCCGCGCTTTCTGTGGCTTACGTTGACCATCCCGGTACTTTCCGGTAGTTTATTAGTATCGCGACAATGGGGATCGTGTACCCTGAAGGTACGGATTTTGGGGTGGTTCTTGCATCTAAATGACTGACTGCAAATTCCTCGCTTCACTTGGCAATCACGACCGAGAGGTAGCTTCGGGAGATTGACCGAGTTGGACGCTTTGGGGATTTGAGGAGCGGGTTCAAATCGTGACTGGAATTTTGACGAAGACTGACGGTAAGACCTTGCTTTTGCTCAAGCCGCGGGGTTTCTGCGCGGGGGTGGTACGGGCAATTGACGTGGTCCGCATCGCGCTGGAGGCGTTTGGGCCGCCGATCTATGTGCGCAAGGAAATTGTCCACAACAGTTTCGTGGTCGAGGAATTGCGCGGCAAGGGCGCGATCTTTGTCGACAGCGAGGACGAGGTACCCAACGGGGAACGCATCATTTACAGCGCGCACGGAGTTTCTCCGGAGGTGCGCGAGCACAGCACTCGACGCGGGCTGCGCGTGATTGATGCGACCTGTCCCCTGGTGACCAAGGTTCACGTGGAAGCCGTGAAGTTCGCCAAGGAAGGGTATTCGCTCATCCTGATCGGCCACAAGGACCACGACGAGGTGATCGGGACGCTAGGTGAAGCTCCGGGTGTGACGCAGGTGGTGGGTTCGCCGGAACAGGTGAAGTTCCTTAAGGTGCCGGACCCGGACCGGGTGGCGTACCTGACGCAGACGACGCTGAGCCTGGACGAGACCAAAGACATTATCGCGGCGCTGAAGAAGAAGTTTCCGAACATCAAGGGCCCGGCCGCACAGGATATTTGCTATGCGACCGAGAACCGGCAAGTGGCGGTGAAACAGGTGGCTTCCGAAGCCGATTTACTGCTGGTGGTGGGCTCGGAAAACAGCTCAAACTCCAACCGCTTGGTCGAAGTGGCGCGCAACCTGGGCACGAATGCGCATCTCATTGATAGCTGCAACGACATTGAAGCGGAGTGGTTGAAGGGCGTGAAGACGATTGCACTGACTGCGGGGGCCTCGGCGCCGGAGCACCTGGTGGAAGAAACCGTGGCGTTCCTGCGCAACAAGGGGTTTGACAACCTGCAGGAACTCGAAGTGATGCCGGAAAACGTACGCTTCGGGCTGCCGCCGGAGATTGTGGAAGCGATTGCCGCTGCTCCGGCCAACGCGACCGCGGACTAGCGGAGTAATGGAGCCGCAAAATTGATGAATACTGACTCCCCCGATTCTCCTATCTCCTCAGAATCCATCGGTTCGAATCCGCAGCTTCGTTTCGGCAAAATTGAGGAACTGGCCAGCCGTGTGGGCGCGGCGGTGGCAGCCGCGCGCAAGTTTCTTTTTTCCCAGCAACATGAAGAGGGGTACTGGTGCGGGGAACTCGAAGCGGACACGACGCTGGAGTCGGATTACATTCTGTTGCACACGCTGCTCGGAACAGGGAATCAGGAGCGCTTCCAGAAGGCGGCAAACTGGATCCTTCGCCACCAGAACGAAGATGGCGGGTGGAGTATCTATGCCTTCGGGCCCTCAAATATCAGTGCCTCGGTGAAGGCTTATTTCGGGCTGAAGCTGGCGGGATACACGGCGGATCATCCGGCGCTCGAGCGCGCCCGCAAGAAGATTCTGGAGATGGGCGGCGTCACCGAAGTCAATACATTCACCAAGATTTATCTCTGCTTCTTCGGGCAGTATGACTACGACGCGGTTCCCGCCATTCCGCCGGAGATCGTGCTGTTTCCCAACTGGTTCTGGTTCAACATTTACGAGATTTCTTCGTGGTCGCGCGCCATTCTGGTGCCGCTGTCGATCTGCTATGCCAAGAAGCCATTCAAGAAGATTCCGCGCGAGATGGGCGTGGAAGAATTGTTTGTGGGCGGAATGCAGAAGTCGCGCATGCACCTGCATTGGGCCAAGAAACTGGTGTCGTGGCGCAACTTCTTCCTCGTGCTCGATCGCATGACCCATTGGCTCGAACGCGTGCACGTGCGGCCGCTCCGTTCGGTTGCGTTGAAGAGTGCGGAGAAGTGGATGCTCGAACGCTTCGAGATGAGCGACGGTTTGGGCGCGATTTATCCCTCGATGATGAACGCGATCATCGCACTGCGCTGCCTGGGATATTCACTGGACGATCCCCAGGTGATTCGGGCGCTGGATGAGTTCGAGAAATTGGGGATTGAAGAGGAAGACACCTTCCGCATGCAGCCTTGTATGTCTCCGGTGTGGGATACGGCCTATGCCATGTTTGCGCTGGGCGAGGCGGGAGTTCCGGCCAACGATCCCCGCATGGTCAAGTGCGCTGACTGGATTCTGCAGAAGCAGGTGCGGAACGTGGGCGATTGGAAAGTGAAAAACAAGAAGGGGCAGCCGGGCGGCTGGTACTTCGAGTTTAACAATGAGTTTTATCCCGATGTCGATGATAGCGCAATGGTTTGCCTTGGTCTGAGTCGGGTGGAACACCCCAACGGACGCTACCAGCGGGAATCGGTGCAGCGGGCCATTGACTGGATTTTTTCGATGCAGTGCAAGAACGGCGGCTGGGCGTCATTCGACAAAGACAACGACAAGATGGTGTTCCAATATATTCCGTTTGCCGATCACAACGCCATGCTCGATCCGCCGACCGTGGACATTACGGGGCGCATCCTTGAGATGCTGGCGACCTACGGGTATGACAAGAATCATCCGGCGGTGAAGCGGGCGATTTCCTTTATCAGAAAAGCCCAGGAGCCGGATGGCAGTTGGTTCGGGCGATGGGGCGTGAACTACATTTACGGCACCGCGCTGGTGTTGCGCGGGCTGGAAGCGATTGGCATGGACCTGCACGAGCCTTGCGTACAGCAAGGAGCGGAATGGTTGCGGATGGTGCAGAACGCCGATGGCGGATGGGGCGAAACCGTGGGATCCTATGATGATCCGAGTTTGCGCGGGCAGGGCGACAGCACACCGTCGCAGACGGCCTGGGCGGTGCTGGGATTGCTGGCCGCCAACGATATTCGCAGCGACTCTGTGGCGCGCGGCATTGCCTACCTGTTGCGCACGCAGAGGAAAGACGGATCATGGGATGAGCCCTACTTTACGGGCACCGGATTCCCGCGCGTGTTCTATCTGATGTACCACCTCTACCGGGATTATTTCCCGCTGCTGGCGCTGACGACATACGCGAAAATCATGGAGAAGAGCGCAACTAGTTACTCAGTTCTCAGTTCTCAGTTCTCAGTTTTGCTGCCCCGGCGATGCGCGGACTACGTGACTGAGAACTGGGAACTGAGAACTGAGAACTGCTTGAAAGCTTTCGTTACCGGCGCCACCGGATTTCTGGGATCTCACGTCGCTCGCGTTCTTGCCGCTCAAGGCGCGGAGTTGCGGCTGCTGGTGCGTCCTACAAGTAATCTGCGCAATCTGGAAGGTCTCAAAGCGGAGACCGCCACCGGCGATCTGCGCGATGCTGCTTCCCTCGAAAAAGCGATGTCAGGTTGCGACACCGTGTTTCACGTGGCGGCCGACTACCGGCTGTGGGTGCGCGATCCGGAGGAGATGTACCGGTCCAACGTTGAAGGGACGAGGGCGATCCTGGAAGCGGCGCGGAAAAATGGCGTGCGGCGCGTGGTGTACACCTCCAGCGTTGCCACCATGGGGTTCACCAGCAACGGGCATCCGGCGGATGAGGATTCGCCAGTTTCGCTGGCCGACATGATTGGCCCCTACAAGCGCTCGAAGTTTATGGCCGAGCAAGTGGCGCTGGAGGCCGGGCGCAGTGGGATGCACGTGGTGACTGTGAATCCGACGACGCCGGTGGGGGAGCAGGATGTGAAGCCGACGCCGACCGGACGCATTGTCGTCGATTTTCTGAAGCGCAAGTTTCCCGCCTATGTGGAAACCGGATTGAACCTGGTCGATGTGCGGGAATGCGCGCTGGGACACGTGGCGGCTCTGGAAAAAGGGAAGTCGGGCCAGCGCTACATTTTGGGCGGAGAGAATCTGACCCTGAAGCAGATTCTGGACCGGCTCGGAAAGATTACAGGACTGCCTTCGCCGAAGATCAAGTTGCCCTACGTGTTCGCCTTTGCGGCGGGGGTTGTGGACGAAGCGATTACCGGCCGCATTTTGCACCGCGAGCCCCGGGCGACAGTCGACACCGTGCGCATGGGCCGGAAAATGATGTTTGCCAGTTCCGCCAGGGCCGAACGGGAACTGGGCTGGAAGATCGTGCCGGTCGAAGGCGCATTGCGGCGAGCGGTGGAATGGTTTCAAGGCAACGGCTATGTCTAGAGTTGCGATTGTAGCCGCGCTCGAACGCGAGGTACGCCCTTTGGTGAAGCAATGGAGCGTCACCGAGAAGGACGTCGGCGGACGGCGCTTCCGTTTTTTCGTAAAGGATGACTTCGTGCTGGTTTGCGGCGGCATTGGAGCGGAGGCGGCGCGGCGAGCCGCGGAGGCGGTGATTGCCGCCTACGCGCCTTCGGTGGTGTATTCGGCGGGCTTTGCCGGGGCACTCGATCCGGGGCTCAAAGTGGGAGATCTCCTGCAGCCGCGGCGGGTGGTCAATGCGAGCGATGGCAGCAGCATTACCCTGGATCGCGGCGAGGGAGTGCTGGTCAGCTTCGGTTCGGTGGCAAGCCCGGCACAGAAGGCGAGGCTGCGAGATTCGTATGCGGCGCAGGCGGTCGACATGGAGGCGGCGGCAGTCGGGCGCGCGGCCGCAGTTCGCGGAGCAGGTTTCGCGGCGGTGAAAGTCATTTCTGACGAATTCGATTTCACGTTTCCTTCGATGGAACGGTTCGTCGATCCGAATGGCCAGTTTCTGGAGGGCCGATTTGCGGTCTTCGCCGCTTTGCGGCCTTGGTTGTGGCCTCAAGTGGTGCGGTTGGCACGGAACAGCCAACGGGCTTCCCGCGCCCTGTGCGACTGGCTGCAAAGACTGAACGCGGATTCGTTTTCAACGTCTTCCGGCGCTTCCCCGGCAGAGGCGGTCAACCGCCGATGAACCGGGGCGCGCTTTCCATCCTCGCCTGGGGGATTCTGTCAGTGCCGGTGCTGGCCCAGAGTGTTTCGCCCACGATTTATGCCGAGAGCTTCCGGCAGGGTTCGGTACGCATCACCGAGAATACCTTCGAAGCCAAGCTGAGCCCGCAGAATGCAACCTACCGGGAGCGCCTGAAGGACTCTCACGGCAACGATCGTTACGAGCTGACGATCACGCCGCAGGGGCCGGAGGGGGACAACAAGATTACGTCCTGGGTGGTGAAGCTTAGAGACCTGCATCACAGCATTTACAGCAACATTCTGGTGGCCGAGCAGGTGCCTTCGCCGGAGGCGAAGAACAATCTGTGGTGGCTCAACCCCGACCGGTTTAGCGCGGTGCCGATTCGCGCCAGGCGGGTGATCAAGGTCGACGGATTCTTCGTGGTCATCCAGGTCGGGGACCTCCACTTCACGCCGCTCGATTCTCCCTACCTGGATTCGATGGTTGTGCACTTCGCGCTCAGCAATACCGACCCCAGAGCAACTCGATGAGGAACGGGCACGGTCGAAATATTTCGTTGGCGGATCGGGTACGTGCGGAAGAGCGCGCCGGCTTGGTTCATCTATAATTGGAAGAGGCATTCTCCAAAAACGTGATGCATTTTCTCCCCTTGCTAGTAGTGTTCGTCGGCGGCGAAATCGTCGACATGATCTCCAACACCGGCGCAGTGGCCAAGCTCGTCCTGCTGGCGCTGCTGGCCTTCAGCCTGATTTCCTGGGCCATCATCCTGACCAAATGGAGCCTGCTGCGGCGGGCGCGGGCGCAGAGCGGGCGATTCGTGCGCGCGTTTCGCAAGGCGCAGCGACTGCAGGATATCGCGGCCGTGGCCGAGCAATTCAAGCCCAGCCCTCTGGTCGGTGTGTTCGAGGGCGGGTATGAGGAATACAAGCGGCAGGCCAGTACTTCGGGCATGCTGCGGAGTCTGGTGTCCATTCAGCGCGGAATGCAGATTGGGGCCTCGGAAGAAATCACGCGGCTGGAGCGGAATATGCCGTGGCTGGCGATTACCGCCGCGGTGACGCCGTTTGTCGGGCTGTTTGGCACGGTCTGGGGCATCATCGATGCGTTTCACGGGTTGGGGACGGCTGGGGCGGCGACCTTGCGAGCCGTGGCTCCAGGAATTTCCGAGGCTCTCATCACCACTGCTGCCGGATTAGCGGCTGCGATTCCGGCGGTGATTGCCTACAACCTGATCGGCGCTTCGATCCGCGAGTTCGCGGCACGCAGCGACGATTTCGCCCTCGAAGTGCTCAACGCGGTGGAGCACACGCAGGCTCCGGCCCAGACTGCTGAAGCGAGGCGCTGATGGCGTTCACTACCTCCAATGGCCGTACGCAGACTGCACTCGCCGACATCAACATCACGCCCCTGGTGGATGTAGTGCTGGTGCTGCTGATCATTTTCATGGTGACGGCGCCGGTGCTGCAGTCGGGCATTGACGTCAGCGTTCCGAAAACGCGGACCGTGAAGCAGATTACCGAAGAGCGGATGGTCATTACCATCAATAAAGATCAGCGCGTCTTTTTGGGCAATGACGCCATCAACATTAATGAGATCGCAAGCAAGCTGAAGCAGAAGATTCGGGATCCGCGCAACCAGTTCATCTTTGTGCGCGCCGACGAAAATGTTCCCTTCGGGGCCTTCGCCACCGTGATGGATGCGGTGAAGCAGTCGGGAATCACCAACGTCAGCATTGTGACGCAACCGATACAGCAAAATGGCAGCCAACGCTGATATTTACTTCGAGCATGACCGCTGGGGCCGCGCGCTGGCGTGGTCGGCCGGGCTGCACGTGGGAATCACGGCGGCGCTGCTGATCTACTCCGCGGTGGTCTATCGCACCAGTGGCGACACTTGGGGAGCCGGAGGGGGCGGGGAAGCGATCGGCGCGACCCTGGTGAGCACGGTTCCTCTCCCAGCGAATCCCGCACAGACCCAGAATGTGCTGGCCAATGAATCGAAGGGACTGACGCAATCGCAACCCAAGATCGAAGAGAAAGCTCCGGATGCGATTGAGATTCAGGGGAAGAACGCCAAAATAAAGCCGAAGAAGAAGCAGGAGACGGCATCCAAAGAAAAGCCGCAGGCTGCTCCGGAACAAGAGAACAACCAGGTTGCCTTTGGAGAGGGTGGCCCGGTCAGCGGACCTTACGGAACGTTTAGCGCGGGCGGCGCCAAAGGTGGATTCGGAGTCACCGGCGGCGGCGGAGATTTTGGCACCAAGTACTCGTGGTATGTGCACGTGATCCAGCAGAAGGTTGCGGACAACTGGCTGAAATACGAGGTCGATCCAAGAATCACCACCGCACAGCGGGTGTATATCGTTTTCGATATTGCGCGCGACGGGCATCCTTCGAACGTGCAGGTCGAGCAATCCAGCGGCGTGCCTTCGTTGGACATTTCGGCGGTGCGGGCCTTGCAGCGCATCGATACGTTCGGTCCGCTGCCTCCGGATTACCCGGGGAGCAAGATATCGGTGGAGTACTGGTTCGACTATCAGCGGTAAATCATCAGGCGTAAGAGATGTGCGCCAGGTGTAGGGCAACGCCGCGATACATCGCAAGAGGGAAGAAGCCTTGCAAACCAATTCATATCGGAATACGATATTGTCGTACGGAGTATCTTTTACCCCCACACGGATGGACGAAGGCGATAGACTAGCTTCCCGGCGAAGGCCAGGCGGTTTCCGCAGCCTGGTATCTCTGCTTGTGGTTGTTTCCCTCTGCTGCTTTTTCTCTTCCACCCTTCTCGCTCAGGATTGGGTTAAGACCGGCACCAGTTTGGGCGTGGAGAAGGTGCGGTTGGCGGTCGCGGACTTCAAGCCCTCGACCAGCGATCCGCAGAACGCCGCGCTGCTCAAGACCTTCAATGACACGCTGTGGAACGATCTCGACGTTTGCGGCGTCGTCGAACTGGTTTCGAAGAGCTTCTATCCGTTGCAGGTTCCGGGACAGCCCGTGGAGGTCAATTTCCCGGCCTGGAACGCACCTCCGCCCAATGCCGCCATGCTGGCGTTTGGGAACCTGGCGGTCGCGGACGGAAAGCTGACGGTTCAGGGCTGGCTCTATGACGTAAAGAATACCCAGTCTCCGCAGGTTCTGGGGAAGCAATACTCGGACACTGCCAGCGATGCCGCGGCGCGAGTCATGGCCCACAAGTTCGCCGACGAGATCATCTTTCGTTTGGGCGGAGGCATCACCGGGATTGCGGAGACCCAGATTTATTTTGTCAGCGACCGGACCGGACACAAGGAAATCTGGGCCATGGATTACGATGGCTCGAACCAGCACCAGATCACGCATCTAGGCTCGATCTCATTGTCGCCGCGCATTTCACCCGACGGGTCCCGCGTGGCCTTCAGCAGCCTGACCAAAAGTGGCTGGGAGATTATGATGTACTCCCTCGATCTGAACCGGGCAGTGAGTTTTCCCCACATGGGCGGGACGAATTTGTCCCCGGCATGGTCGGGAGACGGGACGAAGTTGGCCTTTTCGTCGTCGCGCGCGGGCGAGCCGGAAATTTATGTGGCGGATGCGTCTGGGGGCAACCTCCATCGCCTGACTACGACCCGGGGGCCCGATGTTTCCCCGGTGTGGAACCGCAAGACCAATTCGCAAATCGCTTTCGTCAGCGGGCGCACGGGATTGCCCCAGATTTACACCATGGAAGCCGACGGCACCAACCAGCAGCGCATGACCGACCAGGGGTACGCCGTGTCACCGAACTGGGCGCCCAACGGGCAATTTCTTACTTTTGCCTGGGTGCGTAAATATGGCCCCGGCGAACCGGGTGCGTCCGACCTTTACCTGATGGATATCGCCAGCAAGCAGTGGGTGCAGCTTACGCATGATGGCGGGCGCAACGACTTTCCTTCATGGTCGCCGGATGGACGGCATATCGTGTTTCAATCCAGCCGGTCGGGCAAGGAAGAAATCTGGACGATGCTGGCCGACGGCACCAAGGTTCAGCAACTGACTTTTACAGGACGCAACACCCAACCCAATTGGAGTTGGAAATAGTAAATACGCTTCGTCCGGCCCTGGGGAAAGCCGCTGGGGTCGCAGGAGGAAATAAAGTGAAGCAACGCAATATGAAGTGGCTCCTTCTCATAGTCGCACTCAGCGCATTACTGACGCTTGGCGCCTGCGGAAAGAAAGCAGTTCCGCCGCCGCCGCCCCCTCCGCCCCCCCCACCGGCCCCAACCGCTTCCATCTCAGTAAATCCCAACGCGATTCAGGCGGGACAATCGGCCTCGCTGACCTGGCAGACCAGCAATGCGACCGATGTATCTATCGACGGCATTGGCGCGGTGCAGCCCAACGGCTCACAAAGCGTCTCCCCGACGGATTCCACCACGTATCATCTGACCGCCAAGGGATCGGGGGGCACACAGGAAGCCACCGCGCGGCTCACCGTAACTCAGGCGCCACCGCCGCCGCCTCCGCCAACCGCATCGGTGACGGACCAAGACCTATTCAACCAAAACATAAAGGATGTTTACTTCGATTACGACAAATCCGATATTCGCGCGGACCAGCAGGCTTCGGTGCAAGCTGATGTGCAATTCCTCAGTCAGCACGCGAACATGACCTTCACCATCGAAGGACACTGCGACGAGCGCGGATCGACCGACTATAACCTGGCTCTGGGCGACCAGCGCGCCAGTGCGGTGAAGAGCGCACTGACCGCGGCGGGCATCAGCGCCAGCCGGATCAAGACCATCAGCTACGGCAAGGAGAAGCCCTTCTGCACAGAAAGCAACGAAGCTTGCTGGCAGCAGAACCGCCGCGGCCATTTCGTTTATCAGAAGTAGGAATTGCTGGGGGGCGCCTCGGGTGTCCCCCGTTTCTTCTGCCGTGGAATGGCGTAGTGGTGTGCGCCGCCGTGGATTCCCATTGCGGCTTCCGGTTCCGGGAGGCCCTTTCTGTGTGGAATCATCCCAGCCTGTGGGACAATCATGGCATCTAAACTACAGGCGGTCAGGGAATCACTATGAAACTACATCGCATCACCGCATTTTTCGCATTGTTCCTGGTGCTCTCGCTGGGAGTTGCTCCGGCTTGGGGCGTAAGTAAAGAGATGGTGCAGTTGCAGACGCAGGTGCAGCAATTGCAGGAACAGATGACGGCCATGCAGCGCAGCTTTGACGAGCGCATGGGCGTCATGAAGAACCTGGTCGAGCAGGACACCGACGCCGTCAATAAGGTGGCCAACGCTCTCAATGGACTGCAGGCGACGCTGGCGAAGCAGCAGGGCGACTCGGGCGGCAAGATCGATCAGCTTTCGGGCCAGATCCAGGCGCTCAACGACACGTTGGATGAACTCAAGGCGCGTCTGGCCAAGGTCAGCAAGCAACTGGAAGACATGCAGGCGGCGCAGCAGAGCCTGGGTGCGCAACAGGCCCAGCAGCAAGCGCAGCAGCAGGCTCTAGCGCAGGCTCCGCCTCCAGACGTGCTCTACAACAATGCCTTGCGCGATTACAACGGCGCCAAGAATGATTTGGCGTTGCAGGAATTCTCGGAATACCTCAAGTTCTACCCCAATACTGATCTGGCGGGGAACTCCTATTTCTATCTCGGGGAAATTCAGTTTCGCCAGGCAAACTACCAGCAGGCGGCGCAGAGCTACGACCAGGTATTGCAGAACTTTCCCACCGGAAACAAGGCAGCTTCGGCGCAGTTGAAGAAGGGCTTCGCGTTGCTGGAACTGGGCAAGCAGGATGAAGGGGTCAGCGAGTTACGGCGCGTGATCCAGCGCTATCCGCGCTCTCCGGAGGCACTGCAGGCGCGCGACCGGCTGCGGAAGCTGGGAGTTTCGACCACGGGGAGATAATCTTCCGAAGATGCTGACTGAGGCTGCGGAGCGAGGAGTCCCTCCGGATCGCGCCGTTTGACGACCAGACGCTAGACGGCGTGATGGTGCCTTTTGGGCGTGTGATGCTTGCCGGCCTTGTGGGCATGGTGTTGCTGCACGCGACGATCGTGGTGGTGACCCCACCGGGCTCGGATGAGCGCCGGGGGCGGCGCCGCTGCTAGAGCGAAAGTGCTCGACAAGATATACAGCATCAGTACCGAAAAGCATCGTTTCATATACCCTATCTCCGGCGAACTTCTCCTACTTTATTACTATATTTTTCCAAAAGCTACAGGACTAAACTGGTTTCGTCGGAATAATTAATTATTGTTCGAGGTGGAATCATGGAATACAGCTCCCACGATCAGGATTCTGCGAAAGGGGCCATGGAAACCGAGGACCACAAAGTCAGCGGTAACGCGGGCCTGCAAGGCCAGCTCGGGCATCGCGATCAGGATGCGATGCTGAAAGATGCGGACTCCGATTTTCCCGAACCTGGGCAAAATCCAGAACACAGCGGCGAGACGGAACGAAAAACTGCGTAGAACCGCTGGCTGGGAGTCAAACGAAGAAAGCCCTCTCGGATGAGAGGGCCTTTTTCCTTTTGGCGTAAATCTGTTGCTAGCGAAGTTCTTCCATAACCGCGTCCAGCACATCCTTGCCCGGACGGGTCATCGAATCAGGGAGTGTAGCCAGGGGTTGGTCGACCACGTTCAGCATGTCGATGAAGTTGGGGGCCTCCGGATTCACGTAGAACACGCCGGTCAGGACTTCGCCCTTGTCGTGGGCTTCGGTGAGGCGGGTGATGGCGCGAATCTTGTCGGTCGGATCGTAATCTTCCTCCAGCTTGCGCAGGTGCAGCCGGGAGCCGTCGTGCATGGTGACCTCCACGGTGGTGCCAGGGTCGTACTCGACGTCGATGTCCTCGAAGTGGGGAACGAAGCTCACATCCTGCAGGGTCTCTTCGTGTTCTTTCACGTACTTGTAGGACTTGGTCGAGCCCTCGTGATCGTTGAACGTAACACAGGGAGAGACCACGTCGAGCATGACCGTGCCCTTGTGAGCAATCGCAGCTTTCAGCATGGCACTTAGCTGGCGCTTGTCTCCGGAGAACGAGCGGCCGACCAGCGTCGCACCCATCTGAATCGCCAGGGCGCAAGTGTCGATGGGCGGGAGATCGTTGACCACCCCCGATTTCAGCTTCGAACCCAGGTCGGCAGTGGCTGAGAACTGGCCCTTGGTCAGGCCGTACACTCCATTGTCTTCGATGATGTAGATGATCGGCAGATTGCGGCGCATCAGGTGAACGAACTGCCCGATACCGATCGAGGCGGTGTCGCCGTCGCCGCTGACGCCGATGCAGACCAGCTTGCGATTCGCCAGAATCGCTCCCGTCGCCACCGAGGGCATGCGGCCATGCACGGCGTTGAAGCTGTGTGAACGGCTCATGAAGTAAGCAGGAGTTTTCGAGGAGCAGCCGATGCCGCTGGGCTTAATGAGCAACTCGGGCTGTACGCCCATCTCGTACATGGATTCGATGATGCGCTCGGAGATCGCGTTGTGGCCGCAACCGGCGCACAGCGTGGTTTTTCCGCCCTTGTAATCCATGACGGTGAGGCCGATGCGGTTGGTCTTCGGTCCGGGTGCGGAGGATTCGACGGTGGTAGAGCCCATCTGGATGTTCTCCTCAGGGGCTAAAGCCCCTTTTGAAATCTTGCCTTCACGCGGCCCTGAAGGGCCGCTCTTCCACGGTACGGCTAGGCACGGTACGGCTAGGCACGGTACGGCTAGGCACGGTGACGGCTAGAGCCGCACCGTTTCAGAGCCTTCACTTGCCCTCCATGCTGGTCAGTTCATCGGTGATGGACCGCGCGTCCAGCGGCAGTCCGGTGATGTGGGCGATGCTCCGTAAGCGCGTGGTTAACTCCGGCTTGAGGTCGAGTTTGAGCAGAGTCAGCATTTGCGCGTCGCGGTTCTGCTCGACGACATAAATGCGGTCGTGCTGCTCGACGAACTCGTGCACTTCCCGCGTAAAGGGGTAGGCACGGAGCCGCAGATAGTCAGTCTCGATGGCGTATTCCTCGCGAAGTTGATCGCGGCTCTCGGTGATGCCCCAATGCGAGGTGCCGTAGCCGATGATTCCAATCTTCGCGTTGTTGCCCTTGGTGATTTCCGGCCGCGGGACGAAGGAACGCGCGGTTTCAAACTTGCGGTTCAAACGCTCCATGTTGTTTTCGAAGTCGTCGGCGCGTTCGCTGTACTGGGCTTTCTCGTTGTGACCACTGCCGCGAGAGAAATAAGCGGCCGCGGGATGGATGGTGCCGGGCAGCGTGCGGTAGCCGATGCCGTCTCCGTCCACGTCTTTGTAGCGTGCGAACCCGCCCAGGCGGTCGAGATCTTCCTTGCTCAGCACCTTGCCGCGGTTGATCGGCGTGGTGGGATACTCGAACGGATCCGACATCCAGTTGTTCATCCCGAGATCGAGATCGGACATGACGAAGACCAGCGTCTGGAACTGTTCCGCCAGGTTGAACGCTTCCGGCGCCATGCTGAAGCACTCGGCCACCGAGCAAGGGAACAACATGATGTTCTTGGTGTCGCCGTGCGAGAGGAATGCGGTCGAGAGGATATCCCCCTGGGAAGTCCGCGTGGGCAGGCCGGTCGAGGGGCCTACGCGCTGGATGTCCCAGATCACGCCCGGGACCTCGACGTAATAGGCGAGTCCCGCAAACTCCGACATCAGGGAGATGCCCGGGCCGGCTGTGGCGGTCATGCTGCGCGCGCCTGCCCAGCCTGCGCCGATGACCATGCCGATGGCGGCCAGTTCATCTTCGGCCTGCACGATGGCGAAGGTCGCTTTGCCATCGGGACCGATGCGGTACTCCTTCATGTACTCGATCATGGTTTCAACCAGCGAGGACGAGGGCGTGATGGGGTACCACGTGACGACGGTGCATCCGGCGAACATGCAACCGAGAGCTGCGGCCGAGTTGCCGTCGATGATGATCTTGCCCGCCGTCGCGTTCATGCGCTCGATGTAGAAAGCACCGCGCTTTTGCAGGTTCGCTTTGGCGTAATCGAACCCAGCCTGGGCGGCGGCGAGATTCAGGTTCGCCGCCTTCACTTTCTTGGCGAACTGCTTGCGGATGGCCTTTTCGACCTCACCCATTTCGATGGTGAGCAGGTTGGCGACGACGCCAACATAAACCATGTTCTTGACGAGTTTGCGCAGCTTCGCCTCCGGGCAGACGGCGGCGACCAGTTTGTCGTAGGGAACCGAGTAAAAGATCAGATCATCGCGCAGTTTGTGCAGGGCGAGAGGTTCGTCGTAGAGGACCGCGGCTCCGGGAGCCAGCGACATCGTGTCCTCCTGCGCCGTCTCGGGATTCATCGCCACCAGAAAATCGATTTCCTTCTTGCGGCCGATATAGCCGTGTTTGTTGGCGCGAATCGTGTACCAGGTCGGAAGACCGGCGATGTTCGAGGGGAACATGTTCTTGCCGGAGACCGGTACGCCCATCTGAAAAATGCTTCGGAGAAGAACCGTATTTGAACTTTGCGAGCCGGAACCGTTGACCGTCGCGACCTGAATGCTCATGTCGTTGACGATTCGCTTGTGCCCCACGCCTCCGGCGGATTCCCGGGGCACGACGTCCGTAGTTGCCATCCCAACACCTTCCTTCAATTTGTGGGCCGAACCCAGTCGCCCATGATTTGTGGATTACACAGGAGGAAACATTCCATTATACGGCGGCTGCACCGCGCCCGTCGCGTGAAATCGCCCGCCTGTGGCCCGGAGGAACCTGTTTGGGAAACGGGAAAGAGGTTCGCAGACTCAGGATTCGGTCTTGTAGAACTGGGCGATATTACGAAACTTATTATATCGTGACACGAGCAATTCAGCAGTGGGGATCTTTTTCAGTTCGGCATAATGTTTCTGCAGGCTGGCATCGAGCAGATTGGCTGCCGCCTCGTGATCGCGGTGGGCTCCGCCTTCCGGTTCGGGCACGATGTCGTCGATGCAGCCCAGTTCACTGAGGTCGGTGGCGGTGATGCGCATGGCTTCGGCCGCGAGTTCTTTCTTGGTCGCGTCGCGCCACATGATGGCGGCGCAGCCTTCGGGAGAGATGACCGAGTAAATCGAGTTCTCCATCATCAGCACACGGTCAGCCACTGCGATCGCCAGGGCGCCGCCGCTGCCGCCCACGCCAATCACGGTCGCGATGATGGGCACTTCCAGTCGCGCCATCTCGCGCAGATTGTACGCGATGGCTTCGGCTTGTCCGCGCTCTTCCGCGTGTATGCCGGGATAGGCGCCGTCGGTGTCGACCAAGGTGAAAATGGGGCGCCGGAACTTTTCCGCGAACTGCATCACTCGAATGGCCTTGCGATAGCCTTCGGGATGGGGCGTGCCGAAGTTCCGGTGTACCCGCTGCTTCATGTCCCGGCCCTTCTGGGTGGCGATGATCAGCACTTCCTCACCGTGGAATCGGGCCATGCCGCAGATGATGGCGGCGTCGTCGCCAAAGCCGCGATCCCCATGAATTTCACTGAAATCGGTGAAGATGCGCTCGATGTAGTCGAGCGACTGGGGACGCTGCGGATGCCGGGCCAACTCAGTCTTTTGCCAGGCGGTGGGGGGCGCGTTCATCTCTCGCCTTAGCGTGTCAATGCGATCTTGCAGTTTGGCGATCTGGCGCCGGGTGGCATCGTCGGCGCCAGGAGACTCCAGCGACGCGACCTGGCGCTCGATCTGCTCCAATTCCTGCTGCGCTTTTTCGGTGGTGGCCATGCGTTGACTTTAGGCGATCACGCGGACGCTGCCCCGGCCGCACAATTGTTCGACGCGGGCAATGAAATTGCGGTCCGGAATGACATTATAGCCTTCCGCCTCCATCACCACCATGAAATCGCCCTGGCGTTCCACGTCAAACAACACTTTGGCCTCGCCCTTGCGCTCGAGAAAAAGCGCGTGCAAATCGTCCACGGTCGTTTCCCCGGACGTCTCCAGGGGCACGCGAATGCGGATGGCGCGCGGCAGGGGGACCTTGGCTTCCTCGAGCGGTTGTATCTCCGCGGCGGTGACTTTGGGATTGGCGCCTTCTTCAATGCGGACGCCGGCCTTCACCAGAACAGGAACTTCGAGCTTGACCTTGTCGCCGATCCGCTTGTAGGCCTCGGGGAAGACGATCATGTCGATGGAGCCGGACATGTCCTCGAGCGTGGCCTGGGCATAGAAGTCGCCGCGCTTCGATTTCAGGACGCGCACGTTGCCGATGATTCCGGCGGTCACGATAGTCTCGTCTTTGCCGGTCGATTTCGTCATCGCCGCAATTTCCTCAATGCTGAGCGCCTGCAGGTCCGTGAGCTTGTCTTTGTATTTCTGCAGGGGATGGCCGCTGATGAAGAAGCCGAGGATTTCCTTTTCCGCGGTGAGCCGGGTGTGCTCGTCCCAATCCGGAAGGTTGGGCAATTTGTCGTTGTGTGACTCGGCATCCTCCTGCTGGAAGACGCCAAACAAGCCGTGCTGGCCTGACTCGGCGTCGCGCTGCGCCTTCTGGGCCTGTTCCATCGCCTTGTCGAGCACGGCCATCAATTGGGCACGGCGGCCCATCGAATCCATCGCTCCGCTCTTGATCAAGGACTCGAGCACGCGCTTGTTGAGCAGGCGCAGGTCGACGTTCTCGCAGAATTCGAAAACAGATTTGAACTGACCAAGTTTCTTGCGCGCGGCCACGATCGATTCGATCGCGTTGCCGCCGACGTTCTTGACCGCGGCCAGGCCGAAGCGGATAGATTCCCCGTGCGGAGTGAAATTCGCGTCAGAGACATTAAGGTCGGGAGCTTCCACGGCAATGCCCATCTCGCGGCATTCGTTGATGTACTTGACGACGTCGTCGGTCGAGCCGGTGACTGACGTCAGCAGGGCAGCCATGAACTCCACCGGATAGTGCGTTTTGAGGTACGCGGTGTGGTAGGCCAACAACGCGTAGGCGGCGGAATGGGACTTGTTGAAGCCGTAGCCGGCGAATTGCGCCATGAGATCGAAAATCTTCTCGATCTTCTTGGGCGGATATTTGCGCTGCGCCGCGCCTTCGACAAAGCGCTCGCGCTGCTGCGCCATTTCCTCCGCTTTTTTCTTGCCCATGGCGCGGCGCAGGAGATCGGCCTCACCCAGGGAGTAGCCTGCCAGGCGATTGGCGATCTGCATCACCTGTTCCTGGTACACGATCACACCGAGGGTTTCTTGCAGGATCTCCTGCAACTCCGGCAGTTCGTATTCAACTTTCTTGCGGCCGTGTTTGCGGTCAACGAAATCGTCGATCATGCCGCCCTGGATCGGGCCCGGCCGGTAGAGCGCGTTCAGAGCGGTGAGATCTTCGATGGAATTCGGCTGGTATTTTCGCAGCACATCGCGCATGCCGTTCGATTCGAACTGGAACACGCCGGAGGTCAGTCCCTTGTGGAAGACCTTTTCGTAGGTCTCGTTGTCTTCCAGCGGAATCTGTTCGAGCGAGATGGCTTTGCCGCGCGTTTGTGCGATCAGCTTCAGCGCGTCTGTAAGAATGGTGAGCGTAGTCAGGCCCAGGAAGTCCATCTTCAACAGGCCCATCTTTTCGATGGCGACCATGTCGAAGGCGGTCACGATTTCGTCGTTCTTGGTGCGATGCAGCGGAACCAGGTCGGTGAGCGGACGCGGGGAAATCACTACGCCCGCAGCATGGACACCGGAGTTGCGGACCATGCCTTCCAGCTTCTTCGCGGTCTCGAACAGTTCTCGAATCTGCCCGTCTTTCTCGATGGCCTCGCGCAGTTGGGCCGAGTCCTCGATAGCCTGCTCCAGCGTAATGTTCAGCTGGGTTGGAACCATCTTGGCGATGCGATCGACGTCAGCGTAGGGAATGTCCATGGCGCGGCCCACGTCTTTGATCGCGGCCTTCGCGGCCATGGTGCCAAAGGTGATGATCTGGGCGACGTTGTCGCGGCCGTACTTCTGCGTGACGTACTGGATGACCTCGCCGCGGCGGTTCATGCAGAAATCGATGTCGATATCGGGCATGGATACGCGCTCGGGATTCAGGAAGCGTTCGAACAGCAACTCGTGTTGCAGCGGGTCGATGTCGGTGATGGCGAGCGCGTAGGAGACCAGCGAGCCGGCGGCTGATCCGCGGCCCGGACCGACGGGAATATCATGCTCGCGCGCGTAGCGGATGAAGTCCCACACGATCAGGAAATATCCGGGGAACTGCATCTGCTGGATGATGCCGAGTTCGCGTTCCAGGCGCTGTTCGTAGTCTGTGATGGAATGCTTCAGCTTGCCCTGCTCGTGCAGCGGGCGCAGGCTCTCCAGGCGGCGGGCAAAGCCTTCCCGAGTCACGTGAACGAAGTAGCTGTCAATCGTGTACCCGGGTGGAACCTCGAATTGCGGAAACGGATTGGCAACTTTCTCCAGACGCAGGCTGCAGCGCTCGGCGATGTCGAGCGTGCGCGTAAGCACCTCTGGGGAATCCTTAAACACGCGGTACATTTCGTCGTGGTTCTTGACGAAGAACTGCGTGCCATCGAATTTCATGCGGCCGGTGTCGTGGATCGATTTGCCGGTCTGGATGCACAGCATGACGTCCTGGGCGTGGGCGTCGTCTTCGCAGAGGTAGTGGCTGTCGTTGGTCGCCACCAGGGGCAGGCCGAGATCTTTTTCGAGTTGGAAGAGGCCGGGGTGGATGCGGTGCTCCATCTCCAGGCCCTGATCCTGAATTTCGAGATAAAAATTCTCTTTGCCGAAAATGTCCGCGTACGTGCCGGCAGCGGTGCGCGCCGCGTCGTATTTGCCCTCGGTCAGGCGCTCGGCGACTTCGCCCTTGAGGCATCCGGAGAGGCCAATCAGGCCGCGGGAATGCTCCGCGAGAAATTTCTTGCTGACCCGCGGCTTGTAATAAAAGCCGTGCAGCGAAGCTTCGGATGTGATCTTGACCAGGTTGCGGTAGCCCTCTTCGTTTTCGGCGAGCACCAGCAGGTGGTTGTAAGTATCACCTTCGGGCGCGGCGCGATGGTCATCTTTCTTGCAGATGTAGAGTTCGCAGCCGACGATGGGCTTCACGCCGTGCTTGTGCGCCGCGTTGACGAAGTGGACCGCGCCGAAGATATTGCCGTGGTCGGTCATGGCCACGGCGGGCATGCCTAGCTGTTGCACACGCTGGCAAAGCTTTTCGACATCACAGGCGCCGTCGAGCAGGGAGTAATCCGTGTGCAGGTGCAGGTGGACGAATTGGGACATGGGGTTCGGTAGAGGTAGTCTACCGCAACCGGGGCGGAGGAAAACTGGGCATTTACTGCTCGCAGGCGAAGGCTAGTCGGCACCCGCGCCGGCCGCCGCGGCCTGCGCCTTTTGCAGCAGCTTGCGGGCCTGAGCAATCAGCTCTGCTACTTCGAAGGGCTTTACCAGGTAAGGGATGCTGTTCTCCTGCAGAAAGGCGCGTTCCTCGCTCGGTCCGTTCGAGAAGGTGAACAGAGTGTGAGCTTCCATCCCGGGGCAGTTCTCTTTGAGCCATTGGTAGGACTCTTGGGTGTTCCATTGGCCCGACATCGCGCCGTTGAGGATGAGGGCGTCAAAGGGCTCTGAGAGCAGACGAGTCTTCACGTCCTGGCTGGTCTTGGCGGTGACGACGGTGGCGCCCGCGCCCGCGAGCACATCCCGCTCAAATTCGAGCACGGCTTCTTCTTCCTCGACCAGGAGGACGCGGCCGTGGATGGCGCCCTCGTGCTGACGGGGCGCCGTTTTGAGCGATTCCGGTTCGACGTTTTGCGTTGCCGCTGCCGGCAGCCTTACCTCGATGACAGCACCGCCTTCTGGAGCATTATTGGCGGTGATGTCTCCGCCATGTTCCTTCACAATCCCGTAGCAGATGCTGAGCCCGAGTCCAGTGCCTTTGCCTACGCTCTTTGTGGTGTAGAAAGGATCGAAAATGCGCTTGGGATCTTTGATTCCGGCGCCGTCGTCGGTGAACTGCGTACAGACGTGCCCGCCCACGCAGGAAATACGAATTTTAAGCTTGCCGGTGCGCCCGGTCTCAAGAATGGCGTCCACCGAATTGTTGATGATATTCAAGAACACTTGCTCGATCTGATGCGGGTCGGCGACGACCATAGCGGCTTCGGAAGGAGCCTCGCGCTCGACCTTAATGTTGTTGATCTTCAGGTCGTAGTCGCGCAGCGCCAGAGTTTCGTCGAGCACCTTGCGGATGTCGACCTCATCCCGCTGCGGCTTGCGCTGGCGTGCGAACGACAGCAGATTCTGCACGACCCGGTGGGTGCGCTGGGCCTGCTTGAACAGTTTGCCGACGTAATCCTGGGCGCGGCTGTTCAGGCCTTCGCTCTCGAGCAGCTGCGCGTAGCCGAGAATTGCCGTGAGCGGATTGTTGAGTTCATGGGCGACGCCGGCAATCAACTGACCGACCGCTGACATCTTTTCGCTCTGCAGCAGTTGCTCCTGCGTCTTGCGCAGATCTTCATAGGCGCGGCAGGTCTCTTCGTAAAGACGGACTTTTTCGATGGTGGTGGCCAGTTGGCGGCTGATTGCCACCAGCAGATTCTCGTCATTGCTGGAATATTCGTAGCCCAGATGGCTGCACAGGCCCATGATGCCGACCGGGCTGTCCTTGCCCCAGAACAGAACCCAGATCCAGGAACGGTCCGCATCGGAGCGCACGAATTCCGCCACCGTGGGCGGCAGGTGCGGCAGATACTCTGCCGTGACCACTTCGGCGCGCGAACGCATGACCAGGTCGCCAAAGCCTTCGGTGAAGCAGATCTCCGCCGTCCGCAGCGTGTCGCGACTGCGCGGCCCCCAGGCGGCACGCCGCCGATAGGTAGTGGTGTCGGCATCGGACAGGTAGACGGTTCCGCTCTCAGCGCCGAAAAGGGTGACCACCTGGCGCAGGGTCAGGTTCAGGATTTCGTCAAGGTCGAAGGACTGCGCCGCGACCACCGCCATGGCGTTCAGCGCGTTCAATTCGCGGTTGCGGCGCCGCATCTCGTCTTCCGCGCGCCGCTTCTCCGTCATGTCCAGAACAAATCCCTGGTAGCGGTCGATGTTGCCCGTCGCATCGCGGGTGGCGAAACTGCTCTCCACCGCCAGCAGAAGCGTGCCGTCTTTGCGGCGCAGGGTAACGTCGAAATTGCGCACGTAGTTGTGGGCTTCGATTTCGTGGCGGAACGATTCGCGCTGCTTGGGGTCGACGCAGATTTCCGAATCCAGGTTCAGCACCAGCAACTCTTCGCGCTGGCTGTAGCCCAGCATGTGCACGAAGGCGTCGTTGCAGTCGATCAGCCGGCCGGCCGGGTTAGCGACGTACACGCCTTCCTGCACTTGCTCGAACAGCAAGCGGTATTTCTCTTCCGCGGAGCGACGGTCGGTAATGTCGCGGACCACGTGAATCGTGCCTTTTTGCGGGCTGCCCTGCTCGGTATAGGACGAAGTCGAAACCACCGAGAAGCCGCCGAAACACGGGTCCGCGCCTTCGGTGAATTCTTCGTCCGCCGCCCATGGCACAGTAGGGGCATCCGGTCCACTCCCCGAAGGCATGGGGCAAGCGTCGACTCGCAGGAGTTGCCGATCACATCGGCGGCCGCCTGGCCGATTTGTTCGAGCAGGACCTGATTGGCCTTGATGATGCGGAAGTCGGCGTCGTGCGCCAGAATGATGTCGTGGATCGAATCGAAGGTATTGATCCACTGCCGCTGCGAGCGCAACACCTGCTCCAGCAGACGGAAGTTTTCCACGGCCACCGCCAGTTGCTTGGCGCAGTCCTGCAGAAATTCCAACTCGTCCGGAGTCCAGCGCCTGCTCCCGGAACCGCCCAGCAGCAACAGCCCGATGGGCGATTTATTGCCCACTACCGGAACCATCACAAGCTGGCGAATGTTCTCGATCTCCAGACAGGCGACCGGCTCAGGACCAGCAGCCTCCCGGGTCGTGACTTGCGCTCCGGGTTGGGCTAAGAGCTTGGAAATGTCGTCGTTGATCTCGGCAAATCCCGCGTCGCGCAGGAAATCGGAGGACAGGCCCACGGCGTGAGTAGCGACCAGGTGCCCGCCTTCGAGCAGACGAAACCAGGTGGACCGGACTCGGGTCAAACGCTGCAATTGCTCAACCGCTGACTGGACCACGTTTCCGTATTGCTGAGCGCTGGCCACGCTGCTGGTGATGGCCTGCAAAACGCGCAGTCTTCGCGTGCGCATCCGGGCCTCATCAAACACCACGAGAAGCATGCTCAGACCGAGCACGATCTCGCCCGCCAGTAATGCCGCCGCGGGAATGCGGTCGGTAAACGGCGACCAGGAAAGATGAAGGAAGAGTAGACTCAGTGCGAGCAACCACGCGGAGGGCTCCCACCGTCCGCGGCGTGCGCCGAGCAGGGCAATCGCAGCCGTCAGCAGGATGATCCGGTAGCCGACTTCCACGGCCATGCGCAAGGGCAGGGAATCGGGCCACAACAGGACTCGAGCTCCGGCAAAGCCGACCAGGATGGGCGTGATCACCATCAACGGGACGATCAGATCCCGGGTGCGCGTATACAGCAGAACGGCTCCTGCCAGCATTCCCACCGCGAGCATGAACGTCGCCTGCACCGTGACCAGATCGAACGGTGCGGATATTTTCGCAGCCAGGCAATGCTCGGCCAGGCGCGAAGCCACCAGCGCCGCCCAGCCTAACACCCAAATTTTGAGATAGTTCTCACGGAACGAGCGCAGCACGAGCAGAGCAGCCCCCAGCAGGATCAGCAGAGCCAATTCTGCCGCCGTGGGCCGGGCCAGGCCAAGTCTTGCCGCCGTATTCCAGATCGACCAGAGGGATGCGCTCATCGCGTTGCGGACGTACGTCTTCCTTGCTGTTGAATATCATGGCCGGGCATTTTCTCGATAGAGTTTCCGGACCTCAGTGATTACTTTCGGCATCTCGCCGGTGGGTTACAATCGCCGATAGACTTTCGTGTAAACCCATGCCAGATCGCATTCTTGTAGTTGACGACGAAGAACCGATTCGGGAAATCGTCGCCTCCATGCTCAGCGCCGCCGGATATGCCTGTAAACAGGCGGCTTCCGGTATGGAAGCCCTCGCGGTTCTCACCTCTGGGGAAGAGTTTGAGTTGATGCTCTCCGACCTCATGATGGCGGACCTGGATGGCATTGGCCTGCTGGAGCGCACGAAGGAGAAGTATCCCGACATGCCGGTTGTGATGGTTACCGCCGTGCACGACATTTCGGTCGCGTTGGCCGCGATTCGAAACGGGGCCTACGACTATCTTCTGAAGCCTTTTGAGCGTGAACAACTGCTCAACACCGTCAGCCGCGCTCTGGAGAACCGGCGCCTGAAGGTGGAGAACCGGAAATACCAGACCAATCTGGAGGATCTGGTCAAGGCCCGCACCGATCAGTTGCAGGTCACGATTCGGGAACTGGAACGCTCCTATGACATGACGCTCGAGGCGCTGGGCGATGCGCTTGATCTGAAGGATGCCGAAACCGAAGGCCATTCGCGGCGGGTCACCGCTTTTACCATCGCAATTGCCAAGGCGATGGGGTTGCCGCAGGAGCAGATTCCGATGATTGCCCGGGGAGCCTTCCTCCACGACATCGGTAAGCTTGCGATTCCGGACGCGATCCTGCGAAAGCCTGGGAAACTGACTCCCGACGAAATGGCCACGATGAAGGAGCACTGCTATAAGGGGTATCAGATCGTTAAAAAGATTCCATTCCTGGCCGATGCCTGCGACATCATCTACTCCCATCAGGAGCGCTATGACGGGACCGGCTATCCCCGAGGGTTGAAGGGCAAGGATATTCCACTGGGAGCGCGCATCTTCTCTGTGGCCGATACCCTGGATGCCATTACGGTGGACCGTGTTTATCGTCCGAAGCAGACCTATCAGGCGGCGCGTGCGGAAATCCAGAAATGGTCTGGCCGGCAGTTCGATCCTGACGTGGTCAACGTTTTTCTCGAGATGCCGGAAAAGTTGTGGGAAGGTCTGCGGGAAGACATCGATGCCCAGATCTCCCGCATCAACTACTCGACCAAGAGTGCGAAGGGTTAGGTGCCTTCGTGACTTTAGCAAGCCCAGAGATAGAGTGTGACCGCTGAATCCGTTCGCGAAGGCGGGAACCGTTGAACGGCCGTAATCCATCGAGAATCCTGGTCGCAGCCGCCGCCGTGCTCACGACGGTGCTGGCGGTAGCTTGCGTGTTGCTTCCGCGGGGCCTCGCGCTGGCCGCGGTCAGCGACGTTGTAAGCGGATTGCTGATGCTTTCCGCCCTGGTCGCCTTCGCTTCGAACGGCCTGGCCAGCAAGGGGCGCACGCGCTGGTTCTGGATGCTGCAGGCCGTGGGATGGGCGCTGTGGTTCAGTGACCAGGTAGCGTGGATCACTTTTGACCTGATTCTGCAAAAGAAGATGCCGTCCATGTTTCCCGCGGACGCTCTCCTGTTTCTGGCGGGAGCACCCATGATCGCGGGCCTGCTGCTCCGTCCACACCGGCAACCTTCCGAGCGCAGTGCGCGCCTCGGTGTGCTGGACTTCCTGCTCCTGTTGCTTTGGTGGCTCTACCTGTACGTGTCGTTCGTCGTCTGCTGGCAGTACGTCTCGCCGAATCTGGATGCGTATAACCGCAGCTTCGATGTGCTCTCTACGGCGGAAACGATTCTCATCACCTGCGTCCTTTTGGTTTTCTGGCGGGAAAGCTCGGGACGATGGAAGACGTTCTACGCGTGTCTCTGCGGTGCGTTTGTGTTCAATGGCGTCTGGTTCTACGTTCTCAATCGCGCCCTCGAGAAAGATGTCTATTTCACCGGCAGTTGGTATGACGTCCCTTACTCCGGGTCGTTTGCTGTGTTCACCGCAGTCGCTTTTCTTGGACCTGGCCTTTCGCCCACGCCCGAGACCGCGGCAGACGAGTCGTACGGTGCGTGGATGTCGAACCTGGCCATGATGGCTGTGCTTTCTCTGCCCATCATCGCGCTCTATGCCCTGCTCGATCCGCGGCTCCCCCACCGCGTGGCGGATTTCCGCGTGCTGGTGACGCTGGCGACCATGTTTCTGATGGCATTTCTTGCTGTTCATCCAGCATCGCCGTCTGAACCGCGAGTTGCGGCGCACCAACGTTGTGCTGGAGGAGGCTTCCCTCACCGATCCCATGACCGGACTGCGCAACCGCCGCTTCTTCTCGGCGACGATTGAAGGGGACGTGAGCCAGGCGCTGCGCTCCTACGCCGACGGCCGCGACTCCCACACCCGCGACCTGGTCTTCTACCTGATCGATGCCGACGATTTCAAAGAAGTGAATGACCACTACGGACACGACGTCGGCGATAAGGTTTTGGTCGAGATGGCCCGGCGTTTGAGTTCTTCCATTCGCCACTCCGATGTTCTGGTGCGCTGGGGCGGAGAGGAGTTTCTGATCGTGTCGCGTTACACGGATCGCAGCGAGGCCGAATTCCTGGCTCAGCGCGTTCTTTCGGCGGTCGCCGACACGCCCTTTAGCCTAAGCGGATCCGGTGAAACCATGTACCGCACCTGTTCCCTGGGATGGGCGGCTTTTCCTTGGTTTCCCGACAATGCACGGGCGATCAGCTACGAGGAAGTACTCACGCTTGCCGATCGCGGCCTCCATCAGGCCAAGCAATTGGGGAAGAACCGAGCGGTCGGCCTGCTGCCTGCCGCGGGAAAAGTCCCAGCCACGACGATTGAAGGATTGCACTCGACCGGCCTGCAAGTCGATTTGCTGGCCGTGGCCGGTCCCGCGTTGGGGCATAAATAGAGAGTTAATATCGTCCCCGACGGCACGTGCGCAGGCAGCATTTTGACCCTTTCTTCCATCCAACCGCATACGTAACTCCAACCACCGGGAGATCCACCATGCCCATTCGCACTCTCCGTTTCCTCTTTATTCTTGCCTCCTCCGTAACCCTGTGCTGTAGTTCGCTGGTCGCGCAGGATACGCCTCCGGTGCCCGCCAACGTTGTTCCGCAAGGGACCGTGTTTCTGATCCAACTGTCGGATCGCCTTGATACCCGGTCAGTGAAGGCAGGCGGTCATTTCCATGCCCGCGTGGCCGAGCCGCTGGTCGCCACGAATGGCCAGACGATCGAAGCGGGAAAGCGGATCAAGGGGCACATCAGCGCCGTCGAGCCGGGGCTGCACACCCGCATTCTGTTGAGCTTCGATGAAATCGAAACCTCAAGGGGATGGGTGCCGCTGATCGCCACAGTGACGGGCGTTCCTGGCGAACATGGTCTAAGGCAGATCGGCGAAGAGGGGGAAATCGGTCGTAAGGGGATGAGCAAGAAACAGATTGCTGAGGCTGTCATCGTGGGAGCCGGGGAAGGCGCCGCGGAAGGGGCTCGCTCTGGCGGAAAGCGTGGCGCGGCGTCCGGCGCTGGTTCCGGCGCGGCTGCAAGTGGCCTCTCAGCCTTTGAGTCGGGACACGATCTGGTGCTCGACAAGGGCACCGCCCTCGAGATCCGCCTGGACCGCAACCTCGGCGTCCCGTCACGATAGACGAAGAGTCCCCTGACCGCGGAGGTCACGGGCAGTGAACCCTCGACGTTGCTCGACTCGTCGCGCAAGATCAGTGCCAGCCAGCGTTCTTCAAGAGAGGGAATCCTGTTGGGAGTGTGCTCCACGTGGGATAATCCTCCCGGAGGGCCGCACATGAAATCGGCACGCATAATCCTCGCGCTTCTTTTTCCCTTCTTCTCGGCGTAAGCGTTGCTTTTTCCCAGGAGCACCCCGCGGTCAGCGCGCAGGCGAACACGGTCTACGTGGGCGCGGATGGCAAATTTGAGGCTGCCCCAGACACCGCACAGATTCAATTCAACGTCTCCGTGCTCGATGACACGTCGCAGGCTGCGTTCCAGCGTGCGTCCAAGAACGTCGAGCAGGTGCGCCAGGTGCTGCGCAACAACGGCATTGATCCCAAGACCGCGACCGTCGGATTTCTCTCCGTGCAACCGACCTATGAGTGGAAACCCAAGCAGCGAGTCATTGGATACCGGGTCTCGACCGACGTCACCCTGAAGCTGAAGGATTTTTCGAAAGTCGGCCCCATCACTCAGCAACTCGCCGATGCCAACGTCAGCGAGTCGCAGACGCTCGGCTACACGCTGGAAAATATCGATGAGGCCAAGAACAAGGCGGTCGAAGACGCCTACCGGCGCGCTCACAACTCCGCCGACACCCTGGCCCGCGCCAGTGGCCGGACTCTGGGAGATCTTTCCTACGCTTCTGTCGATACGTTTGAGAGCCCGCGGCCCATGATGCCGCGGATGGCTCGTGCCATGAATGTTATGGCCGCCGCGGCGCCCCCGGCTCCGACGGAAGAATTCACGCCCCAGACCGTGACGGTGACCGCCCATGTGAATGCGCTGTTCAATCTGAAGTAGAACAGGAGCGGTCGAGGCAGCCATCTGTAGCGACAGCCGCCCTTCGACTGCGCTCAGGGCAGGCTCTCGGCTGTCCCGCGAAGGCGCGAAGCTCAACGGGATCGTTGTTTATTCCATTAGGTTAGAGAATCGCAGGTGCGGCGTTGGCTGGGGGCGGAGTCGCTCCCAGCGGATCGACCTGGAGAATCAGGCCGTCGATCTTGCGCACCACAACGAGTTGTCCTGGCGGCAGGGCAGAGGACGCGATCGCGTCCCACAATTCACCGTGAACAAAAACTTTGCCTTGCAGGGAGAGCGCGGTTTGGGCGACTCCGGTTTCGCCCACCAGGCCTTGGGCTCCGGTCACCACTTTGTTTCTTCGCGCCTTAAGAGCGATGGTCATTAGGAAGGCGGTGATCAGGCCGAGCGGGATGCTCACGGCCAACGCAGTCAGCAGATGGACACGCATCTCTGGAATAGGCGAATCGACGAGCAACAAGCCTCCCAGCGTGAGCAGCGCGATTCCGCCGATGGTGAGGACTCCGTGCGTGGCGAACTTGGCTTCCGCGGCAAACAGGGCGAAGGCTGCCAGGATCAATCCCAGCGCGGCAAAGCGTGTAGGCAGAAAATTGAGCGCGAAGGCAGCCAGCAGAATGAACACCACGCCCACCGTTCCCGGGATCACCGCGCCGGGGTGATTGAATTCCACGTAGAGCGCGAGGGCTCCGATGGCCAGGAGCAGGAATGCGATGTTCGGGTCCATGAGTTCGTCCAGGATGTGTTCCTTGAGCGTCATTTCAAAGACAACCACCGCTTGTCCGCTGAGGTCCAGCGTAGCCGACTCCCCGTTGAAGCGCTTGAAGCTCTTGCCCTGCATCTGGCGGAAGAGGTCTTCGGCACTCGATGCCACGTAGTCGATCAGATGTCCCGCGAGGGCCTCCTGCTCAGTGAAAGACTTCGATTCCCGAACCGCACTCTCGGCAGCATCGACGTTGCGACCGCGCTTGGATGCGACCGAGCGCATGAGGGCGGCGGTGTCATTCTCGATTTTCCGGTTCATCTCGTCGTCGGGCTTGACCTGAACCGGACCGATGAGGGTGACGGGATGAGCGGCTCCGGCGGCCGTTCCCGGAGCCATGGCGGCGATGTCGGCGGACTCGAGGATGAAGATTCCCGCCGAACCGGCGTGACCGCCGGTGGGCGTCACGTAGACGATGACGGGCACCGAGGAAGCCGTAATCTTCTCGATAATTCCGCGCGTCGAGCTGACCATGCCGCCGGGAGTATTGAGCTCGATCAATACGGCTTGATAGTTGCGGCGGCGGGCTTCGTCAATGGCGCGGGCAATGTACTCCTCGCTGATAGGCTGGATCGTGTCGTTGACCACGACTTTCAGGACCTCGGCCGAGGCCGGGAAGGCGAAGAAAGCAATCGCTAAAAAGCTGACGATCACCCGCAACCTGGAGTAGCTCATTAACTTTGAGGAGGAGTACATAGGTCCTTCGCTTTCCTCACGATGACAAGGTGTTTGCTCAGTAGAACCGCAGCCGGCCACGGAACGCGTGCGTCCTAAATCCAGGGCCTGTAGCTATTGTCCCTCTATTTGGCGGGTCCGGTGTGGATTTCTTGCGGTGTCGGCTCGTGAGCCACTGGGGAAGCGGGTTGATCGGCGGTCCATCCAGGCAAGTAGGTGCTTCCCGTGATCAAGCGCGCGCCGCGCTCGTAGGTGACATAGGACCATGCCCACTGAATGAAGACCAGGAGACGGTTGCGAAAACCGATCAGGAAAAGAATGTGGACGAACAGCCACGCTAACCAGGCGATGAAACCGGAAATGTGGATGCGACCGAACTCCGCCACGGCTGCCGCGCGGCCGATTGTCGCCAAGCTGCCTTTATCCCAGTAATGGAAGGTGGCGGTGCGAGGGCGCGATCCCAGTTCCTCGCGAATCACTTTTGCGACGAAGCGGCCCTGCTGGATCGCCACTGGAGCAACCCCGGGGAGCATTTTGCCGGACTCGTCCTTCAAAGCGGCGAGGTCGCCGATCACGAATACTTCCGGATGCCCAGGAACGCTCAGATCCGGCGGCACCAGTACCCGTCCGGCCCGATCGACCGGTGCCCCCAACATTTTCCCCAGCGGGGAAGCGGCGACGCCTGCCGCCCACAGGATCACCGTCGCCGGAAGGCGCGTGTCTCCCGCCCAGACAGCCCCGGGTTCAATCTGAGTTACGGTTGTCGAAGTGCGGACCTCGACTCCCAGTCGATTCAGCTGTTCCCGCGCGCTCTGGGACAAGTCTTCCGCGTAGGGCGGGAGGACGCGCGGCCCTCCTTCGATCAGCACAATGTGCGTGCGCGCAGGATCAATCGACCGAAATTCGTGGGCCAGAGCGTGGCGGGATATCTCGGCTAGAGTGCCGGCCAGTTCGACGCCCGTGGGTCCTGCGCCGACAACCACGAAATTGAGTGGTGCTGCCGTCTCGCCGGTGGCAGTTTGGCGTTCCGCTAACTCGAAGGCGAGGAGCACGCGGCGTCGGATCTCGAGCGCGTCTTCGATCGTCTTGAGTCCGGGAGCGTAGGGTTCCCAATCATCGTGTCCAAAGTAGGCGTGGCGCGCGCCGGCGGCAACGATCAGATAGTCGTAGGGAATCTCGCACTCGGAAGTCACGACGGTGCGGCGCTCAAGATCGAATCCAGTGACGTCCGCCATAAGCACTTCGATGTTTTTGTAAGAGCGAAGAATGGACCGGATGGGCGCGGCAATCTCTCCCGGGGATAAACCGGCGGTGGCCACCTGGTACAGAAGCGGCTGGAAGGTGTGGAAATTCTTGCGGTCGATGACCGTGATCTGGACGGGCGCCGAGGCCAGCGCGCGCGCCGCATTCAGCCCGCCAAAGCCGGCGCCGACTATCACCACTCGAGGGATCGCCCGGTTCGTCATCTTGCTGTTATGTCCCCACCTCTATAAGATTCAGCGCGATGGCAGACGGTTCCAGAAGTTCTCCGGCTAAACAAGCTCCGGCCTGGGTGCGAGTGGCGTTGCCCTCCGGGGCGGACCTGATCTTTATCGCTCTGCTGGCCGCCCTCCTGTTCACGCCCCTCTCGGTGCGCCTGTTAGGGGATGCGGGGATCGGATGGCATATTCGGGCCGGGCAGCAGATTCTGGCAACCCACGCCATTCCACGCGTGGATTCATTCTCTGCGACCATGGGAGCCAGGCCGTGGTTTGCCTGGGAGTGGCTCTATGACCTGGCTGTGGGTCAGTTGGAGGCTACCCTGGGACTGAATGGGGTGGTGTGGCTTACCGCTGTGCTGATCGCAGGCGTGTTTGGATGGATGTTTCGTCTACTGGTGGCGCGTGGGGCCAATATGTTGGTTGCGCTGGCGCTGGTGCTGCTCGCGCTTTCGGCGTCGATGATTCATTTTCTGGCGCGTCCTCACGTGGTGAGCTGGCTGTTCACCCTGGCCTGGTTCTGGATCCTCGATTCGTCGGAACGGGATAGCTTCTGTGCGCAAGACGAGCAAGGGATGCGATGGTTGTGGGCGCTTCCGCTGCTGATGCTGGTGTGGGTGAACGTGCATGGTGGCTTCCTGGTTGGGTTTGTGCTGTGGGGATCTTTCCTGCTAAGCGCGCTCTGGACGTGGTTCGGAGCCAAACCGGGCCGGATCGAGGAACTCCTGCAGAAACGGGCCGCGGCAAACAGAGTACGCAATTTGGCCTGGGTAGGACTGCTTTCTGCGGCGGCGAGTCTGGTGAACCCGTATGGCTGGAAGCTGCACAGCCACATCTACACCTACCTCTCGAGCCGCTTCCTCATGGATCACATCGATGAGTTCCAGTCGCCCAACTTTCACGGCGTGGCGCAGAGATGCTTTCTGGTGTTGCTGCTCGTCGCACTGGCGGTTCTGACGGTCCGCGGCCGCGAGGTGCGGATGAGCGAAGGCCTGACCGTTCTGTTCGCGGTGTATGCCGGGCTTTATGCGTCGCGGAATATTCCGGTTTCTTCCATTCTGCTGGTGATGGTGGTGGGGCCGCTCGTGCCTGCCGCAGGATTGGCCCGAGGATTTTTCCAGCGAATGGGCGTCGTCGAGGCGGAACTGCGAGGCCACCTGTGGCCAGTTCTCGGGATTGTGGTCACCTTCGCGATCGCGGTCAACGGGGGACGGCTCGGGTCTAGTCACCGGATGGATGCACACTTCGATGCCAAGCGCATGCCGGTCGAGGCCGTCAATTATCTGGAAACTCATGAACCGCAGGGGCCGGTGCTGAGTCTGGACTCCTGGGGCGGATACTTGATCTACCGGCTCTATCCCAAGACGCAGGTCGTGGTCGATGACCGGCATGATCTGTACGGCGAGGATTTCCTTAAGTCTTACTTGAAGATGGTACGGGTCGAGCCCGGTTGGGAAGATTTCCTGCGGGAGCATGCGAGTTCCTGCGTGCTCCTGCCCGCGCACGCTCCATTGACCCTGGTGTTAACTCAGAGCGGCGCGTGGAAGGTGATCTACGCCGACGATGTTGCCGTTATCTTTGTGCGCTCAAAGAATCCATAAGCTATGCAGTACTGGTAGCGCCAGCGGAAGGAAGACCAGAACCACAGAGGACACTGAGGACACAGAGGTACACAGAGCAAGGCACAGTGGTCTGGGTGCAAAACCGTTCACATTGACAGTGTTGGATATCCCGGGATATGTTCAGCGATACTTTGGCAACTAGGAACTATAGTTGCGCGCAGTAACCGCCTGCGAGGTTCCCTGTCATCCTGGGCGTGAACACAATCGGGCAAATCATTCTGCATCTCTGAGGAAGACTCCCAATGAATCGACAGTTCTTTGGTTCTGGAAGTGGAAGGATGAGGTCTGCCTTCCTGATGCTGGCGGTTCTTCTAGCGCCGGCAACTTTGGTTTCTGCGCAGACTCCCGCGATCAGTCTCACCCGGATCAGCTTCGATCCGTTCACCGTGGGTCCGGGCCAGCACGCGACCGAAGTGGAACCGCATGTGCTGGCTTCCGGCTCCACGCTGGTGGCGGCATTTCAAACCGGGCGCATCGCTCCCGGAGGCTCAACCGATATTGGGTGGGCGACGTCGACCAACGGCGGCACGACTTGGACCCACGGTTTCCTGCCCGGCCTGACCAAGGGAGAGGGAACAGGGCCATACGACGCGGCCAGCGATCCCGCGGTGGCCTATGACGCGAAGCATGGCGTTTGGATGATCGCGTCCTTGCCGATCTCCAATACTGCCCAGACGCCGGCGGTGGTGGTGAGCCGGTCGACCGATGGCGGCTTCACCTGGCAGCACCCCGTGAGCGTGGACCCGACCGCGCCCAGTTCCGACAAGAACTGGATCGTGTGCGACAGTTGGTCCGCCAGTCCGTACTACGGCAACTGCTACATGGAGTGGGACGATCCCAGCAGCGGCGGCCAGATTCTGATGAGCACGTCGAGCGACGGTGGGCTGACGTGGTCTTCGGCGATCGGCACGGTGAACCATGGCACCGGCATCGGCGGACAGCCGCTGGTGCAACCTAACGGAACCGTCGTCGTACCCATCGAGACCAACTTCATGTCAGCGTTCAGTTCCACGAATGGCGGTTCGAGCTGGTCGGTACCCGTGGCCATCGGCCTGATCCAGAGCCACACCGATGCCGGCGGGATTCGCAGCGGGCCGTTGCCTTCTGCGGCGGTCGACGGTGCCGGAACGGTGTGGGTGGTATGGGAGGACTGCCGCTTCCGGGCGAAGTGCGCCTCCAACGACCTGGTGTACAGCACTTCCACCGACGGCACCCACTGGAGCAAGGTGACCCGCATTCCCATTGATCCGGTCGGCAGCCCCGTCGATCATTTCATCCCGGGGATTGGCATTGATCCTGCGACCTCGGGCACAGGCGCCCACGTAGCAATCCACTATTACTACTACACCCAGACCAACTGCACAGTCTCAAGCTGCCGCCTGTACGTGGGCTACATTTCGTCCCCCAATGGCGGTTCCACCTGGAGCGCGCACCTGCGGCTGGCGGGGCCGATGATCCTCGGCTCGCTGCCCAACTCGCAGAACGGGCTGATGGTGGGCGACTACATTGCCACGGCTTTCAGCAACGGCGTGCCCCACGGGGTGTTCGCGGTGGCGCGATTAAAGTCGGGCACCACCTTCAATGAGGCGATGTTCACGGCGCAAGGATTGACTGTGCCTGTGGATGGAGCCGAGCTGACGTCGGCGGGCGACAAACCGCTCCATAAACTCTCGGATAAGCTCGAGCAGGAGCGTCCGGAAAAAGGCGTGCTTCCGCCCTCGCGCCGAACCGCGGCGCGCCGTGCAAAATAATCTCGGGTAGCGGGGCAGTTACTGCACCGCTGCCTGAATTTGATTGAAATTTCAGAAGAGGCCGCCGATGATCGGAATCGGCGGCTTTTAATTTCTGATCCCTTCCCGCTTGCCGATTAGGACGAATCTGTGACCAGACAAAAGGTGGATGTTCTCTGCCAGAAGGCAATGCTGGCCTCCGTGCTGACCTGCTTGATCATGCTGCACGCGGGATGTTCGTCCTCTTCCTCGACCCGGCCGGTCACATTCGGGTCCACTTTGACTCAGGTGAGTTCAGATCCATTCACGCTCCCTCCGGGACAGCACGCGACCGAGGTTGAACCCCACATGCTGGCGCACGGAAACACTCTGGTGGCCGCGTTTCAGACCGGGCGCATTTCGCCCGGGGGCGCAACCGCCATCGGATGGGCGACTTCCACCGACGGGGGGACGACCTGGAGCCATGGCTTTCTCCCGGGCCTGACAACAGGGGAAGGGTCGGGACCCTACGACGCCGCCAGCGATCCAGCGGTGGCCTACGATGCCAAGCACGGCGTGTGGATGATCGCTTCGCTGCCGCTGTCAAATACTTCCCAGACCCCGGCCGTGGTGGTGAGCCGCTCCACCGATGGACTTACCTGGCAGAACCCAGTCAGTGCCGACCCATCCGCACAGAGTTCGGATAAGAATTGGATTGTTTGCGATAGCTGGCCCAATAGCCCGCATTACGGCAATTGCTATTTGGAATGGGACGATCCCATCAATTCGGGTGAAATTCTCATGAGCACTTCCACCGACGGAGGGCTGACCTGGGGAGCGGCGACCCCCACCGCGAACTTAGCCCAGGGGATCGGTGGCCAGCCCCTGGCCCAGCCCAACGGGACGGTCGTTGTGCCCATTGAAACCAGCGTGATGTCGGCATTCATCTCTACTGACGGCGGGCTGAGCTGGACCGCCCCGGTCACGATCTCGGACGTGCACTTCCACGCCGATGCGGGAGGTATCCGCAGCGGACCTCTGCCCTCGGCCGCCGTGGACGGAGCGGGAACGGTGTGGGTCGTCTGGGAGGATTGCTGGTTTCGTTCGGGGTGCTCCACCAACGACCTGGTATACAGCACTTCGACCGACGGCGTGACTTGGAGCGCGGTGACTCGCATTCCGATCGATGACACCGCAAGCACGGTCGATCATTTCATCCCAGGAATTGGGATTGATCCTGCTACCTCCGGTGCCGGGGCACACGTGGCGCTGCACTACTACTACTATTCGCAAAGCAATTGCACGGTGACGACCTGCCAGCTGAGTGTGGGCTACATCTCGTCGGCCAACGGGGGCTCAACCTGGAATGCGCCAGTCACGCTCGCCGGCCCCATGCAACTGGGCTGGCTGCCGAATTCGCAGAACGGGCTGATGGTGGGAGACTACATTGCGACGGCATTCTCCAACGGCGTGCCGCACGGAGTGTTCGCGGTGGCGACAGCAAATTCTGGAACGACTTACAGCGAAGCGATCTTCACCGGGCAGGGACTGACCGCAGCGGCCGCAGGGCGGCAGTTGTCCTCCGCCGGAGACAAGCCGCTGCACAACCTTTCGGACAAGATCGAAATGGAGCGGCCGGAAAAGGGCGCGATTCCCCCGCCGCGGCGCAGGGACCGGCGGAGCGCGAAGTAATTCCATCCCCAGTGGGATGGCCAGCTATTCGGACAATCGCTTCTTCAGCGCCATCATTGCGATCACGAGGGCCGAAGACGATCTGGAGAATTCGCTGCTGGAGCAGGGCTCGATTTCCGCGCGCATCGCTTCTCCCGAGTTTGCCTTCTCGATCAACTCCGCAGCCACCGCATGAAATCGGGCGTGCTCATACTTCAACCTCGTATATTCCGGGAGCGAAGAATAGCCTGCACCCTCGCCGTAGATCCACTGGCCCAGCACGCATTTGTGGTCCAGACGAACCGCCTCGGGATTCAGACTGCCGTCGTGTGTGGCCAAGTACAGGCGCAACTTGCGCTTCCACTTACTGTGAGTCGCGACGGCTTCGTCAAAATCCATGTTGACCCCGGTTCCTGGGCACACCTGACCCTTGCACGCATATCGGCAACCGGGTGCGGGGGATTAGCGCCTGGGAACGCCAGGTGTAACCGAGGTCACGCGGGAGAGCCCGCTTAGAAGCGGTCGTTGGTGTCGATGCCGAAGCCCAGGATCGCGGTCACTTCCACCGGTTGGTCGCCGCGCATGGCGGGTTGGAATTTCCAACTGCGCAGGGCAGCGAGGATTTTCGCCGTCATACCGGCGGGACCAGCTTCCAGGACGCGCACGTTCTTCAGGTTGCCGGAAGCATCGAGCGTACAGGCCAGCACCATCCGCCCCCGCGGCATGCCCTCGGCAAGATCGGTGCGCATCGCAGTGGGCGCGGTCAGAGTTCCCCCGTAGGGATGTCCGGTGGCGGCTTCATCGGCAAATTCCATCACAACCGTACCCAGGGAAGTGTCGAAATAAGTGGTGTACTTCTCGCCTTTCAGAAGATTCTTGTAAGGCTCGAAGGCTCCTCCAGAAGTAGCCGTAGCAACGACGGTTACTCCGAGTACTTGCTTCCTCTTTGCGGGGGAACGTCCGGGAGTCTGGGGATCGCTGCCCGAGGGATCGGACCCGAAGCCGGGAATGGTGACGATGCTGCTGCCGCCGCTGATATCGACGCCGCGCACGGCGGGAGTGCCCGATGGCGCATTTCCCGCGCCCCCGGGGCCGGCCGTCGGTGAGATGCCGCCTTGCGCGTTTGGATCGGAGCCGTGCCCAGTGCCGGTTTTTCCAGCGCCGGTGCCAGTTCCATTCATGCCGCTGCCGGGCCCATTGCCACGGCCAATGCCGGTGCCGCCGCCGGTGCCGCCGAGTCCGGGTTTGTCCCCGCCAGTCGGAGACATGGCGAGCGACCCAGCGCCGCCACTGTTGGGCACTCCGACTTTCGAGCCGGGCTGCGCCGAAATCACAGCGCCAGAGTTCGCGCCGCTGCCGCCGCTGCCGGGCGCTGCTAGTCCTGCGCCGGCGTCTAGTGGTGCGCCGAGGCCCGTGCCTTTGCGTCCCAGTCCGGATCCACTGGGTCCCGAACCTCCTCCCAGAGATGGTGGCGGTGGAACGATATTGTTGGCGAGCAGTGTGCCGCCGGGCGCTCCCGCGCCCCCACCGGTGCTCCCGGTGCCGCCACCTGCTCCGGACAGCGAAGGCGGCGGTGGAACCACGCTGGGCGCGCCCAGCGTCGGTCCCGAGGAGGTTGCCAAAGAGCGCGTGCCGGTTCCGCCTGAGACCCCCGTAGAAGGCGGCGGAGCGACCACGTTCGTGCCAAGCGCTGAACCTGTGCCATTCCGCATGCCTCGCGGGTTGCCGCCGGCGGTGCCCGCCCCGACGGTTGGCGGAGGCGGCACGACATTGGCGGCGATCGAGCTTCCGGTTCCCCCACTCGGGCCGTTCGAATGAACTGCAGGCGGAGGGGGCACCACCTCGGTGGCGCCAAAAATCTTGCCTATCAGGCTACTCATCAAAGATCCGCTGCCCGCTTGCGTTGGCGGCGGAGGTACCACCGTCTTCGACGGATCGGCAATGCTCCCGCTGGCGAGACGGTGCATGTCTTGTGAGACGTCGGCCGAGGGCGGAGGCGCGATGACGGAAGGTGCCGGCAAGCTCAGCTTGGGATTGCGCGTGGTAGCCCGTTCCGGAGCCGAGACCGGCGGCGGTACAACTGCCGCGTTCGTCATCTGCACCGGCGACGCGGAGATTTCCCGGCTTACTGCGCCAGGTGCCGGCGGAATGATACTGGTGGCCAGCGTCGGGGTGGGGCGCGCTTGATCGCGGGCCACGCTCGGAGCCGGCGCTACCACGGACGTTGTCAGCGATGGCGCAACCTGCGTGCGGTCACGGGACACACTGGGAGCGGGAGGAACCACGGCCGGACCCAGCACCGGAGCGTACAGAGTATGGTCGCGCGCCACGTTGGGCGCCGGTGGAATCACCGTAGCGCTAAAAGTTGGCGCTGTGAGTGCCTGATCGCGTGAGACCGACGGAGCCGGGGCGATCACCGCGTCCAGTTGAACTCCGTTCCGGGTATAGTCGCGGATTACGTTGGGAGATGGAGCCACCACGGTCGTTGGAAGGGCTGGGGCGGTTCTGGTCGAGCGCAATCCTTCGGAGGGCGGAGGCCCGGCATCCGGTCTGATGGCCAGCAGGTTCGCCACCGCGTCGCGGGATGAGGGAAGTTTCAGGTTGGGTGCGTCCACCACCTTCGGCACCAGAGAGCCGCCGCGCGCGACTTTGATGGTCTGCGTGCGGTGGTGCGCTTCGTCCCCTCCGGCGCGCCCGCTGGTTCCAGCCTCAGCCCCGCCGAGATCCTGGGTACGGGGAAGTTCGTCGCCGCTGTAGTAGATTACGTCGTGTCTGGATAATCTGGGGGCGACGTAGGGCCGCAACTCCGCGATCTTCACCTGCACTACGATTGCGGCAAAAATCAGGAACGCCTCCAGTAAGTAGGAGGGGATCATCACCCGCAAAGGAACCAGGCCGAAGGGTGCTTCCCCGGCCAGGCGGCGTTCCGAACGTGCCAGGGCAGGGCGCAACGACGCCACGAACTCGCTCCAGGGCGAAGACCATTCGACCAGCAGCTTGGGCGCGTCGTGCAACTCGACGGACGGTTCGATTTGGAGCGTTGTGCTCACGAGGGCGGTACTCTACCATCCTTCCCGATCGTTATCTCAATTTTATCGCCCAGCGCGGTACTTGTTTGCGCCGCCGTTCGACACGGTAGTTCCAGCACGGACGCCGCTTCCGTCCGAATCGGGGCAAACCGCCAGGGCTTCAAGTCACGCTGGATGTGGATGACCGTCATGGTCTGATCCAGATACAGGACGTCGATGGGAAAACCCATTCCTAGAGTATGAACGCCGTGACAGGGCACAATCCAGAGTCCCGAGCCATTACCGAAGTCACTGGATCGGAGTCCCAGCAAGCCCCGCAACCGGGTCCAGTGCGTGTCGGCTACAGCCAAAGCGGTGGCGAGGTAGGCCCGGCGGGTTTGATTGAAGGCCTGTCCCTGCGAGGAAAAAACCGCCATAAATGCAAATGCTCCCCAGTTTTACGCCGCGGTTTGCGCCGCCTTCTTACCGCCCGCCCGACACGGGCCCCAGTTGCCGGATCAGTTCGATGACTGCCGGACCGATCGTGACAAAAATAATCGAAGGCAGAACAAATATCACCAGTGGGGGAACCATTTTGATGGTGGTCTTGGCAGCCTGTTCTTCGGCCCGTTGCCGGCGTTCCGTGCGGAGGGAATCGGAATGCACCCGGAGGGCTTGGGCGACGCTGGTGCCGAAGCGATCAGTTTGAATCAGTGTACCAACCAGGGAACGGATGTCGTCAACCCCGGTGCGGTCCACCAGGTTACGGAGGGCCTCGGCGCGCGGCTTGCCCGCGCGCATCTCCAGGTTCACAAGATGGAATTCATCGCTGAGATCAGGGTGGGCGTGATGCAGATCCTGGCCCACACGGGTCAGCGCCTGGTCGAGCGCCAGACCCGCCTCGACGCAGATGACCGTGAGGTCCAGAGCATCGGGCAGGCCAATGCGAATGCGATGCTGCCGGTCTTTGATCATGCGCTTCAGGATGAAGCGCGGGAGAAAGAAGCCGAGGCCGGGAATACCCGCCAGAAGGAAAACGTTATCGAAGCCGAAAAACAGTGCCACGCCGGCAAAGCCAGCTGCCGCCATCAGAAGTCGGGCCCCGAAATAATAGTTGACGTCGATAGCGTCGCGGAATCCGGCCTGGATCAGCCAGGCACGCGTGCGCGAAACATCGGCCGGTGACAGCGGGATGGCTTTGCTGATCGGATCCAGGGCCTGCTCGATCCGTTCCCGCATGGCGGGCTTCTCCGCCGCCGGTTGCTGTCCGCCCAGGGCGCGCAAGCGGGCGCCCAGAACCGAGCTGGGCGTGACCGCCGCAGCTCCGAAGGCGAAGACCGCCATCACTACGGTGACGAACACGACGATGATCAAGATCAGAGACATCGTTCCTATACCTGGATCCGGATGATCTTGCGGATCACGAAATATCCAATCGTTTGCAGTGTGAGCCCGGCGACCAGCAGCGTGTGTCCGATCGGGTCCGAGAACAGCGGGCGAATGAAACTGGGATTGAGCACGAGCATCACCGTGACGATGATCGGGGGCATCCCCATCAGCAACGCCATCGTCAGGCGTCCCTGGGCGGTATAGACCCGCACCTGGCGTTGAATCTTGAAACGCTCGCGGATGACATATGACAAGTTGTCCAGAATCTCCGCCAGGTTGCCGCCAGTCTCGCGTTGCAGCATGACCGCGGTAACGAAAAATTTTACGTCGACCAGGGGCATGCGCTCAGTGAGATTGAGCAGGGCATCGCGGACCGGCATACCGAATTTCTGTTCTTCATAAAGTTGCCGAAACTCGCCGGCGACGGGCTCGGCCACCTCGTCGGTAATCATTTCCAGCGCGGTGGTGAAGGCGTGTCCCGCACGAACCGCGCGCGCCAGCGTGTCGATGGCCTCGGGAAACAGTTCCTCGAACTTCTCAAAGCGTTTGTTGCGCCGGAATGAAGCGTACGAGTAGGGAAGCAGGAAACCGACCAGCAAAGCCACCCACGCCACCTCGACGCGCTTACTCAGAACGTAGGTTGCGACGGTGGCGGCAATTCCCGTCAGGACCGACAGGCCGAGAAAGTTGCCGGCGCGGGTGGAGATCCCCCCTTGCACCAGCATCTTTTGGATATTCGTAACCCGTTCAGACCGCCGGAGCAACCCGTCGAGCGCGGGAATCCGGCTCATTTGCTCATCCCGCAGCAGGGCGAGTTCTTCCTCCGGAGCACGCTCCGGCGCCTTGCGCTCGTTGGCCAGCCGTTCCTTGATGAGCCGGGCGCGCGCGCTGCGCTGGTCCAGAAGCGAGCCCAGGGCGAAAGCCGCGAGCGCGACCAGGACAAACACGAGAAGCGCAATCAGAGCTGCAGGCATATCAGGACTCAGACCTCGGTTTTCGATTCAAACAGAGCCGGTCGCAGCCGGGCTCCCGATGTAGCCAACCGGTCGGCAAACTGGGGACGAACCCCGGTGGCGCGGAACATCCCCCGCACCTTTCCGCTTTCGTCGATGCCGGTGCGGTCAAAGCTAAAAATGTCCTGCATGCCGATGCGATCCTCATCCATACCGGTAATTTCCGAGATCGTGATGACCTTGCGGGTACCGTCGGAGAGGCGCGCGATCTGGACCACCGCATGTACCGCGGACGCGATCTGGTGACGCACCGCGCGCTCGGGGATGTTCAGGTTCGCCATCGACACCATGTTTTCCACGCGCGCCATGGCATCGCGCGGAGAGTTGGCGTGGACGGTGGTCAGCGACCCTTCGTGGCCAGTGTTCATGGCCTGCAACATGTCGAAGGCCTCCTCGCCACGCACCTCGCCGACCACGATGCGGTCGGGACGCATACGCAAACTGTTGATGACCAATTGCCGCTGCCGCACCGCTCCCTTGCCTTCGATGTTGGGCGGGCGAGTTTCCAGGCGGACCACGTGCTCCTGCTTGAGTTGCAGTTCGGCGGCGTCTTCGATGGTGACGATGCGGTCGGAGTTGGGAATGTAACCGGAGAGCACATTCAGCAGCGTCGTCTTGCCGGCGCCCGTTCCGCCCGACACCAGGATGTTGAGGCGACCCTTGACCATGGTCGAGAGCAACTCGAGCATCGATTCGGTGAGAGTCTGGTTCTCGATCATCTGGCGCGCCGTAACCGGGTCGCGTCCAAAGCGGCGGATGGAGAGGCAAGGGCCGTCGATGGCCAGCGGCGGAATAATGGCGTTGACGCGCGATCCGTCCGCCAGGCGGGCATCGACCATGGGAGAAGACTCGTCAACCCGGCGCCCTACCCGTGAAACGATGCGCTCGATGATCTGCATCAGATGCGAATTGTCTTTGAAGGACAATCCGGTGAGATCAAGCTTTCCGGCCCGCTCAATATAGACGCGGTCGAACCGGTTGACCAGAATGTCGGAAACGGTCGGGTCCTTGAGCAGGGGTTCAAGAGGGCCCAGCCCGAAGATTTCGTCCAGGATCTCGCGCGAGAGGCGTTCGCGTTCGGCAAAGCTCAGCGGCACGACTTCGCTGTTGACCGCGTTGCGAATCACCACCAGCACTTCATCGCGCGCCGAATCGCCCGAGGCTTTGCCCAGTTTCTCCAGATCGAGGCGATCGAGGATCTTGCGATGCAGGTCCGCTTTTACCTGCTGGTAATCGGTGCGCTCGAACGATTGCAGATTTGCCATAGGGCCCTAAATTCCTATACCGACTTGAACAGCGACCAGGCCGCGCGCTTCACCTCAGCGTCATTGCGCGTCAATTCGTGCGCCAGCCCGGCGAAACAGCGGGCGATTTCAGAATTTCGCTGGTCCATCACCGGCGTGCCGCGGTCGATGGCGCCCGACACCGCAAAATACTGGTTCGGAATCCGCCACAACAGCTTGGCGCCCACCGCAGCCTCAGCGTCGGCCTCACTGAAGCCCGGCACCTTGCGAAAACGATTCAGGACCAGGCGAACACGTTCCCGGCTCCCGGTTTCCCCCAGATATTGCTGGACGCGGGCGGCGCTCCACAGCGAGGCCACGTCGCTGCACGCGACCAGCAGAACGGTTTCTGAAAGACTGGCAATGAGGCGGGTGGCCGCGTCAAAGCGCGAAGACGCGTCGACCACCACATAGCGGTAGTGCGTCACCAGCATGTCGAAGAGGCGAACGAATTCCGCGGTCGAAGGATCCACTGCGGCGGGCACGTTGGTTCCGGCCAGCAATTGCAAGCCGCCGCTGTGGCGCGTCATGAAGCTCTCGAGCAGGGAAGCGTCCATGCGGTGCAGATTGCGGGTGGCGTCGGCCACGTTGAAAACCGGCTTGAGGTTCATGTGCAGCGCGGCGTGGCCCAGGGGAGCCAGGTCCACCAGGGCGGTTTGCCCATTGGCCGACTGCAGAGCCAGTGCCAGGTTGACGGCCACGGTCGTCGCCCCGTTTCCGCCCTTGGCATTGATGACCGAGAATACTTTGCCCCGAATGCCTTCTTGCCGCCCGCGGCGTTGCGCCGTCGTCAGGCGCACGAAGGCTTCGAGCAGGTCGGTCGTATTCGTGGGACGTTCAATGAATTCGCGTGCTCCGGCGCGCATGGCATTCACGATGACCTGGGGCTGGTTCAGATTGCCGATCGCAAAAATGGCGGCGTCGGGCATCTCCTGGTGCAGGAGTTCGATGGCCCGCAAAGCCAGGGCAGGATTGTCGGCGGGGATATCGACTAGAGTAACGTCGGGATTGGCCGCGCGCACCCGCCGCGTTACCGGATCGGATGCCGCTACGGGAAAACTTGCACAAGCGTGCACGGTGCGCGCCACACTGGTGCCGTCGACCAGCACCTGCAGCACCGCGCGCTGCTCGTTATCCGTAGCCACAATGACGACTGACAGTTCTGCCATAACGACTCGCGGTTCCCCAACCTCTGCGAAACTCCCGCCCCACCCGGCCCCCGGGCCGGGTTCTCAAACGGCTCGTGGCTAGTTGCTCTTGTCGAACTTGCCGCTGTCCATGAAAGGTTTCGGATTCTTGGGCGGTGTGGGCGGCTCCGTGCTGGGAGAAATGCGCCGCACCGTGCACAAGACCATAAGTTCCGAATTGTTTTTCTGCAAGCTCTTGCTGCGGAAAAAATTCCCCAGGACTGGGATGTCGCCCAACCCGGGAATCTTGTTGTAAATGTCGGTGACGCGGTTGTCGATCAGGCCCGCGATCACAAAGCTCTGTCCATCCTGCAATTCAAATTCCGTCTCCGCTTTCCGCGTGCTGAGAGCGGGCACCGTGAATCCCGAGATGGTCAGCGCATTGGCAAAGTCCAGCGTGCTCACCTCCGGAGCTACCTTCAAATGAATATTCCCATTGGGCATGATCACCGGAGTGAACTGCAGCCGCACGCCAAAATCTTTAAACGAGATCGTCACCGCCGTGAACCCAGCTCCCGGCTGCACCACGGGGAAAGGAAACTGACCTCCGGCCAGGAAGCTGGCTTCCTTGCCATTGACGGCAATCAGATTGGGTTCGGCCAGAATCTGCAGGAGATTCTTGGTTTGCAGAGCTTCGATGGTGGCGCCAAAATTAATATCAGGACGAAACAGAAAAAGGTTCAGAACATTATTCAGAGTCGTCGAAGTCGTGGTGCCCGTCCCAGTTTGCGTACCCGGAGTCAGGGTCTGAGGACCGAAGCCGCCGAACTGCCCTGTGGTCACGGTGCCAACGGTGTTGGCGGCGCCTGTGGAGATAAAGTTCATCCCGAACTGAGTCAGGGCGGAGCGGTCCACTTCCGCGAACTTTACCTGCAACAAGACTTCCTGAGCGCCCACCGGCCCGAAGGTCAGTACATTGACAACTTTCGGAGAATACGCGCTGGCCAGCTCTCCGGCGCGCTTGGAGACGTCTTCGGTGGATACGTGCCCAGAGAGCACAATGGCGGCGCGAGATGGCGTGACCGTGATTCGCTCGTCGGGGAACACGCGGTGTTCTTCTTCGGCGCAAGCGCTGACGTCCACATCCACACGCAGATCGAAGCTGCGGGAGCGTTCCAGTTCATCCCAGATCAGAAGTGAGATTTCTCCCGGAGCCTTGCCATGAACCAGGATCTGAGTAGGCGTGATGACCTGGGCAAAGGCGATCGCTCCATCCGTGATTGAAATCCGCCTCAACCGCTCAGTCGTATTGATAAGCAGCGACTTGCCCACCATGACGCGCAACGGCGCCGATCCCTGCGGCTGGGACTGCGCCGGAAGCGTCGTAGTCTGGGTACCGCTCGGCGCCTGAAGGGGCGACTGGCCCGGGCTGTCTGCCTGTTGCAGGATCTCTGAAAACGCGGGAAGGGCGAAGGCAACAGCCAACAGACAAGGCACGAGCAGCGACGTGCGAACTCTCATTTTCGGAGGCCTCTCCCTTGGAGGAAACGAGACGGCGTGCCACAAGGCAACTCGCAGAATCGATGGTTTACCGATCACTTGGTTTCGGGACTCTCATCTGGGAATTTGACTACATCCGTCTTCTTGTCGCCTTGATAGACCTCAACGCTGAAGCCGGTGGAAGCTGGCGGAGCCGTCGCAATCGTCTTCGTCACGGGGTGATGCATGGCCGTTTTCGTGGGCGCAGGGGCGGCCATGCCCTTATAAAGACCTCTGGAGTTGGCGGACGGTACTTCGTCCTGCTTGGTGTCCAGAGGATTGCGCAGCGCCAGTTGAATGTGTCCTTCAGAACTGGCCAGGGTGAGCCGCTGGGCGTCATCAGGTGAAACCAGCAGCGTGATGACAGCAGTATTTTGCGCTTCGCCGGTGGCAGTTCGCTCCAACGTGTGGCCTGAGGCCAGGACCGCGACGTTTTGCAGAACGGTCGTGGTTTGCTGTTCGCCGCCCGCGCCCGGAGTTCCTGTCAGCAGGACATCGACCCGTGTCCCCGGCGTCACGAATCCAGCCACCGACACCACTTCATTCACCCGCACCGAAACTGCACGCATGCCGGGAGGGATCAGCGAAGGCAGCCCGGATCCGGCATTCTCGCCGGCCAGCCGGTTGGGCAGGATGAATTCACCTTTGGAAATGGGAATGATCACACCATGTCCCACCACGTCGGCCCGCCTTCTGGGCGCACCCGGAGGCAAATCGGCGGCAGGAATCTTGATGATTTTTATGTCGTGCTCATCCACCCGCGCTCCGACCTGCAGATCATCCGCCGCAACGATCACGTCCATACCAGATTCGATGCCAGCGCCGTTCCTCGATTGCAGATTCCTGTAGACATACACACTTGCGAAGAAGCCAAGCGCGAGTGCCAGAACTCCGATCAGTAACAAGCGTGTGCGGTTCATGCTGCTCCCTTAGAAATCAGAAACTCCCGCCCCTGGCCCGTTCCGGGCCAGTTCCAATACATCGCTCCGCTGGTTGCTACTGGATGGAACTGGCGACCGAAGAAAATACGTTATTGGCATTGGACCCGATGAGCCGAACCGTTCCAACGACAATGACGAGAATCACCGCCAGCATCACTGCATATTCCGCGATGTCCTGTCCTTCTTGCTCACTCCATAGTCTGCGTAGAAGATCCATAGACGTACCCCTTTTTTGATTTTTCGAGATCGAAGTGGAACACACGGGTAACTTCTGCACCGTACCACCACCCAGGATTTGCCCACTCGACTAGGCTAATCATACCTTGCAACCTGAAGAAAAGGGCGTACTTTCTTGCATACGGGTAGGGGAGAGGGGTTACCTCCGGGTAACGCCGCAGCCGTGGTGCCTGGGCGGCCTGGCTCCTCCAGATTTCTAGGCTGCAAGGCCAGGCGCCAGGTCAGGGCGCAGAGCGGGGAATTCGGGGAATTATAGTCGTATCGCACCGCCCAGAACGCAGGATAGAATTGCGGCCAAAATGCCCGTCGCCTCCGCGCCCGAAAGTCTTCGCCCGAGCTTCTCCCGACTCGGTATTCTCTGCCTCATCGGGTTTGCCGTATTGAATGGGTGCGTGCTCTGGTGGGCCCACGGTCCGGTCTTTGAAGGCTATAGCGACTTTGCGTCGTTCTACACGGCAGGCCGGATCGTTGCCCGCGGACAGAGCGCGAGACTGTATGACCCTGTCCTGCAGTGGCAAATCCAGCAGGAGTTTGCGGCCAATGTCAAAATTCGCCGTGCCCCCCTGCCATACATCCGGCCCCCTTTCGAGGCGCTCCTGTTTCTGCCCCTTGCCTACCTGACCTACCCGACAGCGTACGCGGTTTGGCTGGCAATTAAGATCGGGTTGTTGCTGATCATTCCTTTGGTCCTTCCGCCGGCGCACAGCCCATTCGGGAAGATGGGAACCCACGCCTTGCAAAGTCTTCTATGCTTTGCATTTTTCCCGGTAGGCCTCGATATGGTCCAGGGGCAGGATTCGATCTTGCTATTGCTCATCCTGGCGCTCGCTCTGCGACTGTTGCTGCAAGGAGCCAACCTGCAGAGCGGGGCAGTGCTGGCCCTGGGATTGTTCAAGTTTCATCTTATCCTTCCACTCCTGCTGATCCTTGCTCTCGCACGAAGATCAAGGCTCGTTCTGGGATTTCTGGCGACGACTCTTCTCCTTTTTCTGATCTCGCTCGCCATGGTGCACTGGGCCGGCGTCATCGACTATCCCAGATACCTGTGGCGGGTGAATCTGCCAGAGTTCGGGACCCTCAGGCCCCAGACCATGCCGAATCTACGCGGCATGGCCACAGCCCTGCTGGGCGGGTCTGCCCCTGGCACTGCTCACTGGATCTTCCTGGGTATTGTTCTCCTCGGCGTGTTGGTTGCCGCCCGGTCGTGGCGCGCCTTTGACCCTCAACCACTTCAGGCAGGCTTTGGCTTCTCCGTAGTGATCGTGCTGCTGACCAGCTACTATGCAAACGGTTACGACCTGACGCTTCTTTTGCTGCCCTTGCTGTTGATCGGCGCACCGTTCCTGCGCGCGGAGGTTGGTGGTTGGCCCCGGACCGTATTCCTCCTGGCCGCCGCAGTATTGCTGTGCACCCCCGGGCTGTGGCTGCTGGTTTTGCGAACCAATGGGTTCTGTTGGATAGCACTGACTCTGCTCGCACTCGCGGTCTCCATGTCGGCTGCGCGGACGATTTGGCGAGTTCCTGGGGCAGGGTAGCGTTTGCGGTTGAGTCTGGATTCGTTGTCGAAGCCAGTGAAGGGACTCTACTTTATTTTGCGGAAGACCATGCCATGCCTCGGGCTCGCCCTGGCCATTTTGGCCTCGACGAGTACGTGGTTCTACGTCAACCGGATTCTCAGACCGCAACAGATTGCCGATGCCGCCTTGCACGCCCGTCCCCGCGGCAATCTATCGGATCTCTACCCGCGGTGGCTGGGAGCCCGTGAACTGCTGCGCCACGGGCGTAATCCCTACGGCGCCGACATCACCCGCGAGATCCAGCAGGGATACTACGGCAGGTCCCTCGATCCAGCGCGCCCCGACGATCCCAAGGACCAGCAGGGTTTCGCGTATCCCGCCTATGTAGTGTTTCTGCTGGCGCCAACCGTTGATCTCCCGTTCGATAAGGTGCAGATCGCCTTCCGATGGCTGTTGGTCGGGTTGGCTGCGGGGAGCGTTTTGCTATGGCTCCGGGTTCTGCGATGGAGAGCATCGTTCGCAGCTGCGCTGATTTTCGTCGTGCTCATGCTGGGCTGGTGGCCCATGGTGCAGGGCATCAAGCTCCAGCAACTGAGTTTGCTGGTGGCGGGATTACTCGCGGCTTGTGGTGCCTGCCTGGCGGGCGGATGGCTGCTGTGCGGGGGAGGGCTCCTGGCGCTGGCTACGATTAAACCGCAACTGGCCTGGCCGCTCGTCCTATGGCTCTTGCTGTGGACCGGCAGTGAGTGGCGTTCGCGGCGCCGGTTCGCCTTCGGGTTCGGATTGATTATGCTGCTTCTGCTTGGCGGTTCGCAACTGCTATTGCCCGGTTGGTTGCGGATGTTCGTCGATGCCATCGGACAATATCATCAGTACACGCAGAATCAATCGGTGCTTGTGGTGCTATTCGGCACCATTGCAGGCCGCGTTCTGGAAGCAGTCAGCGTGTTGGCCTGCGCCCTCTGCGTCTGGCGGGTGCGTGAGGAACCCGCCACCAGTGCGGAATTTGGACGGGCCCTGGGCCTGGTGCTGGCCCTGACCGTGGTGATTGTCCCGATGTTTGCTCCCTACAACCAGGTGCTGCTGGCGCCGGCAATTCTGGCGTTGGTGAGGAGTGAAGCCTCCCGCGAACCCGTTCTTCCCGCGGTTCGCTTCGCGCGCGCCGTCGGCTGCGTTTGGCTGATCTGGCCCTGGATCGCTACGCTGGGGCTCAGGCTGGCTTACCTCTGGCTGACGCCGGAGCTCCGCCAGAGGGTTGTGACGCTCCCGTTTTACTCCAACTTTGAGGTGCCCATTTTCGTCTTCGGATTGGCTTTGCTCGACCTTTGGGTGACCCAACCGCGTAGCTTGCGGGACAGCGCGGCAGCAGAGTAGTCTGGTGCATTAACAGAGGTTGCTGCAATGAGCGCTTCCGCCTGTATTGGCGACAGGAGGACAGCACTCTGAACGACCATCCATGGCCCTGAACGCAATCAGTCATAGCAGCTCCGGCTCCGGGGTGTTTCCCGCCCTCGTGTTTGTGCAGGGCAGTGAGCAGAAGAACATTGTTCTGAACCGCACCCCCTTCACCGTCGGACGGAAGGTGGATAAGGACCTGGTCATCGCCGACCCGCGCGTCTCGCGCGATCATGCGCAGATTATGCAGGAGGGGCAGGCATTTTTTCTCATCGATCTGGGCAGTAAACACGGCACGTTCGTCAATGGAGAGCGCATCCAGCGCCAGAAACTGGAGCGCGGCGACCGGTTGGAGTTCGGGGCCCGCGATTCGGCCTACATTCTGTTCAATCCCGCCCACGCTACTTCCAACACGGCGCGCGAATTTCTCAGCCAGATCTCCGGCATCCAGATCAAGCAGGAAGCCAGCGACCTCGAGAAGCTCACGCTGTTTCTGGAGGCCGCCCGCAAGCTCAATACCGCCGGCGTGCTCGACGAGATTCTGATGACCATGCTCGACGTCACCCTGCAGTTGACCCGGGCCGAACGCGCTTACGTGTTCCTCAAGGACGAAGAAGGCAAGCTCCGCCTGGCCGCCGGCCGCAACTCCAAGAAAGAGCCGCTGCTTGACGACAAGACGATATCCCACTCCATTCTCGAAGAATCGATGCGCTCGAACTCCGAATTCCTGCTGACCGATACCAGCCAGTCGCTCGATCTCGCGGGCCGGCAGAGCATCGTGGCCTACGATCTGCGTACCGTGGTCTGCATTCCCCTCCGCAAGCTCCAGGTCCAGGCCACTCGCGATGCTCAAACTCCCATGCTGGCCGCGACTTCCGCGGAGGCCATGGGAGTGCTCTACGTCGATTCCCGGTTTGCCTCGCGCGATATCAGCGGAGTGGGCCAGGACATTCTTCACGTGATCGCGACTGAAGCGGCGTCGCTCATCGAGAATGCGCGCCTGGTTCAGGCCGAGGAAGAATCACGGCGCTATCAGCAGGAGTTGGGCATCGCGGCCAGCATCCAGCAGCGCCTGATGCAGGTGAAGATTCCCGAAGTCCCCTTTGCCCGCGTGCGGGGCAGGAACCTGTCTTGTAAAGAAATTGGCGGCGACTTCTTTGACGCCGTGAATACTAAAGAAGGTTTGGCGGTGGTGCTGGCCGACGTCAGCGGCAAGGGAGTTTCGGCCGCGCTGCTGGCTACTTCACTACAGGGAATGATTTACTCGCATCTGAGTTCCGGCATGCCGCTGCTTGACGTGGTGGCTGCCGTGAACCACTTCTTCACCGAGAAACTGGTGGGCGAAAAATACGCGACCGTATTGTTAGTCCGGCTGCGGCGCGACGGAGAACTCGAATATGTGAATTGCGGCCACGTGCCGCCGCTTCTGGTGTGCGCCGGAGAAGTGATGCGTCCCCCCCACGGCAATGTCCCGGTGGGCCTGCTGGCCGACGCCACTTTCGAAAGCGCCCGCTGCCAGATGAAATCCGGCGATCGCTTTATTCTCGTCACCGACGGCGTGACCGAGGCGGAAAACGCCATGGGCGATTTCTTCGAGGACTTCCGGCTCGAAGCGGCTGCCGCCAAGTCTCCTACGCTGGAGGGCATTTTTTCGGCCGTGCAGGACTTCTGCAGCGGAAACCCTCTCAGCGACGATTGCACGGTGGTCGAGTTGTGCTACACCAGCACCGAGAATTGATCGGCCTCAGCCGTTCTCTACGGTAACGGTATAGTCGGTGCCTTCCCAGCGATTCTCCGCCGGCCAGAAAAATGTGAATACCGCCTGCGCGCCGGACGCCAGCGACGCGGTCGGAAGGTCGAGCGTGTAAATGCCGAGCCCGGTATCCCGCGTGTCGGTGTCGTGCGCCGTCTTCCAACCATCCACGCTCCAATGCACGCGGCCCGGTGTCAGTAACACGATGCGTAGTGTCTTGTTCCGCGGCACGGTGCGCGTCTTATTGTTAAACCGCCACCCGAAAACCTGCCGCACATGTTTATCAATCAAATAACGCTCAACCGTCTGCGGCGGCTGGTCGAACACTTTGTTGTCACGAATCGAGCGCCGCAGCTTGACGTATTCAGAATGCGCCCAGACCAGGGGGCAGGCGGAACCGGTCGGCTTACCCCGGAAAAGCTCGAGGGCTGGAATGTCGGCGGCGTCCCAGACTTGTTCGGGAAGCAAGCGGCTGTGTCCTGCAGTTGAATTCTCCATGACCGTCAGCAGCGCCTCCGCCTCGTCGCGGTGTCCGCCGGCGAGAGCATAGTGGGCGCGCTCTCCGGCGAGCAAGGGCCACGCCCGGCCGATCCCGGTTCCGTCGAAAGCTGAGCCGTCCTTGTGTTCGCCGTAGCCATCGCCGTTGTAGCGATACCAACACGGGCCCTGCGGCAATTCGACCGACAGCAGGGCGTCGATGGCGCGCAGCGTATTCAGAATGCGGGGATCGTCGTGCGCGCGCAGGCCAAAACGCACCAACGCCAGCGCATCGGGGCTGATGATGTGGTAGGCGCGCTCCCCATTCTGACCTGGCGGACGGTTCTTGATGGGAACGAAGCCTTGCGTGGGCGATGCAGCCCCGTCCGTGGAAGGCGGAGCGATGCGCACGTAGTAGCCGGTGATCCCGAGCTGCTGCGCCAGGTCGCCGCCCGTGGCATAGACCCAGCGTTCGATGTTGTCATTCCAGGCATCGGCCGTGTCGCGCATGGTTGCGGCCTGTTCGCTATGCCCGGTGAGCTCTGCGATATCGGCCGCGGCCAGCAGTGCGGAAATCTCCGCGGCGAGGGTGAACGGCGAGTAGCCGGCGTCTTCTTCCCAGCGATCCTGCTGCGTGACCGGACCATTGCGCAGAATAAAGCTGACGGCGTTGCGCACCATCGGCCACCAGCGCTCCAGTTTGCCCAGAGCTGCCGGCGCTTCCCGGCGAAGTAGATCGAGCAGCAGGATGGGGAACGCGGTTTCGTCCATCTGGATGCCGCTCCAGTAAGGGCGCCCGTCGAGCCATAGATTCTGCGCCCAGTTGCCCACCGCTTCCTGCGTGGCTTCCAGGTAGCGCAGAACGCGCACCGCGTCGGAGACCGCTCCGGCGGCCAGCAGCGCGCCGGCGGTTTCTACCAGGTCGCGGGGCCAGACCAAATGGTAGCCGCCGAGATCTTCGTCGCCTTTGTTGAATCCCCACGGAATCGACAGGCTGGCGATGATGCCACCAAGAAAATCCTTCGATTCGTGCGTGCGCAGCACGGCAATTGACGACCGGTACAGATCGTACTGGCGCAGCGGTTCATCCAGTTTGAGCAGCTTGGTCTGCCAATTGCTCCATTGCTCAACATAGTGCCGGCGAGTCTCGGCGTAGTCCTCGGAAAGAGTGGATCGCACCTGTTGACCCGCTTCGGTCCACATGGACCCGAAGCCAAGGGCAAGCACGAACTCGCCGTTGCAGGCAGCCAGGTCGATCTCTCCGGTGAAAGCAATATTGCCGTTCTCGGCGCGCGTGTACTCCCACTCCATCTGGAAATGTTGAGACAGATCCTGCCAGCCATCGGAGGCGCCCACGAATCCCACCGACGTCTTCTTCCACGGCGCCGAGGAGGCCAGCGACAGCGTGGTCCCATCGTGCTGCGCAAAGAACATGGGATAGCCCTTGTAATCGCCGATCCAGCCCGTGTTGCCGTATCCGCAGTTGGCCAGGTGCGGCGAGATCAGGGCGTACAGGTGGTAGTCGGAGATCTGTCCCTGCAGCGGCTCGAATCGCACCTTCTGCAGGACCACGTTCCGGTAAGGATCGGTCAGGACTTCTTTGTGAATGCGGTAGCGTCCGCTGTTGCAGGTGTTGGTCAGCTCAAAAACGGGAATCCCGGGCTCAAAAGGACGGTTTTCAAAACGGCAGTGGCGTTTCTCCTCCGAAAAAAAATCGGTGCCGTTGGTGACCACGAATCCCAGGTCGCGGGTGCAGGCCTGGTCCACTCGCGGAAAATAGACTTCGTTGAGGATGCCGTGACTCAACGTAAACCAGACCTTGCTGTGCTGGTTGAGGGCTGTGCCCACGCCAGTTTTGGCGCTTGACGTCCACCGCGGCGGAATGCCGGGCCAGCCGGGTGCATAGCGTGCAGGAAAATCAGTCATGAAGACTTTGTCCTCGATCCCCAGCGACCTCCCCGGCGGAATTGACAAACTTATTACAAGGCCGGGCGTTCGTTTCTGCGGCAGGCGTCATCAAACTATCAGTGACCCTCGCAGATGTAGGTTCCAACGAACGGCAAATGAACGATAATTGAGCACAGCGGCGGCGAAGCATGGTCCAAACTTTAGATGCACGGGCGTGGAGCATAGTAACAGCCTTGGCGGCCTGGTGTGTTCTGTGCCTCGTGGCGGGGGCCGTGGATGTCCCCACCGTGCCAGTCGTCTCCCCGCTCGACCGCGGATTCTCCGGACTCTACAATCTGGATTTCGCGGGCGCACAAAAGGATTTCACCGCCTGGCAACAGCTTCATCCCGGTGATCCGGTGGGCCCGGTGAGCGAAGCGGCGGGCTTTCTGTTCGCCGAGTTCAACCGGTTGGGAGTGCTCGAGGCCCAGTTCTACGAGAATGACGCGGCCTTCGTTGCACGTCCGAAGCTGACTCCCGACCCCGCCCTGCGCCAACGCTTCATGGCCGCTATCGGGCGCGCCGAAACTCTTTCCGGCGCGCGACTGGCCAAAGATCCTAAAGATCGCGACGCGCTGTTCGCCCAAACCTTGTCATGGGGCTTGCAGGCCGATTACGCGGCGCTCATCGAAAAACGCAATCTGGCATCTCTGCACTTTACCAAGCAAGCCTCCGCCTCGGCGCAGCAACTGCTTGCGGTTTGTCACGATTGCTACGACGCACTACTCGCCACCGGCTTCAGTAAATACATCATCGGAAGCATGGCGCCCCCGGTCCGCTGGATTCTCCGCATGGGAGGCTTTCCTGCCGACAAGCAGGGCGGCATTGTCGATCTCCAGACCACCGCCGAGCACGGGCACTATCTCGCACCCTTCGCGCGCATCCTGCTTTCGATTGCGTATGTGCGGGAGAAAGATAACCCGCGCGCTCTGCAGTTGCTGACCGGGCTGCACCAGGAGTTCCCAGCCAACACGCTCTTTCCCCGCGAAATCGCCCACTTGCAAGCGGCGCACTAGCCCACCGCCGATTTTTTTCCTACAGTCCACCACCCAGGGTCATTCATCAGAAATTTACCCGTTTGTAACCGTCCTGTAACACAGCGCCGATAGAACGGGGTCATATATCCAAGGAGGAATTATCTAGTGCTACGCAAAATCGAGCTGCTGTTAGTGTGTGTCCTTCTGGCCGTGCCTATGCTAGGGCAGACCACGCTGAACGGAGCGGGCGCGACGTTCCCTAATCCCATCTACTCGAAGTGGTTTAGCGAATACCACAAAGTCCATTCGGACGTGCAAATCAACTATCAGTCCATCGGCAGCGGGGCCGGAATTCGCCAGGTCACTGCCGGCACCGTCGACTTCGGCGCCAGCGATATGCCCATGACCGACAAACAGTTGCAGGAAGCGAAGGCGACAATTCTGAATATTCCCACCGTACTCGGTGCTGATGTACCGGCTTACAATATTCCAGGAGTAACCGGGGATGTGAAATTTACTCCGGAAATCCTGGCAGGAATTTTCCTGGGCAAGATCTCGAAATGGAATGACAAGGCGATTACCGCCGTGAACCCGGGCATCAATTTCCCCGACCGGGACATCATCGTGGTGCATCGCTCCGATGGCAGCGGCACCACCTTCATCTGGACCGACTATCTTTCCAAGGTCAGCCCGGAATGGAAGAGCCAGGTCGGCGCCGACACCTCGGTGAAATGGCCCGTCGGGATGGGTGGAAAAGGCAACGAAGGCGTCGCTGGATTCATCCGCCAATTGCCCGGCGCAATCGGATATGTTGAGCTGATCTATGCCGTACAAAACAACATTCCGTATGGCAGCGTGCGAAATTCTGCGGGCGTCTTCCTGAAGGCGTCTCTGGAAGGCGTAACCGCGGCAGCCGCTTCGGCTCCCAAGATGCCGGCTGATTTCCGCGTGTCCATCACCAATGCTCCCGGCAAGGATGCCTATCCGATTTCCAGCTTTACGTGGCTGCTCATTCCGGCCCAGTCCAAGGATGCGGCCAAAGGCAAGATTCTGGCAGACTTTCTGAACTGGATGGTGACCGACGGCCAGAAGATGACTTCGACGCTGGCCTATGCGCCCTTGCCGGAAAACGTCGCCGCAAAAGTGAAGGAAGCAATCAAGCAGGTCAAATAAAAGCCCGCAATCACGGGATAGATTCATTCATCGCAGGACCAAAAGGAGAGAACAATGAAGTCTGCGTGGAAGTTGTGTGCAATTCTGTTCCTGGCGACCGGACTGGTGGGGCAAACCAGCACCGCGCCCAAACCCAGGAAGCCGAAGCCCGCGGCCGCGACCTTGACCGTGGCCGACGTGCAGGCCTTGAAAGACGCGATTGCATCGCAACAGGCGGCTCTGGCCCAGCAGCAGAAACAGCTTCAGGAACTGCGGGATGAACTGCGCCGCAAGGACCAGGTCGTGCAGCAGGCACAGACCTCGGCCGCCGATGCTGCGAACAAGGCGGATGCCGTGCAGGCCGCAGTCCAACAAGGATCAGCAGGCGGTTACTGAATTGAAGGGCGACGTGACTGACCTGAAAACCAACATGGCCAGCACCGTCGTGACCCTGCAGGAGACTCAGAAGACCATTTCCGAGTCTCCACTGGCGCTCCACGTGAAAGGAATCACCATCACTCCCGGTGGCTTCCTCGCCGCTGAAACTGTGTGGCGCAACCGCGCGCTGGCGTCCGATGTCAACACTCCCTTTAATGCTCTGACCATGCCTGGAGCTTCGGCCAGCAAAATGTCAGAGTTCTTCGGATCTGGCCGTCAGTCGAGAGTTTCCATGTTGGCAGAAGGGCGGCTGAAGAGCGCGAAAGTGAGCGGCTTTGTGGAAGGCGACTTCCTCTCGGCCGGTACGACCTCCAACAACAACCAGAGCAACAGCTATACCTTCCGTCAGCGCCAAGCCTGGGGTCAGGCCGCGTTCGACAACGGCTGGACCTTCACTGGTGGCCAGATGTGGATCTAGTCACCGAAACCAAGCATGGCACGGACAATCGTTCCGAAGCCCTGCCCATGACAATCGATGCGGCAGTACACTGCAGGCTTCAGCTGGGCACGGCAGTTTGGCTTGCGCGTGTCGAAGAACTTCGGAAACAAAGTCTGGTTCGCGGTTTCCTTGGAAAACTCGCAAGAGACTGCCACCACCCACGGCAACGCCTCCAATTTTCTGATTGGCTCGGCCGGGGCCGGCGGCGGCGTTTACAATGGCGCCATCACCACCTGTACGACCGCCAATAATAGTGCCGGCTTGCCTGTGACCACTTGCAGCAATGCCGCCAACTACTCCTTCAACCCTTCGCCTGACATTATCGCGAAGCTGGCTTTCGAGCCCGGCTTCGGCCACTACGAACTGTTTGGCGTCTATAGCCGCTTCCGAGACCGCGTCTTTCCTTGCGAGGACATCGCCACCACGACTCCTTGCGGTAGCGGTACGGGTCCCAATGCATCGGCCGCGTTCAACAATTCCAAGAATGGCGGCGGCATGGGCGCCAACGCCCGCTGGTCGTTTGACAAGAAGCGGATCGACTTCGGATTGCACGCTCTTGGCGGCAGCGGAGTAGGACGCTATGGGGCTAGCGGGCTGGCGGACACCTCCGTACGCGCCGACGGCACTCTCGACCTGATTCGCAGCTATCAGGGATTGACCACTCTCGAATGGCACGGACCGAAGCTGGATGTCTATTTGAACGCAGGCGCGGAGTACGCCAGTCGTGCAGCTAGCTATGATCCGGTCACCAAGAAGATCGTGGGTTACGGAGCACCCGCCTTCAACAACACCGGCTGCTTCACCGAGACCGGGCCGGGGTCCGGCGGATTCTTGCCGGGTGGTCTCTCCAGTTGTACCGCCGACTCCCGCGTGGTGATCGAGGGAACCGCGGGCTTCTGGTACCGGATCTACGATGGCTCCAAAGAGAAAGTGAACCGGGGCAGGGTCCAGTTCGGTCCGCAGTACTCTTACGTGACCCGCAATGCCTGGTCCGGTTCGTCATCGCCCAACCAGCCCCACGGAATCGACAACATGTTCTTCACGTCATTCCGTTATTACCTGCCGTAGGCGAGCCGAACTTGCGCCTCGAGCAGGAGTAGGAACACACACCGGCACCTGGACAGAGTAAACGCTGTCTCGGTGCCGTTTTTTTGATTTTCGCCGGATAAGCAAACGGGGCAGTGCAGCTCTTGAGTCGGTGTCCTGCGGCGGCATCGTGGAATGCCTTATACTGATGTTCCCGAAGGCTTCGTCGGAGTGTCATCAGGTTGATCTCGATCGGCAAAAACAAATCGCAAGAATAATGCAGTCAGCGCGTCTGCCATGGCTCGGATTTCACTCGATAACCCACAGTACTTCCTGAATCGCGACACCTCGTGGCTCGCGTTCAACCGCCGCGTGCTCGAAGAAGCGGATGACGAAGGCAATCCGCTCCTGGAGCGGCTGAAGTTTCTTTCCATTTCGGCCAGCAATCTGGACGAGTTCTTCGAAGTGCGCGTGGCCGCCATGATGCAGCAGATTGAGGACGGTTATAACGAGGCCGGGCCTGATGGCTTGACCCTGGCGGAAAAGCGGGATGTGCTGAACCAGCTGACCCACGAATTCGTGGACGACCAGTACGACTGCTGGAACGCCCGCCTGCGTCCGGCGCTCTCCGAGAACGGTATTCGCGTGTTGGGATTGCATGAACTCGATCCTGACGCGTTGCGCTTTGTGAACGAATATTGCGAGAAGGAATTGGACCCGCTGTTGACGCCGGTGACCGTGGATCCGGCCCATCCCTTTCCGCGTGTCATTAACAAAGCGTTGTGCCTGGGTTTCCTGTTGCGCCGCCGCCGCCGCTCGGCGCTGACCTACACGGGCGTGGTCTCGGTCCCGCGGGCCCTGCCCCGGCTGGTGCGCCTGCCGTCGGAAGGCACGGCCGACTTTATTTTTCTGGCCGATCTTGTCGCCCATCACGCCGTGCGCATGTATCACGGCTATGACGTTGTTTCCTCGGCGCCATTCCGGGTCACGCGCAACAGCAATCTGTATCTGGCGGAGGAAGAGGCCCGAAGCCTGCTGGAGTCGGTGCGCGCGGAACTGCATAACCGGCGCAAGGGTGACGCCGTCCGCATGGAAATTGAAGCCGACGCCGATCCCGAGATCATTGACCGGTTGCGCACCGTGTTTGAACTGGATCCCTGGCAGGTTTTTCCCGTCAACGGGCCGGTCAACCTTTCGCGCCTGTTCAACGTCTACGAGCAGGTGAAGCGTCCCGACCTCAAGTACCGCTCATTTTCTCCGCGCGAGTTGCGCTTGACCTCGAAGTCGAAGGACTTATTCGAGGAGTTGCGCGGGCACGACATCCTGCTGCATCACCCCTTCGACTCCTACGACGCGGTCGTTTCCTTTATTGAGTCGGCCGCCGAAGATGACAACGTTCTTTCCATCAAGCAGACTCTCTATCGCACCAGCGAGCACTCCCTGATTGTCCCGTCACTGATGGACGCCGCCTCGCGCAAGGAAGTTACCGCCGTGGTGGAGTTGAAGGCGCGCTTCGATGAGGCCTCCAACATACGCTGGGCGCGCGATCTGGAAGACGCGGGAGTACAGGTCTTCCACGGCCTCGTAGGCTTAAAAACACACTGCAAGCTGTCGTTGCTGGTGCGGCGCGATCCGGACGGGGCTACGCGCAGTTATGCCCACATCGGCACCGGAAACTACAACGCCACCACGGCGCGGATCTACACCGACCTGAGCTTGTTCACGGCCAATCCCGAGATCACCCGTGCGGTGCACGACGTCTTCAGCTTTCTGACGGCATACGCCGAGAACCCCAGCTACGACCCGCTTTTGGTGGCGCCTCTCGACTTGGCGGAAAAATGCATCGCCCTGATCGACCGCGAGGCGGAGCACGCCCGGCAAGGCAAGGAAGCCCGCATCATCGCCAAAATGAATGCGTTGCTCGACAAGACGGTCGTGCAAGCGCTCTACCGCGCCTCTCAGGCCGGGGTGCAGCATCGATCTGCTGGTGCGCGGCATCTGCGCGCTTCGCCCCGGAGTGCGCGGCGTGAGCGACAATATCCGCGTGCGCAGCATCGTGGGGCGCTTCCTGGAGCACAGCCGCATCTACTATTTTGCCAACGGCGGCGAAGAAGAAATCTACATCGGCAGCGCGGACTGGATGCCCCGCAATCTCTACGAGCGCGTCGAGGTACTGGTGCCGCTGCGCGATGAGATGCTGCGGGAACGGGTGCGGCATGAAATTCTCGACGCCTACCTGGCCGACAACCGCAAAGCCCGAGTCCTGCTGAAGGATGCGACCTACATCCGCGCGTGGCAGCCTTTGCACGGTGCGCGGAACCGCCGTCCACCGACGGGAGCCGCGGCATTCAGCGCGCAAGATTTCCTGATCGGCGTGGCGGAAGGGAAGGCGCCCTGCCGCGTTTCCCGCGACCGCCCCCGCCCGAAAGCGTAGAGTGATCGTAGGAAAGGAACGATGAGCCACGCATGATTCTTTACTTTCTACGCCACGCCAGCGCCGGAGAACATTTTGCCAATCCCAAGAAGGACGAGAAACGCGCTCTCGACAAAGAAGGCATCGAGCAGTGCGGCTATATCGGCCGCGCCCTGGCGGCGCTGGACGCTCAGGTCGACGCCATCATTTCCAGTCCCCTGAAGCGCTGCACGCAGACCGCATCCCTGGTCGGGAACGAACTGGGCTACGAAGGCAAATTACAGATCGATACCGGGTTGCGGCCCGAGGCCGGACTCGCCGACTTCCGCAAGCTCCTGGAAAAATATGCCCGCCAGGAAGCGATCATGGTCGTCGGCCACAATCCCAACCTGAGCCAGTTCCTGGGAGCAGTGATCAGCGAATCCGGCTGTGAAGCGTCGATCGAACTGAAGAAGGGTGCGGTGGCCAAAGTGGAGATGCGCCGCACTTCGGGCACTCTGCAGTGGTGCGTCACGCCGAAGGTCTTGCGCGCTCTCTACGACACGGCTGTGGAAAGTTCCCGTCCGAATACCTCTCGGAAATAGCCGCACTCTTTCTCGATCGCCCAGAGTTCCAGATCCACGCCCATGCGACGGCGGGGAACCAGCGTCAGTTTCACTTCCGCCGACCGCACTCCGATGCGCACCTTTTCCACTGCCCGGCTGCGGCCCAGGTTCAGGGCGCGCGCCAGGCGAAGCAGCACGATCGCCTTCTGCACGTTCGGCGCGATCGCCGGGATCCACCAGCTTTCATGGGACCGTCCTCCATGGTCGGACGTGATTTTCCCAGATAGCGCGCAATCGCCGCGATGATGCGACGCTGCTGCGGGGTATAACCCAGAATCTCCGAGTTCGAAATGATGTAGTGGGTGTGGCGGTGGCGGCCGTTCCGATTCACGTAGTCGCCCACTTCGTAGAGCATGGCCGCGGCAGAGAGCCACTCCCGATATTCGGGCGGCAAGCGGTGCACCGAGCGCAGCGCCGAGAACAGCAAGGTGGCGGCGTCGCGGACATCCAGCGCGTGCTTGCGGTCCACGCGGTAGTGGTCAACAGCGTTCACGATCGATTCCCATCGTTCGGATTCAATCTGCCTGCCGGAGCGCGTGCTGCGATCGTAGTCGGCGGCCATCTGCGCGAGGATCCCGTCGCGCAGGCCGAGCGGCGAATAGCGAAAAGCTTTCAGCTGGAGGCGGTCCAGGAGTTCGTGATACACCGTAGCCCCGGCGACGATGATCTCCGCCCGCCGCGGCCCGATGCCTTCAATCTTGCGGCGTTCCGCCACCGGCAGGCGCGCCAGGCGCTTGGCAATGCGGGACATTTCCGCGCGTGACACCACTGGCCGCTGGCGGCCGTCGCCGCGCCTGCAGGTGGCTGGCCACCGCCGCCAGCGCCGCTGCCGTGCCGGAAGTTGCGATTACATTCTTCACCTTCGCGCTCGCGATGCGGTCGACGATGCGGTTGACCTCGCGGGTCACAAATCCCCGCAGCCGCGTCAGTTCGCCCTTTCGCGGCGGGATCGTGGCGCAGGAATTCATTGGTCAGCCGGACCGCACCCAGCGGAAGACTGACTGCGTCCCGAATGTGTCCGCCCTGCGAGACGGTGAGTTCGCAACTGCCGCCCCCAAGATCCATCATCAGCGTCGGAAAACGATCCACGCGCGGGCTGGAGACCAGTCCCAGGTGAATCAGGCGCGCCTCTTCCACGCCCGAGATGATCTCCACGCGCCAGCCGGTCGCCGACCGCACCCATTCCAGGAATGCCTGCGAATTGCGCGCATCCCGCAGGGCGCTGGTCGCCACCACGCGCACGCTGTCGGTCACGATCTGCTGCGTGGCCCGGTGGAAGCGGCGCAGCACTTTTACCGTTTCTGCCATGGAATCGGGAGTCAGGAATCCGGAACCAAAAACACCTTCGCCGAGGCGCGTGACTTCGCGGTCTTCGTGCAGGGCGCGCAGACGGCCCGCCTGCAGGCGCGCAATTTTCAGCCGCACCGAGTTCGAGCCGATATCGACTGCCGCAAATGTGGGCATGGGGAAGCCTCACAGTGTACATGCGCGCGGCAGGATCGTCACCGGTTTTGGCGCGGTTCTTTGCGGGGAAAGTCTACTGCGGAGAAAATTACGCTGCCGGTTCGCTCCGCTCCACCAGCGTCGGGCCCTTCGTGCCCAACTTGCGAGATTGTTCCGCTGACGCGGCAACCGGTCTCGCCGCAAGCTGGATCGTCGGCGATGTCGAGAAGGCAGCAACCGCGAGGCGGAATTTGCCGCCCGTCACATTGTGCAGTGCAGCCACCAGTGAGGATTGGTTGACATCGCCAAACCGCTTCGCAGCAGTTTGCGTTAAAGTCAGCCAGTCGTGCCAATTCCCCACCGCATCCTGCAGCTTCTTCAACTGCGCTATGAAGTGCGCGGCTTCGGCGGATTTCGGGGCGAATTCAACCGCATAGCGTGCGCGCTTCACCACGATGCGGTACTGATGCAGCACGTCTTCGGTCACCGGACCAACTGGGTGGGCGACTTGTGCCAGCATCTCGCGCGCAACACCCAAAGCATCGCGGGCGGCTTCCGGTTGGACATCTTTCGCGGCCCGCTTCAGACGCTTTCGAATCTCCTGAATCGTCTCTTTGTTCAATAACTTACGAAGTTTTTTCTCATGCTTCACTCGAAGCTCGATCAGGCCCTGCATGAGTTGCGTCTTGCGCCGGGGTTCTTGCGGAATCTTCAAACTCCGCAGCGCCGCTAGTTGCACATCCAGATCACGCACCTTGCCCGCACGCTGCCGAATCCGCCCCAGCGCTTTCAGGAGTTTCTTCTGGTTGCGGCTGTGATCGGGAATGATTTGTTCGAGCAGCGTCTGCACACGGCGACTGGTGGTGCGGAAGCCATGCACGCTCTCCGGCCCCTGTCCGGAGGAAAGCTTCAGGAGAGCACGTTCCATCTTCTGGAAAACAAGTTTGCTAGGTTCGGGCGCAATCGACATAAAGAAACAAAACCTGGTACGGGAGAGGATTCAACGCTTGTGTTCCCTCAAAGCATGATCTAGCCGACAGCAGCAACTCGGTTGACTGATGGTCTCACCACTGCGGAAAAAGCCTGCCTGATTTTAACACCTTTGTAACACGTCTCTGCTACGGTTAAACGGAATGGCCAATCCTGCCTTACCTCGGCCTGATATGCCAGGACCGCATCCCGTTGAAGGGACGAAAGTTATATCCTCATCGGCGCACCGGGCAGCCCCTCTGTTGCAGGCTTCCGGCGGCGAGGTTCCCGACCGCATTTTCCAGTCAGCCATGACGGCCTGCGGCCTAGCGGTCCTCGCCGTACTGGTTCTCATCGTGTACGAACTGGTATCGGGTTCCGGGCTTTCCTGGCACGCCTTTGGCTTCAAGTTTTTCGCGGGCAGCGACTGGAACCCCGTGAGCGAGCAGTTCGGCGCTCTCCCCTTCATCTATGGGACATTGGTTTCGTCCTTGGTGGCCCTCATCATTGCAGTTCCGCTGGCGATCGGCGTCGCGGTGTTCACCACCGAGATGTGCCCCAAGGCACTGCGCGGTCCGCTCTCGTTCTTCGTGGAATTGCTGGCTGCGATTCCCAGCGTGATTTACGGTTTGTGGGCCATGTTCGTGCTCGTACCACTCCTAAGCGGATACGTACAGCCTTTCCTTGCGAAAACCCTGGGCTGGACCGGGCTGTTCGAAGGTGCTCCTTACGGCATCGGCATGCTGGCGGCGGGCATCATCCTGGCCATCATGATCATCCCCATCATTTCCTCGATTACGCGCGAAGTACTCATGGTCGTGCCCCAGCATCAGCGCGAGGGTGTGCTCGCCTTAGGCGCAACCCGTTGGGAGATGATCCGCGTGGGTGTGCTGCGCAATGCGCGCGCCGGAATTGTCGGCGGAATCATCCTGGGATTGGGCCGTGCGCTCGGAGAAACCATGGCCGTCACCATGGTGATCGGCAACCGCCCCGAGATCGCGAAGTCCTTGTTCGCGCCCGGCTACACCATGGCCAGTGTGCTCGCCAATGAATTTAGCGAGGCTACCGGAGATGTCTACCTTTCCGCCCTGGTTGAGATTGGCCTGGCCCTGTTCCTGGTCACGATCATCGTGAACGCGCTGGCACAGCTTCTGGTGTGGACCGTTACCCGCGGCCAGCCTGCGAGGGGACATGCCTGAGATCACCAGCGACGCTTCCGCTCGACAGGGCGTGCCGCCGATCAGTTGGCGCCGCCGGGTCACTGATCACGTCATGACCGGCGTAGCCGTCTTGACCGTGCTGCTGGTGTTGGCTCCGCTCGTCGCCATCTTCGGCTATCTGGTCTACCGCGGCGTGGGCTCGATCAACTGGGCCTTCCTGACTCAAACCCCCAAGCCCGTGGGAGAAGCGGGCGGCGGCATGGCCAACGCGATTGTGGGCTCGATGCTCATCCTTGGAATTGCCAGCATCATCGGTGTCCCCTTTGGAATTGGCGCCGGCATCTACCTCGCCGAGTTTGGCCGCAATCGCTTCGGCAGCGCCATTCGTTTCACCGCCGACGTGCTGAACGGCGTGCCCTCGATTGTCATCGGCATCGTCGCCTGGTCCATCCTGGTTCGTGGTCGCGGATTCTCGGCGCTGGCAGGCGGCGTGGCGCTGGCCATCATGATGGTCCCGACCATCTGTCGCACCACCGAAGAGATGCTGCTGCTGGTGCCGCAAGCGCTCCGGGAAGCGGCCTATGGACTCGGCGTTCCGTACTGGCGGACGGCCTTGTCGATCACTCTCCGCACGGCCACGTCGGGTGTGATCACCGGGGTGATGCTGGCGTTTGCCCGAGTGGCGGGAGAAACCGCGCCCTTGCTTTTCACCGCTCTGGGTAACACGTTTTGGAGTCTCCGCTATGATCAACCCACGGCCGCGCTGCCGTTGCAGATCTACACCTACGCCAACTCACCCTACGATGACTGGCACCGCCAGGCCTGGGCGGGATCGTTCGTACTGATTCTTCTGATCGTGAGCGCCGTCGCCGCCGTGCGCTATGCGGTGCGGCGCGGTACGTTCGGAGCGGCATAACCTATGGGCGTCGGAATCCAGGTCGAGAACCTGAATGCCTGGTACGGCAAGGGCCAGGCTCTGTATGACATCAATCTTAAGGTGGCCGCCAATCACGCCACCGCGCTGATCGGTCCGTCGGGATGCGGCAAGTCCACGTTTATCCGCTGCATCAATCGCATGCACGAAACCATTCCGGAAGCGCGCGTCGAAGGCCGGGTCCGCATCGGCGAGATCGACGCCTACAACGGAACTTCCGCCACCCAACTCCGCCGCCGCGTCGGTATGGTGTTTCAGAAAGCGAACCCGTTTCCCACCATGTCGATTTATGACAATGTGGCCTCCGGTTTGAAGCTCAACGGATTCCGCGACCGCCGCAAGCTCGACGACATCGTGCAACATTCGCTCGAGGTCTCGGCGCTGTGGGATGAAGTCAAGGATCACGTCCACAAGAAATCCGGCGCCAGCCTCTCCGGCGGCCAGCAGCAGCGCCTGTGCATCGCGCGCGCCCTCGCGGTCGAACCCGAGGTTCTCCTCATGGACGAGCCCTGTTCCGCGCTCGATCCGATTTCGACCGGAAAGATTGAAGAGTTGATCTTCCAGCTCAAAGAGCGGTATACCATCGTAATTGTGACCCACAACATGCAGCAGGCGGCGCGCGTGGCCGAGTTCACGGGATTTTTCCTGCTGGGCAAGCTGATCGAGTTCGACAAGACGGAGAAGATTTTCACCAAGCCGTCCGACAAAAAAACAGAAGACTACATCACCGGCAGATTCGGGTAAGGAAGATTTGGAGAAGGCAGATTTGAAGAAGGTAGGTTGGGATCATGCGCACGCGCTTTCAGCAAGGGCTTGACGATCTGCGGCAACGGTTGCTTCGCATGGGAGGACTGGCGGAGCAGGCGGTGGACCGCGCCCGCCAGGCCTATGTGGAGCGCGACCTCACCCGGTGCCAGATGGTGCTGGAAGGCGAGAGCCTGATCAACACCGCCGAGCGCGAAATCGACGAGGCGGCCTTCGATCTGCTCGCCATGCAGCAGCCCATGGCGGTGGACCTGCGATTCATTCTGGCCGTCACCAAAATTAATTCCGATCTCGAGCGCGTCGGCGATCAGGCCGTCAACATTGCCGAGCGCGTCATGGACATGGTGGAACTTCCTCCTGCGGAGTTGCCGGTCGACATCGCCCGCATGGGCGCCGCGGTCAGCGCCATGGTGCGCCGCGCGTTGGAGTCTTTCATCGAAGGCAAGGTCGAGTTGGCGCAGGCCGTGCTCGAAATGGACAGCGTCATCGACCGCATGCGCGACGATGCCTTCATCCAGCTGGTCAAGTCCATGAACCAGCGCCCCGAGGTCGTGCGCCAGGCTCTGGACGCACTGCTGGTGGCCCGCAATCTGGAGAGAGTCGCCGATCACGCCACCAACATCGCCGAGGATGTCATTTTCTGGGTGCAGGGCGCTGATGTCCGCCACAACGTGCACCCCGAGGAATCCGAAGGCCCGGCGCCCGAGCGGCCAACCTCGAGGGCGTAGGCCTATAACGGCAGGGTGCGCCAATATTGATATGTGGAGACCGCCGCCCTCGGCTGTCCGTCGAGCGAAGCTCGACAGGTTTTCGCCAGCCAATCAGCTCTGGGAACATCCTGGCCGCTTTGACCGCTGGCGCCCGATTGAATTACGCTCATCACCTCCACCGTTTCTAAGAACATTTTCCGCGCGGAGGCTCCGTGACTCGTTCCGTCTTCTGTCTTTTTCTTCTTGTCTGGTTGGGCGCCGCCAATGTTCTTGCGCAATCGCCTTCCAATGATCGCCCACCCATCATGCTGCCGACCAGCAAAATGTTGACCGTCCCCTCGCCCGGACGCATTGGCAGCACCAACAGCTTTCCGGCAACAATGGTGTTGAGTCCCGACGGCCGCTACGCCGCGCTGCTGAACGATGGCTATGGCACGCAGGAAACGCTGGCGCACCAGTCAATCTCGGTCCTCGTTCTCAAGACGAATCAGATCGTCGAGTATCCCGATGCGCGGCTCAGCGATGAAGCTCACCAGAGCTACTTCATCGGGCTGGCGTTCAGTTCGGATGGCAAACACCTCTACGCCTCGGTGGGTTCGCTGACGGATCCCACCGGCGCGAAGCCCGGCAACACGGGAAACGGCATCGCGGTCTACCGCTTCACCGAAGGTAAGGTCACGCCGGAGAGATTCATTCCCATCGCGCTCCAGCCGTTGTCGACGGGAAAAAAACTTGCTGTTGGCCTGAAGGCGCCACCGCACCTGGCGATTCCGTATCCCGCCGGCCTGGCCGTGATTGCCGACCGAGGCCACGACAAACTCCTGATCGCCAACAATCTCTCGGACAACGCGATCGTGCTCGATCCGGCGACGGGAAAAGTGCTGCAGCGTTTCGACCTCACCACCAGCGACTTGGTGCCGTCTTCGTTTCCGTACACTTGCGTCGCTACCCGCGACGGTCGCCGTGCCTGGTGCAGCCTGTGGAACGCGTCGCAGGTGGCGGAACTTGATCTGACCAGCGGCAAAGTAGCCCGCTGGATCAAACTGCGGCAGCCCGAAGATCCGCTGGCGCCGGGATCGCACCCCACGGCGATGCTGCTCAGTCCGGATGAGAAAATCCTATACGTGGCATTGTCCAATGTGGACGCGGTCGCGGCAGTCGCAACCGACGCCGCCCGCGTGTTCGCAACCTTGGACACCAGTCTTAAGGACCAGAAGTTCGCCGGCAGTTACCCAAGCGCGCTAGCCCAGTCTGCGGATGGCAAGCGGGTCTTTGTAGCCGACGCGTCCGCCAATGCGGTGGCCGTACTTGACACGTCGAACCTGATGGCGAATGGTCCGGCCAACGACACCGCCACTTGGCCTCCGCTGGGTTTCATCCCCACCGACTGGTACCCCAGCGCGCTCGCCGTTCACGGCGACGATCTCCTCATCGCCACCGCCAAGGGCGAAGGCTCGCGCGCGAACAAAGACCTGGGGAAGACGGCCTATGAGATGAAGCACCACGATCATCCCTACATTCCCACGCTGCTCAAGGGATCAATCGCCCGCCTGAATATTCCGTCGACTCTCGAAAAACTCCCGCAGCTGACACAAGTGGTCGAGCGCGACAATCTGCTGCACGCCGATCCCGGAACCATCACATTCGCCAGCGGCCAGAATCCCATCAAGCACGTGATCTACGTCATCAAGGAAAACCGCACCTTCGACCAGATTCTCGGCGACCTGAAAGTCGGCGACGGCGATCCCTCGCTCACCATGTACGGCGACCGACATCACGCCCAACGAGCACAAACTCGCCCTGCAGTTCGGAGTGCTCGACAATTTCTACGACAGCGGGGAAGTTTCCGGCGACGGCCATCTCTGGTCCACCGCCGCGATCACGTCCGACTACAACGAGAAGACCTGGCAGATCGCCTACCGCGGCAAGGAGCGCACCTACGATTTTCAGGGCCAGGTCGCCGACGAATATCCGCTGGAGCACAACCTGCCCGACGTCGACGATCCTTCCACCGGATTTCTCTGGGACAATCTCGCGCGCAACCACGTCAGCTTTCGCGACTACGGCGAATTCGTGAATGCCGAGTGGTGCAACGAGAAGCGCAAGGCGGCCAGTCCGAAGCAGGGAACTCCCTCCGGACAGGAAGCGATCTGTCCGCGCACCGGAAGTTCAGCAGGGCGACACGCTCCCGCCCAATGTCGGCGATCCCCACGCCGGGCCCAGTCCCTGGCCGTGGGCCGTTCCTCTATTCAGCGGAGTGAAGCCGACTAAGGCAGTCTTGCGCGATCACTTCGATCCGCTCTATCCGGATTTCAACACCGACTATCCCGATCAACTCCGCGCCGACGAGTTTCTGAATGAATTTGGCGCCTACGTTCGCGCTCGCGATGCGCACGAAGGCCCCGAATTTGAGATGCCCTCATTCGTGCTGCTCTACCTGCCCGACGACCACACCGGAGGCACGCGTCCGAATCTCCCGCGCCCCGCAGCCTCGGTGGCGGACAACGATCTGGCGCTGGGCCGCGTGGTCGAAGCCGTTTCGCACAGCGCCTACTGGGATGACACCGCGATCTTCGTTCTGGAAGACGATGCTCAGGATGGCGCCGACCACGTCGATGCGCACCGCTCGATCGCCTTCGTGATCAGCAAATATTCGCCGGGTTCGGCCGCGCAGCCCAACGTGGAGCACCGTTTCTACACGACCGTGAACATGATTCACACCATGGAAATGCTGCTCGGCCTCCCGCCCATGAATCTGAACGACGCCTATGCGCCCGTGATGGGCGCAGCTGTTTTCCGGCTCCGGCGATCAACCCGCTTACAAGGCGGACTATCCGCAATCTGAAGAATGGGCTGATCTACGAAAGCAACAGGCGTGAAGCGCCCGGCGCCAAGATCTCCTCAACGATGGATTTCTCGCGTCCCGATGCCGCGGGTGCCGGCGCTCAATCAGGTGCTGTGGCGAGATCAGAAGGGCTCGGCACCCATGCCGGCGCCGAAGCATGCGTGTTTCCGCGGGCGGCGACTAACATGAATCCACTCGAAATCTCTCCCCACCAGTTTCGCCGCCTGGCGGAGCAGGTCACAAAACTCGCGGCGGATTATCTCGAGAACATCGACGCCCAGGCGATCTCTCCCGCAACCAACGGGGCAGAGACCCTGCGCCTGTTCCGCACCGCCATGCCCGAGCAGGGAATGGGCGAAGAGGCTCTGAACGATTTAGCGGAAGTGATGCGACTGTCTCGCGCGCAAAATGGCCGCTTCTTTGGCTACGTGCTGGGCTCGGGGGAGCCCGTCGGCGCCGTAGCCGACTTGCTGGCCAGCGTTCTGAACCAGAATGTCACCGCGTGGCGCTCCGGACCAGCGGCCGTGATGATCGAGCAAACCGTCGTGGGCTGGCTGGCGCAGGCAATCGGCTGTCCCGGGTTTCACGGCCATCTCACCGGCGGCGGCTCCTCCGCCAACCTGATGGGTTTGGCCATGGCTCGCGAGACCAAGGCGCCGGCCAACGAAAACGGAGTGGCGTCGGGCGGGGTGGTCTACGCCTCCGACGAGATCCACATGTCGATTCCCAAGAGCGTGGCGTTACTTGGAATCGGACGGGACAATCTGCGGCTGATCGCGACCGACGCATCCTTCCGCATGATTCCCGAAGAACTCGAGGCTCGCATCCTGCAGGACAAAGCGGCAGGCCGAACACCCTTGGCCGTGGTCGCTTCAGCCGGCACGGTCAACACCGGCGCGATCGATCCGCTTCGGCAGATTGCGGAGATCGCCCAGCGCCACGGCGCATGGTTTCACATTGACGGCGCCTATGGTGCTCTGGCGGCGATGGCGGACCGGACAAATTCGATGGTCTGGAACTGGCTGACTCGATTTCTCTTGATCCGCACAAGTGGCTGTATCAGCCGCTGGATTGCGGCTGCCTGCTTTATCGCTCTCCCGAAGCGGCCCAGAAAACCTTCGCGCACAGTGGCGACTACGCGCGTTCCCTCACCGCGGATCCGGTGGAAGGATTCGCATTTTTCGAAGAGTCACTGGAACTGTCCCGCAGATTCCGCGCCTTGAAGCTCTGGCTGTCGTTGCGCTATCACGGCCTCGCCGCTTTTCGCGAGTCCATCACGAAGGATCTGGCACAGGCCCGGCGCCTGGCGGACGCGATCCAGCAACGAGCCTCAACTGGAACTGCTGGCGCCCGTCGAACTGAGCGCGGTGTGCTTCCGAAATCGAGGAACTGACAGGCTGTCGGAAGAGGACCTGAACCGCTTCAACCTGGCGCTGCTGAAACGCGTCGTTGCCCGTGGGCGAGTCTATCTTTCGAATGCCTCGCTGCGCGGCAAGTTCAGTCTCCGAGCATGCATTGTGAACCACCGCACGAAGGATGCGGACGTCGACTGCGTCATTCCAGAGGTGCTGGCGGCGGCAAAAGAAATTGCCTAGACTCCCCCGTGCGCTGCATCATCGTTCTATTTCAGGTTGACGGATTCCTTCAGCGGCAGGTCTCTGCGACGATCCGCCGACCATGAAGCCATAGTCTCCCGGAATCAACTGCCAGCCGTTGCGTTCAACATTGAAGATCGATAGATACTTCGGGTCCACCTCGACCGCAACTTCTTTGCTCTCTCCGGCATTGAGTTTGACCTTGCTCCAGCCCACCAGCCGCTTTGGAGGCTCCGCCGCTGCGGCCGGCAGGGAAGCGTAGACTTCCGCAACTTCTGCTCCAGCGCGCTTGCCGGTGTTGGTGACCGTGAAACTCACGTGCGGATTCTTTCCCGGCATCACCTTGAGATTCGAATACGAGTACGTGGTGTAGGAAAGGCCGTACCCGAAGGGAAACAGCACCGGCTTATTTTCCGCGTCATACCATTTGTACCCGACCTTCACTCCTTCGTCGTAGGTGATCTGAAATGCCGGCAGGCCGGCAGCAATCTGTTTCCAGCCTTGGCTGCATGCAGTTCGACAGTGGCTTTCGCGGGGCTTAACGATCGTGGGATGCGGCAGGTCGGCTTCGCTCTTGGGGAAGGTGATCGGCAGCTTCGCGCTGGGATTGGCGTCTCCAAAAATGAGATTCGCCACCGCCTCGGCGCCGCGGCTGCCCGCAAACCACGCTTCCAGGATCGCGCTGACCTGCCCGACCCAAGGCATGGTGACTGGACCGCCGCTTTCAATCACGACGATGGTGTGCGGATTGGCCGCCGCGACCTTCGCGATCAGTTCATCCTGATGCTCGGGAAGAGACAGGTTATCCAAGTCCATCCCTTCGCTCTCCCACTGGTAGGCGAACACGATGGCCACATCGGACGACTTGGCCAGAGCCGCTGCTGCCGCGGGATCCGCGCCGGAGTCGAACTGAACCTTCGCACCCGGCGCCTTTGCTCGAATCGACTTCAGCGGAGACGTGGGGAACCACACCGGTTCCAGCCAGCGCGTCTGGCCCTTGCCCGGAGGCAGGATCGCGTTTCCGCCCGGAGGATCGACCTGCGCCGAACCACCGCCCGAAATCATTCCCACATCCGCGTGCGGACCGATCACGGCAATGCTGTGGACCTTGGAAGCATCCAGCGGTAGCTGTCCGTGATCGTTCTTCAGAAGTACCGTGCTCTGCTCAGCGATCTTCTGCGCCACTTCGAAGCCGCCCACCACGTCCACCACACTCTTCTGCGGCGGATCATCGATGAGCCCGGTGGCGAACATGGACCGCAGGATGCGGTGCACGTGATCATTCAATTCCTGCTTCGACACCTTGCCCGACTCGACCGCCTTTTTCAGATCGTCTCCATAGAAGATCCAGCCTGGCTCTTCATGATCGAGTCCCGCGGCTGAGGCCTTGATCGTGCTGTGCGTACCTTGCCAATCAGAGAGCACAAAACCCTTGAAATTCCAGTCTTTCTTCAGCACATCGGTGAGCAGGTATTTGTTTTCGCACGCGTAGTCGCCATCCAAGCGGTTGTAGGAGCACATCACGGCGGCGATGTCGGTCTCCTGCAACCCAATCTCAAACGCCAGCAGGTCACTCTCCCGTGCCGCGCGCTTGTCGATGTTCACGTTGAGGGCATTGCGCCCGCTTTCCTGATCGTTCAGCGCGTAATGCTTGATGTCGCCCATCACATGCTGCGCCTGCAGCCCCTTCATCACCGATCCCACCATCTTTCCGGCTAGAACGGGATCCTCGCCCATATATTCGAAGGTGCGGCCATTGCGCGGTTCGCGGGTAAGATTGACGCCTCCACCCAGCGACATGTTGTAGCCCTGCGCCCGCATCTCCCGTCCAATCAGGGCTCCGTATTCGTAGGCAGCTTCCATATCCCAGCTTGCTGCTCCGGCCACGTCCGCAGGCAGCGCCGTTGAGTACCGGCCATTCTCACCGCTCATGCGCACGCCATACGCCGCGTCCGACATTTGAATTCCCGGGATGCCCAGCCGTGGAATGCCCACCACATATCCCGCACCGCCGTTGGATTGCACGGCCAGCGGGCTCATCGGACTGAGCCCAACCATGCCCGTCCCGTGCAGCAAAGAAATCTTTTCGTCGAGCGTCATCTCCCTGACCACCATCGCTGCCCGCTCGTCCGGAGAGAGGCTGGCATTCATCCAGGGATGCGGCTTGCCGCCGGACTGCGCCAGCGAGGTCGACAAAGTAAGGGAAATCAGAAGTGTGAGAATGGAGAGCGAGCTTCGGACAGAGAGTCCTTGCAGGGGCATCATGGTTCCTCGAATGAAAATATGACTGCCAAATCGTTAATGTTACGCCTTTTTGTGAGATTCTCGCTGGTTAATTTCGCGATACCCGAAGGCTGATCACCTGATCGGGAACGGCGAATATACAACGAAACAGACCACCTAGGGATTGCCCAAGCACGGGTGCGAGCCACCACAACCGCTGACCGAAGCAACATTGCTTCCGGATTGCCCGTCATCCTGGAAGAACTCAAGAAATCCTTGCTGCCAGGGGTCTTTTCAACGAATCGCCGACTCATCGGTCAGTAGCCGACGGAAGCGCCATCGGGCTCAGCCCTACGTGCAGCAACTCGTTTTCTTTGAGAAGCGAGTGACCCAATCTATTGCATTCCGATGATATAAGCTGCCTTTTAGCAATGACCGGCCCGCTTAGACGTTCGGGAAAACTCCGAATGCTACTGCGCGATGAGTTTTTGACCCCGCTCCGGTATTACAAGTAAGAATCGATGCTGATCCGGCGGCAGCGCTGGAACGGAGGCACAGAGTGAACGAGTTCGCTAGCAACGTCGAGCGTCATCGCCGCGAGCTGCTGCTCCACTGTTACCGCATGCTCGGCTCTTTGCCGGACGCCGAGGACGCAGTGCAGGAAACTTTGCTTCGCGCCTGGCGGTATCGCGACAGCCTGAAGGAAGGTGCGCCGCTGCGCCCGTGGCTCTACCGCGTGGCCACGAACGCCTGCCTCGATGCGATTGCCCGCGATGAGCGGAGGGCGGTGCTCGCGGCCCGGGCCGCGGCGGATGATGGCTGGACCGGGGAGCTGGATGATGTCGTCTGGCTGGGGCCGATTCCGAACTCAGTACTCGAACCAACCATCCCGCCAGCGAGGACACCGGAGGCGATGACGCTGATGCGCGAAACCATCGAGATCGCCTTTCTGACGGTAATCCAGCTCCTCACACCGCAGCAGCGGGCTGCCTTGATACTGTGCGACGTGCTCGACTGGTCCGCCAAGGACGCTGCCGACCTGCTCGACCTCAGCGTCCCAGCCGTAAACAGTGCATTGCAGCGCGCGCGGGTCAGGCTCCGCGAGCGTCTGCCGTCTCGCAAGCCACCGTGGCCGGCTAACGTGGATGCCAGCGCGGCCGAGCGCGACCTGCTAAAGAAATACGTCGAGGCCAGCGAATCGGCGGATTTTCGGGCTTTCGAGTCGATCATCCGCGCGGACGCGAACTTCCGCATGCCGCCCGATTTCGGCTCGGCCGAGGGCCGTGATGAGATGTTCAAGCTATGGGTCGAAGGCGGATTCGGCTCCGAACGATTTGGTCGCCTCCACTGCGTTGTGACCCACGCCAATCTGCAGCCGGCAGTCGCAGCTTACGTGTGCCGGCCCGGCGATACCACCTGGCGTGCCATGGCGCTGGACGTTCTTCGAATCGAGGACGGCTTGATCACGGAGATCGTGGTGTTCCCGCCGGATAGTTTCCCGGCGTTTAGACTCCCGATGATGATAGACGCGCCGCCGGAGATGAACAAATGTCATTAGATCTACTCGATGCTCTTGTCCGAGGACGGTTACGCGGAAAGACGAGCACGGGCGCTTCGACTGGACCGCTCCCGATGAGGAGGTGCATTCCTACACCCTCTGACGAGGCTAACAAAATAAAAGTAGCTGTCGATTTTCGGTTTCCCGAACGACTATCTGATAACCGGACGATGCGCTACGGCTCTGAGTCACAGGAAACAAGGAGGAAAGGATGAAATACGTCTGTTTGGGATACTACGACAAAGGCAAACACGAAAGCATGGCCGAGGGCGAGCAACACGCGATGTTCGACGCATGCTTTGAATATGACGACCATCTCCGCGCCAACGGGCATTTTGCTGGCGGAGAAGCGCTTCAGCCTGCAGAAACCGCCTTGACGCTGTATTGGAAGAACGGCAAAGTCGCGACCACGGACGGTCCCTATGCGGAAACCAAGGAACAACTCGGCGGCATTCTCGTCCTCGAGGCGCGGGACCTGAATCATGCTGTACAACTCATGGCGCAGCATCCGGCCCTGAAGTACGGCAGCATTTTCGAGATTCGGCCAGCGGCGGACTTGAACGAAATGATGAAGCAGAGCGAGCGGCGGCGGCGAAAGGATACCTCGCGATAAGGCCGGCTACGAGGGAAAAACGATGAGGGAAAGAATGATGAGAGAAAGAATCAGCAATATCGTCGCCCGGGGGGCGGGTGGCCGACAAACTTCAAAGGGGATCAAATGAGAAATGTAATCTTCGCAATCAACATTACCCTCGACGGCTGCTGCGACCACACCAAACACGTTCCGGATGAAGAGATATATGAATACTACACGCGCCTCTTGCGAGATGAGGCTGACCTGCTCGTCTATGGGCGTAAAACTTATCAATTGATGGTTCCTTATTGGCCTGATATCGCCAAAAAACAGTCTGAGACAAAAGAAGAGAACGAATTTGCTCGAACATTTGACTCCCTCAACAAGATCGTTTTTTCACGATCATTGGGCAGCGTTGAAGATAAAAATACGAAAATTGTTCGTACGAACCTCCGCGACGAAATACTTAGGCTGAAGCAAGACCAGGGCAAAAATATTTTAATCGGCGGTGTCAGCATCCCTTCACAACTGATAGAGCTTGGACTGGTTGATGAATATCGTTTTGTCGTTACGCCAGTCCTTGCTGGAGAAGGGAGACGGTTGTTAGAAGGTGTTAACCTGCCGGAGAAATGCCGATTAAGACTCGTTGAGTCAAAGATTTTTAAATCGGGATCCGTTGCGCTTCGTTACCTGAAACGGTGACAGAAGAATCTGCGACCGTGTGCTGCGGGCTGGTCTAGTTGACGAAATTCAACTGTTCATTCGCCGCGCGGTCGTCGGCGCTGGAAAACGGTTCTTCCTGGATCGTGTGCGGTTGAAACTGGAATTGGTCGACGAGCACCGGTTCCGCAACGGCCTGGTCTTTCTGCCGTACCTCGTCCGTGGCTGATCGAAATTACTTCAAGTTCCACGCACCGCAGGGATTCTGGCCGCTGCTGAACGACGGCGAGGGCGCGGCGCTTTACTGCTTCGTGTTCCTTTATTTCGCGAGCACGGGTGGAGGACGGTGGAGCTTTGATCGCTGGTTGCGGAAGCGGGCATCAACGGTCTAGTTGATTGTTACCGTTTCGTCTGGAAGCGCCAATAAATACTCCTGAGTGGCCAGCAGCACGAAAGCAGACTTCCAGCCTGCGCCTGGTGTTCTGTAAGTGTTTTCGGCACAACGTGTCTTTCTTGCTCGTCCTCGCCGCCGTCACTTGGCCTCTGTGTTCCGGGGCTTTACACTAGATGTGTGAAGATTGCGCTGGGCCAAATCAATCCCACGGTCGGAGATTTCTCCGGCAACGCCTCGAAGATTATCGATTTCTCCCGGCGCGCCCAGGCCGCCGGCGCCGGACTGATTCTATTCCCCGAACTGTCCGTCTGTGGTTATCCGCCGCGCGATCTGGTCGAGCGGCCTTCTTTCGTGGCACGCAATCGTGAGACGGTCGAAAGCATTGCCACCCAAACTCAGGGAATCGCCGTCATCTGTGGCCTGGTCACCCCCGCCCACTCCGACACCGGCAAGGCCGTCATGAATTCTGCGGCCTTGCTCATGGACGGCCGTGTCGCCTTCATCCAGTCCAAGATGTTGCTGCCCACCTACGACGTCTTCGACGAAATGCGCAACTTCGCTCCGGCCAGGAATCAGGAACTGTTCTCCTTTTGCGGCAACCGCATGGCGCTCACCATTTGCGAAGACGCCTGGAACGACAAGCGCTTCTGGCGCAAGCAGCTCTACACCGTCGATCCCGTGGAGTCCCTGATTCAGGCCGGAGGAAATTTCGTGCTCAACATTTCCGCCTCGCCGTTTTGGATTGGCAAGCGCGAACTTCGCCGGGACATGCTGGCCAGCATCGCCCGCCAGCACAAGGTTCCGGTCGTGCTGGTCAACCAGGTGGGGGGCAATGACAGCCTGGTGTTCGACGGTTCCAGCATCGTGCTCAATCGTGAAGGAAACGTCATCGCACAGGGCCGGTCCTTCGAAGAGGACCTCATCTACTTCGATTCGCAGAACCTGTCTGGCGAAATCCACGAGCAGATTGCCGGGGACGAAGCCAGCGTATATTCCGCCCTCGTGCTCGGCACCCGCGACTACATGCAAAAATGCGGATTTCAGAAAGCCATTATCGGCCTGAGCGGCGGCATTGACTCCGCCCTGACCGCCGTCGTTGCCGCCAATGCCGTCGGCCCCGAGAACGTCATCGGCGTCGGCATGCCCGGGCCCTATTCGTCCCAGGGTTCGATCGACGATGCCCGCGTCCTCGCCGCTAATCTCGGCATTCGCTTCGAGTTGCTCTCCATCAACCCCGCCTACGAAGCCTATCGCCAGACGCTGCGCGGTGTGTTCGCCGGGCAAAAAGAAGATGTGACCGAGGAAAATATCCAGTCGCGGGCCCGGGGCACCTTGCTGATGGCACTATCGAATAAGTTCGGAGCCATCGTGCTCTCCACCGGCAACAAGAGCGAGTTGGGGGTTGGCTACTGCACCCTTTACGGCGACATGGTCGGCGGCCTGGCAGTCATTTCTGATGTACCAAAGACTTTGGTGTACCGGCTCAGCGAATACGTAAACTCGCAACGCACCGTGATTCCCCAAGCTACGCTGGAAAAGCCGCCTTCCGCGGAGTTGCGGCCTGACCAGAAAGACAGTGACTCCTTGCCGCCCTACGAAATCCTCGACGCAGTCCTCGAAGATTATGTTGAGGATTCTCATCCCGCGGAGCAAATCGCGGCCGATCGCGGATTCGACATCGCCGTGGTGCGGCGCGTCATCCGCATGGTCGATCGCGCTGAATACAAGCGTCAACAGGCTGCCCCTGGCCTCAAGATCTCTCCCAAGGCCTTCGGCTATGGGCGCCGTTTTCCGATTGCCGCCAAGTGCGAGGCCTGAACCATCGATTTGAAGTATCCTGTTAGATCGCTTCCCAAGGCTCCAAGACCCTGAACGCGAAAGGAACCCATGTCCCGTTTGCTCAACTCGATTCTTCTTCTGCTGCTGGCAGGCAGCCTGGCCGCAGCTCAGACCACTCCGGCAGAGCCGGCCGCCGCCAAGCCCGCGGCCAAGCTTGGAACCCATGCCACTGCCGACCTTCCCTCGGAAGCCACCGTCGATGCCTTCCTGCGTCAGCAGTTTGGCTATCAGGCGGATTTGACCTGGAAAATTTCCAGCATCAAACCGTCCCCGGTAGCGGGATTAGCTGAGGTCACGGTGGTTCTCGCCAGCCCGCAGGGCCAGCAGTTGACTCGCTTCTTTGTCGCACCCGACGGCCAGCACGCCCTGGTAGGTGAAATTATTCCCTTTGGCGCCCGGCCGTTTGATCCGGCAAAGAAACTGCTCGACAAGGGAATCACCGGCCCTGAGCGTGGCCCGAAGGACGCTCCGGTCACCATCGTCGAATTCGGCGACCTGCAGTGTCCCGCCTGCAAAGCCGCGCAGCCCACCATCGAAGCGCTGGTGGCCGCCGAACCGACCGCCCGCTTCGTCTTCCAGAATTTTCCCCTGGAGATGCACAACTGGGCCGCCAAGGGCGCGGCCTATGCCGACTGCGTCGGCCGTGCTTCGAACGACGCGTTCTGGAAATTCGTCTCCAAAACCTACGAGACCCAGTCCGATATCACCGCCGAGAATGCCGATGCGAAACTTACCGCGATCGCCGACGGAGCCGGCGTGAAAGGCGCCGAGATCGCGGCCTGCGCCGTCAAACCGGAAACCAAGGCGCGGGTCGACGCCTCCCTGGCCCTGGGCAAGTCTGTTGATGTGACCGGCACGCCCACCCTGTTTATCAATGGACGCAAGGTTGGCAATTTCGATGCCCGCCTGTCCGATGTTTACAAGGGCCTGGTCGAGTTCGCGGCGAAGGAAGCGAAATAGCCGATCTCGCCGAGTCTTGAAGTCTGACAGCCGAGGTTCAAGGTCCGGCTCGCCTAATTCTGGCTAATCCAGATTTCCGGTGTGGCACCGTCGATGTTGGCCAGCACGTGTGGGGTGATGATGATCATGAGCTCGTCCGTGTTTTCCTGCTTGCCGTTGCTCACCATCACCTGATTGATTCCGGGCACCGCCCCCAGCCCCGGGATCCCGCTCATGGAAAGGGTATCCGTCTTGGATATTTCACCGGCGACCACCGCCGGCTCTCCATCCTTCAGGTTGATGCTCCCTTTGTATTCCCGGTTGGAAATGACCGGAATTCCGTCGCTCGATTGCCCCGTCAGCGAGCGCACCTGCAGCTCGAGCTGCAGGCTCACCGAGCGATCGCCATGGACCGTCGGCTTCGCCTTCATGTTCAAACCAAGATCTTCATAACTGACGGAAGGGAACGGAGGAATATACGTCTGATTCCCCAATACCGCCGAAATCTGCGGCGAATTGTAAATGGGCGCGTAGCTCGCATTCAGGATCGGGTACTGCGATCCCAGGTGGAAGGTCGCATCATTCCCCTGGCTGGCGCGGACGTTCATTCTTTCCAGGCTGCGTACCCACGACTCGTTGAGCGAAAGTGCCGCGCTCAGCTGGTCGAGACTCAGTCCCATGAACGTCAGCCCGCCTCCGAACGTGGCCAGCGGCTGGCTGAAAATGGAATTCTGTTGTCCGCCCAGTTGCGCCAAAAGTCCGGAGAGCGCGGAACTGCCCGCCTGGTTGATGCCCCCCGACGAGACCAACTGGTTGATCAGATCCGTTATACTCTGCCCGCCCAGCCCGGCCAGCGCCGCCGCCGGAATGTTGAACAAGTTGAAGGTGTTGGGAATGTGTACTCCAATGTCCCGCGTCAGCTGGTGGCTGATCTGGTACACGCGAACATCGAGCATGACCTGCGGCCGCTGGTTGCTGAGTTGTTCCAGCAACCGTGAGCAGGCCTCCAGGATCGGTTGCGGCCCACGCACTTCCACGGTGTCCGCGGTCAGTCCCGAATTGACGAAGCGCAGGTCGAACATGTTGCGCATCGTGGTGACCAGGTCGGTCGCCTCCTGCGGCGTGGAGTGCGGTGGCAGGATGAACGTCCGCAGCGACATGCGGTCGAATTGTTTGTGATTCTCAGGGTTGTCGGCAGCGATCAGCATCTGGTGCGCATCCAGCGCCGCCCACATCGTTTTGCTCACCCGGCAGGCCAGCCGCAGCGCCGTGAAGAAATCCACGTCGTCCAGGTTGAACCGCACCGGCCGCGACTGCACCGAATCGTCAAACTGCGCCGTCACTCCATACGCCGCGGCCAGTTGCGTGAACAGGCCACGAATATCCCCGCTGTAGTGGAAGGTCGCCCGGTCCTCTCTGGGTTCGAGGTGGATTTCGCCGGAATCCGTCAGCCGGACCGGCAACGCTCGCGGCAGGGCTGGCGCCAGTTCACGGGTGGCTTCCTGCAGCCGTTCTCGCGCGAACTGGTTTTCCGCATCCAGATCGAGGGCGGCACGAAATTCGGCGGCCGCCCGGGCCCGCGCGTTTTCCAGGAGCAGCAGGTTCCCGCGCTCGATGTGATTGAACACCAACTGGGCTTTCGCCACTTCCCGCGCAGTCAGAAACTGCATATTCTGCGGCGCCAGCCGTGTAGCCCGGTCGAACTCGACAAACGCTTCTTCCGGGTTCCGCTGGTCCTGCAACCGCACGCCCTTGTCGAACGCCTTATGAGCTTCTTTGAGTTCTTTCTTACTGACGACGCAGTTCACCCCGCCGGGAATACCGTTCCCACAGGAAACGGGCGGTGCGGAGGAAGGATCATCGCCGGCCGCGAATACCGGTCCCGCCAGCGTCGCCGCCAGCAGGCCTATCCAGAAGATGAGGGCTATCCGCCGCATTGGGTTGATTTTAACTTGGTTTCCGAGAATTTGGACCACGCCAATGGACCTCGTACCTTCGGTCTAAATGGCGATCGAGGCAGGAATACCCCCATACCCAAGAACGGTGGATTGCCCCAGGCTTGCACGCTTTCGACAATCGTAGAGACGTAGCTTGCTACGTCTTGCCGACGCCCGGCGGAAAAGACGTGCCCCCAACGTCTCTACGACAGCATCAGCCGCTCGATCCTGCGTGCCTTGCCCGTGCTGTCGTCACAATCGATCACCACGGCACACAGGCGCACATCGCCCGTAGCGGGCTCGAAACGCACCGGCATTCCATTCAGGAACTTACCAACCACTAGTTCCTTCTTCACCCCAATCACGCCGTCGTAGGGCCCCGTCATGCCGACATCGGTAACATAAGCGGTCCCGTTGGGCAGAACACGCTCGTCCGCCGTCGGCACATGGGTGTGCGTGCCGACCACCGCGGAGACGCGGCCGTCCAGGTACCACCCCAGTGAAATCTTTTCCGAGGTCGCTTCTGCGTGGATATCCACCAGGATCACTTTGGCCCGGACCTTCTGCAACAACTGGTCCGCCGTGCGGAATGGGTCGTCGTTGGACGCCATGAACACGCGCCCCTGCAGGTTAATCACGGCGTACGGAACCTTGCCCTTATATCCCTCATACACGCCCGCCCCCGGCATGTCCGCCGGATAGTTCGCGGGGCGCAGCACGCGCCGCGCCGGTCCGTGCCCGTTGCCCTCCACCATCTGGAAATAGTCGATGATTTCGCGCTTGTCCCAGACATGGTTTCCGGTGGTGATGACGTCGATGTTGAGCTCGAAAAGCTCTTCCGCCAGCGCCGGCGTGATGCCAAAGCCCGCCGCCGAATTCTCGCCGTTCGCGATGATCAGTTGAATGTCGTGGTCGCGGACGATTCCCGGCAGCCGGTCCTTGACGATGTTTCGCCCCGGACGCCCAAAGATGTCGCCGATGAACAGAATCCGCATGGTATCGAGCCCAAAATTCGATGGTAACACGGGCTCGGGGTCGCCCTTGTTGGCGTGTGTGCTTTTTGGTGGGCTGGTTCAGTGCGGCAGCTTCGGTAGATCGGCGCGCGCGAGCACCGAGCCCCACGCATCGAGAACGTAGATGTCGGTCCACTGGGACGTAGGTTTCGGGCGGCCCGACGTATCTGTGACCGTGAAAGTGATGGTCGTTTTGGGCGAGGTGCAGCCGGTCAGCTGCCGCGCTTCGGGGTCGGACCCCGGCTGATCTGGAACTCGCTCCCGCGTCCCCGCTCCGGGCGCGGCGTCAGAACTGAGAACAACTTCCACCGCACCTGCCAGGTTCTGACACCGCATCGGTATCTGGATTTGCCATTCTTTCCCGCTCGTCCTTCGAACCGTGGGCTCTTCGGCAAACACCAGCACTGGTGGATTTCCTCCCGGCGAGGCATACCATTCCGGCCACCGGCGCGCAAATTCGATGCTGGCCGCAACGTAGGCGCGGTTCAATTCGCGGTCGCGCTCTTCCCAGCAAGGATGCTTCGCATACAGCGACCTCTTGTTCGCGCCCAGGCCTTGCGCGTGCAACCGGTGGTGCAGGGCGGGAACGAAGTCGGGATGGTACCCCGCATGCGCCATCATCATCAGGCCCTCGCGATCGGCTTCCAGTTCCAGTTGGCGGCTGAATCGGCCCATATCCTCGCTGGACTTCTCCGAGTCTTGCCAGGTGGCCGAAGGCAGGCTCGGATCACCGAGCACGATGGCTGCCCCGCCGCCGTTCTGCAGGTATTTCTCGTATAGATAGCGCCGCGCCCAGTCGCGGCCCACGATGTGCGCAATCTCATGCGACAGGATGGCCGCCCACAGTCCGGCGCTCGGACCCGCAAGTCGCGCCAGGCCGCTTTCCACATACACCGTTCCATCCGGGGAAGAGTAGGCGTTCGCCTGATCGTCCTCGACTATGCGCAGCTGCCACGGGAATTTGCCGCGAGAAAAACCAGGAACCTGCTCCACTAGTCGGTCGAACACGACTCGGCCCAGAGCGTAGCGCCCCGCCGGAGCAATGCTCTGCGCCATCAGTTGAGGCCGCATTCGCGCCGCGGTTTCCAGGTCGAGCTTGAACTGGGAGGGAACTTCAAGATTGTCGAGAGGCTGTTGACCAGCCACCGGAACGGCACACACGAAACAAAGACCGATCACCCAAGAACAGATCTGTTTGGCCGCGCCACGTTCCACGGGGCTCCTCCGCGGAGATCACTGTTACTCCTGATTATGCGCTCTTCGCGGAGCCGCATCACGAGAAATCTCTAACCGCCGGGTTGCCGCTTCAGTTTCGGGACTCCAGTTCCGCAGTGCGCAGGAAGTCGTAGTTGCCCGCAGGATTCAGCTTCAAGATTCCGCACCCGCCGTGTGTGCACCAGCACGTTATCCAGATACCACAGGTTGATGTAGGGCAGGTCGTCCGCCAGAATGCGCTGCACCTCGGCATACAACGGCTTGCGCACCCGCGGATCGATTTCACGCCGCGCCTGGTCGATCAGCGCGTCGATCTTGGGATTCGAATAATACCCGCGATTCGCCCCGTTCGGCGGGAACTTGGCCGAGGCAAATGCATATTCGAAAATATCGGGATCTTCGTTGCCTCCGATCCAGCGCAGCGAATAGATTTGAAACGCCCCGTGCTGCACGTCCGAGAAAAACGTGGCGAACTCGAAGCTGCGAATGTCGAGCACGATCCCGGCCTCGCGCAACTGCTGCTGCATCACCGCCACCATCAGGCGGGTGTTTTCGTCGGTCGAGGTTTTCATCATGAGATGGAAGCGCACGCCCTTCACCGCCGGATAGCCCGCGGCATCCAGCAACTGGTTCGCTTTGTCGAGGTCGTGATCATAGACAGCCACGCTTCCGTTGTACGCCCAACTCTGCGGCGGCAGGACGCTGCGCGCCGGCTCCGCCTGCCCCCGCCACAAGTATTCGATCATCGGCTGCCGGTTCAGGGCGAACGCAATGGCCTGCCGCACGCGCGCATCTTTCAGGATCGGATCGCGCAGGTTGAATCCCATATAGGCCAGCCGCGTCCCGGCAGCGCGCTCCACTGCCAGATTGGGATCGCGCGCCAGCGTGAGCACGGTGTCGGGCGTGAGTGAGTTAATCGCGATGTCGCCGCTGCCTTTGCGCAACTCGAGAGCCTGCGTGGTGGCGTCGGGCACCACCGCAAAGCGCACCCGCGCCAGTTTCGCCTTCTCGCCCCAGTAGTCGTCGTTGCGTTCGACGATCACCTCCCGGTCGGTCTCCGCACTTACGAACTTGAACGGCCCGGAGCCGACCGGATGCCGCGTCATCTCTTCGCCACTGCCCTCCGGGACAATCCCCACCGCGCCGTCCGACAGATTCCACAACAACGTCGCGTCCTGCTCCTTCATGTGGAAGATCACGGTGACATCGTCAGGCGCATCGATCCGATCCACGAAACGGTACACCGCCGCCTTGGTGCTGCGAATCTTTCCCTGCAGCAGCGAGTCGAACGTCCACTTCACATCCCGCGATGTAAGCGGACGCCCGTCATGAAACTTGACGCCGCCATGCAGATGGAAGATGTAAGTGAGAGGGTCGGGAATCTCCCAGTGCTCAGCCAGCCCTGGCGCCACGTTGAGGTCATCCCCGCGGGACAGCAGATCGTCGAAGATCAGGTTGTCGATCCGTTCCGACTGCGCGTCGATTCCCACCCGGGGATCAAGATTCGTCGGGCTCGACTCGATAATCATGACCAGCGTGTTGGGATCGGGCTTCGCCGAACAAGACAGAAGCGGATAGGCCGCGACCATGCAGAGCAGCGTGAGAAGGCCGTAAGAAAAATGGCGTCGGACCTCAGGCCTCGGCCCTCGGCGGCCAAGATCTAAAGTCTGAGGTCCAAGGTCCGGGACCGTGCTTTCACGCATACGAGATCTTTCCCAGCACCGCCGCCCGTTTCGCACCTGTCGCCGATGGCACATTCGAAGCCCGCCGGTTCCATGTCTCGTAAGCCAGCACGGCGAATGCCACCGCTTCTTTAGCCTCCGAAGGCAGGCCGAACTCGTCGGAGAATCGCAACTGGATTCCGAGTGGAGCGAGGTCTTCCGCCAGCATGCCAACCAGTGTGGCATTCCTTGCGCCGCCGCCGGAGAGAATCATTTCGCAAAAAGAATGTTTCGCGCCCTTCTTCTCCGTCACGAATCGCCGCACCGCATCGGCAATCGACCGCGCCGTCAGGGCGGTAGCCGTCGCCACCACGTCCTGTTTGCGAGCACGCCCGCATGCCCGCAGGAACTCGCGCACAAACTCCCGCCCAAATTCCTCGCGCCCGGCGGTCTTCGGAGGTTTGGCCCGGAAGAACTTGTGCCGCAGCATGCTCGCCAGAACAGGCTCCAGCACCTTTCCCGACGCGGCAATCTTTCCTCCGCGATCAAACGCCCGCCCAAACAGTGCTTCCGTAACCGCGTCGATCACCATGTTTCCCGGCCCCGTGTCGAACGCGAACACGCGGTCCGCGTCCGCACCCGCCGGAATCGCCGTCAGATTCGCAATGCCTCCAATGTTCTGCACAATGCGGCCAATCTTCGGGTCCCGGAAAAGCAGATAGTCAAGGTAGGGAACGAGCGGCGCGCCCTTACCGCCCGCGGCCATGTCTGCCGGTCGAAAATCCGACACCACCGGAACTCCCACCCGCGCCGCGATCACCGCAGCTTCTCCTGTCTGCCAGGTCGCCGCCACCTTGCGTCCGAGAAACCTCCGCACCTCGCCCTGGTGATACAGCGTCTGCCCATGGCAACCGACCAGGTCTGCCTTCACCCGAAACTGTCGCTCCGCCCCCAGCACCGCGTCCGCGTACAACTCGCCCAATAGAAAATTAAGCCGCGCCAAATCGGCAACGCTAGCCCGAGTCGCATTCATGGCAGCAAGCACCGCTGCCCGCACCGGACCCGGATAAGAATATTCCGCGTGTCCCAGCAATTCGAATATGTGGCGCGGGCGCCCCCGCCCGCGAATGCCGATAGCCGCAACCGGCCGATCGCGCAAGCCAGACTCCGCCCTGAGCCCACCCGCACCAGCGCCACATTGATCCCATCCGCCGAAGTCCCACTCATCACCCCGGCCACAATCATTGCTTTCGAAGTCATGAGCGCGACCGCCGCTTGTCCGCCTGCCGGCTGAAGGGCTCCAGCCGTACCTGCTCCCCAAACTCCCACAATTGGCGCGTCAACTTCTCGACCACCGGGCCCGTCGGAGCCTGTGTGGCGCGGCCACTCTTGCCCGCCCGCAGCACTCTCGTCCACTTCTTCTTGAACGCCTGCACGCGCCGCGCCGCCTCCGCCACCCGCCGCGCGAACTTCGAATCTCGTTCCGCCCGCCGAATCAACTCTTCCTGCGCCTGCAGAATGTAGTCCTCCCGATGGCAGATCAGGCACAGATCTCCGCCCGCCCCAACGAAACCCACCGCCGCCTCGCCGATCGGCGCCGCCGCCAGCACCCCGCCCATCTCCAGATCGTCCGACACAATCAGATTCCGATAACCAATGTTCTTTCGCAGGATGTCCGTGATCCAAACCTTCGAAAGCGATGCCGGAGTTCGATCGCGCGTGACCTGCGGATACGCCGCATGCGAGATCATCACCAACGGCAGTTGCCGGCGGAGCCTCCGGTAGGGAAGCAGGTCCTCGGCCCACAATCTGCTCATCGGCTTTTCAATCACCGGCAGTTCGTGATGGCTGTCGAGCTTGCCCTCACCCAAGCCGGGAAAATGCTTGCCGCATCCCAGCACGTTCGCGGCCCCAAGCCCCGCCAGAAACTCGCGAGCGTAGGTGACGGTTTCGCGCGGATCCTCCGACACCGCCCGCGAACCCATCACGCTCCGTGACGCCTCAAACGCCAGATCAAGCACCGGCGCGAAGTCCACATTGAATCCCAGCGCGCGGCAGTTCGCGCCGATGATTTCCCCGTGCCTGCGAAAGAGCTTGCGGTCACCACTGGCGAACACATCCGCCGCCGACGGCGCCGCTCCCAGCGCATCGCGAAAGCGATCCACCGCCCCGCCCTCCAGATCGACGCAGGTGAACAGCGGAGTGGCGACGCACTTCTGACACTCGCGCAGCAGTCGCCACGTCTGTTCCGCGCTCTTGATGTTCCGCGCGAACAGAATGACTCCCGCCGGCTGCAGCCGCGTGAGCAGGGAACTGACCCGCGGCGTCATCTCCGCGCCGTCAAAGCCAACGATCAGAAGCTGGCCAATCTGTTCCATGCCCCGAGTCTTGCGTTGCCCCGTCATATTTTGAGAGGACACCTCTGTGTCCTCAGTGTCCTCTGTGGTTAAATTTCCTTCTTCAACTCCGCCAGCAAATTCAAAGCTTCCAGCGGCGTGAGCCGGTTCAAATCCACTTCCCGCAGCTTCTCCAGCACCGGCTGCGACAACGGCGTAAAGATCGTCAACTGCGTCGGCGGAGGAGTCGCTCCCGGCGAAAGATGCGCCGTCGCCTGCTGCTCCGCGAACTCATGCTCCGCCAGCACCTCTCGCGCCCGCACCACGACTTCATTCGGCAGCCCCGCCAGCTTCGCCACTTCGATGCCGTAACTGCGATCCGCCGCCCCAGGCTCGACCTTTCGCAGGAATACAATCCCGCCGCCCGTCTCCTTCACCGAGACGTGATAGTTCTTCACTCCCGAAAGCTGCTCCGCCAGTTCCGTCAACTCAAAATAGTGCGTTGCGAACAAGGTCTTGGCCCGCACCCGCCCATGCAAATACTCCACCGCCGCCCATGCAATCGCCAGCCCGTCGTAGGTCGACGTGCCACGTCCCACCTCATCGAGCAGGATGAGCGACCGCGCCGTCGCCGTGTGCAGAATCGCCGCCGTCTCCGTCATCTCCACCATGAACGTCGATCGCCCCCGCGCCAGATTGTCGCTCGCCCCAATGCGGGTGAACACGCGATCCACCACGCTCAGCCGCGCCGACCGCGCCGGCACAAACGATCCCATCTGCGCCAGAATCACGATCAGCGCCGTCTGCCGCAGATACGTCGACTTGCCCCCCATGTTCGGCCCGGTCAGCAGCAGGATGTTGTGCGTGCTGCCATTCAAATAAAGATCGTTGGGCACGAAGCGCTCGCTGCCGCCAGCCATTTCCTGCTGCTCGATCACCGGATGCCGGCCTTCGATGATCTCGATTTCGCCGCCGTCGGCCGATTCCACGAAGGCCGGACGGCAATAATTGCGCAGCGCGGCGATGTGCGCCAACGACGCCAGCACGTCCACTTCCGCCAGCGCCAGCGCCGTCTGCCGGATCCGCTTGGCCTCGGCCGCAATCGCCGTGCGCAGCTCGGTAAAGAGCCGCCGCTCGATCTCGACAATCTTCTCCTGCGCGTCGAGAATCTTGGCCTCGTATTCTTTCAGCTCGGGCGTGGTGAACCGCTCCGCCCCCACCAGCGTCTGTTTCCGTTCGTAATCCTGCGGAACCAGGTGCAGGTTCGGCTTCGAAACCTCAATGTAGTAGCCGAAAATGGAATTGAACTTCACCTTCAGCGACGAAATCCCGGTGCGCCCGCGTTCCCGCTGCTCGATCTGCGCCAGCACCTGCTTGCTGTTGCGCGACAGCTCCCGCAGTTCATCCAGGTCACGATCGACGCCCGCTGCAATCACTCCGCCGTCGGCAAAACTCAGAGGCGGCTCCGGAACGATCGTCTTCTCGATGCGCTCGCGCACGTCGCCCAGTTCATCCAGCGAGTCATGCAAAGTCGCCAACCGCGCCGCGGCCAGTCGCGCCACCGCCGCCCTGACCGCGGGAATCTTCCCCAACGACGCCGCCAGCGCCAGCACGTCCCGCGGATTTGCCGTCTCCAGCGTGACCCGGCTCAGCAGTCGTTCCAGGTCCAGCACGCCATCCAGCGCCCGCCGCAATTCCTCGCGCGCGACGGTTTCTTTGACCCCTGCTTCCACCGCATCGAGCCGCGCATTGATCTCGCTCAAATCAAGCGACGGCCGCAGCAGCCACGCCCGCAGCAACCGCTTGCCCATGGGCGTGACCGCGGCATCGATCGAGCGGAACAGGGTGACGCCCGCATCCGTTCCCGCAAACAGCGGTTCAATCAACTCCAGATTGCGCACCGTGACCGCGTCCAGCACCAGGCAACTCTGCCGCTCATACCACCCGATGCGGTCCACGTGATCCAGCGACCCGCGCTGCGTCGACCGCACGTAATACAGAATCGCGCCCGCCGCCGACGCTGCCGCCGTCCGCCCAGCCAGCCCAAATCCTTCCAGCGACAGCACGCCAAAATGATTCTCCAGCAGCGGAATCGCATGGTCCGGCGCAAAGATCCAGTCATCCAGCGGAGTCTCGGTGCAAGTGGCCCCGCTGCCCGGAGGCTGCGGAGATGATCCATGTGGGGACAGCCGCCCCCGGCTGTCCGGCCGAGCGAAGCTCGGCTCTTCTTTGCTCGCAGTGCCCTGCCCTCTCAAACAGCGGCGCCGCCGACCCATACAGCAATTCCTTCGGCCGCAACTGCTCCAACTCCTCCTGCACCCGCCGCATCGCGCCCTCGCCCGAAAACTCCGTCGCCCGAAATTCCCCAGTCGACAAGTCCAGAGCCGCGAATCCCACCCGATCTCCCACCTGCGCCAGCGCCGCCAGAAAGTTATTCTCCTCCGACCCCAACGACGAATCCGCCGCCGTTCCCGGCGTGACCACCCGCGTCACTTCCCGCCGCACCAGTTTCTTCGCCAGCCGCGGATCCTCCATCTGCTCGCAGATCGCCACCTTGAATCCCTTCCGAATCAGCTTCCCGATATACCCCTCGGCGGCGTGATAAGGCACCCCGCACATGGGCACCGCGATTCCTTTTTCTTTATTGCGCGAGGTCAGCGTGATCTGCAGCTCCTTCGCCGCCACAATCGCATCGTCAAAAAAAAGCTCGTAGAAATCGCCCAGGCGAAAAAACAAGAGCGCGGTAGGATGTTCTTTCTTGACGGCGGCATACTGCCGCATCAGCGGAGTGGACGGCTCGGTCATCGGGGCGGGCTTCGGCGGATTATAACAAAGCGCGCACGCTCGTCTCCTGCGGCATTTCTCATGCCTCGGCGGGAAATTACCGCGAGAATTGCCGGTTGACTCCACTTCTCTCCGGTGTTCTCCTTGGCCTATGGAACTCCGCAAGGATCCCATCACCCGCTCCTGGGTCATTACCGGAGACGAGCCGGCTGAAACCGCGCCGCGTCCCGCGTCTGCCTGCCGTTTTTGCGAGGATTCCGCGTCGGTACAAGTCATCGCGAAATCTCCCAATGCGCCCGGCATTCCCTGGTCCGCGCGTTCCGTCGTGCATCCCACGCCCCTCTACCACATCGAGGGCGAAGCCGGCCGCCGCGGCGACGGCATTTATGACCGCATGCACTCCGTGGGGGCGCATGAAGTCCTGGTCGAAAACCCGCGCCACGACCGCCATCTATGGAATGCCAGCGACGATGAAATCGCGCACTTCCTTCGCCTGGCCGCCGAGCGCATCCTCGACCTGAAGCGCGATCCCCGCATCAAGTACGTCAGCCTGTTCAAGGATTACGGCAAGAACGCCGGGCAGGAATTCAGCCACCCCACTTCTCAGATTACGGCGACCATGTTTGTCCCCCGCCGCGTGCTCTACGAGTTGCGCGCCGGACGCGAGTACTTCGTCAGCAAGGAACGCTGTGTCTTCTGCGACATCATCCAGCAGGAGGAACGTCAGGCCCTGCGCGTCCTCGAGGCCCGCGGCGACTATCTTGCCCTCTGCCCCTACGCCCCTCGCGTCCCCTACGAAACCTGGATTCTGCCGCGCAACCACGACGCCTCCTTCGAACGGACGGGTCTGAACAAGCCCGGACTGCGAGTGAATCTGGCCGCCCTTCTGCGCCGCACCTTGCAGCGCGTGCGTTCGATTACCGAGGACTTTCACCTGGTGCTGCACACTTCGCCCAGCAGCCTCCACCCCTCCAAGAATCTCGGCTACTGGAAGACGATCGACGACGACTACCACTGGCATATCGAGATTCTCCCCGTCGTCGGTTCCAAGGCGCGGTCGTACACCTTCAAAGAGGTGTACTATTCCCCCGTCACCTCCGAGACCGCAGTAAAACAACTGCGCGAGGCGAAAATAGACGGCTGAAGCTCAACCAGACTGCCTCGGAATGAGTATGTGGGGACAGCCGCCCTCGGCTGTCCGCCGGGCGCAGCCCGGCGGGGTTCGCCGGCCTAGAATTGATAAACTGGATCCAGAGTGAACCAATGCCATGGCTGCCAAAGTCACGAGCCTGATCCCCATGGCCTTCGCCGCCGACGTCCAGCGCTCGGTCGATTTCTACAAGCTGCTCGGAATGGAAGTTCGCGGCAGTCTGCGGAGCCCTTCGGGAGAACTCAAATGGGTCCACCTCGCCTGTGAACAAGCCAACTTGATGTTCGCGCGCGCCTCCGAACCCGTCATCGCCAGCCAGCAAGCCGTGTTGTTCTATTTCTACTCGCCCGATCTCATCGCCTTGCGCGAGCATTTGCTCGCCAGCCGTGTGAAGGTCTCGCCGATTACTTATCCTGATTACATGCCCAAAGGTGAAATTCGCGTGGACGACCCGGATGGTTATTGCTTGCTTATCGGGCAGGCAGGATGACGAATGCCCTGGGGATGATCGCAGTCGGCAGCACACCGAGCACAGGTCTCGGCGCACAACCGCCGTGCGTCTTTGCAAATCCTTGTAGTTGATCTTTTCCGGGACTAGACGGAGGTTCGGACCGAGCTTTCCTTAACCATCCGCTCCAGCAGGCGCATCCGTTTGCTGGGAAACAGGGAATCGGCCATTTGCGATCGGGCAACTTCACAGCTGCTGACCGACAGCAGCGCGTCTCCCATGGAATCCAGAGCGGAGGCAGAGCGTCCCAGCACCATCAATAGATATTTCTGGGCAATTGGCCGGTCGGCCGGATGGATCAGGGCCCACCAGCGTCGAACCGACTCCTGCACTTCCGCTTCGCTCTTTTCTCCGACCACGAGGGAATCGATCAACCGGTAAACCTTGCTCTTGATCGCTTGGTACGAGACGGAAATCTCTTGGGGCATAGGGGTCCTGGTTTTTGCTGTACCCCATCATTGTGCAATCTGCGCACCAAACCGCAGACCCATGCTTTGGCTTGGTTTAACGCGATTCCCACTAGTGTAAACGTACTATGAATGGAATATATCGCGTATGGGATATGGATTCTGGAAGGAGGGACGGACGGCTGGGCGCGCCGCCCAGACTCGCCAACACCGCAGCTCCGGTGGACTGGCCAGAGTCAGACTCCAGAGCGTCCGAAGCTCCACGAACAAAAAGCAAACTGCACTGCCGGCCCAGAACCTGTGCCAGCACCGGGCGCGAGGTCGGTGCAGGTTACAATGTTCCGCTCCACTCAACCGGACTTTCGTCGAGCCCTGCACTCCAGGCTGAGATGCAGGCTGATCTCGAGTCCGGCATCTCCCTAACCGGGTGAATCGAACTAATTTTCGGAGGCGAAATGAAACGTTGGGCGTGGCTGCTGGCGGTTCCTGTATTGATCGCGTTCGCGGGGGCGCAGACTTCGGGTTCTCTGAGTTCGCAGAGCAACACCTCGCAGATGGATACCGAGCGGGGCAGTTGGCACGATGCCGGACCCGGGGAGCGCATGTTCTTCCCGCGCGACACGCTCTGGGGCTGGGCGCAGCTGGACCTGGCGCCTCCCCACAACGAGATTGATCCTAACCTCTGCGCTGGCAACGCGGGCGACTACGGTGGAACCAACGCGCCTTGCAGCATGTTCGCTCGCTACATGCTCTCGGGAATTTTGGAAGTCCGTCCTTTTGGCCGGGGTCCGCTGCGCCGGTTCATGGTGTACGGAGCCCCCGCCTTTTTGTTCGGCAAGACGGTTCCCAAGACGCTCTACACCTGGTCCCCCGATGCCATTGGCATTGAGCACTCATGGGGAGTCGGCATCTATCTCAACAAGGGATTCGAGTTTCGCATAACCCAGCACTTCCTGTTCGACCGTCTGGGTGCGCGCGACAAATACCTGGGCATCGCCGATCTGGGTAACAACGGGCCATGGGGACGCTTCATGACCTTGGGAGTTCGCAAGACCTTCGGCACCCGGCGCTGGTAAGGGGACTCCGGAAACTGCTCCGGCTACGCTGCGGCCGCCACCGCCGGCCGCAGCAGGCGCCGGATCAGCCAGATGATCAACGCCACAAACGCGCCGAAGATTACGAAGGGAAGCGCGAAGACCAGAATCAGCCAGCCGCCACCGCTGAAATTGGTGACGTCCCCGCTCACCGTGGCCGTGGCATCGCGGTGCATCCTGCCTCCGAACACGGTGACTCCACCCGCCACTTTTGCTTCCTGGTTAAGGCGTACATCGCCGCCAAACGAAGTGGCGTCGCCGCTGACCTGACCCTGATCCTCCACGACGATGCTTCCCCCAAAAGTAGTCACGTCGCCGCTGACGTGCCCGCGCACGCGGATGCTGCAGCCAAAACACGTTGCTTCGGTCGCCTCTTCCCCGGGGCCAATGCTGATGTTGCGGCCGAACTGCGTCCGGTCGCGAGAATCCTGGGCAATCGCAGCCGTCGAAAGGGCAATGCAAAGCAGCAGGCACGCGTACGGCAGTCCCAGACGGCGAACCTTGTAAGTCATGACACACCTCCCCGAAGCGGCGCTGTCACCTCTTCCCTGGAACGGCATTATGCCATAGATGCGCCGGGTGGGCGCTGCGATTCCTTGGCGCTCCCGGCGGTTCAATTCTTTCTTGCCCCACACCACACCACTCCCGAAAACAACAATAATCTGACGGTGATCCGAACCATTCTTTATAATTGAAAGTTTTCCACATCATGGCGAGACCTTAATAGCGGAGGTTGTGCATGGCTGGCTCTTATAACGGTGTGCCCGTACCGGCGGACGGAAAGAAGATCGATTATGCAGGCGGTAAGTACAGCGTCCCGGATAACCCGATCATTCCTTTCATTGAGGGCGACGGCACCGGACGCGACATCTGGAAGGCCTCCCTTCGCGTGTTCAACGCCGCGGTCGAAAAAGCCTACAAGAGCAAGCGCCGCGTCGCCTGGTACGAGGTTTTCGCCGGAGAAAAAGCCAAGGCCAAGTTCGACACCTGGCTGCCCGATGACACCGTTGACGCCGTCCGCGAGTTTCGCGTCGCCATTAAGGGCCCGCTGACCACCCCCGTGGGCGGCGGTATTCGCTCGCTCAACGTCGCCCTCCGCCAGATTCTCGACCTCTATTGCTGCGTCCGTCCGGTGAAGTACTACAAAGGCGTGCCTTCTCCTGTGAAGCATCCTGAGCGCATGAATGTCGTCATCTTTCGCGAGAATACCGAAGACGTTTACGCCGGCGTCGAGTGGGAGCAGGGAACTGCCGACTGCGCCCGCCTCATCGAGTTCCTCAACAAAGACATGCTCAAAGGCGGCAAAAAGCAGATCCGGCTCGATTCCGGCATCGGTATCAAGCCGATTTCCGTCACCGGCACCAAGCGCCTGGTCCGCATGGCCATCCAGCACGCGATTACAAATGGCCTCAAAAGCGTAACGCTGGTGCACAAGGGCAACATCCAGAAATTTACCGAGGGCGCCTTCCGCCAGTGGGGATACGAAGTCGCCACCCAGGAATTCCGCGACCAGGTCATCACCGAACGCGAAAGCTGGATCGTCGGCAACAAAGACAAGGACCCAAACCTGACCGTCGCGCAGAATGCTGAAGGGGTCGAGCCCGGCATGGAGTTCGCTCCTCCCGCTTTTCGCCAGGCGGTCGAAAAAGAAGTGAAGGCAGTTCTCGACGCCATCTACAGCACGCACGGCAACGGCGCCTGGAAGAAAAAAATCATGATCAACGACCGCATCGCCGACTCGATCTTCCAGCAAGTCGTGACCCGGGCCGACGAATACTCGGTGCTGGCCTGCCCCAACTTGAACGGAGACTACATCTCCGATGCCTGCGCCGCACAGGTCGGCGGCCTGGGAATCGCCCCCGGCGCCAACATCGGCGATGGCTATGCCATCTTCGAAGCCACGCATGGCACCGCCCCCAAATATGCGGACAAAGACGTCATCAATCCCGGTTCGGTGATTTTGTCCGGAGTCATGATGTTCCGCCACCTCGGCTGGAATGAAGCTGCCGACCTGATCGAGCAGAGCATGGAGCGGACCATCGAGCAGAAGAAGGTCACCTACGACTTTGAGCGCCTCATGCCGGGCTCGACCAAGGTCAAGACCAGCGAGTTCGCCGGACACATGATCGAGAACATGGATGCGAGAGTTTTAGTGTAAGAAAGTTCGTAAACCACGAAGGACACTAAGGTACACAAAGGAAATCACGACCGCTCTTAGTTTCCTTCGTGTACCTTCGTGCCCTTAGTGGTTATCCGATTTCGAAAGGACTCATATGCGCAAGAAAGTAACCATCGTAGGCTCAGGCAACGTAGGCGCAACGGCCGCCCACTGGATCGCCTCCAAGGAACTCGCCGACGTCGTTCTCATCGACATCATCGAAGGCGTCCCGCAAGGCAAAGGACTCGACCTGCTCGAAGCCATGCCCATCGAGAAACGCGACTCCTATGTCACCGGCACCAACGACTACAAAGACACCGCAAACTCCGACATCGTCGTCATCACCGCCGGCATCCCCCGCAAGCCCGGCATGAGCCGCGACGACTTGCTCAACACAAATTACGGAATCATGAAAGCAGTCGTTGGTCAGGTGGTGAAGCATTCACCGAATTGCATCCTGATCATCGTTTCCAACCCACTCGACGCCATGGCCCAAGCCGCCTACAAACTCAGCGGATTCCCCCGCGAGCGCGTCATCGGCATGGCCGGAGTCCTCGACTCCGCCCGCTTCCGCGCCTTCATCGCCGACGAACTCAAAGTCAGCGTCGAAAACGTCACCGCCTTCGTCCTCGGAGGCCACGGCGATACCATGGTCCCCCTGCCGCGCTATTCCACGGTCGCCGGCATCCCCATCACCGAACTGATCGAGAAGTCTCGTCTCGAAGCGCTCGTCCAGCGCACCCGCGACGGCGGCGCCGAGATCGTGAAGTATCTCAAGACCGGCTCGGCCTACTACGCGCCGTCGGCAGCCGCGACCGAAATGGTCGAGGCGATCCTCAAAGACAAAAAGAAAATCCTCCCCTGCGCCGCGTATCTACAAGGTGAATACGGCATCACCGGCCTCTACGTCGGCGTTCCCGTAAAGCTGGGTGAAAAGGGAATCGAGCAGATCATCGAAATCAAACTAACCGCGGAAGAGAAAGCGGGACTCGACAAGAGCGCCGCCGCAGTGAAGGAGTTGTGCGGAGTGATCGGAGTATAGAGCGCGAGAGACCTGCCACCGGGAAGGGCACGACTTCCAGTCGTGCCGCACTGAGCTCCTGAGAGCGATCCGGCTTCAGCCGCTGAGGGGGACGTCTGTTTGCATCGTCCCGAGTCAGGGACAGGCGATGTCCTACATACCATCCGGCAATAGCCAGCGTCGCTCTTATAACGAGTGCCAGGAGTAGTGGCGCGTGCACCCCATAATTATCCCCCTAATGCCGCTACAGAGGATCGAGTTGCCATCTGGGTCCGTATTTTGGAATTGACCATGGTCATTGACCATGGTATAAATGAGGCATGAAAGAAGTCGCCATCTCCGTCTTCAAAGCCAAGTGCCTCGGCATCCTCGAAGAGGTCCGCAAGACGCGCAAGCCGATTCGCGTCACCCGCTTCGGCAAGCCCGTCGCTGAAGTGGTGCCGCCTACGCCGGACGGACGTCCGAAAACCTGGCTGGGTTGCATGGCGGGTACAGGGGTCATTCTGGGCGACATCGTCGGTCCCACCGGCAGCCTTGAGGACTGGGAAGCCGGCCGAGATTGAAGCTCCTGCTCGATACGCACATCTGGGTTTGGGGCGCTCTAGAACCCGGGCGCCTCTCGGCCCGAGTGGCCCGACAGCTAGCCAATCCACAAAATGAGATTTGGCTCTCGGCGGTCAGCATTTGGGAACTGCGGCGGCTTCATGACAAAGGTCGCGTGAAGTTAATCCCGGATGCTGCTAGCTGGATCAGCGACAACCTAAGTCGTCTGAAAATTCGTGAAGCGCCGCTGACCTTTGAAGTGGCGCTCGCGGTATCGCCGTTGAATCTGCCTCACAACGATCCAGCAGACGGTTTTATTGCCGCTACCGCAAAGGTCTTCGGTCTGACCCTGGTGACCGCGGACGAACAACTTGCTAAGTTACCGGACATCGCGGTGTTGTCGAATCGTTGATCGCTACACCTTCTCGATCGTCACCTTCTTCAGCACCACATCCTTATTCGGACGATTCTGCCTGTTCTGCGGAACTCCGGTGATCTTCACCGCGACGTCCTGTCCCTCGACCACCTCGCCGAAAATCGTGTGCTTGCCCGGTCAGCCACGTCGTCGGCACCGTCGTAATGAAGAACTGCGAGCCGTTGGTGTTCGGCCCGGCATTGGCCATGGCCAGTTTGCCCGGCTTGTCGAACTTGTGCGGCGAGCCCTTGGTCTCGTCCTCGAACTGGTATCCCGGCCCGCCCATGCCCGTGCCCTGCGGATCTCCACCCTGAATCATGAAGTCGGGAATCACGCGGTGAAAAATCGTCCCATCGTAGAGCCGGTCTTTCGACTTCTTGCGCGTCGAAGGATGCGTCCACTCCCGCTTGCCCTCCGCAAGTTCCACAAAGTTGGCGACCGTCTTGGGCGCGTCCTTTTCAAACAGCCGGCAAACAATCGTTCCTTCGCTGGTTTCAAACGTGGCATAAAGTCCAGGTTGTCGAGTCATAAGAATTCCTTTCGAGTAAAAGTAGCGCCGGCGTCCCGCCGGCTGTCACGAGGGCGACTCGCCCTCGAACTCAATAGCATCGCAACTCTCAATTGGGTGTCGCCGGCGCTTTCGGGGCAGCAGTCGCGGGCTTCTTCACCATGCTCCCAGCTGCCGGCTTCGCAGCCGTCCCCGTGCTGCGCACAATGCTGATGTGAATAATCTTCACCGGACGAAACGGCTTGTGATCGGTCGCGGGATCCACAGCCATGCGCGCGATCTGCTTCACCAGCGCCACGGTTGCCTCATCGCACTGCCCGAAGATGGTGTAGCCGCCGTTCAGGTGGGGCACGGCGATTTCAGTGATGAAGAACTGCGAGCTATTGGTGTTCGGGCCGGCATTGGCGTATGCCAGACGGCCGGGCTGGTCGAACAGCAAGTCGGGGGAGACCTCGTTCTTGAACTTCGCGACCGGATCGGCGCCCGATCCGGTGCCAGCCGGATCGCCACCCTGGATCATGAATTCTTTGATCACCCGATGGAAGATCGTCCCGTCATACAGCGGCACGCCATGCTTGGTCGCGCCGCTGACCGGATTCTTCCAGTCCTTCGTCCCGCTCGCCAGCCCTATGAAGTTCTCCACCCCAATCGGCGCCTTGTCGGGAAACAGCGTGCATGTCATCTTGCCCACGGTAGTGTTGATAATGGCAATCGGCTTGGTTGCGGTATGGACGGCCGGCGTAGCCGCCCCGGCTGGCTTGGCCGCCGTCGTCGGCTTGGCCGCAGCCGCGCTTTGCCCGCTCGAACCCGACTGCCCCCAACCGACCAAGGGCGCCACCATCATCACTAGAATCGCTAATGCCTTACGCATGGATGCTCCTTGCAAATTGGAGATGTTGTCCTGGAATTCTGCGCAACGTTGCATTGTACGACAGCGGCGGCCACCGGTTCCTCACCACGCAGAGCAGGGAATCGCTCTAGTCATTCTATTTTGCGGCGGTCGCTGCCCGCATTTCGCGGCTCACGCGTTCCACCTCGCCAAACACCCGCATCAGATTTCCCCCCAGAATTTTCCTGATATCGTCGGCACTGTACCCCCGGTCGAGCAGTGCTTGCGTAATTTTCGGCAGATCGGCGGCCGAGTCGATGCCCTGCGGCGTGGCCCCACTTACCCCGTCAAAATCGGACCCCAGCCCCACGTGATCAGTCCCTGCGACTTTCGCAATGTGATCGATGTGGTCAATCAGCGACTTCAGCGGAGGACGAGGAACTTTCGCCATCCACTCCCGCTCGATGCGATCGACTTCGAGGTAGTTGATGGGCTTGCCCTCGGCCTTTAGCTGGTCAAGATATTTCTGCACGGCGGCAGCCTGGTCTTTCGCCTGGGCCGCGATGGCCTTGCGAAAATCTTCGTCATCAAAGCCGTTGAAGAAGTTGACCTGCACCACCCCGCCATTCTTGGCCACCGCCCGCAGCATGTCGTCGGTCATGTTGCGCGGAGCATTCACCAGCGCCCGCGCCGACGAATGCGACGCGATCACGGGAGCTTTAGTCGTCGCGATCGCATCCCAGAACGTCTTGTCGGCCACGTGAGAAATATCAACCATCATCCCCAGCCGGTTCATCTCCACCACCACCTGCTTGCCGAAGTCGGTCAGCCCGTTGTGGTGCTGCACCTTGGGATCGTCCATATCCCCGGAAGAGTCCGCCCACTCGTTAGTGTTCGACCACGACAGCGTCATGTAGCGCACGCCCAGACGGTAGTAATCGCGCAGCAGGTGAATATCATTCTCCATCGAGTGTCCGCCCTCGATCCCCATCAGCGCGGCGAGTTTGTGCTCCTGGTGCGCCCGCTCGATATCCGCCACCGAGAACGCCATCATCATACGGTCCGGGTGCCGCGCCGCCTGTTCATAGACCGAATCGATCAGATCGAAGGTATGGCGCGCATAGTGGCCCTGGTTGGTCTCCGGGTCCACCCAGATCGAAAAGAATTCCGCGCCCAGGTTGCCGCGCCGCGCCTTGTCGAGGCTGATGTGGCCAATGTCCTTTGGATCGGTCGAGCCGATGTCGAAGCCTTCGTCCAGGAAGCGCTGCGGCGTATCGGCGTGGGTGTCCACGACCAGCGCGGAGTCGTGAATTTTCTGGGCACGCGCGCTGATTATCAGGTCGGGCACGGCCGACGATTTGTCCGGGGCCTGGGCCATGGCGAAACACGGCATCAGCAGCAGGAAAAGGGGCATTTTGAGTTTCATAGTTATGGGCCCGCGCAGACGCACAGGCGGGTAGGTCCCGATTGTATAGGCAGAGTCGCAGCTCGACAAAATAGATCCGCTTGCCGGTCCGCTGAAAGGCTTTACTACGAAGGGCACGTAGGTTCACGAAGGAAATCTATGGTTCCTTCGTGGACCTTCGTGTCCTTCGTGGTTGAAGATTTGTTTTCTTCTCAAACCTGCGCGCCACCCATACCCGCGACAGCCCGCTGCACGCAAGTCTCTAACGGCAGTTCCGTGTCGATGAGGGTCCGGGGATGCACAATGGCTTCGAAACGCAACTTCACTTCAAGATAGAGCTGGTAGTTGCGATTCCCCGCCGGATGCGCGCCGTCCGCCGCATCGGCCGCAAGTCTGCGCCGGGAGGTCTCCTCCGAGCAGACGCACTCCAGAATGCGCCACGGCTGCTGCAATGAATCCGCCGCGCCAATCACGTTTTCAATCTGATACCGCCGCGAAAACGGACGCCCGTCCAGAAAGATTGTCAGAGCCGGGTTCCGCGCCAAAAGATATCCTGCAGTTTCCAGCATCACCTGCAGGCAGTAATCGTCCTGCCGCGACGAGTATTCGATCTCCTCGGGCAGAAAGATCGCATGCCGGACCTCATCCTTGCTCAACACGCGGCCGGACGTCCGGGCGGCCAACTCACGCGCCAGCGTGCTCTTGCCGGTGCCGGGAAGTCCCGCCATCAACACAATCATGAGAACAGAAGCTTAAAGGATGTACCGCGGAAAGTGCCACTTAAAGGATAGGAAACTTTGAAACCTTGAAGCCTGAAACTTGCTCTACCTCGTCCCGCTGCCCAGGGCAACCTGCGTCTCCGGCTTGTCGCTGTCCGGATGCTCGACCGGCACAATATCCTGAGTCTCGCGCCACTCGGAATAGTGTCCGCTCACCATGATGTGGAAGACCCACTGGCGCCGTTCTTCTTCCGGTTCCACCAGGCCGAGCGCCTTCATGTAGAACAGGTAGTGTTCCATCCAGCGAATCTGGTCCTTGCTCATGCCGCGGCGTTGCAGGTCGACCGTCACCCCCGCCAGGTGCGAAGACGCGGTGTCGCCATCGGCCGGTGCGGCATTGCGGTTGTGCCGCCGCAGCTTCTTCTGAACCTTCACCGTGCGCACCGCGGAGTTCACCTGAATCTGCTGGTGAAACCGGTTGTAGTAGGCCTGGCTCAGATCATCCACAAAATCCAGCGTCCACGGACGGCAGTAGCGCCGCGAAGGATCCAGCCGCGGATCGAACCGCAGGGTTTCACCCGGGATGATTTCCCGCAGGGAACCATCCGCCTTCAAAGCCTCCAGTTCGGTTTCATCCTGGATGCGCGGCAGCTCCAGCCGGTTGATCTCCGCATTTTGGATCAGCAGCGATTCGTGCGATGGCCGGAACATCGGATTCCAGCGCAGCCACCGGAAGTGCCTGCGGTGTCCGTGCTCCACGGTCGCGTGACGTACCGCAAAGGCCGTGTCCGTCAGCCCCCCACACAGCAGGGCCAGCAGGAAGATAGCGCCGAATTGAAAGTTCGCAGTGCGTCTCAAGTGGTTCCGTGTGCGGCGGGCACTGCCCGCCAATGCGCCCTCACGAACTGATCGGTGTGAGTAGCGGCTATTCTAAGCCATGCTGTCAAGTGGTCCAACCCGCGACCGCTGCGGGACCGTTACTTCCGTACCCAAAGCACCGTCCCGGGTGGTTACTGCTCGCCACTCGAAGGAAGATGCCTGATAGTTCTATCGGCAAATCAGGGGCCACTCTTCCGCCCACACCAAACACAGCTATCTGCTCAGCCAGCCACAACTTGGCATGATTAGAGGACGCTCAGAGGACCGAGGTCGGGCGATTTTGCTGCACAATGACAAAAATCAGCGCCGCAAAAGGTCACCGAGGGCTTGCTTCATCACCTGCCCGCTCACCTCGGAGATGGACTTAGTCAGTGGAATGTCCTTCGGGCAAATTTCGACGCAGTTCTGGGCATAGCCGCACTCCTGTATGCCGCCATCGCCCATCAGGGCCGCCAGTCGCTCCCGTTCCAGCGCCTTGCCCGTGGGATGAGTATTAAATAATCTCACTTGTGCGATGGTGGCTGCCCCCACGAAGCCCGTGTCCTCATTGAACTGCGGACAGGCTTCCATGCAGCAACAGCACGAAATGCAGCGCGAGATGGGATACGCGACTTCCTGATCTTCCGCCGACATGCGCGGCCCAGCCCCCAGATCGTACGTGCCATCAATCGGCACCCACGCCTTCACGGCCTTCAGATTCTCAAAGATCACGCTGCGGTCGACCGCCAGGTCGCGCACCACGGGGAACTTCGAAAACGGCTCCAGCCGGATCGGTTGTTCCAGGTCGTCAATCAGCGCCGAGCAGGCCATCCGCGCCTTCCCATTAATCAGCATGGCGCACGACCCGCACACTTCTTCCAGACAATTCGAATCGTAAGTGATGGGCGTGGTCGCCTTGCCGTCGCGCGTCGACGGTTCGGCCGCAATGTCCATCAGCGCCGAAATCACGTTCATGTTCGGCCGGTAGGGAACTGAGAACTCCTCCCAGTAAGCCTTGGAAGTGGGAGTGTTCTGCCGCTTGATCTTGATGATGACGGATTTATCAGCCATTAGCTCTTAGCCTTTAGCACAAAACTTCTTCTGCCATCCCCCACCGCAGTTGACCGCAACCGCAGAAACGCAAAGACCAGGATGGGGCACCCTTCAGTACTTCCTCGGTCTCGGCGGAATCAACGACGTATCCACCGCCTCAAACTCGAACTTCGGCTCATCCGCATCCGGCGCGAAATACGCCTTCGTCGTCTTCAGCCAGTTCTTGTCGTCGCGCTCCGGGAAGTCCGGCTTGTAATGCGCTCCGCGCGATTCATCCCGCATGCCGGCGCCCTGCGCGATCACCCGCGCCAACTGCAGCATGTTATAAAGCTGCCGCGCAAACACCACCGTCGTATTCGCCCACTGCGTGCGGTCGCTCAGGTTGATCTTGCGATAGCGCTCCAGCATCTCCACCAGCTTCACGTCAGTCTGCTTCAAATTCTTGTTGTAGCGGATGACCGTGCAGTCCTTGGTCATCAGTTCGCCCATTTCACGCCACAGCTTGACGGGATTCTCCGTCCCATCCGCCTTCATCAGGTTGGCGTTGATCTCTTCCTGGCGCTTCTGTTCGGCTGCGAAGCATCCGTTGCCGTCGGACGCAGCCTGCAGCCCGCGCGCGTATTTCACCGCATTCGGCCCGGCAATCCCGCCGCCGTAGATGCACGACACCAGCGAATTCGCACCCAGCCGGTTCGCCCCGTGATACTGATACTCGCACTCGCCCGCCGCAAACACTCCCGCTACGTTGGTTGCCTGCTTGAAGTCCACCCACAGCCCGCCCATCGTGTAATGCATGCCGGGGAAAATCTTCATCGGCGTGTCCCGCGGATCATCCCCCACAAACTTCTCGTAAATCTCGAGAATCCCTTCCAGCTTGCGATCGAGAATCTTGCGGTCAATGTGCGTCAGGTCGAGATACACCATCGGCTTGCCGTCAATCCCCAGGTTGAGCTCGTAGACGACCTTGAAGATCGCGCGCGTAGCCACGTCGCGCGGCACCAGATTCCCGTACTTCGGATACCACTCTTCCAAAAAGTACCAGCGCTCACTCTGCGGAATGGATTTCGGATCGCGCTTGTCGCCCGCCTTCTTCGGCACCCACACGCGCCCGCCCTCGCCGCGCGCCGACTCCGACATCAACCGCAACTTGTCTTCTCCAGGAATCGACGTCGGATGCACCTGAATGAATTCGCCGTTCGCGTAGTAGCACCCCTGCTGGTACAGCGCCGACTGCGCCGACCCCGTGCACACCACCGAGTTCGTCGACTTCCCAAAAATCGCGCCAATCCCGCCGGTCGCAATAATGATCGCGTCCGCCGGGAACGTCCGCACTTCCATCGACCGCAAGTCCATCGCGCAAATGCCGCGGCACACCCGGTTCCCATCGAGTACCGCCGACAGAAACTCCCAGTGCTCGTATTTCTTCACCTTGCCTTCGGACTCGTACCGCCGGACTTGCTCATCGAGCGCGTACAAAAGTTGCTGCCCCGTAGTCGCCCCGGCAAACGCGGTCCGGTTGAACAACGTCCCGCCAAAGCGGCGGAAGTCCAGCAACCCTTCCGGCGTCCGGTTAAACGGCACGCCCATGCGGTCGAGCAGATCAATAATTCCCGGCGCCGCCTCGCACATGTCCTTAATCGGAGGCTGGTTGCCCAGAAAGTCGCCGCCATACACCGTGTCGTCAAAATGATTCCAGGTCGAATCGCCCTCGCCCTTCAGGTTCTTCGCCGCGTTGATCCCACCCTGCGCGCACACCGAGTGTGAACGCTTCACCGGCACAATGGAGAACAGGTCGACGTTGGCGCCCATCTCCGCGATCTTGATCACCGCGGCCAGTCCAGCCAGCCCGCCGCCTACGACAATGATTCTGGGAGTCGCCATCTTATTGCACCGGCCTTCCGTCGCTGTGGGGTGAGGACGACGTCCCCGAAGATGCTGCGGACGATGTGATTCTCTCCGGCTCCCCAGGGGTTGACTTGCCGTGACGTGAGTCCACAATCCCACCGTTCGTTCCACCCTCGGGCAGCGGCCGCGAGCGGAACGAATACAAACTCGCAAACCCCGCCGCGCACAGCACCAGGAACAGCGCCAGACATACTCGCAGCAGCCGCTTCTGCGCCTTATCCCCGGATACGATTCCCCACTTCGCACAGAACAGCCAGATGCCATACGCGAAGTGCCACGAAGCCGCCACCAGTCCCGCCACGTAGAACAAAAACAGCCCCGTATGCATGACCTCGCCCTGAACCTTGCCGAACGACGCCATCGGGGTGTCGTGCAGGTCGACTCCGGTAAACCGCATCGTGTAGGTGTGCCACAGGATGTAGACGAACGCGATCCCGCCCGTCCAGCGCTGTGCCGTGTACATCCAGTTCCCGCTCCACGGATAAGCGATCGTGTTTCCGTCTCCCCGGTACCAGATGTAGAACCCGTACAGCGCGTGAAACGCAATCGGCAGCCAGATTCCGAACAGCTCCAGAAAAAACACCAGCGGCAGGTTCGCCAGAAAGCTGACCTGGCGCGCGTAGGCTTCTGGCCCGCTGATCGCGGTCGAGTTCGAAATCAGGATGTGTTCGAACAGGAATGCGCCCACCGGAACGATCCCCGAAAGGGAATGCAGCCGGCGCAACACAAAGGAATATCCCTGACCAGCGCGCAACGGAGCTACGCCATGCGCTACCACGGGAGCAGGAGAACTGGCTGACGCCACGTAACGCTCCTTATGAGTTCAGCATATTTGTCCGACAAAGAGAAAATAACCTGACATTATCGTGGGTCAACAGAAGTGAAGTCAAGGAAGGTACGTGCCGCGACAGCTCAATCGGAACCGATTCATCACGAAGAGCGCGAAGCCACACCGCGCAAACATCTGGAGCTAGTACCTTCGTGATCCTTCGTGTCCTCCGTGGTTCACGCTTTTTCTCTCGTAGCGGATTCCGCATCGCACCACTCCAGAAACTGCCGAAACGCCGCTCCCCGGTGGCTATACCGCGCCTTCTCCTCCGCGCTGAGTTCCGCAAACGTCTTCTGTATCTGCGGAAAATAAAACAGCGGATCGTACCCAAACCCGCCCGCCCCTCGCGGAGAATCAAGAATCACGCCCTCGGCCGTCCCGCGAAACGTAGCCAGCATCCGCCCATCGCGCGCCGCAGCCAGCACGCACACAAACCGTCCCGTACGCTTCTCCGGCGGAACATGCCTCAACTCTCGCAGCACACGCGCATTGTTAGCCTCATCATCCGTATTCTCGTCGGCCAAATGCGGCTGATCCGCCGCATACCGCGCCGAATGCACCCCCGGAGCCCCATCAGCGCATCCACCTCCAGCCCCGAATCATCCGCCACGACGATCTCTCCCGCCGCATGCCGGCTATAGGCTTCTGCTTTCTTGCGCGCGTTCTCCTCAAACGTGATCCCATCCTCAACCACCGCGGGCAGGGAAGCGAAGCCCGGAATCCCCCCAATCTCAATCCCGTGCGGCGCCGCCGCCCCCGCAAAGTCCCGCACCTTTCCCGGATTCGAAGTCGCAATCAGAATTCTTCGCATGAGTGAAACAGAATCATTCAAGAAATGCGCGGGAGCACGCACCCGGGAAGGGCACGACTTCAGTCGTGCCGCTAAGACCCACCATCATGCGGGCTTTAGCCCCTGAGGGTCGCCCTTCTCCGTCCCCGCCAACTCCAAACCCCCACGCCCGCCACCGCCAAAATCGAAATCCATCCTCCCACCGCCCGATCCCACGTCCTTACAAACCGAATCTCCACCCGATTGCTCCCCGCCGAAACCGGCACCAGCATCTGCCCCGTCTCCGCCCGCGCCGCCGTCTCCACTCCGCGCCCGTTCACCTCCACCCGCCACGCCGGATAACGGAACAGCCGCAGCGCCAACTGATCCGGCGCCGACATCTCCGCCGTGAACATCTTTGACTCCGCATTCCAGCGATACACATGAATGGCCGCATGCGCCGGGCCGTCCACGGTGACATTGCGCGCCTCTTTGTCGATCGCCCCAGGATCGGCCGCGACCGGCGTGTACTCTTCCACCCCTTCGTAGCCCGCGCCCGTCGCCACGTTGTCCTGCATCTCGCGCAGATCGTCCGCATTGTCCCACCACGGCGCCTGCACCCGGTGCCACGCCATCACGATCACCATGATCGAGACCACGCACACCGCTGCCCGCCACCACCACCGCCGCAGCCCCACCGTCACGAAAATTGAAAAAATCATGCTCAGGCACAACAGCCAGCGCCACGGAAACTGCATGAACTGCATCTTGGGCAGGACCTTCCACAGCACAGCCGTCACGGAAAACATGAGCCCACTGCAGGCCATCGCCCAGCCCAGCAGAACGTCCCAGACTTCGCGCCGGGACTCACGCCACAATCTGCCCGCCCCCGCCGCAACGAAAATCACGGCCATTTCCAGAACCGCCACCCACGTAATGATGCGGTTGAAAGCATCATGATCGGCGTCGGTCGTATGAATAAACAAAAAGTTATCTGCCGGACGCGACCCCGCCGACACCGCCTGTGCAATGTCGATCCACCGCTGCTCGTAAATCGCCGGAAGCAAATAGAATGCCGCCAGGCATGCACCCAGCGCCACCGCGCCCGCTCCCACAAGCAAAATGCGGGCCGAACGCCGCTGCCAGGCGAAGAACACCACCAGCAGCGCCAGCGAGTAATGGATCATGACCGCGGCCGGAGCATTCGTCAGCCAGGCCGCCGCCAGCACCAGCGCCAGAGGCACGAGCGCTCGCTGGCCCTCGTCCTGGGAAACGTCCACTGCCTTCAGCACGAACAGCAGCAACAGCGGCACCAGGCAACTCGCCAGCAGCTCGGCAAACGCGCTGCGCCAGTACACAATCACCAGATGGTACGGGTTCACCGCATAAAGCACGGCCACGAAGATGGCATCGTGGCGGTCAAGCCATCGCCGCGCCAGCACAAACATCGACACGCCTGCTGCCACCAGCACAAGCCAGATATAAATGCCGGACGCGATCGTCCAGGGAAAGATCGCGCTCAACCCTGCGCCCAAAGTCCACGAAGCCGGCGGATAAAACAAAAACCGAGGCTCCCCGTAGCCGAAGTGCGCGAGGGACGCCCAGCGCGGATACACAATCCCATGCTTCCACTGCGAGAGCACTTCGAGCCAGGAGTACAGATGAAACTCAACATCGTGGCCCGACGGCGTACCCAGAAAGAAAAAGGGAATTTCCACGGCGAAGGCTGCGCCCGCAATCGACAGCAGCGGCGCCCATAACAGCCCCGCCCCGCGCCCTTCTCGCAACCCATACTCCGTCGTGCTGGTCTTTCCCAGACTCACTCCTCGTGCCGCATGAAAATGCAATGCGCGGAAACTCGAAAAACACAGTCTACATTTAACCCAGATTTAATATTGCTGAAATCATTGTGCAATGGAGTTCGATTACCTTACTCGCATTGGGGTGGAACAGACCACGAAGAGTTGAGGGGCCCGTGCCAAAGACGGGGCCCGGGTCCCTCGATTCCTCGCCACGCCACCTCTGAAGCCTCCCGCTCCCCATCACCCGCACTCGCTGCACCGCCTACTGTACCTTTCTGGAACTATCTTCTGCCCACCACCTGCCACGGGAGGCCTTCTTCCAAAAGCGCTGGAGTCTGCACACACGCGCGCTCGCCCCTGTCGAGAAATAGAAATTGTGGAATGGATTGGGAGATCTAGACCGAGGCTTCTTCCGGATTACGCTGGTGCTGCAATTCAGAAAGGAAATCGTCCTGCTGCAAGGAGTGCCGCGCCGCAGCAATTCGAGCAATGGATCTTCCCGCTCGTCGCCCGACTCTTCCGCCTTCTTCTCGCCCGGTTCAAACTGGGTAAGATCGGCGACCAGCGCCCGCGGAGAAATAATCAGTTCCAGCATGGTCGCGGGACAGGCTGCGCAGGAAGTTGATCAGTTCGCCCACTTGCGCGCGTTGCTCCGGCGTGCGGGAAGGGAACTCCACTCCCATGCCGTGGCCGGGATGCGCGACTCGCACCATGCCCTCGGTATGAACTTCCATCTCTTCGGTTTTCAGGCAAAGGTCGACCAGGGCGCGCTCGGGAAACGGCGCGTCGGTTTGCACGTAGCAGCCGCCCAGACTCAGGTCGGTCAATTTACAGTGCGGTACGGTTTCGTCGGGACCGCTTTCAGCGGTGCGGCAGCGGCTTGCAGCCAGGCCTTCAGTTCGGCCGATGTGGCCTCCGCCAGATCCAGGAAGTGAACTCCAGTTTGCCCGTTGGGATTGGCCCAGGCCACCTGCCCGTGGGCCTCGATTTCCAACGCGCCATCCGGCAGTTGAAAATGGAAGGCCAGCAACGCTCCCGGAATCTGCGGCTCTGCGGTCAGTACGTCCATGCCGGTTTCGGAAAGATCCAGCAGAATGCCATCCACTTTGCGCGTGTCCGGCAGCGTGATCTCCACCGGAGCCTGCACCGGAACCCGGAACGCCCGTCGCCGCTCCCGGCTCAACAGAGCCGCCGCCGCGCGCAAGCCCGGCTTTCGCGGCCTCCTCGGATGAGAGGTTTGTAGAGCACGAAATGTGCTCCGCCGCTCAGAATCTCGCGCACCTTCGCCGTGTCGGCCACCAAGGCAATACTTAACGGGCCGTGCCCAGTTTCTGCGCTTGCCGCAGTACGTCTTCCGCCAGCTCGGGATTGTCGAAATCGACGATCAGCGCGTCGAACTTCTGCTGCTGGATGCGGGCGATCGTGGTTTCCGGATCGCTGGAGCGGTCCATCGCAATGCCGAATGTGGGCAGAACTCTGCCCAGCACATCAGCCGCGGAATCGTCGATCGAAACCAGTAATGCCTGAAGGGTCATAAATCGATCGGATTGCCCAACGCCGGCATGACTACGGCCAGCGAGGAGCTGTGGGCCGCGCCGCTTTGGAAGAGCTGGAGTGCCTGAACCTGCGCCGGCCTTGGCCGCCATGGCATCTCCCTGACAGAAGCATCATCCACTTCCGCCAGCACGCCGTTGTCGTCGTCCTCGTTCTCTGCCAGCAACGGTGCTACTTCCCGCAGCTTTTCCGCGGCTTGCTGGAGCATCTCAATCTGCTTGCCTAGTTGGGCGTATTTTGCCTGCTTCTGCCGCAGGACCTCATGAATATCTTTCATACAACCCCCTGCTGGCAATTTAAGGAGGCCACGCCGGATGGGTCAACGGTAATCCCCATTGTCCGATTACCGGGGTAACGGCAGCTTCGGACCGAAAGCGGGCGGTTCCCCGCAGACAAAGAAAGCCCCGCCTAGCCGGCGGGGCCTCGATTCATACGTGATTCAGGATTGGGAAGACCGATTACGTCTTCAGCTTGCGGCGCAGCGCCCCCGCTAGACCCACCAGGCCTGTGCCCAGCAGCGTCAGGCTGCCCGGCTCTGGAACCACATGATATTGGTGTCACCACTGGAGATCAGTGTCGACCCGTTGAAGAAGCCCTTCCCGGTATTGATGGTCAACTGCACCGTCGCGCCCTGCACGGATCGCACCGTTGTACCAGGTACCCGACACCGACCTGTGAGGGTGTAGTTGTGAGTACCGTTGGCGAGCGTAATCAGCGTCCAGGTCACGGTTCCGCTGAAGGTACCGGTAAAGATCGCACCGTTTGGAATCCCATCCGTGCCGTTGCCCGTGATCGCGAAACTTCCGCCGCTATCGAACGTTGCCCCTGCAGGAGGTCGCCGGAAGATAGCGATCCGGTCGAGAAGGATACCGAGCCCAGGTCGCCCGTCACCAAGGGCATACCGTTGAGACCCGTGACAGCAATCAACTCCGAGCCGGTCAGGGTCAAGCCCGTGCTGCTGCCAGCCAAAGTGCCGCCGCTGTTCGTGAAATCAACGTTACTGTTTGCAAACGCCGCCATCGGCAGGGCTAGGGTCAACAGAACCATCCATAAAATGCGCTTCATAAAAACTCCTCCTGAATCTCACTGGGAAAAGCTGCCCGAGAGACAGAATCCCGACCCATCCATTGCACCCGAAGTACCAAATCCGAAAAATAGATCAATTATTGTAAACAAACAAGTTACGGAGCTTTACCGGCCCCTGCCAAATGCCCAAGTGCAAACTCATGCACAACTTGAACCACGCTCTTGCGACTTACGTTTTCGCGTATCTCGCTGGACCAACATACCTTAACCTCAATCGTCCCCCTTGCAAGTGGCCCACTCGTGCCCCTCCATGGCACGAAGGTGGTGTTCTCATCCCCTGCGGAAACAGGTAGCTTATGCGGTGAGCAGTTCTGGGGGAGGGCTGTTCGGGCGTCCTGTGACTCGCAAGAGTTACAGGACGCTTCTTATTTTTCTTGAATAGTTTCTTGCGGAAGTTTCTTGGGCATCCCACCCTATTACGTCATCTCATCCCGTCAACGACGGCAACTTGGCCGCCGATCCCAGCAGGAAAATCGTTCCCACCGCAATGCTGTAGGCCGACGTCACCAGCGTCAGTGCGCGCAGTGCGTTCGGCCGCGCCAGCGTGGCAGAGAACAGTCCCGCAGCCGAGGCGCACATCAGCGTGTTCATCAGCACCAGACCGAGGATGAACATCAGCAGCCCCAACAGTCCCGCACCCGTTCCTCCCAGGTTTGCCGCCATCAGGAACAGCAGAATCTGCGTCGGAGTCTCCGCCCCCAACCCATGAATCACGCCCACCAAAAAGCTCGAGGTCGTGCCGTATCCGTCCTTAAAAACCTCCGGAGCCTTCTCTCTCGTGCCGCCAAAAATCTGGCTCAGCTTCCAGTAAATCCACAACGCTCCATTCATCAACAGCGTGATTCGCGTGCGCGGACGCACATGACTGTGAGTCGAAGGACGGAAGAAAGTTCCCAGCACATAGAGCCCCAACACCAGCAAAGTGATCCCAACGAGTCGTTCTGCCCAGCGATCACTCGCTGGTGGCAGCGCAATGCGGAACACCACCGCCGCCGAACCCAGCACAGCCACCGTCGTCGCGTGCCCCGCAACATACAGCAATCCGTACCGCATGGCGTCCCGCGCCTTCGATTGCACGCTGCTGATGTCGGTGATGGCCGCGATGTGATCGTAGTCCAGTCCGTGCCGGAATCCCAGCACCGCCGCTGAGAGCAATGCCAGTCGTAAATTGACGGGATCGACCAAAGATGAATTCCGCGCGCGCAGATTCGCCGGCCGGCGCAGTCCGCGCGCCCAACCAGACCTGTAGGCTAGCACACTCCCGAATGGACCCCACGCTGCGCGGGCTATTCTTTCTTGGCGGGCGTGGCCGGATCGATCAGTTCCCGCAGTCGCCGCGAAAGGATGGACGCCAGCGAGCGGTAGAAGCGGGACCCCAGGTGCGGAAAAAGTTCGAACATCGACTGCATCGTCGCCCGGTCCAGGTAATAGGTCTCCACTTCGTCTGCCGCCACCACATTCGCTGTGGCCGGCAGTTCGTCCAGAAAGGAAATCTCGCCGCACACCTCCCCCGGCTTGATCGCCAGCGACGTCTTGTGCGCTGGAATCTGCACTGCGGCCCCCCCCTTCAGAATCAGGTAGACCCCGAACGTGCGCTTGCCTTTCTGCACAATGGCCTCGCCTGTCTTGAACTGCCGGCGCACCGCCTTGTCCGCGATCAGAGTCCAGTCATTGGGGGTCAGGTACACCAATCCGGTCTTGGCGGTCGACAAGGTAGACATATCTTGCTGCTGAGTTGCTTTTGGCATGGCGCGCTATCTCATGACCCGGAGAGACTCTCCGGTCGCGATTTGACTGAACAGATTGGACTGACCGACAGAACAACAGGGCGGAAATCAGATTAGCAGAAAGGCTGCCCCTGCGGCATCCTGGGAACCTTCGTAGTCATGCAATGCCAGAACTTTTCCGCGGCAACAATAACAATAACGTCAACAATTAGCGTCCGTGAAAACTAGCCTCCAATCGACGCCGCCCCTCTGTGCCAGCCACCGGGTGTACAATCGTGCCGTTTTCCAGCCAGAGCCGCCACTCCGCTACTTGGGCTTCGTATGCGTCTGCTCCGCATCCTGCGTCCGTTGTGCCTGCTGTTTTGCAGCGCGTTTCTGACCGCCCAGTCTGCGCCGAACCTCCCCACCGTACCCACTCCCCTCGCGTCTCCCTCGGTCGATTCTCCGCCTCCCAATCCTCTTGGCGAGGCAAAACTTCTCCTGCGCCAAGGTGAGTTCGATGCCGCACTGCAAACCTACCAGCAGCTCTTGCAGCAACGTCCCAAGTCCCCCGACGCCTGGTCGGGCATCGTCCGCGTCTATTTGAAGAAGAAGGATGTGCAACGGGCAGCCGACACTGTCGCCCAGGCACGCGCCTTGACCGATGCCTGGCCTCTCCACATCGCCATCGGCGAATTGTATTTTCGCCAGGGAAGAATTTCCGACGCCGAGAAGGAGTGGGTGGATGTACTCGATGCCGGCCACCGCAACCCCCGGGTGTATCTCGGCCTGGCTCGAGTTCGCTGGGCCCTCGCCATGAACCGCTCGGCCAGCGTCATGATTCAGAAAGCGCACGAACTCGATCCCGCCGATCCCGACATCGAGCGATTCTGGCGCATGATCCAGGGCCCCTCCACTCCCCTCCAAGACATGTCTTCAGGCGACGCGGGTGGCATTGCCAGCGAGTCGCAGAGCGACTCTCCTGACAACGCCCAGCGGGTGCTCCCCCAATCGACTCCCGACTCCCTTCAGGCCAGGCGTTCCTGCACCCTGGTGAGCCAGTCGACCTCCGCAGACATGCGCATGGTTCGCATGCTGATCGATCCCGAACATTTGCGAGGGTATGGCCTCCCCGTCGCGATCGACGGAGCAGGCAGCAATCTGCTGCTCGATACTGGAGCCAGCGGAATTATCCTCAGCCGCGAAATCGCCGAGAAAGCTGGCCTCAAGAAACTGGCCGACACGCGCATCACGGGCATTGGTGATCGCGGAGTACAGATGGGTTACCTGGCGCGAGCTCATTCCGTCCGCGTGGGCAACCTGGAGTTTCAGGATTGCCTGGTGAGGGTTGCGGAGAGCCGCTCCGTGCTCGGACGGGACGGCTTGATCGGCGCAGAAATGTTCCAGGACTATTTGGTGGACCTCGATTTTCCTATCGAAACCCTCCATCTGCGGGCACTGCCCAAACGTCCGAGTGACTCCGCAGACTCGGCAGCAAAAAATCACGACTCAGCTCAATTCCCGCCGCCTGACCTCCAGGATCGCTACATCGCGCCCGACATGCGTTCTTTCACGCCCGTCTACCGCTTCGGCCACGATCTGCTGGTTTCCACCAAGGTGGGCGAGGTTCCCCCAAAACTATTTCTCCTCGACACCGGAGCCATCGATAACGCAATCTCGCTGTCCGCCGCTCGCGAGGTCAGCAAAATCACTGGGGAATCGCATACCGTTCTGAAAGGCCTGAGTGGATCAGTGAGTCGCCTCTACAGCGCCAACAAGGCGATCCTGCAATTCGGACACATCCGCCAGGAGAATCAGGACATCCTCGCCTTCGATTTCACCGCACTCAGCGACGACCTCGGCACCGAGGTCTCCGGCACCCTGGGCTTCACCTTGCTCCGCATGCTCGACGTCAAGATCGACTACCGCGACGGCCTGGTCGATTTCGACTATGACCCCAAACGCCTGGTCCATTTCTGATTCGAGCCCGAGGGCGGGCAGTTCACCAGGAACGGAAGGCCGAATGAGGGCTGGCCCACCCTTCGTCCACGACGAAGGCTGCCCCGCCCTTCGCGGTTTTTAAAGGGTGGGCTTCCACAGTTTGTGCGCAGTGAGCCTCGCTTACCGAGAGGTCAGGCCATCACACTCAGAAGCCTGCCCTGAGCGCCATCTCGAATTTTTCACCAGGTTACGGAGCGGAGGGAAAAGGTGGCCACTTGTACTCGACATCCTGCGCTTGAATTTCAAATACTCTATTCACTGTGTGGGAATCCGGCATGAGGGGTATAATACCCCTGCCGCTTCGACCGAGGTGCGTATGAAACGGTCGTTCACCCTCACTCTTCTCTCTGTTGTCCTGATGTCTGCAAGCGCTTTGGCCGACCACCTCTATCTGGGTCCAAACTGCTGCGGAGATAACTTTAGGTATAGAACAGTACATGAACGGGCACCCGCTTCTGTTGTCGGGTGGAACCAACCCTTTTTTCCTTAGCAGTGATGGATACCAACCGGGATCGTTGGTAGGAGGAGAAGGGACGCTATACCTTTACAGCACTGTCATATGGGTCAATGGCATCGCTACCGAGTTCTATTTTCCTCCAGGCTCGATCTTCATGACCCCTTTTACGCTGCCTACCAACGACACAGGATTCAAATTCCCCGTGCAGATCGGCTTCTTTATTAGCGGAATAAATTACGACACCGGGCGAACCATTGACCTGAGTGGGGGGGGAAGCGGATATATCCCATTCTATTTTTCCAACGCCACTGGACTTTATTACGCGGGATCATTACGTACAAGCTCCCGAACCCAGCACATTGGGATTAATCGGAACTGGCTTAGTCGGCATTGGAGCCTGACCAGAAAAAGAACCGGTCTGCTCCGACGCCAGATGGCGCTGACCCGCCTTTTGAGCCGCTACAACTAAGGCTACCCGCCTTTGTCCGCGGTTTTCGTAGAGTGGGCTTTCCGCGCAGATGGCGGCAGCCGCCTTCCAGAGATAAGAACTCTCGGTCCTACACGTCTCGTTGATAAGGCGGCAAGTTGAGATGGGAATCGAAAATGAAGAAGGATGGTGCGCCCTGAGAGATTCGAACTCCCGACCTTCTGGTTCGTAGCCAGACGCTCTATCCAACTGAGCTAAGGGCGCAGATTCGGCTTGGCTGGAATGACTGCGTGTTGATTATAGCGAAGAATCGTCTGGCTGAAAAACGCAGCCCTTCTTCAGGCGGTATCGCAGCTTCACCGTGGCCCCCCCAAGGTGTGCTTAGCGCACTCCGCGAATTCCTCTGCGCTCTTAGCGGTTAAAATCTCTCCCTCACCGGACGAAAACCGATCTCAATCTCCCGGGGCACAGTGGATGCCCGAAGTAATTCTTTCCCGGGGCAGGGCAATTCCTACAGAGCTGAAAATCTCGCTGGCGTGCATTTTGAATGGTTTACGGACGGCATGCCGCTTGCTTTAGCGAAAGGCAGACGAAGTGGCGCGCAACGGGGTGCTTCAGAGAATAACTTCGGCCAGAGGTTTTCTGTGAGCACCCCTTGCTTTTGTCGCCAATCGCGCTCTACAGCCTTCCCCCCCAAAAAATGCAACCCACGGATCAAAAGCCGTGGGTTATTTGTTGCCCCAGAACCAAGTCCTCCCCCAACGCGACACGGATGAAGATCTCAAAACTTCGAAGAAGAGGAGGTGTCCGCCACCAATTCCTCCGTGTCCTCTGTGGTTAAGTCTATTTCCGGTCCCTCAAGCCAATACGACTGGTTCGCGTACATCCACGCCGGCGTTCCTCAACAGGCGAGCCACCGCATCCTGCTTCATCCGAGAGGCATCGAACTCCACCCGCACCGTCCGCTCTTTCGCATTGAACTGCACCCGCCGGATGCCGTAAACCTCACGCATCGTATCAATCGCCCGCAGTTCGTTCTCCCCAGGCAGCGCGCCGTAGTTGAAAACCACTTCCAGATAAGTCATCCGTTCCGATCCTCGATTATGATGAGTTCGCAGTCCCGGCACATCCCGCCGGATGAATCCAATATAGAGCATCGGCGATCTAACCACACAGGACCTTATCCGGAAACTGAATGAGGGCGCGCGGGGAGACCAGGTTCAGCCGCGGGCATTCCGCGAGAATCATTCCCATCCCAGCCACGCAACGGCGTCATCGGAAAGCTCGGCAGGGAAGCGCCCGGGATGGCTGCCCAGCCGCGGAGCGGCGACAGAATGCAGCCCACAGCGCAAGCCGTGGGTGGCGATCAAAGAAAATGACCAAGCCCCATAGGGGCGAAAGAAACGTAGCAAGGCAGACGCACAGATGGCGATGACATCCCCGACTCCGACCGAACGCGACCCGGTCTGCGGAATGAACGTGAATCCCGCCGCGGCCAGGCATGTCCACGAGCATGCCGGAAAGAAATACTACTTCTGCTGCGCCTCCTGCGTGGAAAAATTCAAAGCCAATCCCCAGGACTACCTCAACAAACCCGCTTCCTCGGGCCTGGTAATGCTGGGAATGCCGGCAACTGCGCCCGTTCAATCCACGGCCACCGCCGAGCGCGACCCGGTCTGCGGAATGAGCGTAAATCCCGCCACCGCAAAACATGTCCACGAATATGACGGCAAGAAAAACTACTTCTGCTCCGCGGGATGCGTGGAAAAATTCAAAGCCAATCCCCAGAAATATCTGAACCAGCCCCATCAATCGACGCCTCCACAAGTCACAGCGATCGCCCTGAAGCCTGCTACCACCTCGGCCGCACCGTCCTACGTCTGCCCCATGTGTCCCGAAGTCCACGAGACCAAGTCCGGCGCCTGTCCCTCCTGCGGCATGGCGCTCGAGCCCGACGTCCCCGTCGCCTCCACCCACACCGAGTACACCTGCCCCATGCACCCCGAAATCGTGCGCCCCGCGCCCGGTTCATGCCCGATCTGCGGCATGGCCCTCGAACCGCGCACCGTGACCGCCGTGCCAGAACAGAACCCCGAACTGCGCGACATGACCCGCCGCTTCTTGGTCGGCGTGATTTTGACTATGCCGCTGCTTGCCATCGCAATGGGCAGCATGATTTGGCCAGAGCAGTTCCTCCAGACGGAGGGAACTCGTCTTCCGTGGCTCGAGTTCGCCCTCGCCACTCCCGTCGTGCTTTGGTGCGGTCTCCCGTTCTTCCAGCGCTTCTGGACCTCCCTCGTCAACCGCAGCCCCAACATGTTTACGCTCATCGGTCTGGGCACCGGCGTCGCCTACGTTTACAGCGTCGTGGCAACCGTCGCACCTGGAATTTTCCCCGACTCCCTCCGCGCCATGGGCGGATATCCCGACGTCTACTTCGAAGCCGCCGCTGCCATCACCACGCTCGTCCTGCTCGGCCAGGTCATGGAACTCCGCGCCCGCAGCCGCACCAGCGCCGCCATTCGCGCCCTGCTAGATCTCAGCCCGAAAACCGCGCGCCTGCTCGCTGACACAGGTGGCGGGGTTACTGAAAAAGACATTCCGCTCGAACACGTCAAGCCCGGAGACAAACTCCGCGTCCGCCCCGGAGAAAAAGTTCCCGTCGACGGCATCGTCCTCGAAGGCCGCAGCTCCATCGACGAATCGATGATCACCGGCGAATCCGTTCCGGTAGAGAAAGAAGCCAACAGCAAGGTCATCGGCGCCACCATCAACGCCACCGGATCCTTCATCATGCGCGCCGAGCGCGTCGGCTCCGAAACCCTGTTGGCGCGAATTGTCCAGATGGTCGGTCAAGCCCAGCGCAGCCGCGCTCCTATCCAGCGCCTGGCCGATCGCGTCGCCGCCTGGTTCGTACCCACAGTCGTGGCCGTCGCTGCCATCACCTTTGTCGTCTGGTTCCTCTTCGGTCCCCAGCCGCGCCTCGCACACGCGCTGGTCAACGCCGTCGCAGTCCTCATCATCGCCTGCCCCTGCGCCCTCGGACTCGCCACTCCCATGGCCATCATGGTCGGCACCGGCCGCGGCGCCTCCGCCGGAGTGCTCATCAAAAACGCCGAAGTCCTCGAGACCATGGAAAAAGTCGACACCCTCGTCATCGACAAAACCGGCACCCTCACCGAAGGCAAGCCGACAGTCGTCGGCATCTCCCAGGCGTTGGAGAAGGACCCCGAACTGTTTCGCCTCGCTGCCAGTCTGGAGCGCGCCAGCGAACATCCTTTGGGAAACGCCGTCGTGGAAGCCGCCGTCATGCGCGACCTGAAGCTCTCCCCGCCACAAGAGTTCCAATCCATCACCGGAAAAGGCATTCTCGGCGTCGTCGATGGACACAAGGTCGCTGTGGGCAGCCCTGCTCTGATGGTTCAGCTGGGAGCTCTTCAGGCGCCGGCTGTCGCCTCGGTTCCCCAGTTTGACGACGGAAGGCTCTCCGTATCCGTGGATGGAAAATACGTGGGCAACATCCGGGTGGCCGATCCGCCAAAGCAGTCCGCGCCCCATGCTTTGCGCGATCTTCGAAACCAGGGTCTTCGCATTGTGATGCTCACCGGAGACAGCAAGGCCGTCGCCGCCGCAATCGCCCAGAAGCTGGGCATCACCGAATTCGAAGCCGAAGTCCTCCCCCAAGGCAAACTCGAAGTCATCCGTAAACTGCAGCAGCAGGGAAGAGTCGTCGCTATGGCCGGCGACGGCATCAACGACGCCCCCGCCCTCGCGCAAGCCGACGTCGGCATCGCCATGGGCACCGGCACCGACGTCGCCATGGAGAGTGGCGGCATCACCCTGGTCAAAGGCGACCTCACCGGAATCCTCCGCGCCCGCAGGCTCAGCCAGGCCACCATGCGCAACATCCGCCAGAATCTTTTCTTCGCCTTCGTCTACAACGCCCTCGGAGTCCCCCTCGCCGCCGGCGTCCTCTACCCCTTCTTCGGCATCCTGCTCAGCCCCATCTTCGCCGCTGCCGCCATGAGCTTCAGCTCGGTGTCAGTCATCACCAACGCCCTCCGCCTCCGCCACGCCAAGCTGTAAGAAAAGAAACTGCGGGGCAGGGAATCACCCCTTGTGGAACGAACACTGCTGTCGTCCAGGTTTTGACTTCTGATTTTGACTATGTGGCGCGGGCGCCCCGCCCGCGGCTCTTGACGGTGCTCATGAACTCACTCTTCAGAAATCGAGAAAGCCGGGAAGGGCCCGACTTCAGTCGGGCCGTTAACGCTACACCACTCTGGCCGGCTTCAGCCGCTGAGGGTCGCACTCGCATGACACCGCGCGTCCTGAACTCCCGGAAGCCGAATCGCGAAAGCCCGAAGCCGCTTCTACAGCTTCCCCAGAAAATCCACAACCTCCGGCTCCGTCCAGTCCACCGCCCCAATGAACTTTCGCCGCATCACCCCGTTGCGGTCAATGACGTACGTCTCCGGAAACCTGGATGTCCCATAAAGTCCATTGCTCTTCTGATCCGGATCCCGCACCGTCAGCAAATTCACTTTGTGATCTTTCACAAACTGCCGGTAGGCCCCCTCGTCCACGTCCACGCTCACCGCCACCACGGTCACGCCCTTCGCCTTCAGCCGCCGCTGCATCTCCACCAGCGAAGGCACTTCCTCCACGCATGGAGCACACCACGTCGCCCAGAAATTCAGCACCACCACCTGCCCCCGAAGCTGGCTGAGCGTGACCTTATTCTGCCCATCCTGCACCGTGAAATCCGGAGCGTTCGACCCGATCCGTGGCGGCCGTGTCCCGCTATAACAACCGGCAAGTGTGAGCATCACAAGGCTGGCAACCAGAGCAGAAGGGAACTGGGCGGCACGTCGCACCCAGTTATAATAATGGATTCGACGTATGACAGCGACGGCCACAGTCCCGCAGCGCCCTACGGTGTCGATCATCGTTCCCGCGCGCGACGAGCAAGCCTGTCTCGCCGACTGTCTCCAGTCCCTGGCCGCGCAGTCCGGCGTCCCCTTCGAAATCATCGTGGTCGACGATCACTCCACCGACCGCACCCGTGAAATCGCCTCATCCATTCCCGGAGTGCGCGTCCTCGAAGCCGGCCCGCTGCCCGCAGGCTGGACCGGCAAAAACAACGCCGTCGCCACCGGCGCCCGCCAGGCCCGCGGCGAATGGCTCCTGTTCACCGACGCCGATACCGTCCACCTCCCCGGATCGCTGGCCCGCAGTCTGGACGAGGCTCAGCGCAGCGCGGTCAGCTTTGCTTTCGTATTCGCCGGAGCAGATCGTCACCGGCTTTTGGGAGAAGGCCGTCATGCCCGTTATCTTCGCGGAACTGGCGTCAAACTACCGCCCCGCGGAAGTGAGCGATCCCAAATCTCCCGCCGCTGCCGCCAACGGGCAGTACATTCTGATAACGCGCGAGGCCTACGATGCCGTCGGCGGTCACGCCGCCCTGGCTAACAGCCTGCTCGAAGATGTGGCACTGGCCCGCGCCGTCAAGCAATCGGGCCGTAAGATTCTGTTCCGCTTCGGCGGCGACGCCGTCCGCACCCACATGTACCGCAGCTTCTCCCAACTTCGCGAAGGCTGGACGAAAAATCTGGCCTTGCTATTCCCGCACCCCCGCTGGCTCGCCGCCTGGCGCGGGCTGGAGTTTCTCCTCTTGATTGCATGTCTGCTCCTTGGAGCCCAGGCCATTTCGCGGCGAGACTATCTGCATGTGGCGTTGTACACCGCGCTCCCGGTTTTTACTTTCCTGCGAATCCGCCGCGCTCATTTCTCCTGGCCGGCAAATATCCTGGCGCTCCTTGGACTTCCTCTGTTCTCCTATCTTCTGCTCCGCTCTTCGATCAAGCACCACGCCGGAGCGGTGGGTTGGAAGGGCAGAACCTACGGCGCTGGAGAGAATCCCAAGCCGGAGCCTGTCGGTGCGACGATTGGACGAGCGTCATGAAAAATTCAGGCTGCTGGATCTGCGCTGCAGGTGGCTCTGAGGAGACTGCGTAAGCAATGGTTTATCTAACCCGCAAAGCCGAATTCTCCGCCTCGCACTACTACCACAATCCCGACTTCACGCCGGAGGAAAACCGCCGCATCTTCGGCAAGTGCAACAACCCCAACGGCCACGGACACAATTACACTCTCGAAGTCACGGTCAAGGGCGAAGTCGACTCCCGCTCCGGCTTCGTCGTTGACCTCAAGCAACTCAAAGAAATCATGCACCGCGAAGTCCTTGACGCCATGGACCACCGCTTCCTGAACAAGGAAGTCCCCGAATTCTTCACCCAGATTCCGACCACTGAAAATCTCGCGATCGCCTGCTGGCAGCGCCTGGAATCCAAACTCCAGAAAGCCCGCCTGCACCGCGTCCGTGTCTACGAAACCCCCGACCTCTTCGTCGATTTCTACGGAGAGAATTGAGCTACGAGCTAGAGCTAGAGAGCTAGAAGCTAGAAGCTATTTTCATGAAAGCCCATCTCACCCGCCGCTATCGCTTCTCCTCCTCCCACCGCCTGCACAGCGCGGAAATGTCTGCCGCCGAAAACCTAGCCACCTACGGCAAATGCAACAACCCTCACGGACACGGCCACAACTACACCCTCGAGGTCACCGTCAGTGGCCCCGTCGATCCCGCGCACCGGCATGGTCTGCAACCTCGTCGATCTCGACGGTTTCGTCGAAAGGGAAGTGCTCTCCCGCTATCATCTGGAGAATTTGAATACGCTGCAAGAATTCGCCCAACTTGTGCCCACCACGGAAAATCTCTCCGTGGAGATCTTCGAAATATTGCAGCGCGGCTTCCACCACGCGCATCTGGAAAGAGTAAGACTCGAAGAAACCATGATGAACTCCTTCGAGTACGCCGGCGCCGCCGATCCGCGGAGATAGCCGTGAAGTTTAGCCAAGCGTCATCGCAACTGGCCGCGAAGCGGCGATAGAATGCAGCCCACGGCGCAAGCCGTGGGTAGAACGCGACATCAGACCAAGCCCCAGAGGGGCGAAGAAAAGCTGCAATAAGGACCCCATGAAGCCAGCCTCGATTGAACACACGAAAGAATCCGCCACCCTCACCAGCGCCACCTTCGAAGATCTCGTCCACGAAATGCTCGTCCGCCTCGGCGAAGATCCCAACCGCGAAGGCCTCACCGCCACCCCCGAACGCGTCCACAAAGCCATGAAGTTCCTGACCAAGGGCTACCAGGAAGACCCCGAGGCTCTGCTCAAAGGCGCGCTCTTTACCGTGAATTATGACGAGATGGTCATCGTCAAAGACATCGAAGTGTTCAGCCTGTGCGAGCACCACATGCTCCCGTTCTTCGGCAAGGTGCACGTCGCCTACATTCCCAACGGGCGCGTCATCGGCCTCAGCAAAATCCCGCGCCTGATCGAACTGTTCTCCCGCCGCCTGCAGATTCAGGAGCGCCTCACCACCCAGATCGCCGAGACCATCCAGAAAGTCATCGAGCCGCAAGGCGTCGGCGTCGTCATCGAAGCCCGCCACCTCTGCATGATGATGCGCGGCGTCGAAAAGCAGCACTCCGCCGCCGTCACTTCCTCGATGCTGGGCTGCTTCCGCAACGAAGAAGAAACCCGCTCCGAATTCCTCTCCCTGATCCGCCAGCGCCCCAACGGCGTCTAAACAAATTCTTCCGGGTGCCCCGCCCTTCTCGCGTTCTGTGCGAGAGGGTGGGGATTTTGACTTATGGATTTTGACTTATGGATTTTGACTTATGGATTTTGACTTATGGATTTTGACTTGTGCCCTTCACTTGTGCGGGACGGGCACTCCTGTCCGTCGCTTTTGACCTTGCTTCTGATTCTCCGATGGATGTGGCGCGGGCGCCCCGCCCGCGTCTGGCCATCACCACGCACCTCGCCCCAGCGTAGCAGTTCGTATCAGGGTTCGTGTCAGGGCATGGCTTTCAGCCATGCCGTCGACAACGCAAATCTCGATGGGCTTCAGCCCCTGAGGGTCGTTTTTTCCCACCCCTGAATTTGCACTTGAAGTTCGTTCAATTGCCGACTGAACAAAGCCGATGATGTAAGATCATGGCGCACCGGCTCGGCAAATCACCGTGACGAGACAACCTCAAGTAGAACATCAAGCTCGACCAGCCTCCGCGGACAAGTCGCCCTGATCACCGGCGCCACCCGTGGCATCGGTCTCGCCATCGCCCGCGCTCTCGCCGCCGAATCCTGCAACCTGATCCTCACTGCCCGCGACACCCCGCCTTAACCCACGCCAGCAGGGAACTGGCCTCCGCCAAAATCAAGTCCTCGCCCATCCCTGCGATGTCCGCGATCCCCACTCCGTCGACGCCCTCTTCCGTTCCGCCCGCCAGCAATTCAAGCGCCTCGACATTCTCATCAACAACGCCGGCATCGCGCATCCCAATCTTCCGGTCGAAAAGCTTCCATTTCCCGTCTGGAAAGACGTCCTCGAAACCAACTTGACCGGCACGTTTCTGGTCACGCAAGCCGCACTGGCCATCATGAAGCGCGGCGGCACCATCGTGAACAATCTCTCCATCGCCGCCACTCGCGTCTTCCCCGGCTCCGCCGCCTACAACGCCTCCAAGCACGGAGCCCTCGGCCTCACCAACACTCTGCGCGAAGAACTTCGCCCCCGCGGAATCCGCGTCATCGCCCTCCTCCCCGGCGCCACCAACACCGACATCTGGACGACGCTCTGGCCCCAAGCCCCCCGCAAAAAAATGATGTCCCCCGAAACCGTAGCCGACGCGGTCATGCAAGCCATCCTGCTCCCCGCCAACGCCACCGTAGAAACCCTAGAAATCCTCCCCACCGCCGGCACCCTGTAAAAGAGAACTTAGAAACAGACGGATGTGTGGGACGGACACTCCTGTCCGTCCAGGTTTTGACTTTGCTCTTGATCTTCGACTGATGTGGCGCGCGCGCCCGCGCCTCGCTGGACCGGAACTGAAAAGGAAGGGCACGGCTTCAGACGTTGCGAAAAAACTGCAAATGCGTGCAATACCGTGGAAGAGCGGCCCTTAGGGCCGCGTTGAGCGCAGAATCGGTGTGGGCTTCAGCCCCTGTGGTACCGCTCGCCTTTCCTCCCTCCCCAGTCCAATTACAATGGCGACCGCCAATCCACCATGGAGGAACTCACAATGAGGAAGTCACCATTTCTCGCCGCCGCCCTGCTCACCGCGACTCTGGCGCTGCCCCTGCACGCCCAGGACGCCATGAAGAAGGACACTCCCATCAAGCCCCCAGACAGTCCATCCAAAGTGGTCCTCGACTCCTGGAACGACATAGGCCGCAAGCTCATCGCGATGTCCGAAGATTTCCCCGAAGATAAATACGACTTCAAGCCCACGCCCGCCCAGCGCAGCTTCGCCGAGCAACTTCTCCACGCCGCCGGAGCCAACTATTACTTCACCAATCCTGTGATGGGGCAGAAGCCGCCCGCCGGCGAAGATCCCAAGCGCGACCAGTACAAGACCAAAGCCGACATCGTTGCCTTCGTCAAAAAATCCTTCGCCGACGGAGCCGCCGCCATCCAAGCGAAAGGCGACGCGGGAATGTCCGCCCTCATCGTCGATCCTTTTTCCCATCAGCAGGTCCGAATCGCCGATCTTGCCTACGGCTTCATCGAGCACTGCGGCGAACACTACGGCCAACTCGTCGTCTACTACCGCCTGGCCGGCTTGGTCCCGCCCGAATCCCGCCCGAAAAAGTAAGTCGCGAGTATGTGTCGCGCCCCGGGTGCCCCATTTCTCGCGCGTCCTGTGCGCGAGAAGTGGGGATTTATTCGCGCTGAACAAACCGCGTGATTTTCTCTGTGTCCTCTGTGTTCTCTGTGGTTGAACTCGTTTTTCGTTCTTGTCCGCAAGTCCAGAACGCCTCACCGGTAGGCATAAGGCGACCGTCTCCTCCGCTCCGGAAACAGCTTCACCATCACCATCCCCGCCACAAATCCCCCCACATGCGCCCACACCGCAACCCCACCCACATCGCGCCCCGTGTGCTCAACCGACAAGGTCACGGCCCCGGCCAAAAACTGCAGCACAAACCAGTACCCCAGCATGATCCAGGCAGGAATATAAAAGACAAACACGAAGAACCACGTCAGCACCCGCGCCCGCGGAAACAGAATGAAATACGCTCCCAGAACTCCCGCGATCGCCCCGCTCGCCCCCACCGTCGGAACATTCGAGTTGGGATAGATCACCACTTGCGTGGCCATGGCAAACAGCCCGCAGAGCAGATAAAACACCAGATACAGAAAATGCCCCAGGTAGTCCTCAATGTTGTCCCCGAAAATATACAGAAACCACATGTTCCCCAGGACGTGCATCCAGCCGGCGTGCAGAAACATTGAGGTAAAGAAGGGAAGCACGACCTGGGGCAGCGAGTACCGGGGCGAGCCCGCCAAAAATGCCGCCAGATGCGCGGGCACTTCGCCAAACTGGCGAGCGAACAACTCGGCCCCCCGCGGATCCGTTACCTGTTGCAGCCATTGCAACAAGTAAATGAAAATGTTGAGGCCGATTAAAAATGAAGTAACGTACGGCGTGCTGTATCGTGGTTGGTCGTCTCGGATGGGGAACATGGCAGATTTGCTAAGTTAGTACTACAGAGTACAACAGTTCTCTGAAGCGTGATCGTGTGGGACGGACACTCCTGTCCGTCCAGGTGTTGATTTTGCTCTTGATCTTCGTCGTATGGCGGAATCCGCTTAGCCAGCCGCGAAAGCCTGCCCTGAGCGAAGTCGAAGGGCGGCGAAAGAATGCAGCCCACGGCCTGCCCTGAGCTTGTCGAAGGGACGCAAGTCGTGGACTAGGCTTTTCAAATGGAACAAGCCCCGGAAGGGCGAAAGAGAATTTACTCGGAAAAATCGAACCGGGGCATCCTCGGCAACGTCCGCTTCACCGAATCACTCAATGACTCAATCACCAAATCGCCCAATCCCCTCATGAACTCCGTTCTCATCATCGACAAGCCCGCCGGACTGACCTCGCACGACGTGGTCAACCGCGCCCGCCGCATCCTCCACGAACGCTCCATCGGCCATCTCGGCACCCTCGATCCCATGGCCACCGGCGTCCTCCCGCTGGTCACCGGCAACCTTACCCGGTTGGCGCAGTTCTACACCGCCTCCGAAAAAACCTACGAAGGCACCATCCGCTTCGGCTTTGCCACCGACACCTACGATGCCGAAGGCGACCCCACGTCCGAGCCGCAACCAGTCACGCTGCGCGCGGAAGAAATCGAAGCCCTGGCCGCCCGCTTCCGCGGAGTCATCCAGCAAACTCCGCCTCCATTCTCCGCCAAGAAAATCAAAGGCGTCCCCGCCTACAAACTCGCTCGCCAGCAGAAAGAAGTCGTGCTGCAAGCCGGTGCAGGTCGAGATCAAGGAATTCGAAATCCTCGCAGTCGAGATCGACCGCGCCCGTTTCCGCGCCCGCGTAACCTCCGGAACCTACATGCGCTCCGTCGCCCATGACATGGGAAGGGAACTAGCCTGCGGCGCCCATCTCGAATCCCTCCGCCGCACCTCGGTCGCCGAGTTCACCCTCGAAGACGCCCACACCCTGGAAGAGCTTGCCGATGCCGCAAATCACTGTCATCCCGACCGGAGATTCCCGTGGCCGAAGGGAACGGAAAGCGGAGTGGAGGGACCTGCTGTTGCGCCCACGCCGGGTGCCCCATTTCTCGCGCCCTTTGCCAGAAGTGGGGCCTTTGAAGCCCTCGAAGCCCTCTTCGTCCATCCCCGCAAACTGCTTCCCGACTTCCCCTCCGTCACCGCCGACGAACCCACCGCCGCCCGCATCCGCAGCGGACGCACCGTCAATCTCCCCGACCTCTCCCGCGCCCGCCAGGTCAAAGTCTTCGCCAGCCAGCGCGACCTCATCGCCATCGCCACCCGCGTAGCCGGCACCTTATTCCATCCCAAAATCGTCCTGTGTGGCTATGGGATTTTGCTCGTGTGGGACGGACACTCCTGTCCGTCGCTTTTGATCTTGTTCTTGACCTTTGATTCTTCTTTGACCTTTGATCTTGTTCTTTGACCTTGTCTGTACAGACCCATCACCTCCTGTGATCAAGGTCACGGACAAGTTGTAGGCTCGCGCCTAAACTCTTAGCCGATCCGTACCTCAGCGACGGCCAAACATTCCCCAGGCTCTCCCGGCCTGCAAACCGTCTCGAAACCGACCTCCTGACGATTGCTCAGACCTCGACTGTCCCCACCGAAGAAGGTCTCCCATGACCCGCCAGCCCTGCGCTCCATCCAGCATTCTTCGTGTTGTTGCCCGGTTCATTGCAATCCTTGCGACGGTCGCAATGCTCTGCCGGTGCCCACTTCCCGCGCCTTTCGCTCAGGTTCCTCGTACCAATCAGGGGCATCCCCCGTCCGCCAAATCGATGACGTCGCCCTCCGCAGAGTCTGATTTTCTCGCCGGCAGTGACATACAACTCAGGCGGTGTTTATGCTGGTTCGGTCGCAGTGGCGGACGTGAACGGGGACGGTAAGCCTGACCTAGTGGTCGCTAACGCGTGCGCCAGCAGCACGGATTGCCAATATGCCGGCCTAGGCACCGTGGGCGTGCTGTTGGGCAACGGCGATGGAACCTTCCAGGCGGCGGTAGCCTACGCCTCGGGCGGTGTGAATGCCCGTTCCGTCGCAGTGGCGGACGTGAACGGGGACGGCAAGCCCGACCTCCTCGTGGCCAACTACTGTGACACTAGTGGTAACTGCCAGGCGAACGGTCCAGGCAGCGTGGGCGTGCTGTTGGGCAACGGCGATGGAACCTTCCAGGCGGCGGCAGCCTACGGCTCGGGCGGCTTTGATGCCGGGTTCGGTGGCGGTAGCGGATGTGAATGGGGACGGCATACCCGACCTGCTAGTGGGCAACTACTGTCAGGCCGACCTCTGCGGAAACGGCTCTCTTGGGGGAACCGTCGGCGTACTGTTGGGCAATGGAGATGGCACCTTCCAGACGGCCCTGAGCTACGGCTCGGGGGGGCAGTTTGCCTATTCAGTTGCAGTCGCCGATGTGAATGGGGACGGCAAGCCTGACCTGATCGTTGCCAACTACTGTGACGGCAGCAGCTTCTGCGGAAATGGCTCGGTAGGGGTACTATTGGGCAACGGTAGACGGCACTTTCCGGGCGGCGGTAGCCTACTCAGCAGGATGGTTTCGCTACTTCGATCGCAATAGCAGATGTGAACGGAGACGGGAAGCTGGACCTGCTTCTAACGGATTTTCAGGGCAATAACAGTTCGAGTGGCCGCGTAGGAGTGCTGCTAGGCAACGGCGATGGAAGCTTCCAAGCGGCGGTGGACTATGGCTCTGGTGGTGCTAATACCGAATCCATCGCAATAGGGGATGTGGACGGCGACGGCAAGGTGGATCTACTGGTGGCGAACAACGACTGCATCAACTTAAACACGTGTGGTAACGGCAGCGTGGGCGTGCTCCTAGGCAACGGCGATGGAACCTTCCAGACGGCGGCGACCTACAAACTCGAAGGGGCGATTCCCTCATCAGTGTCTGGTGGCGGACGTGAACGGGGACGGCAAGTCCGATCTAGTGGTCGCGTTTGGGTGTGCCAACAGTACCAGTTGCGCATCTGGGGTTGGCCTAGGTGGCGTGGACGTGCTGCTGAATAACAGCATACTCCAACCAGAGTCCGACAACCACCAGCGGAGGCCGCGTCTGCTGAATCCCTCAGTATACGGGCAAAGAGGGTTACATTCACAGCTCACGTGACGGCCACTTCCGGCACTCCGACAGGAACCGTGACGATTTTCGATCGCGCGACCGCGGTGGGCACCGGCACGCTCACGAATGGGAGTGTATCGATCGCCGGTCTCGTCACTGCCGGCGGGCGTGAACTCGATGACTGCCAAATACCTAGGGAGCGCAGGTTTCGCGTCGAGCAATTCCACCTCGCTCACTCAGACTGTGACCGCCGCTACCACGACGACCAGTCTTAACTTCATCCGATCAATCCGGCAGCCACCAACCAGTCCGTCACCTTCACCGCGACTGTGACCAGCCAGTACGGAGGCGCCGGCGACCGGTTCTGTGGTTTTCTCTTCCGGATCGCAGACGCTGGGAACCGCTTCGCTGGGCGGTAATAGTGCGACCGTTACCACCACTTTCGCCTCGGTAGGAACCTACTCCGTCTCCGCAAAATACAATGGCGATGCCAACAACCTGACCGGTAGCACGTCCTCGACTCTAACTCAGGTAATCATTGCCGCGACGACGACCACGATGGTTTCCTCGCTCAATCCTTCGGTCGTGGGTCAGCCAGTAATGTTCACAGCGACCGTGAGTTCCACCGCTGGCACTCCGCCAAACGGAGAGACCATCACATTCAAGAACGGCTCCGCTGTTCTAGGAACAGCCCCACTCGGCAGTGGGATTGCCTCGCTGACGACTTCCTCGCTGCCCGCAGGCATCTTCACCCTCACAGCCAGCTATGCCGGCGACGCCAACTTCTCAGCCAGCACTTCGCCCGGTCTCCGACAGGTGGTGAACTCCACTACCAAGTCAGCCACCACAACGACTCTCGCTCTCGAGCCTCAATCCTTCCATCTACGGCCAGTCCGTGACTTTGACTGCGACAGTCACAACCACAGGGCCCGTCCCACCGAGCGGGAAAAGTTGCTTTCACCTGGTCGATCTACAACATCGGTGTGACTACGTTGAACAGTAGTGGAGTGGCTACGCTGACCCGGTCCAACCTCAACGCCGACCCCTACCCGCTGACCGCGGTGTACGTGGGAGATGCGAACAACTTGGGCAGCACCTCCCCCGTGTTGAATCAACTCGTGAAACAAACTATAAGCTCCGCCTCGCTCTCTTCATCGTCGAATCCGTCCACGCTGGGTCAGCCGGTGACGTTCACCGCCACAATCACTTCACCGACGGTCAAGCCAACCGGGCCAGTGACCTTCGCGGCAGGGAAGACCGTGTTGGGAACGGCTCAACTGAGCGGCAGGAAGGCAAAGTTCACCACTTCAACGCTGTCCGCTGGGCTCGACCAAGGTTACGGCAACGTATTACGGAAACTCCAACATTGCCCAGAGCTCAGCCTCGGTAACTCAAACCGTTCAGTGACCATTGCCGGCGTTCGCCAATGTGCGGCGGGTCGAGGGGGCGTGTCACCCCAATGATTCGCGGCCTGCCGCCGCCTCGCGCCGCCTACTCCACCATCCATCTTGACGGTGACCCCCTTCGCCTTTAGTGTTACCTCGCCCATGAAGCTCTCCGTCGTCATGCCGGTCTACAACGAGCGCAACACGCTCCGCGAGGTAATCGCCAAAGTTCTCTCGGTGCCGCTCGACATCGAACTGCTCTGCGTCGACGACGGCTCCAAAGACGGCTCGCGCGAAATCCTGACCGAATTCGCAACCAGCAGCATCCGCAGATTCGCGTCTTCCTCCAGCCGCAGAACATGGGTAAGGGCGCGGCCTTGCGCCGCGGCATTCAGGAAGCCACCGGCGACTTCGTCATCATTCAGGACGCCGACCTCGAATACGATCCCGCCGAGTATCCGCAGGTGCTCGAACCGCTCGTTCAGGGCAAGGCCGACGTAGTCTATGGCTCGCGCTTTCTGGGCGGCGGCGCGCACCGCGTTCTTTATTTTTGGCATTCGGTCGGTAACGCCTTTCTCACGCTGCTTTCCAACTGCCTCACCAACATCAACCTCACCGACATGGAGACTTGTTACAAAGCCTTCCGCCGCGAAATCATTCAGTCAATCCCGATCGAAGAGAACCGTTTCGGATTTGAGCCGGAGATCACCGTAAAGGTCGGCGCGCCGCAAGCTGCGCATCTATGAGGTCGGCATCAGCTACTGGGGCCGGACCTACGAAGAAGGAAAGAAGATCGGCTGGAAGGATGGCGTGCGCGCGCTCTATTGCCTGCTGAAGTACACCCTGATCGCGAAGTCACCGTAATGCTCGTGTGGGACGGACCCTCCTGTCCGTCGCTTTTGACTTTGCTTTTGACCTAATACGTATACGGATGTAGGACCAGATTCAGGATACGCAATGTCCGATAACAGGTATTATGTAAACTGACAACGAAGCCGAGCCGCAGGAATCCCTGCCCGTTAACTCGATGAGATTTGACTGAGACCTGACAGCAGATGGCTTACGGCTGAAACCCTACATCTTGTACTTCCCCAGATCGTCGTCGTTCAACCCTTCCAGATATTTCCGCAATTCTTCGCTGGTCACCCGGTCCGACATATTCGCCGCCAGCTTCGAAGTCTTCAGCACAACTTCCTCCACAAATATCGGACAATCCACCCGCAGCGCCAGCGCCAGCGCATCCGACGGTCGCGAATCGATGCTGATCACCTCGCCCCCGCGTTCCAGCCAGATCACCGCATAAAACGTATCCTCGCGCAATTCCGTAACCACCACCTTGTGCACCTGCGCTTCCAGTCCCGTCAACACGTTCTTGATCAGATCATGCGTCATCGGCCGCGGCGTGCTCACTTTCTCCATCTCCAGCGCGATCGCATTCGCCTCATAAACCCCCACCCAGATCGGCAACACCGTATCCCCGCCCACATCCTTCAACACCACAATCGGCATATTCGTAACTGGATCCATCATTAGTCCGCGAATTGTCATTTCTACTTCCATGGGGTGGTCTCCTGCCAAATTCCATTCTTATATCACCATTTCGCCCAGCAGGCTGTTGGGAAAACTGACAGTGATGAGCACCGGGGCGTAGGTTCCCGTCTTGGGATTTTCGCTCGGCGGAGCGGTGAAGTTCAGGGTCTTGTTGTGGGTGGTGCGGCCGATCCACTGGGCGCGGGCTTGGTTTTGCCCTTCAACCATTACTTCACATCTTGCGCCGATGTATTTCTCGTAGCGTACTCGTCTGGATCTCGCGCTGCTTCGCCATGAGGACTTCCAGGCGGCGCGCTTTCTCTTCGTCGGGGATCGCGTCGTCCAGCTTCAGCGACTGGAGTATTCGGCCGCGGCGAATATTTGAAGGCGAAGACGGCGTCGTAGCCGACTTCGTCCAGCAGGTCGAGCGTCTCGGCGAAGTCGGATTCGGTCTCGCCCGGGAATCCGACGATCACATCGGTGGTGATGCTGATTTCGCGTTTCGCGGCCTTCATCCACGCGATGCGCTCCAGGTATTGCTCGCGGGTGTAGAGCCGCTGCATGGCGTCGAGCACGCGGGTCGACCCGCTCTGCACCGGCAGATGCACGTGGTCGCAGAGCGTAGGCACGGCGTCGATGGCGTCGACGATGTCGCGTCCAAAGTCGCGCGGATGCGAAGTCGTAAAGCGCACGCGGCGGATGCCGGGAACTTCTCCCACGGCGGCCAGCAATTCGGCAAAAGTTTTTCGGGCAGCCGGATTCCCTTCCGAATCTTTGTACGAATTCACGTTCTGCCCGAGCAACTGAATTTCCGTGTAGCCGAGATCGGCCATCTGTCGCGCTTCGGCCAGCACCGAATGCGACGTCCGGCTGCGCTCCTTGCCGCGCGTGTAGGGCACCACGCAATAGGCGCAAAACTTGTCGCAGCCTTCGATAATGGTGATATATCCGCGATGCGGATTGGTGCGGGCGGTGAATTCGGTTTCGAAGCAGGTGTCGGTCTCGCGGTCGTCGAGTCCGGTGATGCGAACCAGGAGTCCCGGCCGCGAGTCCCGAGTCGCGAGTCTTCCCCACCGAGGGTGCCCCACCCTGCGCGGTTTTCGCAGGGTGGGCTGCGATGCCGTCGGCAGCTTCCATGCCGCCTTCCAGTTGCACCAGCATCTCCGGTAGTTTGCGGTACGAGGCCGATCCGCACACCAGCGACACATAGGGCGCGCGCTCGAAAATCTTTTCGCCTTCCTGCTGCGCGACGCAGCCGAGCACGCCGAACGTCTTGCCTTGCTTTTTGTATTTCTTGTAATCGGCGAGCCGGTTGAAGACTTTCTGCTCGGCCTTATCGCGGATGGAGCAGGTGTTGTACAGCACCAGGTCGGCTGCCTCGACGGTCTCCACCTGGCGATAGCCTTCCTGAATCAGCGTCCCCACAACTTTTTCGGAGTCGTGGACGTTCATCTGGCAGCCGAAGGTTTCGAGGTAGAACGTCTTCTGCGGCTTCTGCGGATTGCTTTGTGGAACCCCAGACATATAGGGAAAGTATAGCGGGGAGAAAGGCTAGCTGCTAGCTCGGAGCTTTGAGCTTTGAGCTCCGAGCCTTGAGCTTCCATCCAAAACCCTTGTCATTCCGAGCGAAGTCGAGGAACCTGCTGTTCCTCGCCGCAAGCTCGAACGCCGGGTGCCCCATCCTGGCGTCGCGCTTTTTGCGACGTTAGAGCCTGCCTTGAGCGAAGCCGAAGGGGTGGGGATTTTCAGTTTGAAGTGTTTGAAGAGGGTCAAAATCCTGGGGGTCGAAATTTGTGGATTCCATCCCTTGTCGCAAAGAACGCGCCAAGGATGGGGCGCCCGGCAAGTGTGGGGCGGGTTCACAAATCGCGACGGGCACGGAGCATCATGCTCGGAGCTTGCTTGATGATCCACCGCTAACAAAACCGGACGTAATCTTGTGGACCGCCTTGCGGGCTTGAGGTTCCGTCAGATTGCGGAGACATAGCCTTGTCACCCGGCGAAGGGCTGACCCCTGCCCGGTCTGGCGAGCCGTTTCCACACACCATTTGCCGTCAGATTGGGCAGACATGCTTACCCTCAATCTCTCGTCGTCAGCCTCGGAGGTCCATTCGAAACGAGTCTGAGAGACGTGCTCCGCGCAGCTGGCGCGAATTGGGACCTGTTCGAGTGCGTGGCGGAAATCTTCGGCACTCCCGAACCTCTCGCTTGGAAGAACACTCATAGCTTTGTTAACTACTTTGCGCAACTTTTTGGGTACGTAAACGCGATAGTAGCTCCGATCAGGAAAAGCACCTTCTCTGATCATTTGCTTAAGATGGTCGAGAGACGTTGGTGACGGGAGATAGGACTTTCCGTTCAAGGCTTCATATAGTGTTACTGCCATCGCGTAGACATCCGAAGTCTTGCTGGTGGTGCCCGAGCCAAGCACCTCTGGAGCCACGTAAGTGTAGTAGAACTGGGGCGACGCTGTTCCTCCTGGCCCCAGTTGAGTCGCGAGTCCGAAGTCCCCAAGTTTTCCGCTCGTATCGTCGCCAATGAGAATGTTCGCGGGCTTGATGTCGCGATGAACATACCCTAAGTCATGCGCGAACTGAAGCCCGCGCATCGCCCCGCAAAAGATTTGCTTCAGCGATCGCAGGTTCAGGCTTTCACCCCGGAGTTCGGCCGCGAGGCTTCCCTTCTTGAGGTATTCCATGGCAATGAAGAGGTCACCGTTTGGCAATCGCCCGGTGTCGTGAACCTTGACGATATTCGGATGTTCCAAGAGCTTTAAAAGACGGGGCTCTCGGTAGAACTCGGTAGGGCTCAGGATGTTCGCTTCGGGGACAAACTTTACCGCGAAATCGACCGCGAACCCCTCGTGCTGAGCGAGCCAGACCTCCCCAAAGCAGCCGTGACCTAAGCGTGTTTTCTTCAGATAATCGCCCATGGTTAGTCGGGCAACGATGCCCATGCCGCAAGTGCCGACTCCTCATAATCGGTTCCACCGAATTCTTCAAGAGAACTGCCGTCGAGCGCCTGGGCCACCTCCTTCGCAGAGCCTTCGAAACCGATCCGAGCCTTTATTTGCTGCTTGGTATGACTGGTTATGAGTTTGCAGCCCAATTCATGAACTACTGCTTGAACGACACCTTCTACCTGCGCCCTACGTAAGAGGCTCGAGTTCTTCCGAGCGGCGGGTTCGATGGCTTTGTAGGAACACGACGTCGGCGTGTGGCGTTTGACTATTGTCCGCACCTCGCTGGAGATCCAGTTTAGAAAGGCTGGACGGTCGGTGTCGTCGGGAATAGTGACGGTTCCGGAGTCGATTGGAACTGGTGTCGCGAGCGTGCCCTGTAGGACAACATATGCGAACTTATCCGGCCAGCAGCGAAGTCCAATATATTTCATGTTACTTCCTCATATATTACCGGCTAAGATATCCTATTAGTACTACCTACGCTGTCATTAAATATACGTCACGAACGACCAAGCCACGAATAGTCCTTCTGATGACGACCTACAACGCATCTACCCGGCAACCGGTCGACGCAGGCATACAGCGGCCCAACTTCGCAGTTAGGCCGCAGCCTCCTAACTCACTCTGAGAGTCGTTGATAGATTGAGGTGATCTGATTCAAGGCAAAGTAGCAGGCCTTGCTCTTGCCCATGAGCCACGGATTCGACGCCGCCATGCTCTGATATACCGATTTTGCGGCGCCGATGATCTCGTCGTCCTTGAAGAGTTCGGGGGCCTGATTCTCCAGCCCTCATCGGTTTTGCGCGCGAAGGCGGCAAGTGACGCGATGATCGGGAAAATAAGGCCGTCCGGCACCTCTACGATCTCGCGGCCCTCGCCAGTGATCGAGCGGATACCCGTGCCGGCAAAACCTTGATGGGCTTTCCACTTCTCGTACAACTGGAAAGCTTCAGGAGCTATATCGAGGTAGAACTGGTACAGCTCGCGAGCACGCTCGTAATCGGGATGCTTGCGATCATGAGCCTTTCGGTAGATTTCCTGGAACTCCTTGATACATTTGGCTTTCATACTGTAGGTGTATACTTCGTTGGGTTGTCGGCCTCCGCTGTTTTTGGCCACAACAAAGCCGGGATTAATGCCGTGATCACCTGAAGCAGTCTTTCTGTTCCAACATAGTCATCCGGAGCTCGATCGGACTTCTGAAGTTTCGACCCCGGGATCTTCTTCCGGAGACTCCGTTCTAGTCCGTCGAGTTGCCCCCCGCCTTCCGCGATCGAGATGCTCGCGACATCGTTTTGAAAGTTCCTCGCGATAGAGATTTCTCCAATCAGATCCTCATCGTCCGTGACGATGAGTTCGTACTTCTCATGAAATGACGGAATTTCCCTCCTTCAGCTATCCGCTTCTCGAAAAAGTCTTTAAGAACCCCCTGGGTCTGAGAGCCGTTAATGACGCTGGCCCGGGTGAGATAAAGAAGCTTCTTCTGCTCGTCGACTTCATGACTCCGCGCAACGATCACCAAGCCACCGTTTAGGATTGGGAACAATTCGGGGTGGGTTTCAAGCGTCTGTCTGATCTCCCTGTTCACCTGTGTTTCACGCCGACGCTGCTTACCCTCGGCATCGAGTAGGTAATCGCAAACGTCCGCGTCCGTCGAAAGTTCGAGGACTGACGTTACGGGAGCTTGGCCCGAAAAGACCTTGCGGCCGTTCTCAGTATCTTCGGGGCGGCTAACGTTACGGAAGGAGTGAAACGGAAAAGAAACAACGTCGGCGGACTTCGCCGTAGAGGTTTTCATGTTTTTGTCCTGAGTCGCCAACTTGATTAGCTTCGGTCACTGACCGATGCCGGATGTACGACCCAATCATAGTGTACCACGGGGTAATGGGCGCCGGGGAATGACAAGCGTAGAGATGCTTCGGCCTGGGATGTTTGGGCTGGTAGATGCCGACTTTGCCGCCGCCGGGGAGGGTTAGAGACGCGAGGCTTCCCCAGCGCTGTTCGGTGACGGCGGAGACTGGGACCTTTTTCTTTTTGAGATCGCGCAGGGTGGCGGCGAGGTCGTCGCACATGAAGTAGAGTTCGTGCTTATCGTTATTTTCTGCGTCGTGAAACGCGGCTTCGGCGGGAGGCAGGGCGAAGATGAGCCATCCGTGGCCGGCGTCGACGGAGGGGAGTTGCAGCAGGTCGCGGAAGAAGGCGCGGTCGGCTTCCGGGTCCTTGGTGCAGAGGACGATGTGGGCGCCGTTGATCATGAGACCCTCCTGCGTAAAGATGATGGTCGCACCGGGCGAATGTGATCGCAAGCGTGAGCCGCCCGGAAATGACCGGGAGAAAACCGGGAAGGGCACGAGTTCTACTCGTGCCGTTGCGCCTGGAAAACTGGGCCGGCTTTAGCCGCTGAGGTGTTTCTCTTACAGGCCGCATCAAGAGCAAACCCCAGCGGCTAAAGCCGAATTCATCGCAGAGCTTAATCGGCACGACTATAAGTCGTGCCCTTCCCGGTTCTAGCGATTCGGGCAGACTGCGCAGCGGACCGGAAGTTCCTTACATCTGCAGACTGCGGGAATATCTCTCCAGCCTCTTGCTTTGGGAGCGCAGGCCAAGAGGCACCAAGCTTCGCGGTATTTTTCGTACTTCGACTTGCGGCGACCGTGCGGGTTAAAGTGCACCGTCGCTCGCCCCTCGAAGGCCTCGACCGGCACGATATACCAAATGTTCTCCTGAACCACATGAGCAGCAATGAAGTCGATCGTGTCCTTCGTGTAGCGCCCCCGACGTCCCCCACTCCTTGCATGGTATTGCCCATGGCCATCATGGGTTGCGCGTTTCACTTGGACGCGCCAGAATCCGCGTCCTATTCCCACCAGAACATCGTAGGGATCGATGTTTCCCCACGGCTTCGCAACCCGAAAATCAAATTCGCAGGCTCGTGCCACCAACGCTGCCTCATCCGAGTCGCCCAAACGGCTGCCGCTGGGGCACCCCACGGCATGGATGGTAATCACTCCCGGTACGTTGTCGTCCAGAATGCGAACGGCTGTGCCCGTCGCCAGTAAAATCACGGTGCTATTTCCCTCTCCCCATTCCTGTCCCATAAGAAAGGCGCAACTCTGGTGGCTGCGCCTGTGTCCCCTTTATGAAATTGATGGCCTAAGAACACGAAAAGCGCGGCCCGGAGGCTGCGCTTTCTTGAGTTTGTCCTTCTATATCTATTATCTCAAGTTGGAGGGGGCAAAGTGGCAAAAATATGGACTTTATTTCTGCTTGCGAATGTGTCGTTTGCAAGGAATCGGTGGGTTTAGGGGGCTTGACAAGATTTCCCACGGATGCGGAAAAATGAACCACAGAGGACACGGAGGACTCAGAAGGAGTCACCGTGGGCCTTTCGGTGGATCGCTCTCCGATCGGCTGTTGAGGTCTGGTTAGAGTGCGCGGGCGGGGGCGCCCGCGCCACATCGAACCAGATCAACAATTTATTTCAGGGTGTCTACGCCTTCGCCACGCTCCAGGAATGCTTCGAGCCAGCCGAGGACACGCTTCCAACCTTCGCCGTGGCTGGTGGCGGATTCGAGGCTGGCGAAACCTTCCTGGCGGACGCGCACCAGGGTGCCGGTGCCGGACTTCTTCGGACCGTTAGGGTGCAGTCCGTGAACGCTGTGGGGCTCGAGTTCCCAGCGGACGACCGTCTTCTCCGGACCACTGTAGCTTCCGATCCAAGTATGGACGAGCAGGCGCGGGGGATCGACTTCGAGGTATTCGCCTTCGACGTAGAAGGCCTTGCCGTCGGCGCCAACGCCGTCGCTGCGCCATTTGCCGCCGGGGCGAACGTCCATGGTGGATTTGGTGACGTGGTAGAGGCCGGATTGTCCCCACCACTTCGGGAGTTGGGTGGGATCGCTGATGGCCTGGAAGACGCGGGCCGGGGGAGCGGCGATGAAGATTTCCGCGATGACGGCTTTCTGGTCGGGGGTGATGGTTGCGGTGGCCATTGGTTTCTCCTATGCGTTTCGAATTTCCGGGCTTGAAGGTTGATTTACGATCTCAAATTCACAATCTCGAATTCGAACTACAGTCTTCATTCTTTCCTGACAGCATTTCGGGTGGCTTCGGCCTTGCGCGGGCGGGGTGCCCGCGCCACATAGAGGCCCGCGCCACATGGCTTATTTCGGACGGCCATGCTATTCACTGCTCTACAAACTTCTTCAGCATTTCGACCACGCCCGGCCAGCCTCCGGAATAATCCTTGCGGGCTACGGGCATGGTGCTGAGGCCGCTGTGCGTGACTTTCACGTGGGTGCCGCCGGACTTCGGCGTGAGTTCCCAGCGGACAACGGTGCGGCGCGTGACATCGTCGTGCCAGTTCGCCAGCCAGGTGTAGACGAGGAGGCGTGGGGGATCGAACTCGAGGATCTCGCCATGGCACTCGAATTCGCGGACTCCGTTAATGATGACGGAGCCGGCCTCGGTCGCGTAGCCGTAGCGGCCACCGGGGCGCGGGTCCATCTCCCAGGATTTCGCCGGACATTCCGGGGAGGTGAACCAGCGCTTGAGTTCGGAGGCCGTGGTCAGGGCCTGGAAGACGCGGGCCAGGGGAGCGGCGACGTCGATCTCGCTGACGATCGCGTCTTGATCGGGAGTGATGATGGTTGTGGTCATAGTTCCTGACTTTCCTCTTTTTGCTTAGAACAACCAAAATCAAAAGCAAAGTCAAAACCTGGACGGACAAGAGTGTCCGTCCCACACGGTTTTTCCGACACGGTCAGATTTTGCGGTGGAGGTCGAAGAATCGTTTCATCTCTTTGCCCTGGGCGACGAAGGTCCAGTCCTCGGTGTGGTGATTGTCGTCGAGCAGGGTGAGGATCATACGCTGCATGTGGCCGGCGCCGGGAGCGATATTGGTGCCGTCGAAGAAGGTGAAGGTGATGGTCTTGCCGTCGGGGGAGACGCTGGCTTGCATGCGCGGCTCATTGCCGGCTGCGCAGTAGTGGGTCATGAGCAATTTGTCCGGGCCATCCAGGTGGAACATCGAGATCATTCCGTGGTCACCCTGGATCTCGCTCATGAGGGCGGAGCCGCCGGCGGTTTCGCGGTAGGAGACCAGCAGGGGCTGGCCGTCGGAGGACTTCCCTTCCCAGTTGCCGGTGAGGGATTTGAGCTGGGTGAAGGATTTCTGGGCGTCGGATTGAGCGAGGGCGGCGGTGGCGGCCAAGGCTACGAACATCACAGCGGCGATGCGCATGGATTTGGTCATAACGTTTCCTTTCTGAGATTCAAGGTTTGGGTTTGCGCGAGATCTGAGTCTCGCGCGCGTACTCGGTCTCGACGAACGACTTCAAGTTGTTCAAGCTGGCGACCCAGAAGACGCGGTATTGCTCGATCCAGGAGTCGACGGCGCGGAGCGGCTCGGGGTTGAGTTCGTAAACCCGATGGCGGCCTTCGCGGTGTTCGCGGACCAGATGGGCGCGGCGCAGCAGGCGCAGGTGCTTCGAGATGGCGGGGCGAGAGACGGGAAAGGCTTCGGCGATCTGTCCGGCGGGCTGGCTGCCGCGGCGAAGGAGATCGAGGACGGCGCGGCGGGTAGGATCGGAGAGGGCGTGGAAGGTGGCCTCGGTGCGCCGGGGGGTCGAATATGTAACCGAACGGTTCCGCATAATGCGTAACCTTACAGTTACGCGATTTGCTTGTCAAGGGATTTTTCGACGTTCCGTCAGGACGATCTGAGGCCAACCTTTCGGATTGCGGATAGACTCGCGGCCGGGCGCCTCCGTAGAAGGGGCAGATCAAAAAGCAACTTCAAAACCTGGGCGGACAGGAGTGTCCGTCCCACACCAGCCTTCGAGCATCTTCAGTTCCCGTGGGCGGACTGGAATCGCACGAGGTCCAGGAAGGCCTGGTGGATGCGGGTGTCGTCGGAGAAAGTTCGGGGTGGAAGGTGGCGGCCATGGTTTTTCCCTGGCGGACGGCTACGGGGTCCTTGCCTTCGGTAGCGAGCACTTCAACGCCCTCGCCGACGTGCTCAATTTTGGGGGCACGGATGAAGACCATTTCGATGGGGGAGTCGCCGAGGAGGCCCTGGCGGATGGAGCTGTCGATCTGGCGTCCATAGGCGTTGCGGCGGATGCGGATGTTGAGAGCGCCGAGGCCCTTGCTGTTGAGGATTCTCGACTTCGGTGGCGAGGAGGATGGCGCCGGCGCAGGTGCCGAAGGTGGGCTTGGCGTGGACGAAATCTTTCAACTTTGCGAAGCCTTCTTCACCCAGGAGTTTCAGGAAGGTGCCGGATTCGCCGCCGGGGATGACGAGGCCGTCGAGGGCGTCGAGTTGCTCCGGCTTTTTGACGAGGACGACGTCGGCGCCGAGTTCTTCGAGGCGGCGGCGGTGGGCGTCGAAATCGCCTTGCAGGGCCAGGACTCCGATCTTCATGCTGGCATCGATTTTAGCGGATGTGGTTTCGTGGGCGTCAAAGGGCGGGGTCCCCAGCGGCCAGGGCCGGAGATTTTGGAGCGCTTTAGCGGCCTGGCGCAGTAGTCTCGACGAGAGTGTTTTCTACCAGGGTTCGAAGCAATCGTAATTGCGTTGGGCTACGATTTTGCCGGCGCGGAATTCCAAAAACATGGCGGAGTAGCAGCGCATCTGGCTGCCGGCGGCGAGCGTGGCGAAGGGGATGGCCAGGGTGCCGGTCCAGAGGACTTCGAGGGCGACTGTCTCGCCGGTGGTGACTGCATTGGTGACTTCGTAGGTTTGGCGGGAGAAGATCTTGCGGCCTTTTTCGAAGGCTTCGGGTATTTGAGAGACACTGGAGCGAAGGCCCTTCGGGTAGATTCGGTTGGGGAGTTGCTCCAGGACGGCATCGGGAGAGAACAGGCCCAGGACGCAGTTGGCGTCGCCGTCTTCGATAGCTTTCAGGTAGCGGCGGACGGTTTCGAGATTGGTGACATCGGGCATCAAGGACAAAAATCTTTTACCACAGAGGACACGGAGGGCACAGAGGAATCGGAGGAGCAATTCGATTGTCGCCGTGCGGCCCACTTCTCGCGAAGAACGCGAGAAATGGGGCACCCGAGATCAAACCGCAAGAGCGTATGGCTCAGAGCGGGAGGGCGCTGGGAAAGCGGGTTTGGAAGTCGAGCAGGCCCACCCACTCAGGGGTGATGGTGACGCGGACCATGGACGAGATCATGTTCCCAGGTTGGGAGACCCATGCCTTGCCTTGCTCGGGTCCGAAATAGCGGTCGGCGGCCAGGGCATATTCGGGCACGATTCCGTTGAGCGGTTCGAGGCGTGCCGTGCCGCGGATCAGAAGCACCTTGTGAGGGAAAACATTGTCGTCGATGGTGAGCGACACTTTGGGATTCTTGGCGAGAGCCTTGAGCTTGGGCGCTTTCGGCGGCGTACCCATGACAATGTCGTGGCCGTTCCAGTGGAACCAGATGGGAATCACGCGCGGCGTGCCGTCGGTTGCGATGTAGGCGAGGCGGGCGGGAATCTTGGAGTGGAGCAGTTCCTGCGATGCGGGATGCTGCAGCAGGCTGAGGTCGCCTTGTGTAACGGGCATGGTTGCCTCCTTGGGAAGCAGGGTGTCGCGGGAAAGTGTAAATGAATTTGGGGAAGGCGCAAAAGTCAATCGGGAACAACTCCCCACCAGCGAAGCTCTGGACCGCGATCCGTATGCACCCTTCGAAACCCGCTACTTTTCCTTAAGGGCGGAAAGGGGGAGAGGCATCTGCTCGAGGACATCAGTCATCGAGGAGAGTTGACTCCAGGTCCCGCGCGCCGTGAGCACGCGGACGATCTCGACCCCTTTTGGAAGCGGGACATAGAAGATCACGTATCGGCCAACCGGGAAGCTGCGCAGGTCGGGGGCCAACTCCGGCCTGCTGCGTCCCACGCTGGGCTGGCGGGCCAAAGCCCGAAATTGATTGTCAATGAGAGCGGCGAAGAACGATCTGCTTGCCGCAGTCTTCGGCGATGTAGGCCCAGATATCGAAGAGATCGAGCAAGGTGCGTGGGCGTAAGACTACGCTGGGCATTTATTTGCGGCTGGATGCTGTGCGGGTTGCAAGCCGTTTGCGTCCTTCGCGTTTCATATCAGTGACATTCCAAGGCCGGGGGGGACCGCTCTGAAAACCCTCCTGAATGTCATGCCGCAACTGCTCCAGCCGTGCGGCGCGGCGCTCTTTGTCCTGACGGATGAGTTCGCGGACGTACTCGCTGGGCGTGCCCCAGTCGCCGGAAGCGACTTGGCCTTCGACGTATTTTTTGAGAGCTTCGGGGAGGGAGATGTTTAACGAGGTCATGGGCATGGCTTCATAATATGACAGTTTATGAAGGGACGCAAAGGGTGAGTTAGGTACTCCGAATTTACTTCGGAACTCAACAACCAACCCTGCCCTCAAAGAGCGACGGCTCCGGAGTATCCGGAGCCATCTAAATAACACGTGGTGCACGGCACTCTGTCCAAACCAGTATTCGCATGGGATTGAACATTGCAAGAGCTGAAGAATTTTTTGCCGTTGCTCGTATCTAGACTGGGATGCGGTACCTTATGGGAGTAGGACGCAGGATGGCGGGGGCGCCTCGCAGCCCGGTAAGTCGAAGACCAAAAGCAAAGTAACGCAAGGAAGGAGGTCCGAATCCCACAGCGAATAAGCCACTATTCGACAGAGCAACTCGCTGCGATCTCTTGTATTTACTTCCCCCTCGGACTGTAGAACAACGGCACCTCCTGGAGCTTTCCCTCTATCTCCAACTCCTTCAAGGCGGCGTCGATCTCTTTTCGGTTTAAACCGTGCTTGTGTTCCAATTCGCCCACGGTAACCCCTTCATATTTTGGCTTAGATTGCGCGATGGCAAAAATCTTGTCTTTGACCTCGATCACGCACGCAATTATCTCACCAGCAGTCAAGTATCCGGTGTCGGGAAGTGCGAGTCCCAGTCGTGAAGATGGACGCTCCGGCCAGCCCCAAATGCAATTGGAATGGTCATTTGGTATACACTGCCCCTGCGAGTGGGGCGATTGAATGAATCGGGGAGGTTTCTCGTGGTTGCGGTTCTTGGGAGTGTCGGGATTTAAGTCGCGTCTTTCACGGCAGGTCGGAGTCCCGCTCACGCGCAGCGGACGCCGACAGAAACTCGGCGCTCTAATTTTGCGCTTTGATTGGGTAAGTAGTTCTAGTAAACCGGTGTTTCACTTCTTGCGCAGTTCGTTTTTTCCCTTGAGAACTACCTCGGCTTCTTCTTTTGGGAAAGGGCCGTAAAGAGTGCCGTACGGCACTTGCCAGTAGGTTTGCCCATCAGGCTCAGTTACGATAGGCATTTGGCTGTCATGAACGATGTGCCCCCCGAACATGTCGAAGACGACGTAATATTCAAGCTTGCCCCAGCATTCCCGACAATGCCACTCGTCGTCAAGTTGTAGAACCTTGCCGCAGGAACACCGTTCTCGGCCACGTTTACCCCAATCCTGTTCCACTTTCGTGGGACCATCTGCGTCTCGTTGTTCCGCTTCAGGTATGAATCCGCCCAACATCCAAGCATCGTATTCCCGCCGCTTTTCTGGGTCTGTGAGAGCGCGGTATGCAGCCTCGGTAAATACCGTTTTTGTTGCGAGAAGGCGATAAGAAGCCTTGATATGGTCAATGCCTGCTCCCGTTGGAATGCCGAGGATATCGTAATAGGTTTGTTTCCGAATGGTGCTCGACAATTCGTCGCCGTTGCGGAAGAGCTTCATCCGAGTTATTGGCACTCATCGATATTCGCGGATGTGATTGCTCAGATCAGCCTGTAGGTGCTGGTACGGATCCCCATGCCCCCGTCTCAGCAATTCTGGACGATTTCCTTCGAGCCAACCATAAAATTCCAAGACATGATCGCCGGTGCGCCTCTCCGGCGGGCGTTGTAGCCATAGCTGGATCAAGGTCGCACGACGTTCTGAATATTTTTGTTTCGCCATCAAAACTTAGCTTAGCTACCAGCCCCGGGTCTGCAGCATGTGGGCTTCGTCCAGTCCGGCTACGGCCAGGCCTTTCATGGCTCCCTGCAAATCTTCGCTGACTTCAAGTAATACTTTAGGGTCATTGAAGTGGGTGGCGGCCTTGACGATGGCTCTGGCCCGCTTCTCCGCTTCTGCGGGATCGGCGAAGGTGGTGCGAGTCCTTCATGAAGATGCGCTGAACCTACGAAGACGGCTTCGGCTCCTAGCTGCATGACCAGGGACGCGTCGGCTGGGGTGGCGATTCCTCCCGCGCTGAAATTGGGGACGGGGAGCTTCCCTGCCTTGGCGACGATGCGGATCAGTTCGTAGGGAGCCTGGTGCTCTTTGGCCTTGGCGTAGAGTTCTTCTTCGCCGAGCACGGTCAGGATCTTCATTTCCTGAACGATCTGGCGGATATGCTTGACGGCGTGAACCACGTCGCCGGTGCCGGCTTCGCCTTTGGTGCGGATCATGCAGGCGCCTTCCGCGATGCGGCGCAGGGCCTCTCCGAGGTTGCGGGCTCCGCAGACGAAGGGGACGGTGAAGGCATGCTTGTCGACGTGGTGGGCTTCGTCGGCTGGGGTGAGGACTTCGGATTCGTCGATGTAGTCGACGCCGAGTTCCTGCAAAATCTGGGCTTCGGCAAAATGGCCGATGCGGCACTTGGCCATGACCGGGATGGACACGGCGGCCATGATTTCGCGAATCTTCTTGGGGCTCGCCATGCGGGCGACGCCGCCTTCGGCGCGGATTTGGGCAGGCACGCGCTCCAGGGCCATGACGGCGACGGCGCCGGCTCGTTCGGCGATGGTGGCCTGGTCGGCGTTGGTGACGTCCATGATGACGCCGCCTTTGAGCATTTCGGCGAGGCCGGTCTTGAGACGGAGGGAGGTGATTGGAACCGTTGTTCTGGGACATGGTTTGAACCCGTGGATACCTTTTCGCTATCGCGAAGGATGGGCTGCCAGCGTTCGGCTGTCAGCTCTCAGCTAACCCTTATTGAATGTCGCAGGGGTTACGCCTTGGTTAATTCTAACCCGCTGGGGATATTTGTGGAACCCCAATACTCGCCAGAGATTACCCGCATTCGAGTGGGTAAGAGCTAAAACTCCGGATTTGTTTTCCTAGTTCGGGGATGAGCCCGAAACGTACACTGAACAATTTCTTGACCCGTGAGCAGGGTCACTGCAGCAGTTCGCTGAAGATGCGAGGATTTCCCTCGAATGCGCCGGTTGGAGGAAGAATGAAGTCTGTCCTCGCAGTCATCTTGTTATCCGGTGTAGCGGTAGCGGGAACTGGAAAGATACTGGATATCGCCCCGTACAGCGAGCACGGTGCCCCTCAGGTTACTGTTATTCAGGGATATCCAAACCCCATCGTCACCCAGGGAAGTTGGGAGATGTTCACAGTTACGGTTGCGCTGGACGGAATGGCATACAGCGCCAACTTCCGCGCCAAGCGAGGTTGCCATTCGACGGACTTCATTGTCGGGGATCCGATCGAGGCGACCGTCGACGGCAAGAAGCTCACCATCCGCCGACCCGACGGCAAGATCGAGAAAGCCAATATTACACGGAGGGCCCGGATTTGAGCGCGCGTCTTCGCCGCAGAAAGAGGACGCTGAGGAAATCGAATTGGAGGTCACACCGTATGGGTCCGGAAACTTGGATGGGAATTCAGCAATGGATCGACGCGAAGCGAGTCGAACTCGAGAGTCAAGCAAATCGATCGTCTGATCTAAATGATCTTATCCGCGATGTCCTCGTCGCAGAACACCAGGGCGTCGACACGGCGGACGATCTGCCGGATCAAGAGGCTGCTTTGAGATACCTGCTTTCCGAGGAATTGAGACGCGAATGTCCAGGTGTTGAGAGCAAAGCCGACACCGACTTCTATACTCAGGTGAGGAGCAATAGCCCCATCACCGACACAGAGAGGAGTTCGCCAACTTACGTTAAGCTCCTCTCTAGAGTACGTTACGAACTCGCAGATTCTGTGCGCGATTCGGCACTTAACGCCTAGGCAAGGGACGCAACCCTAGACCGATCTCAGGTCTGGATCGCCGCGTTAGCGTCGCTCCCAAAACACAAAGTCAAATCCCCGGCGTTCAAGTTCGATTCGAGCGACGGCGCGCCGTCGTTCTGACGAGCACTCGTATGTGGTCGTCGCCGCATCCGACAGTGGCTGAAAGCCCGGTTCGGTGCTGGGCTGCTGACGCGGCCCTTGAAGGGCCGCTCTTCCACGGTGGAACCCACGGTAGAACTGGCATTGTGGCACGACTGAAGTCGCGGCCCTCTCGTCCCGGTTCCGTTCGGGGACAATCAGTTCCCTTCTTCTCCGCTTACCGAGGACTGACGTCCTGGGGTATTATCTGTCGCCCCTACGGGGCTGTTTCAGC